>VIFX01000034.1:0-85624 GCA_006864685.1 Mycolicibacterium hodleri | reverse complement strand
CGCGCTCACCGCGGATGAGCGCGCCGAAATCGCGGGGGACGGGGACATCGCGGGGGACGGGGACATGGGGGCGCTCACATCCGGAAGACGCCGAAGTTCGACGTCCCCTCGATTGGTCCGTTGGCGATGGCGGACAGGCACATCCCCAACACCGTGCGGGTGTCCCTGGGGTCGATGACACCGTCGTCGAACATGCGGCCGGACAAGAACATCGGCAGGGACTCGGCTTCGATCTGTGCCTCGATCGCGGCGCGGAGGGCGGCGTCGGCGTCCTCGTCCACCTGCTGGCCGCGAGCCTCCGCGGCCGCGCGGCTGACGATCGAGATGACGCCGGCCAGCTGCGCGCCGCCCATGACGGCCGACTTGGCACTCGGCCAGGCGAAGAGGAAGCGCGGATCGTAGGCCCGCCCGCACATGCCGTAGTGGCCTGCGCCGTAGGACGCGCCGAGCAGCAGCGAGATGTGCGGCACCGTCGAGTTGGAGACCGCGTTGATCATCATCGAGCCGTGCTTGATCATGCCGCCTTCCTCGTACGCCTTGCCCACCATGTAGCCGGTGGTGTTGTGCAGGAACAACAGTGGCGTATCGGAGCGGTTGGCGAGCTGGATGAACTGCGTCGCCTTCTGTGACTCCTCGCTGAACAACACCCCTCGGGCGTTGGCCAGGATGCCGATCGGATAGCCGTGCAGCGTCGCCCAGCCCGTCACCAGCGAACCGCCGTAGAGCGGCTTGAACTCGTCGAACTCCGAACCGTCGACGGTCCGGGCGATCACGTCGCGGGGATCGAACGGAACGCGAAGGTCGGCGGGGACGATGCCGATCAGCTCCTCGGCGTCGAACAGCGGCTCGGTCACCGGGCCGGGTCGCGGTCCGGCCTTGTGCCAGTTGAGCCTGGCCACGATGCGGCGGCCGATGCGGATGGCGTCGAGTTCGTCGTTGGCCAGGTAGTCGGCCAAACCCGAGGTGCGGGCGTGCATCTCGGCACCACCGAGGGACTCGTCGTCGGACTCCTCGCCAGTGGCCATCTTCACCAGGGGCGGCCCGGCGAGGAACACCTTCGACCGTTCCTTGATCATCACCACGTGGTCGGACATGCCCGGTACGTAGGCGCCTCCTGCGGTGGAGTTGCCGAACACCAGCGCGATCGTGGGGATGCCCGCGGCCGACAACCGGGTCAGGTCGCGGAACATTTGGCCGCCGGGGATGAAGACTTCCTTCTGTGTCGGCAGGTCGGCGCCGCCCGATTCCACCAGGGAGATGACGGGCAGCCGATTCTCGCGGGCGATCTGGTTGGCGCGCAAAATCTTCCGTAGCGTCCACGGATTGCTGGTACCGCCCTTGACGGTGGGGTCGTTCGCGACGACCAGGCATTCGACGCCTTCGACCACGCCGATACCCGTCACCACGCTGGCCCCGACGTGGAAGTCACTACCCCACGCGGCCAGCGGGCTGAGCTCCAGGAACGGGGAGTCGGCGTCGACCAGCAACTCGACGCGCTCACGCGGTGTCAACTTGCCGCGGGCGTGGTGGCGCTCGACGGACTTGGCGCTGCCGCCGGCCAGCGCCTTGGCGTGCTCGGTGTCGAGCTCGGCCAGCTTGGCGGTCATGGCGGTGGCCGCGTCGGTGAACGCGGCGCCTGTCACGTCGACCAGTGACTTGAGTGGACTCACGACTGATATCCAAGCGTCTTGGCCGCCAAGCCGGTGAGGATTTCGGTGGTCCCACCGCCGATGCCCAGGATGCGCATGTCGCGATACTGCCGCTCGACCTCGGACTCGGCCATGTAGCCCATGCCGCCGAACAGCTGGACGGCCGCGTTGGCCACCCACTCGCCGGACTCGACGGCGGTGTTCTTGGCGTGGCACACCTCGGTGATCAAGTTGGTTTCGCCGTCGAGTTGACGCTCCACCACATACCGCGTGTACACCCGCGCCACGTCGACCCGACGCGCCATCTCGGCGAGCGTGTTCTGCACCGACTGGCGCGAGATCAGCGGTCGCCCAAAGGTTTCCCGGTTGCGACACCACTCAACGGTCAGGTCCAGGCAGCGCTGGGCGCTGGAGTACGCCTGCGCAGCCAGCCCGACGCGCTCCGAGACGAATGCGCCCGCGATCTGCAGAAAGCCGGTGTTCTCGACGCCGATCAGGTTGGCCACCGGCACCCGGGCGTCGGTGTAGGACAGCTCGGCGGTGTCCGACGAGCGCCACCCCATCTTCTCCAGCTTGCGGCTGACCTCGAATCCTGGCGTGCCCTTGTCGACGACGATGAGCGACACCCCGCCCGCGCCGGGGCCACCGGTCCGCGCGGCGGTCACGACGTAGTCCGCCCGCACGCCGGAGGTGATGTAGGTCTTGGCGCCGTTGAGGACGTACTCGTCGCCCTCGCGGATCGCCTTCGTCGTCAGGTGGCCGACGTCCGAGCCGCCGCCCGGCTCGGTGATCGCGAGCGCGCCGATCTTGTCCCCGCGCAGTGTGGGCCGCACGTAGGTGTCGATCAGGCGCTGGTCGCCAGATGCGACCATGTGCGGCACGGCGATCCCACACGTGAACAGCGACGCGAACACACCGCCGGGCACGCCCGCCTGGTGCAGCTCCTCGCAGATGACGACCGCGTCGGCACCGTCGCCGCCCTCGCCGCCGACCGACTCGGGCAGGCTGACGCCGAGCAGCCCGGCGTCACCCGCCTTGCGGTGCAGTTCGCGCGGGATGTCGCCGGTGCGCTCCCACTCGGCGACGTAGGGCAGGATCTCGCGCTCGGCGAAGGCTCGCACCGTCTTTCGGAGCTGCTCGCGTTCCGGGGTGGTCCACACGCTCATGAAAGGTATGCCTCCGGTAGGTCGACGTGGCGGGAGCGCAGCCATTCGCCGAGCCCCTTGGCCTGGGGGTCGAAGCGGGCCTGGTGGGCCACCCCCTTGCCGAGGATGCCCTCGATGACGAAGTTGACGGCGCGCAGGTTGGGCAGCAGGTAGCGGGTGACGGGCAGATCCCTTGTCTCCGGAAGCAATTCGCGCAGGGCGTCGACGGTGAGCTCGTGAGCGAGCCAGCGCCACTGCTCGTGGGTTCGAACCCAGACGCCGACGTTCGCGTTGCCGCCCTTGTCGCCGCTGCGCGCACCGGCCACCAGGCCGAGCGGTGCCCGACGGGTCGGGCCGGCGGGCAGCGGTGACGGCAGCGGCGGCGGATCCACCGGCTCCAGGACCCTGGTCTGCGGGGCGACGGGGATGGACGTGCGGCTGCCGTCGGCGTGCGCCGCGACGTGCGGCACGTCGGCGGCGTCGACGTAGCCGGCGGTGAACACCCCGTACACCTGACCGTCGCCGGGCGGAGCCGTGGTGGTGAAGCCGGGATAGCTGGCCAATGCCAATTCGACTGCGGCCGAGGAGAACTGACGACCGACGACCTTTGGGTCGGAGTCGCGGACCACGCAACGCAACAGTGCGCTCGCCGACTCCTCGGTGTCGGCGTCGGGATGGTCGGTGCGCGCCAGCGTCCACTCCAGCTCGGCAGGCCTCACCGTCAACCCGGCCTCCAGCTGGCGCTTCACCAGGTCGGCCTTCGCGTCGACGTCAAGACCGGTCAGCACGAACGTCATCGCGTTGCGGAACCCGCCGATCGCGTTCAACGACACCTTGAGCGTCGGCGGCGGCTCCTCGCCGCGGACGCCACCGATCCGGACGCGGTCGGGACCGTCGTCGCTCAATTGAAGGCTGTCCACCCGCAGCGTGGCGTCGGGATTGGCGTAGCGCTCGCCGCCGATCTCGTAGAGCAGCTGGGCGGTCACGGTGTCGACGCTGACCAGTCCGCCGGTGCCGGGGTGCTTGGTGATGACCGAGGATCCGTCGGCCTCGATCTCGGCGATCGGGAAGCCGGGGTGCATCAGATCGGGAACCTCGGTGAAGAAGGCGAAGTTGCCGCCCGTGGCCTGGGTGCCGCACTCGATGACGTGCCCGGCGGCCACGGCCCCGGCGATGGCGTCGTAGTCGGTGGGCGCCCAACCGAAGTGGGCCGCCGCGGGACCCACGATCACCGAGGCGTCGGTGACTCGGCCGGTGACGACGACGTTGGCGCCGGCGTTGAGGCAGTCGACGATGCCCCAGGCGCCCAGATAGGCGTTGGCGGCCAGCACGTCGTCGGCGAAACCGAACTCGGCGCGCCGGCCGACGAGGTCGTCACCCTCGACGTGCGCGACGTTCACCGGGAGGCCGAGCCGCTCGGCAAGGGTTCGGACGGCGGCGGCCAAGCCCGCCGGGTTGAGGCCACCTGCGTTGGCGACGATCTTCACGCCGTTGTCCAGTGCGGTGCCGAGGCTTTCCTCGAGCTGGGCGAGGAAGGTCTTGGCGTAGCCGCGGTCCGGGGACTTGGCGCGGTCGCGGGCCAGGATCAGCATCGTCAGCTCGGCGAGGTAGTCGCCGGTGAGGTAGTCGAGCTCACCGCCGGTCACCATCTCCCGCATGGCGGCGTGGCGGTCGCCGTAGAAGCCCGAGCAGTTTCCAATGCGAACTGCCCTAGTGCCCTGCGGACTCACCCAAGAGCTCCCATCGTCGTCGACCGATCAACCAACCGGTAGGCCGGTAGGTTAGCCGGTACCACCGGTACTGCGTCAAGGGGTGCGCGGCCGTTTTTGGAGGCTGAGCGGCTGTCCGGCTATCCTGAGGAGCAATTGCCGACGCCCCAGCGGACTTGGGGCGTGTACGGCGTAATCAAAAGCTAGAAATCTCAAGAGGAGAAGTTCCACCATGGCTGTGCCGAAGCGGAGAATGTCGCGGTCGAACACCCGTAGTCGGCGGTCGCAGTGGAAGACCGAGGCTACCGGCCTGGTCAACGTGAACGTTGCAGGTCAGCTGCATAAGGTCCCGCGTCGCCTGCTCAAGGCCGCACGCCTGGGCCTGGTCGACCTCGACCGCCGCTGACCCATTCGTCGCCCCCTCTGACGGCGCGCCTCTCAGGCCCGTCTCAGACACTGGGTTGAAACTGTGGCTGTGCGCATACTCGTGGTTGACGACGATCGCGCTGTGCGCGAATCCCTGCGCCGGTCCCTCGCGTTCAACGGATACTCGGTCGACTTGGCGCAAGACGGTCTAGAAGCTCTAGACCTGATCGCCACTGATCGGCCCGACGCGTTGGTACTCGACGTGATGATGCCCCGGCTCGACGGCCTCGAAGTGTGCCGTCGACTCCGGAGCACCGGCGACGATCTGCCCATCCTGGTCCTCACGGCCCGGGATTCGGTGTCCGAACGAGTCGCCGGCCTCGACGCCGGAGCCGATGACTACCTGCCGAAGCCGTTCGCTCTCGAAGAACTGTTGGCGCGGATGCGCGCGCTGCTGCGGCGACGCGTCCTTCCCGACGACCTCGACTCCGCGACCATGACGTTCTCCGATCTGAGTCTCGATCCGGTGACGCGGGAAGTGACCCGCGGGGAGCGCCAGATCAGCCTCACCCGAACCGAGTTCTCCCTTCTCGAGATGTTGATCGCCAATCCGCGTCGGGTGCTGACCCGGAGTCGCATCCTCGAAGAGGTGTGGGGATTCGACTTCCCGACCTCCGGCAACGCCCTCGAGGTCTACGTCGGCTACCTGCGTCGCAAGACCGAGGCCGACGGGGAGCCACGACTCATCCACACCGTGCGCGGCGTCGGCTACGTCCTGCGCGAGACCCCGCCGTGACGACGCCCTGATGGGTTCGGTCCGATCGCCGTTCTGGTGGCGGTCCCGCGAACGACGCGCGGCCGACGTGCAGACGTACGGCACCCATCGCGCCAGCTCGGTGTCCCTGCGTTGGCGGGTGATGTTGCTCGCCATGTCCATGGTGGCGATGGTCGTGGTGCTGATGGCCCTCGCCGTCTACGCGGTGGTGTCTCGGGCCCTGTACGACGACATGGACAACCAGCTGCAGATTCGCGCGCGGCTCCTCATCGAGAGCGGCCTGCTCGCCGTCGACCCCGGCAAGGCGATCGAGGGCACGGCCTACTCCGACGTCAACGCCATGTTCGTGATGCCGGGCCGGAGCATCTACACGGCCAATCAGGAGGGTGAGACGCTGCCGCTTGGCGACCCCGAGAAGGACGTCATCCAGGGCACCCTTCGAATGTCGTTGCGCACGGTCAACTTTCAGCGCGTGCTGGCCGTTCACCTGCCCAGCGGCGATTCCCTGCTGATTTCGAAGAGCCTGGGCCCCACGGCGGGGGTGATCAAACGTCTCGGCACCATCCTGCTGATCGTGGGAGGTCTCGGCATGGCGGTCGCCGCGATCGCCGGTGGCACCGTCGCCCGAACCGGTCTGCGCCCCGTCGCGCGGCTGACCGACGCCGCCGAGCGCGTCGCGAGAACCGACGACCTGCGACCGATCCCGGTCTACGGCAGCGACGAGCTCGCCCGGCTCACCGAGGCGTTCAACATGATGCTGCGGGCCCTCACCGAGTCTCGGGAACGTCAGGCCCGCCTCGTCACCGATGCGGGGCACGAGCTGCGCACGCCTCTGACGTCGTTGCGCACCAACGTCGAACTGCTGATGGCGTCGATGGCACCCGGCGCACCGAGCATCCCCGAAGACGAGATGGCCGGCCTGCGCACCGACGTGATCGCCCAGATCGAGGAGCTGTCCACGCTGGTGGGTGACCTCGTCGACCTCAGCAGGGACGACGCCGGCGTCACGATTCACGAACCCGTCGACCTGTCCGAGGTCGTCGACCGCAGTCTCGAACGAGTTCGGCGGCGCCGCAACGACATCGAGTTCGACGTCGACACCGTTCGATGGCAGGTCTACGGCGACGAGGCGACCCTGTCCAGGGCCGTGCTCAACCTGCTCGACAATGCCGCGAAGTGGAGCCCGCCCGGGGGCCGGGTCGGCGTGCGGATGGTCCAGGTCGACGCGAACTACGCCGAGCTGGTGGTGTCCGATCAGGGCCCGGGAATCCCCCCGAGCGAGCGCGAGCTGGTGTTCGAGCGGTTCTACCGGTCGACGTCGGCGCGGTCGATGTCCGGCTCCGGCCTCGGTCTGGCGATCGTCAAACAGGTCGTCGTCAAACACGGTGGGACACTTCGCATCGACTACGCGACGCCACTGGCCGACCCGCCGGGAACCTCGATCTACGTGCTCCTGCCGGGCCGGCCCCTGATGGGCGACGGCGCCCACGCGGGTGCGACACGCGAGGGCGGAGCGGTGGACGGGATGGCCGGCAACCCCGAGAATGGGTGATTGGGGATTGGCTCTGCCGGGGAGTTCTGGGCAAGTCCAGAAAGTTCTCTAAGTGGATTCTCAGCCCAGGGGGGCACTGTCTGGGGGACGGCTTTCGTTATCACGACAGATCGCTGACGCACACGACTCGAAAGAAGAGCCAACAGCCGCAATGACAAACGATCCGAGGTACTCGCCGCCACCGCCGCCAGGGCATCGTCCCGGCGCGCACGAGGCCGCGGCGCCGGGGTACCCCGGCCAGCACCGCACCGGTGGCTACCCGCAGCAGCCCTTCGACTGGCGCTACGCGACCCAGCCCCCGCAGGCGACGCATTCCCATCGGGGGCCGCATGATCCGTACCGCGTGGATCCCACGCGGATGATGCCGATCCCGCCCGCCGCGCCGCAGCGGCGTTCCCGGGCAGGCCGGTTGACGGTGGGTGCGTTGGCGATCGCCGTCGTGTCGGCGGGTATCGGCGGCGGTGTCGCCACACTGATGCAACCGGGCACGCCGTCGTGGAGCTCGACGTCGTCGGGAGCGACGCAGGGCGAGCCGGCGGCAAGCCTTCCCGCCGGGTCGGTCGAGCAGGTCGCCGCCAAGGTGGTCCCCAGCGTGGTGAAGCTCGAGACCGACATGGGCAGGCAGTCCGAGGAGGGGTCGGGCATCATCCTGTCGACCGACGGCCTCATCCTGACCAACAACCACGTGGTGGCGGCCGCCAACGGCGGCCCCGGTGGACCCGCGGGCGGCGTGCAGACCAAGGTCACCTTCGCCAACGGCGTGACTACGACGTTCAAGGTGGTCGGGACCGATCCGAGCAGCGACATCGCGGTGGTTCAGGCTGTCGGCGCCACGGGCTTGGCTCCGATCACCCTCGGATCGTCGGGGAACCTTCGGGTCGGCCAGGACGTCGTGGCCATCGGTTCACCGCTGGGGCTCGAGGGCACGGTCACCACCGGCATCGTCAGCGCGCTGAACCGGCCGGTGGCTGCCGGCGGCGACGCCCAGAACCAGAACACGGTCCTGGACGCCATTCAGACCGACGCCGCGATCAACCCCGGCAACTCCGGTGGTGCGTTGGTGAACATGAACGGCGAGCTGGTTGGCGTCAACTCCGCGATCGCCACCCTCGGCGGCGACTCGGGCCAGTCGCAGAGCGGCTCGATCGGGCTGGGCTTCGCGATTCCGGTCGACCAGGCCAAGCGCATCGCCGACGAGCTGATCCAGAACGGCACCGCCTCCCACGCCTCGCTCGGGGTCCAGGTCGGGAACGACGCGGGCGTCGACGGAGCCAAGATCGTCGACGTCACCGCCGGTGGCGCGGCCTCGGCCGCGGGCATGCCGAGCGGTGTCGTGGTCACCAAGGTCGACGACCGGGTGATCGGCAGTGCCGACGCATTGGTCGCGGCGGTGCGCTCGAGAGCCCCCGGTGAGAAGGTCACGTTGACCTATATAGACACGTCGGGGAAGCCGCAGACCGTCGACGTCACTCTCGGCAAGGCACAGCAGTGACGGTCGCGCCGGGTCGCCCGGAGCTCAGGATCGCTTCGCCCGCGTCGGTGGCGGGATATACGGTTGCCATCATGGAACAGCCTGGTGAGTTGGTGGGTCGTGCGCTCGTCGTCGTCGTCGACGATCGGACTGCGCACGGAGATGAAGAGGACCACAGCGGTCCGGTGGTCACCGAGCTGCTGGGGGAGGCCGGATTCGTCGTCGACGGTGTCGTCGTCGTGTCGGCCGACGAGATCGAGATTCGCAACGCGCTCAACACTGCCGTCATCGGTGGCGTCGACCTGGTCGTGTCGGTCGGAGGCACCGGCGTGACGCCTCGCGACGTGACGCCCGAGGCCACCACGACCATCCTCGACCGCGAGTTGCTTGGCATCTCCGAGGCCCTTCGGGCGTCCGGGCTGTCGGCAGGGCTGGTCGATGCCGGTGTTTCTCGTGGGCTGGCGGGAATTTCGGGCAGCACTCTGGTCGTGAACATCGCCGGTTCTCGCGGTGCGGTTCGCGACGGCATGGCGACGCTGGGACCGCTGGCGATCCAGATCATCGGCCAGCTGTCCAGCCTGGAGATCTAGGCCCCCGTGCCGTCCTTGGCACGCACCGACCCCCGCGAGCAGCGCTCGGCGGGGTGTTCGGCGTGTGGGGAGTTACCGGTGGGGCGCCGCGGGATTGTGTTGCCGCAATGTGAACTACTTCCAATGGCCATGTGTGATCTTCATCACACCGGGATGTCATTGTGACCAGTGAATCGCCGCGCAAGCCGCTTTCAGTTAACGACATTTTCGGTGATTCTCTTCCCGAGACCACCAAGGATGAGTGGGACGACACACCCTCCGGCCGCGACGCGGGACGCGACGACTGGTTGCGGGACAACGTCCCTCCGCACCACGGCTGAGCTGTCATTTTCCGCCCAGTGCGGGATATGACGGTAGTCAAATTCGGTGTCCCAAACCGCTTCGAAATGCCGACGGTCAGCGGCTCGACGGCGGCCGCGGCCGGTCGCCGAGCAGCCCGTGCACCCGGTCATACCCATTGGGCAAACATCCTCCGGCGCCTACCCCGTTGGCTCAGGTTGACGCGTACGCGTTGCCGGGTGGGGGCCTCGCCGTTATGTTTCTCGCTGTCAACGATGAGCATTACGTAAGAACAGCATGTGAGATTTCTAATTCCACTCACATCAACCTCTTGCGGGGTGTCAGGCTTAGCCGTAGAGCCGGGCACTCACAGGAAACGGCGGACCGCAGGGTTCGTCACGACAAGCTAGGGAGAACATGAAGGCAATCAGTCGGGTGCTGGTCGCTCTGGTAGCAGCGTTCGCGGCGCTCCTCACCAGCACGGGCACCTCTCACGCAGGGTTGGACAACGAGCTGAGCCTGGTCGACGGCCAGGATCGGACCCTTACGGTTCAGCAGTGGGACACCTTCCTCAACGGTGTCTTCCCGCTCGACCGCAACCGCCTCACCCGCGAGTGGTTCCACTCGGGTCGGGCCAAGTTCATCGTCGCCGGCCCCGGCGCCGATGAGTTCGAGGGCACGCTGGAGCTGGGCTACCAGATCGGCTTCCCCTGGTCGCTGGGCGTTGGCATCAACTTCAGCTACACCACGCCGAACATCCTGCTCGACGATGCGACGCCGGCGAACCCGCTCCAGGTCATCACCCCGAACCTGTTCCCGGGTGTCTCCATCAGCGCCGACCTGGGCAACGGCCCCGGCATCCAGGAAGTCGCGACCTTCTCGGTCGACGTCAAGGGTGCTTCCGGTGGCGTCGCGGTCTCGAACGCTCACGGAACGGTCACCGGCGCTGCCGGCGGCGTGCTCCTGCGTCCGTTCGCACGGCTCATCGCCTCGACGGGTGACAGCGTCACTACGTACGGCGAACCGTGGAACATGAACTAACTCCCTAGTTCAACGAGAACAGCCCCCGGCCATCGGCCGGGGGCTGTTTTCGTATGTGGCGCTACCTGTCGCCGCTGGTGTTCTTCGCGGTGTCCGGGCTGGGGCCGGTGCCGGGGCCGGTGACGGTCTCGGCGCTGACGCCGTCCTTGAGAAGGTTGCGGATCTCGGTCAGCAGGCTCAACTCGGTGTCCTGGGCCTGCTCGACCTCACCCTTCTTGCGGAGCCGGTTGTACGGCACCACCACGAGGAAGTAGACGACCGCGGCGACCAGGATGAAGTTGATGGCCGCCGAGATGATCAGGTTCAGGTCGATGAACTGGCCGCCGCCGATCGAGACCTTCAGGATGCCGACGTCGGTGCTACTCGCCCCGATCCGGCTGGTGAGCGGCGTGATGATCGCGTCGGTGAACGTCTTGACGAGCGCTGCGAACGCGGTACCGATGACCACCGCGACCGACAGGTCGACGATGTTGCCGCGGGAGAGAAACTCCTTGAATCCCTTCAGCACGTGGAACTTCCTTCCTGTGAATGGTCGGGCCCGTACGCCACAACCCGTGCGGCAACGCTAACCCCATCCTGAGGACGCTCAATGGAAGGTCAGGGTGATGGCCTGGGTCAGGGACGCTCCGGCCACCTCGTTCGCCTTGAGGACCGGTAGCGCGACCAGCACCACGCCGTCGCGGCCCCTGTCCTTGGACGCCGCCGAAACCAGCACCACGATCGCGTTCGTGGCCACCACGCGCGAGCGTTGTTCACCAGTGCCGTCGACGCCCTCCGAGACGGCCAGTACGTCGACCACGTCGCCCGTGCGCACCAGATCCAGGAGCGCGGCGTCGGTCGGGTGGACGGGGACGATGCGGGCGTCCGGCCCCGCGGTGGCGTCGGCGAGGCGAGAGCCCAACACCCGCACGTCGGTGAGCACCTCTCCGCGGCGAGCCGGACCGGCGAGCGTGGCGCCGACCAGGTCCGTGCCGTTCGTCGTGGCGCCGTCGGGAATCGTTGCCACCGAACGTGACTCGACGCGCACGTCGGAGGCCACCAGTTCGACGCCCGGCGCCAAATCGCGAGTCGCGACGACCACGTCGGTCCTGCCCTCGGTGGGATCTGGGCGCAGCGCGGCGACGGCGGCCAACAGCACGAGGGCTCCCGCGGTCACGCGGCGAGCCGTGGCGGTGCGCGTCCAGTCCGGTCGCACGCCCGCGACGAGGCGCGACGTCAGTGACGCGTTGAGTGATTCCCCCATGTGGCCACGCTAGGCAGCCGAACCGCGTTGTGGCAGGGGGTGCGCTCTGCCCTGTGGATAAGTTTCGCCCTGTGGATGACGGCTAGCTGGAGGCGGCCGGCGCGGACGCGGGCTTGCTCGACGACGAGGACGAGCTGGAACTCGAGCTGGACTTGTCCGAACTCGAGGAGCTCGAGGACTTCTCGGTCGACGTCGTCGACTTCTCGGCAGGCTTGTCGGCCGACTTCTCCGAGGAACTGGAGGAGTCGCTGCCACCGCTGGAGCCGTTGATCGTGCTCTTCGAGGTTTCGCGGCTGTCGTTGCGGTAGAAGCCGCTGCCCTTGAACACCACGCCCACCGAGCCGAAGAGCTTGCGCAACCGGCCCGAGCACTTCGGGCACTCGGTCAGCGCGTCATCTGTGAATGCCTGCACCGCGTCGAAACGGTTGTCGCACTCGGTACAAGCGTACGAATAGGTCGGCACCAAAACCTCCGGAAAAAGACGAAATCTGTTAGCACTCTAACTGCTCAAGTGCTAGAACCGCTACGTGGGCCACGCCATTCCCGACCCGTTGGCGTTGACGGAAGTCGTCGCCGGTCAGCGGAGTTCGACGAGGCCGCCACCTGGGGTGAGTGCGTGCGTCATGGGCACGTCGTGCGGTTCGGCAGGCAGACGGTCGAGCACCTCGTCGTCGCGGACCGTCGCGATCAACCGCGCCGAGGGATCCGCCATCGCCAGGCTTCTGTCGTAGTAGCCGGCGCCTCGCCCGAGGCGGCTGCCCACCCGGTCGACCGCCAGGGCGGGGACGACGACCGTCGACGCCGTGCCGATCGCCTCGGCCGGGAGATATGGCGCGGGTGGCTCGCGGAGGCCAAAGCGGGCGGCGACCAGCTC
Organism: Mycolicibacterium hodleri; assembly: GCA_006864685.1. GTDB lineage: Bacteria > Actinomycetota > Actinomycetes > Mycobacteriales > Mycobacteriaceae > Mycobacterium > Mycobacterium hodleri_B. Next base: position 72,930 of record VIFX01000034.1, on the reverse strand, counting down.
GCCACGGTAGTCACCCCAGGTCAGCGGCAGTGGCTGGCCCGCGTCGTCCTCACGGGCGACGGGCAGGAGCACGCGGATCCTGGCCGCGACCAGCGAGTCGAGGATGTCGGCCGAACCGGGCTCGGAACCGACGGGTACGTACGCGCACACGGTGTCACCCGATCGCAGCAGCGCGGCCAGGCGTCGACGCAGTTCCTCGGCCTCCGCACGTCTTACGTCGCCGGGGACCGCGCGGCGGGCCGACAGGATGGCGGTGCGCATCTCGGCCTTGGTTGGTGGCACGGGTTCACGATGTCACGTCCGACGGGCGGGCTTAGCCGGTTGCGGGCGACCGATCACGTTATGGTGTGAACGATGACGACACGGGCATTGGTGCCGATCCCACGCACCGCGATCGTTCCGGCTGCTGGCCTGGGGACACGCTTTCTACCTGCGACGAAGACGGTGCCGAAGGAGTTGCTGCCCGTCGTCGACACGCCGGGCATCGAACTGGTCGCCGCGGAGGCGGCCGAGGCGGGTGCCGAGCGGCTCATCATCGTCACCTCCTCGGGCAAGGACGGCGTCGTCGCGCACTTCGTCGAGGACCTCATTCTCGAGGGCACCCTCGAGGCTCGCGGCAAGATGGTGATGTTGGAGAAGGTGCGTCGAGCGCCGGGACTGATCAAGGTCGAGTCGGTGGTACAGGCCGAGCCGCTAGGCCTCGGTCACGCCGTGAGCTGCGTCGAGCCGAGCCTCGACGACGACGAGGACGCCGTGGCAGTACTGCTGCCCGACGACCTCGTGTTGCCGACCGGCGTCTTGGAGACCATGTCGAAGGTGCGCGCCAAGCGCGGGGGATCGGTGCTGTGCGCCATCGAGGTCCCAGCCGACGAGATCAGCGCCTACGGCGTGTTCGACGTCGAGGTGGTCCCGGACGCCGTGAACCCGAACGTGTTGCGCGTCAAGGGCATGGTGGAGAAGCCGAAGAAGGAGGACGCGCCGTCGCTGTACGCCGCGGCCGGTCGGTACGTGTTGGACCGCGCTATCTTCGACGCGCTGCGGCGGGTCGAGCGCGGGGTCGGTGGCGAGATTCAGCTGACCGACGCGATCGCCCTGCTGATCGCCGAGGGTCATCCGGTTCACGTGGTGGTCCACCGCGGTTCTAGACACGACCTGGGAAATCCCGGCGGGTACCTCAAGGCCTCGGTTGACTTTGCGTTGGAGCGTGACGACTACGGCCCCGAGCTGCGGCGCTGGTTGGTCGAACGATTGGGCCTGGGCGCCAACTGACGTGCGCATGGGCTCCATGACTGGAGAAAGGCGCACGAGTGCGTTCGGTTGAGGAGCAACAGGCCAAGGTGGCTGCCGCCGCGGTGGCGCCGAGACCCGTACGGGTGGCCATCGCGGAGGCACAGGGATTGATGTGCGCCGAGGAGGTCGTGACCGAACGCCCGCTTCCGGGGTTCGATCAGGCCGCAATCGACGGTTACGCGGTACGTAGCGTCGACGTCCTCGGCGTCGAGGCCGGTGACGAGGAGGACGGCGACCGTGAGGTCAGCCTCCCGGTGATGGGCCTCATCGAGGCCGGTGCCAAGACGCCGAGCAGGCTGCAACCGCGCCAAGCCGCGCGGGTGCAGACCGGTGCGCCGATGCCGACGCTGGCCGACGCGGTGCTTCCGTTGCGCTGGACCGACGGCGGCGACGCGCGCGTGCGGGTGCTGCGCGGGGTCCGATCGGGTGCCTACGTGCGCCGCACCGGTGACGACGTGCAACCGGGTGATGTCGCCGTGCGGTCGGGCACGATCATCGGCGCCGCGCAGGTGGGGTTGCTCGCCGCGGTGGGCCGGGAGCGGGTGCTGGTGCATCCGCGACCGCGACTGTCGGTGATGAGCGTCGGCGGCGAGCTGGTCGACGTGTCGCGCAGTCCCGGAAACGGCCAGGTCTACGACGTCAACTCCTATGCGCTGGCCGCGGCGGGCCGCGACGCGGGTGCCGAGGTCAACCGGGTCGGCATCGTGGACACCGAGTCGAAGACGCTGCGCGACGTCGTCGAGGGGCAGATAAACCGCGCCGAGGTATTGGTGATCGCCGGGGCCGTCGGAGGTACCGCGGCGGAGAGCGTGCGGGCGGTGCTCTCGGAGCTCGGCGACATGGAGGTGTCGCGCATCGCGATGCACCCCGGGTCGGTTCAAGGCTTCGGTCAGCTGGGCCGCGACGGCGTGCCGGTCTTCCTGCTGCCGGCCAACCCGGTGAGCGCGTTGGTGGTCTTCGAGGTGATGGTGCGGCCGCTGATCCGCATGTCGCTGGGCAAACGGCAGCCGCTCCGGCGCGTCGTGCAGGCCAGGACGTTGTCGCCGATCACGTCGGTCGCGGGCCGCAAGGGCTACCTTCGCGGCCAGTTGATGCGCGATCAGGACACCGGCGAATACCTCGTCCAGGCGCTCGGCGGGGCGCCTGGTGCGTCGTCGCACCTGCTGGCCACGCTCGCGGAGGCGAACTGTCTCGTCGTGGTCCCCAGTGAGGCCGAGGAGGTCCGTACCGGCGAGATCGTGGACGTGGCCTTCCTGGCTCAACGCGGCTGACGCAACCGATCATGAACCTGTGGCGGTCGCCGTCGATGCACCCGGGCTGGCCTCAGTCCGTCGGACCGCTGCGGGTGCCCGCGGGTCTGGTGCGGCTGCGTCCGATCCGGCTGCGCGACGGTGCGGTGTGGAGCCGCATCCGGCTGGCCGATCAGGCGCACCTCGAGCCGTGGGAGCCCGTCGCCGAGGTGGATTGGGAAGCGCGGCACTCGATTTCGTCGTGGCCGTCGATCTGCTCCGGACTGCGTGCGGAGGCCAGGAAGGGTCGGATGCTGCCGTACGCGATCGAGTTGGACGGCGAGTTGTGCGGCCAACTGACGATCGGGAACGTGACGCACGGCGCGCTGCGCTCGGCCTGGATCGGCTACTGGGTGGCCAAGGCGCGCAACGGCGGCGGGGTGGCGACGGCGGCGCTGGCGCTGGGTCTCGACCACGGCTTTGGCCCGGTCGGGTTGCACCGGGTCGAGGCGACGGTGCGGCCGGAGAATGCGCCGAGTCGGGCCGTGTTGGCCAAGGCCAACTTCCGCGAGGAGGGCTTGCTGAAGCGCTATCTGGAGGTCGACGGCGGGTGGCGCGACCATCTGCTGGTGGCTATCACGATCGAGGAGTTGAACGGCTCGGCAACGTCGGCGTTGGTCCGCGCCGGGCGTGCCAATTGGGCCTAATCTGTTGCAGTTGTGGCTAATGGGGCGAATGTGCTTGTCAGAGGTGAATTACAGGTGTGTAATTAGCCCCGGCGCGTCGTCCCCGGATGCGCTGGTCACGGACCTACCTTCACGGGGAAAGGAGCAGGCGTCATGCCAAGCATCCCTCAGTCTCTTCTTTGGATCTCTCTCGTCGTGCTCTGGCTGTTCGTGCTGGTCCCGATGTTGATCAGCAAGCGAGACACCGTGCGTCGCACCAGTGACGTCGCGCTCGCCACGCGCGTGCTGAACTCCGGGCACGGCGCGCGACTGCTGCGCCGCCGCAAGCCGGCCGCCGGCCACCACAGCGACCCGGACTGGCGTCCGACGCACGACGACCTCGACGAGTACGACGACGAGGACCGCGAGGAAGACGGCGCGCCCCGCACGGCGGTCGTGGTGATGGCTGCCGCCACCGTGGAGGCCGAATCCGAGTACCTCGACGTCGACGTCGTCGAAGAGGACTCCGGCGCTCTGCCCCTTGGCGCGTCCGCGCAACGGGCGTTCGACCAGGAGCCGGAGCTGCCGCTGGACTTCGGCGACAACACCGCGGTGTTCTCGGTCGACGACCTGCAGGAGGTCGACGGTGTCGCGGAGGCCGACGAGGCGCCCGAGCAGGACGCCGACGAACTCGTCGCCGACGACACGACCGAGGACATGACCGACGAATTCGAAGCGGTGTCCGAGGACGACCCGAACCACGACTACGAATACGTCGACGATTCCTCGGGCGTCGAGGCCGCCGCAGACGCCGCCCCCCATGCCGCGGGATCGAAGTCGCAGGAACGCCGCCGGAGCTACGAGTCGAAGACCGCCGCCGCCGTGAGCGCGCGGAAGTACCGGTTCCGCAAGCGGGTGCTGATGGTCATGTCGGCGCTGCTGCTGCTCACCGCGGTGGCCGCCTACGTGGTGTCACCGACGTTCTGGTGGTTGTGCGGCACGGTCGGCGCCGTCACGATTCTCTACCTCGGCTACCTTCGGCGTCAGACGCGCATCGAAGAGCGCGTGCGGCGCCGTCGGGCACAGCGGATGATGCGGTCGCACCTCGGCGTGGAGAACACCAAGGACCAGGAATTCGACGTCGTGCCTGCGCGGCTGCGGCGGCCAGGGGCGGTGGTCTTGGAGATCGACGACGAAGATCCGGTCTTCGAACACCTCGACTACGCGACCTTCGCGCGCGAGTACGACCTGCCGCGAGCGTCGGGTCAGTAGCTCGATTTCTAGCCGGGGGACCGGCACTGGTAGCCTGCTACCGGTACAAGGGGCTATAGCGCAGTTGGTAGCGCGTCTCGTTCGCATCGAGAAGGTCAGGGGTTCGATTCCCCTTAGCTCCACTCAGTTTCAGCAGTTCAGGACGCCGACCTAGCGGCTAGGTCACGATGCCTCCACGAATGCGATATCACCGGTGACATCGGATTCCGTCGGACGGTCCCGTCCCTGACTCGGGGGCCACGCCGGTCATCTAGGCTCGCGCGACGATGGTCATAACCGAAGAACAGATCTACGCACTCGCGCCATTCGCGGCGACGCTGGGCATTCGTTTCCCGACGCTGACGCCCGATCGGGTGCAGGCCGTCCTGCCGACGACACATGAGCTGTCCACGCTCGGCGGAGGACTGCACGGCGGCGCCATCATGAGCGTCTGCGATGTCGCCTCGGCCGTCTGCGTTGCCTTGAACGTCGACGAGGGCTGCGTATGGAGCACGGCGGAGTCCACCACGTACTTCCTGCGTCCCGTGCGTGGCACGGCAACCGCCACCTCGACGCCACTGAAGGTCGGCAGAACTCTCGCCACGGTCAGGACGGAAGTGCACGACGACGCACACGAGTTGTGCGCGCACACCACTCAGATGGTGCACATCACTAGGCCAGCGGGCTAACGGCCGACGAGGTTCCGCACCAAGTCGAGCCGTCGTTGCCCCGGATGGGTCAACGTCGGGACGAGCAGCGTCGGCATTCCGAGTTCGACCGCAGCGCCGTCGTGCGAGGCCCGGTCACCCACCATCAACGTTTGTCCAGGGCTCGAACCCAACGCGTCGAGCGCCGCGCGGAAGATCAACGGATTCGGCTTCTGCACACCACATTCGAACGACAGCACGTACCCGTCGACGAAACGGTCCAGATCCGCCGCGACGAAGACCGGTCTGAGGTCGAAGTGGATGTCGCTCAAGATGGCGACCTTGAGGCCTCGAGCCGTCACCAAGCGCAGCGTCTCGGCGACGTCGTCGGCGAAGTGGTTGTGCCTCGGATCGGATTCGACCGCGTGCAGCGCATCCGACAGGTCGTCGTCCAGGCCCGCGTCGGCGTCCCGCTCTCGGCCCAGCAGGGCCAGGGCCTCGCCGACCCACTCCTCGGCGGCCAGGGTGGTCACCAAGGTGCCGCGCCAGTCGAAGACCACGGCATCGAGTTCGGTCACGTCGGCCCGGCGTCGCAGACCAGGTAGACCACGACGCCGCGATCGCCGATGACGGTCTCGTGGTCGCGGCGGAAGCCGATCTTCTCCAGCACGCGCAGCGACGGCGTGTTCCACGCCCCGACGGTCGACCAGATGCGGGTGCGGCCCGTGGCGAATGCCGCGTCCAGCACCGCGCGGGCAGCCTCGGTGGCGTAGCCCTGACCGTGGAACCGCTTCAGCAGTTCGTAGACGATCTCGGGCTCGTCGTGGCTGCATCTGCCGACGATGAGCCCGCAGTACCCCATGGGCACGCCGTCGGAGCGGCGTCGAATGGTGAGTAGTCGAATGCCGTTGTCCAGGGCCAGGACTCGTTGCTCGGCCAGCCGCGTGCGCACCTCGTCCACCGAGAAGGCGGTGCCGCCGTCGTGTTCACCGAGCAGTTCGTGATTCCACTCCGCGTCGCCTTCGTCGCGCGCTCGCAAGTCGAGGCGGTGCGTGGCGAGCGACGTCGCCATCGGGACGTACTTCGTCATCGAACTCCTGCCGTCGTGGCGGCCTTCGGTCAACGTACCCGAGCGCCGAGGAGGTTATCGGCGCCCCGAACGGGGAACCGCCTCACGGTGAGCCAACCACCGCAGAACGCATTTGCCGCAGACGTCAACCAATGGTCGGACATCCCCGGCTGGTTCCACTGGCGCGAAGGCCAGCAGGAAGCCGTCGAGGTGTTCGGAGAGGGCAGCACCTTCGTCGAGGTCGGCTCCTATCTTGGGCGCAGCCTGTGTTCGCTCGCCGACGTGGTGCGCGCCTCGGGGCGCGACTTCACGGTCGTCGGCGTCGACACCTGCCGCGGCAGCGGTGAGGAAGGTCTGGCCAACGAGAACGCCCACGGCCCGGCGGTCGAATTCGGCGGTGGGACGTTCGCAGGCCTGTTGCATCGCAACGTGATCGCATGCGGGTTCGCCGACGACGTCCACGTCTTCATCAGCTCGTCGCCGAAGGCCGCCGACTTCTTCGTCGACGGGTCGCTGGCATGGGTGCACCTCGACGCCCGGCACGACTACGACAGCGTCGCCGCCGACGTCGACGCCTGGTTGCCGAAGGTCAAGGCCGGCGGCTGGCTCTCGGGTGACGACTACGACGAGCTGCTGTGGCCCGGCGTCGTCGCCGCGGTGCGCGACCGCCTTCCCGGCGCGCAGGGCTGGCTGACGGCGCAGTGGCGGTGGCTCAAGCCCTGACGCACGACGACGCCCTCGGCTGAGACGACGGCGTTCTCTATCGGTTCTCCACGTTCTCTTCACGTGACGCGGCCCAGATCCGTACATGCTGGGTTCATGCGATTCGGTCACCAGGAAGCGTTGCAAGACAACGACTTGCGGTCGACACGTCGCAACCCGTCGGCTACGGCGGGGCCACGTTGGACGTCGAAGGAGAACACAGCATGAAACTGGCGAAGATCACCGCACGGGTAGCCATCGCCGGCGCCCTCAGCGTAGGTGCCCTCGGGCTGGGGGCAGGTGCTGGAAGCGCACTGGCTGACAACGGCGGATTTCACCAGGACCGGTGCTTCGGGCACTTCTGCCAGGGCAGAGGCGGCGACGGCCGCCACGACGGCCGGGGTGGGTTCAGGTTCGACGACCGGCGGTGGGATCAGCGCGGATTCGACGACGGGCGCCGCGATCACCGCCCATTCAGTTTCCGCGGCTCACGCGTAGAGCCGTTCTTCGACCGGGGACGTGGCAGCTGGGGATTCTGGTTCTTTGACACCTTCATCCCACTGTGACGGACGGCGCCGTGCGGCAACACAATCCAGCACCCACCCCCTGAGTCACACCCCGAAAGGTCCAGTCATGAGCGTTCACACCTCCGTCGACGTACATCCCGGCGCGACGTCCGAAGAATTGGTGGCACGGGCGGTGGCCTTGCAGCCGCTGCTGCGCAAGCACGCCGGGTACGGAGACCTGCATCGTCGCCAGCCCGACGAGGTGATCGCGGCGGTGACCGAGGCGGGACTCTTCAATCTGCTGGTGCCCAGACGGTTCGGTGGTCAGCAGGCGAATCTGCGGACCCTGCTGAACGTGACCGAGACCCTCGGCGAGGTCGACGGCTCGGCTGCCTGGGTCGTCAGCCTCGGTGCGGTCGCGGGGTGGCTGGTCGGGCTCGCCTCCGAACGAGCTCGAGAGGACGTCTTCGGCGAGGACCCCGACGCCCGGATCGCCGGCAGCATCAATCCGACACCTGCCGAGCGCGTCGACGGTGGACTGCTCGTCACCGGGCGCTGGCCATACGCATCCGGCTCACCGCACGCCACGTGGGCGGCGGTGGGCGCGCTGATTCCCGACGACGCGGGCACTCCAGACGTGCTGCTGTGCTTGATCCCCATGTCGCAGCTCACCGTGGAGGACACTTGGCGCACCGTCGGCATGCGGGGCACGGGCTCACATCACTTGGCCGCCGCGGACGTGTTCGTTCCCGACTACCGCACGATCCGCTTATCCGAGATCGCCGAAGGCGGGTCCGCCTACGGCGCCGGTGAGGTCGACGACCGGCCTCACACGGGATCGGTTCTCTCACTGTCGATTCTGTGCCCCCTGCTGGGTCTTGGTCGGGCCGCACTGGCCTTGGCCACCGAGAAGGCGGACGCCAAGCCGCTGCACCACACCGTCTACGACCGGCAATCCGACTCGGTCGGCGTCCAGATCCAGCTCGCCAGGGCCACCCTCGCGTTGCAGACCGCCCGGCTGCACGCCGAGCACGTGGTCGACGAGCTCGACGCCGCGGCGGCTCGGGGAGTTCGGCCCGATTACGCTGCGAGAGCGCACATCCGGGCCCAGTGCGGCTACGCCATGACCCACGCGCTTGAGGCGGTCAACATCGCCGCCGACCTGTACGGCGCAGGGGGCTTCGCCGAGTCCAGCCCGATGCAGCAGGTGTGGCGCGACGCGAACGTCATCGCCCGACACGCGGGACAGAACGCCCACGTGGGCTACGAGGTGCTCGGAAAGGCGCTACTGGGTCTTCCCGAGCGAATCAGCCCCACGGTCTGAGTTCTGCGCGAGAGGCGGATCCCCTCCGGCGACTGCCGGAGGGGTGCGCTTCTTCAGTCGTCGTTTGAGGCTGGCGCTCTTGATCATTCGCAGGAAGAGGTTGGTCGAGGTGAACATCGGGATCACCCCGAGAAACGTCCGCTCCGACGGGGTGGCACCGTGTAGGTGCTCTAGGCTCCCGAAGACGTAGAAGCACCCGATGCTGAAGATGGTCGCCGGGATGCACAGCGCCAGCAACGCCCCGCGGTCCGAGGTCGTCTGCCTGGCCAGGGCCACTTCCTCGTCGGTCATCGGCTCGCCCTTGCGTAGCTTCACCAATGCGGTTTGCGTTGCGCCGATGTGCTCGCTCAACGGCAGCGTCGGTCGACGCACCAGTCGCGCGACGCCCACCGACGCCCCCGCGGCGAACACCACGACGGCCACGAAGGCGATCGTCGCCAGCACGGCCCACGGAACCGAACTCATTGCCGCACTCCGAAATCCGAGACCTGCCGCAGTGGTCGCCTGCGGACGAGCGTCGGCCACCAGAACCACGGCCCGAAGAGCCGCAGCAGACACGGCACGATGAACGACCGCACGATCAACGTGTCCAGCAGCAGACCGATGCAGACCGTCGTGCCCACCTGGCCGATGGTCCGCAGGTCACTGGTCAGCATCGCCAGCATGGTGAACGCGAACACCAGGCCGGCCGAGGTCACCACGCCGCCGGTGCTTCCCAGCGCCCTGATCAACCCGGTGTGCAACCCGGCCCCCAATTCTTCCTTGACGCGCGCGATCAACAGCAGGTTGTAGTCAGACCCGACGGCCACCAGGATGATGAACGTGATCGGCAGCACCAGCCAGTGCAGGTGCAGGCCGATCAGGTGCTGCCACACCAGTACGGACAACCCGAACGCGCCGGCGAACGAGAACGCGACCGTGCCGGGAATCACCAACGCGGCCATCAGACTTCGCGTGATGAACAGCATGATGAGGAAGATCAGGATGAACGCGGCGATCGCCACGATCAGCAGATCCGACGCGGCGTAGGTCTTGATGTCCAGGTTGTTCGACCCCGCGCCGCCGATGTAGATCTTGGCGCCGGCCAACGACGTTTCCTTGAGCGCGATCTGGATGGCCTCGGGAAACTTCTCGACGTGTTCGACCCCTTCGGGTCCCATGGCGTTGCCCTCGTGGGTGACGATGAAGCGGGCGGCCTTGCCATCCGGCGACATCATCAACTGCATGCCGGCCTTGACGTCGTCGTTGTCGAAGGCCTCCCTGGGCATGTAGAAGAACGAATCGCTTCGGGAGGCGTCGAAGTCGTTGCCGACGTTGATCAGATCGTCGAAAGTCTGACCGGTCTGGGTGGACTGCAGATGTGCCGGGCCGTAGGACTGCACGATGACGGACTGCAACATCTGCGTCTGGTCGCGCTGAATCTTCAACTGGGCCACCAATTGTGGCATCAGCGCGTCGACGGCCTGAAAGTCGGTGACGGCGTTGCCGATCTGCTCGCGCAGGCTGTCGATGCCGTCCAAGCCGTCGAACAGCGACCGGAAGGCGTAGCAGAGCGGGATGTCGAAACAGTGTGGCTCGTAGTAGAAGTAGCTCTTCAGCGGCCGGAACGTGTCGTCGAGATTGGAGATGTCGGCGTTGATCTCCTCGGTGACGGCTTGCAGGTTCTCGAAGGTGAGGACCGTGGCGTGCAGATCGTCGGCCAGCTTCTGGTTGAGGTCGATCGTCTTGCTCAACGTCGCGACGGTGTCCGCCTGGATCTGGGCCTGCTCGTCGGTGTCGGCGTTGGACCGTTGGTTGAAGGGCAACTGTTGCCCGCTCGCGCCACCCTGGGTGGTGAACAGGTAGGGCAGGGTGGCGCGGTCCAGTGGCCGGCCCAGCGGTCGGGTGATGCTCTGCACCATGGCGACGCCGGGAACGCGGATGAGGGCGCCCGCCACCCGGTCCAGTGAGATGAAGTCGGCTGAGTTGCGCATGTCGTGGTCGGACTCGACCATCAGCATTTCGCTGAACAGCTTGCTCTGGGGGAAGTGCCGGTCCGATGCCGCGAAGCCCTGATTGGCGGCGGCGTCGGCCGGTTGGTACGCGCGGTCGTCGTAGCTGACGCGATAGGTCGGAACGAAGAGCGCCCCGATCATGACAACGGCACAACTGGCCGCGAGGATGGGCACCGGCCACCGGACCACACTGGCCGCGATCCGCCGGTAGAGGTGCCCGCGTACCAACCGCTTTGGGTCGAAGAGCCCGAACAGACTGCCGACGGTCAGGATCGCCGGGCCGAGCGTCAGCGCCGCCGTGATGGTCACCAGCATGGCGATGGCGACGGCGGGGCCCATCGTGTGGAAGTAGTCGAGGCGCGCGAAGCTCAAGCAGAATCCGGCGCCGGCGATGGTCAGCCCCGAGCCGACGATGATGGGCGTGACGCTGCGGTAGGCGGTGAAGTACGCCTCCTCCCGGGTCTCGCCGAGTTGGCGGGCCTCCTGATAGCGGCCCATCAGGAAGATTCCGTAGTCGGTGCCGGCGCCCAGGGTCAGGGCCACCACGATGTTCACCGCGAAGGACGACAGCGGGATGACGCCGAAATGGCCGAGGGTGGAGACGATCCCCTTGGCGATGAGCATCTCGAACAGGACGGTGGCCAGCGGCATCAGCACCGTGCTGGGGGAGCGGTAGACCAACAGCAGCATCGCGATGATCAGGAAGATGGTGACGATGGTGATGTTGTTGAGGCTGGAGTTGGCGATGGCCAGCGTGTCCGAGGCCAGCGGCGCCGCGCCGCTGACGTAGGCCTTGACCCCCGGCGGCGGGGTGTCCTTGGCGACGATGGTGCGGACCGCGTCGACGGACTGGTTGGCCTGAATCTGGCCGATGTCGCCGGCGAGCCGGAGCAGCACGAACGTGGACTTGCCGTCGACGCTCTGGGCGCCTGCGGCGGAGAACGGCTTGCCCCACAGATCCATGACGTACTGCACGTGTTGGGGGTCGTTCTTCAGCCGCAGCATCAGGTCGTCGTAGTACCGGTGATCCGCGTCGTTGAGCGGGTGGTCCGCTTCGAGCACGACCATGGTCAGGCTGGTGGACGTCGACTCCTGGAACTTCTCACCGATGTGCAGCATGGCGGCCTGCGACGGTGCGTAGGTCGGAATCATCGGGCCGGCAAGCTCGGCCGCGACGTCCTCCACCTTCGGGATGAAGGTGTTCGTGGTGACGGCTATCAGACCCCAGAACACGATGATCGGAATGGCAAGGAGCCGAACGGTTCTCGCGATGAATGGACGTTTCGCCCGGTGCGCGCTCACGCGGACTTCACCCGGCAGGTGACGTCGGCGTCCTCACGGGTGGCGAACTGTTCGTCGCGGACGACGCCGTTGACCAACATTCGGCAGTGCACGTCGCCGCCGTGGACCTGGGCTGAGATGCTGCCCGAGACGACGGTGAGCGTGGTGGTCTCGGTGTGCGACCAGGGCAGGGTGTCGAGGTTGACCGTGTGGGGATGGCCGTCGACGTCGAGGTAGGAGAGCATGCCGCTGCCGCCGAGCGAGCCGTCCAGTTCGTAGGTGAGCTGTTTGGGGACGAACTCCGGAGGGGCCTGCGGGCCGTTGACGGTGATCACCGGTCCGGGGGCCGACGCCTGGTGCACCTTCCACATGCTCACCCCGCCCACGGTGACCGCGATGACGGCGACCAGCGGTAGCCAGGCTCGTTCCAGGAAAGTCCTGGCCTTCGATCGTTGGCTCATTCGTTCACCCCTCGGCCCATTGGCACCGACGATTTATATCCCATGAACGATCAATTGATCAATCCGAACGGCACGGCCCACAGCGTTCGTACAGAAACCAACGACACTGGTGAGGCATCTCGTGTCCCCAGGAATAAACCCGCGGTCGGGTGCGTTGCCGAACACTCACTGCATCATCTAGATGATATAAATCCACCATGGAACATGCCGGTGGGGTCGACGTCATCTCCGAGATGGTCGAGATGGGTGCGGACACGATGTGGCGCTACCTGGCCGACCGCGACGAGTTGAGTGCCAGCGCCACCCTGGCGCTGAATCGGCTGAATCGTGAAGGGCCGATGCGGGTGACGGCACTCGCCGAGGCCGAGGGCGCCAGTCAATCGGCGATGACGCAGTTGGTTCAGCGCCTGGAGCGCCAAGGTTTGGTGGAGAGACGCGCCGATCCCGAGGACGGCCGCGCGTCGTTGGTGGTGATCGGCGAGGCCGGCAAGCGGATGTGGGACGGGCGGGCCGACGTCCGCCGTCAGCGGATCGCCGACATGCTGGCCGACGTCGGCCACGACGATCAGGTGGCGTTGTGGCTGGCCGCTCAGGTGGTGGTGCGGGTCCTCGGGCAGATGCGGCAGGCCGCCGGCTTGCACATGCACGCCGACGTCACGGGCTGACCCACTGTCCCTCGTTGCGCTCGCGGCGCGCGATCTCGGCGTCGCGGTCCTTCGTCCAGGAGTCCTCGAACCGCTCGTCGGGACGGACCCGGGGGACACGATTCATCATGCCGCTCAACCACTTCGGGGCCTCCCGGGGTTCCCACTGTGGCAGTGCGGTGCTCAGTGCGGCCAGGGTCTTGAGGGCGACGAAGATGCCGAACAACGCGTCGGCGGCATCGGTCAGAGCGATCCCGATCAGTCCGAAGACGAGCGTGAGGTGGACGACGACCACCCGGCTCAATCCTCGGTGGGCGAGCTGCTCGAGCCGCCAGAACGACCATCGCCGCAGGCTGAGCACATCCATCGCGAAGTCCGCGGTCAGAAACCCCAGGATGACAAGGCAGCCGAGACCCGCTGTGCGCCAGTCGACGTGGGCGAGTTCGCGATTGTCCTCCTTGCCGAGCAGGAACAGGATGGCGCACAGGAACACGGCGTGGGCGGCGGAAAAGCCGAAACTGGTCACCGCGAAGCCCGCGAGGAAGGACGACCGCTGCGTGCCGCGCCGAGTCGTACCGCCTGCCTGATACCTGAAGTGGCCCTGGCGGGGTGCCCAGCGACGATGCAGGAGGATGCGCGCGCAGATGAACACCGAGGCGGCCACCGTCTCGAACCAGTAGACGACGAGCGTCGTACCGCCCGCCCAGCCGCCGACGAACCAGCCGACGACCGGGACGGCGATGACCCCCAGGAGGATCAGCGGCGACAAGAAGCGAGTCACGGTGGAGCTATTGGGCTTTCGCGTCGTGCAGACGGCCGAGCACCCCGGCGGTGGTGGTGAAGTCCATGCACGAGTCGGTGACCGACTGACCGTAGACGAGGTGCCCGCTGACGGGCTGGGCGCCGGCCACCAGGAAGCTCTCCAGCATCAACCCGCTGATTCCGCGTTCCCCGGCGGCGATCCGGGCGGCGATCTCGTCGGCGACGACGGCCTGGCGCACGTGATCCTTGCCCGAATTGGCGTGCGAGCAGTCGATCATGACGTTGCCGGGCAGCCCCGCGGCGACCACGCCCTCGATCGCCTCGGCGACGGAGGGGGCGTCGTAGTTGGGGCCCGAGGACCCACCCCGCAGAATCAGGTGGCAGTCGGGATTGCCCGCGGTCTCGACGATGGCGCCGCGGCCGAGGTCGTCGATTCCGAAGAAGACGTGTTGCGCCGCAGCGGCTCTCACGCCGTCGACGGCTGGCTGAACGTTGCCGTCGGTGCCGTTCTTGAATCCGACGGGCATCGACAGCCCGGAGGCCAACTGGCGGTGAATCTGGGATTCGGTGGTCCTGGCCCCGATCGCGCCCCACGCCACGGTGTCGGCGATGTACTGCGGGCTCGTCGGCTCGAGGAACTCGCAGCCCACGGCGAGCCCGATCGCGCCGATGTCGAGCAGCAGTGCGCGGGCGGTGCGCAACCCTCGTTCGACGTCGTAGGTGCCGTCCATGCCGGGGTCGTTGATCAGGCCCTTCCATCCGACGGTGGTGCGTGGCTTCTCGAAGTAGACCCGCATGACGATCTTGAGCCGGTCGGCGTAGGCGTCGGCCAAGGGTGCCAGCCGGTGCGCGTAGTCCAGCGCGGCCGCCGGGTCGTGGACCGAGCAGGGGCCGACGACGACGAGCAGTCGGTCGTCACGGCCGGCGAGGATCTCGGTGATTTCGTCGCGATGGCGTTGAACCGCCGCGGCGCCGTCGCGGTCCAGGGGGAGTTCGGCCAGGATCTGCGCGGGGGGCGGCACGGGACGGAAGGACACGATCCGCCGGTCGGAGATGGTGTGCGCTTCTGCGACGTCTGCGGCGGGGCTGGTGATGGTCACGATGTGTTCGGGCTTCCTGTGAGTGGTTCTCAGGGCTCACCCGTGGACGATCCGGTGCCCTGAAATGACGAAAGCAGCGACCATGTGGTCACTGCTGGGCTCCGGGTGGCGTATCGCGCGTTGAGTCTAAAGCGCCTTATCGCAGGCTCCACCCGGAGCCGAGATAAAGCGCCAATAGCTGCGCGTGCCGATGTTCACGGCAGGAACCATACCGCGTCATTCCCCCGGCCGTCGACCGGCCCGCCTGCCTCGACTCTGCGGTCACTGCGACGAAGTGCGAGAAGCGGTCGCGGTACGCGCAGAGTCGAGAAAGCAGAAGCAGCCCGGGTGAACTCTGGAGTCGGTGTATGTGGCGGCTAGGCCGTCAGATCGTCGTCGTCCCACTCGTCGGCGTTCCTCAGCGAGGTGAGCTCGGGGTCCGCGGTGGTCTCGGTGCGCTGGCCGCCGTTCCGGCGGGCGAGGTACACGTTCGAGGTGGCGATCGTGATGAGTTCCTCGACGACGTCGTGCGGGGGGTGCCCGACGAGTGGGCCGAGCGGCGTGACCACCGCGCCGATGCTGGCGGTGAGTCGGTAGGGGGCGGTGCGCACGGTGTGTTGCAGTCGATCGGTGAGCACCGAGGCATCGGTGCTGTTGAACGTGTCGGCGACGAGGTACTCCGAATCGCCGACGTGCGCGAGGATCGCGTCGCGCCGCAGCGTTTCCCGTAGCCGCTGCCCGATCGCCACCCTGGCCTGATTCCCTCCCGCGTCACCGCCCATCGCGGTCAGCAGCGAGAAGCTGTCGAGGCTGACGACCACGATGGCGAGGAAGCGGTCGTCGTCCCTGTCGCGGGCGACGATGGTCGCGATGCGGTCCGAGAAGGCGTCACGCGTCAGCAGCCCGGTCAACGGTTCGAGCTCGCCGTAGTGAACGTCGTTGTCCACCAACCGGACAACGCTCCGACAGCAGAACACCACGAAGGCGTTGACCAGAGCGAACAAGGCCACCACCGTCACGATGACCTCGGGCGCCACGCCGGCGAAGCGCACCGACTGCACCACGAGGGTCGCGACTCCGACGATCCAGGTGTACGCCAACAGCCATCCCGCATGGAACACGGCGGCGAACGCAGACACGGCGATGAATGCGGCAGCCCCGATCAGGCCGATGGCGGGATCGCGTTCGATGAGACAGGCGACGCTCACCAGGACGCTGACGATCAGAGTGGACAGCTGGGACAGCTTGCGCGTGGGCCAACTCGACCTCAACCAGATCGTGGACAAGGCGACGCAGCACGCGAACACCGCGACGGCGATCGAACGGTCGCGCGCACCCGTCGGGCCGTGATCGCCGAGCATCAGCAGCAGTGGCAGGACGCCGCAGCCGAAGATGTTGAGGGCGGTCAGCCGGCAGGTGGCGCGCTGATGGCCCCTCGCCGCCAGCATTGAGGTGATCCAGTAGTAGCGATCCTCGGAGTGGAGCCGACGCAGTACCGCGGACAGCACGGTCAGCCTCGCGCCGACGGGCCGAAGGGCGAACCGCCGTCGGCACACTCACGGGAACGGCCAGTTAGCACGCGAGGAACAGTAATCGAACTTCAAGATCAGTGGTTAGTCTTCGGCGCCTGGCATAGCGTGGAGGAGTGACGGAAACTTCGGCAGAACGCGGCTTCGCCGCCCCCTTCCTGGACCCTTCCGCCTTCGAGCCGGACATCGCCGATCCGGTCGAACTTCGCGAACACCGCAAGCGCCGTCTTGCCCTGGCGTACCGGGTGATTGGCGCCATGGGGTGGGGCTCACTCGGCGACGGCCACATCTCGGCGCGTGACCCCGAGCGACCGGATTGCTTCTGGCTGGCCCGGTACGGTGTCCCGTTCCGCGTCATGACCACCGACGACCTCGTGCTGGTCCGCCCCGACGGCACGATCGAGGGAGGCGGGCACATCAACGTGGCCGCGTTCCACATTCACGCACCGGTGCACGAGGCTCGTCCCGACGTCGTCTCGGCGGCGCACTTTCACACCCCGTACGGCACGCCCTTCTCGGCGACGGTCACCAAGCTGGCGCCGATCTCCCAGGAGGCGTGCGCGTTCTTCGGCGACCACGAGATCTTCGACGACGAGGAAGTCAGCATCGCGTCGCTCGACGGCGGCAAGCGCATTGCGGCCGCTCTCGACGAGGCGCGCGGAGTGATCCTGCGCAATCACGGGCTGCTGACCGTCGGGGCCACCGTCGACTCGGCGGTGGGCTTCTTCATGTTGATGGAGCGTTGCGCCGAGGTTCAGGTGAAGGCGCGCGACGCCGTCTCGATCAGTGCCGACATGGCCGGGCGGGTCCACGACGAGTTCGACGAGGTCGCGGGGTGGCAGGCATTCCAGTGGGCGCAGCGGACGTACGTGCCCGCGGGCTGACGCCTACGGTACGAGCGTCACCTCTCCGGTGGGCCTGGCGACCAGGCCGGCGTCGGTGGCGGAGTTGAGCGCGCGCTGCCAGTTCAGCTCCGCGAGGACCATCACGCCGAGTCCGACGACCACGGCAAGCAGGGAAGCGATCATGACCCCAGCGTGCTGGCGCAACGTAATGAGCGCCCAAGCGGCGGCTATGAACTTCCTTTGAAAACGCGGGGAGTCAGTCCTCCTTGCGAACCAATCGCATCAGCGCCTCGCGGTCCGGCGCCAACAGCTCGTCGATGCGCGGCTGGTTGACGTCGGCGACGACGATCTCGCCGACGTCCTCGTGGACGTTCGAGAAGATGCCGTGGCTCTTCATCTTCTCGGTTTGGTAGACGTTGTCCTCCGTCGGCGTCACGTAGTAGACCGCGTCGGCCTTGAACCGGTTGATCAGCCAGAGGTGTACCAGGGTCATGAGCCGCTTCTGACGCAGGTGCTCGGCGAAGGTGTTCTGGTCGCGCACCGTCAGGATGCTGCGGCCGTTGCGATCCTTGATGGGGTCGACGAGCACGTTCGCCAGCTTGTCCTCGCCGTCGCCGTAGATGCCCAACTCGAGCACTTCGCCACCCGCACGTAGCGGTCGGAACTGCACGCGCAGCGTCTCGCCGAGCTGGTAGTGCTCGCCCCACAGCGCCAGCCAGTCCTCCAGCAGCTTCTTCGGCACCTCGGTCTGGACCAGGTGTTGGTGCTGCGTTGAGCCCTTGCCCATCGACTTGGTGGTGGCGGTGCGCCCCGACGACGCGGCCAGGGCGGCATCGCTGCGCGGGCCACCGACCAGCGTCTGCGGGGTGCGATACGGCGACTCGACGAGCCGCATCTTGCGTTGCAGACGCGCCAGCGCCAGCATGCCGTCCTGACGCAGGGCGGTGGCGAACTCCTCGGCGGCGACACCGTCGATCTGGTGTCCGCCGTAGGTCATGAAGTTGAAGACGAAGCCCATCTTCCCGATCTCCTCGGGGAACGCGCGCATCTCGTCGTCGGTCATGCCGGTGGTGTCCCAGTTGAACGAGGGGGACAGGTTGTAGGCCATCATCTTGTCGGGGTAGACGGCGCGGATCGCTCGCGCGAACTCCCGCGCGTCGGCCAGGTCGGCGGTCTTGGTCTCCATCCACAGGATGTCGGCGAACGGCGCGGCCGCCAGCGACTTCGCGATCGCGTAGGGGATGCCGCCGCGCACCTGGTAGTAGCCCTCCGGCGTCTTGGCCCGTTCGCAGTCCCACGGCACGTCGACGCCCAGTTCCCTGGCCTTCTCGCGCGCGGCGTAGAGCGACGCAGTCTTGGCGAACTCACGCCATTGCGCGGGGGTCAATGCGACCGGCTCGCCCTCGCGCTCGCGGAAGGCCACCATCTCGGCCACTGCCTCGCCGTAGGTCTCGAGGCCCGCGTCGGCTTGCCACGCGTCGACGAACTGCGACTCGACCGTGTCGAAGAGGTCGTCGACCGAGGTCTCCTCGCCCGTCTTCCACGACGCCGCCGCCTCTGTGACGAGCTTGGCGACGCCGTGGCGTTCGAGCCATGCGTCAGCGGCCGCGTACTCACCGTCGGGCAGCGCGTAGAGCAGGTGGCCGCGCAGGTCGGTGACGCCCTGGGCGTGGAAGCTGCGCATCAGGGCGAGGAAGCAGGCCTTGTACGGCGGGACCTTGAGGTTGGTCGCGCCGAGCAGGAACGGCTGGTCGCGCTCGTCGGCGCGACTGTCGATCAGGTTCGCCGCCTCGGCGTCGGTCCTGGCCACGATGATGCCTGGCACCCGCATGATGTCGAGTTGGAAGCGCGCGGTGTTGAGGCGCTTGATCTGCTCGTCGGACGGCACCAGGACCTTGCCGCCCTGGTGGCCGCACTTCTTGGTGCCCGGTCGCTGATCTTCGATGTGGTAGCCGGGAACGCCGGACTCGACGAAGCGGCGAATCAGGTTGCGCACGTGCGGGTCTCCGCCGTGGCCGGTGTCGGCGTCGGCGATGATGAACGGCCGGTAGTCGACCGCTGGCGTGGCGGCCCGCTGCTGGGGAGTCATCTTGAGGCGTAAGTACTGCTGGTTGCGGTCCGCCGTCAGCAGCGCCCGCACCAAGCCGGCGGCTTCGTCGGGCACCTGGCTCAGGGGGTAGCTGGCGAGGTCGGGCCCCGGGTCCTCGCTGATGGAACCCTTCGCCGACGTCGCCCAGCCGCCGAGGTAGATGCCCTCGATGCCCATCCGCTTGATCGTCACGGCCTGGCCTGGCGAGTAGGGGCCGAATGTGGTGATGCTCTTCTGCTGGGCGGCGAGTTCGCGGAGGCGGGCGTAGAACGCGCCGGCCGCTTCCCGTGCCACCGGGTAGTCGGTCGGGATGGTGCCGCGCTGCTCGGCGACCTGCCGCGCGGTGTACAGGCGGACGATCCCCTCGAAGCGTGGACTGTCGAAGTACCGTTGCGTCGCGGCGAGGTCGTCGTCGAAGGATGTGCTGGCCTGGACGTCCGGTTCGGTCATCGTCATGTGTTCAAGCTCCTCGTCGAGCATGTTTCCCGGTGATGGTGCGAGTGTATGGCGCTTGCCACGCGGGGCGTTTCGATTCACCCATCTCAGCGATTTCGGGTGGGCCTCACAGGCTCACCGACGGTCAGCCTGTCTAACTGTCAGTGTGACAACGACATTGGAATTGCCCGTCCCGACGAGTGACGAATGGCCAGGAGCGGCGCCGCCGCGGCATCGCCGGGACCGTATTGGCTTCGGCATTCTGCTGTCGATCACCGCCGTCACCTACCTGTGGAACATCACCGTCAACGGGATGGGCAACCAGTTCTACGCCGCCGCCGCGCAGGCCGGATCGAAGAACTGGGAGGCGCTGCTGTTCGGGTCGCTGGACGCCAAGAACTTCATCACCGTCGACAAGCCGCCGGTGTCGCAGTGGGTGATGGGCCTGTCCGGGCAGATCTTCGGCTTCAGCAGCGCCAGCATGTTGATCCCCGAGGCGCTGATGGCCGTCGCCACGGTGGCCCTGCTGTACGCGGCGGTCCGGCGCGTCGGCGGGCCGAACGCGGCACTGCTCGCCGGGTTCGCCTTCGCCCTGACTCCCGTCGCGGCGCTGATGTTCCGGTTCAACAACCCCGACGCGGTCATGGTTTTGCTGATGACGGCCGCGGTCTACTGCGCGGTGCGGGCGCTCGAGCGCGCCAGTGCGACGTGGATCGCGTTGGCCGGCGTCGCCCTCGGATTCGCATTCCTCGCCAAGATGCTCGAAGGCATCATGGTGATGCCGGCGATCGGTCTGATGTACCTGATCGCCGCGCCGACCACCGTCGGCAGGCGGGTGCTGCACCTCCTTGGCGCGCTCGTAGCCTTCCTGGTCTCGGCGGGGTGGTTCGTCGTCCTCACCCTGCTGTGGCCTGCGTCGTCACGGCCCTACATCGCCGGGTCCACCGACGACAACTTCATGAACCTGGTCCTCGGGTACAACGGGTTCGCCCGCGTTCTCGGCAAGGGCAACAACGGCTTTCACCTCAATCCCGTGGTGGGCGCCGCGGCGGACACCCCGTTCGAGGTCAACCACGGCCATCACGGCGGTTTCGGTGGGATGGGCGCCAACTCCCCGGGACTGACCCGCCTGTTCACCGGGGAGTTCGGCTTCGAGATCGGCTGGCTGCTGCCCGCGGTGCTGGTGGCGCTGGTGCTGGTGCTCGTCTCGCGGTGGCGCGCCCCGCGTACCGACCTCACCCGCGCGGGCGCCGTCGTGTTCGGGGTCTGGATGCTGGTCGACGGGCTGGTGCTCAGCTACATGAAGAGCATGGTCCACCCGTACTACTGCCTGTCCTTCGTGCCCGCGGTCTGCGGCATGGTCGCCCTCGGCGTCGGTGAGGCGTGGGCCCGACGTGACTCCTGGCTCGGACGCGGCGGACTGGTCGCGATGATCCTCGGAACCGGGGTCTGGAGTTGGTGGCTTCTCGGGCGCAACGCCGAGTGGTTGCCCGCGCTGCGGTGGACGATCCTCGCGGTGAGCGTGATCGCGGCCGTCGGCCTCGTCGTCTCGCTCAGGCCGCGGGTGGGGCGACACCTCGCCGTCGCCGCGCTGGCACTCGGGTTGGTCGGCGCCGTGCTGGGGACCGGCGCCTATTCGGTCGCCACCCTCGGCCAGCCGCACACCGGCGGCATGCCGATGGTCGGACCCGCCGGAGTGCAACGTCATGGGGGATGGGATCAAGACGACGACGACGCGCAACTGGACGCCATGCTCCGCGCGACCAACACCGACTTCTCTGCGGCCGTGGACCGCTCTTCCGCCGCGGCGAGCCTCGAGCTGGCCACCGACACCGCGGTGATGGCGATCGGTGGCTTCGGCGGCAGCGACCCGACCCCGACGCTGGGTCAGTTCCAGCAGGACGTCGCCAACCACCGGATCGGCTACTACGTCGCCCACACGGCCGACCACCGGCCCGGTGGTTTTGGCGGTCGGTCGGCGCACGCCGACATCGCCAACTGGGTGGCCGCCAACTTCACCCCGAAGACCGTCGGGACCGTCACGGTGTACGACCTCTCCGCCCCCAACGGGTGAGGCAGCCCGGTTTGCGATAGCCGGGTGGGGCCGCCTCAGTAGGATGCCTCGCATGCCACTCGCCGACGGGTCGACGTTCGCTGGTTACGTCATCGTCCGACTGCTGGGTGCCGGCGCCATGGGCGAGGTCTACCTGGCACAACACCCTCGGTTGCCGCGTCAGGATGCGTTGAAGGTGATGGCGTTGGCCGTCTCCAGCGACGACGAGTACCGCGAACGGTTCAACCGCGAGGCCCAGAACGTCGCCGCGCTGTGGCACCAGAACGTCGTCGCCGTCCACGATCGCGGCGAGGACGAGGGGCGGCTGTGGATCGCGATGGACTACGTCGAGGGCACCGACGCCGGGCAGCTGCTGAAGGAGAAGGACTACCGCAGCGGGTTGCCGCCCGCCGACGTCGTGCGCATCGTCGGCGCGGTCGCCGACGCGCTGGACTACGCGCACCAACGCCAACTGCTGCACCGTGACGTCAAACCCGCGAACATCCTCCTTGCCAACATGGACTCCGATCGCTGGCGGGCACTGCTGGCCGACTTCGGGATTGCGCGCCGGGTGGACGACGCGAGCGGGCTGACCGAGACGAACATGGCGGTCGGCACGGTGGCCTACGCCGCGCCGGAACAGTTGATGGGCCAGACGCTCGACGGTCGGGCCGACCAATATTCGCTCGCCGCAACGGCATTCGAGTTGCTGACCGGGGAGCACATGTTCCAGGACCGCAATCCCGCCGTCGTCATCAGCCGACACGTGAGCGCGCCGCCGCCGGCGATCGCCGAACGCAAGCCCGAGCTCTCCGAGCTGGGGCCGGTGCTGTCCAAGGCGCTGGCGAAGTCGCCAGCCGACCGCTACGACAGCTGCACCGAGTTCGCCCGGGCGTTGGCTCGGCACCTCGACGGGCACGGTGACGCCTCCGGCGTCGAGGACACGGTGCTGGCCAGCCGGCTCGGGTCGGCGGGTGCCCCCGCGAAGAGCGCGCGGGGCCGGATGTGGTGGCTGGGCGTCGCGGCCGTGGTGGCCGTAGGATTGCTGCTGATCGGGGGCGTCGTCGCGGGCATCTTCATCGCCCGCGACCAGAGCTCGAAGGTCGCGCAGCCGACGGCGTCCGCACCCGCAATGCCGGTGGTGCTGGTCGGAGCAGACTGCCAAGTGCTCGGCGCCGCAGGCATTTCCGACACGGGTCAGAAGGCCTACTGTGCCAAGCTGCCACCGGCGAACACCATCATGTGGTCACTCGTCTCCGGTGTCGTGCCGTCCCCGACCGTCACCCCAGGACCCAATGACGAGGTCTACCCCGACGGTATCGAGGAGCAGGTGCGCGTCTGCGTGCAACAGACCGGACAGTCGCGCGTCGAGTGCCGCGACGACATCCGGCGCGGCAACCTGTACGGACCGGCCTGAACCCCGTCTGAGCCCGTCAGGCCAGGGGGCCGACGACGCCTTCGGCGGCGCGTACCAGGGCGCCCGATCGGGCCAGCCCGACGGCGGCGGCGATCTCCGGCGCGAGGAAGCGATCCGGGCCCGGCCCTTCGACCCGCTCCCGCAACGCGGCGATCACCGCGCCCGTGGCCGGTGACGGTGCCAACGGTCGGCGCATGTCCAGACCCCTTGCGGCGGTAAGCACTTCGATCGCCAGCACGGTGGTGAGCCCGTCGACGGCGCGGCGCAACTTGCGGGCGGCCGACCAGCCCATGGAGACGTGGTCCTCCTGCATGGCCGACGACGGGATCGAGTCGGCGCTGGCGGGATTCGCCAATCGCTTCAGTTCGGAGACGATCCCGGCCTGGGTGTACTGCGCGATCATGTGGCCGCTGTCGACGCCTGGATCGTGGGCGAGGAACGGGTTGAGGCCGTGGCTGCGGTTGACGTCGAGGAAGCGGTCGGTGCGGCGCTCGCTGATGCTGGCCACGTCGGCCACCACGATCGCCAGGAAGTCGAGCACGTAGGCCACGGGCGCACCGTGGAAGTTGCCGTTGGACTCGACCCGACCGTCGAGGGTGACGACGGGATTGTCGATGACGCTGGCGAGTTCGCGCTCGGCGACCATCCGCGCGTGCGCGGCGGTGTCGCGGGCCGCGCCCGCCACCTGCGGTGCGCAGCGCAGCGAGTAGGCGTCCTGGACCCGCGTGCAGTCGGGAGTCTGATGGCTGGCGACGACCCCGGAGCCCGCGAGCAGGCGGGTCATGTTGGCCGCGGCCGCGCCCTGGCCAGGGTGGGGCCGCAGCTGCTGCAGGTCGGCGGCGAAGACGCGGTCGGTGCCGAGCTGACCCTCGACGCTCATCGCGGCCGCGACGTCGGCCAGTCGCAGCAGGTGCTCGAGGTCGGCCAGTGCCAGGACCAGTTGACCGAGCATTCCGTCGGAGCCGTTGATGAGGGCAAGGCCCTCCTTCTCGGCCAGCGTGACGGGTGACAGGCCGTGTTCGGCGAGGGCGTGCGCCGACGGCTTGATCTCACCGGAGCGGGTGCGCACGTAACCCTCGCCCATCACCGAAAGTGCCACGTGGGCAAGCGGTGCCAGGTCACCGGAGCAGCCGAGGCTGCCGTACTCGTGCACCACCGGCGTCAGCCCGGTCGAGATCAGGTCCGCGTAGGCCTGGGCGGTGTCGCGGCGGACCCCGGTGCGTCCCGTGGCCAGCGTCGACAGCCGCAGCAGCATCATGGCGCGGATGACCTCGCGCTCGACCTCGGGGCCGGATCCCGCGGCATGCGAGCGGATCAGGCTGCGCTGCAGCTGGGTACGGCTCTCCTTGGGAATGTGTCGCGTCGCCAAAGCGCCGAAGCCGGTCGACACGCCGTACACCGGGGTCGGATCGTTGGCCAGCGCCTCGATCGTCTCGCGGCTGGCGTCGACGGCGGCGGCCGACTCCTCGGAGAGCACCACCTTGGCGTCCTCGCGGGCGACTGCCACCACGTCGCCGAAGCTGACCGGTCCTATCCCGACGGTCACGGTCATGGGTGGCGACTCTCCTTCTGCGGGGGACACGGGGTCTGGCTAGCCCACCGTAGTCTCACTCGCTGAGGGGGTCGACGCGATCGGCCAGCCGATCTCGGTGCGCCAGGCTGCCGCGTCGGGGGTGTCCCGCGGCCCGACGAGGTAGATCTCGTGGACGGGCCCCGCGATGGTCAGGGCGTGCTGGTCGACCCACATTCCTAGCGCGCCGTAGGTGACGTCGATGTCGGTGTGCGGCCCGCGGTGCACGGTGACGGCCAGCTCCGTCGGCGGGATGACGAGCGGTTCGACCCGGCCCGATCGCGGCGGTGCGGCCACGGGCACGTAGACCACCAGCCTGCCGCGCTCGTCGGTGAACAGCTCGTTGTCGTAGAGGCCGCCGGATGCCCCGGTGGCCGGCTGGCCCGCCGCGGTCAGCGCGGCCTGCAGCTCGGTCATGGCGTCGGCGTACCAGTCCAGGACGTCCGGCGCCGCAACGGTTTCGCCGATGGCGGCGGCTGTCGTCTCGAATGTCCGGCGTCGCTCGACGTCGATGCTCGCGGCGGGATCGAGCAGGCGGCGCAGCGCGGCGACGGAGTCACGCGTGCGGGCGAGCTGGGCTTCGAGGCGTTCGAGGTGGCGGCCGATGAGCTCGCCACGCGCGTCGGGGTCGCCGCTGGACAGCAGGTCGGCAATCTCGCGGACCGGCATGCCGAGGTCGCGGAACCGGCGGATGGTCTGGGCGACGGGAATCTGGGTGGTCGCGTAGTAGCGATAGCTGCTGAACGGGTCGATCTCGGCTGGTTCGAGCAGCCCGGTCTGGTGGTAGTGGCGCAGCGTCTTCACCGACAGATGGGTCATCTTCGAGAAGTCACCGATGCTCAAGCGTCCCTGCATGCCTCGAGTATTGACTCTCCCCCGAGGGGAGCGTCGACGGTTGTGCCATGACCAATTTCGAGAACCTCGTCGACCGTTACTTCGCGCTGGCACCCGCCGAAGACCCCGAGCCCTACTTCGCCCAGTTCGCCTCCGACGCGATCGTCGAGGACGAGGGCGTCACCCACCGCGGCGTCGACGCGATCCGGGCGTGGCGGGCCGTGGTTCCCGAGGTCTCCTGTGACGTGCTTGGCGTCGACGCCGTGGTCGACGAATACGTCGCGCGCGCCGAAATCTCCGGCGAATTCCCCGGCAGCCCAGTGGTTCTGACGTTCCTGTTCACGTTCACCGACGACGGCAGCGTCGCCACGCTGGCGATCAGGTCGTGACGTCGGCCGGGATCCCCTGACAACGCTCGCAGAGACCCCAGAAGGTGACTTCGGCTTCGCGCACCCGGAACCCGAAGTCGCCGCTGGGGGTCAGGCATGGCGCCTGGCCGATCACGCAGTCGACGTCCTGCACCATGCCGCACGAGTCACAGACCAGGTGGTGATGGTTGTCTCCGGTGCGCCGCTCGTACAGCGCGGCCGAACCCGCCGGTTCGAATCTGCGGATCAGGCCGGCCCGGGTGAGGTCGTTGAGCACCATGTAGACCGCTTGCGTGGACGTACCGGGCAGGTCACCGGAGATGAGCGCGAACACCGTCTCCGCCGTGGCGTGCGGGGAGGACTCCAGCGCGCGCAGCACGGCCATCCGGCCCGACGTCGCCCGGAGTGACGCACCGCGTAGCTCCTGCTTGTACCGGGTGTTCGCGTCGGTGGCGTCCATGAGGTCAGCTTAGCATGACCTAACCAAGTAAGTGACTAAGTAGTTTTATTGACTCACTCAAGACAAGGCGTAGGGTGGTGACAGCTCGATCACTAGGAGGAACGATGACCATCACCAACCACGACGTTCTCGCCGGCCAATTCGTCGCCTCGCCGGCACTCGCCGCCGATCTGCAGACCGTCCTCGTCGGACTCCTGGAGTTGCAGAACCAGGCCAAGCAGGCGCACTGGACGCTGGTCGGCCCCAACTTCCGGTCCACCCATCTGGAACTCGACGAGCTCGTCGACGCCGCCCGCGACTACGCCGATTCCGTGGCCGAGCGCATGCGTGCCCTCGAGTCCGTCCCCGACGGACGCACGGGCACCATCGCCACGACCACCTCGTTGGAGGCGTTCCCCGCCGGTGAGATCGGTGTCGAACGGGCGGTCGCGGTCATCGCCGATCGAATCCTCGGCGTGGTCAACGCCATTCGTGCACTCCACGACGAGGTCGACGAGCAGGACCCGACGAGCGCCGACATTCTGCACACCATCCTCGAGGGCTTGGAGAAGCAGCGGTGGATGTTCACCGCCCAACTGCGACACGTCTCCTGATCAGGTGACGGTCGCCGCCTGGACCAGCGACCAGTAGGCGCGTTCGCGTTCGGTGTCGTCGTTCGAGGTGATGGCGCCGAACGCGGCAGCGTCGCGGGCGAACCGCTCCGCGGCGTCGGGCAGGGCGTCGGGGCCCTGCAGCCGGAACTGACTGGGGGCCAGTGGGCCGAACAGCAGCGCGCGACGCAGCTCCGGCCAGTCGTCCACCCGTGGTTCGACCCCGGCCGCCCTGGCAAAACCCAACGCAGCCACGTTCATTCGGCTCTTCTGAGGCAGGCCGCGCCTCGACTGGTAGAGCTGGACCGCGCGACGCTGGTCCGCTTCGGTCGGCGCCGGGATGGCGCCACCCCACGTGTAGGCGATCCACCTGGCCTGCAACTCCAATGGCACGAAGTAACCGCCCGATTGGTCCCACATTCCCAGGAACGCCAACCCGGGAAGGTCGGGATGGAACGTGTGCCGGTCGGCGTCGAGGTGTACCGCATCCAGGCCGACGAGCTTCTGGATCTCCTCGCTTAGGAACGGCATGCTGAGCTCGAACCCGGTGCCGAACACGATCCCGTCGAACTCCTCGGAGCATCCGTCGGAGAAGGTGACCGTGGTGCCCGCGACGGAGGTCATCCAGGGCCGCACCGTGATTCGACTCTCGGCGACCAGTGGAAGGTACTGCTGGCTGAGCGTGACCCCGGCGGCGAAGAGCGACGGGTCGGGGGCGGGGGCACCGTACTGCTCGGGGCTGCCGCCAG
Source organism: Mycolicibacterium hodleri (assembly GCA_006864685.1). Classification (GTDB taxonomy): domain Bacteria; phylum Actinomycetota; class Actinomycetes; order Mycobacteriales; family Mycobacteriaceae; genus Mycobacterium; species Mycobacterium hodleri_B. The sequence goes on along the minus strand of VIFX01000034.1, from coordinate 45,087 downwards.
CTTCCACGACGATCTCCCTGAGTTGGCGGTCGACCTCGGCGGCTGGCAGCGTCTCACTCGCGAGCACGCCGTAGCGGGTGAAGATTCGGTGGTCCGACGGTACGCCCGCCGCGTACTTCGGCAGGACGTATCGCTGACGCCGCTGGGTGACGACGACCTTGGCCGCACCCTGTTGGGCGAGCTCGGCGGCCACCTCTAGTGCGCTGACCGCGCATCCGGCGATCAGGATTCGCTTGCCGCGCAGGGACTCCGATCCTCGGTACTGATACGTGGTCGAGGTGCCCGCCACGCCGGTGAACGTCTCGAGACCCGGCACGGGCGGAACCGCGGTGGCGTGGAACCGGCCGCTGGCCACCACCACGCGGTCGAATCGGCTCTCGTCCCCACCGTGCCGCAGAAGCCAACCGTCGCCGTCACGACCGAGGTAGTCGACAGCGGTGTCGAACCGGATCCGCGGCAACAGGCCGAACGCGTGCGCGTACCGCTGCAGGTAGTCGAGGATTTCCGTGCCAGCCGGGAAGACGTCTCGACTGTGCGGTTCCAGGTCGCTGAAGGCGGTCAGGATGCGGCTGGTGTTGGTGTGCATGCCTGGCCACACACCGCTCGCGCCCGCAAGGCCCGCCCACTGGCCGCCGAGCTCCGCGTTCCGTTCGAAGATCGTCGGTTCGAATCCCTGCGACGCGAGCCAACGCGCCGCGACGAGGCCGCCAGGGCCTGCTCCGATTACGGCCACGTCTCCGGTCATCGGTACACCATCGCACTCTCGCAGGTCCGTCACGAGCTTCGGGGCGTAAGAAGGAACGATGCGCGTCATTACCGTCGAAGAGCACTTCCACCACCCGGAGTCGGTGGCGCGGGTACTCGAATTGTCGGGGTCGGGGCCGATCACGCCAGACGCCGGGTTCGGCGAGTTCCTCGGAACCAACATGGCAGACCGCGAATCGGCCGAACGGCTCGCCGGCAAACGCCTCGCCCACATGGACGCCGTCGGCATCGACGTCCAGGTGGTCTCCCATGGTGCGAACAGCCCGGGGAACCTGGCGCATCCGGATGCCGTCGAGCTGTGCCGGACGGTGAACGATGCGCTGGCACAGCAGATCTCGGAGCATCCGGCCCGGTTCCGGGGGTTCGCGACGCTGCCGCTCTACGATCCCGCCAAGGCGGCCGACGAGTTGCGGCGGTGCGTCGACGAGCTGGGCTTCGTGGGGGCGCTCACCCACGGAAGCATTGAGGGAGCCTTTCTCGACGACCCGAGATTCGAGCCGGTCCTCGCGACTGCCGAGGCCGTGAACCTGCCGATCTACGTCCACCCCGGCATGCCGGAGAAGGCCGTCTCGACGCCGTATTACGCAGGCACCTGGCCCGCGGCGGTGCACTTCCTGTTCGCAGGCCCGGCGTTCGGCTGGCACGCCGAGGCGGGCATCCACGTCATCCGGCTCATTCTGTCTGGCGCACTGGACAGACACCCCAATCTCAAGCTGCTGAGCGGACATTGGGGTGAGCTGGTCGCGGGCTGGCTCGACCGCCTCGACGAGGTCGTCGGGTGGACCGACCACCTGGACCGCGCACCCAGCGCCTACTACCGCGAGCAGGTGTGGGCGACGCCGTCCGGCATGTACAGCCAGAACCAGCTGAACTTCATCGTCGCCGAGATCGGTGCCGACCGGATAATCCACTCCGAGGACTACCCATACGTGGTGCGGGACAACGTCTCCGAGTTCCTGGAGCAGGCCGATCTCACCGACGAGCAGCGCGGCGCGATCGCGCACGGCAACGCAGAAGTGCTGCTGGGGATCTCAGGGGAGTAGCAGGAAGACGTCTTCGAGCACTCGCGGCCGGCCGGCCCGCTCGGCCGTTCGGCGCGACACCTCGTTGAGTCGGTCGACGGTGCCGACCAACATCCGGTCGCCGTGATTGGCTGGACGGCCCGCCCACGCACGTTGCGCCGACGCGGCATGGCCGTGTCCGGCGTGTTCCGTGTCGACCACCTCTTCGTTGATCTCGTCGGCGTCGATCCAGCCGACCCGGCCCGGTACGACGGCGAAGACCCCGATGGCCTTGTCGCGCAGCATGATCGCCTGCAGCTGCCCGGCCGAATGCCACTCGCGCACGTCGTCGGGATCGGCCGGCGAGACGTTGCGGGCCAGGTTGGGGTCGTCGACGGCCAATCGCTCGTAGCGGCGGCGGATCACTGCGACGGCGTCGTCGACGTCCTCGAACGGTGCCAGCGAAACCCGTCCGTCCGGTGCGGGCATGTCACGGTATCGGGCGAGGTGAACACCGGTGTCCAGCAACACCCGAGGCCCGCACACGGAACCGGGCCGCGATCGAAGCCGCGCGAATCGTGCCGCGAACGCCGACCATTCCCGGTGGACGCAGTCCCGGAGTGCGTCGAGGTCGTCGAAGTCGTGCCCGACCACCTCGACGAACGGCCTGCTGACGTCGCGTCCGTAGAAGCGGATCCCGCCGAGGAGGGCGCCGCGTGACGTCTCGACGATGCGGTGCGCGTAGTCGTTCGGTGCGACGCCAGGCAGGCTGACGTGGTCGGTGAACAGCCGGGCGTAGGCGGGATCGTCGACCTTCGCGAACTCGTCGTGCAGCCACTCGGCCACCAGACCCGCGCCGCGCGCACCGAACAGGGTGAGCGCGAGCTCGCGCTGCTCTCGTAGCGAGCCGTCGAGAAGGCGCTGGTAGACCTGGGATTGCCGCATCGGGGACGAGAGTGCCACGGACCGTCGCCGGTGGCGATCGAATTAATCACCCGCGCGGATCGCGCGCGATGGGGCTATTGGGCTTTATCGTGACGCTGTGCCGGAGATGGATCGTCGAAACCTTCTGTTCATGTCGGGGCTGGGCCTGCTGGCCGCAGCGATCCCGTTACCCACCGCAGGTGCCGCGCCGCCGGTACCAGGACCGGTGCCCGGACCGCCGGAGACGGCCACCCCCACGTTCCTCTTCCACGACGAGTTCGACGGACCAGCCGGCTCGGCACCCGACCCGGCGAAGTGGACCGTCGCCACCGCCCGCGAGACCATCAAGAACCCGGTCTTCTGGGATCGCCCCGAGAACATGGGGCAGTACCGCAACGACCGCCGCAACGTCTTCCTCGACGGCAACTCCAACCTCGTCATCCGCGCGACGAAGGAGAACGGAAAGTACTTCAGCGGCAAGCTCACCGGCACGTGGCGCGGCGGCATCGGGCTCACGTGGGAGGCCCGGGTGAAGTTCGACTGCCTGACTCTGGGCTGCTGGCCCGCGTGGTGGCTGCTCAACAACGATCCCGTTCGCGGCGGTGAGATCGACGTCGTCGAGTGGTACGGCAACGGCAGTTGGCCGTCGGGGTCGACGGTTCACGCTCGGCTGGACGGGACGTCGTTCGCCACCCAGCCGTTCGACGTGGACAGCGCGTGGCACGTCTGGCGCTGCACGTGGACCGACGCCGGGATGTACTTCTGGCGCGACTACGCACCGGGCATGGAGCCGTACTTCACCGTTCCGGCCAACTCGCTGGACGATTGGCCGTTCAACGACCCGGGCTACCAGCTGTCCCCGATGCTGAATCTGGCGGTCGCCGGCTCAGGGGGCGGAGATCCCGCGGGCGGCACCTATCCGGCGGACATGCTCGTCGACTGGGTCCGCGTCTGGTGACGTGCCCGTCGTGGGTCTCGTAAGCACCGTCTCGTGAGCACCGTCACCCCGGTTGGTTCGGCTCGTGCTGGAATAAAAACCCGCTTCCATTCGTCGGTTATGTCGAAGGACTAATGAACGTTTGGAAGAAGGAGCAGTCCCATGAGTTCCAGTAGCACAAGGACGTTCGCGGCGATCGCCGGTGGCGCCATGGTCACCCTCGGCATCGTCGGCGCGACCATCGCTCAGGCCGCGCCGGGCGCCGTAGCCGACTCCGAGATGTCGACGGGCACCACCAGCACCGTCACGACCGCGCCGGGAAAGCCGCCAATCCCGATGGCACAGCCCAGCATCAAGGGCCCCGCGCCCCTGCCGGTCGAAGAGCAGGGTCTGCCCGGCTAAGTCGTCGGCATTCGAGGTAAGTCGACGGCCCTGGCGGTGGTACGCCGGGGCCGTCGTCATTCAAGGCTAAGCGCCGGGGCGGCAACGCCTTTGAATGAGCTGGTGGCGACGGTGCCTCACCGAGCGGGCCAGCCGAACGACTTCTTGCGGAACCGCTGATAGGCGTTGCCGCGAGCGATGCCGAGCGCCGCTCCGATCTGCCCCCATCCGGCGCCCAGCTCACGAGCCGCGTCGACGGCGCTCTGCAGCTCCCGCTGGGCCCGATCGAGGGCGCCGACGGCCCCCGACTGCTTGGCTGCGGCGAGTTCTCGGCCTGCAGTGGCGACGTCGTCCATCGCCGCGGCGACCACGGCAGGATCCGGATCCATGGTGGTGTCGGCAGGGGTCATGTGATCACCTCCCTTGGTTTGGCAAACGGTATCGTGTCGTCCATTGCGGTGTCGAGTGACAATATTGTCACATATCTGCAGGTGATGGCCTTCGTGCTCAGATGAGCGGCCAGTCGGGGGTGGCTCTGGCAACCGATGGGAGCAACATTCGGCGAGGTCGTCGGGCTTGCTGAGGCGTCCAATCCGGTCCCCGTGTGAGGCCCGGTGACGTAGGGCGGGAGAATCGAGTCGACACTCGACGAGAGGCTCCCATGCTGCGCGACTTTCCCGACGTGGTCGTCACCGGACTGGCGATGACCAACGCTCTCGCGGTGGACGCCGAAGCGACCTGGGCCGCCCTGTTGGACGGCGGCAGTGGAATTCGCCCGTTGTCCGGCGCATTCGTGGAGGACTTGGATCTGCCGGTGAAGATCGGCGGTCAACTCCTCGAAGACTTCGACACCGAACTCAGCAGGGTGGAACTGCGTCGGCTGTCGTACCAGCAGAAGATGGCACTGGTCCTCGGGCGGCGCGCGTGGGCCCACGCCGGCTCACCCGACATGGATCCGACCAGGCTCGCGGTGTCGGTCGGAACCGGGTTCGGCAACGCCGAAGAGGTCATCCTCGCCTATATTGCCATGCGCAAGCGAGGCCTGAAGGCGGTGTCGCCGCTGGCCGTTCAGATGTTCATGCCCAACGGAGCCGCCGCGGCGATTGGACTCGACCGCTCGGCGCGCGCAGGCGTATCGGCACCGATGATGGCCGACGCGTCGGGAGCGGCAGCCATCGCGCAGGCCTGGCAACAAATCGTGTTCGGTGACGCCGACGTCGTGATCTGTGGCGCCGTGGAATCGCCGATCGAGGGCGTGCCCATCGCGGCCTACTCCCAGATCGACGGCATCATGGCGGCCGGCGACGACCCCGCAGGCGCGTGCCGACCGTTCGACCAGGACCGTCGTGGCATGGTCCTCGGCGAAGGTGGCGCCCTGCTGGTCATCGAGACCGAGGAGCACGCGAAGGCCAGGGGAGCGCACATCCTGGCTCGGCTACTCGGAGCGGCGACCACCTCCGACGGATTCGACGCGTTGCGTCCCGATCCCAGTGCGGAACAAGAAACCCACGCCCTGACGCGGGCCATTCAATTGGCGGGCCTCACCGCCGACGACGTCGACCTCGTCAACGCTCACGCCGCGGGCACCATTGACGGCGACCTCGTCGAGGCGACGGCGCTTGAGAAGGTGTTCGGCACCCGTCGTCCCGCCGTGTACGCGCCAAAGGCCGCCCTGGGCAACACCTTCGGGTCCGCCGGTGCCATCGAAGCGGTGTTGACGGTGCAGGCGCTGCGTGACGGCGTGGTGCCGCCGACCCTGAACCTCGCTCAGCTCGACGAGCGGATCGACCTCGACGTGGTCGCCGGCGAGCCCCGGCGGTCCGACTATCGCTACGCCGTGAGCAACACGTTCGCCTTCGGCGGCCACAACGTGGTGCTGGCCTTCGGGAAGTACTAGTCGGCTCAGGTGCCGACTGCCTGCTCGAGCTCGGCCAGCGAGTTCTCCAGGTGCATCAGCAGCCGCTGAAGGTGCGGCACGCTGCGCCGGCAGCCGACCAAGCCGAAGTCGAGGTTGTCGCCGTTGTTGGTCATGGTGATGTTGAGCGCCTGACCGTCCAGGGCGATGGAGAACGGGTAGTTGCCGTCGAGGCGGGCGCCGTTCCAGTACAACGGTTCCGACGCGCCGGGGACGTTTGAGATGACGATGTTGAACGGTGGCGGGGCGGACGAGACGAAGCCTGGGAGCAGCCCCATGGCCAAGCCCGACATCAGGAACGCCGACAGGGCGAGAGCCTGCGTGCGCGGCAGCTCGGAGAACACCTTCTTGTTGTCGTTCATCGACGTGCTGATCGCGTCGAGCCGCTTGGCGGGATCGTTGAGGTCGGTGGCCAGGTTGCACAGGATGGTGCCGACCATGTTGCCGCCGGCGTCCTCCTCGTCCTTCGTGCGCAGACTGACCGGCACCATCGCCACCAGCGGGGCGTCCGGGAGCGCGGCGCGTTCGATGAGGTAGGCGCGCAGGGCACCCGCGCACATCGCCAGGACGACGTCGTTGACGGTGACGCCCGCGGCGGACTTGACGGCCTTGATCCGCGCCAGCGGCCACGATTGTGCGGCAACGCGCCTGGCGCCGCCGATCGGGACGTTGAACATCGTCTTCGGAGCGCGGAACGGCAGCGTCAGTTGCTGTTCCAGGAGCGCGGCCCTTGCGATTGACAGGGTCGACGGCGCCAGCGACGCGATGGAGCCGACGGTCCCGGTGAGGGATTGCAGAGCCGACCGGCCGCTGCCGGAGTCCTTGGTTCGCTGCCGCGGTCCCAACGTCCACGGGACCCGCATCTCGGTGTCGTCCGGATCGGTCGTCATCGACCGGATCGTCAGCCGCTGGGCGCTGACGCCGTCGAGCAGCGAATGATGAATCTTGGTGTAGACCGCGAAGCGCCCGTCCTCCAAGCCCTCGACGAGGCTCGCCTCCCACAGCGGTCGGTGCCGGTCCAGGAGCGTGCCGTGCAACCGTGACACCAACTCGAGCAGTTCACGCACCCGGCCCGGGCGGGGCAACGCCGACCGGCGCAGGTGGTAGTCGATGTCGACGTCGTCGTCGAACGCCCATGCCAGGTTGGAGATTCCGCCGAGCAACCGGCCGGGATGCTTGCGAAACGTCGGTTGGAAGTCGTCGTTCTTGACGATCGTCTCGTACATGTCCCGAATGAAGTCGGGCCCCGAACCTTCTGGTGGCTTGAACAGCTGCAAGCCGGCGACGTGCATCGGATGTTCCCGGGATTCGCCGAGAAGGAACATCGAATCCGTCGGCGACATCAGCTTCATGGATGTGACGGTACCCACAGTCCCTGGTATTCACGCCCTCGAGTCACTACTTCAGCCCTGAGGCAGCCGGACCACCTGGACGAAGAACTCGTCGATCTGGCGGACCGCGTTCATGAACTGGTCGAGGTCGACAGGTTTGGTGACGTAGGCGTTGGCATGCAGCTTGTAACTGCGCAGGATGTCCTCCTCGGCCGAGGACGTGGTCAGCACGACGACCGGGATGTGATTCAGGTCGGGGTCTGACTTGATCTTCTCGAGCAACTGCCGTCCGTCGTACTTCGGCAGGTTCAGGTCGAGCAGGATCAGGTCGGGTGTGGGGGCGTTCTCGTAGACGCCGCGTCGGTAGAGGAAGTCCAGGCCCTCCTCACCGTCGTGTGCCACGTGCAGGTTGTTCTTGATTTTGTTGTGCTCGAACGCTTCCCGGGTGATGAGCTCGTCACCCGGGTCGTCCTCCACCAGGAGAACGTCGATTGGTCGACCGGCTGTTGTCATGGGGCCGTTCCTTCCAGAAGTGGTGCAGGGTTCTCGGTCGTGGTGGGCACCGGCAGGGTGAAGTGGAAGCGGGTGCCGTCGGTGTAGGACGTGTCGATCCAGATGGTGCCGCCATGGTGTTCGACGATCTTCTTGCACAGCGCGAGGCCGATGCCGGTCCCGCCGTAGGTGTCGCGGCCGTGCAGACGCTGGAAGATGATGAACACCTTGTCGACGAACTCCGGTGCGATGCCAATCCCGTTGTCCGACAGGGTGAAGGAATAGTGGTCGGCGTCTGCTGCGGTTTGCCATTCGATCCTGATACGCGGCGCGACACCCTCCTTGCGGAACTTCATCGCGTTGCCGATCAGGTTCTGCCACAGCATGGCCAGGAGCGTCGGGTCGCCGACGACGTGGGGAAGCGGCTCGGCGGGGCGAACGATGTCGGCCTCGGATTCCTCTATCGCAAGGGCGAGGTTGGCGAGACCGTCGGCCAGCGCCGCGTCGAGGTCGACGTCGGTCTGGGCGGCGTTGAGCCGGCCGACGCGCGAGAAGGTCAGCAGGTCGTTGATCAGTACCTGCATGCGCTTGGCGCCGTCGACTGCGAAGTCGATGTACTCGACGCCGCGGTCGTCGAGTTTGTCGCGATACCGCTTCTCGAGCAGCTGGCAGAACGAGGTGACCTTGCGCAGGGGTTCCTGGAGATCGTGGGAGGCGACGTACGCGAACTGTTCGAGTTCGGCGTTCGACCGACGCAACTCGACGGTCTGCTCGTCCAATTGCGCCTCGGCCGAACGGGAGGCGTCGAGCTCGTCGACGATCCTCTGCCGCATGTTCTCGACGTCGACGGCGATGGAGCGAATGTCCTTGGGCCCCTGGGGGACGATCCGCTTGCCGAAGTCGCCCTCGGTGATGCGCCGGCACGACGCCGCAAGTGACGCCAAGGGTCGGGTGACCGCCGTCTGCATCACGATCGCGAGCGCGGCCGCGGTCACCAGCAGCGCCACCACGATTGCGCCGAGAACGGCGTTGCGCCACCAGCGAATTCGATCGAGATCCTCGATCCCGGCCGACCTCGCCGCGGTGAGGTGTTCGTTCTGGGTGTCGAAAAGCGCTCGGATGCGGTCGAATTCGGCCTTCCCGCGGTCCGCGACGCCCGCGTCGACCACGGTGCGGGTACCGGGCTGGATGGTGGCGATCAGCGGTTCGGCGAACGACGACCGCCATGCGGCGGCCGCTTGCTCGATTGCGTCGACGTCGGCGAGCAGCTCCGAGCGACCGCCCGCCCGCTGGCGGAGCTCCTGCGCGGCCGCTTCCTGGGCCTGCTGCCCGGCGTAATACGGGTCGAGGAACTGGCGGTCGGCCGAGATGGCGTACCCCCGGGTGGCGGTTTCCTGGTCGCGCAGCGCCGCCTGCATTTGATATGCCGCCGAGCGCGACGGCTGGATCTCGTCGATCAGCTGGTGGGCCACCGCGTCATACCTGTTCAGCAGCAACCCGCCGGCGATTCCGGCGCCGAGGACGAGCAGGCCCATGATGGACAGCACCAGGGTCTGCCAGCCTTGGACGGTGAGCGGGGACGATCGTCTCGGTGCCGTTTTGGGGGTGGTCGTCATCAGTCGGTGCGCTCCACCCGCACGACGGCGATGTCGTCGGACAGGCCGCCGTGCAGCCCGGCAAGCTCCTCGGCGCCCCCGATGAGTGCCTCGACGAATGCCGAGCCGGTCAGCGCCGCCCGCGATCTGGCCAATTCGAGCAGACCGTCCTCACCGAGCCGTTCGTTTCCGACACCGGAGTGCCCCTCGAACAGCCCGTCGGTGAGCAGCAGCAGGCCGTGTCCCCTGGGCAACTCCAACTCGACGACCGGCCAGTCCGTGGCACCGAGCCCGAGCGCGGGACCGGCAGCAGGCTCGAGCCATTCGACCGTGTCGGGCCCGTGCAGCAGCATGCCGGGATGTCCCGCCCTGACCGCGGTGAAGCTGCGGTCGTGCGGGGACAGCGCGAGGCTCAGCACCGTCGCGAAGATTCGAGCCCCGGGGCTCTCCGCGCGCAGGATCCGCTCCAGCTGGCGCATCCGATCGTTTCCGCGAAGGCCGGCAAAGGTCAACGCCCGCCAGCCAATTCGCAAGGCGACCCCGAGGGCAGCCTCGTCGGGGCCGTGGCCCGCTACGTCGCCCACCATCACGTGGACGGTGCGGTCGGGTGTCTGGACGAAGTCGTAGAAGTCACCGCCGAGCAGCGCGTTCGCGCGGCTGGGGCGGTACTTGGCCACGATGTCGACGCCCGGTTGCTCGAGGAGCAGCGGCGACGGCAGCAGGCCGCGCTCGAGGCGGGAGTTCTCCTGCGCTCGGAGCTGGCTGGACCGCAGATCCGCCGAGGTGATCTCGGCGCGCTTGCGTTCGATCGCGTAGAGCAGTGCTCGCCGCAGCATCTCGGCTTCGACGCGACCCTTGACGAGGTAGTCCTGCGCGCCGGACGCGAGCGCCGACACGCCGAAGTGCTCGTCGTTGAGCCCGGTGAGCACCACGATCGGGATGGTGGGGTCGCACTTGGTCACCCGGTCGAGCGCGGCGATGCCGTTCGCGTCGGGAAGGTTCAGGTCGAGCAGGACGCAGTCCGGTCGCAGCTTGGCCAGTTCGACCTCGGCCTCGGCCATCGACGGAGCCCAGGCCAACCGGATGTCGATGTCCGCGTCCAGGACGAGTTCCTCGACGAGCAGGGCGTCTCCCCGGTCGTCCTCCACCAGCAGGACCGAAAGGGGGCGGGTCTGGGCGCCTACGCCAGCCCCAGCCGTTGGATCAGGGTCGGATGGAGCCCCCACCGGCAACCACATCCTTCGAACGTCGCATCACGGGGCTGCCGCTGCTTGACAGTCATCCGACAGTACCGTCGTGCCAGTTCTGAAAGCCTACGGCTGGGTTCCTATGGCGGCGAGGGCCTCGTCGGCGGTCTGATAGAGCGCCAGGAACTCGTCGAGCTTGGTCAGCTGGATGGGTCGCGCCGTCGCCGGACCGCTGGCCACCACCGCGAATTTGCCGGTCCCTCCCGCTCTTTCGTGGGTCTCCGCGAGAATCCGCAGGCCAACGGACGCAAGGAAGGACACCGCGGTCAAGTCGATGATCAGGGCGTCGGGACGCTCGTCGATCAGCTCGGCGAGCAGCTCCTCCAAGGCGGGTGAAGTGGCGAGATCCACCACTCCGTCCACCATCAACACGGTGGCCCCGTCCCGCCGCTCGACCGACGTCGATATCGCATCGGCTGTCGACAACGGCCATCCCTCCCTAGTGAACTTCGTCGATCTTAGTGTCCGCACCCAGCTCCGCTGGACTTTAAACCAGTCGGCGGCGAGCGCGTCATGCTTAAGGTTAATGTCAAGATCGGCGACTCGCCGAGAGGGGTGCGGCGCGAGAAGATGGACCCGCCGAATCACCAACACTCAATCCCTAGACGAAGGGGTCGTCCTCATACCCACGGTGGCGATTGCAAATCGCGTTTTGGGGGAACACACGCGCGTGACGGACCGCGTGACCGACGATGCCCAAGCACTCGTTGCGGATGATGTTGCGGATGACGGAGCTGCGAGCTGATGGCGGACGTCCCCTTCCACCAGCGCTATCCCGCCGCGCTTCGACGGCACCTTGACACCGGTGGCGAGGCCGGCCTGGCCGCGGCCGCCGAGATCGGCCGTGAAGCGTTGGACGCCCGCGTCGGCGTCGTCGAGATCGTCGATTGTCACTTCCAACTCACTGAGGAGCTGCCTGCGGCGTCCCGTCCGGCTGCCGTGAACTTCCTCAAGAAGACCCTGGCCGCGTTCGACGTCGCCTCCCGCGGGTTTGCCGACGGTGTCGAGCGATACGAGGAGCAACGTGCGAGGGCTGACGACCTCGAGGACCGCGACGCGTTTCGCGCCGCGCTGGTGAACTCCCTGCAGGAGGGGTTCTTCGTCGTCGACCGAGACGGCACCATCGTCGGGGTCAACGAGGCCTTCGAAGTCATCACCGGCTGCGGGGAAGAGGGGCTGCCCTATCGCTGGCCGTACCCCTGGTTGGTCGACCAGGACGAGGCAGCCAAGCGGCTCGCCCTTCTGGTGAAGCAGGGAAGCATTCAGGCCGAGACACAGATCCGGCACCGAGACGGCCGCCTCACCTGGGCCGAGGTGAGCATCAACTCGGTCACCGCAGGGGGCGCCGACGGTGACGCGTACGTCGGCACCATCCGCGACGTCACGGCGGCCAAGGCGTCGGCCGCCCGCGAGAGTGCCGTCGTGCGATTGGCGACGGCCGTCGGGATCGCGACCAGCGTCGCCGAGGTGCTCGACATCGTGCTCGAGGAGCTCCGCGCCGCAATCGACCTGAGCCGGGTCGTCGCCGTGATGTGGACGAGGTCGGGAGCCGACCCCGAGGTGCAGGTCGCCGGATCGCCGGAGCCGATTTCCTGGGGTGACCTCGACCCGTTCCTGCAGGCGAGGTTCACCGAGACGCGAGACTGGCCGCCGCTGTCGGTTCAGGCGATCGGGACGGCAGGCCCGTCGGGCCCGTGGCTGGGCATCATGGCGGTGCTCTCGGGCGTCGGCCCGACCGCGCTGTGGCTGGAGAACGCCGAGCCCCGCGTCATCGGTGGTGACGACCGGCTGCTCGTCACCACCCTGGTCGGTCATCTGAGCCTGGCCGTCCAGCACGTTCGCCAGTTCGAGATCGCCAGGGAGGCGTCGTCGACCCTGCAGCGGACGATGATGCCAACGACGAAACCGCCGGTCGGCTTCGCGGTTCGATACGAGCCCGCGGCGTCGCCGCTCGAGATCGGCGGCGACTGGTATGACGTGCTCGCGGTCGGCGACCGTCAGATCGGCATCGTCGTCGGTGACTGCGTGGGCAGCGGGCTGTCGGCGGCGGCGGTGATGGGGCAGCTCAGGAGCTCGGCACGGGTGTTGCTGGTCAACGGCGCCAGTCCCGGGCGGCTGCTCGACGAATTGGATTCCGCGGCGGCTCTCATCGCCGGAGCGTACTGCACGACCGTCTTCGTCGGGATCGTCGACGTGGACACCGGGCAGATGGCCTACAGCAGTGCGGGACACATTCCTGCCCTGCTCGCCGTGCCCGGAGGGTCACCGGAGCGTCTGACCGGCGCCACGTCGGTTCCGCTGGCGGTCCAGAAGGCGGGTCCTCGGCCGGAGGCGGTGACCTTCCTTGCGCCGGGATCCACCTTGATGCTGTACACCGACGGACTGGTCGAGCGCCGAGAAGAGCTGGTCGACAACGGAATTCGGCGGGCCGGTGAGGTGCTTGCCGAGACGATCGAATCGTCGGCGGACGTCGTCGCGGACGCCGTACTCCAACGGATGGTCCCGAAGGACGGCTTCGACGACGACGTCGCGATCGTGGTGTACCGCAGACCGCCTGCGCCGCTGGTGATCGACGTGCTGGCGACCCCCGACCAGCTGAGCGGCATCAGGGCCCAGATCGCCGGTTGGCTGCGGGCCACCGGTATTCCCGACGACCTCGGCGGTGACATCGTGCTCGTCGTGAACGAGGCGTGCACCAACAGCATCGAACACGCCTACCGCGGGGCGACGCCGGGCCGCATGGTGGTGTGTGCCGAGGCGAAGGGCCGTGGGATCTCGATCCGCATTACCGACTTCGGCTCGTGGAAACTACCCGACGCCAACCCGCGGACCCGTGGCCGCGGGGTGCCGCTGATGCGTGCGGTCAGCGGCGACGTCTTCCTCGACGGCACCTCGACGGGCACCACGGTGACGATGAACTTCGAACTGTCCTAACGGTTTTCAGCGACGCTGAGCGCGAGCGTGGCGGCGTCGTCCTCCACCCCGGTGCCCAGATCCTCGATCAGGGTCCGCATGGCCGCCACGATTCCACCGGCGTCGGTGGGGGAGTGCGCCGCGGCGAAGCGCAGAAGTTCACCGTCGTCGTCGTACCGCGACCCGGCTCCGGTGCGCGCCTCGGTAAAGCCGTCGGAGTAGGCGAGCAGGGTGTCGCCGGGCGACAGCGTGATCCGCGTCGAGGAGAACGTCGGCTTGGCGAACAGCCCGACGGCCTGACCTCCGTCGGTCGTCACGTAGCCTGCGCTGCCGTCACGCCGAAGGAGCAGCGGAGGGGGATGGCCACCGGTGGCCAACTCCACGTCGAAACCGTCTGCGCCCCTGGTGATCACGCCGAACAGCACAGTGCAGAACCAGCCTCGGCCGGCGTGGGAGTCCTGTTTCAGGACGCTGTCGAGGGTGTGCAGCACCCCGACCGGATGGTCGTCGCCGACGGCGGCGGCCCGCAGCGTGTATCTGGTCAACGACGTCAAAGTGGCTGCGGCAACCCCCTTTCCGCACACGTCACCCAGGAAGAAGCCGTACCTCTCCCTGGACAGCGGGAACAGGTCGTAGAAGTCGCCGCCCACCTCACCGGCCGATGGGCTGTAGTAGTGGGCGGCCGCCTCCAGGCCGGGAGGCGGGGACAGCGACGGCGGGAGAAGCGAGCGTTGCAGCGTCTCGGCGAAACTCACGGCGCGGCCGCGCTCATCCTCGGCGCGTCTGCGCTCGGCAAGGAGTTCGCGCTCGTAGGAGCGCCGGTCGGCGGCGTCGTGGGCGACGATGCGGACCAGTTGGGGACGTCCTTGGGCGTTGGACTTGACGTTCGCGGTGAGCAGGACGGGAAGCCGCCTGCCGTCGGAGGCGACGAGGTCGACCGCGACGCCGCTGAGCACGCCGGACGTCAACAGCATTGGCGCAAAGTGGGTTTCGTAGTGGATGCGGCCACCGGCGGTGAGCAACCGCGTGAAGGGGGTGCCGATCAGTGCGTCGTGGTCCCGCCCCAGCCACGACGAAAGCGTCTCGTTGACGGCCCGGATCTCCCCGTCGGGCGTGGTGATGACGTAACCGCACGGCGCGTTGTCGAACGCGTCGCGCAGCGCGTCGGGGTCCGACGTCACGCCGGTGCCGCGAACGCGGCGATGGCCGCCGCCGTCGCGTCGGGAGCGCTGAGCTGCGGGCAGTGGCCGGTAGCGTCGATCGTGACGAGGTCGCTGCCGGCGATGTGCTCGTGGGTGTACGCACCGACCGAGCGTGGCGCCAGGGTGTCGTGAAGACATTCGACGACGCGAGACGGAATTCCGACCCGCGGCAGGTCGGCGCGGTTGTCGGAAAGGAACGTCGTCCTGGCGAACACCCGCGCCTTGGCGGGGTCGTTGCGGCAAAACGACTCGGTGAGCTCGTCTTCGAGCTCTGGCCGGTCCGGGGTGCCCATGACCTTCGGCGCCATCGTGCGCGACCAGCCAAGGTAGTTGCTCTCCATCGACTCGAGTAGTTCGTCGACGTCGGCGCGGGAGAATCCGCCGACGTACCCGTCGTGGTCGAGGTAGCAGGGCGACGGCGTCAGCAGCACCAGCTTGGCGAAGCGGGTGGGATCCTTCGCGACGGCGAGCACGCCCATCATCGCGGCAACGGAATGACCGACGAAGACCACGTCGGTCAGATCGAGCTCGTCGACGATGTCGAGGATGTCGTCGGCGTAATTGTCCAGCGACGAATACAGCTCGGCGTCCCACGCGTCCGGATCGGACAGTCCGGATCCGACGTGGTCGAACAGGACGAGGCGGAACCGATCCTCGAGACGTGCCGCAACCAGGCGCCAGAGATTCTGGTCGCATCCGAACCCGTGGGCCAGCATCACCGTCGTCCCCGACTCGGGGCCGGCGAACGTCACGTTGTTCCTCGCGAGCACGTTCACGCGGTCATCCTTCCACGCCGCCGTGCGCGTCAGCGGTTGGTCGAAACTCCCGCGGCGAGACGGCCGATCGGCGAATCGTCGAACTGGTCGGCGAGATCGCCCGGATTGCGGTAGACGGCCACCGCGCCCTCGTCCTGCAGTCGCAGCCGGTCGACGCCGCCACTCTCGACGCCGATGCATTCGACGCCTGCCCTGGCCGCGGCGCGGATGTCCCAGATCGAATCTCCGACGAAGACGGCGCGGTCGGCTCCCACGCCCGCGCGTTGCAGCGCGACCTCGACGATGTCGGGCCTGGGCTTGGCGGTGTCGACGTCGCCCGACGACGTGACGGCCGAGACGATCTCGTCCTGGTCGAGAACCTTCCGCAACAGCTCCAACTCGTCCTCAGGCGCCGACGTCGCAAGCACCACCTGCAAGCCGGTGGCGGCGACCAGGTCCAGCAGCCGACGGGTCCCGGGAAGCGGCTTCAGCAGGTGCGCGGTCTCCTGATAGAAGCGGGAGTGCAGATCCTTGGCGCGGTCCTTGGTGTCCTCGCTGCCCGCGTCCTCCGGCATCAACTCCTCGAGCAGCGAGGAGCCGTCCATGCCGATGCCGCGGTGGATGCGCCACGACTCCACGTCGACCCCGACCTCGGCGAACGCCCGTTGCCAGGCGTGCACGTGGAGATAGTTGGAGTCGACCAGGGTTCCGTCGATGTCGAACAAGATCGCAGGTGTGGGCATGCATCACGGGTTCCCCGACCCACCCTCGTGAAACGACGTGTTTCGTTCGGCCGCGACTCGGGAAGCCGTCGCAGGGGGATGTCACGTCATGGGCCGCCGCGAGTGGCCGGGCGTCGACGACATTCAGACCGCAATCGTGACAATCGTGAAGGGATGACGACATCACGGAGTGGGGTCGGGATCGCACCCGGCACGCAGAACCCAATCCGATGACGTTCGCTTATGACTATTACTCACAACGCATTCGAGTTCGCCACGGCATGGGACGGCCTTTGGTCGTCGAACTTCGGCCGATGGATCGCCACCAACGGCTTGCACATCGTGCTCGTGATCGTCGCCACGATCATCGCCACCAGAATCATCCGCCACGTCGCAGGGCGGATCAGCAGGCGCCTGGCCGCAAGTGACGACTCGGACGCTACCGTCCAGTCCGAAGCGGTCAAACACCGCCAAGCTCTCGCCTCGGTGATCTCCTCGGTGGCGATCGCCGTTCTCTACGTGGTGGTGTCGGTCGACGTGATCAACACGCTCGGACTTCCGATCGGGTCGCTGGTCGCCCCGGCCGCCGTGCTCGGCGCGGCCCTCGGTTTCGGCGCCCAACGGATCGTCCAGGACCTGCTCAGTGGGTTCTTCATCATCACCGAGAAGCAGTACGGCTTCGGCGATCTCGTCCAGTTGACCATCGGGGCGAGCAACGAGGCGGTGGGCACCGTCGAAGACGTCACCCTGCGCGTCACCAAACTTCGGACCAGCGACGGCGAGATGTTCACCGTGCCCAACGGTCAGATCGTGAAGTCGCTCAACCTGTCCAAGGATTGGGCCCGAGCGGTGGTGGACATTCCGGTTCCGGCGTCGGCGGATCTCAACCGGGTCAACGAGGTGCTCAAGGGCGTGTCGGACAAGGCCATGGAGGACGACCTCCTGCCAACTCTGCTGCTGGACAAGCCATCCCTGATGGGCGTCGAGAGCATCGGGGTCGACGAGGTCAAGCTGCGAATGGTCGCGCGCACCTTGCCCGGCAAGCAGTTCGACGCGGGCCGACGGCTGCGGCAGATGGTCGTCGCAGACCTGCGCCGTGAGGGAATCGACAGCCGGACGCCGGCGACCGTCGACGCCGCGTGATGCTCAGAACGTCGTGAACAGCACGACGGCGGCAGCGACGATGACGATCCACGCGACGGCCGGTACGACCATCCCGTACCGGCGTCGCGCGGTGACGAACGAAAGTGCCACTGCCGCTGCGGCTACCGCGGGGGTGCCGTATTCGATGAGGCCGAAGACCGTTTCGTTGGGCCCAAACTCGGTGCAGCTCCCGTCACTGCACCCTGCGGTGCCCAGCACCTGCAGGTAGGAGTAGACGACGACGGCCAAGGCCGCCGGCGCGGTCAGGATCGCCAGTATCCAGTTGACGGTCGTGCGCGTGCCGTTGCGTACCTCGGTGTCCATGTGATCGCCGTCAGTCCTGCGCTCTCGCTTCGGCGCCCGTCTCGCCGGTGTCGAAGGCGTCGTCCGAACTCTGCTCGCCGACGTAGTTGCCGCCGCCGTGCCGGTCTGCGCGCGAAGCCGCAACGTGCGCGTCGTCGTCGACGTCGGGCTCGCTACCCGATTCGTTCTCGGGATCCTGATCGTCTGTGCGGTGTCGTCCGGACATCGTCGTACCTCCTCGGTGCCCCCGACGAGTACCCCGATCGGTGCCGTCCAACCAGCGAGACGTTTCACGGCACCGCCGACCGGGCACAGGCAGGGGGACAATGCCGGTCCACGGCAAACTTTGCGGGAGGATTTTCACTTGATGCGCATGAAGGCGATGACGGGTCTGGTAGCGGCGAGCATGACGCTGGGCGTCGCGCTCAGCGGCTGCGGCGCGAAGGTCGAGGGCGGTGACACGTCCTGCAAGGACTACATGTCGGCCAACGACGCAGACCAGCAGACGGCAGTGTCGAAGATGCTCAAGGACGAAAAGGGCACCGACGCGGCGCAGCTCGAAATCACCGGCACGAAGCTCTCGGTGCAGACCTTCTGCCAGACCGCGGGCAAGGAAGACACCAAGATCAAGGAAGCCCCGCACCTGTAGGAACCGAGTTTCGGAACAAACTGGTCGGGTAGTCGGTGAAGGTGGCGCAGCAGGCATTGCCTGCGCGCCACCTTCGTCGATGAGAGGACTGTTTATGGGTAGCACCTCGGAAGATCAGTGCTAGGCGAATCTCGGTGACGTTCGACAGTGCGGTGGTAGTGATCCCCGCCCACGACGAAGCAGGGAAACTGCCACGCTGCCTCAAGGCCGTCGTCACTGCCGCGGCCTGCGCGCCGATACCGGTGCTGACCGTCGTCGTGCTCGACTCCTGTACCGACGAAAGTGCCTCGCTGGCCGGACTATTCGGCGACGACGTGCACTTCGTCGAGGTCGAGGCGAAGAACGTCGGGGCCTCGCGTGCCGCGGGCTTCGCCTACGCGCGAACGGCATGCGGCGTCGCCTCGGGTGACGAGTCGCGGATCTGGTACGCGACGACCGACGCGGACAGTCAGGTCGACGCGGACTGGTTGGTCCGCCAGATGAGCGCCGACGCCGACATGGTGCTCGGAATCGTGCGCGTGACCAACTGGCGACAGTTCTCCGCCTCGTCGGTGCGTCGGTACCTGGCCGCCTACCGCGCCAAGTTGCGGCGCAGTGACGGCGGACACGACCACGTCCACGGTGCCAACATGGGTTTCCGAGCCGACGCCTACTGGAAGACGGGCGGTTTCGCGACACTGGTGTCCGACGAGGACGTCGACCTGGTGCGACGGTTCGAGCAGTGCGGACACCGAATCCACCGCGACGTCGGCCTTTCCGTCGTGACGTCGGCGCGACGCGAGGGCCGGGCGCCGCGCGGTTTCGCGAACCACCTCAAGTCGATGTCGCAACGCGACGGTGCGGCGTGACGGTCGCGCTGGTCCGGCGTTGGCTGGACGCCGGCGAACTCGACCTTCCCGCGCCGGGCTCCGGCCGCACGGGCACCCGATGGTGGAAGTTGGCCGCCCTGACCGAGAACGACGTCGTGGCAGGCAGATTGGCCGAGGCGCACGCCGATGCGCTCGCGATCTTGGCCGAGCTCGGCGGGCCGAGCCCTGAGACCGGACGATTGTGGGGAGTCTGGGCCGCAGAAGCGCCGCACGCCGTCGTCACGGCACGCGACGACGCCGACGGTCGGGTGCGGCTCGACGGCACGAAGGCATGGTGTTCGGGTGCGGGAATCTGCACCGACGCCCTGATCACCGCTCGCTGCGGCGACAACGGACGCGGCCTCTACGCCGTCGACCTCGGCCAGGACGAGGTGGAACCCCTTCCCGACGAATGGAACAACGTCGGCATGCACGAGTCGGACACCAGGTCGGTACGACTCAACGGAGCGGTGGGCGTGCCCGTCGGACGCCCTGGCGAATACCTGTCCCGACCGGGGTTCTGGCATGGCGCAATCGGGGTTGCGGCCTGCTGGCTAGGAGGCGCCCGCGGGGTGGCCGCTCCGCTGTATCGAGCGGTGGCCACCGAACACGACGGCAAGGCCCCCGACGAGCACGCCCGCGCACACCTCGGCGCGGTCGACGCGGCGCTCGCCGCTGCGGAGGCCATGCTCGTCTCGGCCGCGCGGTACGTCGACGCCGAACCTCACGGCGACCGTGCCGAGCTCATCGCGCGGAGGGTGCGCGCCGTCGTCGAATCGGCGGTCGACGAGGCCATCGTCCGCACCGGCCGGGCGCTTGGACCTGGCCCCCTGGTGCTCGACGCCAGGCATGCCAAGAGGGTCGCGGACCTCACCGTCTACGTCCGCCAGAGTCACGCGGAACGGGATCTCGCGGCGCTCGGGAAGCTGGCGGCCAAGTGACCTCCATGGTTCCGGGCAACGGTTTTCGATTCGCAGCGGAACCCATCGCCGGGGGCGGAACCCCCGCGGCGGACTGGCGGGATTGGGTCGGTGCGCTCCCCACCCTCGATCTCTCCGACTGCCCGGCACTGGTCGTCGTGGCGCCCCATCCCGACGACGAGACGCTCGGGTTCGGTGCAACCGCGTCCCTGCTCCGGTCGCGTGGCGTCGACGTCACCGTGGTGTCGGTCACCGACGGCGGCGGCTCGGTTCCCGGGTTGTCGCCCATGGAACGGCGCTGGTTGGAGCGCGACCGCCGGGCCGAACTGCATTCCGCGACAACGGTTCTTGGCCTCGGTGAGCCGGTCGCCCTGGGGCTGCCCGACGGCGAACTGGCCGACAACGAGGCCGAGCTGACCGCGATGCTCACCGACATCGTTGCGGCCCGGCCGACGGGTACCTGGTGTGCGGCCACCTGGCGTGGCGACGGCCACCCCGATCACGAAGCCGTCGGCCGCAGTGCCGCCGCCGCGGTGGCCAACACCGACGCCGAACTCCTGGAGTTCCCGGTGTGGATGTGGCACTGGGCGAAACCCGGTGACGCAGCGGTGCCGTGGCACCGCATGTCGACTGCGCCCTACGACAGGGCGGCCACGGCGCGGAAGCGGCGTGCAGCTGCGGCCTTCGAGTCGCAGTTCGTGCCGTACGAGGCCGGAATGGACGTGGTGCTGCCTCCGTTCGTGCTGCAACGGTTGTTCGCCGTTGGAGAGGCGGTCATTCGGTGATGGACCGGCTGCCCGACGGGTACTTCGACGACGTCTACGCCGCCTCGGCTGATCCGTGGCGGATGGCCGAGCGTTGGTACGAGCAGCGCAAGTACTCGATAACCATGGCGATGTTGCCCGACGAGCGGTACCGGCACGCTTTCGAGCCCGGCTGCTCCATCGGCATGCTGACCGAGCGGCTTCTCGAGCGCTGCGACCACGTCACGTCATACGACGTGGCCCAGGCGGCGCTCGACACAACCAGGGGTCGCATCGGGGAACGGACCGATCTCACCCTCGTCCGGTCGTCACTCGACGCGCCGTGGCCGGGCGCCGACGTCGACCTGGTGGTGATCTCGGAGGTGGCCTACTACCTGGCCGGGCCGACGCTGCGCCGCGTGCTGGATCGCGAGTGCGCGCTGCTGGCACCGGGCGCGACCGTCGTCGCCGCGCACTGGCGGCACGCCGTCGACGACTATCCCCTCTCGGGGGACCAGGCGAATGCCCTGATCGGCGAGACCGCCGACCTGACGGCGATGGCACGCTACCGCGACGACGACGTGGTCATTGACGTACTGCGGAAGGGGGCGACCCAATCGGTCGCCGTCAGCACCGGCGTTCCCGGTGCGGTGGGCCAGGGTTAGCGGCTCGTCACCAGTCGGAGGTGGCTGCGCGGCGGCCGCGTGACGGTGGCGACGGCCGCCTCCATCGAGTTGGCGACGGGGAGTCCGCCGTCGGGGTCGCACACCCGCAGCACCCGGTCGACCTCCGTGCCTGCCAGCACCACCCAGTTGACCGAGTGTCGCGAACACATCACGTTGATGCGATGCAATATTGAAAACCCTTGAACACCAAAGAATTCGAGTCCGCGGAGGTCGACGACCAGGCGGCTGGCGCTCTCCAGTTCACCCTCGACGTGCTTCCCGAGGGACAGTGCATTGGCGGCGTCGAGCTCGCCGTCGGCAGTCACGATCATCACCGAGGAGCGTGCGGAAGTCGTGGTGGCGAACCGGACGCGTTCGCGAGGCAGGGCAGGTTCGGCGGCGTGAATGCCGGTAGCTAGGGACATGGGGAACCTCCACTGTTGTGCGCGCGTCTGAGACTGATGCCAAGGGGGAGGCCCCTGCCGGGCGCCGGTGACGTGTGGGGCTGTCAATTCAACCTGAGGTTGACAGTAGTACCGACTGACCAGTGGAAACAATGGTGCTTTCCTGAGAGCTTGCAGTGTTTATCGGCCCCTTCGGTGGGCAATTCTGCTGGATGGCGATGGACGTCGATCATCCCGAAGCGAATCAGGGCTGGGATTACGACGCTCGGTCGGAGACCCCCACCGAGCGCCTCGACCGCAACTGGTCGAATCTCCTGCAGGAACTTCGCGTCGTCCAGACCGGCGTGCAACTGCTGACGGGTTTCCTGCTTACGCTGCCCTTCCAACAGCGCTTCGACATCCTCGACCGCGCCATGAAGATGGTCTACCTGGCAACCGTCACCTGCGCCGTAGGGGCCTCGGTGCTGTTGATCGCTCCAGTCGGAATTCATCGCATCCTCTTTCGCCGGCGACGCCTTCGATCCCTCGTGTCGGCGGCCCATCGACTGGCCTATGCGGGGCTGTTGCTGCTGGGATTGGCGCTGGTGGGGATGACGATGATCATCTTCGTCGCCGTGTCCGGCCGGTCGGCCGGCATCACCGCTGGCGCCGTCGCGTTGGCCGGGTTCACCGCGTTCTGGGTGATCATCCCGCTGTGGATGCGGGTTTTGCCAGCGAACGTCGGGGGTAACCCGTCGGCAGCCAAGGGAAAGTGAGAGCCAGACCATGGCCCCCAGACATCTCAAGCAGGACCGCAGTCGATCGTCGGTGAACACCATCGTGGTCGTCGCCTCGTTGGCAGTGGCATTCGTCGCGATCGTGGCGGCGCTGGCCGTGCACGTGATCGACGGCAGCACCCCCGCGGCGCAGCAGGGCGCCAGGGTCACGGCGGCCGCCCCGCAACTGCCCGTCAGCCAAGAGGGGCGGCTGGTGGCCGTCACGGCAACCTCCGTGACCGCGGAGAGCACCGACGGTTTCGCCCGTACCTACGCCATCACCCCGGAGACCAACGCGATCACCGCGGCCGGCAGCGCCATCGGCGGTGCGGCCACGTCGTTCGCCGTCGACGACGAGGTCTCCATCGTCGGCGTTGTGCGCGATGGGAAGGCCGTCGCCACTGCCGTCGCGCACAAGCAGGTCAGCAACTTGAACGGCCCACCCATGGACGGCGTCTGAATCGGCTGACTCCCCGCCGAGAGTCACGTAACGTCGTCGACGTGGCGGGATCACGGACCGTGAGCGCCGACGAATTGGCTGCTCTGACGTTCTTCGCGGGCTGTCCCGCCGAGAGTCTCGGGCCGCTGGCCAGCCACTTGCAACCGCTTGCCGCACCACCGGGACAGGTGTTGATGCGTCAGGGCGAGCACGCCGACTCGTTTCTGCTGATCGGCTCCGGCCGGGCGCGGATCACCCACCTCGGCGCCGACGGCGACGTCATCGAGGTCGACGTGACGCCAGGGCTCATCGTCGGCGAGATCGCCCTGCTACGCGACGCGCCGAGGTCGGCGACGGTGACGGTCGTCGAGGAGCTGACCGGATGGGTGGGTGGCCGCGAGGCGATCGCCGCCATCCTTGACGTGCCCCGGATGATGGAGAAGCTGGTCCGCACGGCGCGCCAGCGCCTCGCCACCTACGTCACGCCGATCCCGGTGATACTGCGGGACGGCACGGAGCTGTACCTGCGGCCGGTGCTGCCCGGCGACAACGAACGCACCGTGCACGGACCCGTCCAATTCTCCAGCGAGACCTTCTACCGGCGTTTTCAGACGACGAGGACGCCGACCGCGTCGCTCATGGCCTACCTGTTCGAGGTCGACTACGTCGACCACTTCGTCTGGGTCCTCACCGACGGCAAGGCAGTCGACGCGCCTATCGTGGCCGATGCCAGATACGTCCGCGACGACACCCAGACCGCCGCCGAGATCGCCTTCATCGTGGGCGACGACTATCAGGGTCGCGGCATCGGCAGCTTCCTGATGGAGGCGATCGTCGTCGCCGCGCGGAGCGAGGGCATAAAGCGGTTCACCGCGAGGGTTCTGGCGGACAATCTTCCGATGCGAGCGATTCTCAACCGATACGGCGCGCAATGGCACCGCGACGACATGGGCGTCGTCACCACCGACTTCGACGTCCCGGTGATGCGCGACCTGTCGATCTCGGCGGAGCTGTACCGGGACATCCGGGCCGCGGCCCGGCAAGTGATCCGGGCGGTCGGCTGATGGGGCGGCCGCCGCTGAACAAGGACACCAAGCTCTGCATCTCGCTGGCCGCTCGTCCCAGCAACATCGGCACCCGATTTCACAACCACCTCTACGAGGTCCTTGGCCTCGACTTCATCTACAAGGCGTTCACCACGACCGACATCGCCGCCGCCATCGGGGGCGTCCGGGCGCTTGGCATCCGTGGGTGCTCGGTCTCGATGCCGTTCAAGGAGGACGTCATCGCGCTGGTCGACGACGTCGAACCGTCGGCGCAGGCGATTCACTCGGTCAACACCATCGTCAACGACGGCGGGTACCTGCGGGCGTCCAACACCGACTACCTCGCCGTGCAGCGGCTCATCGACGAGCACGGACTCGACGCCGGCGGACGGGTGTTGATCCGCGGCAGCGGCGGCATGGCCAGTGCGGTCGGCGCGGCGTTCCGCGACCACGGCTTCGGCTCGGGCATCGTGATCGCCCGCAATGCCGAGAGTGGCCGCGCGCTGGCCGATCGGCTCGGCTACGACTACGCAGCGGAGGTCGGCGCCCACGTTGCGGACGTCATCGTCAACGTCACGCCGATCGGGATGGCCGGGGCGCCGGAGTCCTCCGAGAAGGCGTTCGACGAAGCCACGATCGTGCACGCCAAGACGGTGTTCGACGTGGTGGCGTTGCCGTCGGAGACGCCGCTGATCAAGGCCGCTCGGGCCGCAGGGGTGCACGTGGTGACGGGCGCCGAGGTGATCGCCCTGCAGGCCGCCGAGCAGTTCGAGCGCTACACCGGGGTGCGGCCGACAGCGGAGCAGGTCGCGGAGGCGTCGGCGATCTCTCGGGCGTGAAGCTTAGGGCGCGTTGACCACGGTGATGGGACGGCGCACCCGTTCCATCACGTGCCCGTTGAAGCCCTTGTACATCAGCCGGGCCTGGACGAACCAGTTGATCGAGGAGTGCACCGCGGCCGCGGTCGGCGGCGCGTCGTCGGGGAGCTCGACCTCGAACGCGAACTCCACCGGCGTGCCGGCCCGCAACTGAATTCGCTTGTCCAGCTGAACGATTCGACCGTCCAACTGGCCGCCGGGGCCGGGTGTGCGGGTCAGCGGGTGGGACTCGCGCTCGCGCTGCCACGACACGGCGAGGTCGCCGTCGGGCAGGTCGACGGTGGGTGTCAGGGTCACGTGTCCGGTGACGGTCTCGCCGGCTCGCCACACCGGCTTCGACAATGAGACGTCGACGACGGTTTCGGCGGCACCCGAGACGTGTTCGAGCGGTTCGAGATAGGACTCGACGTCCGCGGTGCCGATCCGCACGGTGAACTCACCGCGGGTCTCGACGTCTAGACCCTCGCGGTCGACGGTGAGTCGGCACTCCCAGCGAGCGATCGCCGGTGACGACGCGGGTGCCCAGGACGGGATGCGAAACGACGACGACGCGCCGGTGAATTCGCTTGCGGCAACGGGCAACTCCTCGACTATGACGCTCACCCAGTCGTCGGTGTCGCGGTCCCCGCCGTAGTTCGTCCCGACCTGGTCGGCCGTCCAGATCGTGTCGTTGCCGGCAGCCGCCGCGGAGTCGACGCGACCGGCCCAGTGGTACTGGTAGAAGTTGGCGTAACCCCAGTCGAGGCGGGCGGACCGGACCTTGCGGATCGGCTTGTCGGTGGTGATCGCCACCTCGACCGTCTGGCGTGGGGTGACGACGGTCGGGGTGACGACGACGGATGCGTCGCCTGAGCGATCGAAGAGTCCCACTACGTCCCAATCTCTATGTCTGGTACCACTTCTTGTTCGCGTACTTCGCGCGGTTCGCGGCGTACTTCTCCGGGTGGTGCTTCTTCTGGTGCGCGCGTACCGGCCAGAACAGCAGCCACAGCAGCGGATAGACGGTCACGTAGAAGGCGAGCTGGAACAGCCCGCCCACCAGGACCGCGAACACCCACGCCGGGTAGATGAGGATCAGGCAGAACTGGATGAACTGCTTGAGCACCACCGGGTAGCCCTCGGCCATCGACCAGACGAGGCGCGGACTCATCATGTGGAGGAACTGCTGCCACTTCGACTTCCGTGCCTCCGCCTCGGCCTGAGCCTCGCTGACGTCGCGGCCGCGTTCCTCGCGGGTCAGCCCGCGCTGCGGCGGCGCGGGTTCGCTGGGATCCGGGTGCTGCGCCGAGGTCATGGTGCTAGGGCGTGATCTTGGTTTGCTCGTCGATCTTTGACGTGGCTTCCATCAGCGGGTTGATCTGGTCCTCGGTGCCGCTGGCGTTGAGCTGTAGGACGAAGATCCCGTTCTTGTCCGCGGCCGGGATGATCACCGTCTTCTGCGCGATGAGCTTCTTGGTGCCGTCCTGCACGTACGTCGCGCCGATCTGGTAGGCGTCGAACCCGCCCAGTTTGGCGTCGCCGCCGTCACCGGCACTCTCATATCCGGGAAGATTCTGCAGCTCGCCCGGCGCGAACTTGAAGATTTCGGCGGGGTCCACGTTGCCGGTCAGCCTCGACATCACCGCGACGATCGTCGGCGGATCGGCGGCCACCGACGGGTCGGCGAAGACGATCGCACCGTAGGCGCCCGGCGGGGTCTTGGGGCCCGCGTCGGCCCATCCCTCCGGCGTCGGCAGGTCGACCGTCGGCGTGCCGGGATCTCCACGCTTGACGGGAGTCTCGGTGATCCCGTTCTCCTTGATGTAGTCGGCGATGGTCGGGTTGGTGCCGGCCTGAGTCGCCGTCGGTGCGGCACTGCTGGTGGCGGCGCTGCTGCTTGCCGAGCTGCTCGACGAGGAGGATGACGACGAGGAGGAGGTGGCCTCGGTCTTGGAGTCCGAACCGCACCCGGTGAGGGCCAGCCCCAAGGCGATCAGGGCGGCTGCGGAGCCTGCGGCTGTGCTGTGCGTTCTCATCTGATCCCCTGTTCGTCGACGAACTGAAGGTACACGTCAAATGGGGCGATTCATCAGAATCCGATGTTGCGAGCCGCGAAACTTTGCGTCACGTTGCCCGCCAACGACTCGTCGTACGGGTCGACCGCCGTCACCGGTGCGCCCTCGGCGAGGTCGAGACCGTCGAGGCCCACCCAGATCAGGCTCGGGCTGGTGGTCAGCTCGAAGAAGTATCGGCGATTCGTCAGGTCGCAGACGGATCTGTACTCCGTGTTGTAGACGCCGAATTCGGCGTAGGGCGCTCCGAACGGAACCGAGACGTTGCGCATGATTGCCATGACGCTGGCGACGGCCTGCCGCTCGTCGACCGGCTTGGGAAGCAAGGCCGAGTAATAGGCGGCGCGCTGGAACCTGTCGACGGCGTTGACGTTGCCGGGCAGCGGCATGTCCCTGCTTGGATGGGAGAAGTCCTGCGCCGCAAGCAGAGTCAACTGTTCGTCGTAGGTCGGGTCGTTGGTCATCAGGGTGAACTCGCGGCCGTGGTGGACGACGAGCTCGCCGTCGGCGAATTCCAGGATTGCCGAATCCCCGTCGGCGTCCTCGACGGCGACGTGAATCGTGGCGTCGAACCCGTGCGCGCTGACCATCACCAGCTGAATGTCCTTCATCAGCGCGAGCGCCTCGGAGACCGTCGCCGCCTGGTCGAGCAGGTACTGAATCCACAGCCCCGTGTGTAGGCCGGGCAATTCGGGCTTTCGCGGGCCGAGTTCGGTCGTCTTGAGATAGAGCCCGTGCGCCGCAAGGCCGCGCTCGTTGAGGCCGTCGATCGAGCCGATGCCGTAGACGGTGGTCACCAGGCTGGCGTAGGTACTGGTCCAGCGCAGCGGATTCTCGGCGACGACGGCCTGACCGGCCATCAGCCCGCCGTCGCGCGCATGACCGCGGGGAAAGGCAACCAGGAGCGGCTCAGTCGACTCGGGCCAGTCCATGGAGCGGCCGGCGAGGACGGCGATGTCGTTGTCGTTCCACAAGACTCGGGTGCACATGGGGATCCTCTCGGCGCGTCCACCCACGATGTGGGGGAGCCGTCAGCGTAGCCGTGATACCAAGGTTTCATGCGCGTCTTCGCGTCATGGCTGGCGGTCGCAGCGTGTGTTGCGGCCTGCTCGCCCGCGCAGGCGCCTGCGCCGACCGAGGCGACGAGTCCGCCTGCGG
Source organism: Mycolicibacterium hodleri (assembly GCA_006864685.1). Classification (GTDB taxonomy): domain Bacteria; phylum Actinomycetota; class Actinomycetes; order Mycobacteriales; family Mycobacteriaceae; genus Mycobacterium; species Mycobacterium hodleri_B. The sequence goes on along the minus strand of VIFX01000034.1, from coordinate 16,905 downwards.
CGCGCGCCGGCCTAGACCCGCTGCGGATCGAGCGCGTCCGTTCGGATTTGCCAACGGGTTACGAGTTCACGCCACTGCCCGCCCGCGCCGAACCAATCGCGCTGTGGGGTCTTGGTCCGCAGTGGACGGCCGACCCGGCGTCGTGCGGCGGACTGGGTGATCCCGCCGCTGACGGCCCCGTGCACGGCTGGTCTGCCTCCGGTCCCGGCAACATCGTCTACGCGGTGGTGGCCGCCACGGGGGTGGGCCTCGACCAAGCCTCGCTGGATGCGTGCGGCTCGTGGAACCTGTCGGCGGGTCACACCGCGGGGGTCGTCACCGTCGTCGACCCACCGGTGGTCGACGGTGCGCAGACGCTGGGGTTGTCCACCGACGCGACCACGACTGTCGAGGGTGGCACCGAAACCCATTCGCAAGCCGAGACATTCGTCGCCTATCTCGGTGACCACGTCGCCTACGTCACGGTGGTGACCGACCCCGGTTCGTCGGCTCCGTCGCTCGGACCGGGCTTCGCGTCGGATCTGCTCGTCAAGACGGTGGCAGCGCTTCGCGGCTGAAGGTCGGCGGCCGGGTAGATTGGCGCCGATGTTCAGGACGCTGCTCGCCACCCTCGTGTGCTGCGCCGTCGCGACCGCGTCGGCCGGGTGCTCGGCCCAGCCGGCCGCGGACGGGTCGAAGGCCGACATCGCCAAGGTGCTCGACGTGAAGTCGGACTTCGGACCCGAGTTCAAGGTCAGCACGGTCGCGCCGACGGGAATCGACCCGCGTCTGCTTGCGCAGCAACCGCTTCCGCCGGGCACGGTCTTCGACCCGCCGGAATGCGCGAAGGTGGCCGAGGGCACGACCCTTCCGCAGGGACTCAAGGGCAACATGGCCGCGACCACCGCCGAGGGCGACGGCAACCGGTTCATCGCGATCGCCGTCGAGACGTCCGAGGCGTTGACGACACCCGACCCCGGCGACGCCTGCAAGAAGGTGGCCTTCGCCGGTGGCGGAGTCCGGGGACTTGTCGAAGTCGTCGAGGCCCCCGCGATCGACGGTGTCCGCACCCTGGGCACCCACCGCGTCCTGCAGACCGTGGTCAACGGAAAGCCCGCGACGGGCGAGATCTACAACTACCTCGCGGACTTCTCGACGTTCAGGGTGATCGTCACGGCCAATCCGCTGGTCGAACCGAACAAGCCCGTCACCCCGGTCGACACGCAACGCGCCCGCGACCTGCTGTCGGCGGCCGTGAAGGCCGTTCGCGGCGGTTAGCGTACGTCCCGCGGCCGAAACTGGATGCTGATCCGGGGACCCGTGGGCTTGGTGGTCTTGGGCACGGCGTGCTCCCACGTGCGTTGGCAGGAGCCGCCCATCACCAGCAGGTCGCCGTGGCTCTGCGGCAGTCGCAACGACCGGCCGCCGGAGCGGGGGCGCAGCGCCAAGACCCGGGTCGCGCCGAGGCTGAGGATGGCGACCATGGTGTCCTCGGTGCTGCTGCGGCCGACGGTGTCGCCATGCCAGGCGACGCTGTCGTTGCCGTCGCGGTAGAGACACAACCCGGCCGAGGTGAACGGTTCGCCCAGTTCGCCGGCGTAGATGTCGTTGAGCCGGACGCGCAGTCGCGCGATCTCGGGATGCGGGGCCGGTTTGGAGGTCAGGTCATGAAAGCTGACTAGACGCGGCACGTCGAGCACCCGGTCGTACATCTGGCGCCGCTCGGATCGCCAGGGAATGTCGGTCACCAGGTCGTCGAAGAGGTCCTCGACGCGCTCGTGGCCGCCGGTGAGCCACCCGGCTCGGACGTCAACCCACGCGCCGTCACCCAGCTCGCGCCGCTCGTCGTGACCGAACAGGGCATCCTGAATCGCGAGATCGATTCCAGTCACGTGTCGCAGTTTATCGCACAGGCGTTCGAATCTACAGCCTGGCGGCGCCGGGTCCGCTGTTGGCGAGTACGTCGCCGGGGTTGGACAGCAGACAGGTCTTCAGGCTCATGCAGCCACAGCCGATGCAGCCGGTCAGGTTGTCGCGCAGGCGTTGCAGATGCAGGATGCGCTCGTCGAGGTCGGCGCGCCAACCGGCGGACAGGCGACCCCAGTCCTTGCTGGTCGGGACGCGGTCGGTGGGCAGCGTGGCGAGAGCCTCGCGAATGCGGGCCAGCGGGATGCCGAGGCGCTGCGACATCCGGATGAACGCCACCCGGCGCAGGGTCTCGCGGGCGTATCGGCGTTGATTGCCCGACGTGCGTCTGCTGACGATGAGGCCTTCGCGCTCGTAGAAGTGCAGTGCGGACACGGCCACACCGCTGCGATGGCTCAACTCGCCGGGAGTCAGCTCGAGCACGTCCATGACCTAAACCATAGTTGGGGTGACGATTCGCGTTACGGTGCTACGCATGACAGCCACGACGCTGGGCGCGAATTCAGAGGTAGGACCGCTTAAGGTCGTCATCCTGCACCGGCCGGGACCCGAACTTCAGCGGCTCACCCCGCGCAACAACGACCGGTTGCTCTTCGACGGGATGCCGTGGGTGGCGCGGGCGCAGGAGGAGCACGACACGTTTGCCGCGCTGCTGCGATCGCGTGGCGTCGAGGTGCTGCTGCTCGCGGATCTGCTGACCGAGGCGCTGGCCAGCGGCGCGGCGCGGATGCAGGGCATCTCCGCCGCCGTGGACAGTCGGCGGTTGGGACTGCCGCTGGCGCAAGAACTCTCGGCTTATCTGCGGACGCTCGACGTCGAACCGCTGGCGCGAATCCTGATGGCGGGCATGACGTTCAACGAGCTGCCCTTCCTCGGCGGTGAGCTGTCACTGGTGCAGCGCATGCACCACGACGCCGACTTCGTCATCGATCCGCTGCCGAACCTGCTGTTCACCCGCGACTCGTCGTTCTGGATCGGACCGCGGGTGGCCATCACGTCGCTGGCGCTGCCCGCGCGCATTCGGGAGACGTCGCTGACCGACCTGATCTACGCACACCATCCGCGCTTCCTGGGCGTGCGGCGGGCGTACGAGTCGCGGTCAGCGCCCGTCGAGGGTGGTGACGTCCTGCTGCTTGCGCCGGGTGTGGTCGCCGTCGGCGTGGGGGAGCGGACGACGCCAGCCGGTGCGGAAGCGTTGGCGCGCAGCCTGTTCGACGACGGTTTGGCCCATACCGTGCTGGCCGTGCCGATCGCGCAGGAGCGTGCGCAGATGCACCTCGACACGGTGTGCACGATGGTCGACGTCGACGCGGTGGTGATGTATCCGAACATCGTCGATTCGTTGTCGGCGTTCACCATTCGGCAGAAGTCGGACGGGGTGTCGATTGCCAGCGCGGCGCCGTTCGTCGAGGCGGCGGCCGATGCGATGGGGATCGGCAAGTTGCGGGTGATCGACACCGGTTTGGACCCGGTAACGGCCGAGCGCGAGCAATGGGACGACGGCAACAACACCCTGGCCTTGGCGCCGGGCGTGGTGGTCGCCTACGAGCGCAACACCGAAACCAATGCCCGCCTTGCGGATTCGGGCATCGAGGTCTTGCCGATTTCGGCCTCAGAGCTCGGTACCGGCCGCGGTGGTCCGCGCTGTATGTCATGCCCCGTCGCCCGCGACCCGCTGTAACCTGCAGTCACTGCGCGCCCCGCATGCGCCGCCGCAGTTCATCGCGGACGCGGTACACGATCGACCGCCCCTGCGTGACGGCGACGAAGCCGATCTCCGTCCATCCCACTCGCTCGACGAGTTCGTGATGCCGCAGGTCTTGTACGGCCGCACAGCCGCCCGGTCGAGGCGGCTCGAAGAAGCTGACGCCCAGCTTCACCTCGTCCCATCCCATGCCGATGGTCGTACTGTCGCGACCGTCGCAGAGGGTGATGTTGGTACGGGGCGGCGGTAGGCCGGCGTCGAGTAGCAGCAGCCGTATCCGAGTCTCCTCCCGGCATCGGGTGCCGCCATCCATCTGCGCGAGCGCGCTTCTGGCCTGTGGGATGCCGCGTGCGCCGCGATAACGCTCGACCAGCGGAGCGACGTCTGTCTCCACCAGGTCGGCGGCCCGTGCCAACGCGTCCAGATACTCGACCGCAAGGTCGCGGGGGAATCGTCGGCCAAGATCGAGGGCGGTGCGCGCCGCCGTCGTCACCCGCCACGAGCCGTTCGATCGCACCTCGTCGGCTTCTATTCGCTCCTCTCGCATCACGATGCCCCGTCGGCGTCTGGTGTGAGTTCCGATCATCTCGATCGGCGTGGCGGCGTCGACCGTCCGGACGCCGTGCAGGGCGGCCGCGGCGAGTCCGGCGACGATCCCCGTCCGCCCCGTCCACAGCCAGGCGGCCTCGGTGTTGACGAGGAGTGTTCGCTCTTGGCCACTGGCGAGGTAGACGTCCGGGTGAATCCGGTCGTAGTTGTGTCTCAGACGCCCTCGCGTCAGATCGCCGCGGGCGAGTGCTTCGGTGCCAATGAACGGTTCCATGGCCGCGATGGTGTCGGGTTTCGACGACAGGCCGGGCCAGGCGCTTGGGTTTCCGCGACCCCCCTGTGGATGGTGTGCCGACTGGGGATGGTCCGACGAGTCCCCCGGTGGGCATGCCTTCGGGACGCTATGGCCGTTTTCTGCACCGTGGCTGTAGATCTGCGGGGTGGTGGGTAGACCGCGACCGTGGTGCAGAAAACCGTCGTGTGTGCGACGGGTCCCTTGAGCAGACACGCCCGTAGGACGCTATGGCCGTTTTCTACCGCGCGGCTGTCGATATCGACCGCGGCGGGTAGATCGCGACCGTGGTGCAGAAAACCGTCGTAGCGCGAAGAACACATGTACCCGGGGGGAGAGGCGCCCCGGGCGCCGGAGCACCGTTTTCTGCCTCACGGCTGTGGATAGGGAGCGCGGCCGGTAGATCGCGACCGTGGTGCAGAAAGCCGTCGTAGCGCGCCCGACGGTTGGGTGCCGACAGGCCCGGCGACGACCAGTGGCAAAGGGTGCGTTCAGCGCCAGCTGGGCAGCCAGATCTGCATGTGCCACGTCGACTGCGAGATCGGCAGACCCGTCAGGATCGGGTACATCCACGCGAAGTTCGTGATCACGGCCGCCACGTAGAAGCACACCACGAGCAGGCCAAGCGTTCTCCGCTCGGCGTTCTGCCGTGGTGCGTACAGCACGTCGCCGAGGATCAGCGCGATCATCATCACCAGGAATGGCGCCATCGGCGCGGCGTAGAAGAAGTACATCTGCCGGTCGATGTCGGCGAACCACGGCAGAAAGCCCGCGCAATAGCCAGTCAGCGCCACCGCATAACGCCAGTCACGCTTGACGAACGACTTCCACGCCGCCCACACCAGAATCGGCACCGCGATGAACCACATCGCCGGCGTGCCGACGAGCATCACGGCCTTGACGCACGACTGTGCGCCGCACCCCGCCACGCCGTCTTGGTCGATCGCGTACAACACCGGCCGCAGCGACATTGGCCACGTCCACGGCTTCGACTCCCACGGGTGATGGTTGCCCGCCGCATTCGTCAACCCGGAGTGGAACGTGAAGGCACCGTAGGTGAAATGCCACAGCGACCGGATCGCATCCGGCATCAGCCCGCCCTCGGCGAACGACTGGCCCTCCTCGTGGCGGTTGATGCCGGTCTCCGAGGCGAACCACGGCGCGTACGACGCGAGGTAGACCCCGAGCGGGATCAGGCCGAAGACGTAGACGGCGGGGGCAAAGTCCCGCCGCAGCGTTCCCAGCCACGGGCGCGGGACGCGGTATTGCCGCCGCGCGCTCACGTCGAACGCCAACGTCATCACGCCGAAGAACAGGATGAAGTACAGGCCCGACCACTTGGTCGCGGTCGCCAGGCCCAGCAACACGCCCGCCCCGAAGCGCCACCACCGAACGCCAAGGCGGGGACCCCACGGGGTCTCCGCGATACGGCCTTCGAAGAGGGCGTTGTGCATCCGCGCCCGCATCTGGTCACGGTCGACGATCAGCGCGCCGAAGGCCGCCACCACGAACACCACCAGGAAGATGTCCAGCAGGGCCGTGCGGGCCGTCACGAAGCTGACGCCGTCGGCGATGATCAGCAGGCCCGCGATGCCGCCGATCAGCGTTGACCGCGTGATCCTTCGGACGATGCGGGCCACCAGGACGACCAGGACGACGCCGCACACCGCGCCGGAGAATCGCCAGCCCAGCCCGGTATAGCCGAACAGCGCCTCGCCGAGGGACAGCAGTTCCTTGCCGACGGGAGGGTGCACGATCAGCCCGTAACCGGGGTTGTCCTCGACACCGTGGTTGCCCAACATCTGCCACGCCTGCGGCGCGTAATGCTTCTCGTCGAAGATCGGGGTGCCGCCGTCGGTGGGCGAACCCAGGTTGAGAAACCTGGTCAGGGCGGCCAGCGCCATGATCACCGACGTCATCGCCCAGCCCTGCATCCGGTCCATCGGGCCGAAGTCGCCGACGGGTGCCAGAGGGCCAGGGCTGATGACCGGCACCGGCTGCTCTGTCTCCATGGGCGGGGCAGTCACGTGAGCGATCGTATTCTGTTCGGTGTGACACCCGGTCGACTGCTACTGGCCGCCACGCCGTTGGGCCAGGCTGGCGACGCTTCCGCACGCCTCGTCGAGGCGTTGGGCAGCGCCGACGTCGTCGCAGCCGAGGACACCCGGCGCGTCCGGACGCTGGCAGCGAGCCTCGACGTCGTGCCCACGGGCAAGGTCGTCAGCTTCTTCGACCAGAACGAGGCGGCTCGCGTGCCGTGGCTCGTCGAGGAGATCACCGCGGGGGCGACCGTACTGGTGGTCAGCGACGCGGGCATGCCGCTCATCAGCGATCCGGGGTATCGGTTGGTCGCAGCCTGCGCGGCGGCCGGGCTCGTGGTCAGCTGCCTGCCGGGCCCGTCGGCGGTGACGACCGCGCTGGCGGTGTCGGGCCTGCCGTCGGATCGGTTCTGCTTCGAGGGCTTCGCGCCGCGCAAGCAGTCCGCGCGGTTGACGTGGCTGGGCACCCTCGCCGGCGAACGCCGCACGTGCGTGTTCTTCGAGTCCCCCCGACGACTCGCCGAATGCCTCGACGACGCCGTCGACCGGTTGGGTCCCGACCGGCTCGCCGTCGTCTGCCGGGAGCTCACCAAGACCCACGAGGAGGTCAAGCGCGGCACCCTCGCCGAGCTAGCCGCCTGGGCCGCCGACGGTGTGCTCGGCGAGATCACCGTCGTGGTGGCCGGTGCCGAGCCGCGCGCGGATGTGGACACCCTGGTGGCGGCGGTCAACGAATTGGTCGAGGCGGGGGCCGGGGTCAAGGACGCGTGCGCCGAAGTGATCGCCGAGACTCCGGGCGCGCCGTCACGGCGTCAGCTCTATGACGCGGTGCTGCGCGCTCGCCAGTGACCCGACGATCGGGGCCGCCTTGTGCAGGCACTCCTGCCACTCTCCGTCGGGATTCGAATCGGCCGTGATGCCGCCTCCGACGCCGAGCACCGCGCCGCCCGCGTCGTCGAACTCAACGGTGCGGATCGCGACGTTGAGTTCGGTTCCCGCCGCTGGTGAGGCCAAACCGACCGTCCCGCAATAGATTCCGCGACGATCGGGCTCCCAGGTGTCGAGCAGCTGACGCGCGCGGCCCTTCGGCGTGCCAGTCACCGACGCGGGCGGGAACGTCGCGGCCAAGATGGCGGACATCGGTACGTCGTCCTCGACGCGGGCCGCGACCGTCGACACCAGGTGCCACACGCCAGGGGCGCGACGCACCACCAACAACTCGGGAACCGACACCGAGCCGGTGACCGCGATGCGGCCGAGATCGTTGCGGACGAGGTCGACGATCATGATGTTCTCGGCCACGTCCTTGACCGAATCCCGCAGGGCGGCAGGCGATTCGTGAAGCGGCAGCGTGCCCTTGATCGGGCTCGACGTCACCGTCCCGTCGGCGCGGCTGAGGAACAGCTCGGGGGACAGGGACGCGACGGCGCCCCAGTCGCCCGTGACGAACGCCGCGCGCGCAGGCGACGTGCGCGCGACGGCCTCGGCGAAGAAGTCGACCGGCGCGCCCGTGACCCTGCCGACGATCTGCGTGCACACACACGCCTGGTACACCTCGCCTGCGGTGATGGCGTCCAGGCAGGCCAGGACGCCCGCTTGGTGCTCGTCGCGGTCGGCGACACCCCACGCGACGTGACACTCCGACGGCACGGGGTCGACGGTCAACGCATCGACAAGCCAGCTGGGAGCGGTTGTCCCGGAAAGGCTTTCGTACCACCAGTTTCCGTCGGCATCCAGACGCAGGACGTCGTCGGTCCAGCCGCCCGCCGCCTCTGGGATGCGTGGGCGGGCGCCGTTGCGGCCGGCGTCGGGATAGGACAGGTAACCGATCCAGCCGCCGCCGACGGCGTCACCACGCGACGTACGGCCTGCCTGCTGCGGGACGTCGAAGACGCCGGTCGCGGCGACGGGTTCGATCGCGACGCTCGGAGCGACGACCGCCCCGGCGCCGAACCAGTCACCGGTCACAGCGGCGGGAGGCGGAAGGCCGAGGCGCGTCGTCGCGGCGGCCAGACAACGCAGCACCTCCGGGGCGCTGCGTGACAGGGCGATCCGCTCGATCCGCACCGCAACAGCCTGTCATGGACGTACGCCCAGGTACATGACCGCTCCGCAAGCGTCACTCAACGCGCGATCTCCCTACGCACCTTCACCCCACCCAGCTTCTCCGGGTTCCGCATCGCGTAGAAGTGCGTGATCAGACCGTCGGTGATCTCGACCGAGATCACGCCCTCCAAGCCGTCGTCGAGGTACAGCACCAGCGCGGGCGCGCCGTTGTAGAAGGCGGGCTCGACCCGGCCGCCGTCGCCGGCGAAGCGGAGCAGACCGAGGATGAGGCGGGCGACCTTGTCCGCGCCGGCGACCGGCCTGCGGGCGGCACTGGCCTTCCCGTCGCTGTCGGCGGTCCAGACGACGTCCGGCGCCAGCATCGAGATGAGCGAGTCGACGTCACCCGTCGAGGCGGCCGCGAAGAACTGGGCGGTGATCTCCAGGGACTGCTTGGGGTTGGCGGGTTCGAACCGCTTGCGCCGGGACTGCACGTGCTCGCGGGCACGATGCGCCATCTGCCGCACCGCCGAGGTGGACTTGCCAAGCGTCTCGGCGATGTCGTCGTAGCCGAAGCCGAACACCTCGCGGAGCACGAACACTGCCCGCTCATCGGGGCTCAGCGTCTCCAGCACCACCATCATCGCCATGGACACCGACTCGGCGAGCACCACGTCGGACGACGCGTCGCCTGCGTCGACCAGCAGCGGCTCGGGGAGCCAGGGGCCGACGTACTCCTCGCGTCGTCGCGACTGGGCGCGCAGCGCGTTGAGCGCCTGGCGGGTGACGAGCTGCGCGAGATAGGCCTTGGTGTCGCGGACGCCGGCCAGGTCGACCTCGGCCCACCGCAGATAGCTCTCCTGCAGCACGTCGTCGGATTCCGTTGCCGTACCCAGTATTTCGTAGGCGATGGTGAACAGCAGCGGCCGCAGGCTGGTGAACCTGTCGGCGTGCTCGCTGGCGCTCACCGGACCGCCGCCGCCACCCGCTCGGCGCGCTTGCCGCCCTTGAGCCAGACGTACGAGCCGGGCTTGCGGGCTTCGACGCCGAGCTGCCAGACCGTGCCCTTGCAGACGGCCTCCTTGATGGTGGCCGCCGCCCGTCCGCCGATGAACAGCGGTGTGGGGCGGTCGTCCAGGTGCGCGACCTGGATGACGCCTGCCTTGCGGCCAAGGCTGACGCACTGACCGGTGAAGGCCTGGTTCACTGCGGCGGGCTCGTCACCCGCGATGCGGCTGAGCACGGTGTTGGCGGCCTGCGCGCCGAGCGGGATCGCGGCCTGACAGCTCATCCGCAACGGTGCGTTGGATGGGGCGACTGCGTCACCGGCGCCGACGATGAAGGGGTCGTCGACGCTGGTCAACGTCTCGTCGGCGAGCAGCCGGCCGATCTCGTCGGTGGCGAGGCCGCTGCGCCTGGCGAGGTCTGGCACCCCGAAGCCCGCCGTCCAGATGGTGACGACGCTTGGCAGCTCGCGGCCGTCGGCCAGCAGGACCGAATCAATGCGGACCTCGGTCACCTTGGCGCCCGCGTCGGCGACGACGGTCACTCCGAGCTTGCGCATCCGCTTGGTCACGGCGCGGCGGGTGGATTCGCTGAAGTACGGGCCGAGGACGCCACCGCAGACCAGCGTCACCGACTGGCCCTGCTCGCCGAGCTCGGCGGCGACCTCGAGGCCCGTCGGACCCGCTCCGACGACCACCACCGGAGCGCCGGGGTGCACCGTCGCCATCGCCGCGCGCAGCGGTTCCGCGTGCTCCAATTCCGATATGGGGTAAGCGAATTCGGCCGCGCCGGGAACGGTCAGTGCCGCGCCCGTGCTGCCGAGGGCGTAGACGAGGTAGTCGTAGCCGATGGTGTCACCCGAGGCCAGCGTCACCGTCCGGGAGTCCTGGTCGACGAGTTCGGCGGTGTCGACCAGCAGGCGGACGTCGGCGGACAGCACGTCGGCGAAGTCGACGACGGCGTCGTCGGAACCCGTCACCAGTTGGTGCAACCGGATTCGTTCGACGAATTGGGGTCTCGCGTTGACCAGGGTGACGGCGACGTCACGGTTGACTCGCAGGTGGTTGGCGGCGATGACGCCGGCGTACCCGCCACCGACGACGACGACATTCGTGGGCTCGTGTGTGTTCATGCCATCAAGACACCTCCGATCACCGAAGTGTGACATGACGTGACGCAGGTCACTCCACCTGATAGCGGGGGAAGACGCCCTCCGGCTTGGGCAGCGCCGTCCCTGGCACCAGTCGGGTGCCGACGGCAGTGAAGTCCCGCTGGTCGGCGGGCTGCCCGAGCAGGTCGAGCAGCTTGGCGGCCGACTCGGGCATCACCGGCTGGATGAGCAGCGCGGCGATGCGCACCACTTCGAGTGTCGTGTACAGCACGGTGCCGAAGCGTTCCTGGTCGGCCGCGGCGTCGGACTTGCGCAGCACCCAGGGCTCCTGGCCGGAGAAGTACCGGTTGGCCGCGCCGAGCATCAGCCAAATCGACTCCAGCGCCAGATGCATCGCGGGCACGTCGAACTGAGCGCGGACCTGCTCGAGCAATCCGTCGGCGAGGGTCAACAGCTCGCGATCCTCGGCGGTGAACTCACCCGGCCGGGGCACCTGCGCGTCGAGGTTCTTGTTCACCATCGACAGCGAGCGTTGGGCCAGGTTGCCCAGTTCGTTGGCGAGGTCGGAGTTGATCCGACCGATGATCGATTCCTCGCTGTAGCTGCCGTCCTGGCCGAACGGCACCTCGCGCAGCAGGAAGTAGCGCACCGCGTCGACGCCGAACTCGTCGACCAGCGCGATGGGGTCGACCACATTGCCGACCGACTTGCTCATCTTCTCGCCCCGGACGTTGATGAATCCGTGTGCGAAAACCCGTCGCGGCAGCTCGATTCCGGCCGACATGAGGAACGCGGGCCAGTACACGGCGTGGAACCGGATGATGTCCTTGCCGATCATGTGCAGGTCGGCGGGCCAGTACTTGCGGAAGGACTCCGATTCGGTGTCGGGGAAGCCTGCACCGGTCAGGTAGTTGGTCAGCGCGTCGACCCAGACGTACATGACGTGGTCGGGGTGGCCGGGTACGGGCACGCCCCAGTCGAACGTGGTGCGGGAGATCGACAGATCGCGCAGGCCGCCAGAGACGAAGCTGACCACTTCGTTGCGCCGGACGTCAGGGCCGATGAACTCGGGGTGCGCCTCGTAGTGGGCGAGCAGCCTGTCGGTGTACGCCGAGAGCCGGAAGAAGTAGGTCTGCTCCTCGGTCCATGTGACCGGTGTGCCGGTCTCGATCGAGTAACGGATGCCGTCGGCGCGCTCCTCGAGCTCGTCGTCGGCGAAGAACCGCTCGTCGCGCACCGAGTACCAGCCCGAATACGAGTCGAGATAGATGTCGCCGGCGGCGTTCATCCGATTCCAGATCTCGGCCGACGCGTCGAGGTGGTCGGCGTCGCTGGTGCGGATGAACCTGTCGAAGGAGACGTTGAGCCGCTCCTGCATGGCCTGGAAGGTGTCGGAGTTGCGCAGCGCGAGCTCCGCGGTCGCGATGCCTTCCCTCTCCGCCGTCTGGGCCATCTTCAGGCCGTGCACGTCGGTCCCGGTCAGGAACCGGACGTCGTATCCGTCGAGCCGCTTGAACCGGGCGATCGCGTCGGTGGCGGTCTTCTCGTACGCGTGGCCGATGTGCGGCGCACCGTTGGGATAGTCGATGGCCGTCGTCACGTAGAAGGGCTCTCTCATTTGGACTCACCTTATTGTGTGGTGTGAGTTCGAGACGCGAGAGGCCGCCGGCGCCGGAATCCGTAGGCCCCCTGATCGACGCCCATACCCACCTCGACGCGTGCGGGGCCTCCGACGCCGACGACGTGCACGCGATCCTCGACCGGGCCGAGGCCGTCGGTGTGACGGCCGTCGTCACCATCGCCGACGATCTCGATTCGGCGCGGTGGGCCGTCGAGGCGGCGGACTGGGATTCCCGCGTGTACGCCGCGGTGGCCCTGCATCCGACGCGCGCCAACGCGCTGACCGATGCCGCTCGCGCCGAACTCGAGGTCCTCGCCGGCCATCCCCGCGTCGTCGCGATCGGCGAGACCGGCATGGATCTCTACTGGCCCGGCAAGCTCGACGGCTGTGCCGAGCCCGCCGAGCAACGGGAGGCGTTCGCCTGGCACGTCGACCTCGCCAAGCGCACCGGCAAGCCGCTGATGATCCACAACCGCGACGCCGACTCCGCCGTCCTCGACGTGTTAGCCACCGAGGGCGCTCCGGAGACCGTGATCTTTCACTGTTTCTCCTCGGGGCCCGACATGGCACGCACCTGCGTTGACGCGGGATGGCTGCTCAGCCTGTCGGGGACGGTGAGTTTCCGCAACGCCCACGAGCTGCGCGAGGCGGCCACGCTGATCCCGCCGGGGCAGCTTCTCGTCGAGACCGACGCGCCGTTCCTGACGCCGCATCCGTTCCGCGGAGCACCGAATGAGTCGTACTGCCTGCCCTACACCGTGCGGGCGTTGGCCGAGGTCGTGGGGCGTTCGGCCGTCGACGTCGCCCGCGAGACGATGGAGAACGCTCGTCGGACCTACGGAATCCGCAGCTGACCGCGAGTTGCCGCCACCAGGGGACTTCGTTACCGTCCTGTGATAGAAGCGGTCGGCTCCGGACTCTCGTAGGCCGCCGACCCGATAGTCGGGAAAGTTACCGTTGAACTGCTTGCACAGGCTCCATGAAGCGCGCTCGCCGCACCTGCGGCTCCTCGTTGCGACCTTGCTCGTCGCTCTGACGTTTGCCGGTGGATACGCCGTGTCCACCCACAAGACGGTCACGCTGACCGTCGACGGCAAGTCCACGACCGTCTCGACGATGAAGTCTCACGTCATCGACGTGGTGCAGGAGAACGGGTTCGAAGTCGGAGAACGCGACGATCTGTTCCCCGCGGCAAACGAGCCCGTCGAGCAGTCCGAGACGATCGTGCTGCGGAGGAGTCGACCACTACAGATCTCGTTGGACGGGCGCAACAGTCGAGAGGTTTGGACGACGGCGTCGACCGTCCAAGGGGCACTCGCGCAGCTGTCGATGACCGACACCGCGCCCGCGGCGGCATCACGCGGCAGTCGCGTCCCACTGGAGGGCATGTCGCTGCCGGTGGTGGGAGCGCGGACCGCGCAGATCGACGACGGCGGAGTGGTCCGGACGGTCCGTGTGGCCGCGGCGAACGTGGCCGGCTTCCTGGAAGCCGCGGGCGCCCCCCTGGAGCAGAGCGACGCCGTCGTTCCGGCGGCGAACTCACCGGTGAGCGACGGCATGCAGATTCACGTCACCCGGGTCCGCGTCACCAGGTCGACCGAGCGGGTGCCTCTGGTACCCGTCAACGAGGTGGTCCAGGACGTGACCATGAACATGAGCAGGCAGGTCGTCGACGACCCGGGGACACCCGGCATTCAGGACGTGACTTTTGCCGTGGCGACGGTCAACGGTGTGGAGACGGGGAGGCTGCCAGTAGCCAATGTCGTCATCGTTCCGGCCAGAAACGGCAAGTTGCGCATCGGCGCCAAGCCCGGCACCGAGGTGCCCGAAGTGTCTCAAGGTGAGACGTGGGATGCACTTTCACGGTGTGAAGCCGGTGGTAATTGGGCTATAAACACCGGTAACGGTTTCTACGGTGGTGTCCAATTCGACCAAAACACATGGGAGCGCAACGGCGGTTTGCGGTATGCTCAGCGGGCCGATCTGGCTTCGAGAGAAGAGCAGATCGCGATTGCTGAGGTAACCCGGGCGCGCCAAGGTTGGGGGGCGTGGCCCACGTGTAGTGGAAGGTTGGGTGTGCGCTGACGATTCGGCTACTCGGGCGGACCGAGATAAGGCACTTGGCAAAGGAACTTGAGTTCCGGCCGCGGAAGGCGTTTGGACAGAACTTCGTCCACGACGCCAACACCGTTCGTCGCATCGTGTCGGCGTCGGGGGTGAACCGTAACGACGTGGTCCTGGAAGTGGGACCAGGTCTCGGTTCGTTGACCCTTGGCCTCCTCGATCGAGGCGCAAAGGTGACCGCGGTCGAGATCGACCCCGTTCTCGCGCGTCAGCTCCCCAAGACGATCGCCGACCACTCGCACAGCGAGATCAACCGGCTGGTGGTCCTCAACAGCGACATCCTCGACCTGATGCCGTCGGATTTGGACGACCAGCCCACCGCGCTCGTCGCGAACCTTCCGTACAACATCGCGGTTCCCGCACTGCTGCACCTGCTCGCCCAGTTCCCGACGATCCGGACCGTCATGGTCATGGTTCAGGCCGAGGTCGCCGAGCGACTCGCCGCGGAACCCGGCGGCAAGGACTACGGCGTGCCGAGTGCGAAGGTGCGGTTCTACGGAAACGTTCGTCGCCACGGCATGGTGTCGCCGACGGTGTTCTGGCCGATCCCGCGCGTCTACTCCGGACTGGTCCGCATCGACCGCTACGAAACCTCGCCGTGGCCCGTCGAAGACGAGTTCCGCAAGAAGGTCTTCGAGCTCATCGACATCGCGTTCGCGCAGCGCCGCAAGACCTCGCGCAACGCGTTCGCCGAGTGGGCGGGTTCCGGTAACGAGTCCGCAGAGCGTCTGCTGTCGGCCAGCATCGACCCGGCTCGCCGTGGTGAGACGCTCGGCATCGCCGATTTCGTTCGACTGCTTCAGCGGTCGGGCCAGGTCGACACCGCTCCGCGTCAGCCGAACGTCCGCGTGTACTGAGGCTCTGAGCGCTCAGCACACGCGGACGGTCTCCGGCCGTCAGCCCTTGTCTTCGTCCTTCTTCGTCTTGGCCGCTTCGCGTGCCCTGGCGTCCTTGGCCAGGAACTCGTCCTGCAGCGGGGTCTCCGCGTAGATCGGGTAGTTGCCCGTGATTCCGACGCGTTCCTGAGCGACCGCCATCACCCGACCTCGCACGGCGTACCAGCCGCCGATGAGTGCGGGCACGATGATCACCAATGCGATTGCGTTCCAGTAGTTCTCGATGCACATCAGCAGGGTGACCGCGGCCAGGAACAGCAGCGTGGCGTAGCTGGTGTACGGCGTGCCGAACAGCCGGAAGCTCGGGCGCTCCAGGATGCCCTTCTGCGACCAGCGGTACAGCTGGATCTGGCAGATCACGATGGTGGCCCAAGAGGCGATGATGCCAAGCGCCGACAGGTCGAGCGCGATGTTGAAGGCCTCCGCAGGCACCACCAGGTTGAGGAAGACGCCGACCACGGTGAAGCACGCCGTGAGCGCGATACCCGCCCACGGGACGCCCTTCTTGGACATCTTCGCGGTGAACTTCGGTGCGCTGCCGTTCATCGACATCGACCGCAGGATGCGGCCCGTCGAGTAGAGCCCGGCGTTGAGACTCGACAACGCCGCCGTCAGGACGACGAAGTTCATGATGTCGCCCGCGGCAGGCACGCCGATGCTCGAGAAGAACGTCACGAACGGGCTGGTGCCCTGCTTGTACGCGGTGTACGGCAGCAGCAGCGCCAGCAGGATCAGCGAGCCGACGTAGAAGATGGCGATTCGGAAGATGACGGAGTTGATGGCGCGCGGCATGATCTTGGCCGGGTTCTCGGTCTCACCCGCCGCCGTGCCGACCAATTCGACTGCGGCGTAGGCGAAGATCACGCCCGAGGTGATGACCACCAGGGCCAAGAGGCCGTTGGGCAGAATGCCGCCGTTGTCGGTGATCACCGACGGGCCGGTGGTAGCACCCTCGACCTTGAAGCGGCCCGCCAGGAAGACGATGCCGACCACGAGGAAGGTGACGAGCGCGATGACCTTGATCAGCGCCGCCCAGAACTCCATCTCGCCGAACCACTTGACCGAGATCATGTTGATGGTCAGCACGATCACCAGCGCGATCAGGGCGATCAACCACTGAGGTATCGCACCGAAGGTGCCCCAGTAGTGCATGTAGAGCGCGATGGCTGTGACGTCGACGATCGACGTGCACGCCCAGTTGAAGAAGTACATCCAGCCGGCGACGTATGCGGCCTTCTCGCCGAGGAATTCGCGGGCGTAGGACACGAACGACCCGGATGACGGGCGGTGGAGTACCAGTTCGCCGAGGGCTCGCAGGATGAAGAAGACGAACACGCCGCAGATGGCGTAGACGATGAACAGGCCTGGTCCGGCGCTGGCGAGCCGGCCGCCGGCCCCCATGAACAAGCCAGTGCCGATCGCGCCACCGATGGCGATCATCTGTACCTGTCGGGGTTTGAGCCCCTTTTCGTAGCCTTCTTCTTCATGTGCGAGCGACGAATTGTCGTATGCGCTCTGAGGTTCGGTGGTCATTGGTCGAAGCTAGCCGCCGACGTCCTGGGGCGCGTGGGGGAGGGGTAAAGATTGAGTTACGGAAAGGGTGGGCCTGGGT
>VIFX01000033.1:0-86140 GCA_006864685.1 Mycolicibacterium hodleri | reverse complement strand
CCCCGGCTCGACTCTCCAGATCCTGCAGCGTGGTCCTAATGATGATGGTGGCCGGCAATCCGTTGTGCTGACCCAGCTCACCGCTGTCCAGCATCCGCCGGCCGACCGTCATCAGCGCGTCGTGCTGACGCTGGCCCAACGAGCGGTGGTCGTCGTCGATCTGCTGCTGGGTCGGGGTCCCCGACACGCACGGATGCTCGTCATCCGGGTTGCACATCCCCGGCGCCCCCAACGTCGCGAACACCGCCTCGAACACCGCCCACGCCTGCGGGGTCAGGGTCGCCGTCAGACGCACCATCCCGTCGGGCTGCTGGGGTCCCTTGGTGGCACTCCGGCGCCGGGCCCGTTCGGTGTCATCGGGTTCCGGGCCGTCCTGGTCGAGCAAGAAGATGGTCCGATCGGCGGTGTCCTTGAGCTGCTTGGGGCCCACGCTCATCGCCGTCGTCACCAGGTCGGCCTCGATCTGGGAGCGGGTCACGGAGTCCACCGCCGCCGGAATCCGGTCCATCGCGTTGGCCAACACGGCCACGTGTTCGCGGTTGACCAGCCCATGGGACTGCGCGATCGCCGTGCACGGCATTACCGGGTCCAGCGGCGCCCCGATCAGCGTCTGACGGGCGGCGAGCAACGCCGCCTCCTCCAACCGGCGACCCGCTTCGCTCGGCGAGATGCGCCACCGGACGGCCATCACCTCGCGCCAGGACTTGGCGCCCAACGCCTTGGGCGTCGTCTCCGCCTGCAGCCGGGTCAACAACCGATGCCCCAACACGGGCAACTGACACGACAGCGTCTCCACATCGTCCAACACCCCGAGCACCTCGGCCGCGGTCAGCTGGTCGAAGGACAACGCCGCCACCGCATCATGGGCAGCACGCAGCGCCGTCACCGCTGCCTGCACCTCACCCACGTCGCTCATGACTCGAACATACGTTCGAACCTTAAAGACTCTTTGACGTATTTCTTGAGATTTATCTAAGAACTAGTCATCCATCTCCAGCACCGCGAACGGCGCCGTCGGCACCTCTGCCACGGACATCTTCGCCGCGGAATCGGTGGGGATGACGTCACCGGCCAACGCCGCGAGCGCCTTGTTGGTGCCGACGTCGCGACCCGCCTTCTCGCTCAGCAGCCACCGCACCTCGAGCAGGTCGCAGTACGCCTGGATCGCGGTACCGCGGTAGCCGACGACCTCGTGCGCCAACTGCTGGTACGGGGTCAGGATCTCGATCACCCACAGGCGCGCGGCCGTCGTCTCGTCCACGTCGTGGCCCGCCTCCCTGGCCAACTGCGCCTGATACGCGTGCAAGTCGCCAAGCAGGATGGCCGCCTGCCCCTCGCCGACGTCGAGACCGGTGAGCTCCTGAAGGTGCTGCGCGTGATACCTGCGATCACCGACCGCCACCCGGACCCGCATGCGGCTCGGGTCCGATTCGTCTGGCTGCAAGGACAATTCGTCAACGGCGAAGCCCAGCTCGTTGAGGCGGCGGATCGTGCCCTCGACGCGGTACCGGTCGGCGAAGCCGAAAACGGGCTCGGCGTGCAGCAGGTCCCACAGCGTTTCGTAGCGCACCTGCACCTGTTCGGCCTCGGCGATCAGCGTTTGGTGCATCTCCTCCGGTAGGCCGAGCCGCTCGGCCAGGTCGACGAGGCCCTCCGCCACGTTCTCCACCAGAATCTCGAGATCGTGCCGACGCTGGCCACGGCTCAACTGCGGATGCACCTCGGAGGTCTCGGCGTCGACCAACCAGGCCTGGAGGAGCTGCCCGTCGCGCGAGAACAGCGTGTTCGCCAACGAGCAGTCACCCCAGAACACCCCGTGCCGGTGCAGTTCGACGAGCAAGCCGGCCATCGCGTCGAGCAGCCGGGCCCGGTGCCTCGGCTGGTCCGGCGGCAGCCGCATGAACAGCCGGCGGTACTGCCAGGACCCTTCGAGGTACCGGGTCACCAGGATCGCGGTCTCGAACTCCGGCTGCAGCACCAGGCCCGCCGGATGTACTGCGGGCAGGCCCATCTCCTCGAGCCGCCGCAGGACGTCGTACTCCTTGATCGCGATCCGCGGGGGCATGTCCTTGACCGCCCAGAGATGACCGTCGGCATCGACGAACTTCACCAGGTGGCGACTCATGCCCACCGCGATGTCGCGCAGCGGCACCTCAGGCACCACCCACTCCGAAAGTGGCTTGTCCCATGGCAACCCGAGGAGATCCGGGGTTGGTGCGCGGAGCCGCAACTCCGGCGCGCGCATGATTAGTTGAGGCGCTCGCCCGAGGTCGGGTGGAACAGGTGCACTGCCCCCTCCGGATGCCTGCGCAGGCGCACCGTGTCGGCCAGCCGTGGTGCGGTGCGCGGATTGCAGCGCGCCACCAACTCGACACCGTCGCTGCCCGAGCCCGCGTGGGCGTAGATGTAGGCCTCGGCGCCAAGGTCTTCGACCAGGTCGACGACGACCTCAACCCCGCCGGATTCGGCGACCTCGAGCTGTTCGGGCCGGACGCCGACGGTGACCTCGGAAAGGCCTGCCTGGCTGATCTTCGCCAGGTCGTCGCGCTCCAGCTCGAACGTCGAGTCGCCGAGCTTCACCCCGTCCGACGTAACGGAAGCGGTGAACAGGTTCATCGCGGGCGAGCCGATGAAGCCCGCGACGAACGCGTTCGCCGGGCGATCGTAAAGCTCGTTGGGAGAGGCGAATTGCTGCAACTTCCCGAAGCGCAGCACGGCTACCCGGTCACCCATCGTCATCGCCTCGACCTGATCGTGCGTGACGTAGACGGTGGTGGTGCCGAGTCGGCGTTGCAGCGCCGCGATCTGCGTGCGCGTCTGCACGCGCAGCTTGGCGTCGAGGTTGGACAACGGCTCGTCCATGCAGAACACCTGAGGCTCGCGCACGATGGCGCGACCCATCGCCACGCGCTGGCGCTGACCACCGGACAGCTTGGCGGGCTTGCGATCCAGGTGCTCGGTGAGGTCGAGCACCTTCGCGGCCTCCTCGACCTTCGCGCGCCGCTCCTCGGCCGACACGCCGCGCAGCTTGAGCGCGAAGCCCATGTTCTCGGCGACCGTCTTATTGGGGTACAGCGCGTAGTTCTGGAACACCATCGCGATGTCGCGATCCTTGGACGGCACGCCCGTCATGTCCTTGCCGCCGATCTCGATGCTCCCCTCGTCGATGTCCTCGAGCCCGGCGAGCATGCGCAGCGCGGTGCTCTTGCCGGAACCGGACGGTCCGACCAGGACGACGAACTCACCATCCTGGATGTCGAGATTGAGGTTGTCGACGGCGAGCTTGTCCGACCCCTCGTAGATGCACGAAGCGTTCTTGTAAGTGATTGCAGCCATTGTGTTTAACTCCTCTACTTGATGGCGCCGAAGGAAAGACCACGAACGAGCTTGTTTTGGGCGAACCAGCCGCACAGGATCACTGGAAGGGCGGCCATCGTGGCCGCGGCCGAGAGCACGGCCCAGTACTGACCCTCACCGGCGATGAAGCCGACGAGGTACACCGGCATCGTCTGGGCGTTCACCGCGGTGAGGTTCACCGCGAGGAAGAATTCGTTCCAGGCGAAGATCACGCAGATGAGCGCCGTTGCCGCGATGCCCGGTGAGACCAGCGGCAGGATCACTTCCCGCACCGACCGCCACAGGCTCGCGCCGTCGAGGCTGGCTGCCTCGAGCAGTTCGCCAGGCACTTCGAGGAAGAACGAACGCATCATCCAGATGGCGATGGGCAGGTTCATCGACGTGTAGAGGACGACGAGCGCCCAGATGTTGTCCAGCAGACCGAGGTTGGACACGATCACGTACAGCGGCAGGATCGCCGCGACGACGGGCAACATCTTGGTGCTCATGAAGAAGAACAGCGCGTCCGACGTCTTGCGAACCGGCCGCAGCGACAGCGCGAACGCGGCAGGCACACCCAGCAGCAGCACCAGGATCGTCGACATGCCGGTCGCGAACACCGAATTCAACATCGCGGGCCCGATGCCCTGGTCGAAGACCGCGGAGTACTGATCCAGGGTCGGCGTGAAGAACAGCGTCGGCGGGTTGGTCGCCGCGTCACTCTCCTGCTTGAACGACGTCAGCACCATCCAGAACACCGGGAAGAAGAACCCGAGCCCGACGAGCCAGGCGACGATCCCCCACGGGCTGAACTTCTTGGACTTCTTCTTGTGGACGGGCGCGGCCTCGTCTGTGGCCGTTGCCCTTTCGGCAGTAGTCGTCATGTCTAGGCCGCCTCTTCCTTGCCGGAGAATGATTTGAAGATCAACCGAAGCGCGAAGCTCGCGATGATCATCGTGAAGATGACGACCACCACGCCCATCGCTGCCGCCTGCCCCATGTCGAAGCCGAGGAACGCGCGCTGATAGATGTAGAACGGCAGGTTCGCACTGGCGACACCCGGCCCGCCCTGCGTCATCATGAAGATGGCGTCGAACGTGTTGACCAGGTAGATGGCTCCGAGCACGACGCCCAATTCGATGAAGCGGCGAAGGTGCGGCAGCGTCAACTCCCGGAAGAGCTGGATCGCGGTGGCACCGTCGACCCGGCCCGCCTCGAGCTGGTCCCGCGGCATGGACGTCAGGCCGGCCAGGATCAGCAGCATCATGAAAGGCGTCCACTGCCAGATCAATTCGACCATCACCATCACCAGCGGGAACTGACCGATCCAGTCCACCGGCCCGATGCCCACCAGCGAGAGCACCCAGTTCAGGATGCCGTTGTTGGGGTCGAGGATCGTCGTCTTCCAGATCAGGGCCCCGGCGACGGGGGTGATCAGGAAGGGCGTGATCAAAAGGGTGCGGACGACGCCGCGACCCAGGAATGCGCGATCGAGCAGCAGCGCGATTCCGAGGCCGAGCAGCGCCGAGATCAGCACCACGCCGACGATCAGGATGACGGTGTTGCCCGCCACCGACCAGAACTGGCGGTCCTTGACGACGGCAACGTAGTTGCTGATCCCGACGAATTGCCGGGAGCCCGGTCGGACCAGGTTCCAGGACAGCGTCGAGTAGTACAGCGTGAACAGGAACGGCACCTGCGTCACGGCGATCATGAAGATCAGCGCGGGCAGTAGCGGTCCTCGTCGGCGCCATCCCTCGGCCCGACTCACGCCGGTGTCTTGGGCTTCGCGGATCTTTCGGACCCGTTCCGCGACCGCCCCCTGACTGGCGTCCGACTCGGTTTCAGCAGTAAGAGTCATCACTTCTCCTGGTAGCTCTTGCCGACGACCTCGGCGTATTGCTGCGATTGCTCCAGTGCCTCGTCGACCGTTATCTGGCCTGCGATGGCCGCACTGATCTGCTGGCTCACCCGGGTGCCGAGATCCTGAAACTCGGGGATGCCGACGAACTGCACGCCGGTGTACGGAACCGGTTGCACCGTGGGCTTGTTCGGCGTCGCGTTGGTAATCGACTGCAGGGTCAACGGACCGTACGACTTCGAGATCGCCTCATACTCCGGGAGCTCCGTATAGGTCGACGTTCTGCTGCCGGGTGGGACGCGAGCCCAGCCCAGCTTCTCGCCCACCAGCTTCATGTAGTCCTTGCTGGTCATCCACGAGATGAACTTCCAGGCACCGTCGGGGTTCTTGGCGGCCTTCGGGATGCCAAGCGCCCACGTGTAGAGCCAGCCCGAGTTGGGCTTCTCCACAATCGGTGCGGGCAGGTAGCCGATCTTGCCGACCAGATCGGGGTACGTCTTGGGATCCTCGATCGTCGAGACCGCCGACGTCGCGTCGTACCACATCGCGGTCTGACCCTGGCCGAACAGGTTGGCGCACTCCTGGAAACCCGTTGAGGACGCGCCCAATTCGCCGGATTCCTTGATGGTGTTGACGTAGAAGTTGACGGCCTTCTTCACCTCGGGGCTGTTGAGCTGCGCGTTCCACTTGTCGTCGAACCAGCGGCCGCCGAAGGTGTTGATGACGGTGTCCAGCGGCGCCAGCACTTCACCCCAGCCGGGCTTGCCACGCAGGCAGATACCCGCATCCGAGACCTGCTTGGCCTTGATGGTCTTGGCCCATTCGGCCACCTCTTGCCAGGTGGGCTGGTAGCTCGGGTCCGGGTTGACCGTGATGCCAGCCTTTTCGAACATGTCCTTGCGGTACATCAGGAACGACGACTCGCCGTAGAACGGGACCGAGTACATGCTGCCCTCATAGGACAGCGAGTCGCGCAGCGACGGGATGAAGTCGGCCTCGTCGTAGCCCGGCGTGTTCTTCGCGTAGTCCGAAAGGGGCAACAGCCAACCGTCTTTCGCCCACTGCGGCGTCTCGAAGTTGCTGATCATCGCCACGTCGAACTGACTGCCGCCCATGGCGGTGGACATGGTGATCTTCGCGCGCGCCTGGTTCTCCGACAGCGAGATGAACTTCAGCTTGATGCCGGGGTTCGCCTTTTCGAATTCCGGCGACAACTTCTGCGCGTCGGTCATCTGCGAGTTGGACACCAGGGCGATGGTCACCTCGTTGTCCGACGCCCCAAGGCTTCCCGCTCCCGAACAGCCCGCGGTCAACGTCAACCCGAGGGCCACCGCACACACCGAGAGCTTTCGCAATGTTCGTGTTGCTTTCATCTTCACCTCACTCCTCATTGAGTACTACTGATCCAAGAGCCAACGGGCACAATCGATGTCGCATACCAGAAGTTTCCCCAATCCACCGCGAAGAGCGGCCCGCGTCGCTTCGTGCTTGGGCGGCCCGCTGCAAATCAGGATGGTCTTGTCGCAGTTGCGGATGTCCTCGAGCGGCACCGACACCGCCCGGTGGGCGAGCTCGGTGACGACCGGCGCACCCTCGGCGTCGAAGAAGCGTCCGCCGATCTCGCCGACGGCTCCGAGCGACACGAGTTCGTCGAGCATCCGCGTGTCGAGGAAGCTGCCTTCGAACAAGGTGGTCGACGTGCTCACCGAACCGACGCCGAACAACATGGTGTCGGCGCGCCGGCCGGTCTCCAGCGTCCGCGAGATCACCGAGTCGCTCCGCATGGACATCACGGTCGAGGGGTCGGCGTACAGCGGGGCAGGAAGGCGCATCGCGCTCGCGCGCAACATGTCAGCACCGCGACTGAGGATGAACTCCATGCCGGTCTGATACGCGGCGGTGGACATCGCCCCGTCGAGCTGGACGACCACGCGGCAGCTCGCCACGCCGGGGGCCAAGGCGGTGACGGCGGCGACCTGCTCGGGTCCCCAGGTGAAGCCGAGTACGTCGTTCTCGGACAGCCGCCTCATGAGGAGGGCGCCCGCCGCCCGACCCAAGTGCCCGGTGACCACTGCCTCGGTCAGGCCGTACCGCTGCTCGAGCAGGCGTTCCTCGTCGGCGTGCAGGTCGTCCTTCATGGTCGGCGGCACGACGACTTCGATACGCACCAGCCCTCTGGCCTTTGCCCTGGCGATCAACCTGCCCGCGGTGGGCCGGGACACGCCGAGCTTGGCGGCGATCTCGGCCTGCGTGAGTCCGTCGAGGTAATAGAGCGTGGCCGCCCGGAGGGCGAGACGCAGATCCTCGGGCGTCGCGCCGCCGTTGGGGGCCGCATCAGCGGGGGGTTCCGCCACGTGGGTGTTCGACGTCGGTGTCGTCACCATCTCCGGTCCCCTTTCGGCGAAATCGGTGAGCAAATGCTCGGGGTCGCGTGTAGATGCTCATCACGCTAACATGTCGATGTGACCTACACAACACTTTCAGTGCAGCGACCATTTAGAGGCGAAACGACGTTTCGGACCGTCCGATTTCACGCCGACTCCTGCCCAACGCCGGGTAGCGTCGAGAAAGTGGTGACCAGGTCATGAAGCTCAACAACGCGTCCCTTTCCGAGATCGCGATCTCGAAGCCGTCGTACGATCGCAGTGAGATCACCGTTGGCATAGTGCATTTCGGGGTGGGCGGCTTTCACCGAGCCCATCAGGCGATGTACCTCGACCGGCTGCTCGAGGACGGCAAGGCCAAGGAGTGGGGCATCTGCGGCGTCGGCGTGCTGCCCGGCGACCGCAAGATGGCGGCGGTCATGGCCGACCAAGACGGCCTGTATACCTTGATCTTGATGAATCCCGACGGGACGCGTGACGCCCGGGTCATCGGTTCGATCGTGGACTACAAGTTCGCGCCCGACGACCCGGAAGCCGTCATCGAACTGATCGCCGCACCGACCACGCGCATCGTCGAACTGACCATCACCGAGGGTGGCTACGTCATCGACGACGCCGGCCCGGACAGCGTCTTCGGTCTGGTGACCGCGGCGCTCGCCCGCCGCAAGGAACGAGGCATTCCGTCGCCGACCATCGTGTCCTGCGACAACATCGAGGGCAACGGCGACGTCGCCCGGGAGGCTTTCACCACCTACGCCGAGCGAACCCAACCCGACCTGGCCGAGTGGATGAAGGCCAACACGCGCTTCCCCAACTCGATGGTCGACCGCATCACCCCGGTCACCACTCCGGACGTGATCGAGAACCTCGCCGCCGACTCCGGGATCGACGACGCGTGGCCCGTCGCGGCGGAGCCCTTCACCGCGTGGGTGCTGGACGACGACTTCTCCGACGGCCGTCCGCCGTACGACGAGGTCGGCGTGCTGCTGGTCGACGACGTCACCCCCTACGAGCTGATGAAGCTGCGGCTGCTCAACGCGGGCCATCAAGCCCTCTGCTACTTCGCGTACCTGGCTGGCTACCGACTCGTCGCCGACGCGGCAGGTGACCCGCTGTTCGCCAAGTTCCTGCTGGAGTACATGGACACGGAGGCGACCCCGACCCTCAAGCCCGTTCCCGGCATCGACCTGCCCAAGTTCAAGCAGACCGCCGTCGACCGCTTCGCCAATCCCGCTGTGCGCGACACCATCGTCCGGCTGTGCTTCGGCTCCTCGGACCGCATCCCGCAGTGGTTGGTGCCGGTCATCAAGGAGAACCTGCGTTCCGGTGAGCCCGTCCGATTGTCCGCGGCGACCGTCGCGAGCTGGGCCCGCTACGCCGAGGGCGTCGACGAGGACGGCCAGCCGATCGACGTGCAAGACCAGCTCGCCGAATCGCTGGTGCCACTTGCCAAGTCGCAGCTCGAGAATCCGACGGCGTTCATCGAGAACACCGCGCTGTTCGGCGATCTCGCCTCAGAGCCACGCTTCGTCGAGGCCTACCTGTGGGCGTTGGATTCGTTGCACCGCGTGGGATCTCGCGCCACGCTGGAGGCGCTGATGAACTCGGACGAGCGATGACGAACCGCGCGCTCGTCATCGGCGAGGCGCTGATCGACATCGTGCAGCGAGACGGTCAGGTGCTCGGCGAGCACGTCGGCGGGAGCCCACTCAACGTCGCGGTCGGACTGGGCCGGCTGGACCGCGGCGTCGACTTCCTCACCCACATCGGCGACGACGAGCGCGGTCGACGCATCGTCGAGTACGTCGAGGCCTCGGGCGTACGGTTGGTGCCGGGAAGCACCAGCGCCGCCCGCACGCCGACGGCCGCTGCGAGCATCGACGAAAACGGCGCTGCGACTTACACATTCGACATCGAGTGGCAGCTGAGCGGAACGCCGGAGGTTGCTCCCCCGCTGGTCGCCCACACCGGGTCGATCGCCGGATTCCTCGATCCGGGTTGCCTGGCGACGGCCGCGCTGCTCGACGCCTACCGCCTCGCCGCCACCATCACGTTCGACCCGAACGTCAGGCCCGCGCTGATCGAGGACCACGATCAGGCCGTCGACCGGATCAACCGGCTCGTCGAGAAGGCCGACGTGGTCAAGGCCAGCGACGAGGACCTGCACTGGATCGACCCGACCCGGACGCCCGAACAGATGGCGACGGCGTGGCAGAGCCTCGGCCCGTCGATCGTGGTTGTCACCATGGGCGGGGACGGCTCGTTCGCGGTGTGCGCTGCGGGCACCGTGCGCGTCGCGGCCCGCCCGGTCGAGGTGGTCGACACCGTCGGTGCGGGCGACTCGTTCATGACCGGCCTCATCGACGCACTGTGGTCGTTGGACCTACTCGGCGCCGACCGGCGTGCGGACCTGGCCCGCATCGACGTCGAGGCGCTGGAGGGAGTGCTGCGAGCCGCGGCACACGCCTCGGCGGTGACCGTCGCCCGCGCGGGAGCAGATCTTCCGGATCGCGCCGCTCTTCAATTGGGGTGAGGCCGTGGGCCATACTGGGGCATGCGTTCCATCTGGAAGGGATCGGTTGCCTTCGGCCTGGTGAACGTGCCGGTCAAGGTCTACAGCGCGACTGAAGACCATGACATCAAGTTCCACCAGGTCCACGCGAAGGACAACGGTCGCATCCGCTACAAGCGGACCTGCGAGGTGTGCGGCGAGGTCGTCGAATACCGCGACATCGCAAAGTCGTACGAGGCTGACGACGGTCAAACCGTCATCATCACCGACGAGGACATCGCGACGCTTCCCGAGGAACGCAGCCGCGAGATCGAAGTCGTCGAGTTCGTCCCCGCCGAACAGATCGACCCGTTGATGTACGACAAGAGTTACTTCCTCGAGCCCGATTCGAAGTCGTCGAAGTCGTACATGCTGCTGGCCCAGACCCTCGCCGAGACCGACCGGGTCGCGATCGTGCACTTCGCGTTGCGCAGCAAGACGAGGCTGGCGGCGTTGCGCGTCAAGGACTTCGGCAAGCGCGAGGTGATGATCGTGCACACCCTGTTGTGGCCGGACGAGATTCGGGACCCCGACTTCCCCGAGCTGGACAAGAAGGTCGACATCAAGCCCGCCGAGCTCAAGATGGCAGGCCAGGTCGTCGAGTCGATGACCGACGACTTCCATCCCGAGGCGTTCACCGATGACTACCGCGTCGAGATGATGGAGCTGATCCAAGCCAAGATCGACGGCGGCCAAGCGTTCTCGGTCGAGGAGCAGCCCGCCGAGAACTTGGACGAGACCGACGACGTGTCGGATCTGCTGGCCAAGCTGGAGGCCAGCGTGCAGGCGCGGGCTGGCGCCAAGAAGGCACCGGCGAAGAAGGCCACGGCCGAGGACGACACCGCGGACAAGCCTCCCGCGAAGAAGGCCGCCGCGAAGAAGGCACCGGCCAAGAAGACGGCCGCGAAGAAGGCGCCCGCCAAGAAGGCCGCCGCGAAGGACTAGCTGCAGCGGGCCTTCATGTCCCGAATCGGTTGGCGGATGCCGTCGAGGTCCGACTTCGTCTGAGGATTGGCGGCGAAGTAGTCGTCGACCTGCTGCTTGACCTGGTCGCGGGGCTGCCCCTTGAGCGTCGAGAAGAACGCGTTGGCGTCGGGGTGGGTGAAGAAGTAGTCCGCCGTCGCCGTCGAGACCACGCCCTTTAGCTGCTCGAAGTCTGCCGCCGAGCAGCCGGGCGCGGGTGGCGGCGGAGGGTCGGCAAGGGCTGCCGGCGCCGCACCGAACAACACTGCCCCGGTGATGGCGGCAGCAACGACGCCGAGCGCGGCTCGCGTGGGAATCGACATGAATGAGTCTCCTTCGATGTGAATGGCGCTACGGATGACTGTCGGCACTATCGATGTCCGCCACCGCCGGTGGCGCCACCGCCACCACCGCCGCCGGAATGCGACGCGTCGTTGGGCTGCAGCTCCGTGCCCCCGCCGGCTGGGTTGAAGTACCAGTCGTTGTCGAAGGGGTAGGCCGTGTCGTCCGATGGTGCTGGCGCATCGTTGATTTCGACGTTGCCAGGGCTGTCGACGGTGCCGGAGGTGTCGCAGTTCACGACCGCCGGGTCGCAGCTCTCGTCGGCGAGGGCGGTCGGCGCGGCAGCGATGGCCGCGGCGGCGCACGTGGCGGCGAAGATCGCCGCCACCGTCGATGTCTTCAATCGCATGACACTCCCCCTTCGCGCGCCGTCGTTCGGCGGTCGATGAGCGGAAGGTACCACCGCGGGAGTTCGCGCCAAGGTGTTTGCGCGTTTGCTCTCGCCGTCCGCGACATCTGCGTCGGGGCTGTCGATTCCACCGGATCACGGCCACGGCGCAGAACTCGGCGGAGGCGGTGGTGTCCAGCCGCGACGGGCGAACGCGGCCCGCACTCGATCGAGCGTAAATCGGCGACTGTGTTCGGCGACGACCCGCAGGTCGATCCACCCCTGACGGTCGACGAGATCGCCTCTGCCGATGTCGTGGACGTACTGCCTCCGCTCGGCACTGTGATGCGCACCCTCGTAGTCCAAGCCGACCTTCGGCTCGTCGTAACCCATGTCGATGAACGCCCGAGCGACTCCGTCGGACACCTCGATCTGGGTTCTTGGTGCAGGCAGACCGTCATCCACGAGGATGAGGCGCAGCCAGGTCTCCTTGGGAGACTGTGCGCCGGAATCCATCAGTGCCAACGCAATTCGAGCCCGGCGTACACCTCGCGCTCCCCGGTATCGGCTGGCCAACTCCAGCGCGGCAGTTGCCGTGACTCCCGTCGCGGCGGCCAATGCGTCGAGGTGCGCCACCGCAGCGTTGCGCGGCAGGTGTCGGCCGAGGTCCAGCGCGGTGCGGGCCGGCGTCGTCACGGGCAGACCACAGACCTCGGTGATCTCGTCGGCGCCGATCCGCTCCTCGCGCACGATGACCCCGGGCCGGGGCCGAGTGTGCGCCGTGACGACCTCGATCGGAGTCGACGCGTCGACCCACTTGGCTCCGTGCAAGGCCGCCGCGGCGCGCCCTGCGATCACCCCTCGTCGGGTCGTCCACAGCCAGGCGGCGTGCGCGTTGGTCAGCACCGTCTGCTCGACGCCATTCGGAACGTAGACGCGTGGATGGACGGCGGTGTAGTTCCACCGCAGCCCGCCGCGGGTGAGACGACCGTCGCGGATGACTTCACTACCGACGATTGGCTGCCACATGTCCTGCATGCTGGCCGTCGGCACCGACGAAAGTGGCCCTAGGAGAAGGAGTTGTGCACAGGCACGTCCGCGACTTCTGCGGCAGGGTCGTGATCGCCGCTGTATCGCGACCGTGGCGCAGAACTCGCGATCCACCCACGAACTAGAACGTGTTCTAGTAGCGTCGCCAGCGTGATTCTGGACAAGTTCAAACTCGACGGTCAGGTGGCCGTGGTCACCGGGGCAGGACGAGGGCTCGGTGCCGCCATGGCGCTGGCCTTCGCCGAAGCGGGCGCCGACGTGGTGATTGCGGCGCGGACGCAGGCACAACTCGACGAGGTGGCCGAGCAGATCAGGGCCACCGGCCGCCGCGCACACGTCGTGGTCGCCGACCTGGCCCATCCGGAGGACACCGCGTCGCTGGCGCAGCAGGCCGTCGACGCGTTCGGCAAACTAGACATCGTCGTCAACAACGTCGGCGGCACCATGCCCGCGCCGCTGCTGGACACCTCGACCAAGGACCTCCGCGACGCCTTCACGTTCAACGTGACGACGGCGCACGCGCTGACCTCGGCAGCCGTCCCGCTGATGCTCGAGCACTCCGGCGGCGGCAGCATCATCAACATCACCTCGACGATGAGCCGGGTCTCCGGCCGAGGCTTCGCCGCGTACGGGACCGCCAAGGCTGCGCTCGCCCACTACACCCGGCTGTCCGCCCTCGACCTCGCGCCGCGCATCCGCGTCAACGCCATCGCGCCGGGGTCGATCCTCACCTCGGCGCTGGACATCCTGGCCAGCAACGACGAGCTGCGCAAACCGATGGAGGACGCCACGCCGATGCGCCGATTGGGCGATCCCACCGACATCGCCGCGGCCGCCGTCTATCTCGCGTCGCCCGCGGGGAGTTACCTGACCGGCAAGACCATCGAGGTCGACGGCGGCATCACCTTCCCCAACTTCTCCTTCCCGATCCCCGACCTGTAGAGGACGACCACATGACGATCAAGGTCGCAGCCGTCGGCACCGGCAACGTCGGCAAGCACGCGCTCACCCAGCTGATCCTGGACCCCCGATTCGAACTGACCGGTGTGTGGGTGTCCTCGGATGCCAAGGTGGGCAAGGACGCCGGTGAGCTCGCCGGCCTGGACCGTTCGACCGGCGTCACGGCCACCACCGACATGGGCGCCATCCTGGCCGCCAAGCCCGAGTGCGTGGTGTACACCGCGATGGCCGACAACCGACTCGTCGAGGCGCTCGAGGACTACCGTCGCATCCTGGCCGCCGGTGTCAACGTGGTCGCCAGCGCCGCGGTGTTCCTCCAATACCCCTGGGGCACTTTGCCCGACGAGATGATCGCGCCGATCGCCGAAGCCGCCGAAGCGGGCGGGTCCAGCATCTTCGTCAACGGCATCGACCCCGGCTTCGCCAACGACCTCATCCCCATGGCACTCGCCGGAACCTGTCAGAGCGTCGAGCAGATCCGCTGTATGGAGATCATCAACTACGACACCTATGACAGCGCCACCGTCATGTTCGACGTGATGGGCTTCGGCAAGCCGCTCGACGAGACCCCGATGCTGCTGCAACCCGGCGTGCTGAGTCTCGCGTGGGGCTCGGTGGTGCGGCAGCTCGCCGCGGGCCTCGGCGTCACCCTGGACGAGGTCACCCAGAGCTACATTCGCGAACCCGCCCCCGAGGACTTCGACATTGCGTCCGGCCGCATCGCCAAGGGCACCGCGGCCGCCCTGCGCTTCGAGGTCCGGGGCATGGTCGACGGCAAGGCCGCCGTCGTGCTCGAGCACGTCACCCGCACCAGGGACGACCTGTGCCCGGACTGGCCCCAACCCGCCCAGGAGGGCGGCTCGTACCGCATCGAGATCACCGGGGAGCCGACCTACTCCATCGACCTGTGCCTCAGCAGCCCCAACGGCGACCACAACCACGCCGGCTGCGTGGCGACGGCGGCACGGGTGGTGAACGCGATCCCCGAGGTGGTGGCTGCGCCTGCCGGCATCCGGACAACGCTCGACTTGCCCCTGGTGACAGGAAAAGGGTTGTACGCTGGGAATCTGCTGTCCAACGCTTAGAAGGGCCTGCCATGCGGACGCGCTATCTCATCGGTTTGATCGCCTCGGCGGGCGCCGCGGTCGCGGTCGTCGTAGCCCCCGCCGCATCGGCCGAGCCGAACGAAGTCTCCAACCAGCCCGCCTGCACGTCGACCGGACAGGTCGGGGAGACCGGCACCAGCACCACCGAGTGCCAGACCCCCGGCAACGTCGAGATCTCGGCCGAGGCGCCCGACGTGCCCACCTGGAGCTACCCCTGGGATGACGCGTTCTACGGGTCGGCTCTGGTCATCGGTGGCGGCGAGCGCGGTTAAATGCGCTCCCTGACAATCGCTTTGGCGGTCGTCTCGGCAGCGACCGCAGTGGCACTGGCGCCATCTGCGGCTGCGGCACCCCAGTGCGTCAACACCGGTCCGACGACGACGCAGTGCGACACCCCCGGCCATTCCCAGATCACCACGTCTCCCCCGGCGATGAACGACAACGCCTGGTGGCCCTACGGCGGCATAGTCGTCGGCTTCCCCTGGTAGCCACCACACCCAGGTTTCGGCTAACCTAACTTTTCTATTCGCCTGACCGGATAGAAGGGGACGGTGTTGTCGATCGCGAACAAGGTGCCGCAGCGCGCCACCGTGATGCTGCTCGGGCCGGCCTTCGTCGCCGCGATCGCCTACGTCGACCCCGGCAACGTCGCCGCCAACGTCAGCGCCGGCGCACAATACGGCTTCCTCCTGGTGTGGGTGATCCTGGTCGCCAACGTGATGGCGGGCCTGGTGCAGTACCTGTCGGCCAAGCTTGGGCTCGTCACCGGACGCACCCTGCCGGAAGCCGTCGCCGACCACTCCCGAACCCGAACCAGGGTCGCCTACTGGCTGCAGGCCGAATTGGTCGCCATGGCAACCGATCTCGCCGAGGTGGTGGGTGGCGCCATTGCGCTGTACCTGCTTTTCGACCTGCCGCTGCTGGTCGGTGGCGTCATCACCGGCGTGGTGTCGATCTTCCTGCTCGCGGTGCAGAATCGCCGCGGGCAGCGCATGTTCGAGCGCGTCATCACCGGCCTGCTGCTCGTCATCGCCGTCGGTTTCCTGACGAGCCTGTTCGTCGCACCGCCCGCCCCGAGCGACGTGATCGGCGGCCTGGTACCGCGATTCGACGGCGCCGAGAGCATCCTGCTCGCCACCGCGATGCTCGGCGCGACCGTCATGCCGCACGCCGTGTACCTGCACTCGGCACTCGCCCGCGACCGGCACGGCCGGCCGGACGAGGGCGCGCCGCGGCGCCACCTGCTGCGGGCCACCCGCTACGACGTCGGCCTTGCCATGCTCGTCGCGGGCGCGGTCAACCTCGCGATGCTGCTCGTCGCCGCCACCAACCTGCAGGGCGTGGAGAACACCGACTCGATCGAGGGCGCCTACGCCGCGGTGCAGAACTCCTTGGGGCACACCGTCGCCCTGTTCTTCGCCATCGGCCTGCTGGCCTCCGGGCTCGCGTCGACGTCCGTTGGGGCTTACGCAGGCGCGATGATCATGCAGGGCCTGTTGCGCAAGTCCTACCCACTGCTGTTGCGCAGGGTCGTCACCCTGATCCCGGCGCTCGTCGTGCTGGCCGTCGGCGTCGACCCGAGCCGCGCCTTGGTGCTCTCGCAGGTGGTGCTGTCGTTCGGCATTCCGTTCGCCCTGGTGCCGTTGATCCGGCTGACCAGCAGTCGAACGCTGATGGGCGGTGACGTCAACCATCGCGTCACGACCGCCCTCGGTTGGACGGTCGCCGGGATCATTAGTGTTCTCAACGTGGTCCTGATCTATCTGACGGTTACCGGCTGAATGCAGCCCTACTTCGCGTACGGGTCCAACCTGGACGTGACCCAGATGAGGCGCCGCTGCCCCGACGCGAGCGATCCGCGCCCTGCGGCACTCGCCGACCACGACTGGCTCATCAACGAGCGCGGTGTCGCGACGGTGGAACCCCTCGACGGGGCGCGCGTGCACGGGGTGCTGTGGCAGGTCAGCGATCACGACCTGACGGTGCTCGACAGCGCGGAAGGCGTCCCGGTGCGCTACCGCCGCGATCGGATGACCGTGGAGACCGACGACGGGCCCGCCGAGGCATGGGTCTACGTCGACCCTCGGGTCGAACCGGGAGCCCCTCGCCCCGGTTACCTGGAGCGGATCATCGGCGGCGCCACCCACCACGGGCTGCCGACGCGGTGGGTCGAGTATCTTCACCGATGGGATCCGATCAATTGGCCGCGCCGTCTTCCGCCCACTGATTTGCCTGCGCCGCAATCACTTTCGGAGCTGCTCGCCGATCCCGACGTCGTCGAATCCAGTACGCTGCGGTCGCGATTTGGCTTTCTCGCCATCCACGGCGGCGGGCTGGAGAGGATGACAGACGTCATCGCCGAACGGGCGGCGCTGGCCGCCGACGCGTCGGTCTACGTCGTCCGTCATCCCGAGAACTACCCCCATCACCTGTCGTCGTCGGCGTACCGCGCCGGGGAGTCCGCCCTCCTGGACGCCTTCCTCACCCACGTCGACGTGGTGGTGTCACTGCACGGCTACGGCCGCGTCGGACGCACCATGGAATTGTTGGCGGGTGGTGGCCATCGAACTTTGGCCGCGCACCTCGCCGCGTACGTGTCGGTGCCCGGCTTCGAGGTGGTCACCGATCTGGACGCCATCCCGCGCGAGCTGCGCGGCCTACATCCGGACAATCCGGTGAACCGTGCGAGCGGGGGTGGCGCGCAACTCGAGCTGACGCCGCGGGTGCGGGGCATCAGCCCGCGCAGCGGACCCACCGGTGACGACGGCTTGTGCGCCCCCACCAGGGCGCTCGTCGCCGGGTTGACCGCTGCGGCGCAGACCTGGCCGTCAGCCGACGACTGACGGGGAGGCGACGCCCAGCTCTCGGAACGCCGATTCGACGTTCTCGGCGCGGGGCAGATCGGTCGCGTCGCAGATCCGGCTGACCCGTCGCACGGCCGGACCCTCGACCAACCGCCAGTTGACCCCGATCGCGGCGCAGCACCGGTCGACCCTGTGCAGTGCGGCCAAAGCGGGAGCGCCGAAGAAGTCGACGGCGGTGGCGTCGACGACGAGGGCCCCGGCGATCGCGACGTGCCGCTCCAGATAGCCGGCCAACCGAGTGGCGTTGCTGGCGTCGAATTCGCCGTAAATGGATACGACGACGGCGGGCTCGAGGACCACGGACGCACTGGCCTTGCCCCAGTGCTCACCGATGCCGACGGACTTCGGATCCGGACGGTAGACGCGACATGTTCCGATGGGTGCCATGGTGACCCCCTGAACTTGAGAACGGGTTGGGGCGCCGTGCTCTCGACGTAGGGGGAACGTACAACGAATTCCGCAGCGCGTGTCGACATTCGCAAACAGCGGAAAAGTCACCGAATCGAGCCCTTCCGGGGGCGTTTTCCCGGATGTGCGACGCAATCCGTTGCCGTCGCACCCGGGAGCAAACTGAAGGCCGCTCCCAGGTGCCGACGAGGCCCATCGTGACGTGCACGGAGGCACGCCACGACGGATTCCGTAGCTACTCCTCGATGGCCAGCACCGGCGTCGGCCGCTGGAAGCCACGCGTCACGACGGCCAGCCAGATGACCCCGATGGCCAGCCAGATGAAGCCGACCTCCAACGTCAGCCAGGACAGGCTGGTCCACAGCCACGCGGTCAGGAGGAAGCCGATTCCCGGCAACACGACGTTGTTGAAGACGTTCTTGTCGCCCGCATCGACGAAGTAGTGCTTGATGACGGTGAGGTTCACCGCGGAGAAGGCGATCAGTGCGCCGAAGCTGACGATCGACGCGAGGAACCCGAGGTCGATCCAGATGGCCACCAGCGAGATGACCGAGACCACCAGGATGGCGAAGGTCGGCGTCGCGAAGCGCAGCGAGACGTGTCCGAACACCTTGCGCGGCATGATTCCGTCGCGGCCCATGGCGTAGAGAATCCGGGCCACCGACGCCTGCGACGTCAGCGCGGAACCGATGCAGCCGACGATGTAGGCGGCGGTGAAGAACGTGTTCAGGAACTGACCACCCGCTGCGGTCATCACGTCGAGGGAACCGGAGTCGACGTCGGCGAACTGGTTCGACGGGAACACCAGTTGCGAGACGTAGGACAGGCCGAAGAAGATCAGCCCACACACGACGGTCGCGATCATGATCGCCCTGGGAACGGTCCGGGTCGGATCCTTCGCCTCTTCGGACAGCGTTGAGACGGCGTCGAAGCCGAGGAAGGACAGGCACAGGATTGCGGCACCGGCGAAGATCGGGTTCGCCCCTTCCACGCTGCCGTCACCGGTGAACGGCGCCATGAAGTCGACGGTGCCCACCTTGGTGATGGTCAGGAAGGCCATCACGACGAACACCACGATGAAGATGCCCTGCAAGGCCAGCAGCAGGAAGTTCGCCCTGGCAACCGACACGATGCCGACGATGTTGAGGACCGTCACGACGACGATCGACCCCAGGATCCAGACCCAGTTCGGCACGGCGGGAATCGCCGCATTCATGTAGACGCCGATCAACAGGTAGTTCAGCATCGGCAGGAACAGGTAGTCGAGCAGCAACGACCAGCCGGCAAGGAACCCGACGGGCGCACCGAAGGTCCGCTGCGTGTAGGCGTAGGTCGACCCCGCTACCGGGATCGCCGCTGACATCCGCGCGTACGACCTGGCGGTGAACACCATGGCCGCCAGCGTGACCAGGTAGGCAACCGACAGCCGGCCACCGGTGAGCTGGGTGACGATGCCGTAGGTGGTGAACACCGTGAGAGGCACCATGTAGACCATGCCGAAGAGCACGAGCGCGGGGACGCCGAGAGCCCGCTTGAGGTGACCCTCTTCCGCGGTCACGCTGGGAGTTACTGCCGACATTGCTGATCCCTTTCTAGGGTGTAACCGAGTATCCGAGTTCGCCTCGGAGGTAGGTGGCCCGAACGACGACGTCGGGCAGTTGCGAGGCGGGTGTCTCGCGTGGGTCGCCGGCCAGCCACACCAGATCTGCGCTGGCGCCGGGAATCAGGCGCCCCCAATCGTTTTCGGCGAAGGCCTGTTCGGCGACCCCGGCGGTGTAGGCGCCGAGTGCGCGTTCGATGGTCAGGGCTTCCTCGGGCGTCCACCCGCCCTCGGGTTCTCCATCTGACGTGCGACGCGAGATTCCGGTGGCGATGCCGTCCAGCGGCGCCCCCGAGGACACCGGCCAGTCCGACCCCAGCGCGAGTGGCGCCCCCGACTCGTCCAGGCTCCGCATCCGGTACTGCTTGTCGGCGCGTTCGACACCGAGACGCGGCACCGTCAGCACGGTCATCAGCGCGTCCATCTGCGCCCACAGCGGTTGCATGCACGGGATGACGCCCAGCTTCGCGAACCGTTCCAGGTCGGCGTCGTCGACGAGTTGGACGTGGGCGACCACCGGCCGCCGGTCCCGCGGCCCGTTTGACTCGATCGCGTATTCGATGGCGTCGAGCGCCTGACGGACCGCGGCGTCGCCGATGGCGTGGATGTGGATCTGGAAGCCGAGTTCGTCGACGCGGCGGGCCGCCTGGGCCAGGCTGTCGCCCTCCCACACGGTCATGCCGTGCTCGTGCAGCCCCGTGCAGTACGGCGTCAGCATCGCGCCCGTCTCGTTCTCCACGATGCCGTCGGCGAAGAACTTCACCGTGTGCGCAGTCAGCAGTGGCGAGCCTGCCTCCTCGACGCGGCGGCGGGCGTCGGCGAAACCGGCGAGCTGCGAGTCGAAGTGGCGAGGGTCGGCGTAGAGAGCCAGGTTGAACCGGATTCGCAGGGCGTCGCGCTGCGCCGCTGTCAGGTACGTCTCGAGGTCGGCGGGTTCCACCCACGCGTCCTGAACCCAGGTGACGCCCCTGGCGAGGTAGTAGTCCGCCGCCGTGCCGAGCGCGGCCACCCGTACGTCCTCGTCGCGTTCGGGCATCACGGCGGCGACGAGGTCGACCGCCCCCCACTCGCGCAAGGTGCCGAGCACGGAGCCGTCCTCGCGGTGCGGAATCTCGCCGATGACCGGGTCAGGTGTCTCGGGGGTGATGCCTGCGCGTTCCAGCGCAACGGAATTGACCCACATGGTGTGGTAATCCCAGGCTCGCAGCGCCACCGGCCGGTCCGGCACCGCCTCGTCCAACCAACGGGCGTCGAACAGACTGTTCTCGGCGAGGCTGCCGTTGTAGGAGGCGCCGACGATCCACTCCTCATCGGGATTGGCCTCGGCGAACTTGCGCACCTCGGCGACGATCTCCTCCACTGAGTCGCACGGCCGCACGGCGGGCCCCACGTACTCGAGGCCGCCGAGCATGGGGTGGGCGTGCCCGTCACCGAAGGAGGGCATCAGGAACCCGCCGTCGAGGTCGACCTCGACGGTCTCGGCATGCTCCGCCGCCATCGCCAGCGCCTCATCACCGAGGGCGGCGATCACGCCGTCGTGAATCAAAAGTGCGCTTTCCGTCGGTTCCGAGGCGCATATCCATATGGTTCCGTTGCGAAATAGCGTTATTGCCACGGATCGGCACACTACGCGGCATCGGCGCTTTCGCAAGAGGGAACGGCCCATCCGCAGGGTGTTCAGCGCCGAATACCAGATGTGGAACGTAGAGACCTCGTCGGCGACGCAGTGGAGCCGATCGTGCCGGGCAACGAGACAGTGGTGTCGGTGCCATGCTGAGTGCCCTCTACCGGACGCGAATCACTCATTTGAGTCGCACGCCAGTGCACCACTACTTCGAACAGGGTGGGTACAGCTGGTACGTCGACGTCGACGATCTGCCCCAACTCCCCCGGTGGCTGCAGCCCTTCGCGAGATTCGAAGCCGTCGACCATCTTTCGCCACCGACAGCCGGACCGGACACGCTGCGCGCCCGCGTCGACCAGCACCTCGCCGACCGGGGCGTCGAATTGCCGGGTGGCACGGTCACCGCATTGCTGCAGGCGAGAGTGCTCGGCTACGTGTTCAACCCGCTCAGCATCTTCTGGTGCCACGACCGCCACGGGACGCTGCGCCACGTCATCGCCGAGGTGCACAGCACCTCCGGTGACCGGCACGCCTACCTTCTGCCACCCACCGGCGCTCAGCCTGCGGCCGTGAAGAAGGCACTGTACGTCTCACCCACCAACGAGGCCGACGGCTACTACTTGGTGCGGGCACCGCTGCCCGACGCCGAGCTCGACGTCACGATCTCCCTGCATCGCGAGAACAAGCCGGCATTCGTGGCGACTCTCGACGGCACGCGGCGGAAGGCGTCGATCGCGAACGTGTTGCGGCTCCAGCTGGTGGCCCCGGTGGCGCCGTTGGTTGGCGCAATGTGGATCCGCCTTCAGGGCGTCACGCTGTGGACGCAACGAGCACCCGTCGTTCGGGAGGCGCCCATCCCGGAGCGCGAAAAGGTCGGCCAACTATGACCCGGCGAAGGGCTGTCGAATCTCGCCCCGGCACATCCCCTTTCGCGCCACGACCGCTCAAAACGCGGTTATCGTGACCACCCTCGCGCAGGCCAGTACACTTCGCGGCGTGACAGCCGACCTCGACGCCTTGCTGCGCCGGGTGGCAGAAGAGGACGTCGAGGCATTCGCCGCGTTCTACGACAACACCCGCGCACGGGTGTTCGGCCTGGTGTTACGCGTGCTCCGCGATCCCGGGTACAGCGAGGAAACAACCCAGGACGTCTACCTGCAGGTATGGCGTAACGCGCGCACGTACAACCCGGCGGCGGGAACCCCTCTCGCCTGGCTGATGACGCTGGCGCACCGCAGGGCCGTCGACCGGGTGCGGTCCGAACAGTCGGCCAGCCAGCGGGAATCCCGCTACGGCGCGGCCAACGTCGACTTGCCTGCCGACCGGGTCGCCGAAGCCGTCATCCAGCTCGACGAACAGCGCCAAGTCACCGAATGCCTCGCGTCGCTGACCGATCCTCAGCGCGAGTGCATTCAGCTGGCGTATTACGAGGGCCTTACCTACGTGCAGGTATCCGAGCGTTTGTCGGCAAACCTTGCCACCATCAAGTCAAGGATGCGCGACGGCATTCGTGGTTTGCGGAAGTGTCTGGGGGTCTCGTGACCGAACCAAACGCGAACGACCTGCTCGTTCTTGCCACTCCATACGCGCTGCACGCGATGCCTCAGACCGAACTCGACGACATCGACAGACAACTCAGCCACGTCCCGCCGCCTGTTGCCATCGCCTTCGCCGACGAGGTTCGAGCGGTGCGAGAGACCATGGCGAAGATGTCCGCGGCAACGGCGCAGGAGCCACCGAGTCAGCTGCGCGACCGCCTGCTCGCCGCCGTTGGCGGCGAGGCCCGGGTCATCGAGATGCGCCCGCAGTCGACGCGGTGGCGAACCGCCGCGCTCGCCGCTGCCGCCGCGGTGGCCATCGGGCTTGGCGCGATCGGCGTCGGCATTGCGGTGCGGCCCGAGCCGAAACCGTCTGCGGCAGAACAGATCTTCGCGGCCAAGGACGTCAGGACCGTGTCGGGAGCCATCCCGACCGGCGGTACCGCCACCGTGGTGTTCTCCCGCGAACGCAACGCCGCGGTGCTGGTGATGAACAACGTCGAACCCCCGGCGCCGGGCACCGTCTACCAAATGTGGTTGGTCGGCGCGAAGGGTCCGGAGTCGGCGGGCACCATGGACGCCACCGCCGTCGCACCGTCGACCACCGCGGTGCTGCCCGACCTGCACGGCTCGACGGCCCTCGCGTTCACGGTGGAGCCCAGCGGCGGCTCGTCCACGCCGACGACGCCAGCCTTCGCCGAGCTTCCGCTCGCCTGACTCACAGCCCCTCCACGGTGGCGGCTGCCACCTCGGCGACGACGTCGGACACGTCCTCGCGACGTCGCCAGGCGCGTTGCTGCCGCATGGCGCCGTTGCCGGTGGTCAGCACGCGCTCGACCTCCATGCGCACCATGTCGTGGTCGCCGAGCACGGTCAGCGCCGGTTCGAGCCGGTCGACAAGTGCGTGCAACAGCTCGGCGGCCGGCCGTAGGGCGCGATCGCCCGGTAGGTCGACCAACTGGCCGTGGAGCCCGTAGCGGGCGGCGGTCCAGTAGGCCGCCTTGAGCACGTGCGCGGCGATGGGCGACACCGGCTCGCCGCGCTCCCCCTCGGCGAGGACGGTCATGACCAGCGCCCTGACCAGGGTGGCGAACAGAACGGTGTCGGCGACGGTGGCGGGCACGTCGGCGACCCGCACCTCGACGGTCGGGAAGTTGGCCGACGGGCGAACGTCCCAATAGACCATGCCGTCGTCGAGCATCGCGCCCGACGCGAGCATCTCCCGAACGGCCGCGTCGTACTCGTCGGCGGAGTCGAAGTGTGGCGGCGGACCCGCGCTCGGCCAGCGCGCCCACAGCACGCTGCGCCAGCTCGCGTGCCCGGTGTCGGCGTTGCGGTACACCGCCGAGTTGGCGGTGATTGCGAGAAGCAGCGGCAGCCAGGGACGTAGCCGGTTGCTCACCTGCACGGCCACGTCACGGTCGGCGACCGCGACGTGCACGTGGCACCCCGAGATGCCCTGTTCGTGGGCGATCATCCCGAACCGCTCGGCGATGCGGCCGTAGCGCGGCTTGTCGGTAACGGGAAAGTGCTGCGGCAGCGTCGGGGGCAGGGCGACGGCGAGCAGACGGGCGCCCGCCTCCTCGGCGGCGTCGGAGGCGACGCGGCGGAGCCGAGTGAGCTCAGCTCTCAGGTCGACGCTGGAGCTCGCCACCTCGGACGTCGTCTCGACCTGGCAGCTGGTCAGCTCGAGTTCGAGGTCGACGCCTTGGCGCTTGGCGTTCTCGGCGACGGCGGCGTTGAGCGGGGCGGGCTCCCCGGTGTTGGGGTCGACGAGCAAGAACTCTTCTTCGACGCCGTACGTCGGGGGTTCGGGGGTGTTGATCCGGCCCATCGGATCGTTCACAACGGGCCGGATCAGGGTGACACTCCTCTTGCCGCGCGAGGTGAGTGCGCGGCTCGGACAACTATTGCCCTGCCCATCGCGGGGCTAAACATCCGTTGTCGAATCGACACCTAGGCTCGGGGGCATGGCGCGAGAATTTCGATTCGGGTTCGGCCTGCACGCCGCCCCACGGCAGTCGTCGGTTCAGGACTGGGCGCACCGCGCGGAGGACATGGGCTACGACGTCCTGCACGTTCCCGACCATCTGGGTGCACCCGCGCCGTTCCCGACGTTGATGACCGCGGCGGCCGCCACCGAGAAACTGCACGTGGGCACCTTCGTGCTGAACGCCGGGTTCTACAAACCCGCGCTGTTGGCGCGCGACGTCATGGCGATGCACGACCTCACCGGCGGTCGGCTGGAGTTGGGCCTCGGCACCGGCTACGTCGAGGCGGAGTTCAAGGCCGCCGAGATTCCGTATCCGAGCGCGCGGGAGCGGGTCGACCATCTGCGCCACGTCGTGGAGTACCTCGGCGAGCATGCCCCCGACGTGCCGATCTTGATCGCGGGCAACGGAAATCGGGTGCTGACGATCGCGGCGCGGCGGGCTCACATCATCGGCCTGACGGGAGGGGATCCAGAAGGTCCCGACGGGGACCCGCTCGCGGAGCGGATCGAGTTCGTGCGCAGCGCGGCCGGCGAGCGGTTCGACGACCTGGAGCTCAACATCGCGATCACCGCCATGCCGATCGACGACACCGGGATACCCGACCTGTCGATCACCCGCCGGTTCCTGCCGGAACTCAGCGACGAAGAATTGCTGCGCACCCCGGGGGTGCTGGCTGGCTCGCCCGGCGACATCGCCGACGAGATCCGCCGCTACCGCGACGCGTACGGGGTCACCTACATCACCGTGCAGCAGCCGCACGCCGAGGCGTTCGCGAAGGTCATCGAGCTCCTTCGCTAGCGGCCGCGGAGTGCGTCCTTGAGGTGCTCACCGGTCTGCTTCACGCGAGCCTTCACCTGGTCGA
The DNA here is from genome assembly GCA_006864685.1 of Mycolicibacterium hodleri. Lineage (GTDB taxonomy): Bacteria > Actinomycetota > Actinomycetes > Mycobacteriales > Mycobacteriaceae > Mycobacterium > Mycobacterium hodleri_B. The sequence goes on along the minus strand of VIFX01000033.1, from coordinate 60,369 downwards.
CCTTGCCCTCGGTGCGGAGGCGGTCGTTCCCGGTGATCTCGCCGAAGTTCTCCTTGACGCGGCCCGCCAGCTTGTCGACGGAGTTCTTGGCCTTCTTGGAAGTGCTCATGGCGTGGTGTAGCCGTTCCATGACCAGGGGAAACACTAAGTGGGCGATGACTTCGGTATGCTGCGATCCGGTCCGCCCCCGTAGCTCAGGGGATAGAGCACGGCTCTCCTAAAGCCGGTGTCGCATGTTCGAATCATGCCGGGGGCACCACGTTCGTTGCAGGTCAGCGCTGTTTCCGGGGATCGCGCGCCCTCAGTTCGGTGATGCCCCTAAGGCGGAGTCGCTCTGGTAGGTAACGCCGCCGTCGACGGTCAAGATGGTGCCGCTGGTGTATGACGAGAGATCCGAGGACAGGAAGACGACACTGGCTGCGATCTCCTCCGGTGTGGCGAGGCGTCCGAACGGAATCCGGAACCCAGGAGTTGGGGCTTGGTCGCCCGCCTCGTCGCCTGCGGCGAGGTGGTCTACGCGTTCGGATGCGACCAGTCCCGGGTTGACTCCGACGACGCGGACCCCGAATGACGGGCTCTTCGAACCCGCGATGCGGGTGAAGGCCATCAGTGCGGTATTTCCAGTGCTGCCCGCCGCGTAGGAGTCCAGGAGTCGTTCTCCGCTGGCACCGATTACGTTGACGATGACGCCCTGCTGCCGCGCGCGCATGGTCCCGAGGTAGCGGCGTGTGAGGTCGACATACCCATGAACCTTTAGATCCCACCCCTGCTGCCACGCCTGGTCGTCGACCTGGTCGATGGAGCCGAAGGGGATGGACCCCGCGTTGTTCACCAGGATGTCCACGTCGGGAAAGGCTTCCCAGACGCGTTCTCGTTCCGACGCCTGCGACAGGTCAGCGGTCAACGTCGAGACACTCGTCGTCGACAACGTGCGAAGGCTGTCCGCCGCGTCGGCGAGGCCAACGGCGTCCCGCGCCACCAGGCACAGGTCGGCACCTTCGGCGGCGAACACCTTTGCGGTGGCGAAGCCTATGCCTTTGGAGCCGCCGGTGATCAGCGCGCGACGGCCAGTCAAACCAAGATTCACGAGTGTCCCTTCTGCGGTGTCGGTGCATCTCCGAAGTGAGTTTAAAACAAAACTACACCGTGCAGTGTAGTTTGGGAATGTTCCACCGACCAGCTAGGAATTGGTGATATGACATCGACGTCCGGTGGCGAAGGGCGACGCGGTCGCTCGATCGAGAAGCGCCGCGCCATGCTGCAAGCCGCCCTCGAGTTGTTCGTGGCACAGGGTTATGAGCTAGCCAGCGTTGATGCGATCGCCGCGCGAGCCGGAGTTTCGAAGAGGACCGTGTACGACCATTTCGGCGACAAGGAGATGGTCTTCGCCGCGGTCCTGGAGGCAGTGGGCGACAGGCTCACGGCCACCGTTCAAGTCGCACTCGATCGCGACGCCACCGCTACCGGCGACCTGCGCGAACGTCTGCTGGACTTCGCGCGCTGCATCGTTCTGGAGGCTCTCCCGTCCTCCGATTACGTCCACTTCCGTCGCTTGTCCGCCCGTCGCGGCTCATGGCAGCAGGACCGCGAATCGGCCAGCGGGGTCGGCATGGATCTTTTCGTTCGTCGAGTCGAGGAGTGGGCACAGGTCGGCGTCATCAACACCGACAAACCGCGCCGTGCCGCACAGCATTTCGTTGCCCTGACGCTCCAACTCGCCTTCGAGACGCTGGAACGCGCCTACCCGGTCGTGTCGGGCGAAGTCGACGAGATCTTGGTTGACGGCGTGGATGTCTTCGTTCGGGCCTACCAGTAGCTGCCGGGTGATCGGCTGGCGCATGCAGGAACTGAGACCCGGTGCGAAATCTAGCCGCCGGCGACGCCGAGTTGGCCGACGACGTCGGAGAAGTCGCTGCTAAGCCAGGTCTTGGGTTGCATGCGGATGCAGACCGCCGATTGCGTGTCCGCGTGCTGGTTGGCATCGGCGAACCGGTTGCCCGCATCCTGACCCAGGTAGCGGATCGCGACGGCGCGGGCCTCGACTTCATCAGCTGGCCCGATCGCCGTGACGTCGCCCTCGACGGTGACGTACTTGTACGGCGCCTGCTCCTGCTGGGCGGTGATGGAGAATCGCCCGGCCGCTCGGATCAGCTTGACCTTCAGGTCGTCCTCGGTCGAAAAGATGGATACCTCGCCGCCGGGTTCGTAGGCGTACCAGATCGCCACCGCCAACGGGGCCCGGTCGGGGCGCTCGACGGCGATCACACCGACGTGAACGCCCGCCAGAAACTGCTCACGGGATTCCTTGCTCATCTTCATGATTTCTCCCACTTGGGCGCCGGATGCCGATCTACTGCACTACACCGTGCAGTGTAGTCCAACGGGAAGTCCGAACCGCAACTGCGGCGGGACGACTCCGCGGCCAATAGAGCAACCCGCAGCTCTTCGGTAAGCACAACTTCGAACTGCGCCCGCTGCTCAGAGTCGGGTCGCTCGGCAGTGCTCCTCGACGCGCTGCCCAACAATAAAAATCAGGATGGCGTGCTCAGCTCACCCCGGTGTTCGATCGTCAGCCGGCCGGGTCGGGTTCGTAACGAAGCAGGGTGACGTCGTGTTCGGGATAGTCGAAGAACACCGGCCGCACACGCATCCCGATCTCCAACTCGACCGGGTCGACGTTGACCATCTCGGTGCTGAACCGCGGTCCCTCGTCCCATTGCACGACGGCCAGCAGCTGCGGAACGTCGGCCGCAAAATGCGGCGAGACCGGTTTCATCGCGACGGTGAACGTGTACAGCGTTCCCTTGCCGGAGATTTCGCGCCATTCCAGGTCGTCGGCCAGGGTGCGTGGCGACAGAATCCTTGGGTAGAAGACGTACTGTCCCAGCGATGGCGAGTACTGGATGCGAATGGTGTGGTCTGCCAACGCATCCCAGAATGGGGCGCTGACCGGTGTCTTGACCGGCATGGGTTTTTCGAATGTCGTCATGGCTCGCCCCTAATCGCCCTGCAGGATCAACGTGGTCTGTTCGCTGAGGATGCCGCCGTTACCGGAGACGAATGCGGTGTGGGCGTCGGCGACCTGGGCTGCCCCGGCTCGGCCCATCAACTGCCGGGTGGCGTCGCAGACGTGGTGCATGCCACCGGCGTTGCCGCACTGACCGAAACCCAGTTGCCCGCCTGCGGTATTCACCGGGAAGTCACCCCGGAACGTCAGATCGTGCGAGGCGACGAACTCCATCCCCTTGCCCTTCTCGCAGAATCCGGCGTCCTCCAGGCTAAGCAAGACGGTGATGGTGTAGCAGTCGTAGATCGACGCGATGTCGATGTCGGCCCGCGTGACACCGGCCATCGCGAAGGCGGAATCGGCCGCCTTGGTGATGGGCGTCGCCAACAGGTCCTCGGCGTAGGTGGGGGTCTTGTAGGGCACGTGCTCGCCAAATCCCTTGATCCATACCGGCCGATTGCGCGATCTGCGGGCCAGGTCGGCGTTGGCGACCACCACCGAGGCGCCGCCGAAGCAGGGCATCACGATCTCCAGGCGGTGCAGTGGATCGGCGATCATCGGGCTGGCCAGGACGTCTTCGATGGTGATCGGCTTGTCATGCCAGATTGCACCTTCGGTGTGGTTGGCGTTGACCCGTTGATCCACCGCAATTTTCGCCATCGCGCGCTCGTCGTACCCGTAGACGGCACCGTACCGGCGGGCGACCTGGCCGTAAGGGCCGTTCTGGCCAAGGTTTCCGTAGGGGATCTCGAACTCGGCCTGCGGTGAGCCGTACTGGTTGCTCGACGCTCCGAAGTACAACGCGTCGCCGTAGACCTTCGGCTTCTTGTCCGACGACGGCGTCATGTATTGCGCGGGGATGGTGCACAGCACGGCATTGCAGATGCCGAGTTCGACCGCCGCGGCCGCGCGCCACACCATCGCCGCCGCCGTCGCACCACCGAGATCGACGAACTCCGCGAAATTGACTGGAATGCCGAGGTATTCGGCGATGGTCGACGGCACGAAGATCTCCGACTCCATCAGCGGGCTGCAGACCAGACCGTCGACCTCGGTGGCCGAGATCCCCGCGTCGGCCAGTGCGGCCGCGCTGAGAGTGGCCCACTGTTCGAGGGTGAACGTCAACGGCTCGGTGGGGGTGCGGGAGGGTGGCAACTCGGTGAATCCGACTATCGCCGCTTCGCCTCGAAGTCCCATGAATCTGCCTCCATAGCTGGAAAACCGTGTTTTCCGTACACTAGCAACCGACAGTGAGGGAGGCAATCGTGGCAGGCACCGCAGACGCCATCTACGCCCGTGCGTTGACGCTGCTCGACGAGGAAGGTCTCGCGGGGATCAGCGCGCGGCGCCTCGCCACCGAGCTGCGCTGTTCGACCAAGACGCTCTACCAACAGGTCGGCAACCAGGACCAGTTGGTCCGCGAATTGGTGGCGCGCCATTTCGCCGCGCTACGGCTGGAGTTCTCCGAAGCCGACACCTGGCAGGAGAGTGCGATGCGGTGGTGCCGCGCGGTACGGACGGCGCTGCTTGCGCATCCACATCTGTCGGGACTGATGACCGTCGACGACCGGGAACCGATCGCCGCCTACGTCGACCGACTGCTGAAGGTGCTCATCGCCGCCGGCGTGCCACCCGCGCTGGCCCGTAACGGTTGCCGGGTGCTGGTGCACACCACGATCAGCTTGACCGGCGCGGAGATCGCAGCCGATGGCCACTCATCCGAGGTGTTCGCCGAGGTCTTCGAGAACACCATCAGGTGGGTCGTGTTGGGTATCGCATCAGAACAAGAGCAGTCAGCTACGTGAGCTGTACGGACGACTCTGCCCACTACTCCCCGCGGGTGTCGATCACGCGCTGGGCGACGTCGAGCAGCTTGGTGTTGGTGTCCTGCGACAGCTGGCGGAGCATCGAGAACGCCCGCACGTCGTCGATCTTGAACCGTTCCATGATGATGCCCTTGGCCTGCCCGATCCGGTCGCGCGTGGACAGCGCCGACTGCAGCTGCTCGCCTTCCCGGCTCGCGAGGATCGCCGCGGCCGCGTGGGCCGCGAGAATCATGCCGATCGACTCCGCCTCGCTGTCCCACAGCTTGGGCTCGTGCCCGAACAGGTTGAGGGCGCCCGCCGTGCGATCGGCGGTGTACAGCTTGAACGACAACGCGCTGAGCACGCCGAGCTTCACGACCTCCGGGGCGTAGTTCGGGAACCGGGGCTCGTCGCGGAAGTCGTCGGTTCGGACCACGATCTCGTCCAGCGCCGCCTCGACGCAGGGGCCTTCGTTGTGGCGGATCTGCAATTCGTCGAGCTTGAACATCAGCTCGTTGGTCGGCGCGAGGGTTTCGAAACTGCCGGCCTTGCCGATGAGTAGGACGCCCGCGAAGTCGACGCCGGGGATCAGTTCCTTGGCGGTAGCGGTGACGTCGGCGAGGACGTCGTCGACCTTGCGCAGCGCGGTGACCCGCGCCAACTCCGCCATCCGCATGGCGAGGTCGTGGTTCTGCAACTTCATGATGGCATTTTGCACGTTATCTCCGTCGCCAAGCACGTTTGTGACCGCCGAGCACGGGAAATGCGCTCAGGCAGGTGTGCTTGAGTGTCGACACTCAGTCAAACCTAGGTCTCACCGGTTCAGACTAGAGCCGGTGGGGCCGTTTTGATTAAACGATTCTCCTAGTCACTCTGCTAATTGTAGTAGCGTCCGGTGCATGGCCGATGCGAACGTGTGGATCCTCGGGGGCTACCAGAGCGATTTCGCCCGCAATCTCACCCGCGAGGGCGTCGACTTCGCCGGGCTGACCGCCGAGATCGTCACCTCGGCGCTGCACGCCGCCAAGATCGACGCAGCCGACGTCGGCGTCGTCCACGTCGGCAATGCGTTCGGCGAGATGTTCGCCGCTCAGGGCCACCTCGGTGCCATGCCCGCCACCGTGGTCGACGGCCTCTGGGACACCCCGTCCTCGCGCCACGAGGCGGCCTGCGCCTCCGGGAGCATCGCCACCCTCGCCGCCATCGCGGACCTGCGCTCCGGCGCCTACGAGACGGCCCTCGTCCTCGGCGTTGAGCTGGAGAAGACCGTGCCCGGTGACACCGCCGCGCAGTACCTCGGCGCGGCCGCCTGGACCGGCCAAGATGGGCAAGACGCGCGGTACATGTGGCCCTGGACGTTCTCCGAGGTGGCCGACGAGTACGACCGCCGGTTCGGCGTCGACGAGGTCCATCTCCGGGCCATTGCGTCAATAAACCTCGCCAACGCCCGCCGCAACCCGAACGCGCAGACCCGCGACTGGACGGTGCCGAACCCGCTGACCGACGACGACGTCGCGAACCCCGTCGTCGAGGGCCGAATCCGTCGATTCGACTGCAGCCAGATGACCGACGGCGGCGCCGGAGTCGTCCTCGTCACCGACCGGTACCTGCGGGACCACCCCGACGTGACGCCCTTGGCGCGCATCGACGGCTGGGGACACCGCACCGTGGGCTTGGGCCTGCGGCCGAAACTCGAGCGCTCGGCCGAGGGCCCCTACGTCATGCCACACGTCCGGCAAGCCGTGCTCGACGCGTTCGGCCGCGCGCACGTGACCCTGGACGATCTCGACGGCATCGAGGTTCACGACTGCTTCACCCCAAGCGAGTACCTCGCCATCGACCACATTGGACTGACCGGCCCGGGCGAATCCTGGAAGGCCATCGAGAACGGCGAGATCGAAATCGGCGGACGGTTGCCGATCAACCCCAGCGGCGGACTCATCGGCGGCGGCCATCCGGTCGGGGCGTCGGGGGTGCGCATGCTCCTCGACGCCGCCAAACAGGTCAGTGGCACCGCGGGCGACTACCAGGTCGACGGCGCAAGCACCTTCGGCACCCTCAACTTCGGCGGAAGCACCGCCACCACAGTCAGTTTCGTCGTCGCCGGCGTGCCGGCAATCTAACCTCAGCGGCCAAGGAGTAACGCAATGAACGTAGAAGTGGTCGGCAAGTTCCTCTCCACGCTGCCCGACGACGACGACCATCCGTACCGCACCGGGCCGTGGCGACCGCAGTCGACCGAGTGGGACGCCGACGACCTGACCGTCGTCGACGGTGAGCTTCCGCGCGATCTCGACGGCGTCTACCTCCGCAACACGGAGAACCCACTGCACCCCGCGTTGAAGGCCTACCACCCCTTCGACGGTGACGGGATGATGCACGTCGTCGGCTTTCGCGACGGAAAGGCGTTCTACCGCAACAGGTTCGTCCGCACCGACGGCTTCGCCGAGGAAGAGAAGGCAGGCGGGCCCCTGTGGCCAGGGATCGCCGAGCCGGTCGGGTTGGCCAAGCGCGACTACGGCTGGGGCGCAAGGACGTTGATGAAGGACGCGTCGAGCACCGACGTGACCGTCCACCGCGGCACCGCGCTGACCAGTTTCTACCAGTGCGGCGATCTGTACCGGGTCGACCCGTTGACCGGTGCCACCCTCGGCAAGCAGGAATGGAACGGCGCGTTCCCGCATCAGTGGGGCGTGTCCGCGCACCCCAAGGCCGACGACAAGACCGGTGAGCTGTTGTTCTTCAACTACTCCAAGCAGGAACCGTTCATGCACTACGGCGTCGTCGACGCCACCAACGAACTGGTGCACTACGTCGACGTGCCGCTCCCCGGTCCGCGGCTGCCCCACGACATGGCGTTCACCGAGAACTACGCCATTCTCAACGACTTTCCGATGTTCTGGTCACCCGAATACCTGGAGCGCAACGCTCACGTCCCCCGCTTTCACCGCGACATGCCGTCCCGGTTCGCCGTCATCCCCCGGCGCGGCCAAACCTCGCAGATCCAGTGGTTCGAGGCCGACCCGACCTACGTCCTGCACTTCACCAATGCCTACGAGGACGGCGACGAGATCGTCCTCGACGGGTTCTACCAAGGGGATCCGGAGCCGAGCGACAACGGGCTCGGCGACAAGTGGCAGCGTGCCTTCCGCTTCCTCGCGCTGGACCGCATGCAGGCGCGACTGCACCGCTGGCGGTTCAACCTGGTCACCGGCGGGGTGCGCGAGGAGCAGTTGTCGGACTCCATCACCGAGTTCGGCATGATCAACCCCGGGTACGCCGGCGGGAAGTACCGCTATGCCTACGCCGCAACGGGCAAGCCCGGTTGGTTCCTGTTCGACGGACTCGTCAAGCACGACCTGCAGACCGGCGCCGAGGAACGCTACGCCTTCGCCGACGGGGTCTACGGCAGCGAGACGGCGATGGCGCCCCGAGTCGGAAGCACCAGCGAGGACGACGGTTACCTCGTCACCATCACCACCGACATGAACGCCGACGCCTCGTACTGCCTGGTGTTCGACGCCGCCAGGGTGGGCGACGGACCGGTGTGCAAACTGGCTCTGCCGGAACGTGTTTCGAGTGGAACCCACTCGACGTGGGCCGCTGGGGCCGAGCTGCGCCGCTGGCAGCAGACCGACACCGCCGCAGAGGCGATCGGCCTGTAGTGGAGCAGGGAGGCGTCAACGCCGTCGGCCGGATGCTGGGCGTGCTCGGCGACGAGTGGACGCTGCTGCTCGTCCAACAGTCATTGCTCGGGGCGACCCGCTACGGCGAATTCGCTGCCCGCCTTCCCATTTCGCACGCCGTGCTAACGAAGCGGCTGACGGCGCTGACGACCGACGGCCTGCTGGAGCGCACCTTGTATCAGCAACGGCCGCCCCGGTACGAGTACGTGCTGACGCCGAAGGGCAGGTCACTGTGGCCGGTGCTGACGGCGATCTGGGAGTGGGAACGCCGCTGGGTGCCCGACCACGCCGAGCGGTTGCCCACGATGCACCACCTCAGCTGTGACGCCGAGTTCGCGCCGCAGCTCACCTGCCGCGCGTGCGACCAGGTGGTCACGGAGAAGGAGCTGACCGTCGCGTGGGGTCCGAGCGGATCGTGGAAACGGTCCATGCCCGCCGAGTCGACGCGACGCCGGGCGACCTCCGATGCGGCCGGACGGGCGGGACTGTTCCCGGAGACCATGACCATCCTCGGCAATCGGTGGGCGTTCGCGCTGCTGGTCGCCGCGTTCGTCGGCACCACCCGGTTCAACGACTTCGCCGGCCAGCTCGGCGCTCCCCCTGGCTCGCTGACCGACCGGCTGCAGAGCCTCACCGCGGGTGGCGTTCTGGACGCCGTCGGCGGGCGCTACGCGCTCACCGAGAAGGGTCGGGCGACGTTTCCGATTTTGATCACCGCCCTGCAGTGGGCGCAGCGATGGTTCGCGGCACCCGAGGGGCCGGCCGTCCTTCTGCGGCATCAGTCGTGCGGCGACGCGTTCGAGGCCGTGCTCAGCTGCGACCAGTGCGCCGGGGCACTGCGCGGCGCCGACGTGGAGGACCGGCACTGAAGTCCGAAGGTGTTGCCGCAGTCCAACACTGGTGACAATTCGTCGAAAAAGTGTTCCAGAAACTTCTTGGCACTCTCACCCGTCGAGTGCTAATTTGGGAGTCGCACAGTGATTGACAGCCCGCCGAGGTGGCGGGCAGCGAGTAGACAAAGGGAGGTGGATTGCTGTGCTTCGTTTTGATCCGTTCGGTGACCTCGACCTGTTGACCCGCGGTCTGCTCAACGGCCAGTCCGGATCGAACCGCAGTCCCCGGTTCATGCCGATGGACCTCTGCAAGGTCGACGACCACTATCTGCTGACCGCCGATCTGCCGGGCGTCGACCCGGGATCGGTGGACATCGACGTCGACGCCGGCACGCTGACGATTTCCGCGCACCGGACCGCTCGCAGCGAGGACTCCGTCCAGTGGCTGACCAACGAGAGGTTCTTCGGCACCTACCGCAGGCAGCTGTCACTTGGCGAGGGCGTCGACGCCTCCGCGATCAGCGCGACCTACGAGAACGGCGTGCTGAACGTGACCATTCCCATTGCGGAAAGGGCGAAGCCGCGCAAGGTGCAGATCGCCCACGGCGGAAAGCAGACGTCCATCGAGACGAACACCGTCGACGCCGGTTAGCGTCCGACGTCGGACCGGTGACGGCGCCCGCACGGCGTCGTCACCGGTCCAACCGGAACCGAAGATTGTTGCGCACCGACGGCCATTCGGTGTCCAGGATCGAGTAGACCACGGTGTCGCGCCGGGACCCGTCCGGCAGCAGTTGATGGCTACGGAGGATGCCGTCGCGCTTGGCGCCCAATCGCTCGATGGCAGCGCGACTGGTCGAGTTGAAGAAGTGGGTCCGGAACTCGACTGCGACACAACCCAATTGCTCGAAGGCGTGCCCCAGCATCAGTAGCTTGCATTCAGTGTTGACTCCGGACCGTCGCACGTCCTGGCGGTACCAGGTGTACCCGATCTCCAGACGGCGGTTGGGCGCGTCGACGTGGCAGTAGCTCGACGATCCCACCAGCTCGCCACCAAGCGCACGCACCACGAACGTCAGGCCCGTGTCGGGGTGCTGCACCGCCAGCCGGCCGTCGATCCACTCCTGGGCGGTGTCCGGCGTCGGAGCACTGGTGAACCACAGCGGCCGGACGTCGGCCGTGGCCGCGACGATCTCCGGGGCGTGCGCCGAGGTCAGGGGCTCCAAGCTCACCCACCGATCCCCGGTGAGGTGCACAGGCTCGACGAAGGCGGTCATCGGGTACGTCCCATCCCGGCCCACGCCGCCACCATGGCGAACACCGACAGCACGGCGGCTGCCACGACGGCCCCGCCTCCGACGTAGAGGCCGTAACCCGCCGCGATCGGGTTGCCGACGTACAGCCGGTAGTACCACAGCACCAGCACCGCCAGGATCACCGAAATACCAAGGGCCGCAGTGGAAGCGATCTTGGGACGGAGGCTCCTGGCCGACATTGCCGCGGCCACGATCAGCAGCGAACTCAGCACGACGATCAGCTGACCGACCCCGAACCCATTCGGTGGCACACCGATCGAGCCGTACTTTCCGCCGATCGCATTCGCTCTGCCGCCGCCGTCGGCGCTGGTGACCAGCCACGGCAGCCACGCACTGACCAACAGCACCGTCGAGCAGAACACGACGAACCATCCCGGGCGCAGGCGAGCCATGCGACGAGCGTATCGGGTCGACCATCCGCTGCGACGTAGGCTGACGGCATGAGCGAACTCCCCGGGTGGGCCGAGAATCTCGACCTGGCGCCGCACCCCGAGGGCGGGTGGTACCGGGAGACCTGGCGCAGCGACCTGACCTTGGGACAACCCGCGCTTCCGCCGGAGTACACCGGCCCACGAAGCGCCGGGACCGCCATCCTGTTCCTCCTGATGCCGGGACAGCAGTCGGCGTGGCACACGGTGCGCAGCGCCGAGCTGTGGTTCCACCATCGCGGCAGCCCACTACTGCTCGAAGTGGGAGCCGAACAGCGCAGCGCCACAACGCATGTCCTCGGAAGCGACGTCACCGCCGGTGAGCAGCCACAGTTCGTGGTGCCACCTGGGCACTGGCAGCGCGCCGTGCCACGGGACTCCGAACCCGCACTGGTCAGCTGCGTCGTCGTGCCGGGTTTCGACTTCGCCGACTTCGCCCTCGGCGCGCCTACCGACTGAGCAGCTGGACCGCCGCCAACACCAGCGCAGCGTTGTCGGGGGTGACGGACCCGTCGGGCAGCGTCAGGGTGTCCTCCATGCCGATGCGGGTCTGCAGACCGCAGACACCCGCGTGTTCGAGTAGCGGCCAGCAGCTTTCGTCGAGGCCGTGCAGCAGCACCGGCGCCGGCGAGTTGGCGGCCGCGATCCTTTCGAGCATCGCGTCCGCGACGGCGACGCCCTCGTGCCCGTCAAGCTCGACCATCACGCGCATGCAGTGCTCAACCATCGTCGACTCCGCCCATGACGCGGCCGCCGCGAGGTTGAACAGCCCGACCTCGACGCCAATTCCCTTGCCGAGCAGCACCTCCGCGAGCTCCGGCGAACCGGGTTCGTCCCAGTTGAGCGACGCGAAGTCGGGCAGCACGGTCCAGGCCTCCACCGCTCGGCGGCGGGCGTCGGGGTCGGGCAGCGCCCAGAACCCCGTGGTCACCCCCAGCGGCAAGCCGGGCACGGCGGCCCGGACAGCGGACACCGCGGCGGCGACGACGTCTGGGTCGAGTGAGTCCTTGCCGTCCGGCGTCTTCGGGTGCATGTGCACGGCCTGGGCACCCGCATGGTGGGCCGAGAGGGCGGCCTCAGCCAACTGCTCCGGGGAGACGGGCAGGTCGGGGTGCTCGTCGGGGGTGCGTGCACCGTTGACACAGGCCTTCACGTAGATCGTCACGCGAAGACGGTCTTGAACTTGTCCAGCGATTCGCGGATGTCGCCCTTCAGCGAACTGGCGACGATCATCCCGATCGGGCCGAACAAAGCCGGACCACCCAGGTGCACGTCGAACGTGACGGTGGAGTTGATCGCCTCCTCGTCAGCGGGCTTGACCCTGCCGATCAGCTTGACCTTGACCCCGCCCTTGCCGTCACCGTCGAGTGTCAGCGAGTGCGGCGGCTTGTAGCTGACGATGGTCCACCGGACCAGGTTCATCATTCCCTTGACCTCGACGACCGAGGCCAGCTTGGTGCCCTTCTCCAGGGTGTCGGGCAGCGTGCTGCGCCACACCCGGTGAATCGTCAGCCACTCCCTGTACCGCGTGAGGTCCGAGGCGGCCTCCCAGGCCTTCTCCGGTGGCAGGGGCACGTCGACGGAGACCGAGAGTTTCGCCATGGCCTACGAGGCGGGAGGAGGTCCGGCCGGGGTGGCAGGAGGCGTGGTCGGCGGCTGCGGGGCCGGCGGTTGCTGCCCGGCGGGCGGTCGTCCGGCGTTGTCCCTGGCCGCCTTCTTCGCGGCCTCCTGCACCTTGTCCACCTGCCCTGCGTACTTGCCCTGCGTCTTCTTGTCGACGAGGTCACCGGCCTTCTCGATGGCCACGTCGACCTTGTCGGCGTTCTTCGACGCCAGGTCCTTCAGCTTGTCAAGAAATCCCATGACACCACCCTAATCGGGCTCGCCGCGGAGGCGGCGGAATAGGTCGGCAGATCAGGCGCGATCGTGAAGGGTCACCTGGTAGCCGTCGGGGTCGGCGAAGGTGAACGTCCGACCGAATGGGCCGTCGACCGGCGCGGAGACGATCGCGTGGCCGTCGGCGGCGAGGGCGTCGTGAATGGCCTGGACGTCGGTGGCGTGCAGCCAGATGGCGGCTCCGATTCCGGGCTGGGAAACGGACGCGAGATCGGTGCCGGGGACGACGTCGCGGAGCGCGAACGCGATCGGCTTGGTGTCGAAGACGACGGCGTGCGGAGGTCCGGCCGGGGATCGGACGAGGCCCAGGTACTGCTCGTAGAACGCCTGCGAGGCGTCGCGGTCGCGGGTTTGGAGCGAGATGAAGTCGGGGCCGGTGACGGGCATGGGGATTCCTTCCATTCGTGTCAGTTATCTGACACGTTTGAACCTATGTCAGAATACTGACATGAGTCAAGACGGGGTCGTCCTGCAGACGTCGCTGGGCTATCTGCTGAAGGAGGCGTCGAGCGTTCTGCGCGCGGCCATGGAGGAGGTGCTGCGGCCGCTCGACATGAGCGTGACGCACTACGCCTGCCTCGAGCTGCTGGCCCAACGACCCGGCCTGTCGAACTCCGAGCTCGCCCGCGGCGCGTTCGTGACACGGCAGTCGATGAACGTCCTACTCCAGACCCTGGAACGGCAGGGCTACGTCACCAGGCCTGCGGAGGCACCGGTCGGGAAGGCGCTTCCCACCCGGCTCACGGCCCGCGGCCGACGGAGCCTGGAGACGGCGACCGCAGCGGTCCGCTCCGTCGAACTGAGGATGCTGGCCGACATGACCGAGGCCGAGCAGGCGGCCGCGTCTCGGATCCTGCGCAAGATGGTCCACTCCCTGCGAGACGACGGTCCCTCGAGCTAGTCCGACCGCCACAATCGGCGAGGTTCGCCGAGAAGGCGTCCCTGCACCCACCAGGAGATCTCGACCAGCGCGGCGGCCGCCAGCCCGATCGACAGCGCGGTCGTGGTCGCCGCGACGTTCGACGGGTCCAGCATGAACGCCTTCCTCGTCAGCGGTAGCGCGAAGATCACCACATACGCCAGCGCCGAGACGGTCACCAGCCCGATCCGCCACCACTCGTACGGACGGGCCACCACCGCAAGAACCCACAGCGCACCCACCAACAGCGTGATCAACGCCGCCGTCGACGCCTGCGTCTGCTCCGCCACCGTCGACGCCCGCCCTTCGTAGGCGAGCAGGTAGCTGGTGAACGTCCCGATCCCGATGACGAGCCCGCTTGGCAACGCGGAGGTCATCACGCGCCGGACGAACCCCGTATGCGCGCGCTCGCGGTTGGGGGCCAGTGACAGCACGAACGCAGGGATGCCGATGGTGAACCAGGCGGCGATCGTGACGTGGATCGGTTGGAACGGGAACAACAGCGGGTCGGTACCGAACACCTTGGCCGACAGGCCCGCCATCCCGACCAAGACGGCCAGCAGCACCGAGTACACCGTCTTGGTCAGGAACAGATTCGAGACGCGCTCGATGTTGCCGATGACGCGTCTGCCCTCGCCGACGACGTACGGCAGGGTCGCGAACTTGTCGTCGAGCAACACGATTTGGGCCACCGCACGGGAGGCGGAGCTGCCGGAGCCCATGGCGACACCGATGTCGGCATCCTTGAGCGCCAGTACGTCGTTTACCCCGTCGCCGGTCATCGCGACGGTGTGACCGCGAGATTGCAAGGCGTGCACCATCGCCCGCTTCTGGTCGGGCCGCACCCTGCCGAACGTCGTGTACTCGTCGACGGTGTCCGCCAGCGCCTCGGGTTCCTCCGGAAGGCGTCTGGCGTCGAGCGTCTCACCGTGCAGGCCGAGGCTGTCCGCCACCGCGCCGACCGACACGGCGTTGTCACCGGAGATCACCTTCACCGTGACCCGTTGAGCGGCAAAGTAATCGAGGGTGTCATGGGCGTCGGGACGCACCCGCTGCTCGAGGACCACCAACGCCACCGGCGTGACGACGCCCGGCGCGTCCGGCGCGTCGACCGGCCGGTCCGACGAACCAAGGAGCAGCACCCGCAGACCCCGCGCCCCGATCCGCTCGGCCTCGTGGGCGTCGGGCGACGACGGGTCGAGCAGCACGTCGGGTGCGCCGATCACCCAATTGCCGTGGTCCCCATAGGACGTTCCGCTCCACTTGGTCGCGGACTTGAAGGGCGCACTCGCGGTGGCGGTCCACCCGGGCGGCTGGTCGTAGGCCTCCGCGATGGCCTGCATGCTGGCGTTGGGACGGTCGTCGTCGGCGGCCAGGGACGCCAACACGTCGGCGCAGTCGTCCTGGCCAAAGGTCCTGAGATCGGCCAACCGCATGCCGTTCTCGGTCAGCGTCCCCGTCTTGTCGGCGCACACGACGTCCACCCTGGCGAGGCCCTCGATGGCGGGCAGCTCCTGCACCAGGCATTGCCGCCGACCCAGCCGCACCACCCCCACCGCAAAGGCGATCGACGTCATCAGCACCAGGCCCTCCGGCACCATCGGTACCAACGCACCGACCATGCGCAGCACCGACTCTCGCCACCCGGCATCGGTGGTGAACAGCTGGGTGTAGATGGTCAGGAGGCCGGCGGGAACCAGAAGGTAGGTGATGAACTGGAGGATCTTGTCGATGCCGCTGCGCAATTCGGACTTCACCAGGGTGAACTTGCTGGCTTCCTCCGCGAGCTTGGCGGCGTACGCCTCGCGTCCCACCTTCGTCGCGCGATACGCCCCGCTGCCCGCGACGACGAAGCTGCCCGACTTGACCTCGTCGCCGGCGTCCTTGGCCATCGGATCGGCTTCACCGGTCAGCAGCGACTCGTCGACTTCCAGATTCGACTCCTCGAGCACCTCGCCGTCGACCACGATCTGGTCGCCAGGCCCGATTTCGATGACGTCGTCGAGCACCACCTCACCGGGCGCGCGGGGACCCGTCCCGGACTGCCTGCGCACCACCGGTTTTGCCTGACCGACGATGGCCAGCTCGTCCAGGGTCCGCTTTGCGCGCAGCTCCTGGATGATGCCGATCGCGCTGTTCGCGACGATCAGGATGCCGAACAGGCCGTTGATCAACGACCCCGTCGACAGCACGATGACCAGCAGCACACCGAGAATCGCGTTGATCCTGGTGAGCACGTTGGCCCGAACGATCTCCTTGACACTGCGTGCCGCCCTGGCCGGAACGTCGTTGGCCTTGCCGTCGGCGACGCGTTGCGCCACCTCGGCGTCGGAGAGCCCAACCGCACTCATCGGCGACGAATTCTCTTCGCGCAAGCGCTCATCGCGTGAAGGTGCCCATCTTCTCTTCGTCGTAGTACTCGAGATTCAGCTTGTCGCCGTAGAAGGTCGCCTTGGAGATCGACCCGGGTGGCGCGTTCTCCCCCTGCGGCACGAAGGTGAAGACGTTGCCGTCCCAGTGAGTCAGCTCCAGCTTCTCGCGCGGACCGAGCGCGAGGGTGAGCTTGCCGTCGGCATCGGTGACGGTCGCCGGTCCCCAGTATGCGTTGCCGTACGTGCCGACGATCGTCGGAGTCGGCGGCGCAGGCGCCGGTGCCGCGGGCGGCTTCTGCCCGGCCAGTGATCCCTCGGGCTGTTCCATCGCGGCAAAGGCCTGGCCGTACAGCGCCCGCCAATCCTGGCGCACCTCGCCGAACTGAACCAAGTCGGCGAACTCCGCGGTGAGCGTCTCCGGCACACCCGACGGCGTGGCGTTTGTCAGCGCGACGATGGCCACGTCCGCCGACGGGATGACCACGAAGTTGGTGCCCGCTCCGAGTTCGAACGCGCCGGAGTGGCTGAATTGAGTGCGGGCCGCCGCGGTCGTCCCGACGTTGAAACCGTAACCGTAGAAGCCGGGTCGGGCAGCTGGTTCGGACGGCGGGCTGGCCACGATCTGCGGCGTGACGGCGGCCAGCAACTGCTTCGGATCGACGATCGTCTTGCCGTCGACGATGCCGTTGGCCAGCACCATCGTCAGCCACTTGGCCATGTCGTTCGCCGTCGAACTGACCCCACCCGCCGGGGACTCGGCCTGCGCGTCGCGGACGTAGAGCGGCTTGTACGCCCCGTCGACGTGGATGTGCCCGATGGCCCGGTCGGGCCTGGCCTCGTATTCGCTGAACTGCGAGCTCGTCGATGTCATGCCCAGCGGTCCGTACAGCACCTCCTGGCTGAGGTCCTCCCACGTCTTGCCCGCGCTGGTGGCCACGGCCTCGGCGCCGGCGGTCAACCCAAAGTTGGTGTAGGCGTAGGAGGTACGGAAGGGACCGAGCGGCAGCTGGCGCAGATGGTCGAGGATGTAGCGCCGGTCGTAGCCGAGGTCCTCCAGCAGGTCTCCGGCGTGGTCGGGCAGCCCGGAGCGGTGGGAGTACATGTCGCCGACGGTCACCAGCTTGGTGATCGTCGGATCGGCGAGGGCGAACCACGGCAGCTTCTCGACGACGGGAGTGTTCCAGTCGACGGCACCCTCGCTCACCTGGTGGGCGACGACGGTCGACCCCAGCGGCTTGGACAGCGACGCCAGCTGGAACACCGTGTCCGGATCGACCTGGTTCGCCGGATCGTCTCCCTTGCGGACGTCCTTGATGCCGAAACCTTTGGCGTAGGCCACTTTTCCGCCGTGGACGACGGCGACCGACATGCCGGGGATGCCCGACTTCTTCATCAGCTCGTCGGCGATGCCGTCGAGCTTCGCGACCGCCTTGCCGACCGCGTCGTCGGGCAGCGGCATCGCCGGCACCAAGGGGGGTGGTACCAGGCCCGTCGACGGATTGCCCGCCGCGGGCGGCGGCGCACTCGAGGGGCCGGCCTGCGGCGCCGGCTTCGCGCAGCCACCGAGCGCGGCCGTCACGGCGAGGAGGGTGACCAGGCGGAAGACCGGTGAGCGCTGCACACCAGCACGCTATCCGGTCAGGCCCGCCACCATGGGTCCAATTCGGCCGTCGCCGGTTCGACGCGCAGACCGGGCTTGGGCGTCACCACCCGGACCCCGTCGCCCTCGGCGGCGGTGAGCAGTCGCTCGACGGGTTCGGCCCACGGGTGGGGAGCCAGCCGGAACGTCGCCCAGTGGATCGGCAGCAGCAACCCGGCGTCGGACACGTCGCGGTGCGCGCGAACGGCGTCCTCCGGGTTCATGTGGATGTCTGGCCAGCCGGGGTGGTAGGCACCGATGGGCATCAGCGTCAGGTCGAAGGGGCCGTAGTCGGCGCCGATGTCGGCGAAGCTCTTCGTGTACCCGGTGTCGCCACCGAAGAAGGCGCGGTGCCGCGGACCGATGATCGCCCACGACGACCACAGCGTGACGTTGCGCGTAAGGAAACGCCCGGAGAAGTGCCGCGCGGGCGTGCAGACCAGTTCGAGTTCGCCGACGTGAGCGCTCTCGTTCCAGTCCAATTCGACGATCCGATCCTTCGGGACGTGCCACGCCCGCAGGTGCGCGCCGATGCCGAGCGGCACGTAGAACTTCGCCCGCTGGGTCAGGGCGAGCTGTTTGATGGTGTCGACGTCGAGGTGGTCGTAGTGGTCGTGGCTGATGATCACGGCGTCGACCGCGGGCAGCGCCTCGAGCGCGGCGGGCACCGGGTGCAACCGCTGCGGACCGACGGCGCGCGACGGCGAGCACCGGTCGCTCCACACGGGGTCGGCCAGGATGCGGTACCCGTCGACCTCGATCAACGCCGACGAATGGCCGTACCAGGTGGCGGCGAGCTCCGCCGCGGTCAGGCTCGGATCGGGGGTGACGAGCGGAACCGGCGTCGCGGGGTGCTGCCCCGAGCCGCCGCCGATGACGTCCCTGGCCAGGATGAACTGCTCCTGCCGGGTGAGGCTGGCCTCGGAGGCGGGCTCCATGTTGACGAAGACGCCGTCGCGGTAGTGCGGCGACCGTCGGGCAACCGTGTCGATCTCCACCGGCGACGCGCCGAGCGCCTCGGGGGCGCCCTGCACCGCCCGCAGCACCCAGCCCCCGCCGATGAGCGCGGCCGTGCCGCCGATGAATCGCACCGCCTCCCGAATCATCTAGGCCCCCGTGAAGTTCGCGGGCCGCTTCTCGATCCGCGCGACCTGTGCCTCGATGATGTCCGCACTGGCCCACGCTCGGTCGAAGAGCTCCTTGTGCGTGGGCCACGCGTCCTCGTAGGCGCCGTCGTCGTTGAGCACGCGCTTGGCGTGCTGCAGCGCCAGCGGCGCGAACCCGGCAATCTCCTGAGCCCACGCCTGGGCGTCGGCCAGCGTGCCCGAGCGGTTGGCCATGCCGGTCAGCAGCGCCGCCTCGGAGGTGAGCCGTTCGGCGGCCAGCAGCATGCCGCGGGCCCGCCCGGCACCGACGAGGGAGGTCAGTCGGCGGATGCTCCAGTTGTCAAGGGCGATGCCGTATTTCGCGACGGGGAACTGGAAGTATGCCTCGGGCGCGACGACGCGCAGATCGCAGATCATCGACAGGATCACCCCGGCGCCGATGGCAGGTCCGTTGACCGCGCCGATGACGGGAAGGGGCGCCTGGTCGATGGCCAGATTCAGCGCCCTCGCCTTGTCGGGCAGTTCGTCGGCGACGCCTTGGCCACCGGACAGATCCGCTCCCGAACTGAAGACGTGACCCTGGCCCGTGAGGACGATCGCGCGGACGCCTTGGTCGGCTGCCTTCTCGACGGCCTCACGCAGTGCGTCGAGAATTTCGCCGTTGAGGGCGTTGCGTCGTTCGGGACGCTGCATCTCCAGTGTCAGTACGTTGCCCTCGCGGGTCATTCCGATCATGGGACCAGCCTAACGAGCGGACCGCTAGCCTTGCCTCGTGAGCCGGATCGGTGCCATGACGCTGCGTGACGCCGTCCTCGACGAGGGGTCGTTCGTCAGCTGGGACAGTCCCCCACTCGACGTCGCCGCCGACGACGGCTATCGCCGCGACCTCGCCGACGCCAGGGCCGCCACCGGCCTCGACGAATCGGTGCTGACCGGCGAGGGCACGGTCTTCGGTCGCCGCGTGGCCGTCGTGGCCAGCGAGTTCGACTTCCTCGCCGGCTCGATCGGCGTGGCCGCGGCCGAACGGATCACGGCCGCGATCGAACGGGCGACGGCCGAAGCCCTGCCGCTGGTCGCGTCCCCGAGTTCCGGCGGAACCCGCATGCAGGAGGGCACGGTCGCGTTCCTGCAGATGGTGAAGATCGCCGCCGCGGTCGAACTGCACAAGCAGGCGCATCTGCCCTACCTGGTGTACCTGCGGCACCCGACGACCGGCGGGGTGTTCGCGTCGTGGGGGTCGCTGGGCCACGTGACCGCCGCCGAGCCGGGGGCGTTGATCGGCTTCCTCGGGCCGCGGGTCTACGAGCACCTCTACGGCGAACCGTTTCCGACCGGCGTCCAGACCGCGGAGAACCTGCACCGGCACGGCGTCATCGACGGAGTCGTCCCGATCGAACTGCTGCGCTCGACGCTGGACCGCGCGCTCACGGTGCTGTCCGACGCGCCGGGCACGCCACCGAACGCACCGGCGGCGGAGCCCGTCGCCGACGTACCGGCGTGGGATTCGGTCGAGATCTCCCGGCGCCCGGACCGCCCCGGCATCGGGTACCTGCTGCGGCACGGTACGACGGAGCGGGTGCTGCTCTCGGGAACCGGCGGCCACGGCGAGGCGGCCACCACGCTGCTGGCGCTGGCCCGATTCGGCGGGCAACCCGCGGTGGTGGTCGGTCAGCAGCGCGGTGTCGGCGGCGGGCTCGCAGGCCCGCAGGCGCTGCGCGAGGCGCGCCGCGGGATGGCGTTGGCCGCCGGGCTGCGGCTGCCGCTCGTCCTGGTCATCGACACCCCCGGCCCGGCCCTGTCGGCGGAGGCGGAGGAGGGCGGGCTGGCCAGTGAGATCGCCAGGTGCCTGGCGCAGCTGGTCACCCTGGACACGCCGACCGTCTCGGTGCTGCTTGGCCAGGGCAGCGGCGGGCCTGCGCTGGCGATGGTGCCCGCCGACCGCGTGCTGGCCGCCCTGCACGGCTGGCTGGCGCCCCTGCCGCCAGAGGGGGCCAGTGCGATCGTCTTCCGCGACGTCGACCACGCCCCGGAACTCGCTGCCGCCCAGGGCATTCGGTCGGCAGACCTGCTGCGCAACGGGATCGTCGATGCCATCGTTCCCGAACACACCGACGCCGCCGACACCCCGCTGGACTTCACGAATCGGCTGTCGGCCACCATCGCCGCCGAGCTGGTGGCCCTGAGACGCCTGCCCGCCGAGGAGCGGTTGGCGTCACGGCTACGGCACTACCGCGGAATCGGGCTGCCCGGCTGACCGTGCGCACGGTTTAGGCTGCACGTCGTGACAGAGCCCTCGTCCCGGGTGGAGTCGACCGGCGATTCGATCGCCCACGCGCTGCGTCAGGAGATTCTGGCGGGGCGGTTGACGGCTGGCGAACGGCTGATCGAAGAGTCGATCGCCAAGAAGTACGGGGTGTCGCGGGTTCCGGTGCGGGAGGCGTTGTCTCGACTCCAGTCCGAGGGTTTCGTCACGATCGTGCGCTATCGCGGTGCCGCGGTCTCCGAGACGCTCGTCCAGGACGGCCGGGAACTGTTGCAAATCCGCCGCGGCCTCGAAGTGCTCGCAGCGCAGTTGGCCGCCACGAATCGCGGCGGCAAGGCCGCAGACGAGCTGGCCGCCCTCGCCCAGGACTTCGACCGGCACCACGACGGGGAGGGTCCGTCGTTCCATGAAGTGGTGGCTGCCGCGTCCGGCAACCGGCAACTGGTCGAGATGTTGGCCGGGCTGAACCGACGGGTGCAGTGGGGACTGGGACACAACCCCGACGCGTCGACGAGTGACCACCGGGCGATTGCCCAGGCGATCGTGAACGGCTCGGCGGTACAGGCGGGCTATCTGATGGAAGAGCACCTTCGCCGCGACGAGCGGTACTTCGCCGAAGAGTTCGAGCACGACTGACGTTCTCGCCGTTCCCGCTCCGTCCGCCCACCCCCGGTTGTACTACAATCCAGGCAGAGTTTTCGTGGTTGTAACGCAATAGCGCTGGTGGGAAACAGATGCGTAACGGGTTTCGTATACAAATTGGGCAGCGCGGATTCTGTCATCGACGACGTGGGGTCGGCTCACCGACGCGACCGTCGCCGGTGTCGACTCACCCATCCGGAGACCCCGATGTCCCTCGTTCGCACGAAGACCAAAACCGTTCCCGCTCAACACGACTCCGAACCACCCGACCCGGCGGCATCGCCCGGTCTGACGGCCGCCCTGGACCGCATCGGCTTCGGCCGGGTGCAGGCCGCGCTCATCCTGCTTCTGATGGCCGGATTGTTCTTCGATTCCCTCGAACAGAACTCCACCGGTGCAATGGGACCGCTCCTCAAGGAGTCCTTCGGCATCGGCAATGCGGAGTTGACGATGATCAACACGGCTACCGTGCTCGGCGGGCTGGCCGGTCGACTCATCGGCGGCTACATCGCCGACCGCTGGGGTCGTCGCGCCGCCCTGAGCCTCAACCTTCTGGTCTACACCCTCGGCGGCTTGATCAGCGCCGCCGCGGTGAACTACGAGATGCTGCTGGCGAGTCGGTTCATCGTCGGCATCGGCCTTGGTGGCGAGTTCACCGTGGGCCTGGCGATCCTGGCCGAGATCGTGGCCACCCGGCATCGGGGATCGCTGCTCGCGACGCTCAACATCTCCTCCGGCGGCGTCGGCAACATTGCGTCCTTCGGCTTCTTCTGGTTGGTCCTCGGCCCCCTCAACGGCGTACTCGGCGGCAACGACACCGCATGGCGCTGGACCTACGTGCTGCTGGCAATCCCCGCGTTGCTGGTGGTGTTCTTCCGTCGGTATCTGCCCGAGTCGCCTCGCTTCCTGCTGTCGGAGGGCCGCGTCGACGAGGCCAACCAGAGCCTGACCCGACTGGACGGCGGCAGCATCAAGGCCCTTCGCAAGCCCGGCGCCACCAAGCAGTACGTCACCGAGGCCGACATTCCAGTCCAGGTGAAGAGCAGCTACGCCGAGGTGTTCAAGGGCGAGAACCTCAGGCGCACAGCCGCGATCGGCGCGGCCTCTTGGATGTCGTTCGGCGCGCAGGTCACCCTACTGTTCCTGATGCCGATCCTGCTGGTGTCACGCGGCTACTCCTTGTCGGACTCGCTGGCGTTCACCATGATCATGAACATCGGATCACTGTTCGGGGCGTGCGCGGCGTCCTACCTGGCAGGCAAGGCGCCGCGGCGGCTCACCGTGAGCATCGCCGCCGTGCTGGGGTGCATCTCGGCCATCTGCTTCGCCTCGTTCGCCCACTCCACCGCCCTGATTCTGGTGCTGGGCATGATCTTTCAGTTCTTCACCATGATGCTCAACACCATGCTGTCGGTGTGGTCGCCGGAGCTCTTCCCCACTTCGGTGCGGGCCATGGGCACCTCGGTGGTCAACGGGATCGGCAACGTCGCAGGCGCCGTCATGCCCTTCGCGGCCCTGTTCTTCTTCGACCGGGCGGGGGTCGCCGGCGTGTTCGCCATGATCGCCGTCATGTACGCGCTGTTGGTCGTCGCCGCCCGCTTCGGCCCCGAGACCTTCGGTAAGCCCCTGGAGGCCGTCACCGAAAAGCCCGTACTCGCCCACGCCGCCTGATTCGTCACCAATCGAGAAGGAAACACCAAACATGTTGACACTGAACATCTCCGCCACCGCCCACGGACTGAACTACCTGCCGCAGTACTACGCCGACCACCTCGGCCTCTTCGCCGAGCGCGGCTTGACCGTCACGGCCACCGCGAAGGATCCGTGGACGGGCGTCCTCGACGATCTGGACAGCGGCGCCGCCGACATCGCGCTGGGCGGCCTGTGGGTGCCGGCAATGTACAGCGGCACCCCCCGCAGGCTCTCGGTCGTCGCCCAGGTCAACCATCAGTTCCCCAAGGCCCTGGTGACCCGGACGTCGCAACCGGACTTCCAGTGGTCGGATCTGACCGGTCGGACCGTCCTCGCACCGGGCATCGGCGGCAGTGCGCCGTACGCCTTCACCGCGGGCCTGGTACGGGAAGCCGGCGTCGACCCCGCGTCGATCAGGTGGCTGCGCGACCTGTCCACCCCGATGTTCGTCGAGCTGTTCGAGTCCGGCCTTGGAGACGCGATCGTGCTGGACCACACGACCGCAGAACTCATGCAGCACAGGGGAACCGGATTCATCGCCAACGACTACTCGGTAACCGGTGGCCTCGGGCCCAACAGCGTCTATTACCTCCGCTCCGAGCGGATCGAGGAGCTGTCCGAGCGGCTGATCGCGTTCACCGCGGCACTCGACGAATCCATGGCGCTGCTGGCCTCGGTCGGCGTCGACGAACTACGTCCGCTGTTGGCCGAGCACTGGCCGACGACGCCGCCGGAGGTGCTGGCCAGCGCGTGTGAACGGATGCTGCGCTCACAGACGTGGGCAACACCCCGCATCGACCAGGTCGCCACCGAGCGCTGGATGCGAATCTTGTTCGAAGAAGGCATGGTTCGCGCCATTCCGGACTTCGGCGACGTGGTCGACTCGACGATCGTCGACGCGGTCGGCTCGGCCGCGGTTTCGGCCTGATCGCATGGTGCTCATCCTGACGCACTCCGAGATCACCGGCCTGCTGGACCGCGAGGAGGTGCGCAAGGCCGTCGAGCTGGCGCACGCCGGGTTGGCGCGGGGCGATTGGCACAACCCCGCGCCACGTGCCATCGCCTTGGCCGACGACGGTTCGGCGATTCCCATGACCGCGTCCGGGGGTGGATACGTGTCGGTGAAGATGCTGTGCGACGTGCCTGCCAATCGCGCGCGTGGACTGCCGGTGCAACGCTCCAGCATCATGGTCACGTCGGCGTCGACCGGTGAGTGCCTGGCCATCCTCGACGGCCGCGCCGTCACGGCCATGCGTACCGCGGCCGTCAGCGCCGTCGCGACCGACCACCTGGCACGGCGTGACGCGGCCGTCCTCGGTTTCATCGGGGCGGGCAATCTGGCCGTCGAACACGCCCGGGCCATCTCGGCCGTCAGGGACATCCGGAAGATCGTCGTCTGGACCAGGAGCACCGCCACGCTCGACGCATTCGAGGCCAGAACGCAGGACATTGGCGTTGCCATCGAACGGGTTTCGTCGGCCGAAGCGGTCGTGGCTGCCGCCGACGTCGTGTGCACGCTGACTCCGGCCCGTGACCCGGTTCTGCTCGGAACGTGGCTGCGTCCGGGCCAGCACGTCAACGCGGTGGGGGCACCGCCGCGGCCGGACCATCGCGAGGTCGACGGCGCGGCCATGAAGCGCTCCCGCGTCGTCGTGGACAGCCACGACACCGCTATGGCGAAGTCCGGCGGCGTGCTGCTGGCAATCGCCGAGGGCGCCATCACCGAGGACGACGCACGCACGGAACTGGGGCAGGTGATCGTGGGGTCCCGCGCGGGTCGGTCCTGCGCCGAGGACGTGACGCTGTTCGAGTCCGTCGGCCTCGGGTTGCAAGACCTTGCCACCGCCGAGTTGGTCCTGGCCCGCGCCGCGGAGCTCGGAGTGGGGACGACGGTCGATCTGAGCGCGTAGCGGTGGCATTGTGGGAACCGTGGACTCGGTGCTGCACTTCGCCGGAAACTTCTGGTGGCTGATCTTTCCGCTCGGCGGGGTGATCGGCGGTGGAGTCAGGGCCGTCGCCGCCGCCAACGAGCGTCGCGCCGAGCGCCGGCTGGAGCGCTACCGGATCAAGCAGCAGGCCAAGGTCGCGATGGCGGAGGCCTCGGGACGCGGACGGGTCGACGAGGCGGTCGCCCGTCGCGAGGTGACCAAGGTCCTGCAGCGGCACGACGGCACGGACGCGCGCTGGCTGGACTACGAGCTGGACGTGGCCAAGCTGCTGGACTTCCCGCTGATGACCGACATGCGCGAGCCGCTCACCGCGGAGTTCCACCGGGCCCGTAGCCGCGCCGACCTGCTGCGGCCCGCGAGCGCCGAGGACCTCGTCGGTGACCGGGACGCCCAGCTCGACTACCGTGACGCCGTCCACGACTACGTCACCGCGTTCGACGTCGCGGAGGCCGAAGCGGTTCGCAGGCGACGCAGCGACTTCTCGGTGGAAGCGCAGGAGCGGTTGGAACGTGCTCAGCGTCTGCTGCGGGTGGCCTCCGACGGCGCGGCCACCGTCGACGAGCGGCGCAACGCGTACTCCAAGGCCCAGCGTGAGCTCGACGGCCTGATCGTGCTGCCCGCCGTGACGCGGGCCGGCATCGAACGCCGGATCGCCGGGGAGATCGAGGCCTGAACCTCGCGGATTGGCATGTGCACCGCACCCTTCCGGAACTGGATGGCTACGGGGACCTGACGGCGAGCAGGCGCCATTCGCCAGGCACACCCTTGAGTTGGTGAGAGCCACGGTCCTCGAATTCGAGCCCAGATCCAATCACCAGGTCGCGCAGCGTGCTCGACACCAGCACCTCCTTCGGCCCGGCCAGTGCACTCACGCGCGCGCCGATGTGCACGGTAATGCCGCCGATGTCGTCGCCCCGGATCTCGCACTCGCCGGTGTGCAACCCCGCCCGCACCACGATCCCGAGGGACTGCACCGCGTCGCGGATCGCAACGGCGCAGCGGATCGCTCGTTGCGGCCCGTCGAACATCGCGAGAAAGCCGTCGCCCGACGTGTTCACCTCGCGACCACGAAACCGAACGAGCTGCGCACGGACGGCAGCATCGTGGGCATCGAGCAGGGCATGCCAGTCACGGTCGCCAAGCTCTGCTGCGCGCCGCGTCGAGTCAACTATGTCGGTGAACAGCACCGTGGCCAGTACCCGATCTTCCGGCACTTCGACTTGGTGACCGGTAAGGAACTCGGCGATCTCCTGAAAGGACGGCCGCCAGGGCTCGACGAAGTGGTGCCAGTTACGCCCTGGTACTTCAACATATTTCGCACCGGCGACGTGCTCGGCGATGTACTTGCCCTTCGCGGGCGGCACGATCGCGTCGTCGGAGTGCTGGAGGACGAGCGTCGGCACACGAACCGTCGGTAGTACCGCTCGTACGTCCACTTGCGTCGCGGGAGGCATCATGAGCGCGAGGGTTCGAGGGCTCCCCGCCAAGCGTTCCATCCGAGCCCACGCCGCCCGTATCTGCTCGTTCCACGGCATGTCCGGATTCATCAGATGTATGGATTCGCCCGTCCCCCAGGTCCGGATCCTTGCGGCCAGGACGTCGGGGTGAGCGAGCAGCGTGCCGCCTGTATCTGCATAACCGTCGAGCACGATCAACGCGGTGGTGCGAGACGGATGTGTCGCCGCGAAGAGCGCAGCGGGCGCGAACGCGAAGTTCGATGCGACGAGAACCGCTTCGCGGCTGCCGAGGGCGTCCAACACCGCGGCGATGCTGTCTGCACATTGCTCCAAAGTGGGCAATGCGTCCGGAGAGACGGGATCCGATGCTCCCGTGCCCGGCTGGTCGAAGTAGATGAGTCGGCCCAGTGACGTCATCGCCTCGACCCAACCTTGGATGGAGGGCAGCTCCGGGAGAACCTCGCAACAGGTGAACCAATTCGGGACCGACACGATGTCGCGAGAGCCTTTGCGCGAGGCGCGATAGGCGACGCGCAAGCCAGCGTTCATCGCGTAGCGCGTCTCCGAGAACATTGCGGCAGTCTAGGTCTCCGGCGGAGAGTCAGCGGCCCTTTGCGCAGCCGAGAGCGACCACGTCGAATGGCCCTAACCGACCGCGTAGCGCTGCAGGGTGGGGCCGAGCCAATCGATCAGTTCCTCGCGGCTCAATTCGACGACCGGTGGCAGTCGTAACACGAAGCGGCACAACGCCATTCCGAGAACCTGGGTGGCGATGAGGCCGGCCCGCCGCGGCGCGTCGTCGGGGGTGAACTTCGAGATCGCGGGCAGCAGCTGCCCGGCGAAGATATCGGTCATGCGTTGGGCCGCATCGGCATTCGTGGTCGCCGAGCGCAGCAGCACCACCAGGGCGTCGTCGGCCTCCCAGCGCGTCAGGAAGTGCGACGCCAAGGCGTGGCCGAGGCGCTCGGGTGCGACGTCGGACAGGTCGGGGAACCGCAGGTCGAACTCCGCCGCGGCGGCGAAGAGCTGGTCCTTGGTGCCGAAGTAGCGCATCACCATCGACGGGTCGATGTTGGCGTCCGCGGCGATGACCCGAATGGTGGCGGCCTCGTATCCCGATTCGGCGAACCGCTCCCTGGCGGCGGCCAGGATGACGGCCTTGGTCTGGTCGGCCTTCGCTCCCATGCCGAGGACTCTATGCCAACACTTGTTGACTTTTCCTCTACCGCGGCGCACGCTGAGAAAAGTCAACACGCGTTGGCATTTGTCCCCGACCTCAGGAGAACCCCATGCACGACACCGACGTCCTCATCGTGGGAGCCGGCCCGACCGGGCTGACGCTCGCCGCATCGTTGCTGCTCAACGGCGCGTGCGTCGTGCTCGTCGACCGGCAGTCCGAAGCCGCGAACACCTCCCGCGCCGCCGGCGTCAACGCCCGCACCCTCGAGGTACTCGAGGGGATCGACGTCACCCGCCGCCTGGTGAAGGAGGGCCTCGAAGCGCCCCGCTTCGCCATTCGTGACGGCGCCACCACCCTGCTCACCGTCGACTTCAGCGGTCTTCGGACGGCCTATCCGTTCACGCTCATGGCGCCGCAGTCGACGACGGAACGGCTGCTCCTGGACCGCGTTCGCGAACTCGGCGGCGACGTCGTCCGGCCCAAGGTGCTCCTCACCGTCACCGAGGACGCCACGGGCGTGACGGCGACGTTCGACGACGGCGACACCGTCCGCGCCCGCTACGTCGTCGGCGCCGACGGCATGCACAGCACCGTGCGCACCCAGGCCGGGATTGGTTTCACCGGCGGCGCCTACGACCACTCCTTCGTCCTTGCCGACGTCCACCTGCGCGGCGACGCTCCGACCGACGAGGTCCGGCTGTTCTGGGCGAGCGAAGGTCTGACCGTCGTCGCACCCCTGCCCGACGGCGCGTTTCGCGTCGTCGCCCCCGTCGACGACGCACCCGAGGCGCCCTCGCTCGAGTTCGTGCAGCACCTCCTCGACGCCCGCGGTCCCGGCGGCATCGCGGTGACGGACGTCGTCTGGGGTTCCCGGTTCCGCATCCACCATCGGGTCGCCGACACCTACCGCCACGGCCGGACCCTGCTCGCGGGCGACGCCGCCCACGTACACAGCCCGGCTGGCGGTCAGGGCATGAACCTCGGCATCCAGGACGCGGTCGCCCTTGCGGACGCGTTGGCGGCGGTGTTGGCAGGCGGGCCGGACTCGCGGCTCGACGAGTACGCCGCCGCCCGCCGTCCGATTGCCATGCAGGTGATCGCCCTGACCGATCGGCTGACCAGACTGGCCACCATGCCGCGCGCGGTGCGCCCCGCCCGCAACGCCGCGCTGAAGATCCTCGGGCATCTCCCCTTGGCCACCCGCGCCCTGGCGTCCCGCCTGTCGGGCCTGGTCTACCGCTGAGGCGGACGGCGTTGTTTGACTTTCAGGTGCCAACGGGAACCATGGCGGCATGACCCCACCGAAGACGTACCCGCACGGCGTCCCCAGTTGGATCGACACCGTCGCGCACGACCTCGACGAGGCAAAGCGCTTCTACGCCGGACTATTCGACTGGACCTTCACCGACGCCATCCCCGCCGACGCCCCCGGCAACTACCTGATCGCCACCATCGGCGGTGAGGACGTCGCCGCCATCGGCACCCCCGACTCCGACGACGAGGTCGTCTCGTGGCGCACCTACGTCGCCGTCGACGACGCCGACGCGACCGCGCGGGACGTGGAGGCCGCGGGCGGCACCGTCACGCTGGCCCCGGTCGACGCCGGTCCCGGCGGGCGGTTGGCGGTGTGCGTCGACCCGCGCGGCGCCGAGTTCCGTCTGTGGCAGGCGCGCAAACGCCTTGGGGCGCAACGGGTCAACGCGCCGGGCACCTGGAACTTCAGCGATCTGCACACCACCGACCCACACCAGTCCGCCAAGTTCTACTCGACGGTGTTCGGGTGGGAAGTCGACGACGTCGGCTACGCGACGATGGTACGCAGGCCCGGCTACGGCGATCACCTCGCCGAGACCGTCGACCCCGACATCAGGCAGCGGCAAGCCGAGGTCGCCGCGCCCGCCGGGTTCGAGGACGCGGTCGCCTGGATGCGACTGATCCCCGAGGGCCACCCCGAACTGTGGCAGGTGACGTTCGCCGTTGCCGATCGCGACACGTCGGCGGCCACGGCGGAGGACCTCGGCGCCACCGTCCTGTCGTCCGACGACTCGGAGTGGACCAGGACCGCCACGGTCCGCGACCCACAGGGCGCCGAACTCGTCCTGAGCCAGTTCACCCCGACCAAGGGCTAGCGTGCCGATCCTCGAGGCCGACTATCTGGTCGTCGGCGCGGGCGCGATGGGCATGGCGTTCGCGGACACCCTGATCTCCGAGACCGACGCGACCGTGGTGCTCGTCGACCGCAACGACCAGCCCGGCGGGCATTGGGTCAACGCCTATCCCTTCGTCCGGCTGCATCAACCCTCGGCGTACTACGGCGTCAACTCGCGTCGGCTGGGCAGCGACTCGATCGACGCCGGCGGCTGGAACGAGGGCTTCTACGAGCTCGCCGGCGGCAGCGAGGTGTGCGCCTACTACGACCAGGTGATGCGTCAGCATCTGCTGCCGAGCGGCCGGGTCTCGTACTTCCCGATGAGCGAATACCTGGGCGACAACCACTTTCGGACGTTGGCCGGAGACGAGTACCGGGTCGAGGTCCGGCGCCGGGTCGTCGACGCCACCTACCTGAGCGTCGTGGCGCCGTCGATGCGCCCGCCGCTCTACGACGTTGCCCCCGGGGTCGACTGCATTCCACCCAACGACCTGCCCAAGCAACGGGCCCGGGGCCGCTACGTGATCGTCGGTGGCGGCAAGACCTCCATGGACGCGTGCAATTGGCTTATGCGACACGGCATTTCACCCGATCGGCTGACGTGGATCAAGCCGCGGGACTCCTGGCTGCTCGACCGTGCCTCCGTGCAGCCAGGCCCGGCCTTCGCCAGGCGGGTGCTTGCGGACTTCTCGGCCCAGTCGCGGGCCATCGCCACCGCCGACTCTGTCGAGGACCTGTTCCGCCGGCTGAACGAACGTGGTTGCCTGCTTCGGATCGACGAGGCGGTGACGCCGTCGATGTACCGGTGCGCGATCGTCTCCCAGGGTGAACTCGACCATCTGCGACGGATCTCCGACGTCGTCAGGATGGGGCGCGTCGTCGCGCTGGAACCGGGCCGGATCGTCCTCGACGACGGCACGGTCGACGTCGACCCGTCGGCGTTGTTCGTCGACTGCACCGGCGACGGCATCGGAACCCGCCCGGCGACAACGGTGTTCGCAGGCGACCGCATCACCCTGCAGTCGGTGCGCACCTGCCAGCCCACGTTCAGTGCCGCGGTCATCGCCCGCGTCGAGGCGATGAACCTCGACGACGACGCCAAGAACGACTACTGCCGGCCGGTCCCCCACCCCACGAAACCGCTCGACTGGATCACGATGACCGTCGAGTTCAACCTCAACCAACTGCGCTGGTTCGACGATCCCGACCTGATGGCGTGGCTCAACGGCGCCCGGTTGAACGCCGCCAGCCACATGCTTGCCGCCGACGCGGACGCCACCGACGTCTTCCGTCAGATCGCTCCACGCCTGCGAGCCGCCAACACCAAGCTCGAAGCCCTGCTCCGCGCCTGACGACTCAGGTCTCCACCGGCGCGACGCGTCCGGCGAAGCTGACCGCTTCGATGCCGTGATCGCGCGAATCAGTCTCGGCCCTGGCCACTTCGGCAGCCAGGTCCAACGACCGCGCCATCACCACGTAAGCCACCGCGGAGGCGAACAATCCCACGAACAAGGCGACGTCCACGTCGCCCATCGCCGCCGCGACCGGACCGGTGAACCAGACCGTCACCACGAAGGGGACCATCGCAACGATGCCGACGAGGTAGGC
The DNA here is from genome assembly GCA_006864685.1 of Mycolicibacterium hodleri. Taxonomy (GTDB): domain Bacteria; phylum Actinomycetota; class Actinomycetes; order Mycobacteriales; family Mycobacteriaceae; genus Mycobacterium; species Mycobacterium hodleri_B. The sequence goes on along the minus strand of VIFX01000033.1, from coordinate 28,422 downwards.
GATCAGTCCTCGCCAGCCCCACGTGCCGTACACCCCGCCGGGCACGAAGATCTCCCTGACCGCATAGTGGCCGCGCCGCACGAAGTAGTAGTCCACCAGGTTGACCGACGTCCACGGCACCAGCAGATACAGCAGCACCACTAGGAAGCTGCCGAAGTTCGACAGGAATTCTCCCGTCGAGAGCATGGCTCCGAGGAGGCCCGCCGCGGCGACGACCGAGCACGAGATCACCCGCAGTCGACGGGTCGGGCGGACGGCCCGGAACGAGTCGACCATCGTGATCAACTCCAGCGACGCGGCGTAGATGTTGATCGTGATGACGGTGATCAACCCCGGCAGCGCGGCAACCAGAAGCCAGAGCCCCGAACCCGGCACGATGTCATCGGCCGCCTTGCGCACCGCGTCGAGCGGAGAGGCGCCTGCCATCAATGCCGCAACCAGCGCGCCGAGCGCCATCAGCCATGCGGCGCCGACGAATACGCCCGTGTAGGTGTAGAACAGCGCCTTGCGCGGACTGGTCTGGGGCGGCAGGTAACGGGAGTAGTCCGACACGTAGGGAGCCCAGCCGAGGGCGTACGCCGCGGCCGCGCCGAACTGGACGAGAAACGCCGCCCACGTGAACTGACCAAGTCCCAGTTGGCCGTCGGGGATGTCCGACCAGATGAGCGCCGCGACGGTGAAGACGCCGAAGGTCGCGAGGAACACCCAGGTGAGCCAGGTCTGAAAGCGGTGGATCCAGTGATAGCCAAAGATGGCCAGCGCCAACGCGAGTGCCGTGATGACGACGTACCACAGGTCGGGGACGTCGGCGCCCGTGGTCAACGTCAGCACGTCGGCGGCCAGGATCTGGTTGAAGACGTTGAAGCCGACGATGCTGAACACCACGACGGCACAGATGACGACGACGCCGCGATAGCCGAACTGGGCGCGCGACTGAATCATCTGCGGCAGCCCCAACTGCGGGCCCTGGGCCGAGTGGAACGCCGTGAACACCGTGCCGACCGCGGTGCCACTGAGGATCGCGAGCAAGGACGTCAGCAGCGACGCACCGAGCGCCGCGCCGACCATGCCCGTGGCAAGCGTCGTCAGGTTGGCGTTCGACATGAACCACAGCGGAAAGAGGGTCGACGGCTTGCCCTTGCGTTCGGCGAGCGGAACCCAGTCGATGGACTTGGACTCGATGGTGGGTGTGTCAGACATGAATACCTCCGTAGAGTTCTGGACGCCGATCCGCGAACAAGTCGTTGTGGACGCCAAGGGATTTGTCCCCCGACAGGTCGAGAACGGCGGTGGCCGTCCCGTCGTCATCCGGAGTCGCGCAGATCCACCCATCTGGCGAGACGACGGCGGTGCCGCCGGTCCATTCGACCCCGCGCTCGGCACCGTGCCGATCCGCGATCACCGTCGCCAGTCGAGAGGTCCTTGCGGCGGCCATGGCCTGGATGGTCTCGGGCGGATGCTCGCCGGCCGGTCGAGCCACCAAGGGCCAACACACCGGGAGCGCGAGGACTTCTGCGCCTGCCAGCGCCAAACGCCTTGTCAGTTCCGGGAACTCGCTGTCGTAGCAGATGGCGACCCCGAGCCTGCCGACGGGAGTGTCGAATACCGCGCCCGCTTCGTCACCGGGGACGAACACGTCGCACTCGGCGCCCCAGAGGTGCGCCTTCCGGTAGCAGCCCAGCACACCGTCACGTCCGATGACGAGCGCCGAGTTGAACAGTCGGTCGCCGTCGGTCTCGCAGAATCCGACGACCGCCACCGCATCGGTGTGCAGCGCGTCGGCCAACGAGGTCAGCCTCGGATCGTCGGCGCGTAGCGCGAGCGAACGCGCCTCGGTCTCGTCGTCGAAGACGTAGCCGCTGGTGACCAGTTCGGGAAGCACGATCAGGTGCGGGCCCGACTCCCGTTGCCGCAGCTCGTGCTCGACGGCCGCCAGGTTGGCCGCCACGTCACCGATCTCGACGCCGAGGCTGACGGCCGAGACCCGCAGCTGCCGACTCATCGGCCCCGGTTGACTGCCGGAGTTCCGTCGAAGGCGCCTGAGTGACGGCCGATCTCGTCGATGCGGATGGTGGCGGTCGCCTCGTGTGCCGCCAGCCCCTCGAACGCCGAGATGCGTTCGACGGCAGGAGCCAGCGCTGCGGTCGCCTCGCGCTGAGCGCGCTGATAGGTCAGCGGCTTGAGGAAGCGCGAGACCGAGAGGCCGGCGTTGTAGCGGGCCGTCTTGCCGGTCGGCAGAACGTGATTGGTGCCGGCGATGCCCTTGTCGGAGTACGCGACCGTGCTCCACGGTCCGATGAACAGCGAACCGTAGTTGCGGAGCTCCTTGAGGAAGAAGTCGTCGTCCTCGGTTTGCACCTCGAGGTGTTCGGGGCCGAGGACGTCGGATATCGCGGCCGCCTGGGCACGATCGCGGGCCACCACCACCGACCCGTAGTCGCGCCACGCCGCCCCCGCGACGTCGCGGGTGGCGAGACCCTCGAGCTGGCGGTCGATCGCGTCGATCACCCTGCGGCCCAACGACTCCGACGTGGTGATCAAGGCGGCCGGCGAGTTGGGGCCGTGCTCCGCCTGTCCCAGCAGGTCGGCGGCCACCCACTCCGGGTTGGCGGTTTCGTCAGCCAGCACCGCGACCTCCGACGGGCCGGCCAGCAGGTCAATGCCGACGCGCCCGAATAGTTGCCGCTTGGCCTCGGTAACGAAGGCGTTGCCCGCGCCGACCAGCATGTCGACCGGCGCTTCGTCCAGCAGGCCGAACGCCATCGCGCCAAGGGCCTGCACGCCGCCGATCGCGAAGACCCGATCGGCCCCCGACAGGTACGCGCCGTAGAGCACGGCAGGATGGGCGCCGTCGTCCCCCGACGGTGGCGTGCACGCCAGCACGGTGGGCACGCCTGCGGCCTTGGCCACCCCGACGGTCATGAAAGCACTTGCCAGGAGCGGGAATCGGCCGGCCGGCAGGTAGGCGCCGACACGCGACACCGGGATGTACTGCACTCCGCCCACGACGCCGGGCGCGACGTCGACCTCGAAGTCGGAGAGGTGTGCGCGCTGCGCGGTGGCGAATCGGTTGGTGCGGTCGTAGCCGAGTTCCAGCGCCGCCCGCACATCGGCGGGAAGGGCGTCGCCGCTCTTGCGGAGATCGGCGGAAGCCACCTCGAGGTTGCCGGTCCACCCGTCGAGGTCCTTCGCGTAGGACCGGACGGCGTCGAGCCCGTCGCGTTCGATGTGCGCGAGCATTTCCGACACCCGTTCCACGACAAGCGGATCGCGTTGCGCCGGCGGCCCGTCGACGGCGGGCTTCTTCAGCCAGGTGAACGGTCCAAGGGCGCGGGCTTCATCTGCGGTGATCTGCATGCCCAGGGACGGTAGGCCGATTTCCGACAAAGGACTAGATGGGCAACTCCTGCACGATCCACAGGGTTATCCGATACGACGGCGAGAGATCTGCGGGACGACCGAATGCCCATCCCCCACCGCGGTGTCCAGCTGCGCCAAGTCACGGATGGTGTCCTCGGCCAGCCGGGCGAACTCCCGGGTGGCATTCGACAGGGGGCGCCCACGACGCTGCGCCAGGGCGATGGTGTCGAACAGCGGCTCGGCGAACGGCACGGTGTGCAGGCCCTGGGGAAACGCCCCACTCTCGATGACCGCACCGCTCACCATCGTGTCGCCAACGCCGTCGGCCACCAGCTTCAGCGCCGCCTCGACGTGCTCGATCTCGATCAGTGGCTCCAATCGCAGTCCGGCGAGCTGAGCGCGCTCGGCGAGTTGGCGCCGGGTGGGATCCTTCCAGCCGTAGTGGGCGTCGTAGAGCACCAGGTCCGTGGCGGCGAATTGGCCGATGGTGACCGGACTTTCGGTGCGGGTCGGGTCTGCGCTGACGTAGAACACCTCGTCGCGCAGCAGCGGGCGCACCGTCAAACCTTCGTCGTCGATGGGCAGGATCAGCAGACCCGCTTCGATCTCACCGGCCTGAATCGCCGCGGCGGTCTCCGCCGAGTTCTGCCCGACGAGTCGAACCCGCACCTCGGGGTACCGCGTGTGGAACGTCTGCACCAGGCTCGACAACAGGTAGTAGTCGGCGTTGCGCGGCACCCCGAACGTCGCCGTCCCACCGCCCAGCGAGCCCACCGAACGAACCGCCTGCGCGCCCCCGTCGGCGGCGAGCACCGACTGCTGCGCGTAGGGCAACAGCTCCTCGCCCGCCGCGGTCAGGGCCAGTCTGCGACTGCCGCGGACGAACAGTTGGGCGTCCAGCTCGTCCTCGAGGCGACGCACCAGTTCCGAGATCGAGGCCTGCGCCATGTGCAGCGCATCGGCGGCGCCCGTGAACGAACCCAGCCGCTCGGCCTCGACGAACGCACGCAGTTGATTGAGCGTCACCCGATGAGCATAGGGAGACCGCGTGCTCAGACCAGGGAGTCGACCCACGCCCGATGCAGCGCCGCGTATCGGCCGTCGCCGAGCATCAGCTCTCCCGGTGGCCCGTCCTCGACGATGCGGCCGTGTTCGAGCACCAGCACGCGGTCGGCCACCTCGACGGTGGAGAGGCGGTGGGCGATCACGACCGCGGTCCGATCGGCCAGCACCGTGGCCAGCGCCCGCTGCACCAGCCGCTCGCTGGGGATGTCCAGTGACGACGTCGCCTCGTCGAGGATGAGCACGGCGGGATCGGCGAGAAACGCTCTGGCGAAGGCGATCAACTGCCGTTGGCCCGCGGACAACCTGCCGCCCCGCTTGGCCACGTCGGTCTCGTAGCCGTCGGGGAGCGCGTCGACGAACCGGCTCACGCCGACGGCCTCGGCCGCCTCGCGCACCTCGGCGTCGGTCGCGTCGGGCCGACCGAACCGGATGTTGTCGGCGATGGTGCCCTCGAACATGAAGTTCTCCTGCGTCACCATCACCACGTGCTTGCGCAGCTCGGCCTGCGCGAGGTCGCGCAGGTCGACGCCGTCGAGCATGACCGCACCCGAGGTGGGGTCGTAGAACCTGGCGATCAGCTTGGCGATGGTGGTCTTGCCGGCACCCGTCGTCCCGACCAGGGCGACGGTCTGACCGGCCGGGATCTCCAGCCGCAGGTCCGGCAGCACCGGACGGTCGGGAACGTAGGAGAAGGCGACGTCACGAAACTCGATGTCACCCTTGACCGTCGAGAGCTCGACCGGCTGCTCGGGGTCCTGGATGCCGGGCTTCTCGGCCAGCACGCCCGCGATCTTCTCCAGGGCCGCGGCGGCGGACTGGAACGTGTTGAAGAACTGCGAGATCTCCTGCATCGGCTCGAAGAAGATCCGCAGATACAGCAGGAACGCGGTCAGCGTGCCGAGCGTCATCTCACCGTTGAGCACCCGGTAGCCGCCGTAGAGCAGCACTCCGCCGGTGGTGACGTTGCCGACCAGGCGGACGGCAGGCATGAAGATCGCCAGCAGTTTGAACGCCCGCTCGTTGACGTTCTTGTAGTCGTCGGCGACGTCGGTGAAGATCTGCTGGTTGCGCGGCTCGCGGCGGTAGGCCTGCACCGCCTTGATGCCCGTCATCGTCTCGACGAACTGCACGATCACCAACGCGGCGCGCTCGCGCACCAGCTTGTAGGTCTTCGCCGACTGGGTGCGGAACCACCACACCAGCAGCACCAGGACCGGGAAGGCGCACAGGCACATCAGCCCGAGCTTTACGTCGAGCACGACGAGCAGCACCGACGTGCCGAGCAGCGTCAGGACGGCGGTGATGAGACCGTCGAACCCGGTCTGCAGCATGTCCTGGATGGCTTCGACGTCGTTGGTCGAGCGCGCGACCACCCGGCCGGAGGTGTAGCGGTCGTGGAACGCGACGTCGAGCCGTTGGAAGTGCCGAAATATCCTGCGGCGCAACTCGAGTAGCACTTCCTGGCCGATCCGCCCCGACCGGCGCAGGAAGAACATCCGGCTGGTGGCCTGCACCAGCACGACGCCGCACAGCGCCGCGACGATCAGGATCAGTTCACGCGCGGAACCACCGCCGACGAGCGGCGGGATGCCATGGTCGATGCCGCGTTGCACCAACAGCGGCACCGACAGTCGCGCGGCGTTCTCCGCCACGATGACGATCGTCAGCAGGGCCACCGCCGTGGCGTAGGGCCGCAGTAGGCCGCCCAGCAGGGTGCGCGCTTCCCGGCGACGCGAGATCGACTCGTCGATGGGCAGGTCGGCGTCGTCGTTGCTGACGGCGCGGCCCCTCCAGTCGGAGGTGGTCATCTCTTCTCCACCTCCGACGCCACATAGCCGCGCTCCCCGTCCCGGTCGGCTTCCTGCTCCAGGTAGAGGTTTTCGAGCCGGCGGCGCTCCTGGTCGCGTTCCCAGTCGCAATCGCGTTCGAGGTTCTCGTCGAGTTCGTCGTCGGCGGCCAGCAGGTAGCGGTACTCCGGTGCCGTCGCCAGCAGTTCGGCGTGGGTGCCGACCCGGGTGATGGTCGCCCCGGAGCCGTCGACCCGTTCGAGCAGGGCGACGCGATCGGCGAGCAGCACCGTCGACGCCCGGTTGGCGACGACCAGGCCGGTCACTTCGGCGAGGACGCGACGCAGCGCCTCGGTGACGACCGCCTCGGTGTGCACGTCGAGCGCCGAAAGGGTGTCGTCCAAGACCAGGATGGACGGGGCGGCCAACAGTGCCCGGGCCAACGAGAGTCGTTGTCGCTGACCGCCGGACAGGCTCATGCCCTGCTCACCGATCCGAGTGTCCAGACCGAACGGCAGGTCGTAGGCGAACTGGGCGGCCGCCACCTCGACGGCCTGGGCCAGTTGCTCCTCGGTCGCCAGCGGTCTGCCGAGGCGCAGGTTCTCCGCCACCGACATCGAGAAGAGGGTGGGGTCTTCGAAGGCGGTGGCGACGGCCTTCCGCAGGGCGGGCAGCGACAGCTCGCGAATGTCGTTGCCGTCGACGAGGATTGCACCCTCGGTCACGTCGTAGAGCCGTGACAGCAGCGAGACGAGCACCGACTTGCCGGATCCCGTCGGCCCGACCAGGGCGAGGGTCTCCCCCGGTTCGACGGTGACGTTGACGTGGCGCAGCGCCCATTCGTCGGAGTCGGGAAACTTGAACCCGACGTCGACCAGCTCGAGGCGACCGCCGCGGGGCACCTCGCGGTGCGGCCCGTCGGTGATCTCGCGGGGCGCGTCGAAGATCTCGACGACGCGGTTGGCGGCCGTCATGGCCTCCTGCGTCATCGACAGCAGGAAGCCCAGCGAGGCGATCGGCCACACCAGCGACAGCATCATCGTGATGAACGCGACCAGGGTGCCCATCGTGACGAGGCCGCTGCCAGCGGCGTAGGCACCCAGTCCGAGCACGATGATCAGGCTGGCGCTGGGGATCGCCTCCAGCAGGGTCCAGAACTTCGCCGAGACCCCGACCTTGCGCACCTCGGTGTCGAACAGCGCGGTGGCGCGTTGGTCGAACCGGTCGTAGGCGTACTGCTCGCGGCCGAACGCCTTGACCACGCGGACGCCGAGCGCCTGCTCCTCGACGTGAGTCGCGACGTTGCCGGACTGGTCCTGCGCGGCCCGCGACAGCTTGGTGAACTGACGTTGGAAGTGCAGCACGGTGGCGGTGATCGGCACGATCGAGATCACCACGACCACACCCAGCGGCCAGTACATGGCCAGCAGGATTCCCGTCACCACGACGATCTGAATGACGTTGAGCAACAAGAACAGTAAGCCAAACGACAGGAACTGGCGGATGGTGCTGAGGTCGTTCATCACCCGCGACAGCAGCTGGCCCGACTGCCATTGGCCGTGGAACGACATCGGCAGGATCTGCAGCCGCGCGTAGAGGTCCTTGCGGATGTCGGCCTCCACGCCCATGGTGGCGCGCGAGACCAGCCAGCGGCGGACGAACCACAGCACGGCCTCGGACACCAGCAGGGCCATCGCGGCCGAGCCCAGCGTCCACAGGTGCTGCTGATCCTGGTTCCGTACCGGCCCGTCGATGACGGCCTTCGTCATCAGCGGAATGGCAACCGTGGCGACCAGGCTGAGCAGGGCCGCGATCAGCATCGAGGTCCACCGCAGCCAGTACGGCTTCAGATACGGCAGCAACCGCAGGATGTCCGACGACGACCGGATGCGCCGAGGTGGTGGCGCGACGGCGGGCTCGGACCGAAGTCCCTCGTCGTCCACAGGCGTCACACCTTCAAGGTTCCCATGCTCGGCAACCGATTTCATGCGGCGGACGTCTCGTCACCGAACTGCGTCTCGTACAGCTCCGCGTAACGGCCGCGGCGGGCCAGCAGTTTGCGGTGGGTGCCGCGCTCGACGATGCGACCGTCCTCGACGACGAGGATCACGTCGGCGGCCCGGATCGTGGAGAGCCGGTGGGCGATCACCAGGGACGTCCGCCCCGCGAGCGCCTCGGCCAGCGCCTGCTGCACCGCGGCTTCGGACTCGGAGTCCAGCGACGCGGTCGCCTCGTCGAGCACCACCACCCGGGACTTCCCGAGCAGCAGCCGCGCGATGGTCAACCGCTGGCGCTGTCCGCCGGAGAGCCGGTAACCGCGCTCGCCCACGATGGTGTCCAGACCATCCGGCATGTCCGCGACCACGTCGTCAAGACGGGCTCGGCGCAACGCCTCCCACAACTGCTCGTCGGTGGCGCCTGGCGCGGCCAGGGTCAGGTTCGCGCGGATGGACTCGTGGAAGAGGTGCCCGTCCTGCGTGACGACGCCGACGGTGTCCTTGAGCGACTCGAAGGTCACGTCACGGACGTCGGCACCCGCCAGCCTGACCGACCCGGAGTCGACGTCGTACAGCCGCGCCAACAACGACGCGATCGTCGACTTGCCCGCACCCGAGGAACCCACCAGAGCCACCATTTGACCGGGCTCGGCGGTGAATGAAATGCCATGCAGCACTTCGTCTCCACCCCTGTCGTCGAGTACGGCGACCTCCTCGAGCGAGGCCAGCGACACCTTGTCGGCCGACGGGTAGGCGAACCGCACGTCGTCGAACTCGACGCCGACCGGCCCGTCGGGCACGGGTTCAGCATCGGCCTTTTCCCGAATCAGCGGCGTCAGGTCCAGGACCTCGAACACGCGCTCGAAACTGACCAGCGCACTGGCGATTTCGACATGGGCGTTGGCCAGCGCAGTCAGCGGCGCGTACAGCCGCGTCAACAGCAGGGCCAGGGAGACGATGGCCCCGGCCTGCAGCGCGCCGCCGATCGCCAGCACGCCACCCAACCCGTAGACGAGCGCGAGCGCGAGCGCCGACATCAGCGTCAGCGAGTTCATGAACGTGGCCTGCAGCATCGAGGTCCGCACCCCGATGTCGCGAACCCGGTCGGCCCGCGTCGCGAACTCCTCCGACTCCCGACCCGGGTCACCGAACAACTTGACCAGCGTGGCACCGGGTGCCGAGAAGCGTTCCGTCATCTGGGTATTCATCGTCGCGTTGTAGATCGCGCTCTCCCGACTCAGCGTCGCCATCGTGCGACCGATACGGCGGGCAGGCAGCAGGAACAACGGCGTCAACAGCAGCGACAGCACCGTGATCTGCCACGAGATGCTGAGCATCACGGCCAGCGTCAGCGCCAGCGTGACCAGGTTGCCGACCACTCCGGAGAGCGTGTCGGAGAACGCGCGCTGGGCGCCGATCACGTCGTTGCCCAGCCGGCTGACCAGGGCCCCGGTCCGGGTCCTGGTGAAGAACGCTACCGGCATCCGCTGCACGTGGTCGAACACAGCGGTCCGCAGGTCGAGGATCAGGCCTTCGCCGATGTGCGACGACAGCCAGCGGGTCAGCATTCCGACGCCCGCCTCGGCGACCGCCACGGCCGCGATGACCGACGCCAGCAGCACCACCGTGCTCGGCAGCCCGCCGTGCACGATCGCGTCCACCACCCGTCCCGCTAGCACCGGCGTCGACACCGCAAGCAGCGCACCGACGACGCTGACCGCCACGAACGCGCCGAGGCGCCGGTGGTGGCGGGCGGAGAAATGCCAAATCCGCATCAAGAGGGCACGGTTGGCGAGCACGCGGAGGTCACCTCCACGCGCGTTGCGCTGCCGGTATAGGGCCCGGCTGGCCGCGTATTCCATGCTCATGTCATCACCGTAAAACCTCAACAAAAGATGAGGTCAATTCCTTACCCATGCGAAGAGCTATACCCGTTATGGCTAACTCAGACGATGCCGAAGTAACCGATCACACCGGCGGCAGCAACCACGATCAGCGGGTTGACCTTGGACCGGACGAAGATCAGCGTGCACACCGCGGTCAACAGGTAGGCCCGCCAGTCGTGGTCGGCGGCGCGGCTCATCACCAGTGACGACGCCAGGATCAGCCCGACGGTCAGCGGCGCGAACCCCTTCTCGACGGCGATCCGCCACTTCGATTCCTGCGCCCGCTGCCAGAACAGGGTGATGGCGTAGACCAGCGACGCCGCCGGAATCACCATCGCGGCGGTGGCGACGAAACCGCCGACGATCCCGCCGAGCACGCCCCCGACCGGCAAGCCCGCGGCGTACCCGATCATGCCGACGATCAAGATGCTCGGGCCAGGCGCGGTCTGCGAGATGGAGAACAGGTCGGCGAACTGTGTGTCGCTGAGCCAGTGATGCTGGTGGACCGACCGCAGATGCATGTCGGGCAATACCGCGTTGCCGCCGCCGATCGACATCAGAGACAGCGACCCGAACAGGACGATCAACTGCAGATAGGTGCTCACTTCGCGGCCGTCTCCCGAGCTCCCCGAGGCCACGCCCAGAGCAGCGCCAGCGGCGCGACGATCGCCAGCACCCCAAGCAGCGGCCAGCGCAGCACGCCGTTGAGCACGAATGCCAAGGCGAACAGCGCCACCGGGATAACGCCCGTCAGGCACGTCTTGCCGGTCTTGACCACCATCGCCAACGTCAGCGCGACGGCCGCCGCGGACGCGCCGTGCAGGATGCCCTTGACCGCAGGCACCTCCTTGAAGGTGAAGTACAGGAACGCCAGCACCAAAACGATGACCAGCGGCATGAGGCACAGCCCGACGACCGCGGCGACGGCTCCCGGCACGGCCCGCAGCTTGGTGCCGGTGAACACGGCCATGTTGACCTGATTGGCTCCGGGCAGGATGCGGCACATCGTCATGGCGGACAGGAACTCCGCCTCACCCATCCAATTCTTCTCGACGACGATCACCTCGCGCGACCACGCCGACAGTCCGCCGCCGAAGGAGGCCAGCGCGATGTGGTTGAACGTCAACCCCAATTCGAACAATCCGACCTTCGTCGGCACCGGCTCCGGCGACGTCACTCGTGGACGAGTTCCGGGTCGTGCGGGAAGTCGTCCTCGTGATGCGTCGAGGGATCGAGCGGATCCGGCGGCGAGTACTGGTGCGACAGCGCCCAGTCCTCCTCGTAGGTGGCCTTGAGGCGCGCGACGACGCTCGGCTCGGTCACGGTGATGCCGAGTTCACGGCGCAGATCGAAGGCGCTGCGGTCGATGTTCATCGAGCCGACGAGCGCCCGCTCGTCGTCGACGATCAGTAGCTTGGCGTGCACCCTGAGATTCTTCTGCTTGTGCACCTTGGCGCCGAAGCGGCGCAACGTGCGCAGCGACGCGAAGGTGTCGAGCACGTCGCCCTCGCTGATGCCGTGCCGACCGCCGCACAGCACGTGCACCTTCACGCCCCGCTCGACGGCGGCGGCGAGGTGATCGAGGATCACTGCATCGACGAACTTGGGGTGCTGGACGTCGATGCGATGGGTGGCCGTGTCGATGAAGCGGGCCATGTGAAACCGCGAATTGGAGTTACTCCACAGCAGACCCCGGTACACCGACGGCACCCAGTCGTCGTGATTCCAGTCGGCGTTGAACACCTCGACGATCTGCATCACCTGCACCGGATCGTCGATGATGACGCCGTAGTCCCTGGTGGCCGTGAAGTACTTGAGGCACATGTTGAACGTCGCCACCATGGCGGTCGTCTCGTCGACCACCATCGACTTCTCGTGGGTGACGTAGAACTTCGGATTGGCCCACTGCACGGAGATGCCCGCGGCGCTGAAGCGCTCGAAGGTCTCGTCATTCGCGCGGTCGCCGCCGGACCTGGCCGCGTTGAGCATCACCCGGACGTCGACCCCGGCCTGCTTCCGCGCGACGACGGCGTCGATGAGGCTCTCGTCGGTGAAGGTGAACTGCTTGATCAGAAGCGACGTCTGCGCCGACCCGATGAAATCCAGCACCGGACCCAGACCATCGTCGGGTTGAACGATCAGGCGGGGACCGATTGCTTGCACGAGTGTAAAAGTTAGCACCGACCAGGCCCGTTCGGCCTGCACAACGCGCCTACCGCATCCCTGGTGGCGCATCAGGCAAGATGAGCGACATGGAGATGGGAGCTAGCGGTGCCGCGCCACCCCGGGTACTCGTGGTGGACGACGACCCCGACGTGCTGGCGTCCCTGGAGCGCGGACTTCGACTGTCCGGGTTCGAGGTGAGCACCGCCGTCGACGGCGCCGAGGCGCTTCGGAGCGCGACCGAAACCCGGCCCGACGCGATCGTTCTCGACATCAACATGCCGGTCCTCGACGGCGTCAGCGTGGTGACGGCCCTGCGCGCCATGGACAACGACGTGCCGGTGTGCGTGCTGTCGGCGCGCAGCTCGGTCGACGACAGGGTGGCCGGCCTCGAGGCCGGGGCCGACGACTACCTGGTCAAACCGTTCGTTCTGGCCGAGCTCGTCGCCAGGGTCAAGGCTCTGCTGCGACGCCGGGGTGCGACGGCGACGTTCTCGTCGGAGACCATCGCCGTCGGTCCGCTGGAGGTCGACATCCCCGGTCGCCGGGCCCGCGTCAACGGCGTCGACGTCGACCTGACCAAGCGGGAGTTCGACCTGCTGGCGGTCCTCGCCGAGCACAAGACGGCGGTGCTCTCGCGCGCCCAGCTGCTGGAACTGGTGTGGGGGTACGACTTCGCCGCCGACACCAACGTCGTCGACGTGTTCATCGGGTACCTGCGCCGCAAGCTGGAGGCGGGTGGCGCGTCGCGACTGCTCCATACCGTTCGGGGCGTGGGCTTCGTCCTGAGGCAGCAATAGGATTGTGAACGTCATCTCGCGGGTCTTCCGACGCACTCCGTCGCTGCGGACCCGCGTGGCGTTCGCCACCGCCATCGCCGCGGCCATCGTGGTCGGCATCGTCGGCACGATCGTGTGGATCGGCATCACCAACGACCGCAAGGAACGTCTCGACCGTCGGCTCGACGAGGCGGCCGGCTTCGCGATTCCGTTCCTGCCCCGCGGCCTCGACCAGATTCCCAAGTCGCCCAACGATCAGGACGCGATCATCACGGTCCGGCGTCCCGACGGCCAGGTGACGTCGAACTCCGACGTGACGCTTCCCGAGCTGCCGGCCGGCTATGCCGACACCACGATCGACGGCGTGCGCTACCGCGTGCGCACCGTGGAGATCGGCGGTCCGCAGGGCGAGATGACCGCCGCCGTCGGCGCCACCTACGACGCGACGATCGCCGACACCAACAACCTGCACCGCCGGGTGATCATGATCTGCTCGGGCGCCATCGGCGCGGCGGCCGTGGCCGGCTGGTTGCTCGCCGCGTTCGCGGTGCGCCCCCTCAAACGCCTCGCCCAGCAGACCCGGGCGATCGACGTGGGCGGTGCGGCCCCCGACATCGACGTCCGTGGCGCGACCGAGGCGGTCGAGATCGCCGACGCCGTCAACGGGATGGTGCAGCGCATTTGGCAGGAGCAGGACCGCACCAAGGCGGCGCTGGTGTCTTCCCGCGACTTCGCCGCCGTGACGTCGCACGAGTTGCGCACCCCACTGACGGCGATGCGCACCAACCTCGAGGTGCTCGCCACCCTCGACCTCGCCGAGGACCAGCGCAAAGAAGTCCTCAGCGACGTCATCCGGACCCAGACGCGCATCGAGTCGACGCTGTGGGCCATCGAAAGGCTTGCGCAGGGGGAACTCTCGACATCCGACGATCACTCGCCGGTCGACATCACCGAGCTGCTCGACCGCGCCGCGCACGACGCGATGCGGGTCTATCCCGATCTCGACGTCTCGCTGGTGCCGGCACCCACGGTGATCATCGTGGGGCTGCCCGCCGGATTGCGGCTTGCGGTGGACAACGCGATCGCCAACGCCGTCAAGCACGGTGGCGCCACCCGCGTTCAGCTGTCCGCGGTCACGTCGCGCGCGGGTGTGGAGATCGCGGTCGACGACGACGGGGTCGGCATCCCCGAGGAGGAGCGCACGATCGTCTTCGAGCGGTTCTCCCGCGGGTCGACGGCGTCGCACTCCGGTTCCGGGCTCGGGCTGGCGCTCGTCGCGCAGCAAGCCGAATTGCACGGCGGCACGGCGTCTTTGGAGGAAAGCCCGCTCGGCGGCGTCCGGCTGCTGCTACGACTGCCTGGACCTTCCTAGCCGACCCGAATGTCGTTGGCCACCTTCACGTTCGGCCAGGTTTCCGTCACCGCGGTCCCGGCCGCCGTCTTGGCCGCCTCGGTCTTGGCGGTGCCCGTCAACGTGGCCGTGTCTCCGACGAGCTTCACTGCGAAGCCCTCCACGTCCATGGCGACCCCGAACAGGGCGCCAAGACCGGAGAACTCCGGGGCGGTGACGCCGGGTTTGACCGTCAGCTGGTCGACGATCTTGGCGCCGGGCATGGCCTGTCGCAGCGTGTCTGGCAGATCCGTCTTGAGCGACTCGTCGGGCACTTCACCGGTCAGGGTGAACCCGTCGGCCGTCCGCACGATCGACATGGCCCCGAATGGACCGCTCTTCGCAGGGGCCGACGGGCTGGTCGAGGTCGCGGTGCCGGTGGCTTGTCCGGCGTTGCCAGAGTTGCCGGACGCCCCGCACCCCGCCACCAAGAGCAGCAGGGTGAGGGCGACCAGCAGTGCGGAACGCACTCAGCGAGCGTCGAGCAGGTCGATCACGAAGATCAACGTCTTACCCGAGAGCCGATGCCCGGATCCGGCTGGGCCGTAGGCCTTTGCCGGCGGGATGACGAGCTTGCGGCGGCCGCCAACGCGCATTCCGGGAATGCCGTCCTGCCAGCCTTCGATGAGCCCGCGCAGGGGGAATTCGATGGACTCGTTGCGGTTCCACGAGCTGTCGAACTCGTCGCCGGTGTCGTACTCCACGCCGACGTAGTGCACCTCGACGGTGCCACCCGGCACGGCCTCGGCGCCGTCGCCTACGACGATGTCTTCGATGACGAGTTCGGCAGGTGCCGGGCCGTCGGGAAATTCGATCTCGGGTTTAGTTGCCACGTTCACCACGGTAGTCGGGCAGACTGGGTGCGTGGCTACGGACCCGAACAAAGATGCCGACATTCTCGCCCAAGTCAACGAACTGGTGGCTGAGGAGAAGGAACTGCGCGCCAAGCTGCAGCACGGCGAGATCGACGAGACCGAGGAGCACCGCCGACTGCGCGGCCTCGAAGTTCAGCTCGACCAGTGCTGGGATCTGCTGCGCCAGCGCCGCGCCCTGCGCGAGACCGGTCAGGACCCGGATCAGGCCAGTGTGCGACCCGAAAGCGAAGTCGAAGGCTATTTGAACTGAGCCATCGCGGCGTGCCCCTCGAAGCCGAGGGCCGTCGCTCTCTCGTGGCAACGGCTGAGCGACACCCGGAAGGTGACGTCGTCGCCTCGCGCCCGCGCCAACAGCGCCCGCAGCCGAAGTACGACCACGTCGACGACCGCCAGATCGTCCCTGCCCGCTGAGGCCAGACGTTCGATCGCCGCGTCGGCCTCCGGCACGTCATCCGTTCCGTCGCGCTGCAGCAGCGCCTCGACGAGGAACCGGGTGGCCACGACGCCATGGGCGAACTGACCGCGCTGGAAGACGCGGATGCCCGCGCCCCGCAGCTCGTCGACCGCGATGTCGAGGTGACCGTCGCGCGCCAGCTCACGCGCGTGGAACAGGTCGAGCACGGCGAGCTCGCTCCGGTAGAAGTGACCGTGATCCGACATCTCACGGATCTCGGCCAGGAGGTGCCTGCCCCGACGGCGGTCGGAGGATCCCCGTTCGAGGAGCACGCCGCCCAGGCAGTAGGTGGCCAGGGCGACGGCGTGGTGGTCACCGTGGTCCCTGGCGATGCTCAGCGCCTCCTCCACTTCCATGAGGGTGGAGTCATCGGGCAGCAGGACACCTTGCAGCGTCGCCACGCTGTGCTTGTAGACCACGCACTTGCTGTAGGTCAGGCGATCCGTCCCGCGGGCCATGGCCAGGGAGTCGCGAAAGTCCTTCTGCCAGTCCGCAAGTCCGAGCCAGCATCTGGCGATGCCGCGGAACACGAGCGCCAACGCCAGCGGCGACCCGAACACGATGTCGCCCATGGTCGGATCGCCGTCCGCCAACTCGATCGCCGTCTGCGACCACCTCAGCAGCTCGCTGATCTCGCCGGTCTCCTGTTTGACGATCATCGGGGCGACGGACAGCCCCACGGTCAGCGTGGGATCACCGATCGCCTCGAGCAGCGCCCGAACCTCGGTGCCCAGAGCGGATGCTTCGGCGACTCTGCCGTGCACCATGTGGTCGGTGTACTGCCCGAGCATCGCCAGCGCCAGCGACCGCTTGTCCCCCGCTGCGGCAGCGAGCTCGCGGACTTCCTGAAACCCGCTGTGGGACATGCTCTCCGCCGTGCGGT
The DNA here is from genome assembly GCA_006864685.1 of Mycolicibacterium hodleri. Classification (GTDB taxonomy): domain Bacteria; phylum Actinomycetota; class Actinomycetes; order Mycobacteriales; family Mycobacteriaceae; genus Mycobacterium; species Mycobacterium hodleri_B. Next base: position 11,783 of record VIFX01000033.1, on the reverse strand, counting down.
AGGCCGTCGCGCAGAGCAACGTACCCGCCGCGATGCGCATGGCCAGCCGATTAGGGTCGTCGGCGGGAAGCTCCTGCGCGACGTGTCGCGCCCTCGCCCAACTCAATCTCGCCGCCGCGATGTCGCGGTTTCTCGACCACGCGCCGGCGCGCATGTGCCAGCCGTAGGCCGCGCCGTGGTCTCCGGCCGCTTCGAGGTGCTCGCCGATCAGCGCGGCATTCTGGTCCACCAGCGCCGGTTCGCGCGCCTCGATCGCCGCCGCCACCCGCCGATGGACGTCGGCGCGTTCAGCCAGGAGCAACGTTTCGTAGGCCACCGTGCGGATCATCGGCTGCCGGAAGACGTACTCCTCGGGCGAGGAGAACTTCACCTGGTCCACCATCTCGGCGTCCACCAGCGCGTCGAATGCCGGCTCGACGCCGATCGTGGTCAAGAGATCTGCGGCGCAACGCGTCCCGACGACCGCGGCGGCGTTGAGGGTGCGCTTTGCCTCATTGTCCAGCCGATCGATGCGTGCCGCGATGACGGCGTACAGAGTCGGCGGCACGCTGACTTCCGCCACGGCGGCATTGAACGTGTATGCACCGCGCCGACCGTGCAGGATGCCCCGCTCGGCAAGGTCACGCACGATTTCCTTGACGAAGAACGGATTGCCCACGGCGCGTTCTGCGATCGTCGCCGCCATGCCCGCCAGCGAGTCGTCTGCACCCAACTGCTCGGCTATCAGTTCCGAGGTTTCCCGACTACTCAAGGGCGCCAGGGTGATGGTTCGCCCCTCGGCCAACCGGGACAACGCGCCGCGATACTCCGGCCGGTGGGTGATGAGGGCCATCGAATCGGTCCGCGAAATCACCGCGGTGAAGTCGGCCAGCATGGATTCGCTGATCTCGTCGATCCATTGGGCGTTCTCGACGACGTACACCGCGGGCGATCGCTGTGTGGTCCAGGCGCCCCGGATCAACGCCGTCAGTCGCCTGCGTCTGGCATCTGGATGGAGTGTCGGGATGACCACGTTGGGGTCGTTGATACCGAGCAGGTCGCCGAGCAGCAGCAGATCGTCAGAGCTGACGTCGGGCAACTGCCTCTTGAGTTGTTCTCTGTCAGAACTGGATTCGGAGTCGCCGACCTTCATGACGGCACGCAGCAGTTGGGCGACGACGTGAAACGGCACCTCCTTGGCAATCGAGTCGCACCGTGCGCGGAACACTTGGACGCCCCGGGTGGCCGCGATCGCCGCGATCTCCCGGACGACCCGGCTCTTGCCGATCCCCGCGGGCCCACACAAACCAACGCTGGTGCCGCCGCAACCATCGAGGACTTCCTCGAAGGTCCCCTCGAGGACGGCCATCTCCCATCTCCGGCCGATGAGCGGCGAGTCGGCGCGCCCGGAGAGTGCGTGGTGCGGCTTGACCTGCAGCAGCCTGCGCACGGACACCGGCTTGGCGTAGCCCTTCACCACCAGGAAGTCGGGTTCGTCGAGGTCGACGACCTCGTCGACGAGTCGTGCCGTCGACTCCGAGATCGCCACCCCACCCGGGGGCGCCACCGACTCAATCCGTTGTGCCATCCCGACCGCTTCACCGATGGCGGTGTACGCGCGCGATCCGGAGCCGAGCTTCCCGACGACGACCTGGCCCGAGTTGAGGCCGACCCTGACCGCGACGTCGACCCCGTCGCGGCCGAATCGGACGGCGAGTCGACGCATCTCCCCTTGCAGGTTCAGCGCCGCGAGACAACCGCGTAGCGCATGGTCTTCGAGGGCGACCGGAGCTCCGAAGACGGCCATGATGCCGTCGCCGGTGAACTTGTCGACGGTTCCTCCGTACCGCCTGACCGCGTCGGCCGAGACGTCGAAGACATCCGCCATGATGCTGCGCAAGCGTTCCGGACCTAGGGCGACCGCGATGTCCATCGAGTGCACGACGTCGGCGAAGAGCACCGTCACTTGCTTGTACTCGGCTGAGTCAGCGGGCTGAGTCGCCGCACCACACTCGTCGCAGAACTTGGCGGCCGCGCGCAACTCGGAGTCACATGCCCGGCACACCGTCATCTCGTCGCCTCCCGGTGGACGAGATCAGGATATTCGCGCGCGTCGGGAAGTCAGCCGGAATTGACGACGTCGTCGAGAACGTCAGCCAGCGGTCAACTTTGCCAGAATCGTCTCAAGGGTCTGCAATTCCTCGTCACTCAACGCGGCGAAGGGCCGCGGCGCGGGGTCCTCGACACGCTCGATGCTCGCGACGGTGCGCCGACCCTCGTCGGTCAGCGAGATCACCTTGCATCTGCGGTTGTTCGGATTCGTCTCTCGCACAACGAGTCCGCGATCTTCCAGGTCGTTGACCGCGACGCTGGTCGCGGGCGCGTCCATGGTGGCGGCCTCGGCGATCTCCTTGGCGGTCATCGGTCGCTTGGCCAGTCGGCGCAGGACCCGAATGCGGCTGAAGGGCAGACCGGAGGCGTCGACGACGTCGCGCCGCCAGCCTTCGCGGTTGTCGAACACCACGGCGACCATGGCGCGCCAGACGTCGTCGGCGAGTGGGTGGTCAGCGGACATCGGCTGCCACCTTCGGCTCGGCGTCGCCGGCGATCAGCGGAGCGAGCCGCTCTGCCGACTGCAACGCGCGCGGGGTGGTCGAGTAGAAGCCGAGCACGGTGATGACGACGCCGATTCCGATGCACGTGAACCACAGCGGCCGAGCGGAGTCGGCGAAGTCCGCACCGCTGTGTGCCAGCGCCGGCCCGGCGACGGAACCGCACAGCGCCACACCGATACTCACCCCGATCTGGCGGCTGGTCGACGTCACGGCCGAGGCCGCGCCGGCCCTGTCCAGCGGCATGCCGCTGACGGCCGCGTTCGTGATCGGCGCGTTGACCATCGAGAAGCCGATCCCGAACACCGCGAAGATGACGAGCAGTCCCCACACCGGTGTGGTCTTGGTCAGGAAGGTGAGCAGAATTGACGCGATGGTGATGAGCACCCCGGCCGACAGCAGTGACGGTCTTGCCCCGTAACGCCCGACCATGCGGCCGGAGATCGGCGAGAACACCAGTGCGCCAATGGCAATCGGGGCGTAGATCAACCCCGTGTGCATGGCGGAATAGCCGCGCTCGCCTTGCAGGTACAGCGACATCATGAACAGGAACGCGCCCCAGCCAGAGAACGCGCAGATCGCGGTCACCGTCGCCCCGGCGAAGGGGATGCTGCGGAAGAAGCGTAGGTCGATGAACGGGTCGTTGCGCCGGGCCTCGTAGCGCAGGAAGGCCACGAAGGCGATCAGCGCGACCACCGCGACGGCGACGACCCGTGGGTTGGTCCAGCCGTAGCCCGGACCCTCGATGAGGGTGAACACCACACCGAAGAGGAACGTGACGGCGAGACCCTGACCGATCGGGTCGATGTTGCGCATGGTCTTCGACTTGGTCTCGGGGACGAAGATGGCGGTCAGGATCACGGCGGCCAGGCAGATCGGCAGGTTGATCCAGAACACGGCGCGCCAGCTGATCAGCTCGATCAGGAAACCGCCGACGACCGGCCCGAGGGCCATCGAGATACCGACGACCGCACCCCAGACGCCCAGTGCGCGGGCGCGCTCGACACGGCCGGTGAAGATTTGCGAAATGATGGACAGGGCAACGGGATTGAGCATCGACCCGCCAACGGCCTGAAGCAACCGGGCGATGATCAGCGTGTCGACGTTGGGCGCCATGCTGCACAGCAGTGACCCGACGGCGAAGACCACCAGGCCGATCTGGAACACCCGGCGTCGGCCGAACCGGTCGCCCGTCGCACCCGACAGCATGAGCAGGGACGCGAGCACCAGGGTGTAGACGTCGACGATCCACTGCAGTTCCGACGGGGAGGCATTCAGGTCCGCGCGGATGCTGGGAATGGCGACGTTCACGATCGTGGCGTCCATCGACACGATGAGCAGACTCAGGCAGCAGGAGACCAGGATGATGGCCTTGCGCCGAGGCGTCAGGGTGTCAATGGTGGTGTTCACCAAACCATTGTGAAACTACAACCTTTACCGATGCAAACGATGTGGCGCAGTAGACACGCCTGAAGAACTAGCGGCCACCCATGTCGGAGTAGTCCCGCTCGGTGTAACCGGTGTAGATCTGACGCGGACGCCCGATCTTGCTCGGCGACTCGTGCATCTCCCGCCAGTGCGCAATCCAGCCGGGCAGCCGGCCGAGTGCGAACAGCACCGTGAACATGCGAGTTGGGAAGCCCATCGCCCGGTAGATCACGCCGGTGTAGAAGTCGACGTTCGGGTAGAGCTTGCGCTCGACGAAGAAGTCGTCGGTCAGCGCGACCTCTTCGAGCTGCTTGGCGATGTCGAGCAGCTCGTCGTTGACACCGAGCTTGGCGAGGATCTTGTCGGCCTGCTCCTTGACGATGCGGGCGCGGGGATCGTAATTCTTGTAGACGCGGTGCCCGAAGCCCATCAGCTTCACGCCCTCTTCGCGGTTCTTGACCTTCTTGACGAACGTCGCGACGTCGTCGTCCCCGGACCGGATCTTCTCCAGCATCTCCAGCACGGCCTGGTTGGCGCCGCCATGCAGCGGGCCCCACAGCGCGTTGATGCCGCCGGACACCGACGTGAAGAGGTTGGCCTGCGACGAGCCCACCAGCCGCACCGTCGACGTCGAGCAGTTCTGCTCGTGGTCGGCGTGCAAGATCAAAAGCAAGTCCAGCGCCCGCACGATCTCCGGGTCGACCTCGTAGGGCTCGGCGGGGAAGCCGAACGTCATCCGCAGGAAGTTCTCGACCAAGGTGAGCGAGTTGTCGGGGTACAGGAACGGCTGACCAACCGACTTCTTGAACGCGTAGGCCGCGATCGTGGGCAGCTTGGCAAGCAGCCGGATCGTCGACAGCTCGACCTGCTCCTTGTCCAGCGGGTCGACCGAATCCGGGTAGTACGCAGACAGGGCGTTCACCGCGCTGGACAGCACCGGCATGGGGTGCGCGTTGCGGGGGAAGCCGTCGAAGAACCGCTTGAGGTCCTCGTGCAGCAGGGTGTGCCGCTGAATCTGCGTGGTGAACTTCTCGAGCTCGTCGGCGGTCGGGAGCTCGCCGTAGATCAACAGGTAGCTGACCTCGATGAACGTCGACTTCTCCGCCAACTGCTCGATCGGGTAGCCGCGGTAGCGCAGGATGCCGGCGTCGCCGTCGATGTAGCAGATGGAGCTCTTCGTCGACGAGGTGTTCACGAAGCCACCGTCGAAGGTGGTGTATCCGGTCTTCGCCAACAGCGACCCCAGGGCGATGCCGTCGGATCCCTCGGTTGCCTTCACGATCTCCAGGTCGATCTCGCCCCCCGGGTAGCGGAGGGTGGCGACCTCGTCGGGACTGGAGTCTTCGGGCACGTTAACCCCTTCTACGGTTGGCGACCGGAACGAAGCTGTCCGTCACTAGTGGAAGGTAGTCGCTATCGGTTTCACGCGCTCGTGGGGGGTTCGCCGTCGGCGGCCGAAATACCCGCCCACGGTGTCCACGTGCTGTGGAACAACGACACCGTTGCGGCCAGCCGCTCGCAGATGACGGCGGATTCGATCGGATGGTTGCCCGGTTGGCCAAGTCCGGCGAACGAGTCGGAGAAGATCACCGCCCAGACGTCGGTGACCAAGGTCACCGCCCGGTGGTCGACCGGGACGTTCATCCGGCGCGCCATCACGTGCATCGTCGCCTTGTTCGTGACCTCGTGCCGAAGCGCGAGAGCAGACGCCCGGTAGGACGTCGAGCCGTTCATGATCTGGATCAGCATCGCCATCCGCCGGAAGCCCGGGGAGTCGACACCGTCCGTCGCGCGGAAGACCTCCAGCGAGGCGGCGAGCAGGGCGTCGTAGGCGGTCATCTCGCCGGGCAACCGGTCCATCGCGTCGGCGATCAGCTCGTCCAGTTCGTCGGTGATGGCGGCGACGACCGACACCTTGGTCGGGAAGTACCGACTGAACGTTCTCGGCGACACGTCGGCCGCGGCGGCGATCTGGTCGACGGTGGTGTTGTCGTATCCCTGCGCCAGGAACAGCCCAGCCGCAGCGTCGATCAGCGTCGCCCGGGTCCGTCTCTTCTTGCGCTCCCTCAACCCGTGCGGCGGGGGGTTCCTAGCCATAGGCACGCTCGTAGTCGGCATCGGCGGGCGGACATTGAACATCGCTCGCCATCCCAGCCACCTGAGCAAGCGCCTCGTTCAGACGATGCACCATGATCAGCGGTCCCAGCCGGACGGTGTCGGTGTCGGAGACCAGGTCCCCGCAGGCGTCGACGATGGTGGCCGAGAAGATGACCGTCGCCAGGCGCACCCGCCGGTCGTCGACGTCGACCCCCATGCGCTTGGCGAGCACCACCTGGGTCACGCCGTGCCGGAATTCGAGAGCCGCCTGCTTCAACGTCTCCGAGGCGTTGATCACGCGCAGCATCAGGACGATTCGCTCGGTGGTCAGCCTGCCGACCCGGCGCGTGGCGACGCGTGTCAGCACCTCCACGTTGGCCCGGCGCATGGCTTCGAGTGGACCGACGCCGGCGTCCACCCTCTCCAACTCGATGGCCACCTCGTGGGCGTAGTCCTCGAGGAGCGTGAGGAACACCGCGTCCTTGGTCGGAAAGTAGCGACTGAAGGTCCGCGGCGACACGTCGGCCGACGCGGCGATCTGCTCGACGGTGGTGTGCTGGTAGCCCTGTTTGAGGCACAGATCCATCGCGGCGTCGACGAGCACCGCACGGGTCCTGAGCTTCTTGCGCTCCCGAAGGCCCGGCGACTCACTCGACACGTCGGCCACGGAAGGATGCTAACCCGCTTGTACTTCTAAATTGCGGGCTAACTCAGACCCGGTAGCGGACGAACGCGGGCACCAGTAGCGCCGCGATCACGACGCCGACCACGACGAGGGCACCGCCGCCCGCCGCGGCCGCCGTCGTACCGACGACGGCTGCCGACGCACCGTGAATCGTGTCGGCCAACCGTGGCCCACCTGCGACGACGACGGTGAACACGCCCTGCAGTCGACCCCGCACGTCATCGGATGCCGCCTGCTGCAGAATCGTCGAACGGAACGCCGCCGACACCATGTCCGCCGCACCACCAATTGCCAGGAATGCCAACGCAATCCAGAGCAAAGCGCCGGCATGCCCGCTCGCCGTCCCGGCAGCAAGCCCGAAGCCGATCATCGCCACGCCCCACACCACGATCGCGACCACCACCGCGAGGCCCTGCCGACTGATCCGCGGCAACCAGCCCGAGAACACACCGCCCGCAACGGCACCGACGGCAATGGCCGCCGAGAGATACGCCATCGCGCTGCCTCCCTCGACCGGGCCACCGAAGCTTTCGTGCGCCATCTGGGGGAACAGCGCGCGCGGCATGCCGAAGATCATGGCGATCAGGTCGACGACGAACGACATCAGCACCACCCGGTTGCCGGCCAGGTACCGGAAACCGTCGAGGACCGCCGCGAAACCCCACTTCGAGGAGCCCTGAGCGGTCCCGGTCGGGGGCATCTTCGCCAGCCGCCACGTCGCGACGATGGGCGCGACGCACGTCAGCGCGTCGATCGCGTACAGGGTGGACAGGTCGACGAAGTGCAGGAGCACCCCGGCGAGCAGCGGTCCCACGATCGCGCCGAACTGCATGACCGTCATGTTCAGGGAGTTGGCCGCGGGCAACTGCTCGGCGGGAACCATTCGCGGGATCGCGGCGGACCGGGTGGGGCTGTTGATCGCGAAGAACGCCTGTTGGACCGACAGCAGGCACAACACCACCCACACGTTGTTCAGCTCGAGCGCCGCCTGCACCCACAGCAGGATCGACGACACCGCCAACCCGACGGACGCGATGATCAGCAACAGCCTGCGATCCATCGCGTCGGCCCAGGCTCCGCCCCACAAGCCGAAGATCACCAGTGGCACCAGCGCGAAGAGTCCGGACAGTCCGACGTAGGCCGAGTTCTGTGTCAGCGCGTAGAGCTGAACCGGGACGGCGAAGATCGTGAGATTGGCGCCGATGACGGTGACGATTCCGGCCAACCACAGCCGGCGAAAGTCCGGCGACCGCAGCGGAGTGGTGTCGGCGAGGAAGTTCGCCACCCCTAGGGCTGCAGACGCTCGACGCGCGTTCCGCTCACCCGGATCCGGTTGTGCACCCGGTTCTCCCGGCCCTGCCAGAACTCCACGACCTCGGGCGAGATCAAATACCCACCCCAGTTCGGCGGCACGGGCACGGACTCGACGTCGGCGAAGCGTTCGGTGACGTCGGCGAGCTGCTTGGCAAGCGCCTCACGGGAGGCGATCGCGTGGGACTGATGCGATGCCCACGCTCCCAGCTGCGACCCGCGGGGCCGCTTGGACCAGTATTCGGCCGTCACCTCAGGCGCCACCTTCGCGACTGCGCCGCGCAGGTGGACCTGGCGGCCGAGGGCGAACCACGGGAAGGTTGCCGACGCGTACGGCGAGGCTGCCAACTGCTGCCCCTTGTCGGAGTCGTAGTTGGTGTAGAAGGTGATGCCGGTCTCGTCCACGCCCTTGCACAACACCGTTCGGGTGCTTGGCCTTCCCTCGACGTCGACCGTGCCGACGACGATGGCGTTGGGCTCCACGATCCCGGCCTGCTCCGCATCGGCTAACCACTTGCGCAACAAGCCGATCCACCCGTCGGCCAGCCAGTCCGCGTCGAGATCGGGGCTGCCGTCCTTCTCGGGCGATCCGTACTCCACGCGCATCCGCGCCAGATGCTCGCCATCGGAGAAAACCACCCGCCAAACGCTACGCCCAGAGCCTGGGGGCCGGGTTACCGACCGGTAGCAACGGCCGGTCGGCGTGGTGCGAGAATCTGCTCATGACCGACGCGTCCAACATTCCCGACGGATTCGTAGCAGGCCTCGAAGGCGTCGTCGCCTTCACCACGCAGATTGCCGAACCGGACAAGGACGGCGGCGCCCTGCGTTATCGCGGCGTCGACGTCGAAGACCTGGTGGCCAAGCGCGTCACCTTCGGCGACGTGTGGTCGCTGCTGGTCGACGGAGCCTTCGGCCGGGGCCTGACGCCCGCTGAGCCGTTTCCGCTGCCCATCCACACCGGTGACGTCCGAGTCGACGTGCAGGCGGGGCTGGCGATGCTCGCGCCGATCTGGGGCTACGAACCGCTGCTCGACATCGACGACGAGACCGCCCGCAACCAGCTGGCCCGCGCCTCGGTGATGGCGCTGTCCTACGTCGCCCAGTCGGCCCGCGGCATCCACCGTCCCGCCGTCGGGCAGCGGACCATCGACGAGTGCTCAACCGTCACAGGACGTTTCATGACGCGCTGGAAGGGCGACCCGGATCCCCGGCACGTCGAGGCCATCGACGCGTACTGGGTCACCGCAGCCGAACACGGCATGAACGCGTCCACCTTCACCGCGCGGGTGATCGCCTCGACCGGAGCCGACGTCGCCGCGTCGCTGTCGGGGGCCGTCGGTGCCATGAGCGGCCCGCTGCACGGTGGCGCGCCGGCTCGCGTCCTGCCGATGATCGAAGAGGTCGAGCGGACGGGTGACGCGCGCGCCGTTGTCAAGGCCATCCTGGATCGCAAGGACAAGCTGATGGGCTTCGGGCACCGCGTCTACCGCGCCGAGGACCCGCGGGCTCGGGTGCTTCGGGCGACCGCCGAGCGACTTCAGGCACCGCGCTTCGAGGTGGCCCGCGCCCTCGAGCAAGCCGCCCTCGCCGAGCTGCGGGAACGGCGCCCGGACCGGGCCATCGAGACCAACGTCGAGTTCTGGGCGGCCGTGATGCTCGACTTCGCTGGCGTACCCCCCACGATGATGCCCGCCATGTTCACGTGCGGCCGCACCGCGGGGTGGTGCGCGCACATCATGGAGCAAAAGCAGCTCGGAAAGTTGGTCCGCCCGGCCGCGATCTACGTCGGACCGGAACCGCGCAGCCCGGAATCCGTCGAGGGCTGGGATCTGATCACGTCGTCGTGACCACGACGTTCCGCTCGGCGGCAACGGCTTTCGCCGACCTCGTCCACGCCATACCCGAATCCGCTTGGGACGGACCGGGTCTCGGCGACTGGGATCTGCGTGCCCTGGTGGGGCATGCGTCGCGTTCTCTCATCACCGTGAGCACCTACCTTCGAGCGCCGGCCGATCGCGAGGACGTGACGAGCCCGGCCGACTACTACGCGTGGGTACACGAGCACCTCGCGACCGCCGACGCAGGGGCGATCGTGGAACGTGGCCGCCAGGCGGGTCGCGATCTCGGTGAGCAGCCCGCCACGATGGTCGACTCCCTGCTCGAGCGCGCCCTCGCCGACGTTGCCGCCGTGAAGGATCCGCTGATCACGGTCATCGGCGGCTTGGGCCTGCGACTCAGCACCTATCTCCCGACGCGGGTGTTCGAACTGGCGGTCCACGGCCTCGACGTCGCCAGGGCCGCAGGGCTGGACTTCACCCTTCCCGACGACGTGCTCGCCGAGGCGACGGTGCTGGCGGCTCGGATCAGCGTTCGCCTCGGCAGTGCCACCCCGGTGCTGCTGGCGCTGACCGGTCGAGAGCCGCTGCCCTCCCCTTTCTCCGTCGTGTAGCCGACGCGGGTCGTTTGTCGGACCCCCTGTCTATAATCGAACACATGAGCGAATGGGGTGCGTCGGCGGCGTTGCTGCAGCGGATGTGCTCCGCCGCGCGGGCCGAGGCCTGCGCGGCCGCCGAACGGCTCGTCGCCATCGGTTAGCTGGTGTCACTGCGGCTGGCCCAGGACGCCGGGGCGACAGAGCTGTGGGTCGTCGACGCCACCGACGCGGTCACCCTGGAAGTCGCCGCCGCCCTCGGTATCAGCCGTGACCTGGCCGCCAGTCACGTCCGATACGCCCACGCCCTGCGGTTCTGCCTACCCCGGCTGGGGCGGGCGTTCATCGCCGGCGACGTCGACGAAGCAGTCTTCCGGGCCTGTGTGTTCCGTACCGGGCTGATCGTCGACGACGCCACCCTGGCCGCGGTGGACGCCGAACTGGCGATCACCGCCCCGCGCTGGGGGTCGTGCAGCCGCTCCCAGCTGGCCGCGCGCATCGACCGGGTGGTCGCGAAAGTGGACCTGGACGCGGTGCGGCGCCGCCGTGACCGGGTCGCCGGCCGCGACGTGACCGTCGGCGACGTGGACAACGGGCTGACCGAGATTCACGCCATCGTCACCGCACCCGACGGGCACGCCTTCGACGAGCGCCTCACCGCGCTGGCCGCCACCGTGTGCGACGGCGATCCAAGGACGGTCGCCCAGCGGCGCGCCGACGCACTCGGCGCGATGGCGGCCGGCGCGGACCGCTTGGGCTGCCGGTGCGGGAGTGTCGAGTGCCCGGCCGCTGGTGCGGTGGCCGGTGCGGTGGTGATCCACGTGATCGCCGAGCAGGCCACCGTCGACGGCACCGCCACCACCCCCGGGTCGATGGTCGGGTTAGAGGGACTCATCCCGGCGGAGATGATCACCGAGCTGGCCAAGGCCGCCCGGCTACGACCGTTGGTGCATCCGGTGGACTGCCGGGCCGAGGGTGGGTACGTCCCGTCGCGGGGGTTGGCGGACTACGTGCGGTGCCGGGATCTGACGTGCCGGTTCCCCGGCTGCGCGGCCCCGGCCACCCGCTGCGATGTGGACCACACCGTGCCGCATGGTCGGGGTGGGCCCACTCAGGCGTCGAACCTGAAGTGTCTGTGCCGTTTTCATCATCTGGTCAAGACGTTCTGGGGATGGTCCGACGAACAACTCGTCGACGGCACGATCATCTGGACCTCCCCAGCCGGGGACCGCTACGT
>VIFX01000032.1:0-88462 GCA_006864685.1 Mycolicibacterium hodleri | reverse complement strand
GCCACCACCCCCGCCGCCGCCGTCGGAGACGGTGATTCAGCCGACGATCGAGTTGGGTCCCGGCATCACGATTCCGTTCGGCCCGCCGACGACGATTCAACTGCCGCCGCCGGGGGCACCGCCGCCTCCCGGTGATCCGGCTGCCACCCCGACGATCACTGCGCCGCCGCCTCCGCCGTGACGGGCATCGACCCCGACCGGTCGACGACGAGCGGACCACTCGCTTCGGTCGTATCGCCAGCTCCGCTGGCGGAAGATCTGCGCAGTGACGACGCCCGCGACCTTCCCAGCCGGACCGACACCATCGGTGCGGCGCTGGCCGGTGCCATCGGCGGACCGGTCGGCAAGCACGCGCTGATCGGCCGGGCCCGATTCATGACGCCGCTGCGCGTCATGCTGATCATCGCGCTGCTGTTCCTGGCGTTCGGCTACTCGACGAAGGCCGCGTGCCTGCAGTCGACGCGCACCGGGACCGCCGACCAACGGGTCGCCATCTGGGAGAACCAGCGGGCGTACTACGAGCTCTGCTACTCCGACACCGTGCCGCTGTACACCGCGGAACTGTTGAGCCAGGGCAAGTTTCCGTACAAGTCGTCGTGGACGGAGAAGGATTCCACGGGGGCGCAGCAGATCCAGTACGACGGCACACCCGCGGTGCGGTACATGGAGTATCCGGTGCTCACCGGGCTGTACCAGTACGTGTCGATGGCGTTGGCGAAGACGTACACGGCGTTGACGAAGCTGGTGTCGATTCCGGTGGTCGCCGAGGTGGTGATGTTCTTCAACATCTCGGCGTTCGGGTTGGCGTTGGCGTGGCTGGCCACGGTCTGGGCGACGACGCTATTGGCGGGGCGCCGGATCTGGGACGCGGCGCTGGTCGCGGGGTCGCCGTTGGTGATCTTCCAGATCTTCACCAACTTCGACGCCTTGGCGACGGCGTGTGCGGCGGGCGCGATGCTGGCGTGGTCGCGTCGCCGACCGGCCGTGGCGGGCGCGCTGATCGGCATCGGGGTGGCGCTCAAGCTCTACCCGCTGTTGTTGATCGTGCCGCTGGTGATCCTGGGGTTGCGCACGGGCCGCATGCGGGAGGTCGGCAAGACCGCCGGCGTCGCGGTGGCGACGTGGCTGGTGGTCAACCTGCCGATCATGGTGCTGTACCCGCGCGGATGGTCGGAGTTCTTCCGCCTCAACACTCGTCGTGGTGACGACATGGATTCGATCTACAACGTCGTGAAGTCGTTCACGGGGTGGCGCGGCTTCGATCCGAACCTGGGGTTCTGGGAGCCGCCGTCGGTGACCAACGCGGTGACGGCGGTGCTGTTCGCGCTGTGCCTGTGCGGCATCGCCTACGTCGGGTTGACGGCCCAGCGTCGTCCCCGGTTGGCGCAGTTGGCCTTCCTGGTGATCGCGGCCTTCCTGCTGACCAACAAGGTGTGGAGTCCGCAGTACTCGTTGTGGCTGGTGCCGCTGGCGGTGCTCGCGCTGCCGCAACGACGAATCCTGTTGGCGTGGATGACGGTCGACGCCTTGGTCTGGGTGCCCCGAATGCTGTACCTCTTCGGCGAGGCGAAGATGGGCTTGCCGCAGGAGTGGTTCACCGCCACGGTGCTGCTGCGGGACATCGCGGTGATCGCGTTGTGCGCCTTGGTCATTCGCCAGATCTACCGCCCCGAGTTGGACGTCGTCCGGCGCGGCGGAGTCGACGACCCGTCGGGCGGCGTGTTCGAGCATGCTCTGGATGCACCGCCCAGATGGTTGCCAACGCGGCTGCGGCCCACGCCGCCCGCGCAGACGTTAGAACCCGAGAAGGAGTTGACGCTGACATGAGCGATCTGAAGTTCAGTGATTCCGTGGTCGTGAACGCCGACGCGGACACCCTGTACGCATTGGTGTCCGACGTGACCCGGATCGGCGAGTGGAGCCCGCAGTGCCGGGCCTGCTGGTGGGACGAGGGCGGCGGTCCGACCGTCGGCTCGTACTTCACCGGAAGCAACGACGACGGCAAGCGCACGTGGGAGACCCGCAGCCGGGTCGTGGCCGCAGACCCGGGCCGCGAGTTCTCGTGGGTGGTCAACGACGGTTGGGTGCGGTGGGGGTTCAGCCTCGAGCCCGCCGACGGCGGAACCCGCCTCACCGAGCACTGGTCCTTCGAGCCCGCGGGCATCGAAGGCTTCCGCGGCCGCTTCGGCGAGAAGGCCGACGAGCAGGTCGCGATCCGGACGAAGGCCGCCAAGGAGGGCATTCCGGTGACCCTGGCGGCGATCAAGCGGACCGCCGAGGGCGGCTGAGCCGAGCACGATTTCGCAGCTCAGGCAGTCCTGCTGTAACCTTGCCGAGTTGCCGACGCAGGCGACCCTCCTGTCACGGACAAGCCGTGGCCGCAAACGACCATAGGAGGTGATGGGTTCCACATGCGTCCATACGAAATCATGGTCATCCTCGACCCCACGCTCGACGAGCGAACTGTTGCACCGTCATTGGAGACGTTCCTGAACGTCATCCGCAAGGACGGCGGCACGGTCGAGAAGATCGACATCTGGGGCCGGCGCCGCATGGCGTACGAGATCCTCAAGCACCCCGAGGGCATCTACGCCGTCATCGACGTGAAGGCCGAGCCGGCCACCGTGTCCGAGCTGGACCGTCAGCTCAGCCTCAACGAGTCCGTCCTGCGGACCAAGGTGATGCGGACCGACAAGCACTAGGCCCAATGGCCCGTGCCCGTCAGAGCGCATCCGTAGGCTCGCTTGCGATCCGTTCTTTGCGACCTGCTTCCCAATCACAGGAGGACCCGTGGCTGCTGGTGACACCAACCTCACCATCGTCGGAAACCTGACCGCCGATCCCGAGTTGCGGTTCACGCCGTCCGGGGCCGCCGTCGCCAACTTCACGGTGGCGTCGACGCCTCGGATGATGGACCGTCAGACCAACGAGTGGAAAGACGGCGACCCGCTCTTCATGCGGTGCAGCATCTGGCGCGAAGCTGCCGAGAACGTGGCCGAGAGCCTCACCCGCGGTTCGCGGGTGATCGTGACCGGTCGCCTCAAGCAGCGCTCGTACGAGACTCGTGAGGGTGAGAAGCGCACCGTCGTCGAGCTCGAGGTCGACGAGATCGGTCCTTCTTTGAAGTACGCGACGGCCAAGGTCAACAAGGCCAGCCGTAGCGGCGGGGGCGGAGGCGGCTTCGGTGGCGGTGGCGGTGGCGGTTCACGCCCCGCGGCCAGCAGTGGCGGTAACGACGGCCCGAGAGACGACCCGTGGGGCAGTGCCCCCGCGTCCGGATCGTTCAACGGCGCCGACGAAGAACCTCCCTTCTGATCAACTGATTTCCAAGTACTGAGAAAGAGATAGACATGGCGAAGTCCTCCTCCACGAAGAGGCGCCCGGCTCCTGAGAAGCCGGTCAAGGCCCGGAAGTGCTCGTTCTGCTCGAAGAAGGGCAAGAACCAGATCATCGATTACAAGGACACCGCGTTGCTGCGGACCTACATCAGCGAGCGCGGCAAGATTCGTGCCCGCCGGGTCACCGGTAACTGCGTGCAGCACCAGCGCGACATTGCGATCGCAGTCAAGAACGCCCGCGAGGTAGCCCTGCTGCCGTTCAGTGCGACGTCGCGCTAAGCCGAACGAAGAGAACTGACATGAAACTGATTCTGACCGCTGAGGTCGACCACTTGGGCTCTGCCGGCGACGCCGTCGAGGTCAAGGACGGCTACGGCCGTAACTACCTGCTGCCCCGTGGCATGGCGATCGTCGCGTCGCGTGGCGCCGAGCGCCAGGCCGAAGAGATCCGCCGCGCCCGCGAGACGAAGGTCGTCCGCGACCTGGATCACGCCAACGAGATCAAGGCCGCTCTCGAAGAGCTCGGCCCCGTGTCGTTGCCGGTGCGCACTGCCGGTGCGGGCAAGCTGTTCGGCTCCGTCACCACCGGTGACATCGTCGGCGCCATCAAGAAGGCGGGCGGTCCGAACCTGGACCGACGGACCGTCAGCCTGCCCAAGGCCCACATCAAGGCCACCGGCACGTATGCCGTCGCGGTGCAGCTGCACCCCGAGGTCACCGTCGGCGTTTCTGTGAACGTCGTCGCCGAGTAATAGCAACAGCGTCAATACGCCCGGGTGAGGGCTTGATCGATCTTCGCCCGGGCGTTGCTGTGCGCGCTGGCGAACATCACGGGCCCCTCGTGACCCAGCGAACATAACCGCGCGTTAACCTTTTGGGCCCGCGCGTGCAACACAACACGCCCGAGACGGCAACCACGGACGACACGCCGGGGCAAATCGCATCCACAAGTCCCCACATGGCTCGTAGCGCCCCCATCTGCGGTGATTGTGAAAAACCCGATGGTTGTGCACAGGTTGTCCCCAAGGGCTCAACATGGCCGACCTCATCTATGCACACTGCGTCCACAGGTCTATGCACAGGCGTCGGTTGCAACCGTTCCAGCAACGTCTCTAACGTGAGCCGTCGCGTGCTTGTCGGCCGGGGGGTCTAGCCTCACCGGCGAGGCGATCGAATGCGCGTTCGACATCGATGTGACATGAAGGGGGAGGTGGACGCTTCGTGGCTGTCGTCGACGATCGGGGTTGGCAGGGCGGTCAGTCCGGCGGCCGCGCGGAGCAGGACGCTCCGCCAGCCGAGGAGTACGGCCGCCAGCCTCCCCAGGACATGGCTGCCGAGCAGTCGGTGCTCGGCGGCATGCTCCTGTCGAAGGACGCCATCGCCGACGTCCTGGAGCGGCTGCGGCCCGGCGACTTCTACCGCCCCGCTCACCAGAGCGTGTACGACGCGATCCTTGATCTCTACGGCCGCGGTGAGCCCGCCGACGCGATCACCGTCTCCGCCGAGCTGGACCGCCGCGGACTGCTCAAGCGCATCGGTGGCGCCCCGTATCTCCACACCCTGATCTCCACCGTGCCGACCGCGGCCAACGCCGGGTACTACGCCGGCATCGTGTCGGAGAAGTCGCTCCTGCGTCGCCTGGTGGAGGCCGGAACGCGGGTGGTGCAGTACGGGTACGCCGGTGCCGACGGCGCGGACGTGGCCGACGTGGTGGACCGCGCCCAGGCCGAGATCTACGAGGTCACCGAACGGCGCACCACCGAGGACTTCGTGGTCCTCGAGCACCTGCTGCAGCCGACGATGGACGAGATCGACGCCATCGCCTCGCAGGGTGGCGTCTCGCGTGGTGTGCCCACCGGCTTCGTCGAGCTCGACGAGGTGACCAACGGTCTGCACGCCGGCCAGATGATCGTGGTGGCGGCCAGGCCTGGCGTTGGCAAGTCGACGCTGGGACTCGATTTTTTGCGGTCGTGCTCGATCAAGAATCGGCATTCGAGCGTCATCTTCTCCCTGGAAATGAGCAAGTCTGAGATCGTCATGCGCCTGCTGTCGGCCGAGGCGAAGATCAAGCTCGCCGACATGCGGTCCGGCCGGATGAGCGACGACGACTGGACGCGACTGGCGCGGCGGATGAGTGAGATCAGCGAGGCGCCGCTCTACATCGACGACTCACCGAACCTGACGATGATGGAGATCCGCGCCAAGGCACGCCGGTTGCACCAGAAGGCGGACCTCCGGCTCATCGTGATCGACTACCTGCAGCTGATGACCTCCGGCAAGAAGGTCGAGTCCCGCCAGCAGGAAGTCTCCGAATTCTCAAGGCAGATCAAGCTTTTGGCCAAGGAGCTCGAAGTCCCGGTGGTGGCGATGAGCCAGCTGAACCGTGGCCCCGAGCAGCGCACCGACAAGAAGCCCATGCTGTCCGACCTTCGTGAGAGCGGCAGCATCGAGCAGGACGCGGACATGGTGATCCTCTTGCACCGTCCGGATGCGTTCGAGCGCGACGATCCGCGCGGTGGTGAAGCGGACCTCATCATCGCCAAACACCGTGCGGGACCGACGAAGACGATCACCGTGGCGCACCAGTTGCACCTGTCGCGGTTCGTGGACATGGCGCACTGAGGGCTGGGGTGAGTTGTCGAGATGCAGCGAAGATTAACAAGCAGCACCTTGTTGTTTAACTAGACCTCGTAGTTGAATTGCATGAACCTTTGATCACTACGAGGAAACAGGGGACGAACTCCCGGTTAGCAGCGGGCTTCTGCCTCAGGGATGAACACGATGTCGTTATCACCGTGTTCGGCGATGCGAAGGATCGGGTGAGGCAGCGGGCTGACGATCACCACGCTCAGAAGTCATCGCATCACTCGGTAGGGCTTGTCCAGCCGCTAACCGGCAGGCCCCTGGTCTGATTCGCGTGCGGTCGACGATGCCCCGGCACGGCTGCACTTATGCCGACCCCCTGGCACTGGCAAGTAACTGCGAGCAGATCGCTATGCTCCTCAAGTCGTGAGGTCGGGGGACCACATGCGATCTGGGGGTAGTCATGTTTCGTGCAACGGCCGTGGCGTGGACAGTGGCCGCTGCAACTGGAGCTGGACTTGGGGGTCTGGTCATCGTCGCTCCTCCCGCCAACGCGTACGCAAGTTGCGCCCAAGCTCGGGCGGCGGGAGCTGCACCGTTATACGCCGGTCAGCCCGGCTACTCGCGGAACCTGGACCGTGACGGTGACGGCGTAGCGTGCGAGACAGATTCGGGCGGCGGCGCGTATGTACCCGCCGCCCCGTTCGTGCCCGCCCCCAACACCCCGGCATCTACACAGGCGCCATTGCCTACCTCCGCACCGACACCTGCCGCTGCCCCCACCGAGGTCTGCTACGACTGGCAGAAGTTGCGTATCGACCCGACGACCGGCGAGGAACAGGTCTGCGGGGCCAACACCTCGCCGGCCGACGTGTTCTACTGGCTTCCCGCAGGACCGATGCCGGGCGGTGTCCACGACGCCGGTTCACCGTGCCCGGGCGTCCCCTTGTTTCAGACGTTCGCCAGGTCCACCGATGACTACATGATTTGGTGCGCCGAAGGTACTAGCGTCTACCTGCCGGGGAATCGGTCAGTCACCGATCCGCCGCAACCGATTTGGGGTCTGTACAGCCCTTAGGTTCACGGGCTCCGGTGACCTCTAACCATCCCTGCGCGTCGGTCAGCACGGGAAGATCGCGCCGGGGTTTACTCCCGGCTTGCAGGTCGCGACCACACCAATCTTCGGACCCTGCGGACTAAAGGTCCGTAGCTCCGCACCCCGAGAAGGCGCAACCACGGATCAAGGAGGTTGGGGGGTTCGAATCCCTCCGGGCGCACTTCGGCGACGGCGATCGGGTCATCGGCGCTGGTAGAAGGGTCCGCAACTCCTGCCCAGAAGGTTAGCGTCCGGCGCGTCTGTCGGACCCTCGCTTTACGCTCACCGGAACGTAATAGAGGGGCAACCAGGGATGAATCAGGCAGAACGTTTGTGGAGTTTGCGGGACGGCGTGCTCGCGTGGCTGTACGGTCTGCGAGTCGACGGCGCCAACATCTCCCATGCGGAACCGGCGACCTTTATGACTGCGACTTCCTGGTCCGACTCCGAAGTCACCAACGCCGAGTTGAACGACGCGGTCAGATGGCTCAAGACGGCGGGGTATGCGGACGGCCATGACACCTTTCGGGGCATCCTTCTGCGGCCGCACCTGACCACCTATGGGGAGAAGTACGCCGCGTCTGGCAAGTCTGTCCGAGATCTCCCCGGGGTGGCCGAGGTGTGGAGCCCCTACCTCCACATCGAAGGCAGCAGCGGAGTCGCCGTCGCGTTCAAGAGTGACAATGCATCTCAGAACGTGAACGTCCAGCAGAAGTTCGAACAGGTGCAGGCTCTGGCAGAGGCGATCGAGCGGGCCCTGCCCGCCCTCACCGACGATCAGGCCCGCACGAACGCCGAGCAGTTGGTCTCCGAGATCCGCACAGAGTTGAACTCAGCAACTCCGACGCCCAGTCGGTTCAGGGCATTGGCCAGCGCAGCCATGACTTCGATCGCAACTGCTGCCGGCACGGACCTTGGCAAGGCGATCGTCGAGGCGGCACTGCCCCTGATGTCCTGAAGTGTTTCTGGCGCCAAACTGCCCGGTGGCCCGGCTGATGTCTACGCGACGTCCGCGGCAGACCCCTCTGTCCCGACAACAGACAGACATGAGTTGCGAGGCAGACAGCGTCATGCAGCTCGCCCAGGAGCTGAACAATCAATTAGCGTAGGGCGAAGGCAGATTCGATCATCCGAACACATCGGTGGCCGAACGCGGGGTGAGGGTTGGGTGATGGCGGTCGAATTTATTCTGGCCGTCCTTGTGCCTGTCCTTTACCCCTTGCCGTGTGTATACGAGGCAAAGTAGTGCGATGGCGCCGCCCACCCGGTTCAAGCAGATGGTCGAAACCTCGCGCGACGAGGCATCACTGGCTGTCCGGCTGTACAACGACCCCTCCGAAGCCCGGTCGTTCGAGGGGTTCGTGGTTCATATGCATTTGGCCTGGCTCTACTTGCTGCATGCCGAGTTGACGCGCGACGGGGTCGACTACCGGTACTGGCATCAACAGGGCCGCTCCCAGCGGCTGGAGCGGGTGGACGGCGAGCCCAAGCGCTGGGAGCTGGCCAAATGCATGCGCTACCGCTGGCCGAACGAGGAGGACCCCGTCCGGGCGAATCTCATGTTCTTCATCGGGCTACGCAACAAGTTTGAGCACCGGTACGCCCGCCAGCAGGAGGCCCTCACGACGGTGGTGGGCGGTCAAGTCCAGGCGCTCCTGCTGAACTACGAGGAAGAAATGACCAGCCAATTTGGCGTCGACCTCTCGCTGGCTACTCGCCTGCGGTTTCCGGTCTTCATTGGCTCGTTCACCGACGAGGGCGAGCGAACTCTGCGCCGACTCCGCGCTCAACTCCCGGCGACGTTACGAACCTTCATCGCCGATTACGACGCGGGGCTTGACGACTCAATCACCAGTGACTCCCGCTACGAGCTCCGCCTTCGGGTGCTCCAGGAGCTCGCGCCGAAGGACCCTGACGCTCTAGCGGTGCAGTTCACCAGATACGACGACCTGGACGATGAGCAGCGGGCCATCATCGAGGCTATCGGCAAAAAGGGCCACGTCGTCGTCCGGGAGCGCCAGCGAGGTGTCGTCGGGCATGGCCTCATGAAACCGACTAAGGCGGCGCGGGCCGTGCAGGACCGGATTCCGTTCCTCTTTGGCACCGGGTACTTCACCAACGCCTGGAAGCGGCTGGGCGTGCGTCCCCCGGTCGGCAGCCCCCATCCCGAGAAGACGGATGAGAAGTACTGCCTCTACGACGAGCGGCATAAGGACTATGGCTACACGCAGGCCTACGTGGAAAAGTTGGTCCGGGAGTGTGACACCGAGGAGGGCTTCCGAAAGGTCCTCGGGACGGCGCCTCGCGACAAGGAGACTGGAACTTGGGTGGGCGAGCCGCCGCCGAACGCCACCCCGCCCTGGACGAGGAAAACCGCCTCTCCGACGGCCGAGCGCTAGGCTCGCGGCCTTGGCTCGGGTGGCATGGTCTCGTTGCTCACCCTTCGTCGCTCGTCGTTGGCACGTGTGAATTTAAATATCGGTAGGCGGTCGCAAACGGCATCCTCAGATCCTCTCGCCCCGCTGCATCGCTGCCACGAATGTGTCAAGAGTTGATTGCGGTGGCGTGACGATTGCGTCGGCACCCTATCTGCACCAACGCTTTTGAGCGCACTATCGTTGTGGATCTGCCATTCGCGCATCGATGGTGGACCGCGCCAACAGTCACCGACCTCTCTGTCAGCGGATGCCTACCGCCGACGGACGACCGCACAGTGGACTCTGACCTCCGAGGGCGGTCAGCGCAGGTGTACCGGCCAACACCGTTGATGAAGGTCAAAGGTGTTGTGCGGTAGGAGGGATGCACGATGCCGTCACCCGGATCAGCGGTTGCTGCTGACGCACTCTCGGTCAGCGACCCGCAGCTGACGTGGAGTTTCCGTCTGAACGGCGCCACCATGGACGACTGGTCGTGGCGACAGCGCGGCGCACCGCCGCTGCACCAACTGCAACCGGTGCGCGTGCCGCGGTCGTCGGAATTTCAGCGGCACATCCCGGTGAGCGCGTACTCGATGACCAACGGAGACATCGTCTCGCTGGAGTCCGGACTGGAACACGACCTGCTACGCCGGGTGGATCGCGACCCCCGAGTAACCCGCATTGTCGCCCAACCGTTGCGGGTGTCGTGGGCAGCGCCGACGCGGGGGAGTCACGTACCCGATCTGCTCACGGTGCACGATGACGGCACCGCCACGGTGTGGGACGTCCGCGCACTGGATCGCCACGACGAGGACTTCACGACGAAAAGTGCGATCACCCGCGACGCCTGTCTGGCGATCGGATGGCGGTACGCGGTGTTCACCGGGCTCGCAAGTATCGAACGCCTAAATCACCTGTGGTTGCATGGCTTTCGCCGCCGACCGGCATGGGCTGGCCGTGTCGAAGAGCAGGTCCGCCGCGCCGCGAGCCGGCCGGGGGCCACGCTGGGCAGTGTGATCGCCAGCGATGATGGGACCGGTGAACTGACATCGGTGCTCTGGCATCTGTTGTGGCACGACGACGTGACAATCGATATGGCTGCGCAGTGGGAACTGAACACCCCGGTCACGGTGCGGCGAGACGATCGATGAGTGACGGCAGAACTCTACTGACCGCGGGTGCGCGGGTCCTGACCGAGAACGGAACCGCCGTCGTCGTGGCCGTTCTCGCTACCGGAGTGACGTTCCGCGACTCGGTCGGCCAAGTCGTCCACATCGACTGGCATCAGTTGGCGACAATCCGGGCCATCACCGACGGCGAAGTTTCTGCACTGACCGAACCCCTGCGGCCGAACTGGGACGGACTCGACGACACAGCCCGCAACATCGCCCTGACCCGGTTGGAGATCGTCCAAGAGATCGTCACCGGCTACCGCGACGGCCACCCCGAGTTGGCACGTCCCGGGGAACCGCGCCACCCGTTCGGCCCGGGGTTCGGCTGGTCGGAATCCCGCCGCTGCCTGGCGATGGCTGAATTACTCAGCTACCAAGGCCAATTCGACCCAGACCTGCAGCGGCGCCTACGCGACGGTGAAATCGCTTCAGCCACCGTCAACTCCAGCACGATCCGCAATTGGGTGCGAGCCTGGAAGACCACGGGCCTGAGCGGACTCATCGATGGTCGTCGCGCACGGTCGAGCAGATCGTGGGATCTAATCGACGAGCGTTACCGCGCTGTCGCGACCGAGGTCGTCGATTCCCTCGACGGTGACCGCTCCACGGTGTCGCTACAGGAGTTGGATCGCAGGATTCTGGTCCACTTACAGCACGACGGTGTTCACGACCTGCAGATGCCGCAGCGGATCACCCAGGAGTTTCTGTCAACACTCAAAGCCGACAAGGGTGCCACCACCCGCGCACAGCGCAGCCGCAAACTTCAGAAAGTGTCTGGGAACAAGCACTATCCGGCGATCCGCCCCGGACAGATCGTGGCTATTGACGCCACCCGAGCCGACAACCTTGTCTACGACGCCCTGAGTGGTCAGCCCTGGAGTGTGGAGATCCTCACCGCGATCGATGTCGCGACCCGAGTCGTGCTGGCGTTGCGGGTGGTACCGAAAAGCGCCAACGGCCTCGAAGCCGGGCTGCTGCTCTACGACGTCTGCCGACCGTTCTCGCTGGCGGTCCACGGCACCTCCCTGAGTGGATGGCGGTGGGTCGGGCTACCGGAGCAGCTGGATATTTCCGATATCGCGGTGCAGGCGGGCCGGCGCACAGTGGCGCCGGACTTCTCGACACTGCAAGGCGAACATCGGGTGCCCTCGGTCGCCCCGGATGCCATCCACTGCGACCACGGCTCCATCTTCGTCTCCGATCACTTCTACGCGCTGCTACGCGATCTGGGGATCGATCTGTTGTTGAGCCGCGGGAAGAAACCCACCGATAACCCGCACGTCGAGCGGTGGCACGAGACGATTCAACGCGGCCTTCAGCAGATCCCGGGCTACAAGGGACGCAACGTGTCCGAGCGTGGACGTCTGGTCAGCGAAGAACCGTTGCTCACCGCCGCGCAGCTTCAAGAGCACCTGCGGCGTTTCATCGCGTTGGATTATCACCGCACCTGGCACACCGGGTTGATCTTGCCGGGGGAGCCCACCGCGAGGTTATCTCCCTTGGAGATGTGGGATGTGCTGGTGGAGGTGACCGGACGCATCGACGTGCCCCAGCAGCCCGATCTGATCTACCAGTTCCTTCCGATCCGCTGGGGCACGATCAGCCATGCCGGGGTCGAATTCGCCGACATGACCTACGACTCGCCCATGCTGGATCCCTACCGCACCGTACCGACGGGCTACTTTCGGGCCGCCGACCGCGCGGCGCCCTTCCATGTCGACCCACATGACCTCTCGCGCATCTGGTTTCGCGATCCGCACACCCACCGCGTCGAGCCCATCGAATGGCGCGGCGCGAACCGGACCCAGGCACCGTTGACCCACACCATCGTCGACCTGGCGCGCCAACGGATCCGCCGCCGCGGCGGCAACACCGTCCTCAAGCGCGGCTCGGCGACCCGCCAAATCTTGGCTGAGCTGACCGAACTGACCGCCACACCGGGCAGCCCGTACGTGACCTCGAAGCTCAAGGCCGCTGCCCGACGGGTGGAGCAATCCCGCATCGACCACGCCGAAGCCCAATACGCCCAAGACTCCAGCCCTACTGAACCGGCTGTCGTGCCGGCGGTGTCGGCGGCGTCGCTGAGTCAGGCGTGGCCAAACCTGTTGGAAGAGCACTGACCTCGTGGATGCGCAGCACTGGCATGACTACTGCGTCGCGGATCTTCCGCCCGAACCCCCGGCGCTGACGGTGCGGCAATGGACCAGGCTGGACGACGCGGCCCGGTGTGCGCACACCGATGCACTGCGCCGCTGGCTGGAGCACCTCTATGTCCAGACCGACGAACTGGCCGCGATCAGCGCGCAGATGACCGACACCGTGCGCGCCAATGCGGAGTCACCGCCGGGTGCCAAACAGGTCCTCGCCGTGACCGGACCGAACGTGGTCGGGAAGAGCACCCTGATGATGCGGTGGGCCCGCAGCCGCTACCTGGACTGGACCGGTGAGGCCGAGCACGACCGGCGTGGCCGGCCCGTCCTACGCCCCACCCTGGGGTGCGAAGCGGACCTGTGTCCCGTGGTGTGGATCAACCTGCCGGCCGGCGCGAAGATCAAAGACGTCGACGTCGAGATCCTGGAGTTCTTCGGCCTTCCCGGGCACGGTGTGACCCGCAACCTCTACCAACGGGCGCTGCGCGCAGCGGAGCGTCACCGCAGCCGGGTGCTGATCGTCGACGATGCCCACCTGCTGAAAACGGATTGGAAAGGTGGGCGCGATGTGCTCGATCACGTTAAACACATCAACACCGAACTCGGCGAGATCGGCGCCACCCTCATCCTGGTCGGCGCCAACCTCGAGGGCGGCGACCTGGTGACTGATCCGCAGATCGCTGGGCGCCTCACGCTGCACCGCTTCCCGCGGTACGACATCGACAGCATGGCCGAACGCCGGACCTGGCAGGTCCTGGTGCGCCAACTCGAGGACACCGTGGCACCGCACCTACCGAAAGGGGCCCCGGGCATGCTGTTCACCGAACTCGCCGGGGAACTGTGGCTCCGCACCCAGGGCTACCTGGGCGAGGTCACCGAACTGGTTCGCCGCGCAACACTGGCCGCCACCGCTGATGGCACCCACAAGATCCTGCGCCGCCACCTCGCCGCCGTGACCCTGAGCGAGCGCGCCGAGTCCGAGCGGCGCGACACCACCTCACCGCGCCGACTGGCACTGGCCGCGCCACCGACCGAATGACAGTCATCGCCCGGGCTCACCGTGCACGACGAGGGAGCGCAACATGTGTTGCGCCGGTGCGGGTAGGGCGTCGCGGAAGTGGCGGTAGGCCGCTTTCTGCACGCGGCTGGGATGCTCTGGCCACGCCGGGCTCAGGTCGAGTGCGCCTTGGGCCACTTCGCACCACATCCAGGTGATCGCATACGGCCGTGCGACGTCGCGCCGTGCCGGGGACATCGACCTGCGCCACCGCGCAAACCAGGCCGCCGAATCACCGGCGAGCGCCCGGACCTGAGACTCACGTCGGCGGAAATCCCGATCGCGGGGCACCACCCGCCCGGCGCTGTCCACGGCGGCCGCGAACGTCTGCGCGGTGACGTGTAGCCGGGCGCTGGCGGTGCGCGCGGTCCGAGCCCCCATCACCGCATCCAGTTCAAGGTGCGCAGCGGCCTGCGCCCAGTTCGCCACGGGCGCGACAGTTCTGATCAGGCACAGCGATACGTACAGTCGGCCTGTCGGTTCACCGGTGCTGAGCATTCCGGTGAAGAATTCGCGGTAGATGTCGGTGTCGATCAGCTGCGGAATTGCGGTCGGGCGAAGCAGGCCATCGCAGCTCATGGAGTCGAGGCGACGGCTGACAGGATGCCGGCCAGCCAGTGCGGCGTCGATGAGATGTTCCATGGTGGCGGTGCGGGTGGTCCTGTTGAGCAGCCACCCCCGCGGACCGTTGCCGACATCGGCGATTGGGCCCAACCAGGGCGCGAGGCGTGCGGCTGCCTCGTCCAGGTTGGTGTGGTCGAGGATGTCGTGGGCTTCGCGCAGCACCTCGCCGCGCAGCCGCGCACTGTGCGGGGGGCTGATACCCCACCGTGGCCCGCGACGGGGCGTCGTTCGCTGCGCGGCTTCCCTGTGGAGCTCGACCGCCCACTCAGTTGTGTCCGCCGCGCCCGGTCGGGACAGTAAATGCAGCAATAGCGTTGCCAGATGACGTAATTCAGCAAGGTAGGTGTGCGGGGCGGTCCGCTGGCCGAGCATCATCATCGGCTCGCCCGCCAATGCGTGCCTGACGGTGTTCGCGGTGTCGATGACGGCGCAGGGGGCGATCTCCGTCGGGTGGGCTGTCACGGGATGCACGCACGGGTTGCGCACACCGACCGGATTTCCACACGGCTGCCCTGGGCCAAGATGGGGCCGCAGCGGTGTGTGTCGGTCCGCCCGAAACCGACGACCGCACCGAGTGCACCGCGTGGTCAGAAATACTGCATGCCGTACGCAGACCGCCAGGAGGGGAAGCCGCCATTCGATCCGCCACACGCCGTCGTCGACCAAGCACCGCGGGCAGGCCTGTGAGCCGAACGCAGGAAACCACCCTTGGGTGACGACCTGGCGGAAACTGTGACGCTCGCGGGGATCGAACCCGTCGAGGCGCAACGGCAAACCATGGTCGAACCGTGCCAAGGTGGCGTGCCTGACCGAGTCAGCGTCGAGCCCGCTCAGTGCAGTAATGCTGTCGACGATCGCGAGGTCGGGTGTGACCATGAGGAATGCCGTTGTCGCCGTGCCTGATTCGCCCGGCGCGGTGAGAAGGCGTAGCAGTTGAGGCGAGCGAAGATCATTGGCCGCACCGAGGCGTTCGAGGAAGCCGTCGAGCGCCTCACCGTCAGCTAGGGAGATCCGGCTCGGCAGCATCGGCATCGCACAACATGACCTCAGGTG
Source organism: Mycolicibacterium hodleri (assembly GCA_006864685.1). Lineage (GTDB taxonomy): Bacteria > Actinomycetota > Actinomycetes > Mycobacteriales > Mycobacteriaceae > Mycobacterium > Mycobacterium hodleri_B. Next base: position 72,972 of record VIFX01000032.1, on the reverse strand, counting down.
TGCCGGCGGGCCGGCGTTGTCATCGACAGGCCGGCGGAAGGCCGTCGGGTCGCGCGGTAGCGCGAATGTTGTGCATGTGAGGTGTTCACCACCGATGAATGTACTACTAGTAGGGCAGACAGTGTGTCGGTTTCGCCGACTACTTGAGGGGTGCCGACACGCCCCAGTCAGAACGACCCACACCGGGTTGCTCAGTGGGAGCGTTCGCGACAACGCGTCGGAAGCACCATCCGCGACCTGCGCCTCGCCCGCGGCATGACGCAAGAAACGCTCGCGTTGAAATCAGGCGTGACACGCAATGTCCTGATCGACGTGGAACACGGGCGCCGCGGCCTGCTCTACGAGCGCCTCTTCGACATCGCAGACACCCTCGGCGTGGCGCCCGCCGACCTGTTGCGGTAGCGCACCTCGGCGCATCGGGAGCGATGAGATACCCGTAGTGCGTGCTGGTGATAGGCCGTGACACTCCGATGACGGGCCTCTGGTTGCGACGGCCACCCAGTGACCTTCGCGGCGGTCATGCTCGTGTCGGTTCAGTTCGCGCCGCACCGTCGTGCTCGCAGTCTCTTAGGGAACCGCGGACACCGCTTCCATGGTCAGGTCCCACGATGCGGCGACCGCAATCAGCGGTGGTGGCGCGGGGTCGGTCAGGGCGACCGGACTCCCATGAGGTGCCACTGATCCTCGGCCTTCGAACAGGGCGAGGCAGACTCCGCCATCGAGTCGGGACGGGAAGCGCACCGCGCTCATTCCCCGGTCGAAGGCGCCGGCGGCGATCGTTTGGGTCAGGGCGCGCCGTGACGTGGTGATCTCGTGCAGATCAAGATGGTCTAAGTCGTTCTTGCGCAGCAGATCCAGGTGGCGGTTCTCGACGTCGCGGCGCGTCCCCAGGTCGGTGAGGTCCAGTACCGGCCCGTCGCACTGCAGGACGACCGAGAGTAGGACGTGTTGGCGGCGCCACTGCGCGGTAATCGGATGCGGCGCGAAATCCTGCGCCGCTTCCGGACCGTAACGTGCGATGTGGCGTTGTCGCGCTGCTAGATTCGGCCGATAATCGGCTAAGACTTCGCGCAGACAGGTCTCGGGCGACTCCGCGACGTACAACGTCCGAAAGCGGCGCGACAGATCGTCGAACCGGTGATTGAAGGCGTACAGCTCCCACGGGGTGTACCCGGTCGGATCAGCGTGATACCCGACCCGCCAGTAAGGACCTTCCACCGGCAGCGCAGTGGTCACGACTGGAAGCTAGCGACCTGCCGGGCGGCTCGGACAACCTTGGCGAAATCCGGAGTGTCAGTGGCGGCGCCGAGGACGTCAATGGGCGCGTGGTCATCCAATCGCGTATTGGTGCCGAACAGCCACGCCCGTGCAGTGGCGCTGTCGTAGGCATCGACCAGCATGCGCACGACCTTGTATCCCTCGCGAAGGCGCCGCTCCGTCGAATTGTGTGGCGTTGGCCCACCCTCGCGGGCGTAGCGCCCGATCTGCTTGGCATCGGTGAGACCGGCCAGTGCCGCCGCCACCCGCTGCCCCAGCGTCTCCTGCAGGTAAATAGCGATATCGCGCAAGGGCTGGGTCGCCGCCTCGTCATCGAGACGCTGCGCCTCACTGACGGTTAGAGCTGGCACCGCACACCTCCAAAACCCACCTAAATTCCTGCCGAAAGATTACCACTAACAACACCTACAGTGCCTGCACACGCCTCCAGTCGGTTGCTTATGGGGACGCCGTGATCTGATGCGCCCGAACCCCTCGGCCGCAGTCATCTCTCTATAACATTTGTGTTATATCTTCAGGTGTGGGTTCGTATGGCGGGCAGCTCATCCGTCAAGCTCGGCGCAGGGCCGGGCTCACCCAAGCCGAGCTGGCCTCGCGAGCTGGCACCCAGCAACCTGCGGTGGCGCGATGGGAATCCGGGCGCACGGCCGCCAGTCTCGACGAGGTGATGCGTCTGGTTCGTCTGTGCGGGCTCGACCTGGAGTTGCACATCGTTGAGCGCGACGATAGCGACCTTGTTCAGGCGAGCCGTCTGGCGAGCCTGTCCGGGCAGGACCGGATTAATCGGCACGCCCGGCTCACCCGGCAGCTCACCGTGTTGCGCAGCAGTGGTCAGGCGTGAGTGGAACTCGATCTTGCGCGGCTGTTCGCGACGTTGCACCGTCATGAGGTGGTGTATGTGTTGATCGGTGGCCTCGCCGCGGTATATCACGGCTCGCCGTTCCCGACCGAGGACATGGACATCACGCCCGAGACTGGGCGAGCTAACCTCGCCCATCTGAGCGCGGCGCTGGGGGAGCTGAAAGCTCGAATCCGGAACGAGTCGGTAACCGACGGCCCTGTATTCGCCTGCGACGGCGAAGCACTGGCGGCGGCGCCGCCGTGGAGCCGTCGGGAACGGGCGGCTACGCCGATCTGCGCCGCGACGCTACCGAAGCACAGCTCTACCATGTCATGGTGCGGATCGCGTCGCTCGGCGACGTTGTCCGGTCCAAGCAGGCCGCGAACCGCCCCAAAGATCAACGGGTGTTGCCCACACTGCGCGAGATCCTGTCGGCCCGCGACGAGAATCGATGAGGCCGGCACCCTAACCCCATCCCCATCCCTGCTTCCGGCCCGGGCATCCTCGGGTTCGTCGTACCGGGCACGTGGCGGCCGCTACATCGATTTCCGGTGCTGTCCTGCAGATCTGGCCGAAAGTGTCACCCCCGGCTAGGGCATCGTTCACCATGAAATCTGGCTGCGTCCGACGAGCGTGGAGTCGCCCATGATGCGATGGTGCTGCACCGGTTGCGGGTTGCGAGGCGTACGTAGCGCCCCGATGCGGAACCCGCACAACAGTTTTCGATGTGGCCGGTGGTCGTGATGGTTCGCCGCTTGTTGCCGATCAGTGTGATTCCTCAACCGGGGGAAGTTCTCGAGTCCTGGTTGGGTACCTTGGCGGCCCGGTTGGACATGACCTTCGGCGAATTTCTCGTCGGTGTTGGCTCGTCGATCGGCGGCACTGATCTGCGCCGTCCGGGTCTAGCGGTATACCTCACTGATCAGGAGTCAGCGGCGGTCGCCGCCTCGACCGGGGTAGAGCCGGCCCTGCTGCACGCGATGACATTGGCGCGGTACGACGGGCGACTGATATCGATCGACGCGTCAGCCAGCCGACTGCGGTGGTCGACGTGGAATCCTGGTCGATCACGGTTTTGTCCCTCGTGTTTAACGGCGTCGGGTGGTCGGTGGCAGTTGCGTTGGCGCCTCCCGTGGGTGTTCGTCTGCGACCTCCATGGGTGCCTCCTCGAGGACCTGTGCCCGGCGTGTGGTCAGGCGCAACGCGTGTCGCCACGATGGTTGCCGCCCGCGCGGATTCCTGACCTGCAGCGGTGCAGTCTGTGGACCAGCGCTGACGGGACGCGAGTGCCGTGCGGGGGTGATCTGAGGACCGCAGCCCACCCGGCGTTGGCCCAGTCGGATCCCTTGGCCGTGGCGCACGCTCAGTTGGCGGCCGTCTTGGCTGGGGCGGCAACGACGTCCGGCGTCTATGCACGGTCGCCGGCGTCGAGCCTGCAGGTGTTGGCCGACCTTCGGGTGTTGTCAGCCCGCATGCTCGCCGCGATGGACCCCGAGGCCCTGGATGACGTCCTGGAGCTAAACGGCGGCAGCTCCATCGGGGCCCGCGTACGCGCACTGGACCTGCACCCACCCCGCTGGGGCAAGCCCGAGGTGTTCACCGCCCGCGCGCCGGCGCTCATCACCGGCATCGGGATCGCGCTGGCGTTGACCGTTCTGGGCTGCGAGTCAATTCACGAAGCTGGGGATTGCCTGCGCAGCGTCATCGCCCGACGCGGGGCTCGGAACCGAACGGCGACCCCGGGGGACCTGCGTTTCGGGCACCTGAGTCCTGCAGTGGAGGCGGTGCATCTGAGCGCCATCAGCGGGCACTTCACTGCGTCGAACAAGTTGCGCTTTCGAACGATGACCGACTTCCCGCGGTACCCACGCCCAGACAGCGCGCACGACGGCGTCGCTCTGCGGAACATTCCCACGGCGCTGTGGCGTGACTGGAGCCTGCGGCTCGTCGCCCGTCAGCGGGTTCATCTCGATACCGTGTGTTCATCCCTGTCGCCGTTGTTGCTGATCGTCGGCGCACGCATGCCGGTGGCCGATGCGTGCAAACACCTCGGAGGCGCGGTCAAAGCGTCGCAACAGACCATGGTTCTCGATGCCCTTCACCGACATCCGTTGTGGCACAACATCGCCGAGGCAATCACACGACTCGCCGATCACCTCATCGCCAACCCCAGCCCCATCGACTACCAGAGGCGACGCCAACTCCACTACGAAGGGCTGCTGCCGCCCGAAGTGTGGGCTCAGATCCGCGACCGGGCAGACCTGGGCCGCACCGACGCGAACCGGTCCAGGCAACTCGCACGGTCATGGTTGTTCGAACGCATCAGCGGTCAACCCGCGGAAATGTCCGGGTTCACCACACAGATTCGCCGTGCGCACAGGCAGCGAGACGACCTCGTCGAAAGGTTCACCCCCGACCTCATCGCGACACTCGACGGCGAAGCAACACGATTTCTGCACGACCACAACGTATTCAATGAACCCGTGCGGTGGTCGCCACCCTTGAGCATCGTCAGCGACTTGGAGCTACCCGGGCCCGACCTGGCCGCCGTGTCGACATCCGACCTGCACCTCGCGTTGAACGTCACGTCGATGACGATCGCCGCCACCGCACGGCACTTCGGTGTGCCGAGCCCCTGCATACGACTCTTGCTCGAACAGTTCCCCCTCGCAACATCCGCTCGTCGCCCCCCAACCCAGCTCCAGCGACTCAGAGCCTGCCTCACACCTCAAGATTTCGCGCACCTGCATCATCGTGACGCACTGTCCATCGGAACCATCGCCACCCGGTTCGGCGTGCACCGCAAAGCAGTATCCGTGCTTGCCCGCGAATACAACATCGAGACCAGAGTGCGCCGGGCCAATCCCCGGGTGACCATCGATCCAGCCTGGTTCCGGTGCGAGTACGTCGAGAACCATCGAACGATCACCGACATCGCCAACGAGATCGGCGCCTCGATCAGTGCCGTCAGCCGGTTCGCCACACGCCAAGGCATCCCCGTCATCCGTGACCCCCGCGTGCTGCACACATCCACCAAGGCGACAAGCAAACCCAGCGGCCCGAAAGCGCCACCTCGGGTTCGGTCGTCCGCGATCGATCCCGACTGGCTCCATCGCGAATACGTGGTGAACCGTCGGTCCGCCTCGGAGCTAGCCCACGAACTCGGCGTGGCCACGTCCACTGTGCACCGCCAAGTGAACAAGCACGGATTCAGCGCTCCACCCCGCCCCACGCCAAAGAAGCCGCAGAAGGACCCGCCAGTGCGCCAACGGTGGGACGTCGACCCAGACTGGCTACGCGACGAGTACCTGAAGAAACAGCGCACCCTCACCGACATCGCCCGCGAGCTCGGTATGTCACTCTCGACGTTGGCCAAGGTTGCCAAGACACACGGACTTGAGGTGAAAAGAGGACGGCCCCGCGACGAGCGGAAGCGATCGCAGCCGGTGAAACACCGCTCCAAGGTTGACCTGGACTGGCTCTACCGTGAATTCGTGGTCAACGACCGCTCACTCACCGACATGGCCCGCGAACAGGGTGTCACGGCCAGTGCTCTGCGGCGACAAGCGCGCCAGCATCACATCGGCGATGCCCAACGTCAGGCCCACAATCAGACGTCCATCGATCTCGACTGGCTACACCGCGAATACGTACTCAACAACCGCACCCTTAGCGACATGGCGCGCGAAATTGGCATGGCCACATCTAGTCTTCGCCGTCAAGCGGTCAAGCACGGGATCGCCGCCTCCACGGGCCGCGGGTTGCTATCTTCCACGCCAAAGATGCTCAGCGGGAACGTGAGCCATGCTCACCGACGAATGCGCCCAGGCTTGGTTCGGCTCTAAAGCTGCACCGACGGCAGGCAGCAACTATGTGGGCCCGCAAGAAATCACCTCGCCGTGACGCGGCTACGTCGCTGCCTGCGACGAGTAGACCCGTTTGGGGGCCTTCCGTAGTGCGGTCCGGTGCCGTCGTGCCGAGGATGAGGTGAATCAGCCCTCCTCGGCTCACGCGCGGTCTGGCCGACCGACGTCGACGAACCGATGACCCGGCAAGAAGCCCGCGGCGAACCGGGGACCCTCGCCTCATGACCGGTGGCCTGCGGCTACATTTCAGCGCCACCGATCACGCGAAAACGGTTTCGCCTCCGACCTTCTGCATGTGGCTGTCGAGCAGCGCCTGCATCTTCGGCACCGCCTGCTGGATCAGTTGACCCATCGCCTGGATGTTGGCAATGCCCTCCTCGGATTCGAAATCGAGGATCGGACTGAACAGGTCGATACGCGATTCGTTGATCCACTTGACGACAGCTGGCTCGGACAGCCAGATCGACATGTTCACACCGTTGGCGATCGCACAACGCAAGTAGTCGGAGTCTCTGTAGGGCAACGGCACGGGCTGCGTCAGCTCGTTCTTGCGGTTCTCGTCGGCGTGCACGTTGCATTCGACGTTGCCGATGAAGCCGGCGCTGTAGACCTGCTGGCACATGCGGACCGTCTGCAGCGTGATGTGGTTGCCGTTGAACACCGGGACCATCGGAACCTTGGGCAGACCGTCGGCGGCGCAGTCGATGAACACGGCATCGGCCGGGGCCGGATGCGTACCCTTGGTCAAGTTCATTTCGGTCGGCGACACCGATTCCAAATAGCCCATGCGCACCACGTTCTTTACGCGGCGCAGCTGCTCGAGCTCCAGCGGGGTGAACGTGGCGCAGCGCCAGCGACCCGGCTTGACCGACGGATCCAGCTGCATCACCAGCTTGCGGTCGACGAGCTTCTTGAAGTAGTCGTCGTAGTGCTCGGCCTCCAGCGCGGCCTGCATCAGGCCGATGGCGTACTTAGTGATCGGGTCGCTGAACTTGCGGCCCGGATCGACGTCGAAGCGACTGAACATCCAGGCGTCCGACGGCATGATCCAGGTGATGCGCTCCGGCTCGACCCGGTTTGTCAGCAGGAATAACACCGCGTCCATGCCGGTCTTGCCGGAGCCGACGACGACGAAGTTTTGGTGCTGCGAAATGACCTTCGGAAGCTGGTTGACGGCCACCGCGTGCGCGCCGCCGGTCACCTTGAAATCGGGGTCGCGCTGCGACGGCACCGTGACGTTGAGGTAGGTCGCGTCGACGAACTTCTTCTTGGCACGGAACTCGTACTTCTCACCGTCGACGAGCGAGACGGCGGTGTCGTCCTGCTTGTTGTATTCGCAAAGTGATAAGTACTGCACCCGCCCGGAGGGCAGAAAGCGTTTGCGCATCACGGTGTCGAAGTAGGCGACCACTTCGCTGCCGCTGGCCAGCTCATAACAGCCCTTGTTCAGACCGACCTGATCGATGCTGTGGCCGCCCATGTCAGTGGAGTTCACGCCGTAACAGGTGGAGGTCTGGTGCAGTCGAACGAAGGGATAGGCATCGTTCCAGTGGCCGCCCGGACGATGCTTACGGTCGATGATCGCGACAGTCGCGTCGGTGTGGGTGATGATCTCGTCGACGAAGGCCATGCCGACTCCGCCCGCACCGGCCACCACATAGTCGGCTTCGATTATTTGAGTCATGTATTTATCTGTAGCACTTGCGCTTCGAGTGTCTTTAGCACTGGAGCGTCGAATTTAAAGCACTCTGACGCTCGACGACGGCTCGGTTGCTTGACAATACGACCGCGGTGAACCCCCGGGTAGGCCCGTGACCTCTATACCGGTGAGGTCTGCTGAGGAACTCAAGAAGTAGGTGCTGCCGTCGATCGGGGCGGTCCGAGCGGGAGGCAGGCAGCGATGCGGCCGCGATGCGCACCGGGGCCGAGCCGATGGCGAGGACTGGGTGCTCAACGGGTCAGGTGCTGGTCTCCAACGGTGGTCTCTCGCAGTGGTACACGGAGATGGCGGTGACCGATCCCGACAAGGCGCTAACGGCATCTCGGCATTCGTCGTCCACGCCCCAGGATTAGAGAAAACGAGGGCCTACGCCAACTTTACTGGCTGCGTTCTTGTTCGGCGTGACGCGAGATTCCCTGTCGTGCTGAAAGATTCGAACTTCAACTACATGAATCTCCCGGACACAATTGGGCCCGCCCCCGCGGGAGCGTCAAGGGCGTACTCGCGCCGCCCCACCCCTTCAACGTCGGCCGCAGCGTCCAAAGCGCAGGAGCGGCACCGTCAATCCGCGGGCACGCCAGGGTCTCGCGAAAACCCCGTGTCGAGGCGATAGGCGCGTACCTTGCGGTATAGAGTGCCGCGAGAAATCCCTAGGCGATCCGCTGCAGCTGACTTGTTTCCACCGCAGTCGGCAAGTGTTTCGCGCAGCACTCGGACTTCGGAACGTTCCAATGGACCGAGAGTGCGAGACAGGGCCGGTCCAGACGTCGTGAGAGAGTGACCACTATCGATGACGAGGACGACGCCGTCACTTTCTCGTTCCTGCGTGACCGGGAGGACCCGGGCACAACGCCCACCGGGCAGTGCGATTGTTCGTCCGGCGCGGCCGCGACACAGCTCCCAGAACTCCGCGCGGTCGGCTTTCAGTCCGTTGGCGTCTCCGTCAATGATCATGGTTTGGGCGTCGAGGGCAATGAGCGGGACATCTGTGATCTTGCCTCGATAGGCAACCAGGGCGTCGAGCAGCCGACGCTGCCGCGCGCCGACCGAGGCGCGCAGGGCTGACGAGACTTCCGAGCCTAACGACCGGATCGCGACCCGCAGGAACTGGTTGGCATGTCGGGCTTCACAGGCGATATTGATCGCGCCTGCGGTTCGCCGGGTCACCGGGTGCACGACGGGCGTCGCGATACAAGCCCAATCCTGCCAGTTCCGCTTGTAGTGTTCCTGGCCGACCACGAGTGTCGTCTGACCGTTCTCCAGTGCCGTCCCGATTCCATTGGTGCCGGCGTAGCGCTCGGCGAAGCGTGCGCCCGCTATCATTTCCGATTGATCCAGCTGAGGGTAGAGGTCGCGCTCGCAGGCCCAGCGCCAGAGAATGCGTCCGTCGGCGTCGGCGAGCGCAAGCGTGACAGAGTCACCACGCAGCAAGTCGGCCATTTGCAAAAGCACTGGGGCGGCGACATCGACAAACTTCGAAGCCTGCGTCTCCCCCGTCCCACCGAGGTCCAAGCCCTCCGGTAGCACCGCTGCGCGCTGGCTGCGGTGCCAGGACCGCACTATGTCGGGGCGAATGCCCCGCGGGTCGCGGCCGTCGTCAAACTCGTCCCAGGCTGCGGTGGTCGTCATCGATCCTCCCAAACCCGTGGTGTCAAGGCCACCGAAGGCTGTTGCGTTCAAAGACACTACTCGGGTCATCCGTGATGCAGACCACTGCTGTTCCATTGTGGAACACCTTGTGCAATAACGCACCGCAGGCCTACTTGCTGCGCTGAACTGACGCTAACGTCGGCGCTCTGTTCACATGAAGGAGTTACACGATGACAACAATCGTTGGGGCCCCGCCCGCCACCGCTCTCACCTCCCAAGAACGGCGCGTGCTGGAGGTGACTGAGCGCTACGGCGCGAAGGACACCCTCATCAGGAGCACGGACACCCCGTTCTTTCCCTGGATCAACGGTTTCGAACTGCGGCTCATCCGCGTCGACAATCGGACCGGAATCTTTACCCTTGACGTGAAGTCATCTGGCGACACCTGGCTGGGCAAACATCGGCACCGAGGTGGCGTGGTCGCCACCACGTTACAGGGGGCGTGGAATTACGCCGAGTACGACTGGGTGGCAAACGTCGGCGACTATGCCCATGAGTTTCCCGGCGTAGCTCACACGCTGCACTTCTACGCCGACACGGTGGTGCGTTTCGAGGTTGCCGGCGCACTGGAGTTTCTCAACGACGACGAGACCCTCAAGTCGCTGATGGACGCCTGGGACTTCCTGGACCTGTACATCGAGTGGTGCAAAGCGAACAGCCAGCCCTTCAACGAGGACGTGCTGTTCTGATGGGGCTTCTAGGACAAAGGGCCTTGCGGCGATGAAGGCGGTCCGTTACTACGGCGTGGGAGACATCCGGATCGAGGATCTTCCCGATCCCGTCGCCGGACCGGGGCAGGTGGTGGTCCGAGTCGCCCACAACGGCATATGCGGCACCGACCTGCACGAGTACTTCGCGGCGCCGACCTTGATACCGACGTCGGCACACCCGCTCACCGGGGTGAGCGTGCCGATCACCCTGGGCCACGAATTCGCTGGGACTGTGGTCGAGGCCGGGCCCGGCGTCACGCGGTGCGCGGTCGGGGACCGCGGCGCGGTACGCCCGACCTTGTCCTGCGGCACCTGTGTCGCGTGTCGCAGCGGTGCCTTCAACCTGTGCCGAAAACTCGCCCTGTGCGGTCTCAGTGCAACAAGTGGGGGATTGTCTGAATACGCGGTCGTCGACGCAAATCAGATTCACGTACTGCCTGCCGGGGTCTCGCTAGAACTGGGCGCTTTGGTCGAGCCAATGGCCGTTGCCTATCACGCCGTCCGGAAGAGCGGGGCGGGTCCCGGTGACGTCGTCGTTGTGTCTGGGCTCGGACCAATCGGGATCGGCATGTGGTTTGCCCTTCGCTCGCTCGGGCTCACCAAGGTCGTGCTATCCGATCCCGCCGAGAGCCGCCGCGCACGCGCCGCCGCACTGGGTGGTGAACACGTCATCGATCCGACCGTCGATGATCTCGCGTCCCTGGTAACCGATTTGTCGGATGGAGACGGCGCGGCGGCGGTCTTCGATGCCGCCGGCGTCGGGGCCGCGGTGCTGGGCGGTCTGCAGGTACTTGCTCCCTCGGGTCGCGTCGTGGTGGTCGGGCTGCACGAGTCGGCGTTCCCCCTGCAACCCCTCGGCATAGTCCTAGGCGAACTGTCCATCATGGGGTCGGCGGTCTACCTCGACGACGACTTCAGGTCCGTCATTCAGGCGATGGCAGCCGGTAACTACTCGACCGAGGGCTGGGTCGAGCATGCTCCGATCGACGGGATCGCCGGAGCGCTCGATGATCTCCGCAATGGCCTGGGCACCAAGGTCCTCATCGACGTCTAACCGGCTACTTCCCACTGCTAGCCCTTCGCCTGCCCCCAGCGCAGGCAGTCATTGAAAGGACGACGGCCGCGATGAACAGCATGGTGTCCAGTCAAATACCACCCGCGCGGGCCGATGTCCTCGCTCGCGGCTCGGTGACTCCGTTCACGATCCACGTTCCCGACTCGGTGCTCGAAGAAACCCAGGCCCGGTTGCGGGCAACCCGGTGGGCCGACGCTGTGCCCGGTGACCCGTGGCGGTACGGGGCGCAGATCCCCTACCTGCGTGACCTGATGGCCTACTGGGCCGAGGAGTACGACTGGCGCAAAGCGGAACTTCGCCTCAACTCGTTCCCGCACTTCCTGACTCCGATCGGTGGCGTCGATCTGCACTTCTGGCACGTGCGAGGCGCGAAGCCGAACAGCATCCCCTTGCTGCTTCTGCATGGCTGGCCGGGATCAGTCGTCGAGTTCCTCGACCTGATCGGTCCCCTGACCGACCCTGCGTCGCACGGTGCTCCCGACGCCCCGAGCTTCGACCTCGTCATGCCGGAAATTCCGGGGTTCGGGTTCGGCGGCAAGCCATCGGAGGCGGGTTGGGGCGCCACCCGCATCGCGCACGCGTTCGACACCCTGATGCACGATGTGCTCGGCTACCCGCGCTACGCCATCCAGGGCGGTGACTGGGGGACCCTGCTCGGCGCCCGCATTGCGCGCTACCACCCAGACCACGTGGCGGCCTTGCACATCAACATGCCATTCACGCCGCCCTACGGCGATCTCGTTCCGCCCCCGGAAGGGCAGGCCCATTTCGACCAGGTGACCGGATATCTGCACGTCCAGAGCCTGATCCCCGATGCGTTTACCCTCGGTCTGGCCGATTCCCCGCTGGGTACCGCCGCCTGGATCATCGAGAAGTTCGCCGCCTGGAGCGACAACGACGGCGACCTCGACAAGGTGTTCACCAAAGACACCCTGCTGACGAATATCCAGTTCTACTGGGCCACCAAGAGCATCGTCAGCGCCACCAGGCTCTACCGCGAAGCTGCATTGGAGGGCGAGGCCTACGTTGGGCCGCCGCGCATCCCCGTCCCCACCGGGGTGGCCGTGTTTCCGAAGGAGCCCTATCTCGTCCCCAGGCAGTGGCTCGACGGCGTGTACACGATCGAACACTGGCGCGAGTTCGACTCCGGTGGCCACTTCGCCGCCCTGGAACGACCCGAGGATCTCCTAGATGAAATCCGTACCTTCTTTCCCAACTATTTTGGAGCGTGAGCATGTCCGAGATCTTCGAGATCATTGAAACCGACTACCTGGTCATCGGCGCGGGTGCGACAGCACTGGCTTTCGTTGACACGATGCTGGACGAGACCGATGCCAGTTTCGTCATCGTCGACCGTTACGACCAGCCCGGCGGACACTGGCGCAAGGCTTATGACTTCGTTCGGTTGCACCAGCCGGCTGATTTCTACGGGGTCAACTCGCGATCGCTAGGAAGCAGTGATGTCGAGACCCACGGGCTCAACGCGGGGATGCTCGGGCTTTCCTCCCGCGACGAGGTTCGCGCCTACTTCGAAGCGGTGGTGCGCGAACGGTTCATTCCCTCGGGACGAGTCCAGTACCTGCCCAAGACTGACTATGACTGGACCAGCCATATCGCGCGCGGCATCGTGTCTGGTAAGACCACCCAGTTCGTCGTTCGGCGAAAGATCGTCGACACCACGTACATGAACGTCACGGTTCCGTCGATGCGGCCACCGCACTACCAGGTTGATCCAGGCGTGCGCGTGGTTGCCCCGAATGCGCTGTCCTCGCTGGCCGGAGACGACGAACACTACGTCGTCGTGGGTGGGCGGCAAGACCGGGATCGACTCCATTCTGTGGCTGTTGGAGCGCGGTCTCGACCCCGACCGGATCACGTGGGTTCGGCCCAGAGATTCCTGGCTGTTCAACCGCGAGTGGGCCCAGCCCGGTCCACTCTTCGTAGAGGTCGCCGATCGCTACGCCAACGCCTTCGCCGGCGCTTGGATGCAGGCTGAGTCGTTGCCGGAACTGCTTGATCAGTTGACCGACGCGGAGTGGTTGCTGCGGATCTCCGACGACGTCCGGCCCACGTCCTTCCGCTGCGCGACCGTGACCCGCGCGGAACTCGCACAGCTACAGCGAGTACACGACGTCACCTCCTACGAGGCGCTCGGCCGCGTGCAGGCCTTGCGGCCCGGCGTCATCGAGTTCGAGAACGGCGTTCGGGAGGTCAGCGGCGACCCGCTCTACATCGACTGCAGCGCAAATGGCCTGGAACGCCGCGAGAGCATACCGGTGTTCAACAATCAGCGGATCACCCTGCAGTCGGTACTGCTGTGCCAGCATGTCTATAGTGCCGCCTTCATCGCGCACATCGAGGCCCGCGGCGGAAGCGATGCGGAGAAGAACGCAGTGACCAGACCCGCCCCTCACCCCGAAGCCGAAATCGACTTCGTCAGGACCTGGCTCGACACCTTCCGCAACGACCGGATCTGGGCAGAAGACCCCGAGATCGTCGAGTGGCGGCAACGTTCGCGACTTGCTGGTCTCACGACCAACGTCGGAACGCCGCTCCCCCCGGCCGGACCCGAGCGCGATGCGGCGCTGGCGCAATACACGCAGTTCCTCGACGCCGTGATTCCCAAGGCCGAGGAAATGATCGAAGTAGCCGAGAACAGTCGACTAGGCGCTGCGGTCAGCGGGCAGTAGCAGCATCCGTACGGCCCCGGCTGGCGGCCGACGCGGGCACGGCGATTCAGCACCAGCCCAGTCTTTGGAAACAGCATCGTTCGAATTGAGCTAACACGGTGCGAGCGTGGCCGACACCCAGCTTCGCGCGCTCTGTACCGCGGTAACACCTACACCAGTGCCCGTTTGACGGGGTCTCAATCGTGCCGTCCCACGTGAGTACCGGCCTGGAATGACCGCGCTGGCATCCTCGGCGTCCTAGCTTGCCCGCCACTTCGGGCAACTCCCTAGCCATTCTCCACCTGCGGGCCGAGCCCCCCGTGTAGTGCGCGCTACCGGTACCGCCGTAACGGGGCGGAAATGTCGCAGAAACTGTTCGCCTGCGTCCAAGAGCAAATGTCGCCCAGGTCACATGATTCGGAGCAACCGATGACCACCCGACGTCATCTTCGAGAGGAGCTGGGCGACATCGCGAGCTCGGAGTACATGAACCTCACCCAGAGAGGCGTGTCAACCATGAAATGCCGGCCGACCATGCCCAAGCAACGCCCGCGTCGTGTAGCAGGCAAGCCATGACGGCCTCGTCAGGCTTGGGCAGCTACCTCGGTGGCCAGCTGAGTCGCCCGATCGGGCACGTCGGTGGCTTTGCCCGGATGTGCTCGTTGACAGCCAAGGCCCTCGTGCGCCCTCCCCTGGAATGGCGTGAGCTCATTCAGCAGGCGTGGTTCCTGATGAGCGTCACGATCGTCCCGACCATGTTGGCAGCGGTACCACTGACGGTGCTTTTGACTTTCACGCTGAACGTCCTGTTGGCGGAGTTTGGCGCTGCCGACATCTCTGGGGCGGGTGCCGCGCTGGGTGCGGTTACCCAGCTGGGTCCACTGACCACGGTGTTGGTCGTGGCCGGCGCCGGTTCCACCGCGATCTGTGCGGACCTCGGTGCGCGCACCATCCGTGAGGAGATCGCGGCCCTAGAAGTCATGGGCATCGACCCCATCCGGCGGCTGGTGGTGCCCAGGGTGATCGCCGCGACCGTCGTCGCCACGTTGCTCAACAGCCTGGTCATCATCGTGGGGCTCGTCGGCGGGTTCGTCTTCAGCGTCTACCTTCAAGGCGTTTCCGGTGGCGCGTATCTCTCCACTCTCACGCTGGTCACCGGACTGCCCGAGGTGCTCATCGCCACGGCCAAAGCGGTGACGTTTGGGCTGATCGCCGGCCTGGTCGGATGCTATCGAGGCCTCACCGTCTCCGGCGGACCGAAGGGCGTCGGCACTGCGGTCAACGAAACCGTTGTGCTGTGCGTCATTGCCCTGTTCGCGGTGAACGTCGTGTTGACCACCATCGGTGTGCGGTTCGGAACGGGGCATTGACGTGACCACCAGCAGTGCTAATGCTGCCGTCATCCGCGCCCGCTACCCCCGCACGACTGCCAACCTCGGCCGCTACGCCGGCGCCCCTCGCCGGGCGATGGACTCGTTCGGTCAGATGGTGTGGTTCACCCTGGTCAGCATCGGGCAGATCCCGTTGACGCTGCGCCGATATCGGGCGGAGACGACGCGGCTCATCGCCCAGATCGGCATGGGCACCGGGGCGCTGGCGGTCATCGGCGGAACGCTCGCAATCGTCGCCTTCATCACGTTGTCCGGGGCCTCGCTGGTCGCCATCCAGGGGTTCTCCTCGCTGGGCAACATCGGGGTGGACGTCTTCACCGGCTTTTTCGCCGCACTGGTCAACGTGCGCATCGCCGCCCCGGTGGTCACTGGCATCGCGTTGGCGGCCACGGTGGGCGCCGGCGCCACCGCCGAACTCGGCGCCATGCGCATCAGCGAGGAGATCGACGCCCTGGAAGTCATGGGCGTCAAGTCGCTGGCATTCCTGGCCTCGACGAGGATCATCGCCGCTGTCGTGGTGATCCTGCCGCTGTATGGGCTGGCCATGATCATGGCGTTCCTCTCGCCCCAGCTGGTCACGACCCTGTTCTACGGCCAATCCAGCGGCACTTACAACCACTACTTCCGCACCTTCCTGCGGCCCGAGGACGTGTACTGGTCGTTCCTGGTCGCGGTCATCATCGCTACCGTCGTGATGATCACGCATTGCTTCTACGGTTACACCGCCGCTGGGGGACCGGTCGGCGTCGGTGACGCCGTCGGACGCTCGATGCGGTTCTCGCTGGCCGCCGTCGTCATCGTGGCCATGCTCTCGTCGCTGGCGCTCTACGGCGTCGACCCCAACTTCAACCTGTCGGTGTAGCGGCCATGTCCATAGAGTTTCCCGAGAACGCCCAACGCACACCACCTTTCATCCGGCTGGCGGCCGCCGGAGCCACAGTGCTCGTGCTCATCGCCGTTGTCGTCTTCGTCCAGTTCCGGGGCGGCTTCACCGCCAAGGAACCGATCACCCTCATCGCCGACCGGGCGGGACTGCTGATCGGACCCGGCTCGAAGGTCACGTTCAATGGGGTGGAGATCGGGAAGGTCGGCAGCCTGACCGGGATCGAGCGTGACGGCAAGCCCGCGGCCAAGTTCGTCCTGAACATCGCGCCGAAGTACGTCCCGCTGATCCCGGTCAACGTCGACGCCGCGATCAAGGCCACCACGGTGTTCGGCGGCAAATACGTAGCACTCGCCTCGCCCAAACATCCCGGCGCGCCCATCACGTCCGCCGACGTCATCACGGTGGCATCGGTCTCCACCGAGATCAACACGGTCTTCCAAACCGTCACCTCCATCGCGCAGTCGGTAGACCCCGTCAAGCTGAACCTCACCCTCAGCGGGGCGGCCGACGCCCTGTCCGGGTTGGGCGACAAGTTCGGCACCGCGCTCGTCAACGGCAACGACGTGCTCGACAACCTGAATCCGCAGATGGACCAATTACATTCCGACATAGAACATTTGGCGACGGTCACCGACGCGCTGGGTGACGCCTCGCCGGATTTGTGGAGCGCCCTGGACCATCTCACGACCACCGCCCGCACCCTGAACAGCCAGCAGAAGGACCTCGATGCAACGTTGCTGTCGGCCATCGGGTTCTCCAACACCGGTACCGACGTCTTGAACAAGAGCCAGCCGCACCTGGCGCAGACCCTGCTGCAGCTGGCGCCGGTCAGCGCGCTACTCGACACCTACAGCCCGGAACTGGCCTGCGCCATCCGCAATGCCGGGCAGGTCGAGCCGGCCGTCGCGGCCTCCGAAGGCGGCGGCAACGGCTACTCGGTCAAGGTGCACACGCAGCTCGTCGGTGGCGCCAACCCCTACGTGTTCCCCGACAACACGCCCAGGGTCAACGCCCGGGGCGGGCCCGGCGGGGCACCCGGCTGCTGGCAGCAGATCACCCGGGACCTGTGGCCGGCTCCCGCCCTGGTGATGGACACCGGCGCCAGCGTCGCGCCCTACAAGCAGTTCCGGATCGGGTCGCCCTGGGCGAACGACTACGTATGGGGACGCCAAATCGGAGAGAACACGGTGAACCCGTGAACACCACCTCCAGTGCCATCAAATTCGCCGCCGTCTCGTTGGTCCTGGTGTTCTTCGCGTTCATCACGATCGTGGTCTTCGGTCAACTGCGCTTCGACAAGACCGTGGGTTACTCCGCCGAATTCGCGTCGGTCAGCGGTCTGCGCACGGGCCAATTCGTCCGCGCGTCGGGCGTCGAGGTCGGCAAGGTCACCGACATGCGGCTCATCGATGGCGGCACCCGTGTGCGCGTCGACTTCACCGTCGACCGATCTCTGCCGCTGTTCCAGTCGTCAGCCGCGCAGGTCCGCTACGCCAACCTCATCGGCGAGCGCTACCTCGAAGTCACCCGCGGATCCGGCGACGGCAGCGACCGCCTACTGCCGCCGGGAGGTCTCATCCCGCTGCAACGCACCCAACCCGCCCTGGACCTCGATGCCCTCATCGGTGGCTTCCGCCCGGTGTTTCAAGCACTCGACCCGCAGAAGGTCAACACGATTGCCTCGGCGATCGTCACGGTCTTTCAGGGTCAGGGCGGCACCATCAACGACATCCTCGATCAGACCGGGCGGCTGACCTCTCAACTCGCCGACCGAGACGAGGCCATCGGGTCGGTGGTCAAGAACCTCAGCACGGTGCTGGACAGCATCGTCGCCAAGGCCGGACAGGTCGACGCCACCGTGGTCAACCTGGAGACGCTGATCAGCGGGCTGAATCAGCAAGCCGGACCATTGGCCGACAGTGTGGCCAGCCTGAGCACCGCCACCGGAGCTCTCAGTGATCTGCTCAGCGAGAACCGGCCGTTGCTGAACTCGACGATCACGTCGGCGCAGGGCGTGCTCCAACCTCTGGTCGATCAGAGCCCACAGGTCGATGACCTGCTGCACAAATTGCCGACCGCGCTCACCCTGCTCGGGCGCAGCGCCGGCACCTACGGGGACTTCATCAACCTCTACCTGTGCGACGTCACGCTGACTTTGAACGGGCTGCAACCCGGCGGGCCGGTCCGCACAGTCCGGCTCACGCAGCAGCCGACCGGAAGGTGCACACCGCAATGAGGGCGCTCGAACCCGAGCACCGGGTCCGGGTCGGCATCATGGCGCTCGTCTTGGTCCTACTCGTGACCGGTGTCGGCCAGAGCTTCACCAGCGTGCCGATGCTGTTCGCTCAGCCGCACTTCTACGGAGAGTTCGGCGACTCTGGGGCGCTGCGCGCCGGGGACAAGGTGCGCATCGCCGGCATGGACGTCGGTACCGTGCAGAATCTGGCCCTGGCCACCGGGCACGTGGTAGTTCAATTCACGTTGGACGACAACACGATTGGCACCAAGAGCCGACTGTCCATCCGCACCGACACCATCCTGGGTAAGAAGGTGCTGGAGGTCGAACCGCGCGGCGACGACCCGCTTCGGCCCGGTGCGACGCTGCCCCTAGACCAAACGACGACCCCGTACCAGATCTACGACGCGTTCCGCGACGCCACCAAGGACTTGGGCGGCTGGGACGTCGGCACCATCAAGCAATCACTGCAGGTGCTCACCGACACCGTCGACCAGACCTCCCCACACCTCAGCGCAGCCCTGGACGGGGTGAAGCGCTTCGCCGACACACTGAGCACCCGCGACGAGCAGATCCAGCATCTGCTGGGGGAGACCAGCAAGGTGGCCGGCGTCCTGGGCATCCACGGCGAGCAGATCAACCGCCTGCTCGTCAACGCCCAAGCGCTGCTCTCGGCGATCAACGCCCGCGGCCAGGCCATCGCGGCGTTGCTCAACAACGTCGAGTCGGTTGCTGCACAAGTCCGAGGTTTGATCAGCGACAACCCGAACATCAACGCCGTCCTCAAACAGGTTCAGACCGTCAGCGACGTCCTGGTAAAGCGCAAGGACGACCTGTCCGCCACGGTCGAGAACGTCGGGAAGTTCGTGGCATCGCTGACGGAAATCGCGTCGTCCGGGCCCTACGTCAAGGCCGCGATCTTCAACCTGCTGCCCTACCAAGTCCTGCAGCCATGGGTGGACGCGGCGTTCAAGAAACGCGGCATCGACCCCAACAAATTCTGGGCCGACGCCGGTCTGCCATCGTCGCAGTTCCCCGACCCCAACGGTCAACGGCTACCGAACGGCGCGCCGCCACCGGCGCCGACACCACTGGAGGGCACCCCCGAGCATCCCGGGCCCGCCGTCGTCGCGGGCTCCCCATGCTCGGACACACCCGCGCCAGGTGATTACCCCACCCCCGCGAACCCGCTGCCCTGCGCCGCCACCGATACCGGCCCGTTCGGGGACAACCCCTACGGCGCCAACTACGGGGGCCCCGCCCTCGCCGGGTTGCCACCCAACCCGAACGCACCGCCACCGGCACCGGGCGTACCGAGCGCGGCGTTGCCCGGGGAACCCTCACCACCCATCGACGGCGTCCCGGCAGGACCGCTCGCCCCCGGGCCGCCAGGGGCCCGAACCGTACCGGTGGCACCAGAGCCGCCCCTGCCACTGCCGAGCACGCCCAGCGCGCCCGATCAATCCGGAGGTAACTAGCGATGACCACAACCTCCAACGCGCCCACGCTCAGACGGCCGTCCCGCAGGTCGATCATCGTCACCGCGGCGATTGTGATCGCCGCGCTGGCACTGGCCTACGGCGGATGGCACCTCTTCCAGAAGCTGACCACCAACGTCGTCGTTGCCTACTTCACGCAAGCCAACTCGCTGTACCCAGGAGACGACGTCTCGATCATGGGCGTACCGGTGGGGTCCATCGACACCGTCGAGCCGGCCGGCGACAAGATGAAGGTGACGTTCCGCTTTCCGACCAAATACAAGGTCCCCGCCGATGTCTCGGCGGTCATCATGAACCCCAGCCTGGTCGCCTCGCGCAACATCCAATTGGAGCCGCCGTACAACGGTGGGCCCATCCTGACCAACAATGCGGTCATCCCGGTCGAACACACTCAGGTGCCGGTGGAGTGGGACGACCTGCGCGACAGCGTCGGCAAGACCGTGACCGCGCTGGGGCCGACTCCGCAGCAACCCAAGGGCCCGATCGGTGACACGCTGGAGTCCCTCGCCGACGGGCTGGCCGGCAAGGGCGACGCCATCAGCAAGACGCTGAACACCCTGTCGACGTCCCTGGGCGCAATCAACGACAGCCGCGGAGAGACGTTCGCGATCGTGGGCGGGCTGGCCACGTTCCTCAACACCTTGCAGATCAACGAGCAGCAGCTGATCTCGTTGAACGACAACCTGTCTCAGCTCACCACCAGCCTCGCGCCGAACGACCACGCCGTCTCCGATGCCGTTCAGCAGGTGAACACCCTGCTGCCCGTGCTGCGTAAGTTCCTCGACGAGAACGGCCCCGTGCTGACCACCGACGTCAACAATCTGGCCACGGCCACCAATCCGCTGGTGACACCCGATCAGCAGACGAACCTGGAGAACTTCCTGCATGCCTTCCCGACATTCGCCGCGAACACCAACAACAGCTATCACCCGGCCCAAGGCGCGTTGACGATCATTCCCGCCGTCACCAACTTCGCGAATCCGTTACAACTCATCTGCAGCTCGATCCAAGCCGGCAGCAGGC
Organism: Mycolicibacterium hodleri; assembly: GCA_006864685.1. Lineage (GTDB taxonomy): Bacteria > Actinomycetota > Actinomycetes > Mycobacteriales > Mycobacteriaceae > Mycobacterium > Mycobacterium hodleri_B. The sequence goes on along the minus strand of VIFX01000032.1, from coordinate 52,128 downwards.
TGGGCTACCAAGATTCCGCCGAGCTGTGCGCGCAATATCTGTCTCCGGTCCTGGACGCCATCAAGTTCAACTACCTGCCGTTCGGGCTGATGCCATTCAGCACCGGCGCGACGCTACCCAAGACCACCGCCTACTCCGAGCCGCGGCTGCAACCCCCGCCCGGGTTCAAGGACACCACCGTGCCCGGCATCTTCGCACCCGACACCTACGTCAACGGACACGGCAACCACCAACCCGGCTGGGTGGCGGCACCGGGAATGCAAGGCCTCGACCTGCGCCCAGTCACCGGGGACCTGCTATCACCAGGGTCGCTGGCCGAACTGATGGGCGGCCCGGACGACGCGCCGCCGCCGTGGGGACCGAACCTGCCCGGCAAACCGAACAGCTTCGACGAGACCAACCCGCTGCCGCCGCCGTGGTACCCGCAGCCCGGACCGCCGCCACCACCAGGTCCCGGGGTCATCCCAGGTCCAGTCGCGCCCACCCCGGCCCCTGCTGCGGCTGCCGTCCCCGCCGACGCACCTGCCGACGGCCCTGCATTGCCCGCCGAGGCCCCGATGGGAGCCGGGCAGTGACCGCCGCAAACGCATGGCATGTGCGGATCATCCGACACCGCACCGCCGGTGCGCGCCGTCTGCGACGGGTGGCGAACCAGGGCGTCGCGCTGCTGAGCGTCGCGCTCGTTCTCAGCGGTTGTGGACAGTGGCGCGGCATCGCCAACGTGCCCCTGCCCGGGGGGCCCGGTAGCGGCCAGGGTTCCTTCGTCGTCTACGTGCAGATGCCCGACACCCTGGGCCTCACCCCCAACAGCAAGGTGCTGGTGTCTGACGTGTTCGTCGGTCAGGTGCACGAGATTCAGATGAAGAACTGGGTCGCCACCCTCACCGTCGAACTACAAGGCGGAGTTCGACTGCCCCGCAACGCCATTGCCAAGATCGGACAAACCAGCCTGCTGGGAACGCAGCACCTGGAGTTGGCTGCCCCATCGGACCCCTCGCCCGAGCCGCTCGGCAACGGGGAGACCATCGCCTTGCAGAATTCGTCGGCGTTCCCCACCACCGAGCAGACGCTGGCCAGTATCGCGACGCTGCTGCACGGGGGTGGTGTAGCCAACCTCGAGGTCATCTCCAACGAGGTCTACAGCGTCGTCAACGGTCGCGGTGACCAGATACGCGCGCTCCTGGACAACCTCGACACGTTCACGGCCAAGCTCGAAGAGCAGATCGGTGACGTCACCCGCGCCATCGACTCCGCTGACCGACTGTTGACGATGGCCGCCGCGCACACCGACACCCTCAATGGCGCGCTGATCGAATTGCCGCCCCTGGTCAAGTATTTGACCGACTCCCGCGGCACGGTCATCGACGCCGTCGAGTCGATCGGCCGGTTCAGTGATGCCACCGAACGGACGGCCGACTCGTCCAGCGCGACGCTGAACCGCAACCTGGTGTCCTTGCAGCGGCCGCTGGCACAACTGGTCCGTGCGGCACCGTTCGTGGTTCCGGCGCTCAAGGTGGCCCTCACCGCGCCGTTCGACATCGACGCCGTGCCGAAGAGTTTCCGGGGTGACTTCATCAACACCTCGCTCAACGTCGACCTGACCCTCAGTGCCCTGGACAACGGGCTTCTCACGGGGACGCGTTTCACCGGGGCGTTGCGCGCGTTGGAGCAATCCTGGGGCCGCGATCCCGCCACGATGATTCCCGACGTGCGCTTCACCCCCAACCCCAATGACGCACCCGGCGGGCCGCTGGTCGAAAGGGGTCCATGAATGGTCACCAGATTCGTCCGGATCCAGCTCGTCGTGTTCGCCGTCTTGACGCTGATCACGGTGGTGGTCCTGGGTGGTTACTACCTGCGTCTGCCGGCCGAGGTGGGCATCGGGCAGTACACGCTGTCTGCCGATCTGCCGGTGTCCGGTGGCCTGTACCGCACCGCCAACGTGACCTACCGCGGCGCCACGATCGGCAAGGTCACCGACGTCGAGCCGACGAAAGCTGGCGTGCAGGTCACGATGAGCATCGACGACGCCTACCGAATACCCGTCGACGCCACCGCCAGCGTGCATTCGGTCTCCGCCGTCGGTGAGCAGTACCTGGATCTCGTCGCCAACGACGACCAGGGCCAGTACCTCGGCTCCGGACAGACCGTCGCCGCGGGCACTGTCCCCGAGGACATCGGGGCAGCGCTGGACGCCGTCGACCGCGGCCTGGCGGCATTGCCCAAGGACAAGATCGCTGGCGTACTCGACGAGACGTCGCAGGCCGTGGGCGGACTGGGCCCGGCACTGCACAACCTCGTCGACTCCACCCAGTCGCTCACCGGTGAACTCAAGGACAGCACCGCCGACATCAACGACCTCGTCTCCAAGTCAGCGCCGCTACTGACCAGTCAAGCGGCCTCCGCCGACCAGATCAGGCAGTGGATCCGCAACCTCAACGTCATCTCCACCCAAACTGCGGCCAACGACCCTCAGCTCAAGAACGTGCTAACCAACGCTGCCCCGACCCTGGACACCGCTAACGGCGTGCTGGGCGGCGTCCGCGAGTCGCTTCCGCAGACCTTGGCGAACCTCGAAGTCGTCACCGGTCTGCTGCTGCGCTATCGAGCGGGCCTCGAGCAGGTGCTGGTGTTGCTGCCGCAGGCCGCGTCGGTGGCCCAGACCACGACCGTGGCGTTTCCCGGCGAGGCTCGGATCGACCTCGGGTTGGCGATCAACCAGCCCCCACCGTGTCTGACTGGATTCCTGCCAGCGTCGCAGTGGCGTTCACCCGCCGATACCAGCATCGCGCCGTTGCCCTCGGGTACCTACTGCAAGATTCCACAGGACACACCGGCCAACGCGGTGCGCGGCGCCCGCAACATCCCGTGCGTCGACGTGCCCGGGAAAACCGCTGCCACACCGCAGGAGTGCCGTAGCGGTCAACCCTATGAGCCCATGGGGACCAACCCGTGGTACGGCGACCCGAACCAGGTGTTGAATTGCCCGGCGCCCGGGGCGCGCTGCGATCAACCGGTGAACCCCGGCTTCGTGGCGCCGGCGCCCACCATCGACACCGGCCTCAATCCCATGCCCGCCGCCGCCCTGCCGGGAACACCACCGCCCATCAGTGATGCGTTGTCCCCGCCCGGGTCGGGCACCGTCGAATGCAACGGCCAGCAACCCAACCCGTGCATCTACACCCCGGCCGGACCACCGGGCGCCCCTATACAAACCCAGTCCGGGGAAGTCACCGGGCCCGACGGGATGCGGTACTCCGTCGACAACTCGATCCAGTCAGGAGACGACGGATGGAAGCGAATGCTGGCACCGGTGGGCTCAGCACCCTGACCGTCGACGACACGTCGACCGCCAAGGGATCGCCCGACCCGGTAGAACCGTCGAGCGGCGACGCCACCGAGACGTCGATCGAGATCGACGGCTCCCGGACCGCGCGGACGAGCCCTCGGTGGCCGACCATGATCGCGGCAGTGCTGCTGCTGCTCGCCGCGGGTGCTGCCGCCGGCGGCTACTACGTGCGACAGGCGCACCAGAAGAGCGAGGCACACGGCGCCGCCGCCACCGCAGCGCTGGCAGCCGCCGAGGACTGCGTTGCGGCCACTCAACCCCCCAACGCCGCCGCGTTGCCTGCCGCCCAACAAAAGCTCTCCGAATGCTCCACCGGAACCTTCGGTGACCAGTCCACCTGGTACGGCGAGGTCCTGGCGCAGGCTTACCAAGCCGTCGACGTCCGCGTGCAGGTCCCGGAGATGCACGCCGGCGTCGAGCGGGACAACGACGACGGCTCGATCCAGGTGTTGGTGGTGTTCCGCGCCACCGTGTCTCAGACCGGCATGGCCGACCGGGAGAACAGCTATCGGGTCCGGGTCAAGATGGTGCCCGTCGGCGGCCAGTTCAAGGTCGCCGAGCTCGATCAGGTGGCGAAGTGACACTCAACGACGTTGCGCCACACGGGGTGAGCGCACGCCACGACCCGCTGGAACCCCCTGAGCCGATGCCGGTGCCCCTGGCGTCATGGCTCTCACGGGCCGGCGCGCTGGGACTCGACGTGCTGCCCGGCGCCGCGGTGCTGGCGACGGCGACCCTGATTGCGCTGTCGGTGCCGCTACGCGGGGGATGGTGGTGGGCATGCGTCGGTCTCGGCTCGGCCGCGGTCCTGTGGACGGGATTCAACAGGCTGCTCCTTCCCGGCGCCAGCGGGCAAAGCGTGGGACGCAGGACTTTCGGCACCACCCTGGTGCGCCACGACGATTCGGTCGTTGGGCCCGCGACGCTGCTGGTGCGCGACACGGCGCACCTGTTGGACACCGCACCGGCCTTTCTTGGGTGGCTATGGCCCCTCAAGGATGCACGCCGTCGCACGCTCGCCGATGTCATGACGGGCACCGAGGTACGCGTGGCGTCATCGCCCGAGGCACCCCGGGGGGCGCGGCGACGCGCCGGAATCGTCGCGCTGGCCGCGGCCGCCGTATGCGCGGCGGGGGCCATCGCGAGCGTCACCGTCGTTGCCCGACAGGATGCCTCGGTCACCGACACCAGCGCCGCGATCACCGCGCAGGGCCCCCACATCGTCGAACAGATCCTCAGCTACTACCCCGACACCCTCCAAGCCGACTTCGGTCGCGCCCAATCATTGGTCACCGACGCCTACCGAGGGCAGTTGACCCATCAGCAGCAGACGGTGCGCAAGGCAGGGGCGGTGCGCAACGAATACTGGGTGACTAACAGCTCGGTGCTCGATGCCGCCCATGGACGGGCCACCATGCTGCTCTTCCTGCAAGGGCAACGCGGAGCGGCGCCCGATCAGCGCTATCTCTCGGCGACGGTGCGGGTGAAGTTCGTCCAATCCGGCCCGGGAACATGGCAGGTCGACAACCTCACCGTGGTTACCAGTCCGCAACCGATCGAGGCCAAGCCGTGAGCCCGCGCCGCAAGATCGATCCCGAGGCTCAACCGGCCTTCCCGCAGCCGCTGCGAGCCCCGCGGCGCTGGGGTCTGCCGATCGCAGTGACGCTCGCCGCCGCCGTGGCGGCCACTGCCATCGTGGTGTGCGCCCTGGTGCTCTCGTCACACGAAGACCACCACCGGGCAACGATCAACGACGCGGTCGCAGTCGGCTACGTTCGGTCGTTCATGACCGAATTCACCTCTCCGGACCCGTTTCACGCCAACGACTACGCCGATCGGGTCCTAGCCCAAGCCACCGGCGGGTTCGCCGACCAGTACCGCCAGAACGAGAACGAGATCCTCATCGGCATCGCCCGCTCCGACCCCACGACCGGAACCGTGCTCGACGCCGGGGTGTCCCGACGCAACGACGACGGAAGCGTTGACGTGCTCGTCGTCACCAAACTCACCTCACAGTCACCCGACGGCAAAGTGCACGCGGCTCGCGCCAACAGGTGGGTCGTCACGACCAGACAGGAGGGCACGCAATGGAAGATCAGCAGTCTGATCCCGATGACGTGACCGCAGCACGTCCCGACGGCCCCAGCACGACGCTACCCACAGGCGGTGATGTCAACGCCTTGGGCAACCGCCGGCGTCGACGCCCGCTCGACGAAGCCCCACGCGGCAAGCGGCAACGTCGCTCACGAGCCACCACTGCGGCGACCTCCGTCGCCGATCACGCCGACGACGTTGGTGAAGAGACGGTGGCAGGCACAGACTCCGTCGCCGCCGCGATCATTGATGGTGGCGAGACCGATTCTGCCGCAAAGCGATTTCACCGGTGGCACACGATCCTCGTCGCCGCGGCCGCCGCCATCTTCGTCGCCTCGGTGACGTTCGCCGGCGCCTCGCTGCACACCTACCTGGCAGACCGCGCCGCGGCGTCCACTCGAACCGAGGTGGCGCGCACCGCGGTGGCCGCGGTCACCACGTTGTGGACCTACACACCCGAGACGATCGACACGTTGGCCGACCGCGCGACGCAATACCTCAGCGGAGACTTCAATGCGGAGTACCGCAGATTCCTCGATGCGGCGGCCGCGCCCAACAAGCAAGCCCAAGTCACCGACAGCACCGAGGTCGTCGGCGTCGGTGTGGAATCAGTGAACGGTCCCGACGCCGTGGCCATCGTCTTCACCAACACCACCGCAACGAGTCCGCTGACTAAGAACGTCCCCTCGTTGAAGTACGTCGGATACCGACTCGCGATGCATCTCGACGGGTCGCGCTGGCTGGTCACCCGCATGACCACCGTCAGCTTCACGGACCTGACACCCCAGCTCTAACAGCTCGAAGACGGAGGCGTACATGGCCCGCAAATCGGTTCCGCTGGCATGGGCCGGTGTGACGCTGGTCGGGGTGATCGTGATCATCCTGGTGGTGTCCTGGCAGCTGTTCGCGCGGCTGGGCGCCGCACAGTCGATGGTGGATGACCTGAGCCCCGCGTTCACCGTCGACCGAGTCGACGGCGCCCGCGGAGGCATCGACATGGTTTCCGCGGCAACCGATACCGGTGATCCGATGATGCACCCCGACGGTGCTGCGGCTGAGGTGCCCAAGCTGGTCGACTTCATCGCCGTGCGGACCGGAAGCTCTCCCGAGGCCGCACAACGGCTGCTGGCACAGGGCTTTCCGGCCATCAACGGGTTCTTGACTTCACTACCGTTGCCCGAGGTGAGCGCCGAGCTGCCCAAGCTCGTCCACTACCTGAGCACGGTCCTCGAACAGACACCGGCGCAGACCGATCAAATGTTGCAGACCGACTACCCGAAGATCTGGCAGGTGTATCAAAACCTGCCCAAGCTCACCGCCGGATGGGACGCCATCCCCGGCACCGAGCACCTCACCCGATTCGACGGCACACCGGTGCGCACGATGCCGCAGCTGCGGACCTATCTCAGCCAGGAGGTCGTGGCCCCCGTCGAGCGCCAACAGACCGACTTCCGGCCGCTGGGGATCCGCGGCGGCGTCGGATTCCTCGCCCCGCTGCTCTTGGCGTTGGGGTCCGCGGTGATCGCCTTCGGCACGACGATGATGATCAAGACACGACGCGGGGTGTCAACGGGCCCACTGCGATTCGCGTGGGCCTTCGTCTCGGTGATCGGCGTCGTCGTCATCGGCTTGGTGCTCGCGCTGAACCTGTTTCCCCGCCTCATCGGCGGGCAGGCCCTGCTGGATGACACTCGGCCCGTCTTCGCTCTGGACCGCATCCAGGGCGATCACGCCGGCGTCGAGTTCATCTCCATCTTCGTTGATGCGCTCGGACCCGCGGTCCTGCCCGACGGTGGCGTGACCCAGGAATACCCCGCGCTGCTCAACCACGTCGCCCAGCACGTCGGCATTCCGCTGCAGGACGTCCGTGACCTGGTTCACCTTGACTTTCCCCACGCCGCCCGACTGCTCGACGGCGTGCCGTTCTCCGCGTCGACCGCTGATGCCACTAAGTTGATCTACGTGCTGGCCTCGACGTCGCACGTGACTCCCGAGCAGGTTCTGCAGGACATGAAGGCGCAGCTGCCGCAGACCTACCAACTCATCACCAGCTTGAAGACGGTCACCGACGGATGGACCGAAGTCCCTGGCACCGTGAAATTGACTCACTTCGATGGCACACCGTCGCGCTCGGTTCCCCTCATCCGGGACTACTTCCGCAACGACGTGATCCCCGGCCTGGAACGCCAACAGGCCAACTTCGTGATCATCGATACGAACTGGCCGCAGCTCATCATCTTCGCGCCCCTGCTGTGCGCTCTGGGCGCTGCGGTGTTCGCCTACGGCTTCCTGATCCGTTCCCTGACCAGGAAACAATTACGCCGACAGCGCGACCCCCAGAATCCCCTCGCCCTGGCGCCGAACCCACCCGTTCCGGTCGAGGTGAGTTAGGGAAGGCGCCCGGGCTCCCCGGGATGCCCCTTGGTCTCGTTCCTGCCCATCCGCGTTGTCTCCCAGTGCCATTCGGTGACGTCGGTGACCTCAATGAGCAGTACCTCGTCGCTCTCGCGCGCCAGCAGCGGAGGCGAGATCACGGTCCGCGCACCACGGTACCCCTGGGCGTGGTTCCATCCGACGACGGCGCTCCTGCACTCTCTACCCCCACGAACGGTCGGACGAGGACCCGTCACTAGGGCGCTGGGGTGACGTCCAATGAGCCTAGCGCCGCCTGCCCGCTTCGGAGACGAATCGTTCGGCCTCGCGCCCCCGAACACTCGTTGCCAGCCGCGCCGCCTGCCGGCGACGGTGGACCCCTGGCCGGTGTCCACCGTGCGTGCAGTCGGTGGTGTCAGTCCGCCATGTCGAACCCGGTCACGACCCGGGTGGGGGTGATGCGGACGACCAGCTCTCCTGGCACACCGTTGCGGCGGCCGAATTCCTCGGCCCGGTCAGCCCCCATGTAGCGTGCGCCAGCGCGGGTCGCGACGTCCAGCACGTCCTCGGCAACCGCACTCGTTGCGGCCAGTCCCTGTACCTGGACGAAGCCGTACGGCGGATGCGGGTCGTCGACGCACAGCACCACCCGCGGATCCCGTTGCATAGCACGACCTTTCGCCGTGCCGCGATAGGTAGTGAACACCAGCTGCCCGTTCTCCACGACGAACCACACGGGTGCCACCAACGGCCGCCCGTCGGCGGCTAAGAAGCCGAGCATTCCGGTCCGGGTGCCGGCCGACAGGAAAGCTACTGCGTCCGCGGAGAGTTCATCCACGGTTGCTCAGCTGCTGATCGCCGCGACTGCACCGCGGGCAGACTTGGCGTTCTTCAGTGCGTTCCACCCGATGACGGGCATGGCGTAGGTGATGAGAACGCCAAACAGGTAGGCCGGTGCCAATCCGATCGTCGAGAAGACGTTGTGCTTGCCGTGTTGATTCGGACCGAAGCTCAAGGCACGGTTCTCCGTCAAGTTGGAGGCGAAGTAGAAGAGCACGTTGGCCCATCCGTCGAGGACGACGATCCACCCCAGTCGCGCTGCCTTCTTCTCCGCAAGGCCGGTCATCGGCATGATGCCCGCGGCGGCGATGACCATCATGCCGTTGAGCGCAGGGCCCGTATGGGCGCGCGCCCAGCCCTCGTCGGTGCCCGGAACGTCGAACTTGACGATCTTGCCGGGACGAATCTCCCAGCCCCCCAACAGCTTCGCCCACAGCACCAAACCGGCCAGGAGAGTGGAGAAGATCATGAGAATGCCGTGCCCGGCCATCTTGCGCTGTAATTCTTCCATGTCGTTGCCTCCGTCGTCAGTTCATGGCCAGGGCCGGTTGGGGTGTGTTTGCGCGGTAGTCGCGGGGCGCGGTGCCGTACGCCGACTTGAACAGCCGCGAGAAATACGACGAGTCGACCAGGCCCCAGCGGGCGGCGATGGCACCGATCGAGGTACCAGCCAAGCGCGGGTCCGTCAGGTCGTTGCGGCAGTGCTCGAGCCGCCGACTCCGCACCCAGTCGGTCACGGTGGTCCCGTCGGCTTCGAACAGCTTCTGCAAGTAACGCGGTGAGATGTGATGGGCATCGGCGATGCTCGAGGAGCTCAACTCGGGATCTTCCAGCCGCGCATCGATGAAGGCCTTGATCTTCAACATCAGAGCGGTCCGGTGGGTTTCGGGGGGTACTCGGGACTCACAGCCCAGTTGTTCGGTGAACGCCGCCGCGAGCAGGTTGACCACCGCGCCGGTCAGTTCGACGTTGCCGGAGAGCTCGTCGGTGCGCATCTGTCGTGACATATTCAGCAGCAGTGGTGCGACGAGTCCGCCGATCCCTTGCCGCCCGGATACGCGACGCGCGGTGAAATCGCGAAGTTCATTGTCGCGCACAGGAAGTAGTTCGTGCGGGAACATGACGATCAGTGATTGGAATCGGTTGTCGAAGGACAGCTGGTACTGCCGTCGCGTGTCGTAGAGGGCGAAGTCGCCGGGGGTGAGTGCGGCCTCACGGCCGTCCTGGGTAAGCACGCAATAGCCGCGCAGCTGCAGGCTCAGTTTGAGCAGGCCCGGATCGGACCGGCGGATGGTTTCCGCGGTGCGGGCTACCTCGCAGGAGCCACCACTGATCTCGCTGATGTGCGCTGAGCCCAGCGATTGGCTGACCAGCTCGCCCCCGAACGGCACGTCACCGGTCAACGAGGTCGCCGCCAGGGGGACGTAGGTCTGTGAGACGGTCTCCCGCCACGAGTCGAACTGCTCACCGGGGGGCAGGTTCTCGAACGACACGATCGACGTCATCGGCGATCGCCCCCTTTCACTCATCAGCGCCATCGCGGCGTCAGGGTCCCTCGTCACTACCATAGTCTCTCTGTAACGCTGATCACACCATTAGATAACCGAACAGTCGGTTGGTTTGCAAGTGCTGCGCGGCAAGTCATCGATATTTTTGGCACGAACCGTCACGAACTAGCACTGGTGCGCATCCGTCTCACAAGGTGTTCGCATTCGTCCAAGACCAGCCCACGGTCCATGCCGATACTGAGTGGCATGGGTCACGTACGGCACGCGGGTGAGGGTGGGGGCCACACTCCGCGACCGCAGACGGATATCTGGCCCGGCACTGTCGAGGAGATTAAGCTATGACGAAGCGTATCGCGATCATCGGCGCTGGCACTGCCGGTTTGCAGCTGGCGCTGTTCTTGCAGCAGAACGGCGTGCAGTCCACGATCTTCACCGACAAGAGGCCGGAGGACTACCCGAACGTCCGGTTGCTGAACACCGTCGCTCACCACGCCGTGACCGTAGCCCGCGAAGACGATCTCGGGGTGAACCATTGGCCCGATGCCGGTTACTACGGCCACTACTACTTCATCGGCATGCCCGATTCGCCCATCGAGTTCTACGGGGACCTGAACACCGGCCCGAGCCGCGCGGTGGACTACCGCATCTACCTGCCCACGCTGATGAAGGACTTCACCGACCGCGGCGGTCGGATCGAGTATCGCGACGTCAACGTCGCTGACCTGACCGAGCTCTCCGATGACTACGACTTGGTCGTCGTCGGCACCGGCAAGGGCGGTCTGGGTCAGCTGTTCGCCCGCGACGAACAGAGCTCACCGTTCACCTCACCGCAGCGTCAACTGTGCGTCGGACTGTTCAAGGGCATCGCCCAGCAGGACACCAAGGCCGTGACCTTCTGCATCTCGCCCGGCGCCGGGGAGATGATCGAGATTCCGACGCTGACCTTTGGCGGCGACGCCAGCGCACTGGTGATGGAGAACCATCCCGGCAGCGACCTGGAGATCCTCGCCCACACCCGTTATGACGACGATCCCCGCGCCTTCCTGGACCTGGTACTGGAGAAGATCCGCAAGCACTATCCCATCACCGCCCGCCGGATCAACGAAGACGAATTCGATCTGGCCAACAACTCGTTGGACCTGTTGCAGGGTGCGGTCACCCCCACCGTTCGCCATGGCCACATCACCCTCGGCAACGGCAAGACCGCTCTGCTGATCGGCGACGCACACGCCACCGTGGATCCGGTCCTGGGCCAAGGCGGCAACATGGCCTCCTATGCCGCGCACGTCCTCGGACAGGAGATCCTCGCCACCGAGGAATTCGACGAAAGGTTCTTCGCCGAAGTCGACGCACGCCGCGCCAACCGCGTCCTGGGCGCCACCCGCTGGACCAACTTCATGCTGGGTGCGCTGAACACGTTGCCCGACGCGTTCACTCAGTTCCTGGGCGCGGTCTCCCAAAACCGCGGCCTCGCCGACAAGTTCACCGACAACTTCAACTTCCCCGAACAGCAGTGGGACCTGTTCTCCAACCCTGAAGCCGTCGGCCCCTGGATCCAGGAGAACTCCAGCGTCCCCGAGGACGTGATGCGCCCCTTTCTCGATGACGGCGGCTCAGTGATGACCGCCACCCTGGAAGCCCCGGTGTCAGCACCTGTCGCGGCGGCGGTGACCGAGCAGGTCTTGGTCGCCGACACCACGGCATTCCGGACCTCGGTCGCCCTGTTTGCCACCGGAATCGCCGTGGTGACCATGGACGACGGTGAAGGCGGCGTGCACGGAGTGACGGTCAACAGCTTCACCTCAATCAGCCTCAACCCACCGACGGTGATGATCTCGCTGAAGGCCGGCCGGGCGCACGACTTGATCAGCGCCTCGGGGTGGTACGGCGTCAGCGTCCTCAGCGAGGGACAACAAGGCCACTCCCGCTATTTCACCGGGGCACGCGAAAGCGACTGGCGGCCCGAGTATCTCGACGGGGAGAACGTTCAAACCCTCGACGGCAGCCTGGCACGCTTCGAATGTCAGGTCGAGAACGCCGTCCCGGTCAATGACCACACGCTGTTCCTGGCCCGCGTGGTCCGATGCGAATCTCGCACCGGATCACCGCTGATGTTCTTCGCTAGCAACTACCACGAACCCACCCTGTACGCGCAGTAGCGCAACGACATCGAGAAATGGCAAGGGAGCAATAGGACCGATGAAGACCCTCGAACGCAAGATGTACGGCCACGGAGTGCTGATGATCTTCAGCACCCTGCTGTTCGGCCTGTTTCTCTGGATGAACCTGGTGGGCGGATTCGAGATCGTGCCCGGCTACATCATCAACTTCAACATCCCCGGGACGGCGGAGGGATGGGCCAAGGCCCACGTCGGTCCCGCGCTGAACGGAATGATGGTGATCGCCGTCGCGGTCGTGCTCCCCAAGCTGGACTTCAAGCTTCAGACCGCGAAGCGGCTCGGGTGGATCATCGTCGGGGACGGGTGGGCCAACGTCTGCTTCTACTTCTTCGGCAACTTCGCCCCGAGTCGCGGCTTGAGCTTCGGCTCCAACCGGCTGGGGGAGACCAACGTCTTCGGGATGATCGCGCTCGGTCCGGCATATCTGTTCGGCGTACTCGCGATGGGTGCGTTGGCCATGATCGGCTGGCATGCGTTGCGACAGAAGGCATCCAAGGACGAGCTTAGTGAAGAGGTCTCGGTCAGCTGATCACCCGTGCAGCTCTCAGTTCCTTCCATACGACCCCAGACCTCGATTGACACATCGGAGAGCACCATGACCATTCTCAACGGGGCGCCCGCCGCCTCGGCCACCCAGCTCCCGCACGGCACCCCCTTGGAGCTGTTCATCAACGGACAGTGGCGCCAGGCGACCGGTGGGGCAACCCTTCCCGACTACAACCCCGCCACCGAGGAACTGCTGGCAGAGATCGCCGCTGCCACCGCGGACGACGTCGACACCGCGGTCAAGGCTGCCCGCGCTCAGCTGCAGGGTGAATGGGGTGCGCTCTCGGGAGGGGCCCGCGGACAGATCCTCAACCGCGTCGCCGATCTCATCGAACGCGACGGCGAGACGTTGGCTACCCTGGAAGCTCTCGACATCGGCAAGCCGGTCGGCCAGCCCATGATGCTGGACATCCCCAACGCGGCCGCCACTTTCCGCCACTTCGCCGGCTGGGCGGACAAGATCACCGGCAGCTCGATCCCGACGGCCGGGTACATGGGACGGCCCACGCACTCCTACACCGTGCGTGAACCCGTCGGCGTCATCGGCGCGATCGTGCCGTGGAACACCCCGCTGATGATCGCGGCATGGAAGTTGGCGCCCGCGCTGGCCGCCGGCAACACCCTGGTGGTCAAGCCCGCCGAGGACGCACCGCTGTCGATCCTGTGGCTGGGCGCGCTGTTGGCCGAGGCGGGTCTGCCGCCCGGCGTGGTCAACATCGTGCCCGGCGCCGGCCTGGTCGCAGGCAATGCGCTCGTCGAACACCGCGACGTCGACAAGATCAGCTTCACCGGAAGTCCGGCGGTGGGCCGCTCCATCCAGCAGAAGGCGGCTGAGACCTTCAAGCGGGTCACCCTGGAACTCGGCGGGAAGTCACCGCAGATCATCCTGCCCGACGCCGACGTCGAGGCCGCCGTCAACGGCACCGCCATGGGTCTGTTCTTCAACCAGGGCGAGGTCTGTGCCGCAGGGACCCGAATCTTCGTGCACCGCAGTCGATACGACGAGGTGGTCGGCGCACTCAGCGCGGCCGCCTCGGCGCAGGTGCTCGGTGACCCGTTTGACCCCGCCACCACGTTGGGTGCGCTGGTCAACGCCAAACAGCGTGACAGCGTGCTCGGATACATCGAACGGGGCAAGGCCGAGGGCGCGCGGGTCGCCTCCGGCGGCGGCCGACCCGACCGGCCAGGCTACTTCGTGGAGCCGACCATCTTCGCCGACGCCACCAATGACATGACCATTGCCCAAGAGGAGATCTTCGGGCCGGTCGGCACCGTCATCGTCTACGACGATCCCGCCGAGGCCATCCGCCAGGCCAACGACACCAAATACGGTCTGGCCGCAAGCATCTGGACTCAGGACGTCACCCTGGCGCACACGCTGGCACGGCAGATCCGCGCCGGTGCGGTATGGGTGAACGGTTGGGCGGCCATCGACCCCGCATTGCCGTGGGGCGGGATGAAGACCAGCGGCGTCGGGCGCGAGCTCGGCTGGAGCGGCATCCTGGCCAACACCGAGGAGAAGGTCATTACGGTCGTGCTGTAAACCCCTGCGTGGCCGGTCTTTAGACCCAAGGGCCGACTCCGCACGGTCACTTCCTTCCCCCTTTCCGATGGAGCCCTTCATGAACCCGTCACCCGCGCCACCGGCGGTACGCATCGCTGGCGCAGTCAAGCGGTTCGGGAACACCGTCGCGGTCGGCGGGCTGGATCTGCAGGTTCAGCGTGGGCAGGTGTTGGCGTTATTGGGCGCCAACGGTGCGGGCAAGACCACCACGCTGGAGATGTGCGAGGGGTTCACCAGCCCGGACCGGGGTGAGGTCCGCGTGCTGGGTCTCGACCCGGTCGCCGATCGCGATCGACTACGGCCACGCATCGGTGTGATGCTCCAAGGCGGCGGGGCCTATCCCGGCGCCCGCACCGGGGAGATGTTGGCGCTGGCGGCCGGATGTGCCCGCACACCACACGACCCTCGCTGGCTCCTTCAAACTCTGGGACTCACCGGCGCCGAACGCACACCGTATCGGCGGCTATCGGGTGGGCAACAGCAGCGCCTATCGCTGGCCTGCGCCCTGGTCGGGCGCCCCGAACTCGTCTTCCTCGACGAACCGACCGCGGGGTTGGATCCCCAAGCCCGACACCTGGTGTGGGAGCTGATCGATCACCTTCGCGACGACGGCGTGAGCGTGCTGCTCACCACCCACGCGATGGAGGAAGCAGAAGCCCTGGCCGACCAGGTGATCATCATGCACACCGGGACGGTCAGCGCCGCCGGCACCCCGCTGGAGCTCGCGCAGCGTGGCGCGGAGGAGCAGATCCACTTCACCGCGCCGCCACACCTGAACTTGGCAGCGCTGCGCGACGCGCTCGGGACCCATTACGCCATCCACGAAGTCGAGCCCGGACGCTACCTGGTGCAGGGGCCCATCGCCCCTGAGGTTGTCCTCGCCGTCGCCACCTGGTGCACCCAACAGCACGTGGTGCTCGGCGAACTGCGCGTCCAGCAACGGCGCCTCGAAGAACTGTTCCTCGACCTCACCGGCCGCGAGGTGCGCGCCGGATGACCACCGACACGGCACCCGGCCCCACCTTCGAACCGGGCCGATTCACCCCCGCCCCCGGCATGAACTCCATCACCCGGGTCCTCAGGGTAGTGACCCGACTGGAACTGAAGCTGTTCCTGCGCAACGGCGAACAGCTCGTCATCAACGCGCTGATTCCGCTCTCCGCGCTAATCGTCCTGTGTCTGGCCTCGTGGGGGGATATCGGCGAACCCCGTGCCGACGGCGTTGTACCCGCGGTGCTCGCCGTCGCCGTGATGTCCAGCGCGTTCACCGGCCAAGCCATCGCGGTCGGGTTCGACCGCCGGTACGGAGCGCTCAAGCGCGTCGGCGCCACCATGGCGCCCCCGTGGGCCGTGATCGCCGCCAAGTCCGGTGCCGTCATCGTCGTCGTGGCCCTGCAATCCCTGTTGCTCGGATCCGTCGGCGCCCTGCTCGGATGGCGGCCCACCGCCACCGGACTCGGGGTCACCGTGCTGTTCCTCGCGGTGGGCGCCGCAGCGTTCGCTGCCATGGGGCTTCTCCTGGGCGGCAGCCTGCGCGCCGAGATCGTGCTGCCGCTGGCGAACGTGTTGTGGTTCCTGCAGATCGGCGTGTGCGGTCTCGCGGTGTTCGCGTGCTCCACCTCGGGCTGGGTCGCCACTCTGGTCGCGCTGAGCCCGTCCGGCGCACTGGCAACGGCGTTGCACCACGCCACCACCGGACGCATCGAATGGACATCCCTTGCGGTACTGGCGCTCTGGGGAGTAGTGGCAGCACTGCTGGCACGAAGGACGTTCCGCTTCAACTGAGGACAATTGCATACCACCATCACCGCAGTGCGTCACCATCGTCGCAGCGACGTATCTGGTCGCTCTGTGTCGAGTCGAATAGCGCTGTGTCGAATACTGCTGTGGCGCAACCCGTCTGGATGACTGAACGAAAACCTGTGCGGATCCGTCACAGAGCGTGGGCGTCTGAGTCCAAGACGATGTGACCGATCCGACAGATGATTGATCGACCGAAACGAACGAGGGTGGACCCATGAGCAACGATGCTGAATTCGCCGCGCCGCCGCCGTCTCCTGTCGTAGCATCCGGGGGCGGCGCACTCGCCGCGAGCGGGTCAACGACGGATCCAGCAGGCTACTCACCGCGCCGCGTCGAGGGGAGTTCCACACGACCATCGCCGACGTGGCGCCGCGCCCCTCTCGAGAGCACCACCATGGCATCACACCCGCTGCCCAGTTCGATCCCACCGGCACCCGACACCGGGGCGGAGAAGCAGTGGATCGACTCACCGCCCAGCTACGGCAGCTACGAGAAGGCCATGCTGGAGTTCGTCCGGCGCTGGCATCGCTTCGGCGGCGGATCTGCTCAGGACATCTTCGTCGAATTTGGGCTCAACGAGCAGGAGTTCTTCAGCCGCGTCCTGCACCTGGTCGGCGCCGCAGCACCCGCCGGCCCAGGGGTGGCATCCACCGCGGACAACCAGATCCGCAAGGTATGTCGGTGGCGGTTGTCCGTGCTCGCCGAGCGGTATCACCGCCACGCCGCCAACTGAGAACAAGGAGATCGTGATGAGCCTGCAAGCTGCAGTCCTGTGGGAGGCCGGCCAGCCCTGGCAGATCGAGGATCTCGTCTTGGACGCACCCCAGCGCGGCGAGGTGAAGGTCGAACTCGCCGCCTCGGGGTTGTGCCATTCCGACGAGCACGTCCGCGACGGCAGTGTGCCCGTTGGCCTGTTGCCCCTGATCGGCGGTCATGAAGGCGCCGGCGTGGTCACCGCGATCGGCCCGGGAGTGACCAGCGTCGAGGTGGGCGACCACGTCGCGCTCGCCTTCATCCCGGCCTGCGGACGCTGTCGTCCCTGCGCGAGGGGACAATCCAGCATCTGCGACCTCGGCGCGCACCTATTGGAGGGCTACCAAGTCGCCGACGGAACCGCACGACATCACGTCGGCGGCCAAGACGCTGGAATTCTCTGCCTCCTCGGCACATTCTCATCTCAGACCGTTGTCAACGAAGCGTCGTGCATCAAGATCACCAAGGACATCCCGCTGGACAAGGCGGCGCTGGTGGGATGTGGCGTCACCACCGGCTGGGGTTCGGCGGTCTACGCCGCCGGGGTGTCGGCGGGGGAGACCGTGGTCGTTCTCGGCATGGGTGGCGTGGGGTGCGGCGCCGTCCAGGGTGCCGCACTGGCCGGCGCCCGCCACGTCGTCGTCGTGGACCCCTCGCCGTTCAAGCGCGAACAGGCCAAGATCTTCGGCGCGACGCACACGGCCGCGACCATCGACGAGGCGCTGCCGCTGGTCCAGGAGCTGACCTGGGGGTACCTTGCCGACAAGGTCCTGATCACCATCGCCGTCGCGGACGGGTCCATCATCGCCCCGGCGATGAGCTTGGTCGCCAAAGGTGGCGTTTGCGTTCACGTTTCGGTCGGCGACATCACTCAAACCGAAGTGTCGATGAGCCTGTTCGACCTCACCGCTATGCGAAAGACGCTCAAGGGAGCCTGGTTCGGTAACGCCAACGTCCGCTTCGACATCCCGCACCTGCTGCGTCTCTACATGGAGGGCGACCTCAAGCTCGACGAAATGATCACCCGCACCTACACACTCGATCAGGTCAACGTCGGATATCAGGACATGCTCAACGCCGAGAACGTCCGCGGACTGATCACGTACTGAGCTCCGAGCGGCACGCACGACGTCACCCGGTGGGCGGCAACCATGCGAGCGCGGTGCAACCCTGAACGCCGAATGGGCACAGTCCAAAAGTGATTGATGTGTTCTGTGATGGCGTCAGCCATCGCCGCGAGCCACGACGGTCGCGCATCCCGAAGGCACTCTCCGCCGCCCCGCGACCATTTGCGTTCACTCTCGACGCCTCCGGACGGCTCATCCAAGGCGGCACCGTTCGCCCCTCGGGGGAGTCCACGGGCCCTGCGCCTAAGCACGCGTGGCGGCATCTCCGGGACGTCGATCCACCCGATGCCTCGGACACGCGCCGCGGGACCCGGCTCGGCGCAAATGCGCAGGCGTCCAAGGCTTTGCCAAACCTGGAGGAGGGGGCGCACCAGTGCGCGTGTGTCGCACAAGGCGTGCGTAATCGTCCAAGACCACATGCACCCAGACGACGAGTATCGACACCAGTGACACGGATCACGTGCAGGCCGCCCGTGAACCGTCGACCACCGACGACTCCGTCGGGCGTCCCGGCAACGGCCGAGACCGATATTCGCACGATGAAGGAGACATCCATGACCAAGCGCATCGCGATCGTCGGCGCCGGAACCGCGGGCCTGCATCTGGGCTTGTACCTGCAGAGCAAGGGCGTCGACGCGACGATCTTCACCGACAAGAAGATCGAGGACTACCCCAGCGTGCGGTTGCTGAACACCGTTGCCCATCATGCCGTCACGGTGGAGCGAGAGAAGTCGCTCGGCGTCGATCACTGGCCTAACGACGGCTACTACGGGCACTACTACTACGTCGGAATCCCGGGCAACCCGCTGGAGTTCTACGGCGACCTCAACACCGGGCCGAGCCGCGCCGTGGACTACCGCATCTACCTACCGACTCTCATGCAGGACTTCACCGACCGCGGCGGCCACATCGAATACCGCGACGTCACCCTCGACAACATCTCCGAATTGTCCGACGAATACGACTTGGTCGTCATCGGCACCGGCAAGGGCGGTCTGGGTCAGCTGTTCGCCCGCGACGAAAAGAATTCGCCGTTCACCTCACCGCAGCGTCAGCTGTGCGTCGGATTGTTCAAGGGCATCGCTCAGCAGGACACCAAGGCCGTCACGTTCTGCATCTCCCCGGGCGCCGGAGAGATGATCGAGATCCCGACGCTGACCTTCAGTGGCGACGCTTCTGCACTGGTCTTCGAGAATCACCCCGGCAGCGACCTCGAGGAGCTCACGCACGCACGCTACGACGCCGACCCGCGGGCATTCTTGGACCTGGTACTGGACAAGCTGCGCACGCACTACCCGATCACCGCACGCCGGATCGACGAAGACGAATTCGACCTGGCCAACAACTCCTTGGACTTGCTGCAGGGGGCAGTGACGCCGTCGGTGCGCGACGGTCACGTCACGCTGGCCAACGGCAAGACCGCGCTGCTGATCGGTGACGCACACGCCACGGTCGACCCCGTCCTCGGCCAAGGCGGCAACATGGCCTCCTACGCCGGTCACGTCGTCGGTCAAGCGATCGTCGCCGCCCAGGAGTTCGATCAGGACTTCTTCACCCGCATCGACGCCGACCGGGAAAACCGGGTGTTGGGCGCGACGCGCTGGACCAACTTCATGCTGACATCGCTGACCGAGTTGCCGGAATCGTTCATCCAGTTCCTCGGCGCCGTGTCCCTGAACCGCGGCCTGGCCGACAAGTTCACCGACAACTTCAACTTCCCCGAAGTCCAGTGGGATCTGTTCTCCAACCCCGACGCGGCGGCACCGTGGATCGCCGAACACTCCAGCACCGCGCCAGACTCCGGACGTCACGCTGCTCTGACGGGGGCATCGGCCTAACCGGCTTCCCCGCCCGCCGCTAACGGAGACCGAAGCGGCCAACCCAGTCCTTCATCGGCATCCACGCGCCGATCAGGCACCCCGAACGTCGGCAGGTGAATCGTCCTGCCCGAAAACAATCCGAAAAAGAAATGAAAGGTGAAAGACATGGCCGGTCAACTGCAGTTCTTCTCCCAGGAGTGGTGCGATGCCGCCCGCACGGAGATCAATGACAACAAAGAGGTCTACAAGGGCTTCAAGGACCCCGATACCTTCACCAACAAGATGGTCTTTCGCACCATCGACGGGCCGGCCACCACCCTGCAGTGGGACCAGGGCGAACTGGCGTCGTTCACCGCCGGCGCTACCGACGGGGACGACGTGTGGCTGATCATCGAGGGGACCCGCGAGACCTGGCAGACCGCGGCAGCGGGCACCGTCGCGGGCGGAAAGCTTTTGATGCTGGGCAAGATCAAGTTCGTCAAGGGCCCCATGAGCGCCGCGATCGAGAACGCCAACGCCCTGAACAACTTCCTGCTGAGCTGGGGTCAGATCGACACGGACTGGAACGTCTGAGCCAGCATGACCATCACGTCTACGACCTACGAGGTCTCAAAGCACGACGGCGACAACGCAAACGGGGTCGCCGACATCGTGAGCATGCTGCTCGGTCAGAACTTCGTGACCTATCCGGAGCGCATTCGCGTCGCCCGGCGTGTGATTCGGCCCGTCGGTGTCTACAGCACGGACACCGACACGGCCTGCACGGCGGTGTTCGGTGAAGAGAATGCGGTGGTGTACAACGACATCCACGGACGACCCAGCGTGACGGTTAAGGCGACCGTTGACCAGATCCTGGCCGTTTCGCAGTTGAAGATGAAGGCCGGAGGGTTGCTTCCGGTAGGTTTCTTCACCAAACGCGGAATGGGAGTGCTGGGCGACATCGCCACCGGCAAGCTCGTCGTGAGGGGTCTGTTCGTTCATCCCATCACCGCGTTGCGCTTCATCGCACTGATGTCCATCGCGGCGGATTCCTAGTCGGTCGGCGTCCGGGGGGTCGCGGCCGGCGTCTCTCACGCGTGGCCTTTGGTGGTGACCTCGATGTCGCGAGACGTCAGATCACAGCAGCCGTGGGTTCCTTCGTACTGGTGTGTGCGTTGGGCGGCATGCCACCGGTCTCAGGGGCGTGAGTGCCCTCCCAGACGGGAGCCATGCCAGCCAGTGTTTGGTTGGGCGTTACGCGAACAGGCCAGTGAAGCGATCCGAGGAACAGTCGACGATGTCCTGGAAGCGCTGAAGCTGCGGTCCCACCACAGCGCCGCGCAAGTTGGTCTCGTGCACGCTCGGCCAATCGATGGGACCAAAGGGGGCTGCGGTTCGTATTCGATCAGAGTTTGAATGGTGCGTGCGACATCTATGCCTGCGAGGCGCGCGACAAGAACCAGCGCGGCGTCTATGCCGGCCGAAATGCCGACAGCAGCCAGAATCTTGCCGTCTTCGCACCACCTCGCGTCGACGACGTTGGCACCGAGGCGGCCGAGCTCCTGTCTAAATACCCAATGCGTGGACGCACTACGGCCATTGAGAAGTCCGCTCGCAGCTAGGATCAGTGACCCCGTGCATACCGACATGACGATTTCGGCCGACACGGCCGCCGTGCGCACGTAGGTCGTGACGCGTTCGTCGACCATTGCGTGAATCGTTCCTGCCAACCCTCCGGGCACTATTAGGACTGCGGGTTCGACGACCTGGTCGAAGGTGCGTTCGGCGGCCACGGACAGGCCGGTGTCGGTGGGCATGGGCGTAAGGCTCTCCCCGACCGTCACCACCTCGAAGTGGCCAAAGTTCTCGAGAAGCTTGGGTACCTGAAGAGGGCCGACAAGGTCGAGCAGCGTCAGTTGTGGGTAAACCATGAACGCGACGGTCTTGGCCTCAGGCATTGTCCCGATAGACTTGGTTATGGCGATGGACACCGAGATGACCTCCGAGGGCGTAGCTTTCGCGAAGCAGATGCTCGCCGACGATCATGCCGCCGAGGCCATGGGAATCCGCTTGGTGCGGGCGGGTATCGGGTCGGCGACACTGGCGATGGCGGTCACCGCATCGATGGTCAACGGACATCGAATGACACACGGTGGGTTCGTCTTCGCGTTGGCCGACACCGCCTTCGCGGTGGCCTGTAACAGTTATGGCCGCACCACGGTGGCGTCTGGCGGGGCGATCACCTATCTCGAATCGACCGCCCTAGGCGACGAATTGATCGCCGAAGCCGTAGAACGGACGCGACGGGGTAGAAGTGGTGTCTATGACGTAACGGTGCGCCGAGGCGACGACGTGGTGGCCGAGTTCCGCGGCAACAGCCGCGAAGTCAGACCGCGGGCCTAGACGCTCGCGACACAACCAACCACACCGATCGGGCAGGCACATGGTTGGGCGCAGGACCCCGGGAACGTCACCGGAGTCCTGCGCCCATGATCAATGGCGGACACGATGGGTCAGAGAATGACCGTTTCCTCGGCGCTGTAGAGCGTGGCCCCACCACTGGCGAAATTGGGCACATCAGCGCTGGCGCCGGCCATCTCCGGTGAGGTGAGCGCGGTCTTCATCGTCGCGGCCGTCTCGAAGCCGAGGTGGGCCACCATGTAGTGGAGAGGCTCACCGCGACCCAGGGCGGCGCACTTGTTGGTCGTGAAGCTCACCAGCCCAGGCACTTTCAGTGCCAGGGGGACGTGGGTGTTGGTGTAGTAGTCGTCGAAGGCGGCCGGGTCTGTGGGCTGGCCGTAACAGACGGACACGTGATGCATCTCAGGACTCCTCGGTGGTGGTGGGCAGTTTGGCGACCAGGGTCAGCACGTCGTAGGTGGCAACCGGTGACTCATCTTGGTTGGTCACCACGGCGTCCCAGCGGACCTCGCCGTAGTCGGCCGACAGCCGCGGGGTGAGCTGCTTGGCCGTCAGGGTGACGGTGAGGGCGTCCCCAGCCTTGACCGGGGTCAGGAAGCGCAGCCCGTCGACCCCGAAGTTGGCCAGCACCGGGCCGGGGTTGGGTTCGACGAACAGTCCCGCTGCCAGTGAAACCACCAGGTAGCCGTGCGCGACGATGCCGCCGAAGAGCGGGTTCTGCGCCGCGGCCTCGGCGTCGGTGTGGGCGTAGAAGGTGTCTCCGGTGAACTCGGCGAAGTGTTCGATGTCGGCCAGGCTGACGGTGCGGGGTCCACCGACGATGGTGTCGCCAATCTGGAGTTCTTCGAGGTGTTTGCGGAACGGATGGATTTCGGTCTCATCCCGCGCGGCGCCCTTGGTCCACTGACCGGTGATGGCGGTCATCATGTCCGGTGAGGCCTGAATTGCGGTGCGCTGCATGTGGTGCAGGACTCCACGGATGCCGCCGAGTTCCTCACCGCCGCCGGCGCGACCGGGGCCGCCGTGCACCAGAGTGGGCAGCGGTGAGCCGTGGCCGGTGGATTCCTTGGCATCGTCGCGATCGAGGACCAGGACCCGGCCGTGGTGAGCGGCAATGCCCAGGACGAGCTCTCGCGCCACTGCGGCGTCGTGGGTGACGACCGATCCCACCAGGCTGCCTTGTCCGCGGGCGGCCAGGGAGATCGCGTCGGGGACGTCGCCGTACCCGATGATCGTGCTGACCGGTCCGAAGGCCTCGACGTCGTGGACGGCGTCGGCGAAGGAGTCGGTGGCAAGAAGCAGGATGGGCGGGAGGAACGCGCCGGTGTCGGCATCGGCGCCGACCACCTCGAAGTGGTCGGGATCGCCGCTGACGCGGGTGGTGACGTCGGCGAGGCTCTTCAACGAGCGCAGTACCTCATCGCGTTGGGCCATGCTGGCCAGCGCACCCATGGTGACGCCCTCGGTGTCGGGATTGCCGACCACCACCTTGGCCAGGCGCTCCTTGGTGGCCGCGACGACGTCCTCGACGAGACTCTGCGGTACTAGCGCGCGCCGGATGGCCGTGCACTTCTGCCCGGCCTTGGTCGTCATCTCGGCGACGAGTTGCTTGACGTAGAGCGCGAATTCGGGAGTGTCAGGGGTGGCGTCGGGGCCCAAGATGGAGCAGTTTAGCGAGTCGGCCTCACCGTTGAACCGCACTCCTGCCTCGACCACGTTGGGGTGGGTGCGCAGCTTGGCGGCCGTGGATGCCGACCCGGTGAAGGCGACGAGGTCCTGACCGTCGAGGTGATCGAGCAGGCCCCGCGGGCTACCGCACACCAGCTGCAGCGACCCCTCCGGTAGCAGCCCGGAATCGATGATGTGCCGAACCACGAGTTCGGTCAGGTAGGAGGTTTGGTGGGCCGGTTTGACGATGCTCGGCACCCCGGCCAGGAACGCCGGCGCAAGCTTCTCGAGCATGCCCCAGACGGGGAAGTTGAATGCGTTGATCTGCACGGCCACGCCGAGTCGGGAGGTGTAGACATGCTGGCCGACGAACGTCCCGGCCCGGCCCAGGGCCTCGGTGTCACCGTCGAGGTACACGGTGTCGTTGGGAAGTTCGCGGGTGCCCTTGCTGGCGTAACTCAACAGGGTGCCGATTCCGCCGTCGATGTCCACGGCCGAGTCCCGCTTCGTGGCTCCGGTCGCGGTGGATAGCGGATAGAACTGGTCCTTGTCGGCCATCAGCTTCTTGCCGAGCGCCTTGAGTGCGCTGGCGCGCTGGTGGAACGTGAGTTCCCGCAGGGCGGGTCCGCCCACCGTGCGGCCGTGTTCGATCACCGCCGCGTAGTCGAGGCTCTCGCCGGAGTAGCGGGCCACTTCGGCACCGGTGATGGCGTTACGCAGAGCGACACCGTCGTCCCGTGCGGTGACCCATGTGCCGTTGACGTAACTCTGCAGCATCGTTGTCATGCCGGTGTACTCCTTTTTCAACCGTCCATTCGTTCGGTAACTACTGTGACAGTGGACGTGATCCACGTCAAGGACGGATGCGACCGAACGTTCGGCCGGTTCGGCTCAGTGCTAACCGCGTCAGGAGACGCGTAGGCCGTCGAAGATCATCTTCACTACGGCGTCGGCGAGGTCCTCGGCGCCAAGGCCGCGACTGGGCCGGTACCACTCGATCAGGGAGTTCACGGTGCCGAAGATGAGCCGACTGGTGAGGTCGGGGTCGGCGTCTGCGCTGATGCTGCCCTCGTCGCTGGCGGCTTGGACGAGCTCACCGACGATGTGGTCGAACTCGCGTCGACGGGTCAGGGCCCGGCGCTCCACGGTGGTGTTTCCTCGGATGCGGAGCAGCAGCGTCACGTAGGGAAGCTCGGCCACCAGCACGTGAATGCTTCTACGGACCAGGTTTTCGAGCCGGTCGATGGCCGGACCGGTGGTGGTGTCGGGCTGCTCGGTGGCGGCGAACAGGGCATCCAGCGCCCGATCCACTGCGAGCCTGAGCAGTTCGGACTTACCGGGGACGTGGTGATAGATCGAGGACTTGCTGATCCCGAGCTTGGCGGCGAGGTGCTCCATGCTGGTGCCGTCGTAGCCGCGTTGGTTGAACACCGTGACCGCGACGGCCAGCAGAGAGTCCAGGTCGTAACCCGGGCGCCCCACCTTTCCGGCGGGACGGGCAATGGGAGCAGCCATGACCCCATCATCTCATCGCCGAGGGAAATATTGGTGACCTAGGGCCGAACCCGTGCGCCTGAGTCCTTGCCAACCGACCGAAGGTTCGGTTATTAATGGGCAATGAGTAGAGCGCTGGCATCGTGAGCGACGACGTCTTCCTAGTCGACGGGGTCCGTACCCCTCAGGGCAAGTACGGCGGCATGCTCTCCTCGGTGCGGCCCGACGACCTGGCCGCCCTGGCGGTGGCCGAGGCGGTCGCGCGCAGCGGTGTCCCCGGTGAGGCCATCGACGAAGTCATCTTGGGCGCGGCCAACCAGGCTGGGGAGGACAACCGCGACGTCGCGCGGATGGCCGTGCTGCTGGCCGGGCTCCCCGACACCGTCTCGGGCTACACCGTCAACCGGTTGTGCGCCAGCGGGCTAACCGCCATCGCCTCCGCCGCGAATGCCATCCGCGCTGGGGAGTGCGACGTCGTAGTCGCCGGGGGAGTGGAGTCGATGACGCGCGCCCCATGGGTGATGGCCAAACCCGGCACCCCCTGGGCCCGCCCCGGCGCGATCTACGACACGTCGCTGGGCTGGCGCTTCACCAACCCCCAGTTCAGCGCGGCCGACGCCGAGGTCGACTCCGCCGCCGGACCGGACGTCTCGAAGGTGACGCTGTCCATGGGCGAGACCGCCGAAGACGTCGCCGCCCTCGACGGAATCACCCGCTCGGAGTCCGACGAATTCGCCCTCCGCAGCCACACCCGCGCCCTGGCCGCGCAGGACGCCGGAAGGTTCGCTAAGGAAATCGTCGCCGTCCCCGTCGGTGGGACCCTGCTCGACACCGATGAGGGACCACGACGACAGACCACACTCGAGAAGCTGGCCAGTCTGCGGCCGGTGTTCCGCGACGGCGGCATCGTCACCGCCGGATCGTCCTCACCGCTGTCCGACGGCGCAGCCGCGGTCGTCCTGGCCAGCGCAGACGCGGTACGCCGCCACGGGCTGACCGTCCGCGGACGGATCGTCGCCGGCGCCAGCGCCGGAGTACAACCCAACCTGATGGGACTGGGACCGGTGCCGGCGACACGGAAGGTGTTGGCCCGCAGCGGTTGGCAGGTCGCCGACCTCGACGCCGTCGAACTCAACGAAGCCTTCGCCGCCCAAAGCCTCGCGGTCATCCGCCGCCTGGAACTCGACGAGGACAACGTCAACGCCGACGGCGGCGCCGTCGCGCTCGGTCACCCACTGGGGTGCTCCGGTGCCCGACTGATCGTCACCTTGATGGCACGCCTGGAACGCGAAGGCGGTCGCCGCGGACTGGCCACCCTCTGCGTCGGGGTCGGGCAAGGTGTGGCCGTGCTCATCGAGGCCGTATGACCGACTTCACGGTGCTCTGCATGCAGCACGGCCAGGACCGGGTCGTCGTCGAACTGAACCGACCCCAGGCACGCAACGCCATCAACGCCGTCATGGTCTCGGAGCTGCACGAGATGTGCGCCGCACTGGAACGCACGCCCAAGATCCTGATCCTCACCGGAGCCGGAACGGACTTCGCGGCCGGTGCGGACATCGCCGAACTCCGCGAACGAGGCCGTGACGAGGCACTCGCCGGCATCAACCGGGCGGTGTTCGACCGAATTGCGGCGCTGCCGATGCCCACCATCGCCGCCGTGGAGGGCAACGCGCTCGGCGGCGGCGCCGAGCTGACCTAC
Organism: Mycolicibacterium hodleri; assembly: GCA_006864685.1. Classification (GTDB taxonomy): domain Bacteria; phylum Actinomycetota; class Actinomycetes; order Mycobacteriales; family Mycobacteriaceae; genus Mycobacterium; species Mycobacterium hodleri_B. The sequence goes on along the minus strand of VIFX01000032.1, from coordinate 24,907 downwards.
GCCTGCGACATCCGCATCGCCGGAGCGGGCGCACGCTTCGGCAATCCCGAAGCCGGTCTGGGCATCCTGGCCGCCGCCGGCGCCAGCTACCGCCTGGCCGAGCTGATCGGCAAGTCCATCGCCAAACAGGTCATCCTGGGCGGGCGCATCCTTGACGCCGACGCCGCACTTCGACACGGACTCCTGGCCGACGTCGTGGACACCGGCGAGGCACTAGCCGCGGCGTGCGCGCTGGCCGATCGCATCGGCCGTTCCTCGCCCCTGGCGCTGCGGCTGTCCAAGGCCGTCATCGACGCCGCCGGTCCCCACCCTCTCCTGGACGATCTCGCCCAGGCCGTCCTCTTCGAAAGCGCCGACAAGAAGGAACGCATGACCCGCTTCCTGGAAAAGAGACCGTCATGAGTACTGCCATCGGAGTTCCCGCCGTCGTCGCCGTCATCGGGGGCGGCCGCATGGGAGCCGGCATCGCGCAGGTGTTCGCGGTGGCGGGCGCAGAGGTCACCATCGCCGAAGCCGACGACATCAGCGCGACCGCGGCGATCGAACGCGTCGCCGGGGGCCTGCATCGCGCCGCGGAGAAGGGCAAGCTCGACGCCGACCCCGAGGCCGTCCTGCGCCGATTGGCCACGGTGACCTCGCTATCGAAGATCCCCGCCGACGCCGGACTGGTTATCGAGGCAGTCCCGGAGTTGATCGCCGCCAAGCTGGCCGTTCTCACCGCGGTGGAGAAGGCAGTCTCGAGGACCGCGGTCCTGGCCAGCAACACCAGCTCGCTGTCGATCACCGACATGGGTGCCGCATTGGAGCACCCGCAGCGCTTCATCGGCATGCACTTCTTCAACCCGGTACCCGCCTCGGCTCTCGTGGAGGTGGTGCGCGCACCCGAAACAGACGGCCCCACCCTGAAGAACGTGCTGGACTGGGTGCACACCCTGGGCAAGACCGACGTGGTGGTCAAGGATTCCCCAGGCTTCGCCACCAGCCGGCTCGGCGTGGCGCTGGGACTGGAAGCCATCCGGATGCTCGAGGAGGGCATCGCCGACGCCGAGTCGATCGACCGCGCAATGGAACTGGGCTACCGCCACCCGATGGGCCCGCTGCGATCGACCGACCTCGTCGGCCTCGACGTGCGGCTGGCCATTGCCGAACACCTCGCCGCCACGCTCGGCGCCCGATTCGATCCGCCACAACTGCTGCGCGACAAGGTGAGCCACGGCGACTTGGGCCGAAAGACCGGCCAAGGCTTCTATTCCTGGCGTACCTGAACCCTGACCACCACCACGATAGGAAGGCTCCGATCATGACCCACACCACGACCTCACCGGTCAGCTACACCGTCGACGACGGCGTCGCCGCCGTGCGGCTCGACCGGCCCGCCGCCTCCAATGCCCTGGACCGCGAGATGAAGGTCGCGCTGCTCGGCGCCCTGACCGCGGCGGGCGCGAACGCCGAGGTGCGCGCCGTCGCGATCACCGCCGCGGGCAAGAACTTCTGCGTCGGACAGGATCTCGGCGAACACGTCGAGGGACTGCGCGCCGATCCCGCCCACGCCATGGACACCGTCCGCGAGCACTACAACCCGATCGTGTTGGCACTCAACGCGATCGCGGTACCCGTCGTCGTCGGGATCACCGGTGCGTGCGTCGGCGCCGGACTGGGACTGGCCCTAGCCGGCGACATCCGCGTCGCCGGAACCCGCGCCAAGTTCGGCACCGCGTTCACCGGAATCGGACTGGCGAGCGATTCGGGACTCAGTGCGACCCTGACCGCCTTGGTGGGCGCCAGCCGAGCGGCGGGCCTGTTCCTGCTGGGCGGCACGTTCGACGCCGCCACCGCAGAGTCCTGGGGGCTCGTGCACCGCGTCGTGGCCGACGAGGAGGTCGGCGAACAGGCCGCCGCGGTGGCCGCTCGACTGGCAGCCGGACCGACGGCCGCCTTCCGCGCCGTCAAGGATCTGATCGCGGCCAACGCCGGCGCCACTCTCACCGACGTGCTGAAGCGCGAAGCCGCCGCCCAGGTGCGGCTCGGCGCCTCCGCCGACCACACCGCCGCGGTGGAAGCGTTCCTGGCCAAGGAGAAACCCACGTTCGTGGGCCGCTGAAACCGCGCCCGGCCCTTGTGTACGGAGGGCTGATGAGGCAGACTGCAATTACCGATCATTCGGTTGGTTATTAGGAGGACATGCGATGTCGGTCACCGACACCAAACCAGCGCTGGACGACGCCGCGGACGCGGAGTTGCAGCGCGAGTTCGACGACATCCTGGGGGCCGGCCAGCGCATCGAACCCCGCGATTGGATGCCGCAGGGTTATCGCAAGACGCTAATCCGCCAGATCGCCCAACACGCGCACTCGGAGATCATCGGGATGCAGCCGGAGGGGAACTGGTTGACGCGGGCACCGTCGTTGCGCCGCAAGGCAATTCTGATGGCCAAGGTGCAGGACGAGGCCGGGCACGGCCTCTACCTTTACTCGGCGGCGGAGACACTGGGCGCCGACCGCGGCGACATGACGGTCAAACTTATCGAGGGCAAGCAGAAGTACTCCTCGATCTTCAACTACCCCACGCCTAGCTACGCCGACGTGGGCGTCATCGGCTGGCTGGTCGACGGTGCCGCGATCTGTAACCAGGTTCCGTTGTGCCGCAGCTCTTACGGCCCCTACGCCCGGGCGATGATCCGGGTGTGCAAGGAGGAGTCCTTTCACCAGCGTCAAGGCTTCGAGCTGCTGATGACCATGATGAGGGGCACCGAGGCGCAACGCGAGATGGTGCAGGAGTCGGTCGACCGGTGGTGGTGGCCGGCGCTGATGATGTTCGGCCCTCCCGACGACCAGTCGCCCAACACCGAGCAGTCGATGGCGTGGGGCATCAAGCGACACACCAATGACGAACTGCGGCAACGCTTCGTCGACATGTCCGTACCGCAGGCCAAGATTTTGGGCGTCACCTTCCCCGACCCGGAACTCGCCTGGAACGACGAGCGCGGTGCGCACGACTTCGGCACCCCGGACTGGGACGAGTTCATGAAGGTGGTCAAGGGCGACGGACCGTGCAACGCCGAACGCGTGTCCAACCGCCGGGCCGCCCACGAAGACGGCGCCTGGGTACGTGAAGCCGCCGCGGTGTTCGCCCAGAACCGCACCGAGCAGCGGGTGTCCCGATGAGCGACAACGGGTTCTCCGCCGAGGGGGGGCACGGCGCGGTCCCCACCGCCAACGTGGCGGTGCAACCAAAGACCTCGTCGATCGACCGGGACTGGCCGCTCTACGAGGTGTTCGTGCGCGGCAAGCGCGGACTCAACCACGTGCACGTGGGGTCGTTGCGCGCCGCCGACGACGAGATGGCGCTGCGCCACGCGCGGGACGTCTACACGCGCCGCAACGAGGGCGTGAGCATCTGGGTGGTGCCCTCGACCACCATCACCTCCTCTAGCCCCACCGAGAAGGACCCGTTCTTCGCCCCCAGCGGGGACAAGGTGTACCGCCACCCCACCTTCTACGACATCCCCGACGACGTCCCGCACATGTGACGTGCTCGACCAAACCAGGAGCGATGACAGTGATTGACCACGATTCGGCTTACGCCGGTCTCGTCGACGCCGACGAACACGACCAGTGGGCGTTCGGCACCAGCTTCGACGACCCCCTCGCCGGCGTGGACACCACCTTGGCCGAGGGCATCGACGGAGCCGACCTGGCTACCTACTGCCTGATGCTGGGCGATGACGCCCTGCTCGCCGCGCAGCGGCTCGCGCAGTGGAGTACGAAGGCACCCGAGCTGGAAGAGGAGGTCGCTCTGGCCAACATCGGCTTGGATCTGCTCGGTCAGGCTCGACTGCTGCTCGCCCGGGCCGCGGCCGCCGACCCCACCATCGTGCCGTCGCTACCCGACGGGTCGCCGGTGCCCGCCGAGGACGCCTTGGCCTTCTTCCGCGACCAAGGTCAGTTCCGCAACACCCGTCTGGTCGAGCTGGACAACGGTGACTTCGCCTGCAGCATCACACGTCTGCTGGTGTTCTCCACCCAGCGGCTCGCCGCGCTGGGACGGCTTCGGTCCTCACGTGACAACGTCCTGGCCGCCGTGGCCGCCAAGGGCGTTAAGGAGATCACCTACCACCGCGACTACGCCGCGCGGTGGCTGGTCACCCTGTCCTGCGGCACACAGGAGTCTCGCCGTCGTGTCGAAGACGCCCTGCAGGTGGTGTGGCCCTACGTCGAGGAATTGTTTCAGCCCCACCCCGTGGAGCGGCGCCTCGCCGACAGCGTTGCGGGCGTAGACCCCTCGACGTTGCGCGAGGAGTTCGACGCGGTGATCGCACAGGTGTTCCACGCCGCCGAACTGCCCACCGTCGACGTGGCAGCGGTGCCATCGCCGGTTGCGGTGCGTCAGGGACACCACACTGCCGCCATGGATTCCCTCCTGGGCGAGCTGCAGTCGTTGGCCCGTCAACACCCGGCGGGGCTCTGGTGAACGCGGTGACCGCTCGCGCGATCGATGCTTCGGTACAACGAGCCATGGAGGTCGCGGCCACCGTCACCGACCCGGAAATGCCGATGCTGACCCTGGTGGACCTGGGGGTGCTGCGCGACGTCGATCGCGACGCCGAGGGCACGCTGGTCGTCACCATCACCCCGACCTATTCGGGGTGCCCGGCCATGGCCACCATGCGCGCCGATCTCGAATACGCCCTCACGACAGCAGGGTTCACCGACGTCGCCGTCCACACCGTGCTGACACCGCCGTGGAGCTCGGACTGGATCACCGAGGCGGGTCGTCGCAAGCTCGCCGAGCACGGCATCGCCGCGCCCGGAGCGGCCCGCGTGCTCGACGGCGGTCCCATCGCGTTGACACTGACCGTACGGGCACCTGTCGTGCACTGCCCGCAGTGCGGATCGGTCGACACCGAACGGACCTCCGAATTCGGCGGCACAGCCTGCAAGGCCTTGCACCGCTGCCGATCCTGCAGCGAACCATTCGACCGCGTGAAGGAGATCTGAGATGACCACCGCACCGATCGCCGAAGCCCCCGCCTCGGGTAGAAGCCTGCGCAACAAGCCCTTTCACGCGCTTCGGGTCTCCGCAGTGGACCGACTGTGCGAGGACGCGGTGGGTGTCACCTTCGCCGTGCCCGAGGATCTCGGCCCCGACTTCGCCTTCCGACCCGGGCAGTCACTGACACTGCGCCGGACTGTCGACGGTCGCGAACAGCGCCGGTCGTACTCGGTGTGCTCGGCTCTCGGGGCGCCGCCGCGCATCGGAGTACGCGCCGTGGCCGGGGGTGCCCTGTCACAATGGCTGGTCAACGAGGTCCGCACCGGAGACGTTATCGAGATGCAGCCGCCGTCGGGCACGTTCGCCGCCGACCCGTCCGCTGCCGGCCGTCACGTCCTCATCGCCGCCGGTTCGGGAATCACCCCCATCCTCTCGATCGCCGCCTCGGTCCTGCAGAACCCCCAGTCACACGCGGTGGTGCTCTACGGAAACCGGCGCGCCAACTCGGTCATGTTCGCCGAGGAACTCGCCGACCTCAAGGACACCTACGGTCCTCGCCTGGAAGTGGTGCACGTGCTCTCCCGCGAGCCGCGCGGCGTCGAACTGTTCAGCGGTCGACTCGACGGTGACCGCGTGCGTCGGCTGCTAGCGGCGCTGGTGCCGGTCGGGGCCGTCGATCATTTCTGGCTGTGCGGACCCTACGGAATGGTCATCGATGTCGGAGAGGTCCTGCTCGGCCTGGGCGTCGCCGAGGACGCCATCCACCAGGAACTGTTCTTCGTCGAAGACGTCGCGCCACCTGCCAGCACGCATGCCGAGGTTGTGGCGTCAGGACCCACCAGCGAGGTCACCATCATCCTCGACGGAGCGACCAGCACACTGTCCCTGCCACGCGACATCCCCGTGCTCGACGGCGCGCAGCAGAGCCGGGACGACCTGCCGTTCGCCTGCAAGGGCGGAGTGTGCGGCACCTGCCGAGCCAAGGTGACCTCCGGCACCGTCGCGATGCAGCGTAACTACGCGCTCGAAAAATCGGAGGTGGCACAGGGTTTCGTGCTGACGTGCCAGTCCTTGCCCACCAGTGACACCGTCACCGTCGACTTCGACGCCTGACCCACCCAACCGCGATCCGGAGTCGTCATGACCGAACTGGTAGACCGTCCCGCCAATGCGACACGTCGGTCACCCGATGAGCTGGAGCCGATCGAGACCGCGTCCCGCGACGAGATCTCGGCACTGCAATTGTCGCGGCTGAAGTGGTCGCTGCAACATGCCTATGACAACGTTGCGCACTACCGTGCGGCGTTCGACGCCAAGGGCGTGCACCCCGGCGACCTCAAGCAGCTCAGTGACCTGTCCCTCTTCCCGTTCACGACGAAGACGGATCTGCGGGACAATTACCCGTTCGGGATGTTCGCCGTCCCCCAATCGCAGGTGATCCGCGTGCACGCCTCGTCGGGCACCACGGGACGTCCCACCGTCGTCGGCTACACCGAAGCCGACATCGACACCTGGGCCAACCTGGTCGCCCGCTCCCTGCGCGCCGGGGGGGTTCGCTCCACCGACAAGGTCCACATCGCCTACGGGTATGGGCTGTTCACCGGCGGCATGGGGGTGCACTACGGAGCAGAACGGTTGGGCTGCACTGTCATCCCCATCTCGGGCGGAATGACCGAACGCCAGATTCAGCTCATCACCGACTTCAAACCCGACGCCATCCTGGTCACTCCGTCCTACATGCTGACCATCGTCGACGCGATGGAACACGCCGGCATCGACCCGGCCAGCACGTCGCTGCGGACCGGCGTCTTTGGTGCCGAGCCGTGGACGCAGGAGATGCGCGTGGAACTGGAGGACAAACTGGGCATCGACGCCGTCGACATCTACGGACTGTCCGAGGTGATGGGCCCCGGCGTCGGCCAGGAATGCGTGGATACCAAAGACGGACTCCACATCTGGGAAGACCACTTCTATCCAGAGATCGTCGACCCCGACACCGGGGAGGTATTGCCGGACGGATCCGAGGGTGAGCTCGTCTTTACCTCGCTGACCAAGGAAGCATTCCCCGTCGTGCGCTACCGGACGCGCGACCTCACCGCACTGCTCCCGGGCACCGCCCGCTCGATGCGCCGGGTCCACAAGATCACCGGACGCTGCGATGACATGATCATCCTGCGCGGAGTCAATCTGTTCCCCACCCAGATCGAGGAATTGATCCTCGCCACCGACGTCCTGGCCCCGCAATTCGAGTGCGTGCTCGACCGTGTCGGGCGCCTGGACCGGATGACCGTGCGGGTCGAGAGTCGCCACGCGCTCAGCACCGAGCAGGCCAAGGATTCCGCTGCTGCGCTGATCCGGGATGTCAAGAACCGCATCGGGGTTTCGGTCGCCGTCGACGTGCTGTCCCCCGAGTCGCTCATCCGGTCGGTCGGCAAGGCCCAGCGCATCGTCGATCAACGTCCCAAGAGTTGATCGCTCGACGTACGAGGTCGACGAGTAGAAATGGCGGAGATGCCGTGAACGTACTCATCGCCATGAACCAGTCGTGGTCCAACCGACCCGGTCCGGCAACGAGCAACGCCGACGCCGCCGCATGGTTTAATGCCCGGGCCGCGCTACACGAACAGTTGGCGTTACACGGTGGGCCAGGCGGTGAACGTGCGCGTGCGTTGGCCGGACGAGCCCACCAACAAGCCAGGGAATTGCTCCGGGGGACCGTCGCCGGCGGGCAGACCGGGCCACCGCGATCACCGGTCGTGGCCACCGTCGTGGAGGGCTAGATGGACGACAACGCCTCAGTCAGTGACCGCCAAACCACCTTGAGCATGACCGTTCTGATGACGCCGGACATGGCCAACTTCTCCGGCAACGTGCACGGCGGCTCAGTCCTGAAGATCCTCGACCAGGTCGCCTTCGCCTGCGCCAGCACCTATGCCCGAAGTTATTTCGTCACGTTGTCCGTCGACCGCGTGCTGTTTCGTGAAGCCATCCACGTCGGGGATCTCGTCACCTTCTCCGCGTCTGTCAACTACACCGGCCGAACGTCCATGGAGATCGGCATCCGCGTCGACACCGTTGACATTCAGCGCGGTTCCAGCCGACACGCCAACAGTTGCTACTTCACGATGGTGGCCGTCGACGGGGAGGGGCGACCCGTGAAAGTTCCGGCACTAAAACCTGGTGAATCCGTGGCCGTCAGGCGCTTTGAGGACGCGCACCGACGGCGCGAGGCCCAACGTCGACACTTTCAGGAGCGGGCGCAGACGGGGGGCAGCTAGACATCCCGGGTGCCCAACCGACCGCAGTACACAAGCACACCCTCAGTCGACGATGGCGCCACAACCTCGTCACCGTTCGATGCCGTCATGGGCACTGGTGCTGCGGCGCGATCGCTAGCTGTACTGCAATCGGTTTCACGCTCACCTGACATAGGGCGCGGTTATCGGCAAACATGCTGCGTAAGAACGCAGGTGGGGGCCGATCGAAACTGACAGATCGCACCGCTATCGGCACACGCAGTGTCGCTGATCAGAATCGGCTTCGGCCAGGAATTCACAGCTGGCGGGGACGGAGTCGGGCGGCACACTTGCGAAGACCTTCGGGGTTGGGCTGGATAAACAGCGTGCGGCCAGCCGGTCCCGGCCGCGAGTCGTAGAACGGTTCCCAGCCGAGGAAGCCCCAGAACCCGTCTGCGTCCCCGCTGTACGCGAACAGTCGGCGGTCCGGGTGCCGATTCACGAGCGCCCGCACCACCCGGGTAGCCACCTTCCGCCGCCGCGCGGCCGCGGCCACCTCGATGTGCTGGATTTCCAGACGTTCGCCGCCGACGGTCGGGACACGTGCGTAGTGCGGGCTGATGCCGCCTGGGTCGTCGAACTGCACCCGCGCCACCTCTGTGCCGTTTTCGAGCACCTGGACGAACCACGGATCGCCGACCGCGCCGCTGGCGCTGCTCCACCAGTCCGGGTGTTCGTAGTCCTCCGACGACGGAAACGGGGTCCACGACTGCTTCACGGCAGCATCGGCGCGGTGGTCGACGAGTTCCAAGGGCACGGCATGACCCTAATCACCACCGCCGACGAGTAGCGGTGAACGCGACTGCTGGCGGCACCATCGACCACCCCGCGGTGTCACGCGCCAATGTCCCCGTCGGTAGCTGGCGTAGCCGTTAATCTGCCTCGATGGGAGACAGCGACCTAGAAGACGGTGCCGGCGAAGCGGGGTTGAAGAAACCGCGGCCGGGCGAGGAGACCGCGGACGTCATGATTACCGTCAAGACTTACCCGAATCCGAGCGAGACGTACGGCGAAACCGTCTGCGTGGCAGGCGTCAGACTCGACCGCGGCCAGCCTGAGTGGATCCGCCTGTACCCGGTGAAGTTCCGTAATGCCGACTTCGACAGCCAATTTAAGAAGTACGAGATGATCCGCATCAACGGGGCGTACCAGCACGTGAGCGACAACCGACCAGAGTCCTTCCGGCCGCGCCAGGACGAGCTCGAGCACGTGGAGCAGCTCGACACCGGCAGCAACTGGCAGCGGCGGAGGATGAACCTCGACGGGCTCATCGGCGCCACCACAATGTGCGAACTCCTCGACCGGAATCCGAAGGGCGGCATGGCGATACCGTCACCGTCACTCGGCCTGATCAAACCGACGAAGGTCACCGTGACCGTCGGCGACGGTGATCCTTGGGATGCGGCCGCACAAGAAAGATTGATAAGGCATCCGCTCCCGACCTGTTCGGCACCTCGCTCAAGCCGCTGCAACCGGCACCGTTCGCGGTCAAGTACCGCTACCACTGCGAGTCGGCGGGATGTGGCGGCCACAACCAGAAGGTGCTCGACTGGGAGGCGGGCCAGGCCGGCCGAAAGTGGCTGCGCGAGTATGGCGATGCCGGCGCCCGCGAGGCGATGCTCAAGAAGTGGCGCGACGAGATGCTGTCGCCGGACAACGACGTGCACTTCTACGTCGGGAACCAGAACGCGCACCGCCGGTCCTTCTCGGTCCTTGGCGTCTGGCGACCGAGGCTCGAGAATGCCCTCTTCTAGACGTGCACCACTGCGGCGTCTGGACGCGCTCTCATGAGCCGGCGTACCACGATATCGCGATGACACTCGGCGTGGTCGTCCTCAAAACACAGGAGCGCCACCGCGCCGCCGTCCAGCAGCTCGCACACGTGAGCCAGCGCATCGGTCGCGGCGGCGCTGTCAAGGACGTCGCGATACCGGGCGCGGGACTCCGGCTCACCGGCGCGGAACCCGGCGCGGTTGTCCTTCGGATTGCCCAGGGCGCGGTGGTGTACGTAACCGATGCCCACCACGGCGAGTGCCTCGGATAGCTTCGTCTTCGACAGGCCCGGTTTTCGGCTCAGCGGGGTCAGACGCACGTCGACGAGCACCCGGACATCTTGTTCGAGCAACTGCGCAACGAGATCGCCGACGGTCTTCCCCTCGTAGCCGATGCTCACCATGGTTCCCGTAGCGACGACGCGCGCGGTAGTGGTGGTATCTGAGGCGCCCATGGTCCCTATGGTGCAGCACCGCTCGCGGCGGCGCGCGATAACCCCATAGGTGCACGTCGGCCTGAGCCACAAAAGTGTCGGGCTTCGTTGCCCGATCCACGCGTCAATAACTGCACACTGGGTGCCCGTGGTGGCGGTTCACAGTTGGAGGGCTCTCACTTGTGCCGCACGCGACGCCAGATCCGGGATAGCCGACTTACTCGTGTGTCCTGCGCCGGGGAGCGGTTGGCCTTGCGATGGTCCACTTCGTCCGCGTAAAAGCGCTGCTTGGCACGCTTGTCGGCGGCGCGTAGCGCCTCGACGCGGGCCGTCGGTACGACCTCGCACCAGAATATTTGGCCGTGATCAATCCAGTAGTGGGAGGCACAGGCCAGGCCGCTGTTGTTGATTGATGGGCTGAGTGACACCGTTTCGCCGTCAAAGGTGAGCCGCCAGTCGGTGGGCGAGAGGGCATTGACCACTTCGAGTCCGCATCCGCAGGCGCACAGGTGCACGGTGGTGGCGTACTCGAGGCAGATGTAGAGGGTTGCTTCATCGAGGTGTCGGTAAGGAGGTACCTCGGTGACGAAGCGGTGTGTGAATTCGGCTGCAGGGTGAGAGGCGTCAGGCATGATCGCCGACGTTGTCGATTTCGTTGGTGGCAAGGGTGTAGTTGGTCGAGTCGATGGGGATCAGGTCTGCGTAGAAGCCGAGTGTTTTCTTGAACGCGATGACTGCGAGTGCGGCGTTGAGCGCGTTGAGTTCGGCCAGCTGGACGCCGTGGTGGTAGGCGTCATCGCCGGTGTCGCCGATGGAAATCTGTGACCGTGCGGCCGCGCGGCTGTCGGGGTTGGGGCGGCTGATGGTGGTGCGGATGATGCCGCTCAGCGCGTCGTCGATGACGTCGACGCCGATGCCGGTATCCACGAAGGCAATGCCGCGCTGCTCGCAGCGGTCCATGATGATTTTCTTTGCAGGCCCGTCGTCGATGCACACGAAGACGAAGGCCATACCGTCGATCTCATCGATCGTGGTCTCGTCGAGTGCAGTCCGGTGGGGAATGATTTCGTGGTGCATGGCCGTGTACCGGGTGGTGTGGTAGTCGACTTTGGTCGGGTGGGCGTGGAGCTCGTCCAGCGTTGCGGCACCGGGACTGCGAAAGGCGTTGTGTTGCAGAAAGATATCGTTGTCGAAAAGGTGGATCTCCCGGATCGGTGTCTTGGCCAGGAAGTCCAGGACATAGCTGCCGGTGCCACCGAGGCCGATGATCGCGACTTTTGGCACGGCCAACTTGGAGGTCACGGCTGTTATGCCCGCGCGGCTGGATGCGGTGTCGAGGTAGCGCAGGGGTGAGTCGCCGGCGTCGTCGGTGACCGGGGGGTAGGTCTGTGCGGAGACGGCGGGGTCGATGGCCTGCGCACGGCTGGTCAAGATGGCGGCGTAGGTGGTCATCTTGGCGAAGTAGTCGGGATAGCCGGCGGCTGGCTTGTGGGAGAAGGTGTGATTGGTCGTCAACTCCGCGTCGATGTGCTGGGGTTGAGAATCGATGACCATCTCGTGCAGCACGGTTCCGTCGGGATGGCAGGGCATTTCGCCGATGAAACGCATGACGTGGTCACTGGGCGTGGCGGTGACCTGACCGGCCAGGGTCAGTTCGGAGACTAGGGTGCCGCGCGCCACGCAGCGGTTGGCGGTGACGTACGGAACGTCCGACAGCAGGAGGTGTGCGCCGACGATCGAGACCGCGTAACCGTCGTCACGCAGGCGACGAAGGTCGGAGCTATGACTTATCAGAGTGCTGGACACTGACGATCGTTCCTTCCTTGACGGTGAGGACCCCGTCGATGGGCAACGAACCTTTGGAGTTCGGGCCGTCGGCCTTGCTGTAGGTGATGGTGAAGAGGACGTTCTCGCCGGTGGGCGGGTTGTCAAAGGCCAACGCCACCAGGTCCTGGAAGCTCAGCTCGCGCTGTTCGACGCGCTTGGGCCGGGTGTTGACGATGATGGTGACTGGGCGGTGACGCTCGGAGGCGGAGAAGAACCGCTCCCCGCCGGTGACCTCCAGCATCTCGCCGTGGGCAAGGCGGCGGTCGTTGGCGTCAGGAATATCGCGCCAGATGGCGTCGTCGTCGCTGACCGGCGGGGCGGGCAGGTGGCGCAGCTGCTGCTCGGAAATCGCGCCGGCGGACACGGTGTACGGGTGGGCGTCGAGGTAGATGGTCACCGGCAGCGAGGTGTAGAACCGCATTCCGTCGCTGACCGTGATCACCGCGTCGGAGGCAATGGCCGGGTCTGCAGCATCCTCGATGTCCCAGAACAAGTCCCGAGCGGGGGGACTGGTGAGGGCACGAATCTGGGCGCCGGTGTATCGGCCGGGCGCCACTTCGCGAGGCGTTCCGTCGAGGTAGATGGTCAGTTTCTTGGTGGCGTTCACGGTGGTCCCTTCTCCCCGGCTTCGTGCGTGCCGTGTGGATGAATCTCGGATGCACCGGAGTATCCTTGGTGCATCCGGTAACCGATCTTACACGAAATTGCTATTACCTGAAAGGTAACAACATTTTTTTGGCTTGGATGTCGCCCGACCTACGGCGCATCTGCACGTCTGGAGATCTACTGACGCGGGCATGCCCCGCCTCGGCCGAGGCCGTGCGGCTGCTGCTGTCGGTCGTTGGGCACGCCGCTGACCTGCGTGCACTGACCCGGTTGCGCAGCGTCTACATCCAACCCGTCGATGCGGCAGTGGGCCGTATTGTCGTCGAACATAAGGAGGCAGCGATGCATGCCGTGGTCCTAACCAAGACGGGGCACGTACTTCGAGGAGATCGGGTTGACTACTGGACTGGGATGTCGACGCAGGCCGCGCTGCGCGTCGATGATGTCCACGCCGCCGGGACCAGTCTGCTGCGACACGCCGGCTGATGGCCGACTCACGCTCGGATTCCCCGCTCAGCTACGTGGCCAACCGCTTCGAAGCTGATTGGGCCGTCGCACCCGGCTCGTTGATTCAGGCCGAACTCGACGCCCTCGAGTACTCCCAAGCCGACGTCGCAGCCCGAACCAACATCAGCACCAAGCATTTCAACCAGCTGATCAACGGGCACGTGCCCTTGTCTCCCGACATCGCCGTCGCCTTAGAGCGCGTCCTCGACATCCCCGCCGAGATGTTGCTTCAAATGGATGCCACCTGGCAGGCCGACAAGGTGCGCCGCACCTCCGCCTCGACGCTGGCAGGAATGCAGCACTGGGTCGCCAAATTCCCTCAACGGGCCCTGCAGGAGTATCGCGTCGTCGACTTCTCCGCCGCTGCCTCCGCACGAGTCGAAGCTTTGCTGCGCTTTTTTCGAGTCGCCGATGAGAAGTCGTTCGACCGCATTTTCCTTGCGCCGCAGGTCAATTACCGGCGCAGTCAAAAATTCAGCGTCGACCCCTACGCCACGGCGTTATGGCGTCGACTCGCCGAGGTCCAAGCCGACACGCTGCTCGACGGCACGGCAGACTACGACGCCGGTGCCCTGCGGGCCGCCGCGCAGCGCCTACCGTCACTGAGCCGCCTGCCCGTGGGGGAGGGCTTTCGAGCGGCGCGAGACATGCTGTCTGGCGCCGGCGTGTTGCTGGTTTTCGTTCCGGAGATTGACGAAACACGCATCTCTGGTGCCACCTGGTGGCACACGCCGTCGCATCCAATCATCGCGCTCACAGGCCGCTATAGATTCGTCGACGCCTTCTGGTTCACCCTGGTCCACGAGGTCGCTCACGTGCTCCTGCATCCCAAACGGGCAACGTTCCTACACTTCGAACGGGCAAGACACGTCGATGACAACACGGATCAACAAGAAACCGCAGCCGACGCATTCGCTTCCGAGACGTTCTTCACCGACCGCCAACGATGCGAACTGGTCCTCCTTTCAACCAAGGCCGAAGTCGAGGCCTTCGCACGAAAAGCGAACTTGTCCAAAGGAATCGTTGCCGGACAATTCGGGCACTACACCGGCAATTGGTCCCGATTCGGCAAACTGCGCGAATCAATAGATCTAGCCGCGGCCATACTCGGCCCGTCTCCGGCAACAAACTCCTGAAACACCAAGGTCTGCTTTGGAGTTTCCGTGCTTTCAGAGCCCGAGCTGGACGGCGGCGTTGTCGTCTTAGGTGTGGTGGATTTGCAGACCTCTGGAACGAGGTCATCACCGCCGTGCTGATCGTGGTCATCACCTCGCTGCGCAGGCGAGAAGGCACGGATCAATGGGCCTCTTTGCCGGGAGACGGCCGAATATACATGAGTTTCGGCGCGGAGTGGTTGCCCTGCAACACTTGTTGAGCCACGGCGGGATCGAGGTGCTGGCCGTACTTTGACTCCGCGACATCGATAAGTTCCGACAGCGAGGCCACCCTCAGCGCGATAGGCGGGTCCCCTGGCCGTTCATGGGTGTGTAGCCGCGCAGTCCCGGCCTCGGGAATGTAGTGCGCCAGCGCGCCGACAGTCCCGCCAGTACCCGGAATTGGCAGTTGGAGGTGCCGAGTTGAATCAGCCCCTTCGGCCAACGACCACTCCAGGGTGGTCCGCCCCTCCGGCGTCTGAACAATAGTGCCGTTTATGTCGTCGGGCATGATGAAGGCTGCATCGGGCGTGAAGCGAAACGGTTTGTCGCAACTTCCGCTGACGCGAACCAGGTAACCGCCAGCGGTATCGACGTCTTCTGAACTGACCAGGTCGATCATGGCGATGACAAATCGCCTCTCTACGTCTAGATCTGTTGGTGCCGAACTGTCCTGGAAGACTTCGCTAAACGCGTTGAACGCTTGACGGTCGCCAATCCAACCGGTCTGGATTGCGGTTCGATCTTCTCGCTCTCCCCGGGCGATCACGGTGATGCGAGGTTTGGGCTTGCGCGCGACGACTAGGAAGTTCTTCGAGACTCCTGCCGTTCGGTTCATTTCGTCGGAAAGGCCAAGTAACGCGGCTACGATCGGATCAATAGACCGGCCGCGTAGTTCGGCTACCCGGTTCACTGCGGAAGCAGGTGTGTCGCCCGCGAAGCCAACAACGACGTCGTCGTCGACGATGACGACCTTCTGGCCAGGATTGCTCAAAGTCCGTCGGTTAAACGTGCCGTCGTTCAGATCCGTAATCTTGGTGTCCGACAACAGCGTCACCTTCCCGGCGTGGGGGCGGGTCACTTTTGCGATCACAAACGTCATTACTCGTCCTTCCTGCCTCCGTTCGCCGTCGCCGGGCGGTTTCGGGGCAAACTCCGTCGCACTCAGCCCCGACCAATCCCTCGCGTGAACTTTCGCAGCGCAGGTTAACAAGCTCTGGCGACACGCCCGAGTCTTGTCAAAGTAGCCAGGCGTGTCTTGTTAATCTTCGCTGCATCTCGACATGAGTGAGGTGAGGTGGCTTCTCAAGCGTGATGTCCACTTCTCAAGTGAATGGCCACCTGACGTCCAAATTGGACATGAAACTGAGATTCGCGAGGATCCCGTCGTTTAGCAGCGCATAGCAACATTTGGGACTCAGAAAACCCCGCCCTCCTGAACATGGGCGCAATCATTGCTGGTCAGGCGTCGCCGCAGATCGTGCTCAATGGACACTTCCCCCAGTGTTCCGCTGAGCAGCGCTGCACTCTCATTCACGAAGAGCCGTTGATGCGGAGCTTGAGTTCGCGAAGTCTGGCGAAGGGGAACTGTCCTGTTCTTGCGGCGTGGAGTGCCACGATCAAACAAGTGCTGAGCGAGAGAGTAGGCCTGTGCCGCACCAGTTCTGCTGGTTGAGGTGGTCGAGCATGGCGGTCTCTGCTGGGCCCGGATTGCGCCGCACGCCGACGAGGACGGGCTCGGTTAGGGCGGGCTGTAGCGGACGGGCCAGTTCTTCGAAGCCTTCGGGGACGGCCGAGGCCGGGACCACAGTCACGCCGAGGCCTTGCGCGACGAGACGCACCGCGGTGGAGATCTGTGACGCACGGGCTACCGTGTGCGGACTGAGGCCCGCGCTGGCGAGTAGGCGGGCGAGGTAGTCGTCGAGCAGGCTTGCGCTCCGGTACCGGATCCACGCTTCTGACGCCAGGTTTTCCAGGCGCAGGGGGGCTACCTCGGAGGACAGCGGGTGCCCCTTCGGTACGACGGCGACGAAGGCTTCCTCGCCCAGCTGGTGCACGTCGAAAGGGCACCCCGCCGGGACGTGGTGTACGAGGATCATGTCGAGAGCACCTTGGCGAAGCAGGCGCTCCATGTCCGCGGGATCGGGTTCCTCGTGGAGCGTTACCTGCAACTTAGGGTGTCGGTTGCGCAGCTGTCCCAAGGCTTGCGGCAGCTGACGTGCTCCCAGGCCCATGTGGACGGCGATGATGAGTTCGCCTGCCAGCTCCCCGTCGGCGGCGCGGGCGGCCATGACGGCGCGCCGGGATGCGGTGGTCGCAATCTTCGCTTCAGCCAGGAAGGCCCGGCCGGCCACCGTCACAGTCACCCCGTTCGGGGTGCGGGTGAACAGCTGCACCCCGAGGTGCTTCTCTAGGGCGCCGATCTGCTGGGACAGCGATGGCTGGGTAACTCGCAGACGCTCCGCTGCCGCTGTCATGGAGCCCTCCTCGGCGACAGCCAGGGCGTATTCGTATTGACGCAAGCTCATTCGGATTCTCCTCCGACGTGACATAGATAGTGTCTATGCAGAATATACGCTGTCATTATTTGCCTCTATGGACTGCCGCTCATACCGTGGGGACCCAGCGCCCGAGATGAGCACGGCCGGGCCCTGCGAATCATCGACAACCCCGGACAGATGGGATGGAACGGCACATGAGTCGACCAATACGCATCGGAGTGCAACTGTGGCCCGGCGGGGCACCGGACTACCAGAGCTGGCGCAGCGCTGTCCTGCATGCCGAAGACATCGGAACCGACATCATTTTCGGTTACGACCACTTCCATAGGCCTACCTTCACCGGGATCGTCGACGGGATGCCCGTGCTCGCCGAGGTCCAACCCGACGTGAACAACTTCGAAGGGTGGACCTCGCTGGCAACGTGGGCCGAAATTACCAACCGCCCCGAGATTGGGTTACTGGTCAGCGGCATCGCGTATCGCAATCCTGACCTGCTGGCCGACATGGCCCGCACTGTTGATCACATCAGCGGCGGCCGACTGATCCTCGGCGTCGGGTCCGGCTGGTACGAAAAGGACTACACCACCTACGGTTACGACTTCGGCACCTTGAAGTCGCGTTTTGATCTGCTTGACGCCGGCTTGGATCGCATCGCGGCGCGCCTGGCGATCCTTACGCCTGCACCGGTACGCAAGATTCCTATCCTGATCGGTGGATCCGGTATCAAGCGGACGCTGCCCGCGGTAGCTCGCCACGCCGACATCTGGCATACCTACATTGGTCTCGACAACTTCCACGATGCCAGCGCGCGCCTCGACGACCTCGTTTCGGCCGCTGGTCGCGCACCCGCTGACATCGAACGGTCCGTGGGCTGGGAAGGCGCCGCCAGTGCCGACGCCTTCCTCAAGGCCGGTGCCACGACGTTCACCACCGAAATTCACCCGACCGATGCGGGCTATGACTTCTCGGTCCTCAACGAGATGCTCGCTTGGCGCAAAGCGCTGCAATGATCGCGCAACGCGCTCACCCCAGGGAGATCCCCGGGAGGGGTGCACGGTCACCTTGTTCTCGAAGCATGGGCCAACGCGTACACGGCGCGCCCTGGCCCGGCGCTCACAGGCTCAATCACAAGGAGGACATATGCGTCTCGCGAACAAGGTAGCCCTCGTCACTGGCGCAAGCGGGGGCATTGGTCTGGCGATAGCCCAACGATTTGCAACCGAAGGCGCCCACGTCTACATCACGGGGCGCCACACGGACACGCTCGAAGCCGCGAGGGTTTCCATTCAGGGACACGTCACCGCAGTCATCGCGGACGCTACGTCCTCGCGTGATCTCGACAATCTGGTCCGGGCTATCCGGCAGGAAACCGGGCACCTCGATGTGGTCGTCGCTAACGCGGGAAGCATTGAGCGCATGAACGTCTGGGACGTGACCGAGGACCATTTCGACCAGACGTTCTACCTCAATGCCCGCGGCACGCTGTTCACCGTCCAGAGGGCCCTGCCGCTGCTACGACCGGGAGGCTCGATCATCTTGCTGGGCTCGATCACGGCGTTCAAGGGCGATCCTGGTGCGGGTACTTACAGCGCGGCGAAGGCCGCCGTGCGGTCATACGCACGCACTTGGGCAGCAGAGTTCGGCGATCGAAATCTTCGCGTGAACGTGCTGAGTCCGGGACCGATCGACACCCAGATCATCGACGGACAGACCGAGTACTTCGGTCAAGACCAAGCAGCACTCCGGGCCCACATGAGCACCCTTGTTCCGATGGGCCGCCTCGGACGTCCCGAGGAGATCGCTAACGGTGCGCTGTTTCTCGCGTCAGACGAAAGCAGCTTCATGACGGGAGCGGAACTCTGCATCGATGGCGGCATGGGCCAGGTCTAGCGCGGGCCACTAGCACGGTCCTCCAAGAGGCGGCTCACCAATTCATGGCGCCGCCGCTTACGGACGTGTGATGAAACCGCGTACTCGGTCATGCACACCGGGGTACCCATCGCTAGCATCCGCCAGCAGGCAGAACCACCAGCGCTGCGGTTTCGATGACGTACCGGCGCCGGTGATCGATTGCCCTGTAGTGCAGTGCAATTGCGTCAGGTGTGGAGTAGGCGACCTGAAGACACGTGTCACCTGACGGAACGCAATGATGTGTCTGAACCAAGGGGTCTCGCACGCAGACTTAAGATCCGGGCCAATCATCGAGTGGACACGAACTTGAGAATTTCTGCTGTGGACACGCAGTGAGAACGTCGCCGTCCAATTCTCAAGTGACATGTCCACCTGATGTCCAATTGGACATTTGAATGAGATTCCGTCCATCGAGCCAGCGGTAGCACTGGTGGCTGGCCGCTGGTCAGCGCCCGGGGATGGACCATTCCCGCGGAAGCTGCGTGCCGGGCGTTTCGGACCGACGCCGATCTGAGTGGCGGCCGACGACACTGTCCGAGTGATCCACCCCAAGCAGGGTGCGCCTATGCCTCACCCAAACTCGGCCGGTAGTCCGCTACTTCGGCCTCGGCAGCGAGCAACGCACCCAATTCGCCTTCCTGCTGGGCGACAAATACACCGATAACCTGCCGGCACACCTCCGGCACGCTGACCCCGCGCATATCGGCAATTCGTTTCAACCCGACCAGCATTGACGTCGACACGTGAAACTGCACGGCGAACTGACCGCAAGAACCATCCTCGGGCGGTAACCCCGGACCAACGACCACCGGATGATCTGACCCGAATTCGTCAACCTCAGCACGGCGAGCCCTCTCAATGGCCCCACCACTAGCGCCGCCAGCAACGTCCGGGTCGCGGAACTCCTCATGGCTGAACAATCCCATTGCGCCCACGCTAGACCTTGCAGAATGCCGAAGCCGCCAAGTGAGCGGGTGCGGCCTGCAGGAGACCAAGGCGGCGGCGAGGCGCTGAGGGGGCCGGAGGGTTGTGGCCGTGGTTCTCAGTGCGGCTGGAAGGGGTTCTTAATGCCTGGCCGGCGACACGCCGAGGTCTTGTCAAAGTAGGCAGGCGTGTTTTGTCAATCTTCGTTGCATCTCGACACGGGTATGTGGCTTCTCAAATTTGATGTCCGTTTCTCAAGTGAGATGTCCACCTGATGTCCAATTGGACGCGAAAGTGAGATTTCGCCCGGCACGACGTCCCGAGCGCGCAGCTACGTCTATTTGCAGCAGCGAGAGGTGGGACACGAAGTGCGAGAGAAGAAGTGGGACAGCACGACAGGCATTACTCGCTGGGGAAGTAGTGCCCTAAAGGTGTCGTTTCTCTACATTTTGAGGCGCGCTCGGCTTGCTGACGCGAGGAGCTGATGGTGCTGGGCCGGTGGTGTCGCGGGCGATGAGCCGTGGCGCCAACACGGTTTGAGATGGCGTGTTGCCGGCGATCTGTGCGGTCACGCTCGCCATGGTCTCGGTCGCGATGCGTGAGACGTCCTGAGCGATGGTCGACATGCTGATGTGGCTGAGCCGTGACAGGCGGGAGTCGTCGTAGCCGATCACCGACACATCCTCGGGCACGTGAACGTCGCGTTGTCGAAGGACCTCGAGAACGCCGATGGCGCAACGGTCGTTGAAGGCGACGACTGCGGTCGGCCGGTGGTCGAAGAGGAGGGCTTCGGTGATGGCTTGCGCGCCATCGGTTTCGGTGGGTCCGCCGGGGAGGAGGAGTGCCAGATCGGCTAGCCCGTGATGTGCCATTCGGGCGGTGAACCCGGTGGCACGTTCGGTGCCTCCGGGTGCGTCTCCACCGGTGATGTGCAGTATCCGTCGGTGGCCGAGCGAAACCAGGTGGTCGACGGCGATCGTGATGCCTGCGGTGTCGTCGGTGCTCACCGAGCCGACCAGGGGACTGCCCGACCCGCGCGCGATGACGTGGGTGGGGATGCGCGCCGACAGTGCGCCGAGCTCCTCGCTGGTCATCCGCGAGCCGAGCAGGATGGCCGCCTCGCACCTCTCACGCATCAAGTCGCCCACCGCGGTGCGTTCGTCGCGGCTGGGCGTGATGCAACTGAGCGACAGGTCGAACCCGTGATCGGCGACCGCGACGTAGAGCTGCTCGACCAGGTCGCCGTGGAAGGGTTGATGGAGTTCGAAGCACGCGCCGATGAGGCCGGAGCGAATTTGGCGGAGTTTCTGCGCTCGGCGGTCCGGTACGTAGCCCAGTTCCTCGGCGGTCTGCTGAACGCGTTTGCGGGTGGCGTCGCTGGCGCCGCTGACGCCGCGCATCACGATGGAGGCGAGCGCCGGTGACACGCCGGCTGCGTCGGCGACGTCGGCCAGGGTCACGCGGCGTTGACGGCGGGGCCGAATGAACTCGGTGGCCATGACGTCCTTTCGTTGCCTCACATCGTCCCAGGTGGTGCGGACGGGCCTTGACCGGCAGGAGTGATCCACCTAGCATCGCGTGCACTAGAACGTACTAGTAGATCGTTCTAGTCGCGTCCCCCTCTCAGTCTGGAGCAAGTCGATGTCAACACCCCCCACGGTCCGCGTCGCGGTGATCGGCGCAGGTCGGATCGGTTCGAGTCACGCCGAACTGGTCGCCCGTCACGTCCCTGGAGCCGCACTGGTCGCCGTCGCGGATCCGACACCGAACGCCGAGCGGCTGGCCGCCGAACTCCGTGTCGGTGTCGTGGAACGTTCTGCCGAGGCGGTGCTCGAGCGGGACGACGTGGACGCGGTTCTCATCACCACCCCGGCCCGTTCGCACACCGACCTGGTCGTGCAAGCTGCCGGGGCCGGCAAGCACGTCTTCGTGGAGAAGCCGATGGCCGTGACGCTGGCCGACGCCGATCGGGCGATCGCGGCGGCCGAGGCGGCCGGCGTCGTGTTGCAGGTCGGGTTCAACCGGCGGTTCGCGCCGGGCTGGGTTGCCGCCCGCGCGGCCATCGACGCCGGGCGCATCGGCACCCCGCAGCTGCTGCGGTCGGTGACCCGCGATCCCGGTCCGTTCACCGCCGACCCGGCGCGTATTCCACCGGGGACGATCTTCCTGGAGACGCTCATCCACGACTTCGACGCCCTGTGCTTCCTCAACCCTGGCGCGAGGCCCACCCGGGTGACGGCGGTCGCCGATGCGCTCATCCGGCCCGACGCCAAGGCCGCTGGCCACCTCGACACCGCGGTGGTCACAGTCGAATTCGACAACGGTGCCATCGCCGTCGCCGAGGCCAACTTCAGTGCGCTCTACGGCTACGACGTCCGGGCCGAGGTGTTCGGATCCGGTGGCATGGTCACTGCGGGCAACGCGCGGTCCAGCGACATGACGTTTTACGGGCCCGACGGCATCGGCGTCGACACCGCGCGCCGCGACACCGACCTGCTGCGCAGCGCCTATCTCGGTGAGTTCGTCGCCTTCGTCGATGCGATCGGCACCGGTACTGCGGCCCCGGTCACCGGTGCCGATGCGCGGATCGCGTTGAGCATCGCTCTCGCCGCGGTCGACAGCGCCGCGGACCGCCGCGTCGTGGACATCGCCGACATCGAGGTGACCGCATGACGGGAGTACGGCTGGCCGCCTGCGCGGAGATGGTCTATCTGGACCTGCCACTGCTGGACCGCATCAAACGGATCACCGATCGTGGTCTGCTGGTGGAGATTTGGGACTGGTCGAGCAAGGACGTCGACGAGCTTGCCAGCTCGGGGGCCGAATTCTCCTCCATGACTGGCTATCTCAGGGGCAACCTCACCGAACCCGACGGCATCGACGAGCTGTTGAGCACCGCGGCACAATCGCTGGAGGTCGCCGAACGGCTGAACTGCCCGAGGCTCAATCTGCACGGCACCGGGCTCGGTGATCGCGGCCTGGCCGTCCGTCCGGTCCAGGTGGTCACCCCGACGATGTGGCTCACCGCCGCCGAGACCCTGCGCAAGATCGCCGAACTCGGCGCCACGGCCGGCCGAATGTTCGTGTTGGAGAATTTGAACCTCGCCGTCGACCACCCGGGGACGCCCTTCGCCACCGCGGCGGACACCTTGGCGCTGGTCAAGGCGGTCGACCATCCCAACCTGCGGCTGAACCTGGACCTCTACCACGCCCAAATCGGCGAGGGGAATCTGATCGAGCTGCTTACCAAGACGCTGCCCTACATCGGGGAGATCCAGGTCGCCGACGTCCCCGGCCGGTGCGAACCGGGTACCGGCGAGATCAACTATCCGGCCATCGCGTCAGCGTTGAAGGCGATCGGCTACACCGGTGTCGTCGGACTCGAGGCGTGGGCGTCGGGAGACCCCGACGCCGCTCTCGACGCGTTCGAGGCGGCGTTCGCGCCGGCTCGCTGAACATCTCAGACCAACGGAGAAACACTGTGTCTTCCCATTCGAGTACACCGGCAGCGGAGCTTCCTTCGTTGCGTCCCGGTCCCACCAGCGTCGCCTCGATCTGATCGCCGTCATAGCGACCTTCGGCGATCGGCGCAGTCGCATGCCGTCGCCTCAACGACAGGATCGACCGCAAGAGGACGCCGACCCATCTTGCGGTCCTCTTGGCAGATGCTCCCCAACACCAGCGGTCGCTCACTCGAAGAGCTCGAAGCGTTCTCCGCCAACGACTTCCGCTGACCGTTCGTTCTCCCGCCCCCCTCATGATTGATCCTCCGACCCCGTCACCGGTCGACTCGCGCTCCGCGACGCAACGGTCCGTTTGACGAAGGTCGTGGCCCTGGCCGTGATTCCCGGCTACGGCTGCGGGCGAGCTGGTCGCCGCTGTATCGGCCTCCCGCTTGGCTGACCGCATGGCGGCATGCGAGCTACCCAGATTTGTCGGTCAACGCAGCCGCGGTGCGTACGGTTACGTCTTCGAAGTGAATCCCCGGGGCCAGTTCGATGAGCTGAAGTCCGTCGTCGACGACATCGATTACCGCCAGGTCGGTGATGATGCGGTTGACGACTCCCTTTCCGGTCAGTGGCAGCGTGCATGTGTCGACGATTTTCGGATTGCCGTCGCGGTCGGTGTGCTCCATCAGGACGATCACCTGCTGGGCGCCGTGGACGAGGTCCATGGCGCCACCCATCCCCTTCACCATCTTGCCGGGAACCACCCAGTTGGCAAGATCTCCAGTGCGCGAAACCTGCATGCCACCGAGAATTGCGGTGTCGACGTGACCTCCGCGGATCATTCCGAAGCTAAGCGCGGAGTCGAAGAAAGCCGCTCCAGGATTGACGGTGACCGTCTCCTTTCCGGCGTTGATCAAATTGGCATCGATGGCGGCTTCGACCGGATATGGCCCAGTGCCGAGGATGCCATTTTCGGAATGCAACGTCACACTCACATCGTGGGATAGAAAGCCCGGAATCAAGGTGGGCAGTCCGATTCCGAGGTTGACGTACGCCCCGTCGATCAGCTCTCGGGCCGCCCGTCGCGCCATCTGGGGTCGTGACCAACCAACGGCCCGAACGGCGCCTGTCATCGGTCATCTCCTGTCGCGACAGTCCGCTTCTCGATCCGGGTGTCCTGCAGTCCGGTGTGCACCACTCGCTGGACGAATACTCCGGGCAGGTGCACCGCCGAAGGGTCGATGGCACCGGGATCCACTAGTTGCTCGACCTGGGCAATGGTGACGCGCCCCGACATGGCTGCGAGCGGGTTGAAATTCCTTGCGGTCTTGTCGAAGACGAGGTTGCCATCGGTGTCCCCGAGGGCGGCATGCACCAACGCATAGTCCGTGACGATCGCCTCCTCGAGCACGTAGCGGCGGCCGGCGAAAATTCGCGTCTCCTTCGGGGGCGAAGCGACAACGACTGTGCCCGTGGGGCCGTATCGCCATGGCATGCCACCGTCGGCAATGGGGGTATCGACGCCTGCAGGGGT
>VIFX01000031.1:0-93876 GCA_006864685.1 Mycolicibacterium hodleri | reverse complement strand
CGCCGCCACCGCAGCAGCCCCGGTTGCGGGACCGGATCATCGAACGCATCCCGATCATCGGCCGCTTCCACGAACCGGGTCGGTAATTTTGCGAAAGCGCGTGCGCAAGCGCTTGCCTAGCCCTTAGGCTCCCGAACATCGCGCGACGACCGGCGTCGCATAGAGGACAAGGGAGTCCACATGTTCGCAAGGCCCTCGCACGTCGTCGGAGCGGTTCTGATGGCAGGCTCGTTGGTCCTCGGTCTCTCCGGGTGCGGCGGATCCAGCTCCGACGAGGTCAAGGTCGGGCTCATCACCAAGACCGACTCGAACCCGTACTTCGTCAAGCTGCGTGAGGCCGCCCAGGCCCAGGCCGACAAGGACGGCGCCAAGTTGATCGCGCTCGCGGGTGCGTTCGACGGCGACAACGAGGGCCAGGTCGCGGCCATCGAGAACATGGTCGGCCAGGGCGTCAAGGGCATCCTGATCACCCCGAACTCCTCGACCGGCGTGCTCGACGCCATCAAGAAGGCGCGCGACGCCGGCGTCGTCGTCATCGCGCTCGACACCGCGACCGACCCCGAGGACGCGGTCGACGCCACGTTCGCCACCGACAACAAGGCGGCCGGCGTGAGCCAGGGCAAGTGGGTGAAGGCCGCGCTCGGCACCGCACCGCCGCAGATCGTCATGCTGGACGGAACGCCCGGCGGCACCGTCGACACCTTCCGCCACGACGGGTTCCTCGAGGGCTTCGGCATCGCCGAGGGCTCACCGGAGATCGTCGGCCAGGAGAACACCAACGGCGACCAGACCAAGGCCCAGACGGCGATGGAGAACATCCTCCAGCGCGCGCCGGGCATCAACGCGCTGTACACCATCAACGAGCCTGCGGCCGCCGGTGCGTACCAGGCGATTCAGGCCGCGAACCGCGCCAACCAGATCACCATCGGCTCGATCGACGGCAGCTGCACCGGCGTCGCCGACGTGAAGGCAGGCAAGATCGGCGCCACGGTGATGCAGTTCCCGGCCAAGATGGCCGAACTCGGCGTTCAGGCCGTGGTCAAGTTCGCCAAGGACGGCACCAAGCCCAGCGGATTCAACGACACCGGCTCGCAGCTCATCACCGACAAGCCCGTCGCCGGTCTCGAGTCCAAGGACACCGCCTGGGGCGAGCAGAACTGCTGGGGCAAAGCGGGCGCATGACCACCGACGCTCCCGCGACGGCACCGTCATCGGTCTCGAGCCGGTTCCACGCGGGCAACCTCCTGCGTGAACCGTTGCTCGGGCCGCTGGTGGCGCTGGTTCTCGCGATCATCATCTTCAGCTCGGTCTCGAACTCGTTCCTCAACCCGCAGAACGTGTCGCTGATCCTGCAACAGTCGGTCGTGGTTGGCATCCTCGCCGTCGGCCAGACGCTGATCATCCTCACCTCCGGCATCGACCTATCGATCGGTGCGGTCGCCGTCTTCGGCACCATCGTGATGGCCCAAAGTGCCGGCGCGAACGGGCCGTTCATGGCGCTGGGGTCGACGCTGCTGGTGTGCGTGGTGTTCGGCGCGATTAACGGCGGCCTCGTCACGGCACTGCGACTGCCGCCGTTCATCGTCACGCTTGGCACGTTCACCGCGATCCAGGCGGCCACCCGGCTGCTCGCGGGCTCCGAGACCTACCGCGTAGAGCCGGGCCTGCTCACCTTCCTGGGCACGTCGTTCCGCGTCGGGTCGTTCTCGACCACGTACGGCGTGGTCGCGATGCTCCTGGTCTACCTGGTGATGTGGTACGCGCTGTCCCAAACCGCTTGGGGCAAGCACGTTTACGCCGTGGGTGGCAACCCGCAAGCGTCGAATCTGTCGGGCATCAAGTCCCAGCGGGTGCTGTTCTCCGTCTACCTCACCACGGGGGTGATCGCGGCCATCGCGGCATGGGCCGCGCTCGGTCGGATCCCGAACGCCGACCCGAACGCGTACCAAAACGCCAACCTCGAGTCGATCACCGCGGTGGTCATCGGCGGCACCAGCCTGTTCGGTGGCCGCGGCGGCGTCGGCGGGACGCTGGTCGGCACGTTGATCGTCGGCGTCCTCCGCAACGGCCTCACCCAGGCCGGCGTCGACAATCTGTACCAGAACATCGCGACGGGCGTCCTCGTCATCGTCGCGGTGGCCGTCGACCAATTCGCCCGCAGGAGGTCACAGTGACTGGCGCACCCGTTCTGGAAGCCCGCGGACTGGTCAAGAAGTACGGCAACGTCACGGCGATCAACGGGGCCGACTTCGAACTGCGCGCGGGCGAGGTCCTCGCGGTCATCGGGGACAACGGTGCCGGAAAGACCAGCCTCATCAAGGCATTGGCGGGCGCGGTGGTTCCGGACTCCGGCGAGATGCTGATGAACGGAACACCCGTGTCGTTCAAGAACACCCGCGACGCCAGGGCGGCCGGCATCGAAACGGTGTACCAGGACCTCGCGGTCGTGCAGGCACTCGACATCGCGTCGAACCTGTACCTCGGACGCGAGGTGCGGCGAAAGGGTATCGCGGGCAGTCTGTTCCGCCGACTGGACATGCCGAGGATGCGGGAGGAGGCCTCCCAGCACCTCGCCGACCTGAAGATCGGCATCAAGTCCGTGAACCAAGCCGTCGAGACGTTGTCCGGTGGGCAGCGTCAGGGCGTCGCGGTGGCGCGGGCCGCCGCGTTCGGCCGTGGCGTGATCATCATGGACGAGCCGACGGCCGCTCTCGGCGTTCGGGAGTCGGGACAGGTCATCGACCTCATCCGGTCGATCCGCGACCGCGGCATCCCCGTGGTGCTCATCAGTCACGACATGCCGCACGTGTTCGAGGTCGCCGACCGCATCCATATCCACCGGCTCGGGCAGCGCGCAGGCGTCGTCGACCCGAAGTCGCGTTCGATGTCCGAGGTGGTGGCGCTCATGACCGGTGCGGAGGAGCCGACCGATGAGGAACGCGCAGGTCTCTGAGGGGGTCCCGGTCGGGGTCTTCGTCGGGTTGGCGACGCTCGACGTGATCCACCGCATCGCGAAAGCACCTGCGGCAAACCAGAAGATCACCTCGAGCGAGCAGTTCGTCGCCGCAGGCGGACCGGCAGCGAACGCGGCGGTCACCTTCGCGGCACTGGGCGGCGATGCGACCCTGGTGACCGCGCTCGGTGACGATCCGGTCGCCGATCTGATCCGAGCCGACCTCCTTGCGTATGGCGTGACCGTGGTCGACGCGGCGGCGGGCACCACCCGGGCGGTGCCGGTGTCCGCCGTGTCCGTGGTCGAGTCGACGGGTGACCGGTCGGTCGTCTCGCTGGACGCGGTGAACTCCGACGCGACGCCACCGGCTGAGCTCGACGCCTTGGTGGCCGGGGCCGACGTGGTGCTGGTCGACGGACACCATCCCCTGCTGGCGCGCGCCGCCGCACGGCATTCGCGGGACCGGTCGACCCCGCTCGTCGTGGACGCCGGCCGGTGGAAGCCGGTGATGGTCGACCTCGTCGAGTATGCGACGGACATGGTGTGCTCCAACGACTTTCACACGCCGGGCGACGACACGTCGGATGCCACCGCCGCGACGCTGGTCGGTGCGGGCGTGCGGACCGTCGTCGTCACCCATGGCGGTGATCCCGTTCAGTGGTGGTCGGACGGCGAGTCCGGCTCGGTGCCCGCGGAACCGGTAGTGGTGGTCGACACACTTGGAGCCGGGGATGCCTTCCACGGTGCGTATTCGTACTTCTCGACGCGGGGCGAGCGCGGCGTCGCCGAGCGCATCGAACGCTCCGCCCAGGTGGCGGCACTACGGTGTTCGATGGTCGGGCCGCGGGCCTGGCTGAGTGAACTGTCCAGCGAACAGATTCGAAAGTGAGAACGGTGAGCATCGACCACGACGTACAGGACGCCACCCTCGACCAGTTGGTCGCCTGGGCCAAGGCGCTCGTCGTCGACGGCGAACGCCGCATCCTCGGTCTCACCGGCGCTCCGGGAGCCGGAAAGTCCACCGTCGCCGAGCAACTCGTCACCGCACTCGGCCCCGACCTCGCCGTGCTGGTCCCGATGGACGGCTTCCATCTGGCCAACGAGGTTCTGCTCGACCTGGGTCGCCGGGACCGCAAGGGTGCCCACGACACGTTCGACGACGGCGGGTACGCCCGGCTGATCGCGGCGCTGCGGGCGCAACGCGTCGACGGCCCCGTCGAGTACGCGCCCCGGTTCCGCCGGGAGATCGAGGAGTCGATCGGCTCGTCCATCCCCGTCCCGCCTACTGTCCCGCTGGTGGTCACCGAGGGCAACTACCTGCTCCTGGAGTCCGACGCGTGGCCGGCCGCCCGGTCCTGCATCGACGAAGTGTGGTTCTTGGCCCCCGACACCGACATTCGTCACCAACGTCTGCTGCGGCGCCACGAGGCGTACGGAAAGTCGCCGCAGGACGCAGCGTTCTGGGCGCTGGGCCCCGACGAGCGCAACGCTCAACTGATCGAGTCGACTGCCGGTCGGGCCGATCGGATCGTGCGTCTCCGGTGACCACGATGGGCGACGTCGCCCGCCTCGCGGGCGTCTCCGCGTCCACCGTCTCGCACGTGCTCAACGGCACGCGCAAGGTCGACACCGCCACCCGGGTCCGCGTCGAGGCGGCAATCGTGAAGACCGGGTATCGACGCAACGTCGTCGCGCGATCGCTCGCCGCCGGTCGCACGCACACGATCGGACTCTCGATCTCGGCGTTGACGAATCCGTACTTCGGGAACCTGGTGCACGCCGTGGAACGGGCGCTGTCGGACGCCGGGTACGTGCTGATCGTCGGGGACTCCCACGACGAGGTGGAGTCGGAGAAGCGCGTCATCGATTCGCTGCTGGACCGTCAGGTCGACGGGATGATCGTGGCTCCTTCGGCTGGCTCGGAGCGCGGCACTCTTCCCGAAATAGCCAGGACACGAACACCTCTGGTGCTGATCGACCGTGGCGTCGACGTAGGGAGCGACCAGGTCGTCCCGGAGAACTTCTCGTCGACGCGGTCGCTGACGGCGCATCTGCTCGATCTCGGCCATCGCCGGATCGGGGTGCTTCGCGGGCTGGCCGGGATCTCCTCGACCACCGAGCGCTTCGACGGCTACACCGCTGCTCTGGCCGACCGCGGCGTCGTCGTCGACCCGGCTCTCGTCCTCGACGGCGCGTCCAACACCGACGTGGCCGAACGCGAGGTGCGCGCGCTGATGTCCGGTGTCGACCGCCCCACCGCGCTGGTGTCGTTGAACAATTCGATGACCATCGGGGCGCTCAAAGCCCTTCGTGGCCTTGGCTTGTCGATTCCGGCGGACGTCGCGTTCGTCTGCTTCGACGACTTCGAATGGTCGGACCTCTTCGAGCCGAGGCTCACCGCCGCGGCCCAAGACGTCGAGACGATCGGCGCCACCGCGGCCGAGTTGCTGCTGGCCCGCATCCGCGGACACGACGGCGCGCCGCAACGAATTCACGTACCGACCACGTTCCATCACCGCAATTCGTGCGGCTGCACGTAACCCCACCGACAGGACACCGACCAATGCCGATTGCCACCCCCGACCACTACGTCGCCATGCTGGACCGCGCCAAGGAGGGCGGGTTCGCCTATCCGGCGATCAACGTGACGAGTTCGCAGACGCTCAACGCCGCGCTGCAGGGGTTCGCCGAGGCGGAGAGCGACGGCATCATCCAGGTGTCGCTTGGCACGGCGCTCTACCTGTCCGGCAACAGGGTTCAGAGCCGCTTCACGGGGTCGAAGGCGCTCGCGCTCTACGCCCAGGAGGTCGCGTCGCACTACTCGGTGACGGTGGCCCTGCACACCGACCACTGCCCCGCCGAGAACCTCGACGACTGGGTCCGGCCGCTGATCGCCGACGCCACGGAACGCCGCGCCCGCGGCCTCGACCCGCTCTACCAGTCGCACATGTGGGACGGATCCGCGGTGCCGCTCGACGAGAACCTGCGCATCGCAGCGGGATTGCTGGAGGCGTCGGTGGCGGCGAACACGATCCTCGAGATCGAGGTCGGCGTGATCGGTGGCGAGGAGGACGGCATCTCCCACGAGATCAACGAACAGCTGTACTCGACGGTCGACGACGCGCGTGCCACCATCGCGGCACTGGGGACGGGGGAGCGCGGTCGGTATCTCACCGCGTTGACCTTCGGCAACGTGCACGGCGTGTATCACCCGGATTCGGTTCACCTGCGCCCGGAGATCCTCGAGGAGATCCAGACGATGATCGGCGCCGAGACCGGAACGGCCAAGCCGTTCGACCTCGTCTTCCACGGTGGATCCGGATCGAGCGCCGAGGACATCGCGTCGGCCGTCGCCAGTGGCGTGGTGAAGATGAACGTCGACACCGACACCCAGTACGCGTTCACCCGGTCCATCGCCGGGCACATGATCTCCAAGTACGACCAGGTGCTCAAGGTCGACGGCGACTACGGCAACAAGAAGGCCTACGACCCGAGGTCGTGGGGCAAGCCCGCCGAGAACGCCATGGCGGCAAGGGTTGTCGAGGCCGCCCAAATGCTGGGATCGGCCGGCCGGGCGATGCGCTAGCGGCGACTACTCGTTGTCGCCGCCCGTGGCCTCGGTGGCGCCCACGGCGCCGAACGTCGCGCCGTGGGCGGCGGGCCACACCCAGTCACGTACCTCGGGGATGTCGTCGCCGTGGGTGCGCGTGTACTGCCTGGCTTCGAGTCGCTTGTCCACCATCTGTTGGCGCAGCGTCGCATACGAGGACTGCAGCGACGGCACGCGGTCGATGACGTCGATCACCAGGTGGTAGCGGTCGAGGTCGTTGAGCATCACCATGTCGAACGGCGTCGTGGTGGTGCCCTCCTCCTTGTAGCCGCGCACGTGGAGGTTCTCGTTGTTGGCCCGACGGTAGGTCAGGCGGTGGATCAGCCACGGGTACCCGTGATAGGCGAATATCACCGGCTTGTCTCGGGTGAACAGCATGTCGAATTCGCGGTCGGACAGCCCGTGCGGATGCTCCTTCTCGTCCTGCAGCCGCATCAGGTCGACCACGTTGACGAAGCGGATCTTCAAGTCGGGCACGTTCTTTCGCAGCAGGTCCACCGCCGCCAGGCCTTCGAGCGTCGGGACGTCACCGCACGTCGCGACGACGACGTCCGGCTCCTCGCCGAGTACCTCGCTGCCGGCCCACTCCCAGATGCCAAGGCCACGGGTGCAGTGCGCGATCGCTTCCTCCATGGTGAGGAAGTTGGGGCTGGGCTGCTTGCCTGCCACGACGACGTTGACGTACTGGCGCGAGCGAAGGCAGTGGTCGTAGGTGGACAGCAGCGTGTTGGCGTCCGGCGGCAGGTACACGCGGACCACTTCGGCGCGTTTGTTGACCACGTGGTCGATGAAGCCGGGGTCCTGGTGGCTGAAGCCGTTGTGGTCTTGACGCCAAACATGGCTGGACAGAAGGTAGTTCAGGCTGGCGATCGGCCGTCGCCACGGAATGTGGTTGGTCACCTTGAGCCACTTGGCATGCTGGTTGAACATCGAGTCGATGATGTGGATGAACGCCTCGTAGCAGTTGAACAGGCCGTGGCGTCCGGTCAGCAGGTAGCCCTCCAGCCAGCCCTGGCACTGGTGCTCGGAGAGCATCTCCATGACGCGGCCGGCGCGGACGAGGTGTTCGTCGACCTCGGGGCCGACGTACTCGGCGTTCCACTGCTTGCCGGTGGCGTCGTAGACGGCCTGCAGGCGGTTGGACGCGGTCTCATCGGGGCCGAAGATGCGGAAGTTGTCGGGGTTGAGCCGGACCACGTCGGTAAGCCACTTGCCGAGCACGCGGGTGGACTCGGCGATCGTGGCACCCGGTGCGGGCACGTCGACGGCGTAGTCCCGGAAGTCGGGCAGGCGCAGGTCCTTCATCAGCTGACCTCCGTTGGTGTGCGGATTGGCGCTCATCCGCAGGTCACCCGTCGGGGCGAGTTCGGCGATCGTCGGATCGAGTTTGCCGTCGGCGTCGAACAATTCGTCGGCGCGGTAGGACGCCAGCCAGTCGGCGAGCACCTTGAGGTGTTCGGGGGTGTCGCGGGCGTTGGCGAGTGGAACCTGGTGTGCGCGCCACGATCCGGTGGTCTTCTTGCCGTCGATGTAGGCGGGTCCCGTCCAGCCCTTGGGGGTACGGAAGACGATCATCGGCCAGCGGACCCGCTCGACGTGGTCGTCCGGTAGTGCCTTGAGTTCGGCAATCCGGTTGAGCACCGTGTCGAGTAGCTCGGCGAAGTCGCGGTGCGCCTGCGCCAGATCGGTGTCCTCGGTGGCCTCGAAGAAGTACGGCTCGTGGCCGTACCCGACCATCAGGCTGCGCAGTTCCTCCTTCGGAATGCGATCCAGCACAGTCGGATTGGCGATCTTGTAGCCGTTGAGGTGCAGAATGGGCAGCACCACGCCGTCCTGGGTGCGGTTGACGAACTTGTTGGAGTGCCAGCTGGTCGCCAGCGGGCCGGTCTCCGCTTCGCCGTCGCCGACGACGGCGGCCACCAGCAGGTCGGGGTTGTCGAAGGCGGCGCCGTAGGCGTGCGACAGCGCGTATCCGAGCTCGCCGCCCTCGTGGATGGAGCCGGGCGTCTCGGGGGCGACGTGCGACGGGATGCCGCCGGGGAACGAGAACTGGCGGAACAGTCGCCGCAAACCTTCCGCGTCGGCGGTGACGTCGGAGTAGGTCTCCGAATACGTGCCGTCCAGGTAGGCGTTGGCGACCAAGCCGGGACCGCCGTGGCCGGGACCGGTGACGTAGATCGTCGACTGCGAGCGTTCCTTGATGGCCCGGTTGAGGTGGGCGTAGAGGAAGTTCAGCCCCGGCGTGGTGCCCCAGTGGCCCAGCAGCCGCGGTTTGACGTCGTCGCGGGCCAGCGGGGTCCGCAGCAGCGGGTTGTCCAGCAGGTAGATCTGGCCGACGGACAGGTAGTTCGCCGCCCGCCACCAGCCGTCGAGTTGAGACAACGTGTAGTCGCTCAACGGTTTTACTTCGGCCGAATTCCAAGCCGTGGTCACTGCGCTCATGGAGACATCCATTTCCTTGTCGTGGTGACAAATTCATCGTACGGCTGGTGCGACCTGGTGACCGGGTCGTCGCCGAATGGCAACCATCCGTTCGTATTGGCGCACGACGTGTTGACCGAACACGGGGCGTTTGAAGTTCCGAGGAGTAGGTACCCGTGGTCCGAGGGAAAGGAGAATGCCCATGGCTCCGGACCAGGCCGGAGAGGCCCGCAAGGGATTGATCGATTCGGTGAAGGGCAAGGCCAAGGAGGTCGTCGGCTCTCTCTCGGGCAACGACTCGCTGACAGCGGAAGGCCAGCTCGAGCAGACGCAGGCCCGCGAGCGCAAAGACGCCAACGCCGCAGAGGCGGTTGCCGACGCCGAATCGGCGCAGGCGAAGGCCCGCGCCGACGACGCGGCGTTTGAGGGCGAGCGGCGGCGCATCGTCGCCGAGGCGGACGCGGCGTCGGCCCAACAATCCGCCACCCGTCAGCAGGCCGCCGAGAAGCAGGCCGCGGACCAGGCGGCGAACGCGGAGGTCACCCGCGCCAACGAACAGGCGGAGGCGCTTCGCAAGCGCGACCAGTTGGCGGCGGACGTCAAGGCGGAGGCCGAGGTCGACGCCGCCTCCGACGACTACGTGGACGCCGTCGCGGAGCACCAGGAGTCGGCCGCGGACGCCGCGGCAAAGCGCGACGAAGCCGACCGCCTGCGCGCCTACGCACACAGCGAAGAAGGGAATTGACATGGCCATCATTGACATTCCGCGCGCCGTCCTGCGCGTGCAGTACCGACTGGCCAGGACACCGCTGCAGATCGTCGAGGACCGCGTGGTGTCCCGGCTGGATGCGGAGGCCCCGGCCCGGTTGATCTACGAACGGTCGGTCGGCGTGCTCGACGCGGTGGCCGGACGGGCGCTCGGTGACGCCGAGGTGGCCCGACGGGGCACCGCCGTTGCGGAGCGCAGTGCGGCGCTGGGGCGGGCCGCCCAACTGGACGCCGAGGCCGACGCCGAGTCGAGGCAGGCCGACGAGCAGGTCACCAGGGCTCGCGACGACGCCGTGGCGAGGCAACGGGCCGCCCGCGAGCGCAAGCAGCGTGAGCAGCAGGACGCGGTGAAGACGGCCGCCCAGCGCAAGGCGTCGGCGGCCGACGCAGCCGCCGACCGGGCCACGGAGAACAAGAAGCGGGCCGACGCCGCCGCGAAACGGAAGGTGGAGGCCGCCCAGACCCGTAAGAAGGTCGCCGAGAAGGGAATCGACGCCGTCGAGGACGCCAAGCTGGCCGCCGCCGAGAGGCAGCGCGACGACGCGGCGAGCACCCGCGCCGCGGCGCAGAGCACCCGAGCCCGGGCGAGCAAGCCCTAGCGGAGGGGGACTCCCGTGCGAGAAGTGTTGGAACGCGAGGACAAGTGGGACGTCGACGACCGGTTCGAGGTGCCCGATCTGGCTTCTTGCTTCGGTGCCGCGCGGGTCGACGAGGACACCGTCGACCTCGTCAGCGAGTATTACGACACCCGGGATCGGGACCTGCAGGCACACCGGGTGTTGGTGCGCCGCCGCAGCGGTGAGGACGACACCGGATGGCAGGTCAAGCTGCCGGCGGTCGACGGACGCACGGAGCTCCAATGGCCGCTGACCGACAAGCCGCCAAAGTCGTTGCTCGACTTGCTCGTTGGCCTCAGCCTGGGTAAGCCCTTCGACCAGCTCGCGACGGTGCACACGGTTCGCAGTAGGTACCGCTTCCGCGTCGACGGGTCCGATGAGGTGTACGCCGAACTCGCCGACGACCGCGTGCGCGCCTGGGCGGGTGACCGTCTGCTCGCGTGGCGGGAGATCGAGGTTGAACTGGGGCCGGCGGCGCGCTCGATGCCGAAGGCCGTCGTCAAACGTCTGCGGGCGGCGGGCGCACGCCCGTCCCGGCACCCGTCGAAGTTGGCGCACGTCCTGCCGATGCCCCCGAGGGCCGAGCCGGAGTCGGACGCGGCGCGGGCGCTCGACGAGTACTTGGACGCGCAGGTCGAGGCGATCGTCGCCGGCGACATCGGGTTGCGGCGTGGGCAGGGTCCCATCCACGACACCCGGGTCGCCATGCGCAGGCTACGGTCCACGCTGCGGGTGTTCAGCCGGGTGTTGGACGAGTCCGCGGTCGGGAGCCTCGAGGACGAATTGAAGTGGTTTGCAGCGCTTCTCGGCGAGGTGCGCGATTGTCAGGTTCAGCGTCAGCGGTTCACCGAGGCGATCGACGAGCTACCCGTCGAGCTGGTGCTGGGTCCGGTCAGGTCCCGGGTGCACCACGACTTGCAGGCCGTCGAGCTGCCTGCCCGCGCCGCCGTCCGCGAGGCAATGGACTCACCGCGCTACCTCGCCATCCTTGCGGTGCTACGCCGATGGCGCGACGAGCCACCGGTGCGTCCCGGGTTGACGACGGCACAGATCCGCAAGGCGGCGGAGAAGGCGCAGCGCAAGGCCGATCGACGCCTGGCGGCGGCGATGGCCGACGATTCACCGGCGGCGTGGCACCGGGCCCGCAAGGCATGTAAGCGGGCGCGCTATGCGGCCGAGCTGTGCACCGGGCTTCCTGGGGGCAAGACTGCGAAGCGAACGGTCAAGCACTACAAGCAGTTCCAATCGGTACTCGGCGACCATCAGGACACGGTCGTCGCGGAAGAGGTGCTGCGACGCATGGGCGTGGCGGCCGGGACCACCGTCGGCGAGAACGGCTTCACCTTCGGATTGCTATTTGCCAGGGAGCAGCGAATCGCGCAGGAGTGCCGCGCGCGGGCGCGTGAGCTGGCGGGCTGAGGTGTCGTGCCGTTTTGGGTGTTGGGCAACGGGTAGTCGTCGGTGCATGGCCACCCCGCAAACGAAGGAGCGTTGATGACGCAGCCCGATCAGGACGACACCAACTCCGACGACGGCACGCCGGGGGACGTCCCGCCCGCCAACCCGGCGTACGCCACGCCGCCGCCGGGAGGCATCCCGGACGCCGACGACGACTAGGTCGCCGTTCTGGGCGTGGACCCGCTCTCGAAGTCTCTATCACCGGTGATATCACCGCGGGAGTGATATCGCCGGTGATAACGAGTTCCAGACCGGGTGGGCACGCCCCCGGGGACGAGCCGCCGGCGACGTAGTTCGTCGCCATGAAAGACACGGTGCCCACGTCTGCCTGATGACGAACTCTCGATCGGGGCGACGATCCTGGCGCGAACGGCGCCCGGCCGTGCGGCCCTGTACCCTGGGCACGAATCAATTGGCTTGTGCTGCTTCGGCTTCGGCATCGCGCCAGGTCACCCCCGACGAGCGGGTGCGCGGCAGGCCCGAAACGAAGTGAGGGAAGGATCGGTTATGGCGTCCCCGGGTGCTGGACCGCGTCCGAGCACGCGATTCGGACCCTACGAGCTGCAGGAACTCATCGGCATGGGCGGCATGGGTGAGGTCTACCGCGCCTATGACACCGTGCGCGAGCGCATGGTGGCGCTGAAGATCCTGCGGGCCGACGTCGCCTCCGACCCGAGCTACCGGGACCGGTTCCGGCGCGAGTCCCGCATCGCGGCCCGGCTGCAGGAACCCCACGTCATCCCCGTGCACGACTTCGGCGAGATCGACGGGGTCCTCTACATCGACATGCGCCTGGTTGAGGGCGGCAGCGTCAAGGATGAACTGCGGGTCAAGGGCGTCCTGCCGCCGGCGCGGACGGTGGCGATCGTCAGCCAGGTCGCCGCCGCGCTGGACGCCGCGCACGCCAACGGCCTGGTGCACCGCGACATCAAACCCGAGAACGTGCTGCTGACCCCGGACGACTTCGCCTATCTGGTGGACTTTGGCATCGCCAACGGTGGCGGCGAGGCGACCGTCACCAGGACCGGGATGATCATCGGGTCCTGCGCGTACATGGCCAGCGAGCGGCTCGGCGGCACGCCAGGCGGACCGCCGTCGGACGTGTACTCGCTGACGTGTCTGCTGTTCGAGTGCCTGACGGGACGGGCGCCGTTCGAGGCGGCCGACATCCGGCAGGTCATGAGCGCGCACATGTTCGCGCCGCCGCCGCGGCCCAGCGAGGTGCGCCCGGGTCTCAACCCCGCGTTCGACGCCGTCATCGCGAAGGGCATGGCGAAGAGCCCCGGCGACCGGTTCGCCACCGCGGGAGAGCTGGCCAGGGCGGCGGCCGCCGCGGTCCACGCGGCGCCCCGACCCGCCGCGGCGCCCCACACCAGGCAGTTCCCGGCCGAGCGGCCGCCGGCGTACGTGCCGCACCCGGCCGTCGCGGCCCAGGCGCCGGTGGCGCGGTCGCGGTTCGGTCGCACCCAGAAGTTGTTGCTTGCCGGGACCGTCGCGACCCTCGGCCTGGCGGCGGGGCTGGCCGCGGCAATCGTCTTCACCGGCGGCGATACCGGATCGCAGCCGCAGAGCCGGCTGGCCGCGCCGCCCAGCTCGTCGTCGGAGACCGAGACCACCACGACGACGACCACCTCCGCGGCGCGGCTCTCCGGGGTGTCTAACGTCGACACCAAGGGCTTCGTCGGCGAGGCCGCCCGCTGCGACGTAGGGACGGCGGTGGCGGCGATCAGGACGGCGTCGTCGCTGGCGGTCATCTGCCAGGAGTCGCCGGGCAGCTTCTACTACCACGGTCAACGGCTGCGCGACGGGGCCAACGTGCGCATCGCCACGGCGGTGCCGTCCGGGAGCGGCTACGACGCCGTGAACCCGGCCGACGGCGCCAGGTATCAGGTGCGGCCCGACCAGCTGACGATCATCAGCAACGGGCACGTCGACTCGGCCGAGCCGGCGCTGGAGTTCGGTTCTGCGGACTGACGGGATTACCGCAGGCGTTCGGCGGGTAGATTGTTAGGTCGCGTAACTAACGCCGACATCCACAGACACCCGGAGCGAGGCACTGCATGACGGCCATGGTGACCGATCCGCCGCAATCGAACGACGCCGAGGTCGCCGCCCCCAAGCGCAACCTGATCTTCACCGCCGTGCTGCTCGGCATGCTGCTGGCGGCGCTGGACCAGACGATCGTGGCAACCGCGCTGCCGACCGTGGTGGCCGACCTGGGTGGCGCCGGGCACCAGGCCTGGGTGGTCACCAGTTATCTGTTGGCCTCGACGGTGGCGACGGCGATCGTCGGCAAGCTCGGCGACCTGTTCGGCCGCAAGCCCGTCTTCATCGCGGCGGTGCTGTTCTTCATGGCGGGGTCGGTGCTGTGTGGCTTGGCCGGGTCGTTGCAGGTTCTCGTCGCGGCGCGGGCGCTGCAGGGCATCGGCGGCGGCGCGATCATGGTCACCGCGACGGCGGTCATCGGCGAGGTCATCCCGCTGCGTGAACGCGGCAAGTACCAGGGCGCGCTCGGCGCCGTGTTCGGCGTGACGACGGTGATCGGCCCGCTGCTCGGCGGGTTCTTCACCGACCATTTGAGCTGGCGCTGGGCGTTCTGGATCAACGTGCCCGTGGCCGTCGTCGTGCTGATCGTCGCCGTCGTCGCCATCCCCAACCTGGGCCGCAAGGCGCGCCCGGTCATCGACTACACCGGCATCGTGCTGGTCGGCCTCGGCGCCACCGGACTCACGCTGGCCACCAGCTGGGGCGGCAGCGAGTACGCGTGGGGCTCGGCGATGATCATCGGCCTGTTCGTCGGGTCGCTGGTCGCGATCGCGGCCTTCATCGCCGTCGAACTGCGGGCGAAGGAACCCATTCTTCCGATGCGGCTGTTCCGCGAGCCGGTGTTCGCCGTGTGCTGCGCGCTGTCGTTCGTCGTCGGCTTCGCGATGCTTGGCGCGTTGACGTTCCTGCCAACGTTCATGCAGTTCGTCGACGGCGTCTCGGCCACCACGTCGGGGCTGCACACCCTGCCGATGGTGCTCGGGTTGCTGACGATGTCGATGAGCAGCGGCGTGATCGTCGGTCGCACCGGCAAGTACAAGATCTTCCCGGTCCTCGGCACGGCGGTGATGGCCGTCGGCTTCGTGCTGCTGTCGACGATGGGCCCGGACACCTCCACCCTGGAGCAGTCGCTGTACCTGGTGGTCCTCGGTGCGGGCATCGGCATGTGCATGCAGGTGCTCGTCCTGATCGTGCAGAACACCGTCGACTTCGCCGACCTCGGCGTCGCGACGTCGGGCGTCACGTTCTTCCGGACCATCGGCAGCTCGTTCGGTGCGGCGGTGTTCGGGTCGTTGTTCAACAACTTCCTGACCGACCCGCTTGCCGACGCCGTCGCCAAGAGCGGTGCGCCGGCCGCGGCCGCGCAGTCACCGGACGCGCTGCACGCGTTGTCGCCCGAGATGGCCGCCCCGATCGCGTCGGCCTACGCCGATGCTCTGGACCAGGTGTTCCTCTATGCCGCCCCGGTGGCGGTCGTGGGGTTCGTGTTGGCACTGATGCTCAAGCAGGTTCCGCTGCGCAGCAACGACGTCAGCATCGCCGCCGACATGGGCGAGGGCTTCGCGATGCCGACGACGGATTCGCCGGACCAGCTGCTCGAGAACGCCGTCGGCCGGTTGATCAAGCAGGGGTCCGGCGCGCAGTTGCGGGCCATCGTGGAGCGGCCGGGTGGCAGCAAGCTCGACATCAGCCGGCTGTGGGCGCTGCTGCAGGTCTACCGGTTCGGGCAGGCCGCGGGGCAGGCCCGGCTCAGCGACATCGCCGAACACGTACGCGTGCCGCGGGAGATCCTCGAACCGGCCTTCGACCGGTTGGCCCTGACCGGGTTCGCGCAGCGCACGCAGGATCAATTCTGGCTGACGCCGGCCGGGGCGCGTGAGGTCGAGCTGGTGCGCGCGCACACGTTGGAGTGGCTCACCAGCGGGCTCACCCAGTCCGCCGGGCTGCAGATCCAGCCCGACCGCACCCAGGTGAGGGAAGCGTTGGACCGCATCTCGCAAGACGTGCTGGTGCAACGGGATTACACCGAGGACGCGACGCAGGCGATGCGGTTGCGGCCGCCGCGCCGGGCACCGCAACCGCCGCGTCGTCCCCCGGCACCCATGCCGCCGCGCGGCCAGCAGCCGCCACGCGCTCAGCCGCCGCGACCGCGACCGCCGCAGCAGCCGCCGCGTCCGCCGGGCGAACCGCCGACCGAGCGGTTCCGCCCGCCGGGGCCGCCGCCACCGCGTGGACCGCGGCCCCCGCAGCGCTAGGCGGCCGGAGCGGGAACCGGTGCGATGCGGTCGACCGCGTACGTGGCCGCCTCGTTGGTCATGCCGTTGAACCCGTAGGTGATGTGCGCGAACGAGGGCTGCCCGCCGGGCGTGCCGTCGCAGATGGTGTCACCCTGCGCGCAGAGCTGAAGGGTCTTGCCAAC
The DNA here is from genome assembly GCA_006864685.1 of Mycolicibacterium hodleri. Lineage (GTDB taxonomy): Bacteria > Actinomycetota > Actinomycetes > Mycobacteriales > Mycobacteriaceae > Mycobacterium > Mycobacterium hodleri_B. The sequence goes on along the minus strand of VIFX01000031.1, from coordinate 77,584 downwards.
GTAGTTCGGCCCGATCGTCATCTGGGGTGCGTCGTACTGCTGCAGGAACTGGGGCGACGGGTTGCCGAACAGCGTCACCGCGGCGACGTGGTCGGCGGTGCTGGCCGGCAGCGGCTTAGGAGCCACCGCGGCGGGCACCCCGGCCGGGACCTCGTTGGCGGTGACGAAGCCGGCGACGATCGCGCCCTGCGAGTACCCGCCGAGGACGATCTTGGTGGCGGGGCAGTTGGCCGCGGTGGCCTGCACGTGGTTGCCGGCGTCCCTGACACCGTCGATCACGGTGCTGGCGAACGCTTCTCGGTTGTTGAAGTCGTCGCTGGCGGCGTAGTTCACCGGGTAGACGTCGAGGGTCCGCGGGCCCAGCTGGGCGCGCAGTGCGTCGACGTAGGACTGGCCGACGCCACCGACGCCGGGTGCCTCACCGGTGCCACGGGCGAAGACGAGCTCGACGTCGGCGCAGGGTTCGGCCGTTGCGGTGGGTGCGGTGGTCGTCGCGAGAATCGCTCCTGCGGAGACGACGGCGGCGCCGAGCAGGCGCGGCAGCTTCGTGTTTGTCATCTGCTCGACGTACCCCGGCGACGTCCGACCAAACACTCGCCGGATTAGCTGGACGTGACGTCACCCCGCACGTCGACGAAGGTCTCGGTGATGTCCTTGGGGCCGAACGGCCAGGTCGTCTCGGCCTTGGCGTAGACCAGGAAGGCGACGCAGCCGATGACGATCCAGCCCAGCGACAGCGCGATCGAGAGCCAGGTCGCCGAGTAGTAGACGTACACCCAGCCGACCAGCGCGACGATCGTCGGCACCGGGTAGAGCCACTGCCGATACGGCCGTTGCAGATTGGGCTGGCGGCGGCGCAGCACCACGATCGCGGCCACCTGCGCCAGCGACTGGATGATCACCAACGTGGCGACGGCGGCGTTGATGATGGTGGTCAGCGTGAACAGCGACCCGATGATGGTGATGACGCCCATGGCGATCACGCCCGCGGTGGGCAGGTTCAACTTCGGATGCAGCTTGGCGAACACCGACAGGAAGACCTTGTCGCGGGCCGCCTCGAACGGCACCCGGGACCCGCCGAGCAAACCGGCGAACACCGAGCCGATGGCGGCGACCACGATCAGCGCGGTAATGATCTGTGCCGCAGTCGAACCCCACGCCTGTTCGAGCACCGACGAGGCGACGGAGGTGGAGGCCTTGATCTCGTCGAGCGGCAGCGAGCCGAGCACGCCGATCTGCAGCAGGAAGTAGATGCTCATGATGCCGAGGATGGAGAACACGATGGACCGCGGGATGGTGCGGCCGGGGTCGCGCATCTCGCCGCCGAGGTAGGCGGTGGTGTTGTAGCCGAGGTAGTCGTAGACGGCGATGATCAGGCCGGCGCCGAGACCCGCCCAGAAGGTGCCGTGCGAACCGAAGGCGCCGGGGGTGAAGTCGAAGGCCTGCGCGGCGCTGAAGTGGCTGTACGCGGCGATGATCGTGCTGAACACCGCGACGAGCATGACGACGAACAGGACGGTCGTGAGCTTGCCGATCTGGCCAATCTTCCTGAACAGCGCCGCCATGATCACCAGCGTGATGCCGACGCCAATCAGCTTGCCCAGGGCCGTGTTTCCGCCGTCGCCGCTCACGCCGGGGATCAGGTAGCCCAGGTACTGGACCAGGCCGATGATGCCGGTGGACATGATCAGCGGGATGAACAGCACCGCGCTCCACACGAAGAGGAACGGCATCAGCCGACCGGTGCGGTACTGGAAGGCCTCGCGGAGGTAGATGTAGGTGCCGCCGGCGCCGGGCATGGCGGCGCCGAGCTCGGCCCAGATGAGGCCGTCGGCGAGGGCGAGGAGCGCGCCGATGATCCAGCCGAACATGGCCTCCGGCCCGCCGAAGGTGGCGACCATCGCGGGGATGGTGACGAAGGGTCCGATGCCGCACATCTGGGTCATGTTGATCGCGGTGGCCTGCAGCGGGCCGATTTGGCGTTCCAGCGCCGGCTGCTGGGGCGTCGAGGCTCCGGTCATCGGTGAGCTCATCACGCACCTCCTTCGTTGTAGTTTGTTAGTAAAGTTTCTTAACATACTCAGCGCGAGTGTGCGAGAGTTCGTGTGTAAATTCTGGAGTCGACGAGGACGGGAGGTGGCGGTGGACGGCCGTACGGCACCGCAGGCGGGGACCCCGGCGAACATGCGCGCACTCAACCAGCGCCTGGTGCTCGACCGGCTGCGCGAGCACGGCGAGGCGACGCGCCCGGAGATCGCCGGTCACACCGGGTTGTCCAAACCCACTGTGGGACAAGCGCTTCTTGACCTCGAGCAGCACGGCCTGGTGCAGGCGATCGGCCGGCGGCTGGACCGACCCGGCCGGGCCGCGGTGGTCTACCGCACCGCGCCGGACGCCGGTCACATCGTCGGGGTCGACGTCGGGCGGCGGGTGGTGCACGTCGCGGTGGCCAATCTGGACGGTGTCGTCGTGGCCCGCGTCGAGCAGCCGAACCGGAGCCGCTCCGGTGCCATGTTGGTGCGCATCGTGGGCGAATCGGTCGCCCGCGCCGTCGCCGAAGCCGGGCTGACGGGCGACGACATCGTGGTCACCGTGGTCGGCACGCCGGGCATCCCCGACACCGACACCGGCACGGTGCACCGCTCGCCGAACCTGCCCGGCTGGGAGCGGCGCGGACTGCTCGGGGAACTGATGGCGTTGCTCGGCGCCAACGGCTCGACGGTGTTGGTGGAGAACGACGCGAATCTGTGTGCGGTCGGCGAGCATGCCCGCGGCGCGGCCCAGGGGGTCGACGTGGTGGCGTGCCTGACCGTGGGTACCGGGATCGGCATGGGAATCCTGGTCGGGGGCAACCTGTTCCGCGGCGCGCGCGGGGCGGCGGGGGAGATCGCCGACCTGCCCTACGGTCGGGTCCCGGCGGGGGTGACGTCGCACCGGCCCGGGCCCGTGGAGGTGGTGGCAGCCGGTGACGCGGTGGTGTCGGCGGCCCGCTCGGCGGGGCTGAGCCTGTCCACCGCGAAGGCGGTCTTCGAGGCGGCCCGCGCCGGCGACGAGCGCGCGGTGCGGGTGGTGGCCGACGAGGCGTCCAAGCTGGCGCGGGTGGTCTCGGTGGTCACGGCCGTACTGGACCCGGGGTTGATCGTGTTGGCGGGCGGCATCGGTCGCAACGTCGACCTGCTGGCCGACCCGATGCGCCGCGAACTGGCCGAGACGATTCCGTTGGTGCCCGACATCGTCGGGGGAGAGCTGGGGGACGACGCCGTTCTGGTCGGGGCGATTGCGACGGCGATGGACACGGCGTGGGACTTGGTGTTCGAGCGAAGGGTGTTGGGGCGGTAGTGGACGTCATCGTTGAGCGGGACGAGGCGGCGTGCGGTCGCGTGGTTGCGGACGTCTTCGACCGCGCCGTCCGTTCGGGGGCAACGACGTTGGGCCTGGCGACGGGGTCGTCGCCGCTGTCGGTGTACCGCGAGCTGATCCGCCGGCACCGCGAGGAGGGGTTGTCGTTCGCGGCGGTGCGGGCGTTCCTGCTGGACGAGTACGTGGGGCTGCCGGTGGGGCATCCGCAGTCCTATGCGCAGGTGATCCGGACGGAGTTCGCCGACCACGTCGACCTGGGGGGTGTGTTCGGTCCGGACGGGGGTTCCTCCGATTTGTCCTCTGCCGCAGCCGCTTACGACGCGCTGGTGGTCTCGTCCGGGCCAGTGGACGTGCAGCTGTTGGGCATCGGCGCCAACGGGCACATCGGGTTCAACGAGCCGGGGTCGCCGCTGGACTCGCGGACGCGGGTGACGACGCTGACTTCACAGACGCGCCAAGACAATGCGCGTTTCTTCGCGGGCGTGGACGAGGTGCCACATCGTGTCATCACACAGGGGTTGGGCACGATTAGCTCGGCCCGGCATTTGGTGTTGATCGCGACGGGGGAGCGCAAGGCAGCGGCGATCGCGGCGGCCTTGGGGGGTCCCGTGACTCCGGAGTGCCCAGCGTCGGTGCTGCAGTTGCATCCGCGGGTGACGGTGGTGGTGGATGAGGGGGCTGCGGTCGGACTGGACCGGATTGGCGTGTGAACGTCGCCTTCGTGGTTGCGACGTTTGCCGGCCTCGTTCTGCCAATCTTCGCTCCGCGCAACGACATCGCCCTGGCTCGTCGGATCTTCTGGTCGGGTGTGGGAGTGGCTGTGGTGTCGGCGTTCTTCATCGCCTTCCCGCCGGACTGGCAGTCTGGTGTGCAGTTGTCGGCCCTCGTCGCGTTCATGATGTTGGGGACCGCCTACTTCACCAGTCCGTATCTCAAGTTTCGCGGGAAGATCCACGCCGCCTACCGGGTCGGGCGTCGAGGCGGCCGACCCATCTGACCGGTACGGCATGGCGCGACCTTTGGCTGTTCACGTCGGCGCAAGCTGCGGTCGTTCACGGTTCCCGCATGGCGCTCTATGCCCTCGCCATGATTCCGCCTGTCAGGACTGGCGGTAATGACCCGTGGGCGACGGGTGATCGGTGCGACTGCAAGCATGGGATCGGCTGGGCCGCAATGCATATGCCAGCCTCGTTGAGGCAATGGGGCAATCGTCTCAGATGTCTAGAGCGATTGTTCGCTCTGTCGACCTAGCGGCTAGGAGGTGCCCCTCGACCCAATAGAGGCTGAGGGGCACCTTAAACCGGACCGGTCAGGCAGCCCCAGACTCCGGCGGCGGTTCGAGTTCAGCGAATTTCGTCATCATCGTCTCGTTGCCCCTGGTGAGCTTCTTGACAGTCAGGGCGTTTGCCTTGTCGTTGGCGAGCCGGAGGTTGTTCTCGGAGCCGAGAAGCGCATCCTTTACCCTCTGGAGACGATCGATCGCAATGTCGATGTCTTTGATGGCTGCATCGAACTTGCGCTTCGCGAGGTCGTAGTTCTTGCCGAACGCCGACTTGAACCCGTCGAGTTCGGCCTCGAAATTGGTGATGTCGATATTCTGCTTCTTGACTTGCTCCAGCTCGGCCCTGACCACGATGGTTCCCTGTGCGGCATTGCGAAGTAGGGCAACGATGGTGAGGAAGAACTGCGGACGGACGACGAACATCTTCGGGTACTTGTGTGAGACGTCGGTGATGCCGGTATACAGCTCGGAGTCCTCTTCGAGCATGGATACGAGCACGGCGTACTCGCAACCCTTCTCCCGCCGGTCTTTGTCGAGCTTGGCGAAGAAGTCGGAGTTCCTCTTCTTATTCGAAGAGTCGTCGGACTCGTTTTTCATTTCGAACATGATGGAGATGTACTCGACCCCATCGTCGTTGAAGTCCCGGAAGACGTAGTCCCCCTTGGTTCCGCCGGATGCATCGTTGTCCTTGCCGAATTCGGCGTTCGGAAACGCTAGCGCCCTCATTCGGTTGAACTCGGTATCGCAGTGCTGCTCGAGGTCCTCGCCGAGCAGCTTCACCGAAAGCTTGGCCTTCAGGTCCTTGAGGCGCTCGATGAGATCGTCCTTGACCGCGATCTCTTTAGAGTGGCTTTCCTTCAGCGCTCCCTCAGTGACCTTCTGCTCAACTTCCTGAAGGGCGAGCTTATTTTCGGCGTGATCCAGCTGTTGCTGCACCGCCGATACGGCCTTTGTGAGGGCGAGTTCCTGTGTGGTGCAAGCCTTATCGAGTTCAGTCTTAAGGCGCTGGATCTCCGCATCCTTTTCAGTGACGGCCTTCTGGACCTCCTTGCCGACCTTCTCGATCGCCAGAGCCTGCGCGGTGTCCGCGCCTTTCAGCTCTGCCTTGAGACGCTCGATCTGGGAATCCTTACCGCCGAGAGCCTTCTGTGCTTCCTGAGCAGCCTTCGCCATTTCGAGCGCCTGCGCCGTGCCGGCCCCTTCGATTTCGTTCTTGAGCCGTTGAATCTCAGCGTCTTTCCGTGCGGCAGCCGCCTGTGCTTGCTGAGCGACCTTCGTCTCGGCGAGCTTGATCTCGGCATTCTTGGCCTTCTCGGCCTCAGCGAGCCGCTCATGGAGTTCGTTCTCGAACTCCACCGTGCGCACCTGCTGCACAAGGCTGGCGTAATCGGCCTCATCGATGGTGAACACGGTCCCGCAGTGCGGGCACTTGATTTCGTTCATTGGCTACCTCCTTTCTGTGTCACCAAGGTCAATCTGGCGTGACTGGAAGGGTGTAAACCTCAGTAGGAGAATTCATCCTCGTCGTTGGCGAAGAGTTCGGCCTGCTCGATGACCAATTCGATGGCCTCAACTTCGGCGTCTGGCGGGTAGTCATAGCGAACTAGAATGCGGCGAACTGCCGCGCGCATCCTCGCACGCACGCTCTCCTTGACATCCCAGTCGATCGTCCAGTTGTCGCGGATTGTTCGCACCAGTTCCCGAGCAATCGCTTTCAATGTCTCGTCGCCGAGTTCCATTATGGCCGAGTCGTTCTGGGCGACGGCGTCGTAGAAGGCGATCTCGTCCTGGTGGAGACCGAGTGCTGCATGCCGATTCATTTCGTCACGCATTTGCTTCGCGAGCGTTACAAGTTCGGCGATGATTTCCGCGGAGGTGCGCGAGCGGTTGTTGTACCTGTTGACAGCCTCGTCGAGCATTTCGGAGAACTTCCGAGTCTGCACAACGTTGCTGCGTTTTATTGTTTTGATCCGGTCGTCGAGGAGCCGACGTAGCAGACCGATCTGGAGATTCGGCTTCTCTTTGTGCGCAATGCCATCCAGGAACTCATCTGAAAGAATCGACAGCTCAGGTGTCTCGACGCCGGCAAGCTGATAGATATCGATGACCTGATCGCCCACCACCGCTTCATTGACAAGCTGCCCGATAGCGGTATCCACATCAACCGCACCCGATCCGCTGCGACGCGAACCGGGATCAAGCACCTTAAGGATCGCAGCACGCACATCGACGAAAAGACGCGCATCGTCGCTGATCGCGGCGGCCTCGTCCCGCGTTGCGCAGAGCGCGTAAGCCTTTGCGAGGGCTAGCACCTGGTCGTTGTACCGCTTGGTGCGATCCGGATCGGCCATGATGAAGTCGAGTACCTTCGCGTACTGGGCCAACCTCTCTGACGCTGTCAGCTGTGGGGACGAGTCATATGTCACTCCGTGCAGAAGCGATGTCACGACGTCGTGCTTCTCCAGCATTACGGCGACCATCTCATCAATGGGCACACCCGCTTGGTCCCGGTCCGACGGCGAATAGACCTTGAGAGCTTCTTGCAGGCTGGCGTAAACCCCGATCAGGTCAACTATCAGGCCCCCCGGCTTATCGCGGAAGGTGCGATTGACGCGCGCGATGGCCTGCATCAGCCCGGCGCCTTGCATTGACTTGTCGATGTACATCGTGTGCATCGCAGGGGCATCGAAGCCGGTGAGCCACATGTCGCGCACGATCACGAGCTCCAACTCGTCGTCGGGGTTCTTTGCCCGGAGTTGGATTTCCTTCCGGGTGGCTTTGTCGTGCAGATGTGGTTGGAACTCCTGCGGGTCGGATGCAGACCCGGTCATGACGATCTTGATTTTTCCTGTGCGGTGGTCATCGGTGCGCCACTCCGGCCGAAGGGCAACGATCTTGTCGTAGAGCTTGACCGCAATACGGCGGCTCATGGCGACGATCATGCCCTTACCGATCAGCGACTCACGTCGCTTCTCCCAATGCTCGACGATCTCGCGAGCGACGAGGTCGAGACGCTCGTCCGTACCGACGATGGCTTCGAGGCGGGCCCAGCGAGACTTGGCTGCTGTGGCAGCGGTCTCTTCGACCTGTTCGGTGATCTCGTCGGCAAGGGCATCCAGTTCGCCGTAGATAGATTCGGCCAAACCAACTTTGACGAGCTTTGGCTCGTAAAAGATCTTGACGGTCGCCCCATCTTCGACAGCACGGGTGAGGTCATAGATATCGATGTAATCGCCAAAGACCGCCCGAGTGGACTTGTCGGCGGTCTCGATCGGCGTTCCGGTGAAGCCGAGACAGGTCGCGCCGGGAAGTGCGTCCCGCATGTGCTTGGCGAGGCCGGCCTTGATCTGCCCCTCAGAGTCGAGGGTCTCGCCGAACCCGTACTGCGATCGGTGTGCCTCGTCTGCGACAACGATGACGTTGCGCCTTTCCGTGAGCACGGAGTTAGTGTCACCACGGTCCTCGGGCGCGAACTTCTGAAGGGTCGTGAAGATAATGCCGCCGGAGACTCGCTTGAGCAGGTCACGCAGATTGGCACGGTTCTCAGCCTGCACGGGCTTCTCTGGGAGGATGGTCGCAGGCGAGAACGTCTCGCCGAAGAGCTGGTCGTCGAGGTCACTGCGGTCGGTGATGAACACAAGGGTCGGGTTCTCCATACGCGGGTCGCGCATGACCTTTGCGGCGTAGAACACCATCTCGAAGCTCTTGCCGGACCCTTGGGTGTGCCAGACCACGCCGCCGCGCTTATCGCCCTTCGGGCTCGCGGCCGTCACGGTTGACTCAACCGCGGCGTTGACCGCCCAATACTGGTGGTACTTCGCGACTCGTTTCACAAGGGAACGCATGGGCTGGCCGGTGGCTTTGTCGGTGACTGTCTCGTCACTGAACACCACGAAGTTGCGGAGGATGTCGAGGAATCGCTTCGGGTCGAATACGCCTCGGATAAGCACTTCGAGGGAAGGGCGATCGCTGACGACGTCACGGCCATCGATCGTTTTCCAGGGCGCGTAGTGCTCGAACGCACCCGCGAATGAACTCATGGCGGCGCTTGGCACGCCGTCGGAGATGACGGTAACTGCGTTGAAGTCGAAGATCGGCGCGATGTCGCGGCGGTACGTCTGGATCTGGTTCCAGGCGCCCTTAAGGTAGGCGTTCTCGTTGACGGGGTTCTTCAGCTCGAACAGCGCTAGCGGCATGCCGTTAACGAAGACAACGATGTCGGGGCGACGTTTCTTGCCGTCCTTCATCACAGTGAACTGGTTGACCGCCACCCAGTCGTTCATTTCGGGATTCTCAAAGTCGATCAACTTCACGCGGACTGTGCGAGTCTGGCCGTCCGCGCCTCGATGTTCGACCGGTATTCCACTGATCAGGAACTGGTGGATTCGATAATTCTCATCTATCGGGTTCTGCGATTCCGGGCGGAGGAGGCGATTGATGGCCTGGTCTATGACTGTGTTATCGGCTCCAGCGTTCAACCCGCGAACAGTGGGCAACAGTCGGTCGATGAGCACGACGTCAGCGAACGAGTCGCGTAGCTGCGGGCCATCGCCGCCCGGCGAGATCCTCGGACCGGGGAGAGTTTGGTAGCCGAGGTCGGCCAGCCACTCTAGAGCGGCCTGTTCCACGACGGATTCGTTGAAGTTGCTCACGGTGCTGTTTCGACCTCTGCGTCGTCTACCCATCGGGCTAGCACGCTCAGCGCAGCGAGATACTCCAGCGCGGTCTGTTCGTCAATGTCCCTAGGGTCTTCGTGATTGAACGGGTTGCGGATCCCGGCGTAGATACCTTCTGCCAGTGCCCAGGCGCCGCGCTGGACGGACTTGTAGGTGTCGGTGTCGTCGGGCTTCCTGCGCCGCAGCCGTGGCTTCCCGTTGGTCGGGGGATCGAGGCTGAACGCTTGCTTGAACAAGTCGCTCTCGCTGATATCGCGTCGCCGGACCTTGTTCTGTGTTTCGGCGTTGAGTTTCTTGGCAGCGTCTTCGACCGCGGAACGATAGTGCCCTGACTGCCAAAGCGAGCGGGCGCCGCCCCACACCCAGGGATGTAGCTGACCGGCCGAGATTTGCGGAGCGTCGTCGCCCAGCTTTTCGCGCATTTCTTGCTCGTGCCGCAAGGCCGCGATGCCGCGTCCGGCCCAGTCGCGCAGGTGGTTCCACCGAGCTTTGTGCCGTACCTCCGTGGGCCGGTCGTCGGCATGCCGCCACTCCGGCAAAAGGCGATCGAGTATCTGCTCGGCGACATACGCGAGTTCCGCGACGTCGGAGTCTGAAGACCGCTGGTGGGTGCCTAGCCTGACGACACCGCTGCCCGGCCGGTTGTCGAACGAGACCTGGTCGGTCGCTCGTACGAATTGCTGCAGCGAGGTGATGGCCCACCCGGAGTCGATAGTGCTCATGCGGACTCCTGGATTGAGACACGAAGCCGACCTGACAGGAGCTCGGGAAGAAGCGCGTCACGGGTCTTTCTGAGCTGCGCAGACTCGTTGATGCGACTGCGATAGAGGCTGAAGACCGGGGCGAGCGCAAGCTCTAGAACATCCAGAGCCTTCCCAACTGGGAGCCTGAGTCCAACCGATTTCAGGTTTCCCATGCTGACCTTGGCCTGCACGGCTCCGGTCATGATGGGTCGAATGTCGGCTCTATCCAGCGCGAGGAATAGAAGCTCAGTCGAAACGATGAGGCCTGTGATGGCGTGGGCGTGGTTGTTGATCCAGGCTTTTCCCCAGATGTACTGAAGCATAGGTCCGCCGTCCTCACGCACGACACTTCCGTCCTCGCCGACGAGTACAAGGATCTCGTCGAAAAGCGCCTCATCGACATACCCAAAAACACCAGTGGCACCGTAGTACGGAACCGCGCCGGGACGCTGCTCCCGCTCCCTTCTCGATAAAGGAACACGGCGGCGGTTGTGGAACTCACTAACGGCGCCAACTTGTGCCGTCCGTGTGCCCTGCGCTAGTGAAGATTCGAAGAGAGCGCGGGCAAGAGTCAACGCCTGAGCGACAGTTCGGCTGTTGGCATCAATCTTGTCATCGATAGCACTGAGCGTCTCAGCGATAAGCACCTGCTCATCAATCGGTGGGACGGGAAAGTATTGCGCACCAAAAGCCTCACGCGTCAACGATGGATTCGATGTGCCATGCTTCAAATGGTTCAGTCCGACGTACTTTAAAAGGTAATAGGCGTACTTGAGGTCGATGTCAGCGTCGGGAACCAGCGAGTAGGCGGTATCGATAACCCAGTAGTCCTCGTCGGTCCAATGCACACCCAGGTGACCGGCGCCCTTGCGTCCGATGATTACGCCAGGCCCCGCAAACAACGGAGTGTCGTGAGTCCCTGTTTGGCCATTCGTGCCAAATACGGGCACTCGCCCGGGACGGCGACTCGAAGCAACGAGCGCCTTCCCGTAGCGGAGTTCGAAGAGATCACTGGACCGTCGAAGGGGCCACTTCACCCGTGATTCGCCTCCGAGCCCGCGGGCGATCTCGCCACCTAAGAGTGTGTTAGTCGACATGGATCCCTTGAAGGCGGGCGCGCACGATTGACTCAAGCTCTCGGCCACGATCGAACTCGGCATACAAATCATGGGTGAGGCGGGCAATTTTCACCTCGATGGGTTCGTCATCGGCCTCGATTTCCTCAGTTCCCACATAGCGCCCCGGGGTGAGGACGAAACCGTGTGCTTCGATGTCGGAGAGCGTTGCGACTTTCGTAAATCCACGGACATCCTCGAAGGCGCCGTCTTGGTTGCGCCACTCGTGGTATGCGCCTGCGACCTGCTGTATTTCGTCGTCCGACAACTCCCGGAGGCGTCGGTTGACCATCCCACCGAGATTGCGGGCGTCGATGAACAACACCTCGCCCTTGCGTGCGCGGTGCCGAGCGTTGCCGCCGCGGTCCTTGCTGACAAACCAAAGGCACACCGGAATACCCGTGTTGAAGAAGAGTTTGTCGGGCATGGCGACGATGCAGTCGATGAGATCGGCTTCGACAAGCTTGCGGCGAATCTCTCCCTCTCCGTTCGTCTTCGAGCTGAGGGATCCATTCGCGAGGACGAAGCCAGCTGTGCCGCGCGGGCTGAGGTGGTAAATGAAATGCTGCACCCAGGCGAAGTTGGCGTTGCCCACGGGGGGCGTGCCGTACTTCCAGCGGGGGTCGTCGGCAAGTTTTGCGTTCCACCAGTCGCTCACGTTGAACGGAGGGTTCGCGAGCACGAAGTCGGCCCGAAGGTCGGGATGCAGATCCTGTGTGAAGGAGTCTGCAGACTTTTCGCCCAGTTCCGCGTCGATACCACGCAGGGCTAGGTTCATCTTCGCGAGCTTCCAGGTGGTCGCGGTGAACTCCTGGCCGTACACCGAAATGTCGTTGCGCTTGCCGCCATGGGCCTTCACGAACTCGGCGGACTGAACGAACATGCCTCCGGATCCGCACGCGGGGTCGTAGACGCGGCCGTGGTAGGGCTCCAGCATCTCGACGAGAGTCTTGACCACCGAGCGGGGCGTGTAAAACGCCCCCGCGTCTTTTCCGGTCTCCCTGCCGGCGAATTGGCCGAGGAAGTATTCGTAGACCCGGCCGAGCACGTCATCAGACCCGTGGTCATCGGTTTCGGTGAACCCAATCGAGCCGATGATGTCAACAAGCTGGCCGAGGCGACCCTTGTCGAGGTCTTCTCGCCCATAATTGCGCGGCAGCACCCCACGCAGCTTTGGGTTCTCGCGCTCGATGAGGTCCATTGCCACATCAATGGTTTCACCGATCTCGGGCTGCTTGGCGGACCGCTGGATGACGCCCCACCGGGCGGCGGCAGGGACCCAGAACACCGAATGGCTGGTGTACTCGTCGCGATCCTCGAAGAGACGCGCGATTTGCTCGGGCTTCAGCCCTTCAGATACCAGTTCGGCCTCAATCTCTTTGCGACGACCCTCGAATCGGTCGGAGATGTACTTGAGGAACACCAGGCCAAGCACGACGTGCTTGTATTCGCTCGGTTCCTGGTTGCCGCGTAGGGCGTCAGCGGTATCCCAGAGCTTTTGCTCAAGGGTCTTCGTCGCGACCTTGCGTACAGCTCGTGCCATACGGCGCCTTCCTTATAGATTTTTGCCGTTGATTGTCTGCCGGTAATAAGGACCAATCCGGCGAGGCAGCTCCGATGTAAAGCGCAGTTGCCTACTCCGGCTGGGCCGCCCTGGCGCGGCGCTTCTTGACCGCCGCCGAGAGGATCGCGTGCTCTTCCTCGGTAGCCTGGTCGAAGAAGTTCTCGGGCCACTTCTCGATCCCGCCATACTCGTTCGCCTTCACGAGGTCGTAGGTAGTCGCGCCGTTCACACGCTTCGCGAAGTAGATACCGATGGTGTCCTGAAGGGCATCATCGAGATCCTCAGCAACATGCCGCCGCAGTCGCGAAATCAGGTACTCACTGTGGGTCTCGACAATGAGGTGTCGTCCGCTTTGGGCGATCGCCAGCAGGAAGTCAGTAAGGCGCTGCTGAACTCGTGGATTGAGATGCAATTCGGGTTGTTCGATCAAAAGCAAAGAGCCAACCGGTGCCTGCACGCACATCACAATGACTGGCAGCAACTGGCTGACGCCGGTGCCGACACTGGTCAGGTCAAGATCTCCCTCGACATCCCTTTGCCTGACTTGCATTTGAATACCGAAGCGGCCCTGGTCCGAAACTGAGAAGCTCTCGCCGATGTCGAGGTATTTGGCCCACCGGTTCACCGCCGTCATGAGCTGGATCGGTCGGCGCGAAGTCTTAATCGACCCATCGTCTTGCGGAGTCGGGACACTCACCTTCCGAGCACCGTGTCGCTGCAGCACAGAGGCGGTGAACTCTCCTTTTGCTCCGACATAGGTGTCGTCGCCTTCTGGCGAGTCCGGATATGAGGCTCGGGGTTCGTCGCGAAGCGGACCGAGGTAGCGAATGCCTGCGTTCAGATAGGAGGACGCAAGATTCGACGCCCTGCCCAGATCGTCCAGGCGATGAGGGAACGGGACCTCGCCTTCAACTCCGCCCTTGGTGAGTTCGTCGACAACGGCATCGCTGAACGTTTCGGACGATGCAATATTGAGGTCGATCTTTGAGCGTGTCTCAGGGGCCTTGGAGCTGAGCTCGATTCGCACAGCGTCCGCGTACTCGGCCTCCGCGTCGTCCACCGCGGCATGGACCGAGAGCAGAACACGTCCGACCTCCTCGATTGCTTTGGCCTCAGTGAAGAGATCATGTTCGATCTCGTCCCGCTCTTGGATTGATCGTCGGAGGAGCATGTCGCGCCACGCCTCGAACAGGACCTCGGCGCGTGGGCGCATCACCGACGCGTCGAGCGGGAACCCTCCGGTGACGAGAATATCGACAACTTCCAGCACGTTGCCATTTGCACCGGCGAATTGTCCCGAAAAGTAGTGTGGGATTGAAAGTGCATCATCGTCCTCATCGAGCGGAACAAGGCCTTCGGCGTCGTCATCGGCGATGGCAAGTAGCCACGCTCGGTCGACACGCTGGGCGTTCCTGGAAAGCGAATCAGAATCATTTGGCTTAAGATCGACGTTGAGCCGCTCGATCTTCGCAATACCCTTCTGTTGCGTTGACTCACCAAGCTTGACCTCCCAAGACAGGGTTGCGAGGAATGGCCCTGCCTGTGCTGCAGCGAGCCCCCTAGCCTCCCGATATGCGCCTCGCGGGGCCCGAATATCGAAATCAGCGCCGATGATTAGCGGTTCATCGTCGGCGTTGCCGGGGCCCCTGTACTTCACCTCGGCGACGGTGCCGAGACGGACCCCACGACCGTTCAGCGGGTATAGGTACCCAGTCGTTCCTGTCGCCTGGCTCGCCGCGCGGATGCTCTGGAGCAGCGTGCTCTTGCCTGCGCTGTTCGCACCAACGACAACGGTCAGTGGGCGAAGCTCGACCTCGGCGTTCCGAACGGACTTAAAGTTCTGCAGACGCCAGCGGCGAAGAGTAATGCCCCGGCGCATCGCGAATGGCAAGCGGCGCTCGATCAATGGATTACTCATGCATATATCCTTCGGGACTGTGTAGTGCGCACGCTGGCGGAAATAAGGCCTATCTGCACAAGACGTCCATTACGAGTGCGGGCGGGCCGCGCCTCGATCGGACCTCGAATGTCGGTCGACCGGCCCAGAAGCCACAGACTCGAGTGTCCAGACGCGGATGCCATCTCCACTTGAAGTACCTGGAAGTGCTCCATCGAAGAGCCGGCAGCTGGAGTTGCGGGGGCTGCGTCTGTTGGGTCGGCAAGTCTCCACAAGAGACGCAGCGAGTGGTAAAGGCCGACCGCGCGGTAGGCCTCTACGAGTTCTTCGTCCAACGCTATGTCTACGAGCCAACCAGGAACTCGCGCTGTCCCACGGTTCACTCCGTCGACCACCTCCACCACAAACTCCTCAAATGCTGCGACTTCCATCTCTGTGGAGGGTGCGCGAAGTGCGTTCGGGTCGATGGAAGCGACCCGCCCGCCGTCGATCAATTCGCGAGTGCAGTCTGTGGTCAACCTCTGGAGCCGCTTTAACTCGTGGAGTTTGAAGTTCCAGCGAGGGTCGCTGCGGTCGACAATTGGAGGGCCAGCCACCGGACGATCTACCACGTCCTCCTCGCGGAGCGCAGAGAGCGCCTCCAAAACCTGCGCGTCAACTCGTCCAATGCGGCGTTCGAGCTGGACCACCCACATATAGCCAAAAATGTCGGACTCCCCGATTAGGTCGTACGTCCGGCCGATCTCATCGCCGAATAACACGAGGTCGGCGCTTGAGCCGAACTCGACGTCCGGGCTGAGCAGTGTCGCGGTGACAGATTGCGTTGTTTCATCGAAATTCGTCATGAGCACCAACGCGGACGGGGTATCACGGTCCATCGCCACCGCGCGATAGATGCCACCGATCTCGATGTCGGTCACGGCGTACCTCCCCCGGCCTTGGTGATAACAATTGACTGCACACGTTCCAAGACGTACCCGACCACGGCTTCCTTTTGCGAGGTCAGTTCGTCTTGAATCTTCGTGAAGGCGGAAGCCTTGTGCTTCGCAGCTGTAGGTCGGCTGACACCGAGGCGACCTGCAATGTCGCCGTCAGAGTCACCAATCCACTTGCCGGCGAGCACCGTCGATTCTTCTTTCGTCAGCGCTGCATCGAGTCGCTCTATGAGTTCGTTCGCCATGATCAGATCACTAGGGTCGAGTTCGCCGGATCTTTCGTCAGACCCGGCCTCATTAGATACAACCTCCGCTGTTGCAAAGACTGTCAACGACTCGTCCAAAATCTTCCGAAGGTCGAGTTCTTCGACCTCAGAGACGGCATTGCAGATGAGGACCAGAGCGTCAGTGAGGGTCACCGTCGTCCAAATCGGGCTGGCCCGCTGGGTCCCGTTGCCAGGGAGCCGTGGCAACGCCGCAAGTGATGCCGTGAGTCGGCGTGTGTAGGGCGTCGCCTCAAGACTGTGGCCAGCGATGCGCCAAGATCGCGGCTTCTCCTTCACCCGCTCAAAGGGTGGCTCGCCAAGGCGGTCGACGGCTCGATCGAAAAGGTTATCGACCGACGTCCGCTGCCTGCGATCGATCAGCGTCATTCGCACCTGGCGGTATATCAGCGCTCGAGCGTGGCCGAAGTCGTTCGCGACATCACAGATGTACTCGGCCTGGCCCTTCGTCAGAATGCGCTCGACGACGTCTTGGACCAGGTCACTCACGGCCTCGTCATCCCAAGCGGCGCTGCGTGCGTAGATCGAGGGGCTGTACTTACGGACGACGCGTGACGCCGCCGTTTGGATCTCCTGGAGCCATCGTGGACCCACACCCTGTCGCTCGTATTCTTCGATCAGGATCTCAAGGTCGCCTGTGCCTATATCGTCTAGGTCGAGTTCCTCCAGAAGGTCGCCGACGTCTACTTCGTCTGCCATCGTGCCTTCATCACTGCATCGATGGTGCTGCCGTCATCGTCGCTACACAGTCGATGCGTCTCGTCGAGGGCATCCTTTGGAACAGGCAGCGGCCGGGAGACGACGATGCTGCCGTCGTCGTGAAGCCAACATTTGGGCCATTCATCGCGATGGTCATGCCCTGGGTTGAGAAGTTCGACGCGATCGAGACTCGACGTACGGGCAAACACGTAGGCGATAGCGCCAGAACTTGGCCAGTGGCGGAGGATGATCGGCCTTTTAGCGCTTGGCTTCTGCGGGGCAAAGCCGATAATCGATTCGGTCTGCGCGAACCACGACTCGCCGACCGGCGGCCCCATGTTGAGCAACCCCGCGAGACCAGACAGGTCGAATCCCACCGACATCCTTCACTGCCGAGGCGAATCTCGGCTCTATGCACCGCTGCAAACTTGGGAAGTCTATCGAGGCGGACGGTTTCGGTCTTGATAACACGGCACGTCGCGCCATCAGCTCGCTCAAAGCGGCGGGCTCACGGCCGATGCCAGTCGGTGGAATGAAGCCATGAGCAGGCAGCAGTCGTGTCACCATTGGCGCATGCCGACGACGAGATGGACGATGAACGCGGCTTCGAACCGCCCCTCGTCTTCGGATCCGCCCGACCGGTGACGACTCCACATGAGACGGACTCTGTCCCTCCCTGGCCGAAGTTCACCCGTCCCGTCCTAGAGGTGCTGAGCGACGGGCAGATCTGGCAGACCGCTGCGCTGAAGTCGGCAGTCATGGATCTGGCGCAGCTGTCACCGGAGCAGCGTGCTCGTACGTTGACGTCCGGTCAGGGCCAGGCGAACAACCGCATCGGATGGGCGCTGTCCTTCCTGACGCGCGCCAAGGCCGTCGAGAAGGTTGCCAACGGTCGCTCGGCCATCACCGAATTCGGTCGGCAGCTGATGCAGGCCCACCCAGACGGGATCACTCAGGCCGACCTCGAGGCCATCCCTGCCTTCCAGGCCTACGTGCCGAAGAAGCATGCCGCCGCGCGCATCGCCGACGACACCGAAAACCTCCCGTCGTACTGGTTCGTCGGTGCCTTCTTTAACGACGAGGACGATGACGGCGGCCCCGACGGCGACCAGACTGAGCGCTTCGTTGCTGAGAGTCGCTGGGAGAACGGCGTCGGCAACACGGGTAAGTACACCGACCTCGTCAAGGCGATGAAGCCGGGTGAGCGCATCGCCATCAAGGCTGCGTTCACGCGCATTCACGAGCTGCCGTTCGAGAACAAGGGTAACCGTGCGTCGGTCATGGCGATCAAGGCGACGGGCACCGTCACGCACAACCACGGCGACGGCCACCACGTCGACGTGGACTGGGATCAACCAGAACCGGTGCGAGAGTGGTACTTCTACACCAGTCGCCAGACGGTGTGGCGGGTCAAGCCGACTGACTGGACTACCAAGGCGCTTGTGGAGTTTACGTTCGATAGCGCCGAGCAGGACTACGAAGAGTTTCGCAACGCCGGCTCATGGGCGAAGTCGTTCGGCGATGACGCGCCCGAGGTGATCGTGGACTGCGACGACGAGACCGTGGAGGAGGAGACCGCCGCGACACCGTGCTATGGACCCTCCGACATCGTCGACGACGGTTGCTTCCTCTCCGTCGCGACGCTTACGGGGTACCTCGACGCCCTCGAACGCAAAAAGAATCTGATCTTGCAGGGCCCGCCGGGGACGGGGAAGACGTGGCTGGCCAAGCGACTCGGCCGCGCGATAATCGGCCAGGGCAGCGCAGACCTGTTGCGCTCCGTGCAGTTTCACCCGTCGCTGTCCTACGAGGACTTCGTCCGCGGCTGGCGGCCCAGCGGCGCGGGCGGTCTGGTGCTGACGGACGGATTGTTCCTCGACATCGTGCAGCAGGCGCAGAGTGCGCCCGGTGACAAGCACGTGCTGGTGATCGAGGAGATCAATCGGGGCAACCTCGCTCAGATATTCGGCGAGCTGCTGACGCTGCTCGAAGCCGACAAGCGCGACCCCTCGGAGGCGCTCACGCTCACCTATCGCAAGGCCGCCGAGGTGCCCATCTACCTGCCGCCCAACCTCTACCTGATCGGGACGATGAACCTGGCCGACCGTTCGCTGGCTATCGTCGACTTCGCTCTGCGGCGCCGGTTTGCCTTCGCCGACCTGTCGCCGGCGTTCAACGACGCATGGCAAGTGTGGGTGCATCGTCGTAACGGTCTCGATGTCAACTTGCTTGCCGCGCTGGCGAATCGGATCGGTGCACTCAACGAGCGAATCGCCGGCGACCGCTCGTTGGGGGAGCAGTACCGCGTCGGGCACAGCTTCTTCACGCCCGCAAGCGACGCGACGATCGACGACCCGCAGGGCTGGATCCGGCAGGTGGTAGAGCAGGAGATCCGTCCGCTGCTGGCCGAATACTGGTTTGACGATCCGGCGCGCGTGGCGGCCGAGACGGCGGCGCTGATCGGCTCCGCGTGACCGGTCCGGGCGTTGTCGTCTCGGGGAGCACGGCCATCCCGGTGCGCAACCTCTGGCTGCTGATGCTCTACGCGTCACGGCTGTACCAGACGAGCGAACTGCTGCGTGGCCGCGGCGTGGAGGACAATCCCGACGACTTGTTCGACCTGATCTCGGAGGTGTTGGTAACCGCTGTCGAGCGCCGGTTGCAGCGCACCCTGGGCCGCCAGTACAGGACGGCGAGCGCGACGCTCAGCAGGGTCCGCGGGCGCATCGACGTTCTCGCGACCGAGTCGAAAGTGCTCCTCGCGCAGGGCCGAGTCGCTTGCCGGTTCGACGAACTGTCCGTCGACAACCTGTGCAACCGCGTACTGCGCACGGCACTGGTCGTCGCCGGTCGCCGGGTCGCCGACCCCTCGCTCGAGCGACATGCGGCCTCCCTTGTCGACGTGCTCACTCAGTACGGCGTCTCGCCGACCGCGGTCGGCGTGCGGGACGCGCGCCAACTGCTGCCGGGGCGCAATCAGCGGGACGACGTCGAGGCCATCGACGCGGCGCGACTGCTACTCGAGATGGAAGTCCCCGCCGAGCATCACGGACTGGCGGTCCGTCGCGACCCTGACCGCGACGTCGTCCTCATCCGTCGCTTGTACGAAGCGGCGGTGCGGGGCTTCTATCGAGCGGTGCTGCCCCCACAGTGGACGGTGAGCGTCGGCGAGATGCACCAGCACTGGCCCGTCACCGAGGCCACCGACGGCCTAAAAGCGCTCCTCCCGATCATGAAGGTCGACATGCGGCTGCAGACCATCGGTCGGCGCATCATCGTCGAGACGAAGTTCGCCGAAGCGCTTGAAGCGAATCGGTATGGCGGGCAACGCCTCTCGCGCGACTACCTCTTTCAGCTGTACGCCTACGTGCAGTCCCAGCACGGCCGCGACGACCTCTCGACCACGGCCGAGGGCGTACTGCTCTACCCGACGGTGTCTGAGCACGTGGACGAATCGGCCACAATCCAAGGGCATCGGTACCGATTCCTCACAGTCGATTTGACGGCAAATGCGCGTGACATTCGTGCAGCGCTGCTGAGCGTTCCGTACTCGGGTCAGCCGGCGGGTGCGACCGCGATTTTCACCGACACGCAGTAGCGTGCCGCACGGATTGCGTTGGCGTGCAGACTCTGTTCGCTGACCCTGCCGTCGTTCGAATCCTTTGGCCTGCTTATACCTTGCAGCCCCAGCAAGGGGCTTAGCGCACCGATCTGACCGGCCGTGACGCCCGTGACCATCTGTTTGTCCACACGGTTGAAGAGGAGATGCAGCAAATGTCGAATAGGCTCGGTGACCCCGGCTTGCCGGCCGTGATGCGCCATCACTGTGGCGACCGTATGGCCGACGAACGCTAATACGACCTACATCGACTACAGGTTCTCCCTCAACCCATCCTGCCCGCAATGCCGTGGGCGCCGTGCGAGCGAGATCTTCTACGGCATGCCGTCGGACTACCCCAACATTCCACCGTGGGAGCTAACCGGTGGTTGCTGTGAGACGTCCGAGAACTGGTGATGCGGGATCTGTTTCACCCGGTGGTGACGGGTACTGGACGGACCCCTAGGCCCGCCGCTCGTACCCACCCACACCGAGGGGTTGCACGATTAGTCGGGTCAACACGTAGTGCACCAGTCCCGCAACCAGGAACGCGGGGATCGATGCCGTGGTGTAGCGGAACAGCTCGCTGGGTTCGTATGAAACAGGGTTCAGCAGAAGCGAATACGTGACTGCTCCGGCCGCGACCGCGACGAACGCGGCGACGTTCACGCCCTTCCAGTAGCCGTACCGCGACTCACTCGGCGGCAGGAACAGGTCGCGGACGTGTAGCTGGCGCCGGCGAAGGATGTAGTAGTCGACCAGCTGGACACCACACAGCGGCGCCAAGACGACGGCACCCCAGGACAGGAAGCGGCCGTAGTTGTCGTACACCGCGGCCGGGAAGAAGACCAGGATCGCGGCCGGCCCGAGGATGACCGCGATCAGCCACGGCCACGCCGCGGTGCGGAACACCCGGCCGCCGCCGCCCTTGAGCGCCACCATCGACGCATACCCCTGCGACAGGATGGCGGTGACGTTGGCCAGGCAGACGATGACCAGCGCCACCACGCCCAGGACGACGCCCGCGAGCGGGATCATCCACTGGGTCGGGTCGTCGATCTGCAGGGAGAGGGCGGCGAGCGCACCGACGGCCGCGGCGACCACCGACGCGCCGAAGATGCCCATCCAGTTCGGCCAGAAGCCTGCGCGGGACGTGCGGCTCAGGCGGGCCAGGTTGCCCATGTTGGGCCACCAGGCGAACCCGCCGGCAATGTTCAGCTCGATCGCCAGCAGGAAGCTGAGGTGGTTGTCGTCGCTGACGCCGCCCAGCGGTTCCAGCGCGGCGAGCTCGGGCCAGGTGTTGTGGGTGAACACGATGACGATGATGCCGACGAGGATGACCACCAGCATCGGGGCGATGATTCGGCACACCGCTTCGACCGACACCGGCCCGCGGGCCAGGATGAGGGCCGAGACGATGATCGCGACGAGAGCGAGAAGGCTTGCGGCCGTGCCGGCTTGGGACAACTCGACACCGAAGATCTGGTTGACGACGGTCACCAGTCCATGGCCGAACATGATCGCCAGCACGGCCGACCATGCCGCGGCCAGCACCGTGGACGCGGCGACCATCACCAGCCGTGCGCCGTTCTCGCCGAACGCGCTGCGCAACCCGACGAACTGCTCGATGCCGTACTTCACCGACGGCATGCACGGCGCTAGCGAGATCAGCAGGACGCTGATCCCGTAGCCGATCACGATCGACGCGATGGCCTGCACGACGCCGACGTAGTAGGCGACGGCCGCGCCTTGCAGGAAGGCCCAGGTGGCCACCGCAAGGCCGATGTTGACCCAGGAGTGCTGCCAGAATCCCCAGATCCGCTCCTGGGGGAGCAGGGGGAGTTCGGTGAGGGTGGCGTCGAAGTCGTCGGTGGTGACGGCGGCCTTCGAGGCCTTGCCGCCGCGGACGAGGTGGGTCATCAGTACGCCCACCACATCAGCGCGGCGATGACGACGGCGAGCGAAATGACCGCGACCAGCAAGTCTTTCAGCGGCAGATCGGGCACGACGATCGTCGACCCGTCCGGGTTGTCGACCAGGTGTAACCGTTCGCGGAGTTCCCGGTCAAACGTGACGTCGTCCATGCAGACCTCATTCTTGATTGGCGGACCAGTTTATTTACCTTGTGGCCGCTGTCACGTTCTGTCAAGCCGGTGAGGCAACTCACGGAAAATACTTGACTGGCGCGCCAGTTATGAATAGCGTCGACCGCATGTCGAATGTCGCACCGCCGCCGACGGCGACCGTCGTGGTCGTCGGAGCCGGGTATGCCGGCCTGTCAACAGCATTGGCGCTGCACGACGAGGGCGTCGACGTGCTGGTGCTCGAGGGCTCGGACCGCGTCGGCGGCCGCGTGCTGTCCGAACGCGTCGACGGCGACCTCGTCGTCGACCACGGAGGGCAGTGGGTCGGCCCGACGCAGACCCGGCTTCTGGCCGCGGCCGAGCGTTTCGACTGCACCACGTTCCCGACCTACAACACCGGCGACCACCTCGAACTGTGGTCCGACGGCGTCACCCGCCCCTTCCACGGCGCCGGGCCCGACGGCGCGCCAGGCGTCGACGCCTACGTGGCGGCCGCCGAGGTCATCGACGAGTGGGCCGCGACGATCGACCTGAACGATCCGACGGCGCACCCGCGCCTGGTCGAGTGGGACTCCGAGACCGTGCAGTCCTACCTTGACCGCACCGTCTCCGACGAGGACGCGCGCCTGCGACTGGCGCTCGCCGTGCAGGGTGTGTGGACCGTCGAACCCCGCGACATCTCGTTGTTCCACTTGATGTTCTACGTCGCGTCGGCCGGCGGATTCGACCAGCTGATGGAGACCGAGGGCTGCGCGCAGGAGCGCCGTTTCACCGGCGGCGCCCAAGCGGTCGCGCTGGCGATTGCCGAGCACCTCGGTGACCGGGTCGTCCTCGAGACCCCCGTGTGGCACGTCGAGACCCTCGACGACGGACGCGTCCGCGTCGACACCGAGCGCGGGCAGGTGCTCGCCGACCGCGTCGTCGTCGCGACGTCTCCCGGTGCCGCCGTACGCATTCGGTTCAGTCCGCCACTCCCGCAGGCCCGCAACCGGTGGATGGAGCGCACTCCGATGGGTGACGTCGCCAAGATCCACACCGTCTACGACACCCCGTTCTGGCGCGCCGACGGCTACTCCGGTGAGGCCACCGCCTACGGCGACCATTCGGTCGGCGTCGTGTTCGACAACTCGCCCGACGACGGCAGCGTCGGGGTCCTGGTGTCGTTCGTCTACGCCGACCGGCAGCACCGGTGGTCGGCGCTCGCCCCGGAGCAACGGCGGGCCGACGTGTTGGCGACGCTGACCGCCCTCTTCGGTGAGCGCGCGGGAAATCCGTTGCAATACCTCGAGAAGACGTGGCCCGACGACCCGTGGGCGCGCGGCGGCTACGCGGCCAACCCGGCGCCGGGTGTCTGGACCGAGCACGGTGCCACCGGCTGGCGCACCGCGTGCGGACCCGTGCACTGGGCTGGCACGGAGACGTCGAGCGTGTGGAACGGGTACATCGACGGTGCCATTGGTTCGGGCCATCGCGCCGCGGCCGAGGTGACGGCGGCGCTCCGGTCATGACCACCGATCTCGCCGTCTTCAGTGACCCGACGTCGGTGGCCGTCGTCGGGGCCTCCGACGATCCCGCGAAGTGGGGTTACTGGCTGGCCTCCGGGGCTCTCCAATCTGAGCACCGCCGCCGAATCTCGTTGGTCAACAGTCGATCCACGTCCGTTCTCGGACATCCCTGCGTGACGAGCGTCGCCGCGCTCGACCACACTCCGGACCTCGTCGCACTGTGCGTGCCCGCAGGCCACGTCGACGCCGTGGTCGACGAAGCCCTCGATTGCGGTGTGCGCGGCTTCCTCGGGATCACCGCCGGTGTCGCCGACGACGCGGCCCTCGCCCGCCGGATCACCTCCCGCGGCGCCCGACTGATCGGCACCAACAGCCTGGGGATCTACGACTCGACTACCGAGCTGCAGCTGATGTGGGGCAGGCCGACGCCCGGTCCGCTGGCCGTGGTCTCCCAGAGCGGGCAGCTCGGCTCGGAACTCGTGGCCGTCGGGCGCCGGCACGGCCTCGGGATCTCCCGGTTCGTGTCGATCGGCAACCAATCCGACGTCACCGCAACCGAATTGCTCGACGACCTCGCTGCCCACGACGCCACCCGCGTCATCGCGCTGTACCTGGAGAGCTTCACCGACGGTGAGGCGCTGTTCGACACCCTGGGCAGGCTGCGCGCGGCGGGCAAGCCGACGATTCTCCTGACGGTCGGCGCGAGCGCCGCGAGTTCGCGGCTGGCCCGTACGCACACCGGGTCGCTGACCTCGTCGCTCGACGTGGTGGACGCCGCATGCCGCGCCGCCGGCGTGATCCGCGTCGACACTCCCACCGAGGTCGTCGACGTCGCACGGGCCCTGCTCGCGGCGCCGTGGCCTCGCGGCCGCCGGGTCGCCGTCGTCGGGGACAGTGGTGGGCAGAGTGGCATCGCCGCCGACGTAGCCGTTGCTGCGGGACTTGAGGTTCCGACGTTCTCGCCCGCACTCACCGACGCCTTGACGGCCGAGTTGCCCGCGGGCGCCGCCTGCGACAACCCGGTCGACCTGGCCGGTGCCGGGGAGCGCGATCTGCAAAACTACGCCGCCTTCGTCGAGCGCGTCATCGCCGACGGAGACGTGGACGCGGTCGTCATGACGGGGTACTTCGGCTGCTACGGCGACGACACGGCGTCACTGGCCGACGCCGAACACGCGGTGGCCAAACGGCTCGGCGCCGCGGTGAGCGCCACGGGAGTGCCCGTGCTCGTCCACACCATGGCACCGCAGTCCGCGACCGCGATGGTGCTGGAGCAGTGCGGTGTTCCCGTCTTCGACCGCATCGAGTCGGCGATGCGCTCACTTGCCGTGATCGGCTGTGCAGCAACGGCTGTCCACACCGACTCGGTGCGCACGACGACGTCGAACGCACCCGTCGCGCCCGGCTACTGGGCTGCCCGTGCCATGCTGGCCGACGCGGGGGTCCCGTTCCCGCCCGGTGTGTTGGTGCGCACGGCCGCCGACCTGGCCGAGGCGACGCGTCACCTGCGGTCGCCCTACGTGCTCAAGGCGGGTTGGCTGGAGCACAAGAGCGAAGTCGGTGGCGTCCTGGTGAATATCGCTGGGTCCGAACAGTTGTCGGCCGCGTTCGACGACATGCGGGACCGCCTCGGCGAGGGTGACTACGTGGTCGAAGAACAAGACACCCGCGGTGACGCCGTCGAAATCCTGGTCGCCGGACGCCGGGATCCCCAACTGGGTGCTGCGGTCGTCGTCGGGGCGGGTGGCACCGACACCGAGATTCACCGCGACGTCCGGATGGAGCGCGCTCCGGTCACCCACGCCACGGCGACGTCCATGCTCGAGGGTCTGCGCTGCGCGCCGATGTTCCACGGCTGGCGCGGGCGGCCGCCCGTCGACGTGGCCGCGCTCGCGGATTTGGTCGTGTCGGTGTCCCACCTCGTCGCGCACCGAGGCGACATCGCCGAGATCGAACTCAACCCGGTGCGGGTGACCGCCGGCGGCGTCCTCGCCGTGGACGGACTCATCATGGGAGACAACGCATCATGACCCAGTTCACCCTGGACCTGTCGACGGAGTTCGCCGGTCGCGTGGCTCTCGTCACCGGCGGCGGGTCGGGCATCGGACGGGCCGTCGCCGAGCGGTGGGCCCGTGCGGGCGGCACCGTGGCGGTGCTCGGCCGTCGGCAGGAGGCCCTCGACGAGACGGTGCGACGCATCGTCGACGCGGGCGGACAGGCCGAGGCGGTGGTGTGCGACGTTCGCGACCACGCCGGTGTCGCAGCCGCCGTCGACGCCTTGGTCGACACGCACGGCCGGATCGACGCGCTGGTGAACAACGCGGCGGGCAACTTCGTCGTCCCGTCCGAGGACCTGTCGCCGGGCGGCTGGAAGGCGGTCACCGACATCGTCCTCAACGGCACGTACTACTGCACCCATGCCGTCGCTCGGCACATGTTGGCGCAGGGCAGCGGTTCGATCGTCAACGTCATCGCGAGCTACGCCTGGCACGGCCATCCCGGCACGGTGCACAGCGCGGCGGCCAAGGGCGGCGTCGTCGCGATGGCCCGCACGTTGGCCGTCGAATGGGGTGGCCGGGGAGTCCGAGTGAACTGCCTGGCTCCCGGTCCCACCGAGACCGAGGGCGCCGGGGCCGCGCTGTGGGGTGACCCGCAGGCGCGCCGCGAGGTCCTGGCCAGCGTTCCGGCCAACCGGTTCGCCGCACCGGAGGAGATCGCCGAGTCGGCGGCGTTCCTGCTCGGCGACCGCGCGGGCTACGTCACCGGCGAGGTGCTGGTCGTCGACGGCGGTCAGTGGCTCGGCAAGTCCGTCTACACCGATTCATCCAAGCGCACCTAGCACTTTCAGCACACCGAGGAGAACGAACATGGCCATCGCCACCAATCCCACCACCAACGTCCCGGCTTGGCCGCTCACCGACGAGCAGCGCCAAATCGTGGAACTGTGTCACGACTTCGCGGCCAAGGAGATTCGGCCTCGGGGCCGCGAGGTCGACGAGGCCGACGTCGTGACCCCGGTCGACATCTTCGCCAAGGCCGCCGCCGTCGGCATCACCGACTTCATGATCCCCGAGGAGTTCGGCGGCGGCGGCTTCACCGACGTCTTCACCCAGTGCCTGGTGCAGGAGGAGCTGTGCTGGGGCGACCCCGGCATCGGAAACCTGGTGTGCTCCAACGGCTTCTTCTCCGATCCCATCATGGTGTTGGGCACCGAGGAACAGAAGAAGCGATGGCTGACACCGCTGACCGGACCGAAGGCCGTGATGACCTCGCTGGCCACCACCGAGCCCGAATCCGGTTCGGACGCAGCCTCTATCGTCACGACCGCCACCCGGGTGGACGGCGGGTACCGCATCAACGGGCAGAAGGCGTGGATCTCCAATGCCGGCGCTGCGGAGTTCTACGTGGTGTTCGCCAAGACCGACACCACCAAGCGATCGGGGGGCATCTCGGCGTTCCTCCTCGACAAGGACACCGAGGGCCTGAGCTTCGGCGAGCCGATGAAGAAGATGGGCCAGCGCGCCATCGTGTGCCGCGAGATCTTCCTCGACGACGTCTTGGTGCCCGAGGAGGACCGCCTCGGTGAGGAGGGGCAGGGCTTCTACGGGCTGATGGGGACGTTCGACATCTCCCGCGTGGTGCTGGGTGCGGCCGCGGTCGGCGCGGCGCGGGCGGCGTACGAATACGCCCTGGAGTACGCGAAGACGCGCAAGCAGTTCGGCGTGGCGATCATCGAGCACCAGGCCGTCGCGTTCCGGCTCGCCGACATGGCCACCCGCATCGAGGCGGCGCGCCTGTTGGTGTTGCACGCCGCGCGGATCATCGACAGCGGTGCCGAGGCACGCGGGATCGCCGCGATGGCGAAGCTGACCGCGTCGGAGACGGCGATGTTCGTCACCCACGCCGCGGTGCAAACCCTTGGCGGATGGGGTTATTCACGTGAGTACCCGGTGGAGCAGTGGATGCGCGACGCCAAGCTGGAGGAGATCGAGGAGGGCACCAGCGACATCATGAAGCTGGTGATCTCCCGCAACCTGGGCTGAAGTTGACCGGGCCGCCAGTCACTCGACTGATTCGACCGGGGCGCCACACCACGCACTCTCCAGGGCCGTTGATCTCGCGACGGTTTGCATTTCACGTTCATCTTGATCGGCTGGCCGGTCAATCGTTCATCACTTCGGCGAAGGTAGGACATGGGAGATCAGGCAGAGGGCGTACTGACAGGTGACGGGGTGAAAACCGGTACCGCCGGCGCCGCCGAACTGAAGCGCGGGGTCTTGCCGCTGTGGGCTGTGTTCGGCGTAGCCATCGGAGTCTTGGCGCCGGCCTCCACGCTCGCGTTGGCAATTGGGGTAGTGGCCGCCACCGCAGGGGCGTTGAGCTGGCTGACATGGGCGTTGACGTCGGTGGTCGTGCTGGGTTTCGCAGGCGGAATTGCCTGGCTGGCAATGCGGTTCACCTCAACAGGTGGTCTCTACGGGCTGACCTCGCATGCCGTGGGTAGCGCGGGTGCGTTCCCCGTTCTGTCGTTCCAGTTGATTTCGCACGTCGTCGCGGGTCCCGCATGTGTCCTCGGTGGCGCGATCTACGCCAAGGCCTTCCTGGTCCGGATCGGCGTCGGCGACGGGATGTGGATTCTTCCGTTGTGTTGTGCGTTGATCACGGCTCTGATCACCTTCATGAGCTACCGCGAGGTCAAGGTGTCGGCGAAGGCCCTGCTGGCAGTCGAACTGGTCACGGTGGGTGTCATCGTCGTCCTACTCGCGGTGGTGCTGTTCAGCGCTCCCGGAGGTGTAGTCGACGACCGTCAGTTCGACTTCTCGGGCAACCACTTTGCGCTGTCGGCGGTGTTGGCCGCAGCGGGCTTCGCCGTCTTCTCGATGGCCGGGTTCGAGCACGCCGCCACCCTCGGACGCGAGGCCCGAAATCCTCGCCGCGCCATCGCGACAGCGGTGGTGGGTTCGGTGGTCTTCGTCGGAGTGCTGTACGTCGTCGCGAGTTACATCGTGGTACTGGGCTTTTCGGATCTCTCGGTGCTGGCGAGCACCACCGCGCCGCTGGATGCCCTGGCGGAGGCCAACGGCGTCGGGTGGCTCGGCTACGTCGTCGACCTGGGTGTTTCGGTCAGCTTCATCGCGTCGTCGTTGGGCATCATGGCGGGGACCAGTCGCACGCTCTACACGCTGTCGCGGGACGGGCTCGCTCCGCGTGCGTTGTCCACCATTCACGCCACGCAGCGGACTCCGATCGTGGCAGTCGCCGTGCTGGGGGTGGTGTACCTACTGGTGAGCATCGCGGGCACGTTGCTGGCGGAGCCCACGACGTCCTACGGCGTGCTCGGAACCTTGGTGGGCTACCTCCTGGTCGCCGCGTACGGCGTCACGACGATGTCGGCGTTGATTTACGCCGTGATGAAGCGAACCCTGGGTGCGGGAATCGTCGTGTTCGCCACCCTGACGGTGTTGGGCATGGCGATCATGTACTACTACAGTTTCAATCCCTTTCCGCGCGAACCGTATGCCGCGGTTGCGTGGATCTTCTTCCTCACCGTCGCCGCGACGCTCGCGGCCTATCTGGTGCTTCGTGTCAGACGGTCGCCTGCCCTCGACAGGATCGGATTGAACGACCGCACCTCCCACGACGAAGAAGGTGTGTAGTGAGTCGGATTCGTGGAGTCGTCTTCAGCGGTGTCGGCGAGCCGATCGTCGTCCGGGACGACGTGATGTTGGCACCACCGGGACCTCGCGAGGTCGAAGTGACGGTGGCGGCGGCCGGGGTGTGTCACTCCGATCTGCACGTGACGACCGGGGAATGGGAGGTACCCATCCCGACGGTGCTGGGGCATGAGGGGTCGGGCGTCGTCTCCGCCGTTGGCAAGGACGTCACGTCCCTCGAGGTCGGCGATCACGTGGTCTTGTCCTGGGTGGCCAACTGCGGTAGTTGCCGCCAGTGCACGGCTGGGCGTCCCGTTCAATGTTCGACCTACGCCGAAGTGATCAGCCCCAACGGCGTGCTCTTCGACGGAACGAGCCGCCTCTCGGTAGGCGGTCTTCCTGCCTACCACTACCTGGGTGTGTCGTCGTTTGCCGAGAAGGTCGTCGTACCCGACAGCGGAGCGGTGAAGGTGCGCAAAGACGCTCCGCTGCAGGACATTGCGCTGCTGGGGTGCGGCGTGGCCACGGGAATGGGAGCTGTCACGAATACCGCGCAGGTCCCCACTGGTGCGACGGTGGCGATCATCGGATGCGGTGGCGTCGGGCTGTCCTGTGTGCAGGCGGCGAAGAGAGCTGGGGCCGCCAGAATCGTTGCCGTCGACATCGTGCAATCCAAACTCGACCTGGCCGTGCGTCTAGGCGCCACCGACACGGTCAACACGGCCGGCGGAAGTGATCCCGCCGCAGACGTCCGTGACGTGGTCCCCGACGGTTTCGACTACGTCTTCGACGCCATCGGGCGGGTCACCACCACCGAGACCGCCATTTCCCTACTCGGACTCGGCGGGGCGGCAGTCATCGTCGGCATGCCTCCGACGGGCAGTAGCGCACGGTTCGATCCTCTGGCGTTGGCTGCCGCGGACCAGCGAATCCTGGGCTGCAACTACGGTTCGATCGTTCCGCACCGAGACATCCCGTTGTTGGTCGACGAGGTGATGTCGGGCGGTATCGAGCTTGGGCCGCTGATTTCGGGCAGACGTCCGCTGTCTGACGCAGCAGCTGCGCTCGACGACCTTTCCTCCGGCGGCGCGCTACGTCAATTGCTGATTCCCGAGCTGGCATCAGCGACATCATGAAGCTGGTGATCTCCCGCGACCTGGGCTGAAGTTGACCGGCCCGCCAGTCAACGGACTTGTACGATCGGAGCGCCAGTAGCACCAGCCGACCGGAGGGCCCCGATGCCGCGTCCCAGCGTGGAAGCCGAGCGGCGACCGCAGATCCTCGCCGCGGCGTGTGCGGCGATCGCGTCGATGGGCGTGCCGGCCCTGCGGTTGTCCGACGTCTCGAAGCAGGCCGGTGTGAGTTCGGGAACGATCCATTACTACTTCGAGACGAAGAAGGACGTCATCACCGCGGCGTTCGAGTTCAACCTGACGGACTCCCTGGCCCGGCGGCACGAACTGCTGGCGTCGGGCAAGGACAGCCTGGCGATCCTGCACGACCTCGTCGACTCGTACCTGCCCAGTGACGAACTCTCGGTGCGCGCGTGGAAGGTGTGGCTCGCGCTCTGGGCGGAGGGCAGCCGGGACCCCGTTCTGCAGGAGATCAACGATCGGCTCTACGGCCAGTGGCGCGACGTCGTCGCCGGAGTGATCGGTGCGGCGCAGGACGAGGGCACGGCTAGGGCCGGAGATCCAGTGTTGTTGGCCAACATGCTGATTGGCATGCTGGACGGACTGGCAGTGCAGGTGCTGCTGGAGTCGTCGAGCATGACCCTGGCGACGATGCGCGAGACGTGTCAGGCGTTCGTGAGCGGTGTCATCGAAGGGTAGAGCCACCAAGGTGGGCGGGCTCCCGACGAAGCGATCGCGCCCGCGGTGGGTGCCAGGTCGGCAGCGCGACGTGTAACGAGAATCGCCCTACCGCCGATGCTCATTTATGTGGTGCGTGCCCTCCCAGGGACGCGCCGGCGCCCCTAGTCGACCCACAGCCGACACAGGAATAAATCATAGATTGACTATGTAGTGTCTATTTGGGTCGGGGTGACTCGGAGCAACTACTCCGGACTAAGGAGCGAATGACGATGAACCTCAAGAAAGCCGTCGCAGGGGTGACCTTTGCGGGCGGGATCGGGCTAGCCCTCATCTCCGGCAGTTCAGGGGTCGCATTCGCGGCTCCTGGCGGCGGCGGAGGAGGTTGCCAACCGCCGTTCTGTGCGGGAGGGCCTGGCCCGGGTGGAGGTGGACCTGGTGCACCGGGTGGCCCGCAGGGACCCCGTGGCCCAGGTGGGCCCGGCGGACCTGGTGGACCGGCTGACTTCCGTGGGCCCGGTGGCCCCGGAAACGACCGAGGACCTGGCGGTCCCGGCGGCCCAGGGGGACCTGGTGGACCCGGCGACTTCCGTGGGCCTGGCGGACCTGGAGACTTCCGTGGGCCGGGTGGCCCAGGCGGGCCTGGCGGTCCCGGTGACTTCCGTGGTCCGGGTGGCCCCGGTGGTCCTGACTTCCGTGGCCCTGGCGGACCGGGTGACAACCGCGGACCGGACGGTCACGACTGGGGCCCACGGCCCCCGGACGCGTTCGGTGGCTGGCGCGACGCCCCCTGGGGCGGCGGACCGGCGCCGTGGGGCTGGGGAGCGCCGCCGCGGGTCGGCTGGGACCGGCCGTTGCCGCCTCC
Source organism: Mycolicibacterium hodleri (assembly GCA_006864685.1). Lineage (GTDB taxonomy): Bacteria > Actinomycetota > Actinomycetes > Mycobacteriales > Mycobacteriaceae > Mycobacterium > Mycobacterium hodleri_B. The sequence goes on along the minus strand of VIFX01000031.1, from coordinate 45,512 downwards.
CGGTGGGTTCTGGAACTACGGACCCGTCAACTACTGGGGTTTCAACGAGACACCCATCTGGGAGCCGAACTTCAACGCGTGGGGTTTCTACTTCTTCGGAATCTGGATCCCGCTGTAAACCGTTGTGACACAAAAGCAGCCGTCTCGCCATTGCGCGAGGCGGCTGCTTCGTTTCGTGGAGTTGCGACGCGTCAGAGCCCGCCCAGCAGCGCGTCGCAGTGCACCGGCAGATCGCGCACACGGATGCCGGTGGCGTGATGGATCGCGTTGACCACTGCGGCGGCCGAGCCGACGATGCCGATCTCGCCGGCGCCCCGTGATCCCATCGGGCTGGCGTGCTCGTCGGCGTCGTCGTCGAGCCAGATCGCTTCAAGCGCGGGGACGTCGGCGTGGCTGGCGAAGTGATAGCTCGCCAGGTCCTGGGTGACGATGTGCCCGAACCGGTGGTCGCGCACGCTCTCCTCGTGCAGCGCCATCGACAGGCCCATGGTCATGCCGCCGATCAGCTGCGAGTGCAGCGTGGTCGGGTTGATCGCCTGGCCGACGGAGAACACGCCGAGCATGCGGTCGACGTGGACCTCGCCGGTATAGCGGTTGACCCGGACCTCGACGAAGTGCGCACCGAACGAATACATGCCGTAGTTCTCGGCGTCCTCGTTCTCCGGCGGCTCGGCGGTGGTGGCGGCGCCGACGGCGGGATCGTCGCCGTGCTCCTTTCGGAACGCCTGCACCGCAGCGTGAATGGTGGCCCCCCAGGAGCTGATGCCCGACGAGCCGCCCGACACCGACGCCGGCGGCAGGTCGGTGTCGCCGATCTGCAGATCGACCGCGGACGTCTCGACACCGAGCATGTCGGCGGCGATCTGGGTGAGCGTCGTCCACGTGCCGGTGCCGATGTCGGTCGCACCGATCTGCACCGAGTAGCGGCCGGCGGCGACGTGCTCGATGCGACAGGCGTTGCCAGGCATGACCATGGCGGGGTACACCGCCGAGGCGACGCCGCTTCCGACCAGCCATTCGCCGTCGCGGGTGCTGCGCGGCTCGGGGTTGCGTTGGTCCCAGCCGAACCGCGTGGCACCGGTGCGCAGGCACTCGAGCAGGCGGCGGTTGGACCACGGGTTGCCGGTCTCGGGGTCGACGTCGGGCTCGTTGCGGACGCGCAGCTCGATCGGGTCGAGGTCGCAGGCGACGGCCAGCTCGTCCATCGCGACCTCGAGGGCGAACATGCCGGGGCACTCGCCGGGGGCGCGCATCCAGAAGGGCACGGGCACATCGAGTTTCGCGAGACGGTGACTGGTCTTGCGGGCGTCGGCGGCGTACATCATGCGTGACGGCGTCGCGGTCTGCTCGGCGTACTCCTTGACGGTGGCGGTCTGCTCGACGACGTCGTGGCTGATGGCCTTGAGCGTCCCGTCGCGGTCGGCGCCGAGTCGCACGTGCTGGATGGTCGGCGTGCGGTAGCCGACGAAGGCGAACATCTGCTGCCGGGTGACGGCGAACTTCACCGGTCGGCCGGGGACCTGCTGGGCGGCCATGACGGCGAGGACGTTGTGCGAGTGCGGCGAGCCCTTGGAGCCGAAGCCGCCGCCGACGTTCTTGGCGACGACGCGGATCTGTTCCGGCTCGAGCCCGAACGTCTGCGCGAGCGTCTTGCGGACGACGTGCACGCCCTGGGTCGAGTCGTACAGCGTCAGCAGGGGACCGTCGGGGTCCCAGGTGGCGATGGTGGCGTGCGGCTCCATCGGGTTGTTGTGCTCGTGCGGGGTGGTGTAGGTCTGGTCGACGGTGACCGCAGCCCGTCGTAGCGCGGTCTCGACGTCGCCGTCGGCGGTGTCGGTCTCATGGCCGGAGTTGACCTCCTCGGGGGCGTACAGCCCGGGGTGGTCGGCGCGGATCTCGGTGTCGTGCTCGACCTCGTCGTACGCCACGGTGACGAGAGCGGCTGCCTGACGGGCATTTTCGGCACTGTCGGCGACGACGGCACCGATCAGCTGGCCGCGGTAGTGCACCTGGTCGTCCTGCAGGATCACCAGGTCGCCGTCGTCGGTGTCGGCGAGGGTAGGTGCATTGAAGACGGTGAGGACGGCCTCGACGCCGTCGAGAGCCTCGGCGGCGGAGGTGTCCATCGCGGTGACAGTGCCCTTGGCGATGGTGGCCTGCACCGGGTGCAGGTAGAGCGGGGCGTCGACCGGGTACTCGAATGCGTAGGTCGCGGTGCCGGTGACCTTGGCGGGCCCGTCGAGGCGGGTGAGCCGGCTGCCGATGGCGTGGGGTTCGACGAGGGTCATCGCTGCCGTCCTTCCGCGAGGGTGTTCAGGGTCGCGACGATGGTGCGTGCGGTGAGTTCGACCTTGAACTCGTTGCCCTGCTGCGGTTCTGCGTGCGCGAGTTCGGCGTCGGCTGCCTTGCGGAAGGCATCCTCTGTGGCAGGCTGACCGACGAGCGACTGTTCGGCTCGGCTGGCCCGCCATGGCTTATGGGCCACTCCGCCGAGGGCGATGCGGGCGGACGTGACCGTGCCGTCGTCGATTACGAGTTCGGCGGCGACGGAGGTGACCGCGAAGGCGTAGGAGGCGCGGTCGCGGACCTTGCGGTAGGTGGAGCGGGAGTTCTCCGGCGCCGGCGGTATCTCGACCGCGGTGATGAGCGCGCCGCGGGGGAGCGTGGTGTCGAGGTCGGGCCGGTCGCCGGGGAGGCGGTGAAAGTCGCTGAGCGGCAGGCGATGTTCCCCGTCGGCGTCGAGGTAGACCACTCCTGCGTCGAGGGCGGCCATGGCGACCGCCATGTCCGACGGGTGCGTGGCGATGCAGTTTTCGGAGGCGCCGAGGATCGCGTGGTAGCGGGTGTAGCCGCCGATGGCGGAGCAGCCGGTGCCGGGGGTGCGCTTGTTGCACGGCGTGGTGACGTCCTGGAAGTAGACGCACCGGGTGCGTTGCAGCAGGTTGCCGGCGGTGGTGGCCAGGTTGCGCAGCTGACCGGACGCCGCGGAGAGCAGCGCGCGGGCGAGGACGGGGTAGTGGCTGCGGACGATCGGGTGGGCGGCGAGGTCGCTGTTGCGGACGTCGGCGCCGATGCGCAGCGTGCCGTCGGGCACGCGTTCGACGTCGGTGAGGGGCAGATGGCCGACGTCGACGACGAGGCCAGGTTCGGCGATGCCGAGCTTCATGTGGTCGACGAGGTTGGTGCCGCCGGCGAGGAAGACGGCGTCGGGACGGTCGGCGACGGCGGTGACGGCATCGTGCACGCTGGTGGCGCGGTGGTACTCGAAGGGGATCATCGGGCGGCCTTCTGGATCGCATCGACGATGTTGGGGTAGGCGGCGCAGCGACATAGGTTGCCGCTCATGCGTTCTCGTATCTCGGCGTCGGTGAGTTCGGGCGTGCCCTCGAGGTCGTCGCTGACGTGGCTGGGGGAGCCGGACTTGACCTCGTCGAGCATGCCGACCGCCGAGCAGATCTGGCCGGGCGTGCAGTAGCCGCACTGGAAGCCGTCGTGGTCGAGGAAGGCCTGGGCGACGGAGTGCAGTTGGTCGGCGTCGCCGAGGCCGGCCGCGGTCTGGACTTCGGCGCCGTCGTGCGCGACGGCGAAGGCCAGGCAGGTGGTGGCACGTCGGCCGTCGAGCAGGACGGTGCACGATCCGCACTGGCCGTGGTCGCACCCCTTCTTCGGCGCGGTGACGCCGAGGTGCTCGCGGAGCAGGTCCAGCAGGGTGATGCGGTTGTCGACGTGCACGGTGTGGTCCGTGCCGTCCACGCGCAGGGATACGTCGGTGAAGTGGGCTGACTCCATGACCGGTGCTTACCCAGGGGTGGGGCGGTGAAACGGGCAGTTCGGTGAGGGACTGCGCTTCGCGGCCCTCACTACCCCACGTTCACGTAGTGGTCCTCGCGGATCTCCCGCTCGCCGCTCCACCGGTAGGCAACCAATGCGCCGGACTTGACCGCGCTGAAGTCCACGCAGGCCGTGCGCTCGGTGAAGTCGACCCCGCGCTGCGGCCGTCCCTCGCGCCAGTAGTGGCCGTAGAACACCGGGACGTCGCCACGATAGGAGTAGGACTGCTCGCCGGCCTCCACCTCGGCGTCGGGAAGCAGTGGATACGGCTCGCCGTCAACGGTTTTGAAGGTCGTGCCCATGACGGCCAGCGTGCGGAGGGTCGTGGCGTCGTCGTCCCACCACGCCACTCGCGCGCGGCTGCGCCCGTGGCCGTCCTTGTCGAAGTACGGCTGCTGACCGTGCCCGACCAGGTCGATTTCCGGCCCCTTCAGGAGCACTTCGACGGCTTCGTAGAGGGGATCGCCCTTCGCCGTCGCGCGGACGAACTGATCCCGCGACGTGAAGCGGTTCGACCCCAGCACCTCCTCGACCACGCGCATCGACGGTTCGTGCCAGCAAGCGTGCACGACTCGCAGACCGCCGAGGTCCAGCCATAGTGGCAATGTGGTGAACCAGTCCAGGAACTCGGCGCGAATGTCGCCGTCGACCTGGTCGAGGAACGCCTGGTGCTGCCTCGAGTTCTTCTTGGTGTGCGCCCGGAGGAAGCCGCCATCGGGTGAAGGGGTGTCGTAGGCAACGGCATTGAATTCGTGGTTGCCCATGACAATCTGAGCGCTACCGGCGTCGACCATGCCCTTGACGATCCGCAGGACCTGCAGTTGGGCGGGCCCTCGGTCGACCAGGTCGCCCACGAAGACCGCCTGCCGGGTCGGATGCTCGTGCGCGCCGCTCGACGGGTGCACCCGATAGCCGAGACTGTCCAGCAGTACCGTCAGCTCGGTCGCGCAGCCGTGGACGTCGCCGATGACGTCGTAACCCTTCTCGTCGAACCTGGCGGTGGACTCCGCGGACGCGGGCATGGGCGCCTCCTTCTGTTGGGGCCGTCGGCTCCGTCTCGCGGAGCAAGTCGACCAGCAGATCACCGAAATCATCGGGCCGCCAACGGGATTGACGACTAGTCGTTTACCGCGTCCGGGAACCGGTGGCCAACCCCTCAACCAGAATGTAGCGCAGAGATGCGACAGTGCTCAGCCGTGGGCCCCATTCGCGTCGCACCGCTGCTGGGTCGTGCGCTTCCGGTAGCGGTGATAGGCGTTGCCGCTGGCGATTCCGAGGGTGTCACCGATCTTGGTCCAGCCGATGCCCATGTCGCGGGCGGCGTCGACCGCGGATCGGAGCTGCTGCTGGGAGCTGGGGGTGTCGGAGTGCTTGACCTCTTGTGCCGCATCTGCCAGTCGGCGCACCGCTGTGTCGTGTTCGGCGGTCCATACGCTGTGGGACTTGGTCTTTCGGCGTGGGGTGTTCATCGTTTCTCCTGCGATTCCCCTGGCGCGTAGCCGGGGATGAGTGGGGCACCGGGTGACGGTGCTCGAAATGGTGAGTGGGCGCGGCTCAGCGCGACGTCAGACTGGACGTGAGCACATGGCCGACGACGGCGTTCGCGTGCGAGGGCTAGACGGCTGACCGGATGTCGGTCGGAGGGTCCTGGATGTAGGGCCAGAAGCGGCGGCCGATGCGGTGCGCCTGCGTCTCGAGTGTCACCGGACGAGCGGTGGCGAGTGCATCGGGACGGAGTGCGTTCATGGCCTTCCTTGGGTCAACCCTGCGGTGCCGCAGGATTTCTACCTAAAGGATGGCCGGTGGGGTACTGGCGCGTCTTGACGTTCTGCGACACACTTTTACCATTTCCCGACAAGGAGCGACGGGTATGGGCAGTCTCATCCGCGCGACCGTGCTGTGGGGATATCGCGAGCTGGTCCATCAGCTCGGAGGCGACCCGAACCAGTTCCTGTCGAGATTTAGCATTCCGCGCGGCGCCGATGCGCAGGAGGGCGCGTTCATCAGCTTCGACGCCTACGTTCACCTGCTGGCGGCCAGCGCCGACGAGTTGAGCTGCCCGGATTTCGGTTTACGCCTGTCGAAATGGCGGGGATTGGACGTCCTGGGCCCCATTGCGGTCGTCGCCCGCAACGCGCGCACGGTGCTCGACGCCACGGATGCGATCGCGCGCTACCTCTACGTGCACTCACCTGCGCTCCGGTTGACGAGGGCGCCGTGGTCCACGGAGCCCGACGTCGCGTTCGTCCTCGAGGCGACCGAATGTGAGCTCCCGGAGTTGGCGCAGGGCTACGAGGTTGGCATGGGACTCGCCGTGCGCATCATCCAGACGTTGGTCGGCCCGGGTGCCGTGCCCGCCTCGGTGTCCTTTCCGCACGCTCAAATGGGTGCCGACGAGGCCTATCAGGAGGCGCTGGGGTGCCCGGTGCGATTCAGTCAAACATGGTGTGGATTCGAGCTTTCCGCCGATCTTGCCGCGACGGCCATCGAGGGTGCGGACACGGCAACCAGACGGATTGCCAGGAAGTACCTCGACTCTCGCTATCTACCGCCGACGGCGCGGCTGTCGCAGCGAGTGGCGGATCTCGCCGGGAACCTGCTGCCCACGGGGCAATGCAGCATCGACGTGATTGCCGGTGAGCTTGCGATGCATCCCCGGACGTTGCAGCGCCGGCTGGCGGAGGAGGGCACGTCGTGCCAGCAGGTCATCGAGCAGGAACGACGAGCGCACGCCGGCCGGTATCTCGCCGAACCCGACCTGACTCTGGGGCAGGTCGCCGGTCTGCTCGGCTACTCCGAGCAGAGTGCGTTGAACCGTTCCTGCCGGCGATGGTTCGGCATGACCCCGCGGCAGTATCGGGCCGGGTTGCGCACTCAGCGGCTGCGGAGCGGCGCTTAGGCGGCCAGCCGCGTGGTGGCACGCGACGCCCGATGACTTTCGCCGACCGCATGGGTCTGCTCCATGTCACCCCTTACGCTCTCCACCGGAGGACTCATGCCACGCACCAATCTCTCGATGTCGATCTCCGCCGACGGGTACGTCGCCGGCCCCGATCAGAGCGAGGAGCATCCGCTCGGTGTCGGCGGTCAGCTCTTGCACGGCTGGCACATGGGGCCGGAGCAGGATCACCCCGTCAACCGGCAGGTGGTCTCGGAGATGCTCGACGGCATGGGGGCGACCATCATGGGCCGCAACATGTTCGGGCCGGTGCGCGGTGAGTGGGGCGACTCGGACTGGACTGGGTGGTGGGGTGACGAACCGCCGTACCACTGCCCGGTGTTCGTGCTCACCCACCACGCCCACGATCCGATCGCGCTGGAGGGGACGACGTTCCACTTCGTCACCGACGGCGTCGAGTCGGCCTACGCGCAGGCGCTCGAGGTGGCGGGGGACCGGCCGATCAGTATTGCGGGCGGCGCGTCGTGTGCGCGGCAGGCGATCCGCGCAGGCATCGTCACCGAGATCGACCTTCAGGTCAGTCCGGTGATCCTCGGAGCGGGGGAGCGGCTGTTCGGCGGCTTCGACCCGGGCAGCCCGCAGCTTGAGCTCGAGCGTGTTCTCGAGGCGCCCGGGGTGGCGCACCTGCGGTATCGCGTCCTGCGGTGAGCTCCGAGTCTGAAGATTGAGGCCGATGCCGCCGTGGCTGGGTAGGGGCGCTCACCCAGCCACGTACGTCCTTGTACGAGTACGTGACGGTCGTTGTTTCTCATTCAGTCGCGGAAACCACGACCGTGGCGTAGAAATCGCGCCTAGCACCCGAAAGGGGCAGTGGGCCAGAGCCCTTGGCCAATCAACCGGCTTTCGTCGTGCTCGCGGAGCGACGACGTGCCACGCGCAACTCAGACGTGCTCGTCGTTGATGCCGCCAGTGCGCGTCGCGGCGGCGGGTAGACGATCGTCGTCCTGGTCCCACTCCCTGTTGTTGACGTGGTGAGGGCAACTGCCCTGGATAGAGCCGCCTACCCCAACGCCGCGGTGATCTCCGGTATCGGTCGCAGGTGCTCGTCGAGCAGGACCGCCACGCCGTCCACGTCGTTGCGGGCCAGGGCGTCGACGATCGCGCGGTGCTGGCGGTCGATTTCGGGCACCCGTTGCGGCCGAATCTGCAACGCGCGCACCGCCACCCGCTGCTGGCGCGACCGGAGCGCGTCGTACAACTCGGTGAGGACGGAGTTGTGGTGGGCGTCGACGATGGCGCGGTGGAACGCGCGGTCCAGCCGGGCCACGGTGAACCAATCCTGCTCCTGCCCGGCATCTTCCATACGCTGCGCCAGTCCGTCCAAGGGCTCGGGAGCGCCGGCCTCGGCCAGGCACAGCTCGCGCGCCGCGTGCCCCTCGATCAGCCGTCGTGAGGCGTACACCTCCTCGAGTTCGCGCGACGTCACGCTGCGCACCTGCGCGCCCCGCCGCGGCAGCAGGTCGATGAACTTCTCGGAGTTGAGTCGGTGGAAGGCCTCGCGCACCGGGGTACGGGACGTGCCGACCAGTTCGGAGACCCACACCTCGTCCAGGAACCGGCCGGGAGGGAGCGTGCCCTTGATGATCTCGTCGCGCACCCACTGGTAGACGCGGTCGCGCGCTGACGGGGTCGCCCCCGACTCAGAGACCTCGACGGCCATGTCGACTCCTTCCGATGTTCGCAGACTACTGGACACTTGGCGCACACCCTGTGTATACAAGAGATGTACAAGCGCTGTGCCCGTCGCCCACCACTTCAGGGAGAGACCGTGGAACCGAATCGTCGCTACGCCGTCTGGCTGTCCGGCCCCAACGTGGCCGCCGCCGAAATCGCCCGCCAGATCGGCTACGGCGCGGCCGTCCTCGACATCGAGCACGGCACCTTCGACCTCGCCGACCTCGAACGCTTCATCCCGTTCCTCAAGGCCATCGGCCTCGAGGTCGTCGCGAAAGTGCTTGGACCCGAACGTGGCCCGATCCAGCAGGCGCTGGACTTCGGCGCCGACGTCGTCGCCATCCCGCACGTCGAGAACGCCGCCCACGCCGCCGTCGTCACCGGGTACGCCAAGTTCCCGCCGCTGGGCGACCGCAGCTTCGCGGGCGGGCGCACCTCGTCATACGGCGGGTTCACCGACGAGTGGGTATCCGCCCAGGATGCCCAGACGCGGTGCTACCCAATGATCGAAGACGCGGGCGCGATCGAGGAGATCGACGCCATTCTGGCCCTCGACACCGTCGACGGCGTCTTCATCGGCCCGTCGGACCTCTCCCTGCGACGCGACCGCGGTGCCTACGCCCGCACCGACGGCGACTTCGCCGACCTGGCCCGCATCTCCGCGGCCGCCCGCACCGCCGGCAAGCCCTGGCTGCTGCCCGCCTGGAGTCCCGAGGAGAAGCGGTTCGCCGTCGACCACGGCGCCGACCAAATGGCCCTGACCATGGAGCACGGCGCGCTGCTGGCCGGGCTGTCCGCCGCCCACGACGTGATGACCGGCATCGACCGCAGCCCCGCCCTGAACGGCAGCAACCGATGAGTGACGTGCAGGCGCAGCAGCTCACCCACACGTCGACGACCAAGAGCCCGGGCCGCTTCCGCTGGCAGATCGGCGGGCTGCTCGGCGCCGGCATGTTCGTCAACTACATCGACCGGGTGAACCTGTCGGTGGCCACCCCGGCCATCATGGACGACTTCGACATCAGCGCCGCCCAGATGGGCGTCCTCGCCTCGGCCTTCCTGTGGACCTACGCGCTGCTGCAGATGCCGATCGGCAGCATCATCGACAAGATCGGCGTGCCGTGGGTCAACCGCGTCGGCGTCTTCCTCTGGGCGCTCGCGTCGTTCCTCGCGGCAGCCGCGGGCGGCCTCGGCCTGATGATCGCCGCCCGCCTGATGCTCGGCGTCGGCGAGGCGCCGACCGTGCCGGCCGGCTGGAAGGCCATCGGCCAGTGGTTCCCCAAACAGGAACGCGGCACGGCCACAGCCATTTTCGACGGCTGCGCCCAAGCTCTCCAACGTCATCGGCATTCCCATCATGGCCTTCCTGGTGTCGACGTTCAGCTGGCACGCGGCGTTCCTGTTCACCGGCGTGCTGAGCCTGGCGTACCTGGTCGCCTGGTGGCTGCTGTACCGCAGCCCGGCGCAGGCCGTCGCCGACGGCAAGATGTCGGCCGAGGAACTGGCCTACCTCAAGGCCGGCGACGCCGAGAACGAAGAGAACATCACCGAGGGGTCGCTGCGCGGCATCGGCTACCTGCTGCGGCGTCGCAAGACCTGGGGGCTGGCACTCGGGTACGCGTCCTACACCTACGCCTACTACGTGTTGCTGACCTGGCTGCCCGGCTATCTCAAGCAGGAGTTCGGCGTCAATCTCCTTCAGGGCGGGCTGTATTCGATGATCCCGTGGCTGGTCGCGGTGATCGCGCAGTTCCTGATCGCCGGGCTGCTGATGGACTGGTGGATCAAGCGGACGGGTCAGGTCACCAAGGTGCGACGCATCGTGCTGGTGGTCAGCATGCTCGCCGCGCTGGCCGTCACCGGCGCCGCCTACGTCGACACCATCGGCATGGCCATCCTGTTCATCTCCATCGGCGCCGCCGGGCTCGCTGTCTCGGTTCCCGCCGGCTCGAGCATCGTCTCGCTGATCGCCCCGGAAGGTCTCACCGGATCACTCGGCGGCATCGTCAACTTCATCGCCAACCTGATCGGCATCGCCGCCCCGATCGTCACCGGCATGGTCGTCGACGCCACCGGGTCGTTCGCCGGCGCCTTCATGGTCACCGGCGTGGTGCTGCTTCTCGGAATCCTCTGCTATACCGTCGTTCTCGGACGGATGGACCGCATGGCCCCGCCGCCCGTCCCCGCCTGACCCAGGAGGTCCCCATGGTCGTATGTTCGGTCGCCCAGTTCGCCCCCGCCGACGACAAGTCCGCCAACCTGACGTCGATCCGCCGGCTGGTGTCCGAGGCGCGGGCGCAGGGCAGCGAGCTCGTCGTGTTCCCCGAGTACTCGATGTTCACCGTCCCGGCGATGGACGAGCGCTTCGTCGCCTCGGCCGAACGCCTCGACGGCCCCTTCGTCGCCGAGCTCACCGCGCTCGCCGCCGAGCTCGGGATCGCCATCGTGTGTGGCCTCAACGAGGCCACCGACGAGGGCGACCGCATCCACAACACGCTGCTGGCGGTCGACGGGTCCGGTGACGTCGTGGCCACCTACCGCAAGCTGCACCTCTACGACGCGTTCGGCTACACCGAGTCCAGCCTGGTGCAGCCGGGCGAGATCGAACCGCCGCAGACCTTCACCGTCGGCGGCCTGCGCTTCGGCCTGCAGACCTGCTACGACCTGCGCTTCCCCGAGGTGACGCGGCGGCTGGTCGACGCCGAGGCCGACGCGGTGCTGGTGCCCGCCGAGTGGGTGCCCGGCCCCCTGAAGGAAGACCACTGGACGACGCTGCTGCGGGCCCGCGCCATCGAGAACACCGTCTACCTGGCCGCCGCCGACCAATGCGGAAAGAACGGTGCCGGCAACAGCATGATCGTCGACCCGATGGGCGTCGTGCTGGCGTCGGTGGGGGAGGAAGAGGGGCTCGGCACCGCCACCCTCGACCCCGAGCGCATCGAGCGGGTGCGGGCCAAGAACCCGGCAATTCGGTTGCGGCGCTTCAGTGTCGTGGAGGCGACGCAACTGGTCTGACGGCCACCCCCGAGGTGGCCGCTTGACCGGAATGTCACTTAGTGACACAGTGGTCCTGTCGCTAAGTGACAGGAGGTCCCGACATCGACACCGCCGAGGCATCGAGCACCGCCGACGACAAGCAGGCGCAAGCACGTCTTCGAGTGTCTCGTCATGCCTGCGAGCTGTTCTGGGAGCGGGGCGTCGCGGGTACCACCGGTGACGACATCGCCGCTGCCGCAGAGCTCTCCACCAGAACGATCTGGCGCTACTTCCGCAGCAAGGAAAGTTGCGTGGAACCGGTGCTTGCGCAGTCGGCGAAGCGCTTCATCGCGTTGGCCAGTCGCTGGCCCGACGAGCTGTCGCTGGCCGACCACATGGCGGCGGACATGATCGAAAACCCCCTCACCGAGCGGGAACTCGCCGACGAGGTTGCCTCACTCCGGATCGCCACCATGTCGTCGTCGGAGCCGGCCCTGCGCACCGCGTACCTGATGGTGCACGACGAGATGGAACGCGGTTTCGTCCCCGTCGTCGCCCGGCGGCTGCGGCTTCCGGAGGACCACCTCACGGCGCGCCTGTCCGCGGCGGCGGTCACCGCGGCGTTCCGCGTCGTCGACGAGGACGTGGGACGTCGCGTGATCGTCGACAAGGAGAAAGTCAGCCAGCAGGAGGCTCTGGAGTTGATCGACCGGGCCATCAGGGATGCCACCAACGGCCGTCTCGGCGGGCCCGTGGAGCCCTGACCTAGCTCAAATCGCGATCGCCACAACCCAATAGACCACCATCGTCATCGCCAGGAGCTCATCGCCTGGCGGCGCGCTCAACCATGCCCTCATGCCCCTGTGAAAGGACCGTCATGGCACTGCCCGACCTGATTCCCGTAGAGGACTTCTTCCGACCGCCGACCCGCGCGGGCGCGTTGATCTCCCCGGACGGCACCAAGATCGCCTTCCTCGCCCCCTGGAAGGAACGTCTCAACGTGTGGGTTCAGAGCCTCGAACCCGACGCCGACGACGCCCGCTGCGTGACCGCCGACGCCAACCGCAGCGTCCTGCACTTCGAGTGGACCGACGACCCCCGATGGCTGATCTACCTCCAGGACACCAACGGCGACGAGAACTGGCACGTCCACCGAGTCGACCTCGACGATCCCGACGCCCCCGCCGTCGACCTCACACCGTTCCCGGGTGCGATGGCCGCACCTCTCCGCGAGGTCAAGAACGGTAGGACGACCGTCATGACCAACAACCGGGAGGCCACCCTGCTCGACGTTCACCAACTCGACGTCGCCACAGGCGATCTCACCCTCCTGGCCACCAATCCCGGACACGTGAACGGCTGGTTGTGCAGCGACGGCGGGGAGCTGTTCGCCACCTCGCTGACTCCCGACGGCGACCTGGAGCTGTCCGCCTGGGACGACGCCACCGGGACGCTGCGGTCCATCGTCACGTTCGACGGCGGCGACTACCCCGTCGGCATCCACCCGCTGGTCATCACCCCCGACGGTACGGGCGTGTGGATGGGGTCCAATCGCGGCACCGACCGCACCCGCCTGGTGCGGGTCGACTTGACCACCGGCGAGGAGACCGTCGTCGACGAACACCCGGAATTCGACGTGGACCCGCGGGCGGTCGTGAGCCCCACGATTCCGGCTCCGCTCATCCAGGACCGCCGCACCGGAGAGTTGCTCGGTGTGCGCTATTTCGGTGAGCGCCAGGCGATCCAGGCCGTCGACGCCCGGTTCGGCGACGTGCTGACCAACTTGGAGAAGCTGTCCGACGGAGACCTCGGTCGTCTCTCCTCCGACGAGTCCGGCGAGCGCTGGGTCGTCGGGTTCAACCACGACCGCGATCCCGGCAACACCTACCTGTACGACCACCGCACCGGGGAGAGTCGACTGCTGTTCCGGCCGTTGCCTCACCTCGACCCCGAGCAGTTGGCGCCCATGCATCCGGTCACCATCACCTCGCGCGACGGCTTGGCGCTGCACTCGTATCTGACCCTGCCGGTCGGGGTGGAACCGAAGGGCCTGCCCTTGGTGCTCGTCGTGCACGGTGGGCCGTGGTACCGCGACAGCTGGGGTTTCGACGCCGGGGTGCAGTTGCTCGTGAATCGTGGATATGCGGTGCTGCAGGTCAACTTTCGCGGATCCCTGGGATACGGCAAGGCCTTCCTCAGGGCGGCGATCGGCGAGTTCGCCGGGAAGATGCACGACGACCTCGTCGACGGGGTGAACTGGGCGGTCGAGCAGGGCTACGCCGACCCCGACCGCGTGGCCATCTTCGGCGGCTCCTACGGCGGGTACGCCTCCCTGGTCGGCGTGACGTTCACGCCCGACACCTTCGCCGCCGCAATCGATTACGTCGGGATCTCCGACCTGGCGAACTTCATGCGGACGCTGCCGCCGATCGCGCGCCCGCACCTGGCCAACAACTGGCACAAGTACGTCGGTGATCCCGAGGACCCGCAGCAGTTGGCGGACATGATGTCTCGCTCGCCGATCACCAAGGTGGACCAGATTCGCACCCCACTTCTGGTCATCCAGGGTGCCAACGACGTGCGGGTGGTGCAGGCCGAGTCCGACAACCTCGTCACCGCGCTGCGTGCGCGCGGCGTCGAGGTCGACTACCTCGTCCAGGCCGACGAGGGTCACGGAGCGGTGAACTCGGAGAACGTGTTCCGCATGTGGCATGCCATCTCGGGGTTTCTCGCTCGACATCTCGGCGGCCGGGCATGAAAGAGGCTGTCAGAGAACGAAAGCCCACCGTGCTGCAGCAGGCGGGAGGCGTGCCGGGGCTGATCTACGCCAGCGTGCCCAGCGTGGTGTTCGTGGTCGCCGAGGCCGTCACCGGACTTCGCACCGCGACGGCCTTGGCCGTGGGCGCCGGTGCGGGGATCGCGCTCTTGCGGCTGCTGCGCAAGGAGCCGCTGCAGCCGGCCGTGTCCGGTCTGGTGGGCGTGGCGATCTCCGCGTTCATCGCGTACCAGAGCGGGGATGCGAAAGATTACTTCCTGGTGGGCATTTGGGGGAGTCTGGTGTTCGCGGTGGTGTTCTTCGCCTCGGTTCTGGTGCGTTGGCCGCTCGTCGGTGTCATCTGGGGTGCGATGAGCGGAGGCGGCCAGGCGTGGCGCGCGGACGGGTCTGCACGAATGGGCTACGACGTCGCGACGCTCGCCTTGGTGGCCACGTTCGCGGCGCGATTCGTCGTGCAGAACTGGCTCTACGATCTCGACGCCACGGGATGGCTCGCGTTCGCGAGGATCGCGATGGGATATCCGCTCAGTGGCGTGGCGCTGGTGGTCGTCGTATGGGCCGTCCGCCGAGCGGATCGGCGGATGGCGTTGCGAGTGAGCGACGACGGTCCGTACGTTCTACGAGAGTGACTCGACCAAGGCGGTCAGGTCGTCGGCGTGGAAGTCGAACCGATCGTCCGCCGACGGGCGTTGTGCGCCAGGGCGGCCGATGTACGCGGTGCGGAACCCGTGCTCGGCCGCGGCGCGAAGATCCCAGGGATGCGCGGCCACGAAGAGCGTCCGCGCCGGGTCGAGTCTGAGCGCGTCGATCGCATACTGGTACGCGGCGGGAGCGGGTTTGAAGGTGCGCACCGATCCGGTGGACAGTGCGGCGTCCCAGCTGATGGCGTTCGCATTCGCGAGTCGCGCAAGCGAATCGAGATCGCCGTTGCTGACCCCGGCGACGAGACAGTTCTTGCGGAGCGCCGCCGTCGCGGGGGCCACGTCCGGCCACGCCGGGTATTTGGAGTCCAGGTTCTGCACCAGGGCTAAGGCGGCGGGCGAGGGGTTTCCGCCGGCCTGCGTGACGGCCTCGCGCGCAGAGTCGCTGACCAACTCATGATGCGGCCGCCATGGCGCGGTGCCGTCCACGACGGCGTTCATCAGCCGTTCGAGGATCTCCGCCCACGCCCTGTAGAGCGCGGCCCCGTCGTCTATGCCGGTTTCGGCGGCGAGGCGCGCGGCGACCGTCGCCCATGTCCCGTCTTCGTCGACGAGTGTGCCGATGACGTCGAAGACGATGACGTCCACCTCACCGGGGACGAATGCGGCTGTGTCCATGGCTTCCACTCAAGCAGACTCAACCGTCGGTTCCGGCGGCAGCGGACAATCTGGTGATTCTCTCGTTGACGGAACCACTCGGTATGGCACGGTTTAGCGATTGCTGGTGGTCAAACTCTGTCGTGGTACAGCCGGGTGTAGGCGTCCCGCGCACGCCGCTGTAACTCGTCGCCGTCCAGCCCACCAGTTTTGGCACGAAGGGAGGGATCACTCACATAGTCATCGACGTCGGCGAAGAGTTCGTCCAGGATGTCGAACTCCCTGCCAGTGACCTGGTTTGGGTCATTCTTGAAGCGAGCTAGAAAGTGGACCTCGAACTCGTCCGCCGACCGTTCTCCGGTTACGAAACTCCGAATGAGGTCCTGGTAATTCTCGAGCATCCGCGCCATACCGGCGACGCTTTGGTTCATCATCCAACTACGCGCTCGAATACGGCTTCCACGCAAAGAGCGTGCGGTCATGATCGTCCGCGGGGCGGAGCGCAGTGCCACTAGGCCTAGCTGTATCCGATCTCCTTCAATGCTTGTCTCGCTCGGAGCGCGCACTCTCGCAATTGTTCGTCATCGAGATCTTCAGGTTCAGTACGCAATTCCGGGCGTTCCACGTAGGCATCGGCATCCTCGAACAATTCTTGAAGCACGGGGTAGACGGGCTCGCCAAGCGCTCGGTCTTCGGATTTGACCATCTGTAGGTACGACGCATCGAATGCGGGCGCGGCGAGCTGATGCGCTATGAACCGATCCAAGAGGTCGATGTAACCAAAGATGTCCGGTAGCTGGGACGGGTTGGTGGTCATCGTAGAGATCCTCGCTCAAGTACGTTCGCGGCCTGCTCAGGGGAAAGTCGCCAGCCGCTTATGAACTCTCCGGATGGCTTCTGAATTACGGCAAGTCCGGTGTCCGGATTGTAGTTGATAATTGCTGGATCCCCTCGATAGGAACCGTTGATGTGGACGGTCGCCGGATCTTGGACCTGGGATCGAATTGCTTGCTCGAACTCATCGAAACCCGCCTTGCCGCGTGGTTCCTTCACCCCGAAATCGGCGGCATGCTTATCAAATTTCTTCTCGAGCTGAGAACGACTGGCAGTGAGTGGCGTCTCCGGCGCACGCTGCACTCCCGGCCCGAGCGGTGGCTCACCGGGCTTGTCCTTGCGTCCGAGGTTCTTGATGCGCTGCAGCTTCTGTCGCAGCCCTGCAATATCTTTGACTCGCTCGACACCCTTCGCGATGTTCTTCGAGATCTTCCACGCGCCAACAGCTTCGGAAATTATCCGAGCGAACTTGGTGATCGACTGGGCTGCCTTGGCGGTTCCCGCCACAGCGCCAGCGCCAAAGGAAACGAAGGACGCGGCAATCGCGATCGTCGCGGTCACCGCCAATTCGATCGCCAAGTCCTCCAGGATGCCTTGGAGTTGGTCGCGGAGATCATTAAGGGCGGACCCGTAGTCCTTGCAGGATTGCGCGAGTTCAGCGCATCCGTCTAGGACCGCTGATGCGGCGGTCCCCAGTTCTTCGAGGTCTCTGACGATGAACTCGACCTCGGGTGACTTGGTGTCGCGAAAGGTGCGGGCATCAACGGCGAGACCTTCCACGACCGTCTTCGTCTGATACACAGTCGCCATGCGGTCCCATGAATCGGCGGCTCTGGCCACCTTCTCAGTGTCGCCATCAGGTACGGGTACGCCGATTTGTTCCACCAGGCCGATGGCGTCGTCGATGAGACCTTCGCCAGGACCGCCCGCCGACGGCGGAGCCGACAGCGTTCCGTCGATGCTGGCTGGATCTGGTGGCTTGGACGGTGCCGGGCCGGAATTGCCTGGCGTGGAGTTGTGTTCGGCAATGGCGTGGTTGTATCCGGCCTGGATGACCACGCGGCCGTAGTTCTCCATTGCCTTGATCAAGTCGCCGACTGCGCCGAGAACCTCACCGGCGCGCTCGTCGTACGAGGTGGCCCACGCCGTGCCGGCGTCGTCGGACCCGGCCATGGACCCCGTTTCGCCGAGGGTGCCGACGTGGATGCTAAACGCGTCGTAGAGCTTGGCGGCCTTTTCGAAGAGCCCCTTTCCCACTGCGTAGTAAGTGTCGGGATCTACGTCCTGGGTGGTCAACTCAGCATGTCCACGTTCAGTTGGGTGGCGTCGCTGTAGTTGCGGTGAGCGTTGTGCGCGGCGGCGCGCAACTCGGCGAGCGCCTCCCTCATCTGCGTCGCGCCCGCCATCCATTCGTCGTGCTGCGCGCGGTGCGCCGTTGCTGCACTGCCCGACCAGGTCTCATGCAGACCGGCGATACGCTGGTCGATCTGAGTCGCAAGGGCTTCGGCTCGGCGTTCGAAGGCTTGCAGCTTGTCGGCGAAGGCGAGCAGCTCGTCCAATTCCACGCGGTATCGCATCAGAACCCCAGATCGATCGTCGTGGCGACCGCTTCGGCGGAGTCTGCGTCCTGCTCTGCGTACCGGACAGCAGCTACTCCGAGGTTGTGCGACGACTCGGCAAGGGCCTCGACAAGGGTGGTTGCGCCCTCATGCCACTCGGCCCAGATCGATGAATAGGCGGCTGACGCTGCGCCCGACCATCCGCGAGAAAGGTTGTCCCAGTCCCGTTCGAGGGTCTTTAACTCGTCACGCAGCTCTTCGGCGTCGTGCTTAGGGCGTGTGACGTGTTGTACGCCTCGTCGGTGTTGACGCTCAGATGATCCATGAGCCCCCTGGGTCGTATGTGCGCTGAGTCCAGCCTAAGGGTGTTGGCAGGGGTGCGTACTCACCAACTTCCCCTGCTCGCTCGGGCACCGCGGAGTTCCGGAGCAACGGCAGAAAGGTGGGCGGGCAGTTCGAAGGTCGGCCCCGTCTCGCACCGCCAACGTGTCATAGGCCCGTCGTAGCGTCCGCGCCATGAACGAAGCACGTAGGCGGCGAGCCGCCAAGCAAGACCGGCGGGACGCCCGCCGTGCGCTCAAACGCCGGCGAGTCACCGTCGACGACAACGTCTTGACCACGGCGATCCGCAGCGCTTTGACGGGTCATCCGCTGGCCCTACTTCAATCGGCCAGCTCCTTTATAAACATGTTCCCCGGGGAACAGCTTTCCTTGGCCGACGCGATCACCGCTCTCGCCAACTGGCAGTGTCGCGAGTCGACCGCACTGCTCGCGGTCGTGGGTGAACTGCTCGTCGACGACGAGGCGCTCAGGGAGCGGTGCCGCCAGGAGGTCGCCACGCGACGTGACCACCTTCCGAGGTGGATCGTCGGTCTACGCCACGTCCAGGTGAGTCGGGCGGTGCGACGGCCGGATGTCCTCGGCGACGGCGATACGCTGTTCATCGGATTGGTGATGGCCGACTCGACCGAGCTGACTCTTGGTGCCTTTCTCGACCACGACTTCCCGTCATTGGTCGCGGATATGGCGATCCTTGCCGAGCCTCTCGAAGAGGCAGTGGCGCGCCAACTCGAAACGAACGAACCGGCAACCACTTTCGTATCGATGGATCCTGCCGATGCACGAACGTGGATCGGTGACGGTCTGCGGTTGAGCGCTTGTCTGCCGCGGTTCGATGAGTGGCGTCAGGCCCTGCCTCTTGCGAAGTGGGTGCTCGCTCAGCTCCCGGCCGGTGGATGCGGGTACCAGCGGCCGGAGTGGGAGGAGGACTATCTCGATGGCTTGCTCGACGGGTTCCTGTCGTCACCGGCGGGCGCGCCGTTCACCGACGCCGACTACCGGGTCTTGCTGCGTGAGCTGTGGGACACCGGCTGTGGCGATCCTTTGAGGTGGAGTGCATCCCGGATATCGGGCATCCTCCGATCGCGGTTCCTTGACTACGACCTCCCGCTGGAGATCGTCCTGGACGCTCCAGCCTTGCTGCGCGCCTTCGTTCCATTTGCCCACGGACAGAGCGGAATTGCGCAACATCTGACTGACGAAGCGATCGAGACGATCAACAGGTTGGGCCTCGTGTATCGGCGGCAGCTTCTTGCGAGCGCCATCGAACACGGCGACGACCCGTGGATCAGCTATCCCGATCGGGCGTCGTGAATACTTCTGGGACGTTGGCCGCTGCTAGCTACTTGCTAGCAATGCGATTGCTCGGCGCATACAATTGGCTCATGCGAACACTGCACTTGCGAAACGTCCCGGACGACGTGATGGACCGTCTCGAACGACTGGCCCGCGCTGCGAGTACGTCGGTCACCGCAGTGGCCATTCGCGAACTGGATGCGGCAACGCGTCGAGTGGACAATGCGTCCTTGGTGGCGACGCTCCCTGACCTTAACCTGTCTACGGAGGCCATCGTGTGGGCCGTTGACTCTGATCGCAGATGATCGTTCTCGATGCGTCTGCCGCGGTCTCGGCGCTCCTCAACGACGGTCATGCGCGCCGATACCTCGCCGACGAGCCAATCCACGCCCCGCACCTGGTGGACGTCGAGGTGGTCAGCGCGCTCCGTCGACAGGCAGGTGCGGGGCAGCTCGCGGAACGGCATGCGCGCCATGCGCTCTCCGCGTGGCAGCGCATCGGCCTCATCCGGTACGCAACCACGCCGCTGATGGAACGCATGTGGGAGCTCCGCGACTCGGTGACCGCGTACGACGCGGTCTACGTCGCGCTCGCCGAGAACCTTGGGTGCGCACTGGTGACGGCGGACGCTCGCTTGGCCGCTGCTCATGGACCTCGGTGTGCTGTCGTCGTCGTTCCGAACTGAAGCCATTCCGATCGCCCACCGACAGTGCCACCATGGAACGCATGGCTGACGAGATGACGTCCGAACGGGAGTTCAATGCGCGCAACATCGCGGAGTTCCGCAGCAACGGTGGGAAAGTGGGCGGGCAGTTCGAGGGCTTCCCGCTGCTGATCGTGACCTCGAAGGGTGCCAAGAGCGGTGAGCGACGCGAGAACCTCATCGGCTACTTCGACGTCGACGACAAGATCTACGTCGTCGGCTCGGCGGCCGGCCGCGACGCCAGCCCAGGTTGGGTGTTCAACTTCCGGGCCGACCCGACCGTCACCGTGGAGATTGGCGCGGATCCGCCGAAGCAGATGATCGCCCACGAACTGCCGAAGGCCGACCGCGACCGCGTCTACGACCTCATCGTCGAGAGGGCGCCCGGCTTCGGTGAGTACCAGAAGAAGACCGACCGGGTGATCCCCGTCTTCGAACTCGCCGCCAGCTGACGCCCACTACGACGATTCGAGGGTGACCCGGTCGCCGGCCCGAATGGTGCCAGCGGCCACGACCTCGAGATACGCTCCCGCGCACGGCAAGACGCCCATGTCCAGTGCGGCGACACGGTTTTCGGCTGCCGGCGTGCGCAGTGCCCCGGGATCCCGTGGCAGTGAGCCGTGCTCCAGCGTGGGGATGACGCATCGCGGTGTCGGGCCGATGCCGCGCAGCCGTACGTCGCCCACGACGAGGGTGCGACCCGTCCACTCGTTCTCGGCGTAGGCCGGGTAGCCCGGCGGCGTCGCGATCACCAGATTGGGGCGATAGCGCGCGGCGTCCGTGCCGATCTGCTCGAGCGTCGCGGTGGTGATGACGTGCACCGGCGCGTAGTCGGTGAAGGACGTACCCGGGGTGGCCTCCGCCAATTCCAGGATCGGCGCGTCGACCTCGGCGTCCACACCGAATTCGAGCACCTGCTCGGGGTCGGCCCGCTCCACCGAGGCACCGGCAGGTCGGCTGCGCAACAGTCGCACCGGTCGGGCGACGAGTGCGGACAGTCGTGCGTCCACCTCGTCGGCGTCGGCGGACACCGTCGATCCATCGGGCATCCGAATGCTCACCCGCCCGGAATCAACTGTGGCGCTGCAGGTTAGGAGGCTGCGCCACAGCCGTGCCTGCTTGGCGCTGGCCACCCGGCCGGTCTCCTCGTCGATCAGTGCCAGGCGACGGTCGTCCTCGACACCCTGCTCGTCGAGGAACATGGCGTCCACGGCTTCGCCGAGCATCGACTTCACCGGATAGCGGTACAGGGTGCCGACGTGCATTTGCACGTCCACGGCGGCACTGCTCACGACGACACTTTGGTGTCGACGAACAACTCGCCCCACTCGTCGGCCACGGCTGCCGCCGCGTCGGAGTCGAGGACGGGGTGGCCACCGGCCGCCGCCACCACGGCCCGGCCGAGGGCGAACGGCGACAGCCCGCGTCGGGTGCTCACGTCCACCAACTCCGAGAAGGCCTCCTTGGCGTCGCAGCGCCGCAAGCCGACGAGCACCCCCAGCGCCAGGTCGAGGGTCCGGGTTCCCGAATGCTCGTCTGCCCACGGATCGGGGACGCGGCTGCTGCCATTCACTAGCGGTTCTCCTCTTCGAGACGACGGCCCGATGCTTCATCTGAATGGGGCCGTTCTCCCAAACGATAGTCCCGGCCGGCCCGCCGTCGAGGGTTTTCAACCTTGGAAGTCGCTGTGGCGCCGGGGCCGGTGGGCACCTTCGGTTCCGGGTCGTCAACCGATGATGACGATCGCCAGCAGATGACGACGCCCCGGGGCGGGACCATGCCGCCAGGCCGGGGATCATCGCGCACGTCTGGTCCGTGGCGCCCGGGCTGCCGGTGCATAATGGGTCGTCACCCCCAGTCGATGGGAGAGAGTCTTGGTGGTGCGGCGACCAAGGTTGGAACGGGTCAGCTTGTTCTCCGACGGCGTGTTCGCCGTCCTCATCACCGTTCTCGTGCTCGACCTGAGCCCGCCGGAGACAGCCACCTTCAGTGCATTACTGCCATTGTGGCCAACCGGTTTGAGCTATGCGGTGAGTTATCTCTTCATTGCGATCGTGTGGGTCAACCACCATCACCTATTCAGCTATGCCGAGGTTGCCACGCCACGTCTCGTGTGGGTCAACTTCCTGCACCTGTTCTCGGTGTCGCTGCTTCCCTTCGCCACCGAGTGGGTTGCCGACAGCCGCCTGGCGGACGCGCCGGTCTCGTTGTACGCCGGTCTCTTCGTGGTCGTGAACGCCACCTACCTCGCCCTGTGCTGGGAGGTCGTCGACCGTCCCGCCCACGAGGACGTGACACAGCTGATGCGTCGCCTGTTGACCATGCGCGCGTTCGTCACCATCGGGATCTTCCTGACCGCAGCCGTGCTCGCCACGTGGTGGCCCGCAGTGGCCATGGCCATGATCGGTCTGTGTCTGGCCGGTTATCTACGTCCCGACGTTCCCGCGGGTTCGCCGTCGATCGCCGGCGGCTCCGCCGACACCTCGGCGTAGGCCTCGGCGATCACTTCGAGGACGGCCTCGGGCGCGGTGATCGACGGCGTGTGGTCGGTCCGGTGGGAACGAAGGCGAGCGCCCATGCGGTCGGCCATGAACGACTGCGTCTCCGCGTTGATCATCCGGTCCTCCTCGGCACGTAAGTACCACGTCGGCAACGTCTTCCACCGCGGTGCGGGAACGGGCTCTTGAATGCACGCCACCGCGATGGGCCGCTGCGTGGCCGCCAGGAGGACCTGATCCTCGGCGTCGGCGTGTTGGGCGAAGGCCCGGGGGAACGCCTCGTCGGGCAGCCACAGGTAGCCGTCGGCGTCGGGCGCGAGGTTGGGGGCATTCGGATGCGGTGCGTCGCGATAGAAGACGTCGGCGACGGTCTCGTGTTCGTCGGGCGCCAACGCCGCGACGTACACCAGAGCCCGCACTTGCTCGTGCCGGCTGGCTCCCAGCACGGCACCCGCGTAGGCGTGCCCGACCAACACGACCGGGCCTCCGACGCGGGCGACCGCCCGGTCGACCGCGTCGACGTCGTCGTTCAGCGACGTCAGCGGAATCGGCGCGGCGATCACCGGCGTGCCGTTCCGGTTCAGTGCGGTGATGATCTTGCGCCAGCTCGATCCGTCCGCCCACGCGCCGTGGACCAGGACGACCGACATCCGTTCCGTACTCATGTGACAACCCTTCTTGGAGATCGGTGGGGTGAGCAACCCATACTTGCACCAGATTGCCAGCCAAGAGGCATGGTCTGGACGGAGCCGCGTATGCATAATGGGCTAAGTAACCCATAATGGCAAGCGTACCAACGGCGAACAGGAGTCCACCGTGGCCGTCGTCCATCACGACTACACGACCGTCCGGGGTCATCGGCTCTTCTACCGCGAGGCAGGAGAGGCCGACGCGCCCGTCATCGTGCTACTGCACGGATTCCCGAGCAGTTCACACATGTTCCGTCATCTGATTCCGTTGCTGGCCAACGACTATCGTGTCATCGCCCCCGACTACCTCGGCTTCGGACTCTCCGACGCGCCGCCCGCGGCCGACGTCGCGTACACCTTCGGCCTCCTGGCCGAGCTGACGGCCGGCCTGCTCCGCAATCTCGGCGTCGACCGTCACGCGATCTACGTTCACGACTACGGCGCACCCGTCGGGTGGCGTCTCGCGCTGGCACGTCCCGACGCGATCACGGCGATCATCAGTCAGAACGGCAATGCCTACGAGGCTGGCTTCGTCGACGGCTTCTGGAAGACGGTGTGGGACTACCACGCCCACCCGAGCGTCGACACCGAGGCGGCGATCCGCGGGTTCCTGACCTTGGACGCCACGCGATGGCAGTACCTCACCGGCGTCGGGGATCAGACTCGGGTGGACCCCGACGCGTGGCTCCACGACTACGCGTTGCTCTGCCGTCCCGGCAACGACGAGGTGCAGTTGGCTCTCTTCCGGGACTACGCGACCAACCCGCCGATGTATCCGAAGGTGCAGGCCTACTTTCGCAGGACCAACGTGCCGCTGCTGGCGGTGTGGGGTCGCGGTGACGAGATCTTCGGTCCCGCAGGCGCCGAGGCCTTCGCGGCCGACCTGCCCTACGCCGACATTCACCTCCTCGACGGCGGGCACTTCCTGCTCGAGTCGGCGCTCGACGAGGTGGTGCCGCTGATCGTCACCTTTCTGAAGGAGAACGTGAAACGTGACTGACGCCTAGCCGGGGCGGCCTGGTCACGCCAGGAACAATGGTCACACGGGTATCTTCGTATGCACGATGACCACCGCAGATGCGTCGGCGAACCGGAGTTTCACCGCCAAGGGGCTCGCGACGCGCGAGCGCATCCTGCGGTCGGCCGCCGACGTGCTACTCGCCGACGGGCTCACGACGTTCAACCTGGACAAGGTGCGTCAAGCTGCGTCGGTCAGCGGCTCCCAGCTCAACCACTACTTCGACGACCGACAAGACCTGATCCGCGCCGTCGTGAAGCGCCAGATCGAGATCGTGCTGCAGTTCCACCGCCAGCCGAAGCTGGGCGGGCTCGACACGTTCGAGGACTGGGAGCAGTGGGCCAATCTCAACGTGCGCTACCTGCGCAAGGTCGGCTACCGCGGCACCGCCACCTATCACGCGCTGGCCGGCCAGCTGGCGAAGTCGGATGACGCCACCCGGCAGACGTTCGCCGACGGATATTGGCGCTGGGTGAATCTTCTCGAAGACTCGTTCGCCCGCATGAAGAGTCGTGGCCTCCTGGTCAACTCGGCCGATCCTCGCCAGCTCGCGCTGGTGGTGGTCGGCCTGCACCAGGGCGCCGGGTTGCTGGCCTTCTCCTACCGGCAGGAATGGCCGCTGGCGGACGTCACCAGATTCGTCGTCAACTACGTGCGCATGTTCGCCAAGGACCCCGACGAACGAGCCCCGCGCCCGGCGCGCAAGTCCCGACCACGACGCCGCCCGCACCACGCCGACCACGACGCCGCACCGCGGTTCACCGCCAAGGGCATGGCCACCCGGGCACGGATCATCGAAGGCGCCGCCGAACTCATCTTCGAGCACGGGGTCAACGGCACCAGCCTCGACGACGTCCGTCGCGCCGTCGGCGTCAGCGGATCGCAGATCTCCCACTACTTCACGGACAAACAAGATCTCACGTGTCAGGTAATCGCGGCGCGCACCGACTTCGTCGTCGCCTTCCACACCCAGGAGGCGCTCGGTCACCTGGACACCCTCGAGTCGTTGCGGGCGTGGGCAGATCTGTGCTGGACCCAGGCCGGCGAGAACTACCTGCGAGGCGGGTGCGTTTACGGCTCTCTCACGGGGGAACTGCTGGAAGCCGACGACGCGGTGCTCGACGATCTCGCCGACGGGTACGAGCGGTGGCTGCAGGTGTTCGAGGACGGCCTGACGGCGATGCGCCAGCGCGGTGAGCTCACCGACGACGCCGATCCCCGTCACCTCGCCGTCGCACTGGTCGCCGCCCATCAGGGCGGCACGTTGCTCACCCACGTGACCGGATCCGTCGAACCCTTTCGGGCTGCCGTGAACGCCGCGCTCGACTACGTCGCCAGCTTTGCCGTGAAGACGCGCAAGCGGGCCTCGAAGACGAAAAGGTCTTCCTAGCAATCACTTCACAGCGCATTGGCAGGCAGCGCTCTGGACAATATGGGCGGCGTAGCCCAGAATAATGGGACCTGTCGCCCAATCGGCCGTGAACCGTTGGCCGGGCGTCGTGGGGCCGGTGCGACGAAGGGGCACATCATGGGATTGGCATGGCAGCAGGGGCCGTTGGCCACGCGTTCGGTGGGCCACTTCCTCACCCCGGAGCCCCTGCCGGCGTTGTTGTTCGTCGAACCGCTGCGCCGCCGGATGCGGGTCCGCTTCGGCGACGCCTGGATCGCTGACAGTCAGGACGTGGTGCTGCTGCACGAACCGGGCCGGTATCCCGTCGCCTACTTTCCGCGCGAGGACGTGACGTCGGGGGTGCTCGTCGATGACGGCCACGTCACCGAACACGCCGACCTGGGGCCGGTGACGTGGTTCGGCGCCCGGGTCGCCGACCGGGACGTGAGGCGGGCGGCGTGGCAGTATGCCGCGCTGCCCAACCATGCAAGGGTGCTCGGCGGACGTGTCGCCTTCGCGTGGCGGGCGATGGACGCCTTCTACGAAGAGGACGAACGCATCCTGGGGCACGCCGCCGACTTCTACCACCGCATCGACATCCGAAGCACCTCAAGGCATCTCGTCGTCCGGGACGGTGACCGTGTGGTCGCCGACACCGGGCGCCTGCTGGCGCTCTACGAATCGGGCTTCGCACCACGCTGGTACGTGCCCCGCGAGGACGTCGACGAGACTGCGCTGCAACCGGTGGAGGGGCAGACCTTTTGTCCCTACAAGGGTTTGGCGAGCTACTACGCCGTCGGCGACCGTCCACGGGCAGCGTGGTCGTATCCGAACGCCTGGACCGAGGTTCAGCGCGTCAGCAACTTCGTCTCCTTCGAGCCGGACAAGGTCGACGTCTTCCTCGACGGCCGTCAGCTCCACCTCGAGCCGGGGCAAACCGTGATCGCCCACGGCGTCGACCGCGGCCTCGACGCCGACGAGATCCACACGCGAACCTAAGGAAAAAACGTTGGGAGATAACATGGCAAGGGTCTACGACGTCATCGTCCTTGGCGGCGGACCGGTGGGCATCAACGCCGCCGACCGCGCCCACGCAGAGGGTCTGTCCGTCGCGCTCGTCGAACGCGAACTCGTCGGCGGTGAATGCAACTTCTGGGGATGCGTGCCCAGCAAGTCGCTGCTGAGACCGGTGCTCGCCGTCGCCGAGGCGCGCAAGGTCGACGGTGCCCGCGAAGCTGTCGTCGGGGCGATCGACGCGAAGGGCGTCTTCGCCCGCCGGGACCGGTACGTGACCAACTGGGACGACGCCCCCGTCGCCGACGTGGTTCTCGGCATGGGCGTTGACCTGGTTCGTGGGCACGCCCGCCTCGACGGGGCACGACGCCTCGTCGTCACCACCGCGGAGCGACGGCTGGAACTGCACGCCCGCCACGCGGTGATCGTGTGTACCGGCAGCACCGCCGCGGTGCCCGACCTTCCCGGCGTCGCCGAGGCCAAGCCGTGGACCAACCGCAGGGCGACCGACAGCAGTACGGTCCCGGCGCGGCTGGCGGTGGTGGGGGCCGGGGGAGTCGGCGTCGAAATGGCCACTGCCTGGCACGGTTTGGGCTCACGGGTCACGCTTTTGGCGCGCACCGCCGGGCTGCTTCCGCGGATGGAGTCGTTCCTCGGTGAGCACGTCCACCGCGGCCTCGTCGAGGCAGGCGTCGAGGTGCGGACCGAAGTGCTCGTCACCGAGTTGCAGCGCCCCGGTGGAACCGGACCCATTCAGGTCACCCTGGACACCGGTGAGCGGCTCGAAGTCGACGAGATCCTCTTCGCCACCGGGCGGACGCCGAACACCGCCGACATCGGGCTGGAGACCGTCGGGCTCGCGCCCGGTTCGTGGCTCGACGTCGACGACACCTGCATGGCCCGCGGCGTCGAGGGCGATTGGCTGTACGCCCTCGGCGACGTCAACCACCAGGCGCTGCTGACCCACCAGGGCAAGTATCAGGCGCGCATCGCGGGTGCGGTGATCGGTGCGCGTGCCAACGGGCTGGCGTTGGACTCCGACCCGTGGAGTGCGCACGTGGCCACCGCGAACGATCTCGCCATCCCGCAGGCCTTCTTCACCGATCCGGAGGCGGCGTCGGTCGGCCTCACCAGTGCCCAGGCGACGCAGCGGGGGCACCGCGTCCGGACGGTCGACGTCGACATGGGGCAGTCGGTGCCCGGCGCGAACTTCTACGCCGACGGCTACACCGGGCAGGCGCGGATGGTCGTCGACGAGGACGACCAGACGTTGCTCGGGGTCAGCTTCGTGGGTCCCGGGGTGGTGGAGATGCTGCACTCCGCCACGGTCGCCGTCGCGGGCCGGGTGCCGATCGCCCGGCTCTGGCACGCGGTGCCGTGCTTTCCGACGATCAGCGAGGTGTGGCTGCGGCTGTTGGAGGCGTACCGGGACGGCGCTCCAGCAGGCTAGCGAGCTCGGTGAGGTTGGCGGCCAACAGGTTTGGCTGGGGAACGCCGTCGGCGATCAGCGGTGCATTGCCGGGCCGGGTGATCAAGGCGCTCTGCATTCCGGCGCCTTGGGCTCCGATCGTGTCCCAGGTGTGCGCCGCCACCATCATGCACTCCGAGGCGTCGACCCCGAGCTGCGCGGCCACCCTGCGGTAGAGGTGAATCGACGGCTTGAACACGCCGAGGGTGTCCACGGTGAACTGGTGCTCGAAGAAGTCTCCGAGCCCGGCGTTGTCCAGCGGCGAGGCCACGTCGGGGCGATGGGGGGAGTTGGTCAGCGTGACCAGGCGGTAGCCGTCGGCCCGCAGGCTCGCCAAACCCGGGGCGACGTCGGGGTGCGCGGGCATCGTGCGCATGCCCTCGGCCAGCGATTGCAGTTCGTCGTCGGTGGGGGTCACGTCGCGGATCGTCGCGACCATCTGCAGGACCGCGCGGCCGAGGGTGAAGAAGTCGACGTAGTACCCGGACAGCGTCAGTGTCATCGAATAGGTGACGAGCTCGCCGAACCACGTGCGAAGGACGTTGGCGTCACCGAAGATTCGCTCGAAATGCGGGCCGAGGGATTCGATGTCGAGCAGCGTCTCGTTGACGTCGAACACCAACACCGACGGCTTGCCGGAAGCGGACGGGGAGTCGAAGTTGGTCATCTTTCCACTATGGGTGACGTCACCCAATTTTGCGAGTGTCAGGACCCGTCGATTTGCGTCGCCCCAGGTGGTTGACTGACGACGAGATGGAACCGAGTGGTTACGACCCCGACGTGCTGGCCCCGGCCCTGGACGTGGTGTTCTGCGGCATCAACCCGGCCTCGAGTGCGGCCGCCGACGGGCACAACTTCTCGAACGCGAGCAATCGCTTCTGGGCGGTTCTGCACCTGGCCGGGTTCACCGACGTGCGCTTGCGCGCCGAGGACGAACGCCAGCTGCTGACCCATGGCTGCGGCATCACCGCGGTGGTGCCGCGCCCAACGCCGACGGCGGCCGAGATTGGCGCCGAGGAGTTTCGGGACGCGAGGCCCGCCTTCGAAGCCAAGATCCGCCGGTATCAGCCTCGGGCCGTCGCCTTCCTCGGCAAGCGCGCGCTGTCGGCCATGCTCCCGACGCGCGACGTCGCCTGGGGTAGGCAGCCAGTGGACTTCGCAGGCGCGACCGCCTGGGTCCTGCCGAACCCGAGCGGCCTCAACCGCGGTTTCAGCCTCGACGCGCTCGTGCTGGCCTACGCCGAACTCCGCACCGCGGTAACCCGGCGCTGACGACGCCTCCCACGATCACCACGAGTCAAACCATCGTCTGACCGCCGGTCTCTCCCTTACCGTCCTCCCACGTGACCACCGCAAACCTCAGCCGCCGCCGCGCGCTCCAACTACTCGGACTCGCCGGCGGGGCACTGGCTTTCGCGCCAGCTCTCGCCGCGTGCGGCTCCGAGGGCAGCACCGCCGCGCTGTCCACCACCGCCCCGACGGGCGGCCGCTTCGACGGCGTGACCCTCAAGCTGCTGGTCAACCAGCCGCACGTGACGTCGTTCCGCGACGTCTTGGCGCCCAAGTGGAAAGCGGCCACCGGCGGCATCCTCGAGGTCACCGCCGCACCCTATGACCAGCTGACCAGCAAGCAGATCCTCGACGTGCAAAGCGGCACTGGCGAGTTCGACGTCTTCGACTACTTCTACTTCGGCCTCGGCGATCTCGTCGAGGCCGGCGCGCTCACCGACCTCACCGGGTGGATCGACGCCAACGGCGACAAGATCGGCACCAGCGGCTACCTGAAGTCGATCTACGACCCGTACACCCTGCTCGACGGCAAGCGCTACGGCCTGCCCTACGACGGCGACGTGCACATCCTCTTCTACAACGCCGAGCTCTTCGACCGGTACAAGGTGACCCCGCCGACCACCTGGGACGAGTACGACGACGCCGCCGCCAAGATCACGACCGACGCGAAGGGCGCCGCCTATGGGGCCATCGTCTCGGGTCAGCAGGTCCCGATGATCCTCGGCTGCTCCTACATCAACCGGCTCACCGGCTACGGCGGAAACCTGTTGGACGCCAACGGAAAGCCGGAGCTCACCTCCGAGGCCTCGGTCGCCGCGCTGACCCACCTCGTCAAGGTCAACCCCGTCGCGTTGCCCACCCCGCTGCAGATCGGCTTCGACCAGGCCAACACCGCCTTCCTCACCGGGCAGGGCGCGATGCTCGACACCTGGACCGACATGGCCCTGCGCGCGGAGGACCCGACGGCGTCCAAGATCGCAGGCAAGTGGGGCGCGCTGTCGCTGCCGGTGGGCGGGACCAACAAGACCCCGCGCACCGCCCTCGACGCCGGCTTCGGGCTCGGCATCTCCACTGCCACCAAGAATCAGGACGCCGCGTCGGCGTTCATCGCCTGGGCCACCGCCGCCCCGCAGAACCTCGTCGTCTCCTCGACCCCAGGCGCCGGCATCGACCCCGCCCGCGGCGAGGTGCTCGACTCCGAGGGCTACGCCAAGGTGGTGACCAAGGCCATCGGCCCCATCCGCGAGGGCCTCAACGGCAACCCCCTCGTGTGGCCCAAGGAGGCCGGCGCGCCACAGTTGTTGCAGGGCTTGGTCGACCAGCTCGCCTTGGCCGTCAACGGCACCCAGACGGTCCAGCAGTCGCTGGAGAACTCCCAGAATCAGTGGGACAAGGCCCTGACGTAACCCCTCGATTTCGAGTACCGCCTCATCCCGCCCACACGTCCTCCACGTAGTGGTCGGACGCCACCAACCCCTCGAGCCATTCCTTCGCCGCCGCGTCATCCGCACCCGTACGCGCGCTGTAGATGGTTCGGAACGCCGCCCGCACCGCCGGCGCCATCCGACCCCCGTCACCACAGATGAACACGTGGGTGTTCTTCGCCGGATCGCCAAGCAGCTCCCAGACGTCGTCCGCATCGGCGGCGATCCGATCCTGCACGTACTTGACCCCGTCCACGGGAGCCCGCGAGAACGCCGGCCGCATTCGCACGATGCCCTGCCGCTCGCCCTCCTCGAACGCCTCGCGGAAGATGTAGTCCACGTCGGGATCGCGAACGCCGAAGAAGCACAACGCCGGTGAGAACGGTTCGCCCGCCTGCTTCGCCGCCAACCGGTCACCGAGGAAGCCGCAGAACGGTGCGACGCCCGTGCCCGCGCTCACCAGGATCACGTTGCGCTTCGGCTCCGCGCCCGCCCGGAACGCCTGCCGCGCAGGATCGATCCTCGCCCGGATCCGGGTACCGGGCGCGACTCCCGCCAGATGATTCGACGCCACCCCCTTGAACAGCCCGTAGCCCGACCGCGCAGGCGTGTCGAGCACGCTGACGATCAGCGCCACCTCGTGCGCCGACAACTTCGACGACGACGCGATCGAATAGTGCCGTGGCGTCATCGGTTCCAGTAGCTCCAGCAGTTCGGCACCGGTCAGTGCGCACGCCTTGAACTGCGCCAGGCACTCCAGCGGGCTCAGCGCACACGGATCGTCCGAGTCCGCCAACGCCTCGAGCGCCTTCCGTTCCGGCTCGCACGGGTTGACCGCCGCCATCTTCTGCAGTTGGCTGCGCGTCGCCGGCTTCCGCAACTCGACGAAGTGCGTCAGCAGCTCGCGCACGCTCACCTCGCGGTCCAGCGCGATCAGCCGTCGCGACGTGCGCCGCGGGTTGATCGACAGCCGCAGCTCTGGGTCGATTTGCAGCAGCTCGAGCACCGTGTCCACCACCTCGGGTGGATTGTCGGCCAGCACCGTCAGATGGTCACCCGTCGAATACGACACATCCGTGGGAAGCGCCACCCGGACATAGTGTTTCGCTTGACCCGGCACGTTCACCAACTCGTCGTTGAGCGTGACCGTCATCGGCTGCACCGCGAACCGTTCGTCGATCGCCGCCGTCAGCGGGCCCTGGATGAGGCGCAGGTCGTACAGCGGCTCGTCGTTCGTGGTCAGCGACACGGCATCCGGATCGCCGTAGTGCTCCGCTAACGCCGACCACAACGCCGTCTCGAACTCCTCCAGCGTCCCCGTCAGATCACCCGACGTGTCCGCCGCCGCCCTCGGTACCAGCGGCCGTCCACCGAGCGCCGTCAGCCGCTCGTCGTAGATCTTGGGCACGGCCTGGTACGTGTCCGCCCAGTTGTGATCGCCGACGCCGAGCACCGCGAACAGCGGCTCACCCTGGAGGACGGCGTCATCCGACTGCACCCACGAGTAGAACTCCCGCGCGTCATCCGTCGGCTGACCGTTGTACGACGACGCGACGATCAGCACCGCATCGGCCTGGGGTAACCCGCCCACCGCCGTGTCCAACGCCGCCACCGTTGCGACGCAACCGATGTCGGTCGCCTCCTCCGCGAGCTGCTTGGCCAATGCCCGGCAGGTGCCGAGATTCGAGCCGTGCAGCACCGCCAGCGTCGTCCCCGCCCGAACGGGCGCCGACGCCGAAGTGGCGACAGCAGTGGCGGGAGCCGTCGCCACCACCACCCTCTCCTCCGACGTTCGCCGCACCAGCTCAACGGAGAACCCGACCGGCCGTCGGCTCAACCCCTCCCACCGCAACACGTAGTGCTGCGAGTCGATCAGCCGGTAGCGGTGCACCAGCCGCGCGAGCAGCATTGCCGCCTCGTGCAACGCGAACTGCCGCCCGATGCACGACCGCTCCCCGGTGCCGAACGGCTTGAACAGCGCCGTCGACCGACCCTCGGCGACACCGGAGTCGAACCGGGACGGGTCGAACAGCTCGGGGTTGTCGCCCCACTCCGGCTGCCGGTGCAGCGCGCCGGTCAGAATCGTGACGGCCTCGCCCGCCTTGACCGGATAGACGCCGCCGATCACCGTGTCCGCCAACGCCATCCGGTCGAAGTTCAGCACCGGTGGCGACAGGCGCAGCGTCTCGCTGATCACCTGGCGCAGGTAGGCGAGCTTGCCGATGTCGTCGTACGTCGGCAGGTAGTCGTCGTCGGTACCGAATACGGCGTCGACCTCGGCCTGCACGCGGGCCAGCACCGCGGGGTGGTGCACCAAGTTGTAGACGGCGTTCGGCATGAGCTCCGACGTCGTCAGCTGCCCGGCGATCAGGAACGTCATGATCTGGTTGCGGATGTTGTCGTCGGACAGGGCCCCGTCGGCGCCGAGCATCACGTACAGCAGATCGCCGGTGCCGCCGCCGGAGTGTCCGGCGATCAGCTCGTCGAAGTACCCGTGCAGGGTGGCCAGCTCCGCCTCGAATGCCGGGGACTCGCCGTTGGTGAAGACCTCGGTCAGCGCGTCGGTGAAGCTCTGCGGAATGGGCGCCAGGCCGTCGTAGTCGTAGGACTCGAACCGCGCCCCGAACCCCGCCAGCCCGACGGTGTCCATGGCCAGCTTCTGCAGATCGCCTGACACGTCGACCGGCCCCGCCCCGACGCGAGCGTCCCACCGCGCGACCAGCTGCTGATTGATCGCCAACATCGCGTCGTGGTAGTTGCGCAGCCCGGCGTAGCTGAAGCCGGGCATCAGAACGTCGTGTGCCGTCTGCCAATTGGGCTCGCCGTGGAAGGCGGTGAACAACCCGTCCCCGGCCAGCGGACGGACCCGCGCCAGCGACGCCGTCAGGTTCTTGGCGAACCGGCTCTCGTCGCACAACTCCTCGACGAGTTCTCCGGAGCATGCGTAGAGCTTGCGGTCGCCGCTCCAGTCCCCGTAGAAGAGCGGGCCGTACGTCTCGGCGAGCACGTCGATGGGCAGGGCATAGGGGCGGCCTGTTAGTTCCGCGGTGGGCAGGGACGCGGTCGGGACGTCGGCGAGCGTCGGGGGAGGGGATGGCGCGAACTCGGGCATTGGCGCAGCATAAGCGGGCCGGCCCGCTTATTTGACGACAACGTCACTAATAGCGGGTGCGCGAGCCCGGCCTGGAAAGTTTGGTGAACACCCGTCGTGCGGAGCCGGAGTTCGTCGGCGCGCCGGCAGGGAAAGCGGGTCGGCGATTCGCAGTACTGAACTGCGTCGGAAGGGGGTACTC
The DNA here is from genome assembly GCA_006864685.1 of Mycolicibacterium hodleri. Taxonomy (GTDB): domain Bacteria; phylum Actinomycetota; class Actinomycetes; order Mycobacteriales; family Mycobacteriaceae; genus Mycobacterium; species Mycobacterium hodleri_B. The sequence continues at coordinate 11,183 of VIFX01000031.1, read as the reverse complement.
CCGCCTGCACACGACGGCAGCGAGAGACGGGGTCCGCCATGGTCCAGTGGCTGGACGGGTTGCAGCAGCGTAGCCGGGCAGCGGGGTTCGTCATCGCCGTCGTCTACAAGTACATCGACGACCAGGGTGGCTACCTCGCCGCGCTGATCACCTACTACGCCTTCGTGTCGCTGTTCCCCCTGCTGCTGTTGCTGACCACCACGCTCGGCGTGGTCCTGGCGGGCCACCCCGACCTGCAGCAGCAGGTGCTCGAGACGGCCGTCAGTCAGTTCCCGGTGATCGGTCAGCAACTCGGGCAGCCGCAGCAGCTGTCCGGTGGCACGGTCGCGGTGGTCGTCGGCATCGCGGGTGCCCTCTACGGCGGGCTCGGCGTCGGGGTGGCCGTGCAGAACGCGATGGACACCGTGTGGGCCGTGCCGAAGCACCGCCGTCCCGACCCGATCCGCGGCCGTGTCCGCAGCCTCGCGCTGCTGCTCGTCCTCGGTTCGGCGGCGATCGCCACGACCGCGCTCGCGGCGATCGGCCGGTCGGCGGAGTTCCTCGGATCGTGGGGCAAGGCGGGGTGCGTGGTGGCGGCGGTGGTCATCAACGCCGCGATCTGCCTCATCGCGTTCCGGGTCACCACCACGCGCAAACTGACTGTCCGACAACTACTTCCGGGTGCCGCCGTGGCCGCCGCGGTGTGGCAACTGCTGCAGTGGTTCGGAGCGGCCTACGTCACCCGCACGGTGACGACCGCCAGTGCGATCAACGCCGTGTTCGCCGTCGTGTTGGGACTGTTGGCATTCCTGTTCCTCATCTCGGTGACGCTGGTCATGTGCGCGCAGATCAACGTCGTCCGAGTGGAACGGCTATACCCGCGCGCATTGTTGACGGTGTTCACCGACGACGTCGAGCTGACCCCGGCGGACCGCAGGACCTACGCGCGGAAGGCGAGAGCCGAGCAGGCGAAGGGCTTCGAAACGATCCGCGTCAGCTACGAGGAGGACGCGGACGAGGGACGGTAATCAGTACACGTCGCGCACGTAGCGCTTCTCCCGCTTCAGCGAGTTGACGTAGTCCGTTGCCGCGTCGTCGTCCATGCCACCGTGCGCCGAGACGACGGCGTGCAGCGCGTGGTCGACGTCCTTGGCCATCCGCGTCGCGTCACCGCACACGTAGAAGTGCCCGCCCTCTTCGAGCCAGGCGAACAACTCGCGGCCCTGCTCCAGCATCCGCGTCTGCACGTAGATCTTCTCCGCCTGATCGCGAGAGAACGCCAGCTCCAACCGATTCAGCAGTCCCGACTCCTGCCAACCGGTGATCTCGTCCTCATACGCGAAGTCGTGCGCACGGTGCTGATCGCCGAAGAACAGCCAGTTCCGGCCCTTCGCGCCTCGCAGGGCGCGCTCCTGCAGGAACGCCCGGAACGGCGCAACGCCCGTGCCGGGGCCGACCATCACCATCGGCACGTCGTCGTCGGCGGGCACCCGGAAGGACTTGTTGGGTTGCAGGAAGATCTTTGCCTTGTTTCCGCGATCGGCCAGGAACGTCGAGCACACGCCGCCGCGCTCGCGGCCGTTCGACTGATACCGCACGGCCGCGACCGTCAGGTGGATCCGGTCCGGATGCGCCAGTGCGCTCGACGAGATCGAATACGCCCGGTGCTGAAGTGGTTTCAGCAAGCCGAGGAACTCCTCGACGCTGAGGTCGTCACCTGCGATCCGCAGGATGTCCAGCACGTCCTTGCCGTACAGCCAGCGGTCCAGCGTCTCCTTCACGCCGCCGCGCAGCACGTGCGACAGCTCCTCGTTGTCGGCGCGGTTCTCGACCTCGCCAAGCAGATCCTTCGACGGCGCACTGATCTCGTACTTCTGGCCAAGCAGCTTCCCGAGCGGCTCCCCGTCGACGAGTGTGCCGACCGACATCCGGAAGTGTTCGACGATCGCGTCCACCAGCTCCGGGTCGTTTTCCGGGATGACGGCCAACGCGTCACCGGTCTCGTACTCGATTCCGCTGTCCGCCAACGCAAATTCGACGTGCCGGATCTCCTTGTCCGACCCCGGCCCCGACAGCAGCCGGTTGGTCGCGACCTCGGCGGTGAACGGGTTCTTGCGCGTCCACCCCGACCGGGCGACCGCACTCGGCGCGGGCGTGCTCGGCATCCCCGTCGCACCCGAGGTCGGCACCAACGCGGTCAGCGCATGCTGAATCCACGCCGCGGCATCGGTCTCGTAGTCGACGTCGCAGTCCACCCGCTGCAGCACCCGAGTGGCCCCGAGCTGCTCGAGGCGCATGTCGAACAGCTTGCCCGCCTGACAGAATCCGTCGTACCCGGTGTCACCGAGGGCCAACACCCCGAACGAGACGCTTTCCAGCCGTGGGGCCACGTCCGCTGCCAGTGCCTCCCAGAACAGCTCGGCGTTGTCGGGCATCTCGCCCTCGCCGTAGGTCGACGTCACGATCAGCACGTACTTCAGGCCCGCAAACTCCTCGAGCTCGATCTCGTCGAGCCCGCTGACCGTCACGTCGAACCCCTGCGACTTCGCCGCCGCGGCAGCGTCGTTGGCGACGCCCTCGGCGTTGCCGGTTTGCGTCCCGTACAGGATCCGCAGCGACGGCCCCGGCTCGACCTGGTCGGCGACGGCAGGAGGCGGCGCGTTGACGCTCATCGCCAGCCGCGAGTGCAGCCCCGCCAGGAAGCCCGAGATCCACGCGCGCTGATCCTCGTTGAACGGCGCGTCCTGCGGGATGTAGGCGATCTTCGTCATGCGCTCTCCAACGATTCGAACGACGCCGCGACGTCTGGGATCGACTGAGCGGCAAACAACTCCTCGAACGACGGCAACCTGCCGATCCGTTCGACGTTCTTGCTGTCCTGGTGCAGGATCCACCCGTACGTGCCCGGGCTGTCCGTCGACAGCACGTTGCGCTGGGTCAGGGCCGCCTTGTAGTCGGTGATCCGCTTGTTCGCCACGAACACCGCCAGGTTTTCGTCGGTGAAGCCGTCCACGGCATTGCGCGCGTACTTCTGCAGCTTCTGGATGAGGTAGAAGTCCTCGGTGAGCACCAGGTTGCGCACCGCCTTGCCGCCTCTCACGTCGGTGACGTCCGTGACACCCGGCAGGCGTGAAAGCGCCAGCTGCTGAGCCATGTTCAGCACCGTGTAGGTGTTGAGGAGCGCGTACATGTCCTCGGTGTCGGTAACGCCGTAACCGGGCACCGCGCCACCGAGCACGTACTCGTCGTCGCGGTAGGACCGCTTGAACTTCGCCACTTGATGGCCCGCAAGTGCAGCGGCCAACTCGTCGAGCAGCTCCTTGCGGGTCTTGGACGACAGGATCGCGTCGGCGTCCTGGTACTGCAGCAGCGCCCTCGGCATCGCGTACACCACGTGCGTGCGCGTGGTCTCCCAATCCGCCAGCAGGTCAGTGGCCTTCACCGAGCCGGTGGCCGCCACGTGCCATTCCAGCAGCGTGCGTGCCGCCACCTCGTGGAACGGCGCCTCGGTGATCGACGCCAATGTCACCGAGTCGGCGCTCACCTTCGACGGCAGGTCGCCGGCCGGGTCGTACTGGTAGAGGAAGCCGCCGCTCATCCCGTTGGCGACACCCTTTCCGAAGCCGCCGATGTTGAACACCGCGCCGTTGGTCATGTACTCGCAGAGGAACTCGCCGACGCCCTCGACCACCGCGGTCGCACCCGAGTTGCGCACCGCGAACCGGTCGCCAGCCTCACCCTCGACGAACAGCCGCCCGCCCGACGCGCCGAACAGCGCGAAGTTGCCGATCAGCACGTTGCCGCCGGGCTGCGCGGAGCCACCGCCGGGGGAGCGCACCGCGATGGTGCCGCCGCACTGGCTCTTGCCGACGCCGTCGTTGCAGGTTCCCTTGTGCGTCAGCGTCATTCCGTCGTTGCAGAACACGCCGTAGCTTTGGCCCGCCGACCCCGTCGTCGTGATGACGACGCTGTCCGGCAGCAGATAGCGCCTTCCGCGGTCGTCGGTCGCGACGGACAGACCGTCCGCAATCCCGTCCGGTCCAGGGTGATTCAGCATCCGCTCGATGTCGATCGCCAGCTGGCCGCCGACGCTCTTGTTCATGTTGCCCAGCGCCACCGGGTCGGTGACGACGCCGTCCAGGTTCAGCTGAGCCAACAGCGCATCGTCGACCGCGTAGTCCTTCTCGAGGTAGATCGGGTCCTCTGGCACGAAGCCGTGCGCGGGCGCGAGCATCGCCCGCAGGTCGAGCTGGCCGATGCTCGACGGGTGATCGAGCAGGTGCAGCAGATCGCTGCGCCCGCGGGCGTGCCGTAGCGACGACAGCCCGAGCGTCGCCAGGATCTCCCGCACCTCGTGGGAGATGTTCAGCAGGTACTGGGCCAGCGCGCGCGGATCGCCTTCGAACGCCTCGGCGTTGGTCGTCAACCCGGCCGGGCACTTGATGTTGCAGTTCTTGGCCATCACGCACTTGAGCATCATCAGCGCGGTGGTGCCGAACTCGTAACTATCGGCGCCCAGCAGCGCGGACTTGACGACGTCGCTGGCCGTCTGATGAGCGCCCGACGCCCGCAGCACCACCTTCTGCCGAATCCCATTGGCCACCAACGCCTGATGCACCTCGGCGACGCCAATCTCGGCGGAGCGGCCCGCGTACTTCAGCGACGTCACCGCCGCGGCACCGGTGCCGCCGGTGTTGCCGGCCACGTTGATGACGTCGGCACCTGCCTTGGCGACGCCCGCGGCGATGATGCCGATGCCTTCACTGGAGACCAGCTTGACGATGACGCGGACTCTTGCGGCCTTGCAGTCGTGGATGAGCTGCGCCAGGTCCTCGATCGAGTAGGTGTCGTGGTGCGGGGGCGGTGAGACGAGCTCGACGCCGGGAGTGCCACCGCGGGCCGCCGCGATCTGCACCGTCACCTTGGGTGCCGGAAGCTGGCCGCCTTCACCAGGTTTGGCGCCCTGACCGATCTTGATCTCCAGCTCGCGGAGCATCGGATCGGCGAGGTAACCGGCCCACACCCCGAACCTGCCGGAGGCGAACTGCTTGATGCGGGAGCCGCGAATGGTGCCGTAGCGGGTGAGGTGCTCGCCGCCCTCGCCGCAGTTGGACAGGCCGCCGACCATGTTGGTGCCGTGCGCGACGGCCTCGTGGGCCGGTGCCACCAGCGCGCCGTGGCTCATCGCACCCGAGGTGAGGGTGGCGGCGATCTCGTCGGCTGGCTGCACCGACGGAAGCGGGATCGAGTCAGGTGCCGACCGCAGCTGCCCCAGGTACTTCCGCGCCCGACCGCGGGCGGTCAGCCACAGCCGGTCGCCGATCACCTCGTGGTCGACGATCTCGTCGCCGAACCGTTGCACCAGCGAGTCCGCGAGCGCAGTCAGCCGCCCGGGCGAGTGGGTCAGCCGCAGCGTGAACTCGTCGCCCACTCGAACCAGCGTCAACCCCCGCACCAGGTAGGAGTTGTTGCCGAACTGCGCGAACTGGCCCATCTCGGAACGGAATTCCTCGGCCGTGTGCACGAAGTTGACGTCGGCGGGGAACGCCAGCACGTCGCGAAGGGCGGCCGGGCGGCGGGTCCGCTCGGCGTTGACCGCGAACACGAAGCTGCGGTAGCCCGGGGTGATGTCGAAGCTGTTGATCGCCCGGGGCGTCATCTCGTCGAAGCTGTTGTTGCGGTAGGCCTCGTCGTCAAGGCCGAACGCACCCTCGAGTTGATGCAACGGCAGCGTCCTGAGGAACAGGGGATCGGCCATCTGCTCGTTCTTGGGCCGAGCCTCGTCGCCGAAGGAAATGGCTTCCTCCGTCATGTCGATGAAGCCGCGGACCGCCGTCGTCCCATAGGAGTGCCCGGCGCCCTCGGCCCGCTCCTTGAACAGGCCGAGCAGCGGGACGTCCTTCTCGTCGCCGACTTCGACTGCGCGGGCATGCCATTCGGCGGAGGTGTCGGAGAGCGTGCGGAATCCGACACCGCCCACCACCGAGATGACGTTGGGGAAGTACTTGTTCAGCACCGGCCCGTTGGTGTCGAGGTAGCTGGGTTCGAAGAACTCGCCACCGATGTAGCTCTCCACCGTGCACAGCCCGACGCGGCCCATGGTCTTCATCAGCGACTTCTCGGCGGCCTTCTTGAACCGCTTGAACGCCGTCGTGATCGCCGTTTCGTCGGAACCGAACTTCTCCTCGGCGCGCATCTGCACGCTGAGCGAATAGACCGCCGACGCCCCGAATCCGAGGACCGTCGCGACGTGGTGCGACGAGCAGACCTGCCCGCTCTCCACGATGACCGACACCCGGCGGCGCAGGCCCTGTTCGATGAGTCGCTGGTTGACCGCCGAGATCACGATGGTCATGGGCATCGCGGCGAGCTCACTGGTGACGTGGCGGTCCGACATGACCGCGATACCACCGGATTCGCGGGCGAAGGCCTCGACCTCGTCGCACAGCTCGTCGATTCCGGCGATCAACGCGGCGGCGTTGGCCGCGCCGTCGTCGAGCACCACGCGGTACCGACTGCCGAACCGGCGCACCGGCGTCTGCTTCTGATCGCGGATCTTCAGCATGTCGAGATGGGTCAGGATCGGCGAGTTGATCACGATCTGCGGCGCGGGCGTCGCACCGCTGTTGGGCTTCGCGCCGAGTGCGACCCGCAGCGTCATCCCGTCGGCCTCGCGGATGCTGTCCAGCGGCGGGTTGGTCACCTGGGCGAACCGCTGCGAGAAGTACCGCGCAATGCCGCCTTCGTGATTGGACAGCGCGTTGATCGCCGCGCCGTACCCCATCGCGGAGATCTTCTCCTGACCCGTGGCGAGCATCGGGTCCATCAGGAACTTGAAGCTCTCCTGGTTCAGCGAGTACGCCACGTACCGCTGATAGCGGTTCAGGTCGCCGTTGTAGCGGGCGGGTGACAGCTGCCCTTCCGGCGGGACGGCGGGCAACTCGTCGAGGTTGACGCGGGACTCGGCCACCATCGCCGGGTAGTCATGTTGCGCCGCAAGCATTTCCAGCGCCTCGACGGTGGTGAACGAACGCCGCCGGGAGTGGTCGTAGTACAGCATGCCGCCGGCCTCGATCCGGCCCCGCTTGGTCACCTCGTCGGGCTCGAAGTACAGCTGGCCCGCCTCGGACATGACGCCCAGGTACTCGGCGGTCTCGACGGTTCGCAAGGGGCGCAACCCAAGTCGGTCGAGCCGGGCGCCGATGTAGCGGCCGTCACCGAAGATCAGGGCCGCAGGGCCGTCGTTCTTCTCCTCGTAGAGGCTGAAGAACTCCAGCATCGCGCGCACTTCGGGGGACAGCGTCGGGTCGTTCTCCCAGGCCGGCGGCATCATCGCGACGACGGCGGTGACGAGGTCGAGGTCGTCCTCGAGGACGCGGTTCTGCAGCGTCTGGTCGAGCCGGCAGCTGTCGGACTGGCCGTGCGGCCGGATGATCGCGCGGTTGCGGGCCAAGGCGATGGCGTTGTCGGAGAGTCGGTTCTTCTTGTCGGTGTTGAGCTCGCCGTTGTGAGCCATCAACCGAAAGGGTTGGGCCATAGTCGCATTCGGCGCGGTGTTGGTGGAGAACCGCGTGTGGAAGAACATCGAGTGCACTTCCATCGACGGGTCCGACAGATCGCTGAAGTAGGGCACCACTTCGTTGGAGTTCAGCCGCCCCTTGAGCACCTGCGTGCGGGCGCTCAGCGACAGCGGGTACATGCCCTGAAGCTCGGGGCGGGTGTAGGCGACTTCTTCGATGGCCATCAGGGCGTCGTGAATGCTGCGGTCCGACAGCGGCCCGCCGTTCGCGGTGGTGAAGACCCACTGGCGGATGGGCAGCTGATACTTGACCGCCGCCGGCCGGATGGCCGTGTCGTCCACGGGCACCTCGCGTTCGACGAGGATGTCGAAGCCGCGATCGGCGAGCGCCTGGCGGACGACCTGCTCGGCCTCGGCGTGGAAGGCCGGGTCGTTGGGCAGGAAGAAGTTGCCGACACCGAAGACGCCGAGGTCGAGGTCGGGTCGACCGGTCACCCTGCGGAAGAACCGCAGCGAGAGGTCGAGGTTGACGCCAGCGCCGTCGCCGACGCCCTCCGACGACATGCCGCCGCGGTGGGGGACCGCGCACAGCGCCTCGTGCAGCTTGCGGATGACCTCGTGGGTTTGGCGGCCGTCCTTGCGTGTCAGGAAGCCGACGCCGCAGCTGCTCTTCTCCTGATCCGGGTCATACAGTCCGACCACCGAGGCTCACCCCTTTGCACGTACGTGGCATGTCGCAACACCCGGGGCCTCGTCGTTGAGCATGGGCGAGCACAAACACCTTAGGGTACCCTGAACAGGCGTTTCATGCAGCGGTCGGCGTTACCGTCGCCCCGCTGCTCGGCTCGTCACGAGTTTATCCATCGCCTCGGATGCGGGTCTGCACATAGCGTGCCCCCACGTGACTCGACGCGTTCCTGCCTGGTTGGCCGCCCCTGCCGTCGCCGGACTGGCTCTGCTGTTGGTCTATCCGACGATCTGCCTGGTCGCGCTCGCTGTGACGAAGTCCTCACTCGCCAAGCCGCTCAACCGCTTCACCGGACTCGCCAATTTCACCGGGGCGTTCGCCTCCCCGGCGTTCACCCCGTCGCTGTGGAAGTCGACGATCTTCGCGGTCATCGTCGCGGTCGTGACGACGCTGCTGGGGCTCGGCATCGCGCTGCTCCTTCGCCATCGCGGTGGCGGCTTCGGCGTCGTCGGAGCGCTGTTCCTGCTGCCGCTGGTGACGGCGCCGGTGCTCGTCGGCGTCGCCTGGAAGCTGCTGCTGGCACCGGTCGGCGGCGGGCTCGCCACCGTCTTCAAGGCCATCGGGCTGGCCGGCTTCAACCCGCTGGGATCCGACGTCGGGGCGTTCGTCGTGCTGGTGGTCATCCACGTCTGGCAGTGGACGCCGTTCGCGACGCTGATCGCCTTCGCCGCGCTTGGCGTCGTCCGCCCCGAGCTTCTCGAATCCGCCCTCATCGACGGCGCCACCGCGTGGCGGTCCTTCACCACCGTCACCTGGCCGGCGATCGCCCCCAGCATCTGGGCCGTGGCGGTGCTCGAACTGGTCATCGGTTTCAAGGTGTTCGACCTCCTCGTCGTCATCACCGCCGGGGGACCGGGCTTCTCGACGAGCCTGTCGCCGTTCGTGATCTACCAGACCGGCCTGCGCGGCAGCTTCGACATGGGCACCGCTGCCGCCCAGACGCTGGTGTTCGGCCTCGTCGTCGGGGCCGTCGCCACCGTCGTCACGACGCTGCGGGCTCGCGCGCTCAAGGCCGACGCGTGAAGGCTCGCGTCGTCCTCGTCGGCGCGGTAGCCGTTGCGCTGCTGCCAATCGCGTACTTGCTGTCGCTGGCGCTGCGCCCGGCGGGCGAGGTCCTCAACTCCAGCCTGCTGCCCGACACGGTGTCCTTCGACAACTTCGTCAAGGTGTTCGACACCATCGAGCTGGGCACCATGCTGACCAACTCCTGGGTCTCGGCGGTCGGCGCCGCGGTGCTTGCGGTCGTGATCGCAACGCCCGCCGCCTATTTCACGGCTCGGCACGTTCGGGGCGAGAGACTGCTGACGGTCTTGCTGGCCAGCTACTGTGCGCCGCCGATCGTCGCGATCATCCCGTTGTTCTTCCTGTTGCGCTACGCCGGGCTCACCAACGGTGTCGCCGGGCTCATTGTCGTCAACGGCATCGCGGGTGTCCCGGTCGCCGCCTGGTTGCTCGACGGTTTCGTGCGGCGCATTCCCGTGGAGATCGACGAGGCCGCCGCGATCGACGGGCTCTCCGTCGTGGCGACCCTGCGCAAGGTCGTCATTCCGCTGCTGTGGCCCGGCATCGTCGCCGCGCTACTGGTCACGTTCTTCCTGTCCTACAACGACTTCCTGTTCGCCGTGTACCTCGCCGTGACGAAGGAAAGCCAAACCCTCACCGTCGGACTGTCCCTCTTCCAAGGCGATCGCAACGTGCAGTTCGGCCAGCAGGCCGCGGCCGGACTGCTCGGCGTCGCCCCCGTCTACGTGCTCGCGCTGGCCGCCCAGCGCTACCTCGTCGGCGGACTGACCACCGGAGCCACCAAATGAGCAGTACCACCAGTGCGGTCGAGATCGCCGGCCTCACCAAGACCTACGACGACCACGCCGTCGTCGACGATCTGACCCTCACCCTCCCCGACGGTTCGTTGACGGTGCTCGTCGGTCCGTCTGGCTGCGGCAAGTCCACGACGCTGCGCATCGTCGCCGGGCTCGAGACGGCCGACGGTGGCACCGTGTCGATCGGTGGTCGTGACGTCACCGCGGAGTCCCCGCGGACGCGTGACGTCGCCATGGTGTTCCAGAACTACGCGCTGTATCCGCACCTGTCGGTGGCGGCCAACATCGCGTTTCCGTTGCGCAACAACGGGGTCGCGAAGGACGAGGCGACGCGGCGGGCACGCGAGGCCGCCGACCGGGTGGGCATCACCGCGCTGCTCGACCGCAAGCCTCGTCAACTGTCCGGCGGCCAGCAGCAGCGGGTCGCCATCGCCAGAGCGTTGGTCCGGACGCCGAAGGTGTTCCTGTTCGACGAACCGCTGAGCAACCTCGACGCCAAGCTCCGCGTCGAGCTGCGCTCCGAGATCCGGCGCCTGCAACAGGATTCGGGCATCACCGCGCTGTACGTCACGCACGACCAGGAGGAGGCGATGACGATCGCCGACCAACTCGTCGTCCTCGACGCAGGGACCATCGCGCAAGTGGGCACGCCCGAGGAGCTCTACCGCCGGCCGGCCAACACCTTCGTCGCGGGCTTCATCGGCTCGCCGAGCATGAACCTGCTCGACGGCACAGTGCGGGCCGGGACGTTCGAGGGCGACGGGGTTCGGTTCGCCGCCCCCGGTGCCGACGCGGCTGCCGTCACGTTGGGGGTGCGGCCCGAGGACATGCTGGTCGCACCGGCGGAGCATGGCAACGGCACCGTCGAGATCGTCGAATTGCTCGGGCCGCGTTACGTGTTCATCGTGACGGCGGGCGCACACCGGCTGACCGCGGTTGTCGAGGCGGCCACCGTCGCGGGCTGGGGTAGGACGCCCACGCCGGGTGACGCCGTGACGGTCGACGTCCGGCCGGATCGGGTGCACCTGTTCGACGAGACCTCCGGCCGCCGGCTCGCCTGACAACCTCGGTCCTCCTCGGAGAGCCCCCGCGCCTCGTCACCCCCGCCCCTTTCCTG
>VIFX01000030.1:0-94136 GCA_006864685.1 Mycolicibacterium hodleri | reverse complement strand
GGGCGAACGACGACGTGGGTGCCGTCGACGTCTCGCCAGCGGGCGTGGAGTCCTCGCCAGAGGATCCGCGGAAGGCCAGCAGGACGACCGACACCACCAACGCAACGGTCGCGACCGACACGGCGACCACGACGACGGCGGTGGGACCCGTCCGGTACCACGGCGTCGGAGCGGCTCTGAAGTTCCAGGTGCTCGAGTCGAACGCGTCGAACGTCTGCTCCTCGGCCTCGGTGGGAGGCGGCGGCTCGACCCACTCGACGTGGGGCTGCGGATCGTCGACGTAGTCGTCCGACCGCGTAACGGCCAAGGGATCCGTGTCGACTGGCTCGTCGACCGGATCGTCCAACCTGGCCTCCCCCGAGGCCTCGCCGTCCGCCACCCCACGATGTTAGGTGGCGACCAGCGCTTATGGGTCACCGGATGCCAAATTGGCCTCGCGGACCGAAGATGCGGGAGAGACCCTTGCGAACCGCTGCCGACCCGCGGGCCCGACGGTAAGGTCCCCGAAGACCGATAGTTCGAACCGGTTCGTTCACCGTCGCGACCTGGCGTGGTCACCTCAGCGTCACCGTCGCGCATCCCGCCCATAAGAAGGTTCGCGAATGAAGAAAATGCGGCTCGCCGCCAGCGCCTTGGTCCTCGTCGTCGCCGGCGGCATCGTCGCGTGCGCACCACCGGAGTCAAAGGACAAGGGAGAGAAGACCTCCTCGGGCGTCAACGCGAGCGAGGCCACCTCGGCAGCCGACTTCGGCGGAGAGAACATGGCGGGGTTGATCGACGCCGCGAAGAAGGAAGGCGAGCTCAACGTCATCGCGTTGCCGCCGGACTGGGCGAACTACGGCGCCATCATCAAGGCGTTCGGCGACAAGTACGGCATCAAGGTCAACTCGGCCCAGCCCGACGCCGCCAGCCAGGACGAGATCAACGCCGCCACCCAGCAGAAGGGCAAGTCGTCCGCGCCGGACGTCTTCGACCTCGGCCAAGCCGTCGCGCTGGCCAACACCGCGATGTTCGCGCCGTACAAGGTGGCCAAGTTCGACGAGATCTCCACGGAGATGAAGGCGGCCGACGGCGCCTGGGTCAACGACTACGGCGGCTACATCTCGATCGGCTACGACTCGGCCAAGGTGCCCGAGATCAAGAACGTCGACGACCTCCTCGGCCCCGACTTCAAGGGCAAGGTCGCGCTCAACGGAGATCCGACCCAGGCCGGTGCGGCATTCTCCGGCGTCATGATGGTCGCCCTGAGCCAGGGTGGTTCGCCCGACGACATCGCCCCCGGGGTGGAGTTCTTCCGCAAGCTCAAGGAAGCGGGCAACTTCCTGCCCGTCGACCCGACGCCGGCCACCGTCGAGTCCGGTCAGACGCCGGTCGTCATCGACTGGGACTACCTCAACGTCGCCGAGACGAAGAAGCTGCCGTCGTGGAAGGTGGTCATCCCACCCAACGCCGCGCTGGCGGGCTACTACTACCAGGCGATCAACAAGGACGCACCGCATCCCGCGGCCGCCCGGCTGTGGCAGGAATTCCTCTACAGCGACGAGGGACAGAACCTGTACCTGCAGGGCAGTGCCCGTCCGGTGCGGGCCGACAGCATGGTCACCGCAGGCACGATCGACCTGACCGCCTACCGGCAGTTGCCGCCGGTCGACGGTTCGGCGGTCTTCGTGACGCAGCAGCAGAGCGACGCCGCGAAGAAGTACCTCGAGGCCAACTGGGCCAAGGCGATCGGCTGATCGCCCTGGCCAAGATCCGAAGTCGCCTGGTCGACTCCCTGCCACTGCTGCCGTTCTTCGCGGTGGTGGGGATCTTCCTCATCGTGCCAACCGTCACCGTCATCACGAGCGCGGTGATCGAGGACGGCCGGTTCTCGCTCGCTCGGCTGAGCGCGCTGTTCTCCGAGACGGCGCTGACCGCGCTGGGCAGGAGCGTGTTCCTCTCCGGCAGCACCGCGCTGCTCGGGGCGGTGTTCGGTGCGTTGCTGGCGTGGCTGATCGTGTCGCGGCCCGCCTCGTCGATGATCCGCCGCGGCGTCATCTCGCTGTGCAGCGTGCTGGCTCAATTCGGTGGTGTGGCACTGGCGTTCGCGTTCCTTGCCACGATCGGGCTGAACGGCGTTCTGACGCTGTGGGTGCAGGAGCACCTCGGCTGGAACCTCGCCGGCTCGGGTTGGTTGTACGGGCTGCCGGGGCTGGTGCTGGTGTACACGTACTTCCAGATCCCGCTCATGGTGATCGTGTTCCTGCCCGCGCTGGAGGGCCTGCGCGAACAGTGGCGGGAAGCCGCGGTCAGCCTCGGGGCGTCGACGTGGCAGTACTGGCGCGAGGTCGCCGTTCCGCTGCTCACCCCTGCGTTCCTCGGCGCGGTACTTCTGTTGTTCGCCAACGCCTTTGCCGCCTACGCGACCGCGGCCGCCCTGGTCAGCCAGGGCAGCCCGATCGTGCCGCTGCTGATCCGCGCCGCGCTCACCAGCGAGGTGGTACTCGGTCAGTCGGGCTTCGCGTATGCCCTGGCGCTGGAGATGATCGTCGTGGTGGCCCTGGTGATGGGCGCCTACAGCCTGTTGGTGCGGCGCACGTCGCGGTGGCTGCGATGAGGTGGCTGCGATGAGCACCCGGGTGGTCAAGGGTGCGCTGTGGGTGGCGTTCGGGTTGTTCTTCCTCTTTCCGCTGTACGCGATGGCCGACTTCTCCACGCGCAATCTGCTCCAGGGCGGGCGCACGATGACGGCCTGGGCCAACCTCGTCACCGACGACGCGCTCTACCAGTCGATCGTCACGTCTCTGTTGCTCGCGGTGCTGACCGTGGTGGTGATGCTGATCCTGTTGGTGCCCACCATGATCTGGGTGCGGTTGCGGACACCGTGGGCCAAGGGCATCGTCGAATTCCTGTGTCTGCTGCCGCTGACCATTCCCGCGCTGGTGGTCGTCGTCGGCTTGAAGAACGTCTACCTGTGGGTGACGTACTTCTTCGGAGAGTCGGCACTGACCCTGACCTTCGTCTACGTCGTCGTCGTGCTGCCGTTCTCCTACCGGTCGATCGACGCGGCGCTGTCGGCGATCGACCTCGGCACGCTGTCGGAGGCCGCGCGGTCACTCGGGGCGGGGTGGACGACCACCATCGCCCGCGTGGTCGTCCCCAACATCTGGTCGGGTGTGCTGTCGGCGGCGTTCATCTCGGTGGCGGTCGTCCTCGGCGAGTACACCATCGCGTCGCTGTCCGGCTATCAGACCCTGCCCATCCAGATCGTCGCGCTCGGCAAGACCGACGGCCCCACCTCGGTGGCGGCGTCGTTGGCCACGTTGCTGTTCGGTTTCGTTCTGCTTCTTGCACTTTCACTGGTCACCCGACGGAGGCGTCACGCATGAGCACCACTGGCGGCGGGGTGGCGGTCGAGCTGACCGACCTCACCCGAACCTACGGCAGCGTGAAGGCGCTCGACGGGCTGAACCTGAAGATGGAGCCCGGCGAGTTCATCGCGCTGCTCGGTCCGTCCGGGTGCGGCAAGACCACCGCGCTGCGCATCCTCGCCGGCCTCGACAAGGCCACCTCCGGCACGGTCACCGTCGACGGCCGCGACCTGACCTCGGTGCCGGCCAGCAAGCGTGACATGGGAATGGTGTTCCAGGCCTACAGCCTGTTCCCGCATCTCACCGCGTCGGAGAACGTCCAGTTCGGGCTCAAGATGCGGGGCAGCGCGAAGGGCGAAAGGGCAACGCGCGCAGCCGAGATGCTCGACCTGGTGGGGTTGTCCGAGCACGCCCACAAATACGCATCGGAGATGTCGGGCGGTCAGCAGCAGCGCGTCGCGTTGGCGCGCGCGTTGGCGATCCGGCCGCGGGTCCTGCTGCTCGACGAGCCGCTGTCGGCACTCGACGCGAAGGTGCGCACCCAGCTCCGCGACGAGATCCGTCGAGTGCAGCTCGAGGTCGGGACGACGACGCTGTTCGTCACCCACGACCAGGAGGAAGCGCTTGCCGTCGCCGACCGGGTCGGCGTGATGAGCAAGGGCCGCCTCGAGCAGCTCGCCCCGCCTGCCGAGGTGTACGCCAACCCCGCCACCCCCTTCGTCGCGGAGTTCGTCGGCCTGAACAACCAAGTGCCGGCCACGGTTTCGGGCGGCCGAGCCTCGGTGCTCGGCTCGGAGTTGCCGACGCTGGCCGGGTCGATCACCTCGGGTTCCGGCACGGCGATGGTGCGGCCCGAGTCCGTCACCGTCACCGCCGGCGAGTCGGGTGCGGCGACGGTCCGGTCGGTGGCCTTCCTCGGGCCGATCTCGCGGGTGTACGTCGAACTGTCCGACGGTGCCGTCGTGCACGCGCAGCTGAGCAGCTCACAGGCCAGGGAGTTCAGCCCTGGGCAGTGCGTCGCGGTTGGGGTTCAGCCCACCGACGTGCTGGTCGTGCCCGTTCGCGCTGAGTAGCCGAGGTCGCGGGCGAGCATCTCGTCGACGAGCATGCGACGGGTCAGGGCGGTGGCCGTGCCCCCGCGCACGGCGACGACGGGCGACCCGTCGGCGGCGCACGAGCGCGCAACGGCGAGCAGGTCACCGGCGTGAATGTCGCAGGGCAGAGGGACGTCTCGCGCGATCTCCGTCTCGCCCGCGGTCACGGTGACTCGCTCCGCAGTGGACAGTGGATGCCGATTCGCCAGCGCCACGACGCAGTCGGACGGGGGCAAGACACCGGCGTCGACGACGACGATCCGAGGTGAGCCGGCCGGCGAGATCACCGACGCGACCCGGCATGCCGTGACACCGGCGAACGTCACTGCAGGGCAACCGGTTTCGAGGACGACCCGTGGGCGGGCCAGTCGGGTGGCCGCGCACGCCGCGTCAAGGGCGTCGTCGACGAACGCGTTGACGGGATCGGAGTCGAACGTCAAGTGCACCTCGGTGAGGAACTTCCCGTGGTCGCGCCGTGTCGCCCGCATCGCCGAGAACAGCCGCCGGACCGACCGTTCGACGTCGTCGTCGGACCGGGAGTGGAACCCGACGAGTTCCAGCCCCGGCTCGTGCACCACCCGCTCGACCACGGCCGGATCCGGTGCGCCGTCGGGTGCCCCGACCAGGACGCGTTGCCGGCCGGACGTCCTGCCGCAGAGGTAGGCGACGTCCATGGTCGACTCGACGACGAGGCGCCCCGGTGCGACGGACGTGGCGAGCACGAGGTCGTCGTGGGACAGGCCACGGGCGTGCACGACCATCCGGGCTGGGTCCACGCCGGCAGCGCGCGCCGCGGCGAGGTCGGCGCCGGACCGGATCGCCAGACCGATGCCCTCGTCGTCGACCCAGCGCATGACGGTGGTCGGCAACGACTTGGCGGCCAGGACGGGCACCAGGTCACCGGCGGCGTGCTGAGCGTGCAGTCGGTCCCGCAGCTCGACTTCGTCGAGAAGGTGTGTCGGAGTGCCGAATTCGGCCGCCACGTCGGTGATCGGCACGCCGCCGAGGCAAAGCCTGCCGAGCTCGTCGACGATGGTGCTGTGCGGCCACAGGTCGGCGGAGATGCGCTGGGCGGCGGCGCGGCGCAGCGAGGGCAGATGATCGAGCAGGGTCATCGTTCAACGATGCGCGTGCCGACCGGGCCTCGGCGAGGATCTTTACGGCTTCTCGACGCCAAGACCCCGCATCTTTGCGGGGTCTTGCCTAGACGTCCTTGACCGGCTCGATGCCCAGATCGCGGTAGGTGACCAGCGCTGCGAACGGCACGTTGCGACGGGCAAATCGGCCTGCGGCCACGTCGCCACGGTCGACCATCGGGATGACACCGGTCACGACGGCACCCGCCGCGACGACGCGGTCGAACGCGATCTCGGTGGAGCCGCCGGTGCTGATGACGTCGTCGACAAGCAGGACGCGCATGCCGGGCTCGATGCGGGTGCCCTCGATCCACTGTTCGCGACCGCGCTGCTTCTGCTCCTTGCGGACCGAGAACCAGGCCTTGCCAGTCACCATGGCGATGCCGTGCGACAGAGGGTCGGCGCCCATGGTGAGGCCGCCGACGGCGTCGTACTCGATGCCGGTCTGCGTCGCGAGGTCGGCGACTGCACGGCTGACGGTGGTGAGTCGCTCACCGGTGTTGATCGCGTTCTTGCCGTCGATGTAGTCGTGGCTCAGCTGGCCACTGGCCAGCTTGAACGGCTCCTCGCGGCGTTCGTAGCCACGGGTGCGAATCAGGTCGAAGGCGGCTTGCCAGGTCTCGGGGCGCTCGGACACGCATAAGATCGTATGGCACGGCTCGGATGGCACGGCTCGCGTGACGATCAGCCTTCGCGCGCCCGCCGCGTCAGTTCCACCGTGGCCGCCCGCAATTGGTCGGGGGAGTCGAGGCGTTCGGCGAAGCCGACGCGCGGGTAGGCCACGCCCCGGTCGGTGACCACCTTGAGGTCGAGGCCATACCGGTCCACGCCGGTGCAGGTGGCCGCCGTGGTGTCCGGATAGCCGCCAAGCGTCCTGGCCATCGCGGCCAGGGCGTCGGCATGGTCGGCGTTGAGGTGCTCGATTGCACCCGCGGCGATCGGCTGAACCGGGTCGGGTTGGGCCGTCGCGTAGTCGGGCCCGGCAGCGGAGTCCATCCGTCCGTAGCCGCCGACCCAGCGGACCCGGTCGACCCGCAGCACCCACAGGGTGAAGTCGCTGTAGTCGACGTAGTACTTCGCCGCGGGAACGGCGTCGAGGTGGGCTTGGCGGGCGGCTGCCAGCTCGTCGGCGGCCGGGCGTTCGACGACACCGGCCAGGGTGATGCGGGAGTTGGCGAGCGGATCGGTGTCGGTGGCCGCGGCGACGATCGCGATGCTCGCCCGCGGGTCGCCGGACAGGTTGCGGCCGTGCTCGGCGAGGTTGGAGACGCACAGCACCGGCGCGCCACCCAGCAGTCCGTAGGTGACGAACGACGCCCACGGATCGCCGGTCGCGGTCAGCGAGGCCAGCGTGCCGGTGTTGGTCGACGCCGCGATCGTGCGGGCTTCCTCGGCGGCCGACGGTCGCGTGGTGTTGACGGCCGCGGTCAGCGGGGGCGGAATCGACGGGGCGTCGCCAGGGTCGCCATGGTCGCGCAAGGTATCACCGGATGCCACGCCCGCACCCTACCGCCGCCCGGTCGCGGGTTTGCCTCACTGGCTTCTGGGCCGGTTCGCTGGGGGTTGCCAGCCACCTAAAGGTCGACGTCACGGCCGTGTGGTGTGAGATAATCAGCCGACTGTGTTTCACCAGCTCAGGCGATATGTGTAGCTGAAACGAGAGGGTTGTGCCGAACGCTGTGCTCCGAGTGTTGCTCGCCGGCGCTGCGCTGCTTGCAGCGTTGCTGATGAGCGGCATCGGAATGGGTGTGGCGGCCGCGGACCCGGAGGATCCGGCCAACCCGACGGATCCCGGCACCGGTGGTGGTGACCCGCCGACCTCCAGCGAACCCGAGCCGACGACGGGGCTGCCGCCGACCGTCCCGCAGCCCAGCATCTTCGACATTCCGCAAACGATCGCCACCCAGCTGCGCGACATGTTCGGCAAACCCCTCAGCATCTTCGGAAACGGGCGGGTCCCCGGCACCCTCACCACACCCGACGTCCCGACCGAGGGTGCGTCGACAGGCCGGAAGCGCGACCGGCCCATCACCGGGAAGATCGAGCCGAAGCCGGACCTCACCCCACCCACGGGCGTCGCGCCGACCCGCCGCGGCATCAGCACTGTCGAGGTCACGCTGCCCTTCACGCCGAAGATCACCGTTCCGGTTCCCTCGGTCCCCGTGCCCGGTTACGAGAACGTGCGGTGGTCGCTGAACCTGACCGATCCCTATGCGGCCTACACGTCGGTCGGGGAGACCTTGAGCACCGTGAACTCGCTGCTGATGGACGCCTATGCGCCGTACGACCCGTTCCGGCCGCCTGCGCCCAAACCGCAGCCGACGTTCCGGACCATGCAGGAGGAGCCCTCCGTCGTCGAGGTCGAGGGCACCGGTGGCATCGTCCCGATGTCGAACGGCTCCTCGGGTCTCCCCGTGCTGCAGGCACCAGTGGTGGTCCCGCCGATCCGCGTCGCGCCGCCGCCGCGTCCCATCACCGGGTCGGCGCCCGCGGGCGTCAAGGTCCTCGCGGCGGGTTCGGCGGGCGTCCGGGCCCCCGAGCTCAAGGGATCCGTGGCCCAGACCGGTTCGATACCGACGGAGCAGCTGCCGCCCGCCGGATCGGCGTCGGCCTCCGCGTCCGGCATGGGGGCCCCGGCCCCGCGGCAGGGATACCCCCGCTACTTGCGCACTGCGCGCACGAACGAGCTGGCGATGGTCGCGGTGCCGGGGCTGGCCGCTCTGATCGCCGTCACGTTAGGCGGCGGCGTCATCGGATACCGGCAGGCCAACTCCGGGCGCTACCTCCGGACTGACGCCGCTCGATTCCTGCAGTGAGCTCGACCGCCGTCGACCCCGACGGGGTCGAGTGGAGCGTCCGGCGGCGCTGGTATCCGTGGCGTCGCGCGCTCTCACTACGCGATCTGTGGTCGTCGACCCCCGGTGGGAAGAAGACCGAGACCGAGGCGGACAAGACCGAACCCGAGGAGTCCACCCTCCCGAAGAACTTCCTGCTGAAGGCGTTCTTCATCGTGGCCGCGGCGATCGTGTGGGTCGTCTACAGCATCGGCAAGTTGCTCTTCTACACCGCGGTGGTCGTCCTGTTCCTCGTCGGCTCGATCGTCGAGCTGGCCGTGGCGCTTGTCGTCATGCCAATCACGTTGCTGCTCAGGGTCGTCGGGCGGAGTCGTTGGCCCGTCGAGATCGGACGTCTTGGTGAACACGTCCTGACGCGCCACGCAGAGGACTTCGCTGCGGCGGGTGAACTTCGCGACGGGCTGATCGCCGACATCGGCCGCGGTGTGCTGCCGGTCGTCGAGAAGGTCTCGTCCGCTGATTCAAAGTGACTGGCCGTGGGTAACTTTGAAGACTGATGACTGAGGCGATGAACCTTCCGTTCGACCAATGGCTCCCGACGCAGCGGTGGTACGCGGGTCGGGGCCGCGAACTCTCCACGGTGCGGGCGGGTGAGGTGGTCCCGCTGCGGGGCGATCTCGACCTGGTGCTGCTCGACGTCGAGTTCACCGACGGCACGTCACACCGCTACCAGCAGCTGGTCCGCTGGGACGGTCACCCGGGTGCCGCGACCATCGGCTCGTCGGGCGTGCACACCGGCTACGACGCCCTCTACGACCCGGCCGCGGCCCAGTTTCTGCTGTCGCTGATCGACGAGTCCGCCAGCGTGGGTCCGCTGCGATTCGTCAAGGAACCGGGCGCCGAGCTTCCGTTGCACGTCGACGGTCGGGTCATCGGCGCCGAGCAGAGCAACACCAGCGTGGTGTTCGGCGACGCCGCGATGTTCAAGGTGTTCCGTCGCGTCACCCCCGGCGTCAACCCCGACATCGAGCTGAACCGCGAGCTGGCTCGCGCGGGCAATCCGCACGTGGCCCGGCTGCTCGGCTCGTTCGAGACGACCTTCGACGGGGAGTCGTACTCGCTTGGCATGGTGACCGAGTTCGCCGCCAACTCCTCCGAGGGCTGGGACATGGCCACCGCGAGCACGCGGGACCTGGCCGGCACCGGCGCGGACTTCGCCGGGGAGTCCTACCGCCTTGGTGAGGCCGTCGCCTCCGTGCACCAGACGTTGGCCGCGGCGCTGGGGACCGAGCAGCAGCCGTTTCCGGTCGACGCGCTTCTCGAGCGCTTGAACGCGGTGGCCTCGATGGTGCCCGCCGTCGAGCAGTACCGGGAGGCGATCGAGGAGCGCTATCGCAAGCTGGCTGGCGAGTCACAGACCGTGCAGCGCGTGCACGGCGACCTGCACCTTGGCCAGGTTCTGCGTACGCCGGAGCGATGGCTGGTCATCGACTTCGAAGGCGAGCCGGGGCAACCGCTCGAGGAACGCCGGAGGCCGGACTCGGCGCTGAGAGACGTCGCGGGCGTGCTGCGGTCCTACGAGTACGCGGCCTACCAACGGCTGGTCGACGGCTCCGAGCGCGACGACGAGTTGGCCGCGTTGGCCAGTGCGTGGGCCGACCGCAACTGCGCGTCCTTCTGCGACGGGTACGCCGCGGCGGCCGGTCACGACCCGAGGGACTCCGGCGGCACGCTCGCCGCCTACGAACTCGACAAGGCGGTCTACGAGGCCGGTTACGAGGCCAGGTACCGCCCGACCTGGCTGCCCATCCCGATGGCGTCGATCGCCCGCCTGGTGGGCGGCTAGGCGAGCGCCGCGACGGCCGCCTGCGCGGGCTTCGGGGTCCAATCCGAGCGGTACAGCCCGAACGTGTCGTCGGGGTTGCCGCTGCCGGTGTTGCGGTCACGGGTCGTGTAGACGTAGGCCGGTCCGGCGTACGGGAGCGTGCGCCACTTGGCGAGGAAGTCCGTCAGGTACGCGGCCTGGTTGGCCTCGTCGACGCTCGAGGTCGGCTCGCCGTACTCGGTGGCCCAGATCTTCTTGCCGCCGTCGCCGTTGGCCGCCATCCGGTCGTGGATCGCGCCCAGCTGCAGGAGCGGGGAGTTGGGCAGGTTGCCACCGGCGGAGAACATCGTCGTGTACTGGTACGGGTGGTAGGACAGCGCGTCGAAGGAGCCCCTCGCGCCTGCGGCGTACATCTGCTCGACGAACGTCACCGGGTCCATCGTCAGCGCGAAGAACGCCACCACGGCGCCGACGACGCCGCCGACGACGAGCGCCGACGGGTCGGCGCCCTTGATCTTGGGGTAGGCCGCCTTGAGGAGTCCGGCGTACACGGCGGGCTCTGGTCCCTGCGGGCCGGACGTCCACGACATCACGGCGTTGGGCTCGTTCCAGATCTCGTAGGCCGCGACCCGGCCGCGGAAGTGGCTGGCCGTCGCCGCGGCGAAGTCACCGTACGCGCCAGCCGAGGCCGGAGGGCTGGAGACCGCGGGCAGCCCTGGTGCGACGGCCCACCCGGGCGACGACACCAGCGTGCCAAGCACCGACATGCCGCGCGCGTTGGCGGCGTTGACGATCAGGTCGGTCTGGCCGAAGTCGAACTGACCGGGGTTGGGCTCCATGCCGGCCCACGGCATCATCACGCGGACGTTGCGGATGCCGGTGGCCGACATCAGGTCGAAGGTGCGGTTCACGTCGTCGGGTGACATGCCGTAGATGTCGGAGTCGGAGATGCCGACGGTGCTGGCCGAGGTGTTGATCGACGCCGTCTCGACGAACGGGATGGTGCGTGACGTGGGTTGCCACCCGAGTGCGGCGGTCGCCGACACGGCGGTGACGGTCGCCACCGCGGCGATCGTCTTGAAGATGTTGCGCACGCTATCCCCCATCTTGGGCCGAGCCTCGGCACCTCGAACCTAACAAAGAGCTGTGTACTAAGGGTTTCGTCGTCCACCCGGTGGAGCGTTACCCGACGAGGTTCCGCAGCGGTCTCACCGCTCCTTCACAGGTTGACCGAATGTCGGGATGCCTCACTGTCAGGTGTGACGTACACGCTGGTGACCCCGCCGGTCCTCGCCGCCGAGGGCGTGCCGCGACGGACGCGGGCCGTCACCGGGGACCGGGTTCGCCTCGGGCTCCTCCTCGTCGGCACCGCCGTCCTGTACCTGTGGAACGTCACGATCAACGGCATGGCCAACCAGTACTACGCGGCGGCCGCCCAGGCGGGCTCGCGCGACTGGGAGGCATTGCTGTTCGGCTCGCTCGACGCCAACAACTTCATCACCGTCGACAAGCCGCCGCTGTCGCAGTGGGTGATGGGACTTTCGGGGCAGGTGTTCGGCTTCGGCAGTGCCAGCATGCTCGTCCCGGAGGCGCTGATGGCGGTCGGCGCCGTCGCCCTGCTGTACGGCGCGGTCCGGCGGATCAGCGGACCGGGGGCCGGCCTGCTCGCCGGCGCGACGTTGGCGGTGACGCCGGTCGCGGTGCTCATGTTCCGCTTCAACGATCCCGACGCCGCGATGGTCCTCCTGATGACGGCGGCGGCCTACTGCACCGTGCGGTCGCTGGAGCGCGGGTCGGGCAGGTGGTTGGCGGGCGCCGGGGTGGCATTGGGATTCGCGTTCCTCGCCAAGATGCTGGAGGGCACCCTGTTGATGCCTGCGCTGGCTGCCGCCTATCTGGTCGCCGCGCCGATCCGGTTGCGCGCCAGGCTGTTACACCTGCTTGGTGCGGCCGTGGCGTTCGTGGTGTCGGCCGGCTGGTTCGTGGTGTTGACGATGGTGTGGCCCGCAAGCGCGCGGCCGTACATCGCCGGGTCGACGGACAACGACTTCATGAATCTGGTGCTCGGATACAACGGGGTGGCAAGGGTTTTGGGGCACGGTCACTCGGTCGGTGCGGTGATCGCCGGTCGGGAGATCGGGACGGCGACCATCGGCGGTTTCGGCGGCCATCCGCAGGGGTTGAGGCGGCTGGTGTCCGGCGAGTTCGGCTTCGAGATCGGGTGGCTGGTACCGGCTGCGCTGCTGGCGACGGTGTTGACCGTCGCGCTGCGGGGCAGGGCGCCGAGGACCGATCCGGTGCGCGCCGGTGCGGTGCTGTTCGGTGGGTGGTTCCTGGTCGACGGGGTGGTGCTGAGCTTCATGCACGGCACCATCCATGCGTACTACAGCTTGTCGATCGCACCACCGGTCGCGGCGATCTTCGCCATCGGGGTGTCCCAGGCTTGGTCCCGTCGCGAAAGGCTGTGGAGCCGAGCCGCTCTCGCCGTCACCCTGCTGGCGGCCGGACTGTGGGGGTGGTGGCTGCTCGGCGGCAGTGCGATGTCGTCACCGGTGCTGCGGTGGGGCATCTTCGGCGTGACGACGCTGGCGTCGACTGCGTTGCTCTGGTCGTGGGCCCGTGGTCGGGTCGGGCGACGGTTCGTCGCCCCCGCCCTTCTGGCCGCGGCGTTGGTCGGAGCCCTTGGCGGGCCAGCCGCGTACGCGGTGGCGACCGTCGCCACGCCGCATCAGGGCATCGGGCCGTCGGTCGGCCCGCCCGGCAGGGGATACCTTGGCGGCCGCACGCTGAGCAACCCGCGCCTCGATGCGCTGCTCGAAGCGACCGACACGCCGTGGTCGGCGGCCGTCGACCGGTCGACGGCCGCTGCCGGCCTCGAATTGGCAACTGGCACGTCGGTAATGGCGATCGGCGGGTTCTCCGGCACCGACCCCACTCCGACGCTGCAGCAGTTTCAAGACGACGTGGCCAACCATCGGGTGGCGTACTACCTCGCGACGGGGAGTCCCGCGCGCACCACCGACGACGTCCGCGGCGACAAGGGGGGCGAGCTCCGCTCGGGGACGCACGCCGACATTCAGCGCTGGGTCCGCAGCCAGTTTCCGGCCGTGACGGTCGGCGGTGTCACGGCCTACGACCTGCTCGCGCCGGAGCGGGCGGGGCTATCTGACGAGGCGCCGCAACAGCGATGACGCGGTGAACACTCCGAGCGCGGCGGCGACCAGCAGGACTCCGACGTCGAGCAGGGTGTTGCCCGGCGTGCCGAGCAGCAGCGCCCGTAGCGCGTTCACCTCGTAGCTCAGCGGATTCACCGCGGAGAGCCAGCGCAGCCACTGCGGCATGACCTCCACGGGGTAGAGCGCGTTCGACGCGAAGAACAGCGGCATCGTGATGGCCTGCCCGATGCCCATCAGCCTGTCTCTGTTGCGCACCAGACCCGCCAGCGTCATCGACAGACACGCGAAGAACGCCGACCCGAGCACCACCACGGCCATGGCCGCGAGGATGCGAATGGGGTTGGCGGTCAGGTGGATTCCCATCAGATAGGCGATCACCATGACGCCGACGACCTGCGCGACCGACCGCACGCCCGCCGCGAACGCCTTGCCCGTGATGAGTGCCGACGCGGGCGCCGGGGTGACCATCAGCTTGGCGAGGATGCCTGCGTCGCGGTCCCAGACGATCTGGATGCCGTAGAAGATCGAGATGAACAGGGCCGACTGCGCGATGATTCCTGGGGCCAGGAAGGCCAGGTACGGCACGTTCCCGGTGTCGATGACGTGCAGCCGGGAGAACGTCTGCCCGAAGATCAGCAGCCACAGCGCGGGCTGCACCATGCGGGTGATCAGTTCGCTGCGGTCGTGGCTGAGCTTCTGCAGCTCGACGAGCGCGAACGCGCCCATCCGGCGCAACAGGCCGCCCGTGCGCCGGATGCCGCGCGGCGCCCGGATCAGGTCAACTGGCACGACGCGCCGCCCTTCTGCTGGAACGAATTTCGTTGAGGCCGCGTTTGGCGGCGTCCTCGGTCAGATCGGACCCGGCGTAGTGGCGGAACACGTCTTCGAGCGTCGGGTCGGGGGAGGCGTCGGAGCTCAGCGCGGACTTCAGGTCGTGCGGTGAGCCGACGGCCCGCAGTACGCCGTGGTGCATGAGCGCGACGCGGTCGCACAACGCGTCGGCCTCCTCCATGTAGTGGGTGGTCAGCAAGACGGTCATGCCGTACTCGGCCTGCATGTCGGCCACCTGTGACCAAACTCCGTCGCGGGCAATGGGATCCAGGCCAACAGTCGGCTCGTCGAGGATCAGCAGCGACGGCCGGTTCACCAGTGCCTGGGCGAGTTCCAGGCGGCGCACCATGCCGCCGGAGTAGGTGCCTGCGAGATTCTCGGCGACGTCGAGGAGTTGCATGGCCGACAGTGCCTCGTCGACCCGCGCCCTGCGCTGCTTGCGGGGGACGTCGTAGAGCCGGGCGAACAGGTCGACGTTCTGCCTGCCCGTCAGGGCGGACTCGATCGAGAGTTGTTGTGGCACATAGCCGAGGTTGTGGCGGATGTCCATGGTGTCGCGTCGGGCGTCGAGTCCGAAGATGCGCACCTCGCCGTGCTGGACGGGCGTGAGCGTGGTGAGCACCCGGACCACCGAGGTCTTGCCAGCGCCGTTGGGGCCCAGCAGGCCGAGCGTCTCGCCGGCCTGGACCTCGAGGGTGACGTCGTCGACCGCGGTGAAGTCGCCGTAGCGGTGCGTCAGGTTGCGGCACTCGATCGCCGGTGTGGGGGTCATGCTTCCTCCTCG
Organism: Mycolicibacterium hodleri; assembly: GCA_006864685.1. Taxonomy (GTDB): domain Bacteria; phylum Actinomycetota; class Actinomycetes; order Mycobacteriales; family Mycobacteriaceae; genus Mycobacterium; species Mycobacterium hodleri_B. The sequence continues at coordinate 79,145 of VIFX01000030.1, read as the reverse complement.
TGCAACAGACGGGTGACCTCGGCCAGCACCGTCAGGCCGTCGTGCAGGCGCTCGCGTTGATCGGGGTCCAAGCGGGACAGCACGGCGCCGAGCGTGGCCCTGCGGACGGCACGGGATTCGTCGGCGACCCGCTGGGCCGACTCGGTCAGCCGGAGCCGGCCGACGCGCCGGTCGTCGGGGTCGACGGTGCGCACCAACAACCCGTCGGCGCAGAGCCGCGACACCAGGGTGGACGCGGTGTTGGGGGCCAGGCCAAGCTCGGCGGCGGCGTGGCGCACCGCGATGTCGGGCTGGCGACCGACCAGCCGCAGCAGTTCGGCCTGCGATTCGGGAAGTCCGGAGCCGATCCGCGGTCCCCCGCCGGATCGGCGAACCTGCCGGCGGAAGCGCCCCGCGGTCGCGAGGAGTTCGGCCGCGAGGTCGGTGCTGGTGTGCATCCCGCCACATTACCTCTGTCGCAGAGGTAACGATTGGGGTCGGGGTTTACTCGGGGCTCGCCTCGGGCACCATGGCGGCATGTCCACATCCGATTTCGACGACTTCCCGCTGTCGCAGTCCGAAGCACTCGACTCCGACGAGATCCGCAACGACGACGGCGACGAGGTCGCCGATCCGCCCGAGCGGTGGATCGAGGCCAAGGACGACGAAACCCTCGACGAGCGGTTGTCCGAGGAAGTGCCCGACGTGACGGCCGAAGCGGATGAGGACGGCGCCGACGACGAGACCGAGGCCCACGACTCCGACGCCGGCGGCGGGCTCGAGGTGGTGGCCGACGACGAGCTCGACCGGCTCGACACCCAGCGCCACGGCAGCGAGCAGGGCCAGATCGACGGCACGCCCGAGGACGGCTCGTCGTTCTTCGACATCGTCGAATAGCGCACGACCACCGGATGGGCCCGCCGAGGCGAGCCCATCCGGGAATCGTCTAGTCCGGCTCTCCCGAGCTTTCCTCGACGGCCTGCAGAACCATCACCGAGCGGGCCTCCACCGACAGTGCGGCGCCCGCCGGCACCGGCCGTGACCCCTCCATGACCGCACCCTCGACGGTGTAGATCACCGGCTGCCATGCCGCGCCGAATTCCTTTGGCGGAAGCGTGAAGTCGATGGGCTCGTGGTGCGCGTTGAAGCACATCACGAACGAGTCGTCGGTCACCCGCTGGCCGCGCGGGTCCAGGTCGGGAATGCCCTGGCCGTTGAGGTACACGGTGATGGACTTGCCGAAGCCGGAATCCCAGTCCTCGTCACTCATCTCCGAGCCGTCGGGCGCGAACCACGAGATGTCCGGCAGCCGCTCGGAACCCCGCACGCGGACCGGGCGCCCGTCGAAGAACCGCCGCCTGCGGAAGATCGGATGCGCCGCGCGCAACGCGGCTACCGACTGGGTGAACTCGATCAAGCTCCGATCGGCCGTGCTCCAGTCGATCCACGTGATCTCGTTGTCCTGGCAGTAGCCGTTGTTGTTGCCGCCCTGGGTGCGGCCCAACTCGTCGCCGTGGCAGATCATCGGAACACCCTGGGACAGGATGTTGGTGGTGATGAAGTTGCGCACCTGCTGAGCGCGCAACGCCAGGATCTCCGGGTCGTCAGTCTCGCCCTCGACGCCGCAGTTCCAGGAACTGTTGTTGCTCTCGCCGTCGTTGTTGCCCTCGCCGTTGGCCTCGTTGTGCTTCTCGTTGTAGGACACCAGGTCCCGCAGCGTGAAACCGTCGTGGGCGGTGACGAAGTTGATCGACGCGACCGGCCGACGGGCGGTGTGCTCGTAGAGGTCGGCCGAACCAGTCAGCCGCGACGCGAACTCGCCGAGGCTGGCGTCTTCACCGCGCCAGAAGTCGCGGACGGTGTCGCGGTACTTGCCGTTCCACTCGGTCCACTGCGGAGGGAAGTTGCCCACCTGGTAGCCGCCGGGGCCGACGTCCCACGGCTCGGCGATCAGCTTCACCTGGCTGACGGTCGGGTCCTGCTGCACCAGTTCGAAGAACGTCGAGAGCTTGTCGACGTCGTAGAACTCACGGGCCAGCGTGGACGCAAGGTCGAACCGGAAGCCGTCGACGTGCATCTCGGTCACCCAGTACCGCAGGGAGTCCATGATCAGCTGAAGGGCGTGCGGATGGCCGGCGTTGAGGCTGTTGCCGGTGCCGGTGTAGTCCATGTAGTAGCGCTTGTCGTCGTCGACGAGCCGGTAGTACGCCGCGTTGTCGATGCCGCGCATCGACAGGGTGGGCCCCATGTGGTTGCCCTCGGCGGTGTGGTTGTAGACCACGTCGAGGATGACCTCGATGTTGGCCTCGTGAAGGGCCCGCACCATGGCCTTGAACTCCTGGACCTGACCGCCGGGCGTGGCGCTGGCGCCGTACTTGGAGTCCGGCGCGAAGAAGCCGATGGTGTTGTAACCCCAGTAGTTGGACAGCCCCTTGTCGATCAGGGTGGAGTCGTTGGCGAAGTGATGCACCGGCATCAGCTCGATCGCCGTGATCCCGAGGTCCTTGAGGTGCTCGATGATCGCGGGGTGGGCGATCGCGGCGTACGTGCCGCGGCTGCGCTCCGGGATGTCGGGGTGCGTCTCGGTCAGGCCCTTGACGTGGGCTTCGTAGATGATCGAGTCGGCGTATTCGTGCTGCGGCGGGCGGTCGGTGCCCCAGTCGAAGAACGGGTTGATGACGACGGACTTGGGCATGCTGGCCGCCGAGTCGTCGTCGTTGCGGCTGTCGGGGTCGCCGAAGTCGTAGCTGAACAGCGACTGGTCCCACTGGAAGTTGCCGTCGATGGCCTTCGCGTACGGGTCGAGCAGCAGCTTGTTCGGGTTGCAGCGTTGTCCGGATGCCGGGTCGTACGCGCCGTGTACGCGGTAGCCGTAGCGCTGACCTGGTTCGACGTCGGGCACGAAGCCGTGCCAGATATAGCCGTCGACCTCGGGGAGCTTGAGTCGGGTCTCGACGCCGTCGGCGTCGAAGAGGCAGAGCTCGACGTACTCGGCGGCCTCGCTGAAGACCGCGAAGTTACTGCCGGAGCCGTCGTAGGTGGCGCCCAGCGGGTAGGCCTTTCCTGGCCACATCTCCCACTGCATCTGCTCCTTGGAGGGGGCGTCGGGCTGGGACGCCGGAATGACGGCGGGCGTCGCGGTGTCCTTTGAGCTGGTGGCTGACGAGCTGGGTGGGGCCAAAATGCACACTCCGTGTAGGTGAAGGTCGAACAAGGCGACGATACGGTGCGATCGGCCGCGGGAGCATGGCGGGCGAAACGCGCGAACGTGAGGTATGCCGGTTGGCCACCGGGTGTGAACTGCCCAATTACGGGGGTGCGCAAACCGACGGCGGGCGGCCGTGTGGTCACGGTCACCCGGGTTGGTTCATGCGATCGTGACGCCGGAGGCCCGCAGCGAGTCGAGTGCTTCGGCGGTTGTCGTCGGCGACACGCCCGCCGTCAGGCCCGTCAGGACCCGGGTGGTGAACCCGGCCGCTACCGCGTCGGCGGCGGTCGCCTTCACGCAGTAGTCGGTGGCGATCCCGACCACGTCGACCGCGTCGACGTCGTGGCCGCGCAGCCAGTCGGCGAGCCCGGTGCCGTGGTCGCAGTGGAACCCCTCGAAGCCGCTGTACGCCGCCGAGTAGTGGCCCTTGTGGAAGACGTCCTCGAACGCCGACGGGTCGAGCCCGTCGTGGAACTCCGCGCCAGGCGTGCCCGCGACGCAGTGCCGTGGCCAGGTGTCGCGGAAGTCGGGGTCCTCGGAGAAGTGCGGACCCGGGTCGACGTGGTAGTCCATCGTGGCGACGACGTGGTCGTAGTCGTGCTCGGCCAGCAGCTCGGTGATCCGCCGTGCCACCTCGGCACCGCCCTCGACGGCCAGTGACCCGCCCTCGCAGAAATCCTTCTGTACGTCCACGACGATCAGTGCGCGCATGCCGTCAGGTTATCCGCCGAACAGCAGGTAGAGCCCGGTGAAGGTGTAGCCGACCATGACCAGCATCATCGCGAGCTGTCCGGTCACCTGGTGACGCTTGGGCAGCAGGCGCAGTGCGCGGTCGTGGGCGGCGATGACCCCGGCGACGTGCCCGCCGACGACGAAGCCCACCTTCAGCGTCGCGAGCACCGACGGGTGCGAGGACAGCAGGTAGTACGGCTGGACGTCGGGCAGTCCGATGAGCCGCAGCACCGTCTGCTGGCCGCGCTCGACGAGGTAGGTCAGATAGTGGGCGAACACGTAGCCGATCACGATGGGGATCAGCGAGTGCGCCATCAGCCCTGGCAGTTCGCGACGGCGCTGCGCGTCGACCCCGCCGGTCGCGCGGGCCGCGAACCAGAAGGTCGTCGCCACGACGCCGGCGAACAGCAGCAGCCCCGCGGTGCGGATGAGGACCGCGATCGCCGGTGTACTGCCCGACGCGTCGTCGACGAGGTTGCGCCATTGCGGCATCGCCGAGAAGCTGTCGAACGCCGTCGACCCCAGCAGGATCGCGAGCACCGCGACCGTTCCCGGCCGCACCGGCATCGACGGCAGGTGGTCGAAGGGGTTGCCGATCGCGATGCGCCCGTCGTCGTTGCGCCGCAACGGCGACAGCCGGGACGCCACCACGCCGTACACCTCGAAGGGGTCGGCGCGCGCGTTCCACCTGGTGCCGAACGCCAACGCGCCTGCAAACGTCACGGCGACGTAGATCAGCAGCCAAATCTTCACTGCTGCAAGCGATCCGGGGTCAACGCTGGCGAGCTCGAGCCACACGAACGCGAACAGTCCAACGGTGGCAGGCCAGTAACCCCACGAGTCCGGGTAGCTCAGCGGTGGGGCGCGACGGGACGACGGCAGCAGCCGGTAGACGGTGCGCACCGGCGACAGCAGGCGCCACACCGGGCCGATCGCCAGCGACAGCGCCACCAGACCGACCCACAGCAGCACGTAGAAGACGCCGGGCAGCGCGTTGTCGCCGTCCTGCGGGCCGAACACCGCCGCGACCGTCACCCAGGCGGCCAGCAGCAGCCCCGCAACGGCCACCGTCCACCGCGTCGCGGGGGCGTCGCACGCCGTCGTCACCCATTGCGGCAGCGGTCGCCCGGGCTTGGTCGCGTCGAAGCGCGGCTTCTTCCAGGCCAGGACGACGACGGCGAAGGTGAACGTCAGCGCCCACGCCGCGCCGATCAGCGCGTAGGTGTACGGGATCGGCAGATCATTCGAGCCACCAAGGCCGTGCGCGAGGATCACTGCACGGCGATGGAGGCGATCGTGCGGTTCAGTTCGTGCAGTTCGACGTCGACCTTGCCTGGCACGGTGACGGTGAACTGAAACGACTGACCGGGCTTCGGCTCGACGGCAAACGTGTGCTCCGGGTTGGAGTGGACGTGCAGCTGGTCGGCGGCGTCGCTGTCGACCCGCAGCACGATCGGGTCGCCCACCTTTGCCTGGAGTTGTTCGTTGGTGGGCGCCACCTTGCCGCCCTTGATGGTGACGTCGACGACGAGCTGCTCAGGGGGAGCCTGCTGGTCGGACAGCTGCGGGATGGACGTCGAGCTGGCCGAGCCGCCGGCGCCCGCCGAACTGCTCGACGTCGCACCGGAATCGGTGGATCCACCGCATCCCGCGAGGAGCAGCGCGGTGGCGGCGGTCAGGGCGGCAAGTGTCGTCTGCGTGGTCACGGTGTCCCATCTTGGTCGGCGGCGGCTGAAGGTCCGCTGGGTGTCGCGTCCTCGGCCTCCTCGGCCTCCAGCCTGCGGTCTCGCCGCGCCACCCAGATGACCACGGCAACCACCAGGATGGCCGGTGCGAACGCCGGGATCGCCAGCAGCGCCGAGTGGTCGGCGAGGATCTGGACGTCGGGTGCCTGGCTCATACCCGCGCGGTTGGCTCGGACTCGGTCTTGCTCTCGGTCGGCTCGTTCTTGTTGAGTCTGCCTGCGCCCCAAGCGAGTCCGGCGATCATGAGCAGGGTGCCGGCGAGGACGATCAGGCAGCCGATCAGCCAAAGTGCCTGCGGCGTGTCGGGGTTGCGCTCGCGCTGCAGGATGGTGATCTCGGAGACGAACGGCCGGGTCATCTGCGCGTCGGCGGGCACCTCTGGCGCTCCAATGCCGGGATCGCCGTGCAGGTAGATGGGCACCGCGGTCAGCATGCGGCCGTCGTGGACGCGCAGCAGCGTCTTCCATTGGCCCGACACGGGCATCGGTTCGGTCGAGCGGTAGTGGCCGGGGCCGACCTTCTCGAGGTGGTCGACGAAGATTCCGCGCTGATTGGCCAGCCCGCCCTGCCAACCAAGCACCGAGACCCAGTTGGGGTCCTCGCTGATCAGGTCGGGTGGGTTGATCCGGATGTCGGCGGTGGCCATGCGCTGATCGCCGATGCTGGGCGCCTCGGTCATGGTGAACGAGGCGGTCGCGTTCTGCGGGACGTCGTACCGCAGGCCGTTGGCGGTGGCGCCTGCGATGGCGATCACGGCGAGCGTGACGATGCCGATGCCGATCGCGCGGCTGGGCAGCTTCTGGTTGGTCAGCACCATGCCGACCATCGCGCCGCACACGCCGACCAGTGCGGCCACCGGCACGGCCATGGCCAACGCCTCGGGCCAGATGCTGGTAGGCCAGGAGTACCGGTAGACGGCGTCGATCCAGAACGACTCCAGCCAGAGGCCGAGGGTCGCGACGCCGATGCCGCCGACGAGACCGAACAGCAGGGGCTTCTTGATCAGGGGGGTGAGCGCGATCAACTCGACGACAACGGCGGCGCCGAGGTAGAGGGCGAACCAGTTGATCGGCGCGCCGAGGATGGGCCCGACGAGGATCGAGACCAGCCCGCGCAGCGCGATGGCCAGCAGGGCGGCGATGACGGCGGCGCCGCGGCCCAGCATGATCCGGGCCGCCACCAGGGCGAAGGCGCCGGCGGCGGCGATGAGCATCGGCTCGAACACCTGGCGGAACTGCATGACGCCGAAGTCGAACTCCACCTGGAAGACCGACAGGCCGATGACGATGCCGCCGAAGGCCAGGTACTGGATGAACTTGATGCCGGGGCCGTCCTTGGGCTGGTTCTCACCGACCGCGCGGCGGCCCTCGTGCTCGAGGTACAGCGCGGTCAGCGTCGAGAAGCCGGCGCCGCCGATGAGCATCAGGTGGGTGGGGCCCCACAGCGTGACGTCTTGGCCGAAGATGCGGTGCCAGACGTCGTCGAGCGGGAATCCGATCAGGGCGTAGAGGCCGCAGCCGGCCATCAGGAGGCCGCCGACGGGGGCGTACCAGTGCCGGGTGATGCGGACGGCGGACGGTCCTGGCTTGTCGTAGGGGAGCACGCAAGCCAGGCAGCCGGCGACGAAGAGGATGAACAGTCCGAAGAGGATGAAGTAGTGCGCGGGGTTCGCCAGCGGGCCGGGGTCGCGGCCCTTTCCGATGTGCAGGCTGACGTCCCAGATGAAGCCGAAGAGCGCACTGATGATGGTCGTGATGAACAGCGCGATGGGCAGCGCCACCCACGCCGGCCGGTTGAACTTGCGCCCGGCCCACTCGCCCAGATCGTGCAGCCAGGTGATCTTCCGCATTCGGTGCAGGTAGCCGACCCAAATGAGGGCAACGCCGACGACCAACCCGCCCACGGAGAGGCCGATGATCTCGTTGAGGGCGGCGCCGCCACCCTCGGTGCCCTGCGCGAGATACGCCACGTTCGGTTGCAACGACTGCACTGTCATATCCCCTTGTCGAGTCCTACGGGCGACGGAACCCTACCCGCCGGTAATGTTGCCAGACCGGGCGATGCGATACCAGGGGTACCGTCAACTTCGGTCATCGCTTCTTGCGCGGTGGCTTGAGCGCCTTCATCGCGAGGTTCATCACCGGCGACGGCACGCGGTCGCGGGCCTCCATGGCCCGGTTGGCGACCCTGGTCCTGGCGGGCGTGCCGCGGCCGAACCAGGCGTTCAGCGGTCCGCCCGTCGGCTCCAAGTCGACGTGCATCGGGGGCCTGCCGTCCGCGGCGCCAAGCGCGTTGGAGATGACCATCCGCTGGATCTCGCTGGTGCCCTCGAAGATCGTGTAGAGCTTGGCGTCGCGATACCACTTCTCGACCGGATGGTCCTTGATGTAGCCGTAGCCGCCCATCGTCTGGATCGCGCGCTCGGTGGTCTTCACCGCCAGTTCGGTGGCGGCGAGTTTGGCCATCGATCCCTCGCCTCGCTCGAACGGCACGCTCGTCGCTGCCATCCAGGAGGCCCGCCAGGTCAGCAACCGCGCCGCGTCGAGTTGGGTGGCCAGGTCGGCCAGCGGGAAGGCGATGCCCTGGTTGTCGATGATCGGAGCGCCGAACGCCTCGCGGTCGTTGGCGTAACTCGTCGCGTATTCCAGTGCTGCCCTGCTGATTCCGAGTGCCTGTGCGGCGACCATCGGCCGGGTCTGCTCCAGCGCCCCGAGCGTTGCAGACCCGGAGTGCTTGCCGCCTTCGACGGCCTCGCGGGCCTTGGCCAGCTTGTGTTCCAACTTCTCGTGGCCGCCAAGCAGGTTCGCGGCGGGCACCCGGACGCCGGAGAATTTCAGCTCCGCGGTGTGCGAGGCGCGGCACCCCAGCTTGTCGAGTTTGCGGACCATCTCCAGCCCTGGCGTGCCGCCGGGAACGATGAACAGCGCCTGGCCCTTGTGGCCGAGGTCGGGGTCGACGTTGGCGTTGACGACGTGCACGTCGGCGATGCCGCCGTTGCCTATCCACATCTTGTGGCCGTCGATGATCCAGTCGTCACCATCCCGGCGCGCGGTGGTGCGGAGATTCCGGACGTCGCTGCCGCCCTCGGGTTCGGAGATGGCCAGCGCGGCCAGCTTCAGGTCGCCGGGGGTGCCGAAGCACTGCGGCGCCCATTCGAGCATCTGCTCCGGCGAGGCGGCCTGCCCGATCGCCGAGAGGGCGAGCGCGGGCATGACGACGGCGAGGCCGATGCCCGCACACCCCCAGAAGATCTCCTCCATGAACATCGGCAGTGACAGGCCGCTGGGGTCGCCGATGAGGTCGCGATAGAACAGCGGACTGTAGAAGCCCTGCTGAGCGGCCTCCTCGAGCACGGGCCACGGGAACTCCTGGCGGGCGTCGTAGTCGGCGGCCACCGGCCGGATCACCTGCTCGGCGAACTCGTGGGCGCGCCTGGCCAGGTCGTGCTGCGCGATGGTCGGGGTGAGGTCGAAACTCATGCGGGCCACCCTTCGGTATACATGTGTTCACTGATACCCACTCGCGCGGCGCCGAATCACGTCGGTCGGCCTAGCCTCGGAGGGGTGAAGCTCGTCGTCCCACGCCTTCGCCAGCGCGACGGGGTGACCTGCGGACCCACCGTCGCGGTGATGGCCGGTGCGCTTCTCGACCCCGGCTACCGCGCCAACCTCGCGGACCCGCGCTGGTCGGACGTCGAGCAGGGCCGGGTGCACGCGGCGGCGAATCGGATCTGGCCGCGCGCGCTGGGCACCACGCCGTGGGGCATGGCGAAGGTCGTCAGCCTGCACACCGCCGCGCACCGCGTCCGCTACGGCTGGCGGCTGGCGCGACCCGGTGACGAACTGGCCGACGTGGAACGTGCCGTTCGGGCGCGATGGCCGGTCGCGATGCTGATCGGGAACGCGATCCCGCGGCACTGGGTGCTGCTCGTCGGCTGCGACGGCGCGGCGTTCGACTGTTACGAGCCGTCGTCGGGCGAGGTGCGGCGGGTGCCGATGGCGGCGATTCCCGGGGTGCAACTCCAGGTGCTCGGCTTCCCGCGGCCTTTCGCGTTCGTACTGCCGTGTTCGAACATATGATCGAAAGATGGGCGAGCTCCAGTCGATTGGCTATCACGGTCAGCCGGTGCAGCAGGCGTTCCGCCGCGTCGACCCACCGACGCCCGTCCTGGTCGACCTGTCGGCCGTCTTCCCCCGCGAACCGCACCGAACCGGCGGCTACAACCCGGCCGGCCTGCAGATGCACGCGGTCGTCGAGGGTCGGCTCAGCTGCTGGGGGCTTTGTGAACAGGGCTTCTGGTGGGGACTGGTCACCTACGACATCGCCTACGGCCCCAACCGGAAGTCCGTCACCCATTGGATTCCGTCCTGGACGTTGAAGCGCAAGCCGGACCACCGTCCGTAGGCTGCAGGGATGGCTCGCAACTACGCCACCGCCGACCGGGTGGACCTCGTCGCACTGCTCGACTTCGTCCGACCCCGGCATCGGATGGTGCTGACCACCTTCCGATCGGATGGTTCGCTGCAGAGTTCGCCGGTGACGGGCGGGGTCGACGAGGCGGGGCGGATCGTCGTCGCCAGCTATCCACAGCGGGCCAAGTCGACGAACGTTCGCCGCGATCCACGGGCCAGCGTGACGGTGCTCTCCGACGACTTCAACGGCCCGTACGTGCAGGTTGACGGGGATGCAGAAGTGATCGATTTGCCTGATGCGGTCGAGCCGCTCGTCGACTACTTCCGGGCGGTCGCCGGCGAGCACTCCAACTGGGACGAGTACCGCCAGGCCATGGTCGACCAGGGAAAGTGCCTGATCAGGGTCACGCCGGTGCGTTGGGGACCGGTGGCGACCGGCGGATTCCCGCCGCCGTGAGGTTGCCCGCGGCGGTCGCCGCAGATGGCCGCGTTGCGGCAGCTAGCCAGTCAAACTATAGTCTGGACACATGTCCAGAGCGCAGATTCCGACTCTGGCCGCGGTGAACTAGCCATGCGGATTGCCCTTCTGTCGTATCGAAGCAAGACGCACTGTGGTGGACAGGGCGTCTACGTCCGTCATTTGAGTCGCGGTCTCGTAGAACTTGGCCACGACGTCGAGGTGTTCTCGGGGCAGCCCTATCCCGAGGGTCTCGACCCGCGGGTGCGTCTGACCAAGGTGCCGAGCCTGGACCTCTACCGGGAACCAGATCCGTTCCGCGTCCCGCACGTCAGAGAGCTCCACGACCGCATCGACGTGCTCGAGCTCCTCACGACGTGGACGGCCGGCTTCCCCGAGCCCAAGACGTTCTGCATGCGCGTCGCGCGGATCCTCCGCGAACGGCGCGACGAGTTCGACGTCGTCCACGACAACCAGAGCCTTGGCGACGCCCTCCTCAAGGTCGAAGGGTTCGGCCTGCCGTTGGTGGCCACGGTGCACCACCCGATCACCAGGGACCGCGTCGTCGACGTCGCCGCCGCGAAGTGGTGGCGCAAGCCGTTGGTCAAGCGGTGGTACGCCTTCGCCGAGATGCAGAAGCAGGTCGCGCGCAAGATTCCCGAGCTGCTGACCGTGTCGACGTCCTCGGCCGTCGACATCGCAGACGACTTCGACGTCGACCCCGACCAGCTGCACGTGGTGCCCCTCGGCGTGAACACCGAGCTGTTCCGGCCCAGCGAGAACCGGGTGCGCAACCGCATCATCGCGATCGCCAGTGCCGACGTCCCGCTCAAGGGCGTCAGCCATCTGCTGCACGCCGTCGCCCGGCTGCGGGTCGAGCGCGACCTCGACGTACAGCTGGTGTCGAAGCTCGAACCCAACGGGCCCACCGAGAAGCTGATCGCCGAACTCGGCATCTCCGACATCGTGCACAGCTCGAGCGGCTTGACTGACAACGAACTGGCGGACCTGCTTGCTTCGGCCGAGGTGGCCTGCATTCCTTCTCTCTACGAAGGCTTTTCGCTGCCCGCCGTCGAGGCGATGGCCAGCGGCACGCCGATCGTCGCCAGCCGCGCGGGCGCCCTTCCGGAGGTCGTCGGCGAGGACAACGTGTGCGCACGCCTCGTCCGCCCCGGCGACGTCGACGACCTGACCAGAGTGCTCGGCGAATTGCTCGACTCCCCATTGGAGTTGCGCAGACTCGGCGCCAACGGCCGCAAGCGCGCCGTCGACGTCTTCAGTTGGGAATCGGTGGCCGCACAGACGGTCGCCGTCTACGAACGCGCAATGAAACGAGTGAAGACATGTTGACCGTCGACTTCGACAGGTTGGGTGTTGGTGCGGGCAGCAGCCTCATCGACGTGGGATGCGGAGCGGGTCGGCACTCGTTCGAGGCGTTCCGCAGGGGGGCCGACGTCGTCGCCTTCGACCAGGACGTCGCTGAACTGAACAACGTGGACGCGATCCTGCAGGCGATGCAGGAACAGGGCGAGGCGCCCGCGTCGGCGAAGGCCGAGGCCGTCAAGGGTGACGCGCTCGACCTGCCGTACGACGACGGCACATTCGACTTCGTGATCGCCTCGGAGATCCTCGAGCACGTCCCGCAGGACGAAGCCGCGATCGACGAGCTGGTCCGCGTTCTCAAACCCGGTGGGCGACTTGCCGTTACGGTGCCGCGCTGGCTGCCCGAGAAGGTGTGCTGGGCGCTGTCGGACGAGTACCACGCCAACGAGGGCGGACACATCCGCATCTACCGGGCCGACGAACTCGAGGGCAAGGTCACCGCACGGGGCATGCGATTCGACCACCGGCATCACGCGCACGCGCTGCATTCGCCGTTCTGGTGGTTGAAGTGCGCCGTCGGCGTCGACAAGCCGGACAATCCGCTCGTCACGACCTATCACAAGATGCTGGTGTGGGACATGATGTCCCGACCGTGGGTGACCCGCAACGCCGAGTCACTGCTCAACCCGCTGATCGGCAAGAGCGTCGCCTTGTACTTCGAAAAGCCGGCCAATTCCCCAAGCTCGGCGGCCTGATCCGTGCGGCGTCACGAGATTCCTGGGGTCCCAGGCGTTCTGACGCCGGAACAGTGCCGTCAAACGGGAGAGTCGATCGCCGCGACGCAGGAGTCCTCCGGGGCGCTGCCGTGGTTCACCGGTGGGCACACCGACCCGTGGGATCACGTCGAGAACGCGATGGCGTTGACGGTCGCCGGACTGTGGGACCAGGCGCGGGCCGCCTTCGACTGGTGCCGCGACGTGCAACGCGCCGACGGTTCGATGCCGATCCAGATGCGCAACGGCGTTCTCGAAGACGGCAACAGCGACAGCAACTTCTGCGCCTACGTCGCGACCGGCGTGTGGCACCACGTGCTGGTCACCGGTGACCGCAGCTTCGCTCACGACATGTGGCCGGTCGTCAGGCGAGCCGTCGACTTCGTGTTGACGATGCAGCTCGACGGCGGCGAAATCGCTTGGGCCAGAAGCCAATCAGGGATTTTGCCGGAGGCGTTGCTCACCGGGTGTGCGAGCATTCACCACAGCATCCGGTGCGCGCTGGCGCTGGCCAACTACGTCGGCGAATCGCAGCCGGAGTGGGAGGTGGCCGTCGGCGCCCTCGGCCACGCGATCGTCGAGCATCCCGAGTCGTTCAACCTCAAGGACGACCACGCGATGGAGTGGTACTACCCGGTGCTGGGCGGGGCCTTGCGTGGCGACGCCGCACGGGCGCGCATCGACGAGCGGTGGGACCGGTTCGTCGTGCCGAGCCTCGGCATTCGCTGCGTCGACCACCGGCCGTGGGTGACGGGCGCGGAGACCTGTGAACTGGTGATGGCGCTGGACGCCATCGGCGATTCGGCACGGGCGCACGAGCAGTTCGCCGCCATGCACCACCTCCGCGAGGAGGACGGCTCGTATTGGACCGGTCTGGTGTTCTCCGACGGGAAGCGCTGGCCGGTCGAGCGCACCACGTGGACGGGTGCCGCCGTGATCCTCGCGGCCGACGCGCTGTCGTCGACGACGGCGGGTGGCGGCATCTTCCGCGGCGTCGATCTTCCGCGCGGTCTCGAGGGCGAGTTCGACTGCGCCTGCGCGACATCCGGCCGCTGACGATCCTGCCCGGCACCGCTCAGCGGATGTAGCCGTGGTGGTGGAACCTGTTCCCGCCGCTGCGCTTGGCGCGGTACATCGCCTTGTCGGCGACCCCGACGAGATAGTGCACCATCGACTCGTTCTGACGGGCGGGCACCCCGTCGAGCCGTGCGGACGCGGTGCCGACGCTGGCGGTGACGGGCACGGGTAGGCCGGCGATGGCGTCGCAGATCCGTCGAGCCAGCGGCGTCGCGTCGCCGGTGGGGGACGTGTCGGCGACGACGAACTCCTCTCCGCCGCTGCGCGCGATGACCGCCGTCTCGCAGGTGCTCGCCCGCAGGGCGTTGGCCACGTCGACCAGAACCCGGTCGCCCGCCAGATGGCCGTGACGGTCGTTGATCGACTTGAAGTCGTCGAGGTCGACCACCGCGACGAGGAGGAACATGTCCGTCGCGGGGGTGGCCAGCAGCAGGCTCATGGTCTCGAGGTGGAACGACCGCCGGTTGCACAGGTTGGTCAACGGATCGAGGTCGGCCCGCACCAGGTCGTTGGCCAGCGCTCGGATGAGGACCTGAATGGCAAGCGGCAGTGCGATGTTCACCTGCAGCACGAGGAAGAGGTCCACCGCCGCGAGTGCGACGTGTCCGTCCGAGGCCATCTGGACCGCCGCGGTGCTGGCGACGGCCGCGGCGACGACGAAGTTGTAGACGACGTACTTCGAGGTGAGGAAGAACGCGATGTAGGCGCCGCTGGTCGCGAAGGCGATGCAGCCGACGAGCGTGGACACCGGTTCGGGGTAGGCCAGGCACGCGAGGGCGATCGAGGTGTTGGTCACCAACGCGAACGCGACCGATTGCGCGGGGCTCGGCCACCGCACCGACCACAGGATCATCCCGGCCACACCGCCGGCGAAGGCCATCCACGTCATCGCCACCGGGAGGGGGTCCCGCGGACCGCCCGCCCCCACCACGAGGGCCACCAGGCACAACGAGAGCGACGCCGAGATCACGGCCATCATGAGGCGGGTGGCCCGGCTGATGCCGCGGGCGTGGATGTAACCGCTCAGCCAGTCGTAGTGGCTGGGTTGCCGCCACCAGCGCGCGAATGCCGCCACGTCCAACCTCCCGCCCGGTGAGCAAATTATGCAGGACCGTCAGATTGGCGGGTGCGGTATGGCTCAGATGCCCAACGTACAACCGCGGGCTGGGGTTCCGCCGCTGCGTTTGCCAGGCGCCGTGGGTAGGGTCGTCGCCGGGGCAACCTCCGTCTTCGCCCTCACCTTCGGCAAGGAGCCCCCATGGACGTAGCTCGTGACCACGACCGCTGGGCGTTGTTCACGTGCGCGCGGCGCGGCCACGTCACCTATGCACCCGACGACGTCGCGCTCGCCGGGAGGCTCAGCGGCACCACGGGTCTCGGCGAGGTGTGGCGTTGCCTGCGGTGCGGGGACTTCGTATCGGGGCCGCCCCACGGGCGCGGGCCGACGGAGGATGCGCCGCTCGTCATCCGGGGCAAGGCGCTGCGGCAGGCGCTCATCCTGCGCGCGCTCGCGGTGGAGCGCTGGATCCGCGCGGTGCTCATCGGGTTCGCAGCGTGGGCGGTGTGGACGTTCCACGGCGCCAGGGGATCCATCCAGGCGGCACTCGACCGGGATCTACCGCTGCTGCGGGCCTCCGGGATCAGGGTCGACCAGATGACGGCGATCCACGAGTTGGAGCGGGCGTTGGCGGCCCGACCGTCCACCCTGGTGCTGCTGAGCCTGGCGTTGGTCGCCTACGCGATCCTGGAACTCGCCGAGGGCATCGGGCTGTGGCTGCTGACCAGGTGGGGCGAGTACTTCGCCGTCATCGCGACGTCGGTCTTCCTGCCGTTGGAAATCTACGACCTGGTGTCGAAGGGCATCACGACGACGCGGGTGGCCGCGTTCACGATCAACGTGGCTGCGGTGGTCTACCTGCTGATGTCCAAGCGGCTGTTCGGCCTTCGTGGTGGACGCAAGGCCTACGACGAGGAACGGCGGGGTGAGCAGCTCCTCGACGTCGAGCGGGCCGCCGCTCGCGCATAGGACTGTTCGAGCGGGCTGCCGCGGGGTCGGCTTAGTCGAGCGCCTCGCCCGGCGTGCCGGTGATGCGCTCCAGCACTCGCATCGAACCGATCGCGGACACCTCGCGGAACGCGCCGGTGTCCAGTGCCCTGCGGTACACCCGGTATGGGGCCTGACCGCCGGCGTTGGGGTCGGGGAACACGTCGTGGATCACCAGCGTGCCGCCGACGGCGACCCATCGCGCCCAACCGTCGAAGTCCTGCTGGGCCGCGGCGTCGGTGTGTCCGCCGTCGATGAACAAGAGTTGCAACGGGGTTCGCCACGACCGTGCGACGAGCGAGGACTTGCCGACGACGGCGACGACGTGGTCGTCCAACCCGGCGGCGTCGAGCGTGTGGCGCAGCGTCGGAAGGGTGTCGAAGAGGCCCGTCACCTCGTCGACCATGGTGGTGTCGTGGTACTCCCAGCCCGGCTGGTGTTCCTCGGAGCCGTGGTGATGGTCGATCGTGTAGAGCACGCCGCCGGTCTGCTGGGCCGCGGCGCCGAGCATGACGGTCGACTTGCCGCAGTAGGTGCCGATCTCGACGCCTACCCCGTCGCCGAGGTAGGTGACCGCCGCGTCGTAGAGCGCACGGCCTTCGTCGGCGGGCATGAAGCCGGTGACCTGCGCGGCGAGTTCGAAGAGGCGCGCGGCGTCAGCCGGTAGGGCAGTCTCGGTGGTGCTCATGACGGCCAACTTACCGTTGCTGGTCGCAACGAGTTGTAGTAGCGTCCAGACACGTGTCCGATGCGGCCTTGGAGTCGACTCGGCGCCGTCTGACCGCCAAGCAGGCCGACACGGTTGACCGTCTCGAGCGCGCCGCTGTCGACCTCCTCAACCGCGACGGATTCAGCGGACTCACCGTACGGCGCGTAGCCGCCGAGGCCGGTGTCGGCGCGGCGACGGCGTACACCTACTTCTCCTCCAAGGAGCACCTGGTCGCCGAGGTGTTCTGGCGCAGGCTTGCGGGCGCACCACCGGCGCCGCATGAGTCCGAGGACAGCGCCACCCGTGTCATCGACGTGCTGCAGCACATCGCGCTGCTGGTCGCCGACGAGCCGGAGTTCGCGGGGGCGGTGACGAGCGCGCTGCTCGGCAAGGATCCGGACGTCGAGGTGCTCCGTCAGCGGATCGGGCGCGACATCAGGGAGCGGCTGACGGCGGCGCTGGGACCGCAGGTCGACGACGACGTGATCGACTCGTTGGAGATGCTGTATTCGGGCGCGCTGGTGCGCGTCGGGATGGGTTACGCGTCCTACGACGGGATCGCGCAGCGCTTGGAGAGGTCGGCGCGCCTCATCCTGGGGTGACGGACAGTCCGAGGATGGCCCGCGCCGCGGTGGCCGCGGGCTCGACGATGTCCTGGACGTCCCGGCCGTCTTCGACGAGGAGCGCCGTCAGCTCCCTGAGTCCGCCGAGCAGGATCAACGCGAGCGATCGGGAGATGGGCGCCAAACCGGCGCGGACGAACCCGGGGCTGCCGCTGATGGCGACCAACATGTCCGTGAGGTGTTGCATCGCAAGGCGATTCAGCGGTCGGGCGAGGTCGCCGAGCGCGGGTGCCTCTCGGATCCAGCTCAGGGTGATGGCGGGGCGCGATTCGATGTGCGCGACGTAGGCGCCGACTGCGGCGGAGACCTGCTCATCGGGAGTTGCCTCGCCGTCGACCGCCGCGGTGATGCGGGCGATCAGGTCGTCGTTGTTGGCGGCCAACAGTTCGACGAAGCACTCTTCCTTGCTGGCGAACTCGTCGTAGAAGGTCCGCTTGGAGGTCTTGGCGCCTCGGACGACGTCGGCCACGGTCGTCGCGCGGTAGCCGCGTTCGGCGATCGACTCGGCGAGGCCGTCGAGAAGTCGTCGACGAAACGCGGTCGTACCAGGCGACGACACGTCAACCACCGCTGAGTTCACCTCGACCTCGTCTCCGACCCTTGCGCATGTTCGGTACTAGGCGGTACCGTACTACACCAAGACCGGTACGATGCGGTACCACAACGAGTTTGGAGCCTTCCGTGAGTGAAGCGACCATCGAGGCGACGCCAGCCGTCGAGGTAGCGCCGGAAATCAACCTGCCGCCCAGCCCGCGGCTGCCGAAGTTCCTCCAGGCGCTCGGGTTCATCGCGTCGCGGCGCCGGATGGTCGACGCCATGACGCGCCGTCACGGTGACGTGTTCACCCTGCGGGTCCCGGTGTTCGGGAACATGGTGACCGTCGCCGATCCGCAGATCGCCAAGCAACTGTTCGCGGCCAACACCGACGACGTCGGCAACATCCAGCCCAACCTCAGCCGCATCCTCGGTTCGGGTTCGGTGTTCGCCCTCGACGGCACCGAGCACAAGCGCCGCCGCAAGCTGCTGACCCCGCCGTTTCACGGCAAGAGCATCAAGAACTACGAGGTCATCTTCGAAGAGGAAACGTTGCGTGAGGCGGCGTCCTGGCCCGACGGCCGGCAATTCGAATCCCTCGAACCGATGATGCGAATCACGCTGAACGCCATCCTGCGCGCCGTCTTCGGCGCCGACGGCGAGCAACTCGACGAGCTGCGGCGCATCATCCCGCCATGGGTGACGCTGGGGTCCCGCCTCGCCGTGCTCCCCGCCCCGTCGCGCACCTACGGGCGCCTCACCCCGTGGGGCAAGCTCGCCGCCTATCGCCGTCAGTACGACGCCGTCGTCGAGCGACTGATCGACACCGTCAAGGCCGACCCCAACTTCGACGACCGCGACGACGTCCTGACCCTGCTCTTGCGCAGCACCTACGAAGACGGCTCGGCGATGTCGAGGCGAGACATCGGCGACGAGTTGCTGACGTTGTTGGCCGCCGGCCACGAGACCACCGCGTCGACCCTGGCGTGGGTGCTGGAGCGGGTGAGCAGGCACCCGCAGGTGCTCGACGGGCTGGTCGCCGAGGCCCGCACCGACGGCAACGAGTACCGCCAGGCGACGATCCTCGAGACGCAGCGGGCGCGCACCATCATCGACTTCGCCGGGCGCCACGTGTACGCCCCGACGTTCCAGCTCGGCGAGTGGGTGATTCCGCGGGGATACTCGATCTTCGTCGCGATCCAGCACATCCATGACCGCTCGGAGGATTTCGCGTCCCCCGAGCGGTTCGATCCGCAGCGGTTCATGGGCAAGCGACCGTCGACGTTCGCGTTCCTGCCCTACGGCGGCGGCACCCGCCGGTGCGTTGGGGCGGCGTTCGCCAACGTCGAGATGGACGTCGTCCTACGAACGGTGTTGCGCCACTTCGAGATCGAGACGACGACCGCGCCCGACGAGAAGACCCACTCGCGCGGCGTCGCCTACACGCCCAAGGCGGGTGGCCGCGTCGTCATGCGACGACGGACCACCCCCCTGGCGTAACTTGCGCGAGCAGTCCGCAAGCGGCTCCAGCAAAAGGCCCTGAATCGCGAGGATTCAGGGCCCTTTGTGTCTTGTCGCGGGTGGAAATGCGCTACTGCGAGGCGGTTTCGCGCTTCGGCAGCTTCCAGCCGGCCCGCGGGAAGTGGCACGTGTACCCGTTGGGGAACTTCTCCAGGTAGTCCTGGTGCTCCGGCTCGGCCTGCCAGAAATCGACCGCGGGGGTGACCTCGGTGACGACCTTGCCCGGCCACAGGCCGGAGGCCTCCACGTCGGCGATGGTGTCCAGCGCCACGGCCTTCTGCTCGTCGTCGGCGAAGAAGATCGCCGACCGGTAGCTGCTGCCGACGTCGTTGCCCTGGCGGTCCTTCGTCGTCGGATCGTGAATCTGGAAGAAGAACTCCAGCAGTGCGCGGTAGTCCGTCTGGCTCGGGTCGTATTCGATCTCGATGGCCTCGGCGTGCCCGGGATGCTTGCGGTAGGTGGGGTGGTCGTTCTGCCCGCCGGTGTAGCCGACGCGCGTCGCCACGACGCCGGGCTGCTTGCGGATCAGATCCTGCATGCCCCAGAAGCAGCCGCCCGCGAGGATTGCCTTCTTGGTCGTCATGCCTGTGCCTCCTTGGTGAAGAGTGACTTGTAGTCTCCGTAGCCCTCGGCATCGAGGTCGTCGAGATGGATGAACTTCAGCGAAGCCGAGTTGATGCAGTAGCGCAACCCTCCGGCCTCGCGCGGGCCGTCCTTGAAGACGTGCCCGAGGTGGCTGTCGCCGTGGGCGGACCGAACCTCGGTGCGCAGCATCAGATGACTGAGATCGCGCTTCTCGAGCACGTTGGCAGCGTCGATCGGTTTGGTGAAGCTCGGCCAGCCCGATCCGCTCTCGAACTTGTCGGTCGAGGCGAACAGCGGCTCGCCCGACACCACGTCTACGTAGATCCCGGGTTCGTGGTTGTCCCAGTACTCGCCGGTGAAGGGGCGCTCGGTGCCGTTCTTCTGGGTCACCTGGTACTGCTCCGGCGACAGGGCGTTCACCGCCGCGGGGTTCTTGTCGTAGGTCTTGGGGTTCATGGGGTTCGTCGCTGCCACTGATCCTCCTTGGGTCGGCACTGATACAACCTCCCGCGACGTGCGGTTAGTTCCCGGCGCGGACCTCGTCGACGATCGTCACGATCTCGTCAGCAATGGCTTGCGGTTGGTACAACATCTGGTTGTGCCCCGTGCCAGCGACGATGACGTTGGTGGTGCCGAGGGCGGACGCCAGCATGTCGTTTGCCTGGTGAATCTGGGCCTGCGTGTAGTTGTCCGGTTTGAGTGCGGACGGGGCCGCGAACCTGTCCGCGCTCAATACGATCGCGGGCACCTGCGGCAGCGGCGGCGCGGCGGCGATGCTCGCGAAGGCGTCGTCGGGCAGCACGGTCTCCTCGCCGGGGGCGCCGATCTGCGCGTCGCTGTTGAACGCGGCGTTCTGATCGGGCCTTCCGACGATTGGCAGGAATTCGGACGTCGGTTCGGAGAACACCAGTCCGCCGACCAGTTCCGGATGCTCTCTGGCGAGAAGGTCGAGGATCAGCGCGCCGTAGGAATGGGCGACGAAGACCATCGGTGTCGGCAGCCCGGCCGCGCCGATCAGGCTCACCACGTCGTCGACGTCGGATTGCACGGTGTGCGGCTGCGATACCGGGGTCGACTTCTCGTCACCGTCGGGCCGGGTGTCGGGGCGGTCGTAGACGCAGATCCGCGTCGTCCGTGCCACCAGGGGTTGGGTCGACTGCGGGGTCAGGTCGATGCGGGCCTCTTCGATGAGGTCGTACGGCGACGAGCGAATCGGGTCGTCGTCGGGCACGGCGGCATTCCACGCCTCGGCGTAGCTGCCCTTGCCGGGAACGACGAACACCGTCGGCGAACCCTCCCCCTGACAGTTCATGAAGAGGCTGCGGCCGCCACCGACGTCGACGAGGCCCGCGTGGTCATCGGCGGATGCGACGGGCGCGCTCAGCAGCATCGCTGCCGCGCCGGCTGCCACCGCTCGGAGGACCTTCACCATCCGGACGATACGGCCGCTCGACAAAGTCAGGTAGAACGTGTTCTAGTTCTGGGTGTGACGGGTACCACTTACAGCCGCGCCGAGCTCGTCGAGGCGTTCGCCGGATTCGAGGCAACGGTCGCCGCGGCCGCCGAGACCAGGAACTGGGATCCATGGGTTGACCAGTACACCGACGACGTCACCTACGTCGAGCACGCCGCGGGCACCATGCACGGCCGTGAGCAGGTGCGGCCGTGGATCTGGAACACCATGGAGAACTTCCCGGGCAGCTACATGACGTCGTTTCCGTCGTTGTGGACGGTGGTCGACGAATCGACGAGCCGGGTGCTGTGCGAGCTCGACAACCCGATGCGCGATCCCGGCGACGGCACGATCATCAGCGCGACCAACATCTCGATCGTCACCTACGCCGGTGACGGGAAGTGGTGTCGGCAGGAAGACGTCTACAACCCGCTGCGCTTCGTGGCCGCCACCGTGAAGTGGTGCCGCAAGGCCGAGGAGCTGGGCACGCTGCCCGACGAGGCGGCGGCGTGGATGACGACGTACGGGAGGCGCTCGTGACCGCGCTCGTCATCGGGGGCAACGGCTATCTCGGGTCCCATGTCGTCCGCCGGTTGGTCGAGGACGGGCAGGAGGTCCGCGTCATGGTGCGGGCCGGGGCCAACACGATCGGCATCGACGACCTCGAGGTGACGCGCTTCGTCGGCGACATCTGGGACGACGAGGTCCTGCACGAGGCCATGGTGGGCTGTGACGTCGTGTACTACTGCGTCGTCGACACCCGCGGCTGGCTGAAGGACCCCGCCCCGCTGTTCCGCACCAACGTCGAGGGCACCAGGAACGTGCTCGAGGTGGCCTGTCGACCCGACGTCGCCGCGAGCCTCGAGCGCTTCGTCTTCACCAGCAGCTACGCGACGGTGGGCCGTAAGCGCGGCCGGGTCGCCACCGAGGACGACGTGATCGTCGACCGCGGGTTGACGTCGTACGTGCGGTCACGGGTTCAGGCCGAGAACCTCGTCATGGAGTACGTCCGCGATCGCGGACTGCCGGCGATCGCCATGTGCGTGTCGACCACCTACGGTGCCGGCGACTGGGGGCGCACTCCACATGGCGCGATCATCGCGGGTGCGGCGTTCGGCAAGCTGCCCTTCGTGATGGGCGGCGTCGAGCTGGAGGCCGTCGGAGTCGACGATGCCGCAAAGGCTTTGGTCCTGGCCGCGGAGAAGGGTCGCGTCGGGCAGCGCTACTTGATCTCGGAGAAGATGATCAGCAACGCCGAGGTGGCGCGCATCGCCGCCGAGGCCGCTGGCGTGCCGGCGCCCACCCGGTCGATTCCGCTGGCGCTGGCCTGGGTGATGGCCGTGCTGGGCAGTGCGAAGGCGCGTCTCACGGGCACCGACGAGAAACTGTCGATCGACTCGCTGCGGCTGATGCGGGCCGAGGCGCCCGTGGATTGCACCAAGGCCAGACGTGAACTCGGTTGGCACCCGCGGCCGGTCGAGGAGTCGATCCGAGAGGCCGCCAAGTTCTGGGTCGGTCTGCGGGAGGCCAAGCGGCGGAGCAAGCAAGCGGGCTGACCCCGCCCGATCACGCCTCCAGGCGTCGGCGCACGTCCGAGAGTCTCTGTCGCAGTTCGTCTTCGGCGATGACGCCGCGGGCCAGCAGCGAATGGGCGAGGGCCACCAGCTGGTTCTCCGGATACGGCAGGTCGGCGTACACCGTCGCCGACAGCGCGTCCTCCTCGTCGCGGCGCTCCTTGAAACTCGGCACCGGCGCGTCACAGGCCGCGTGGTCAAGCGCGTCGCACAGTCCGTCGAGGCTGGTCTTCCACGGTGGCACGGGATTCTCGACGTCGTACTTGGCCGCCATCCTCGGCCACACCTGATCGGGGTCGACCATGCTTCTCAGCGCCTCGCCGTCGACGTCGGTCATCGTCACTCCCCGACCGGGTGCATCGCGGCGCGGGTGGCGGTGACGACGTTGGTGGTCACCCCGGGCTTGGGCAGGGCGACGCCGATCAGGCAGTCGCGGGTGATGATCTCGACCAGCTGATCCTCGGTCCAGCCGTCGGTGCCCGCCGGGCGCACGGGCATCACCATGAAGCGGTGCTTCTGGTTGGAGTCCTGCACCCGCACCTCGACGTCGTCGCCGAGGTAGAGCCCGAACTCGGAAAGCACCTGCCGCGGCCAACGCACCAGTCGCCGACGGTAATTGGGCGTGCGATACCACTCCGGTGAGTTGCCGAGGATCGGTCGCGGGTAGCACGAACACAGGGCGCACACGATCACGTGGTGCAGCGTCGGGGTGTCGGCCAGGATCTGAAAGGCGGTGAAGTCGCTTGGCGTGCCGAAGCCCGTCGGCTCGAGCCAGTCGACGCCGACCTCCTTGCTCGCCGTCATCGGCTCGGTCATGGCGAGTCGTTCGAAGTCTGGGTCGAGCCAGGCGCGGGCGACCAACCGCGCCGCCGGCGTCGGCCCGATCTGCTCGGCGAACTCGGTGAAGAGACGGTGTTCGGCGGCGGTGAAGATGCCCTTCTCGATGCAGAGCTCGCGCAGTGCGATCTCGAGCACCTCGAAGTCGGTGATCTCCTCGACCATCGGCTTCACCGTGCGGTCGTGGTCGTGGTCGTGGTCGTGGTCGTGGTCGTGGGTCATGTCGGTCCGTTCAGTTGGCGGCGTGCAGCCAGCGTTCGGGGATTTCGGTGCGCAGCGTGTCGGTGGGCGGCCCGTTGAAGTCGTCCCAGAGCTCGGCCATCGTGAACTGGACGACGTAGAACCACTCCGGCTTGGCGTCGGGGATGTCCCACGTTTCGTCTTCGGCAGCGGGGCTCTCGTAGGCGACGGCGGCGATTTCGCCGGTCGCGCCGCGGACGTATTCCGGTGTGCGCGTGTAGAAGAGCACGGGTAGCTCCCGCACCAGAACCCGGTCGCCCACCGCGAACTTGGGGGTGCCCGCCTTGCCGGCGTACACCTGCGGGTCGCCCTTGCCCTGCGCGTGCACGATGTGGCTGTTGCGCTTGACCCCGGCTCCGTCGCCCTCGAACTTCGGCTGCGCCTGCAGGGCCTTGCCGGCCAGCCCGCCCGCGTATCGCTGCTGGACCTCGGCCATCCGTTCGCTGAGCTCGGTGAGGCCGATGTGGTGCTTCTCGACGAGTACTCGCGCGACCGACAGCAGCCACCGGCCGTAGTAGGGGAAGCCCAGATACACCGCGCGTTGCACGTCGACGTTGCCGATGCGACGGCGTTCCTCGGACAGCCAAATACCGCGCCAGGCAAGCACTTCGCACATGACGTAGGTCA
Organism: Mycolicibacterium hodleri; assembly: GCA_006864685.1. GTDB lineage: Bacteria > Actinomycetota > Actinomycetes > Mycobacteriales > Mycobacteriaceae > Mycobacterium > Mycobacterium hodleri_B. The sequence continues at coordinate 54,692 of VIFX01000030.1, read as the reverse complement.
TGTGCTCCCAATATTCGTAGTCCTTGTTCTCGTACTTCATCGGGGCGTCGGGCTCGCCGCCGACGTCGTGCACGGGCTTCATGTAGGCGACGAACCGGCCGTGGTCCAGCAGATCGGGGGTGGGTGCGTCGGGCAGTTCGGGATAGGACGACTTGAGCCGTGCGACGAGGTCGAGTTGGGTGGCCCGCTCAGCCGCAGTGCTCATGGCCGTCCTCCGCCGTTCGACGTGCCGGTGCCGTTGCCACCAGCTCCCCACTGATCGGAGGCTAGCACCGGCCCGTTTGCTGATCGGCCATTTTGGCGGCATCGGTCATGGCGTTGCCTACCGGTTGTTGGGCCGCTCCTGCACCCAGTTGAAGCCGCGTTCGACGAGCGGGAATGACGCGGGATCCAGGCGGGTGAACCAGGCGTGGATCTCGTGTCCGGAGAAGTCCGCGCCGTCGATCACGATCCGCTCGGTGCTGCCCTCGTCGGGCCACCAGTAGGTGAGTCGGATCGTCGTCGGGGTCTCCTCGTACGAGCCCAGCTCGACGCGGTTGGTCAGGTCGACGAAGTGCCTGGCCGGGTCGATGGTGCCGCCGAACACCTCGAACGAGTCGTCCATGTGCTGAACGGTCACCATCACCGGATCAGACATCAGGAAGGGTCGGTCGAATACCACTCGGCGCCAACGGAGTTCGTCGGTCAGAAGCGGGTCGCGGCGGTAGCCCTCTGCCGAGAAGCCGTCCACCTGCCAGATGCCGTACAGGTTGGGGGTGGGCCTGGTGAACTGCTGCCAGCCCTGCCCGCCGAAGGCCGCCAGCAGCCCCAGGCCGACGACCACCTGGACGGCCACCGCCGCGCGGGTGGCACGGGGATTGTCGAACAGCGGCGCGGACGCGGTCGCCGGTACGACGCGGTCGGTGAACACCGCCACCAAGAGCCGTCGGGCGTACGGCGCCAACAGGAACAGGCTCAACAGCAGCAGCTGCGACGACACCGACTTGAGCCGAATGTCGTAGGTCATGTTCAAGATGAACACCTGCGTGAGGTCGAACGCGCACACCAGCGCCCCGGCCGCAGCGGTCCGCGGCACCAGCAGAAGCAGCCCGCCGAGCACTTCCGCCGCACCGAGCATGATCTGATACGGCTGCGAGATGCCGACCTGCGCCCACAGCACACCGGTGGGGCTGAAGTTTCCGAACGGTTCGACCAGACGATTCAGCACGAACGGCATCTGCGTCGGAATCAGCTTTGCCATCCCGAAATAGAACATCGCCGCCGCGAGCACCAGTCGCAGGACCGTCCACACCCACGGCTGCAACCGGTCGTGGCGTTGCCGCTTGTCGAACGCCGACCACACCGCCGTCATCACCAACGACAGCAGCGCGATGCAGTAGAGCGCCGACCACTGGAACGCACTGTCGCTGCCGACCTGGGCGCTCTCCACTCGCAGTCCCAGCAAGTTTCGTCCGACCCACTCGATCGGTGGACGAACGAGGTGGATGAGCCCCCGCAGCGTCGACCACGGTCCATCCACTCCCGCACCGGCGAGGAGAACGGGGATGAGCCCGACCGCGATGACGAGCCCGAACGTCCCGAAGTAGCAGGTGCCGAGCCGGAAGCCGATCAGCGTCGCGACGCTCCACCGCGGAGGTGGCTCCGCAACCGCGCCGGCGGCCTCGGGCGCGCCAAGGGTGCGGGTGTCGGTCGGGCTCATCCCCCCATCGTCGGCGCTGGCCGGTCGACGCTCAAGGCATTTGGCAAAGTCGCGGACTTTGCGGTGCCGGTCGGGCCGCACCGGCACGAGGCAGCATGGAGCAATGACGATCACCTTCATCACCGGAGCGAACAAGGGTCTTGGCTACGAGACCGCCCGTCGACTCGTCGAGCAGGGCCACATCGTGCTGCTTGGCGCGCGAGATCCCGAACTCGGTCGCGCCGCAGCCGACGCCCTCGGGGCGCGGTTCGTCCAGGTCGACGTCACCGACGACGCGTCGGTGGCCGCCGCGGTCAAGGACGTCGAGGAGCACGAGGGATCGGTCGACGTGCTGATCAACAACGCGGGCGTCGCCGGTCCGTACGCCGACGCCGCCGATCTGACGGCCGAGGACTTTCACGCCGTGTTCGACGTCAACGTGCTCGGGGTGGTCCGGACGACGACCGCGTTCCTCCCGTTGCTGCGACGCTCGTCGGACCCGGTGATCGTCAACGTCGGCAGCGGAATGGGATCACTCGAGCTCACCCATGACCCGTCGCGTCCCGAGTCGTCGATGGTGGCGCCCGCGTACACGTCCTCCAAGGCCGCGCTCACCATGTTGACGACGCAGTATGCCAAGGCGTTCAACGACATTCGGATCAACGTCGCCGATCCCGGTTACACCGCGACCGACCTCAACGCGAACTCCGGACCGCAGACCGTCACCGAGGGCACCGACGCCGTCGTCATGCTCGCCACGGAGGGGCCCGGCCACGGCTCGGGGCGGTTCGTCGACCGCCACGGCGAGACCTCCTGGGGCTAGTCACGCGTTGGTGGTCCGCGCACCGAGCACCGGTTGACGGCGGTGACCGCCGTCGAAGCCGGGCGCCCATGGCCACCGGCCCCGGCCGTCGGCCCACACCAGCTGGATGGCGCGCACGTCGTAGCCCTCGAGCGCGATGGCCAGCCCCATGTGGGCGTCGGGATGCTCGACGTCGACCACTTCGAGGCGGGTGTTCGCCGGGAGCACCAGCTGATCGCCCGGCGCCGGTCGGAGGCCGGCGGTCATCCGCTTGGCGAACGTGTTCAGCAGCCAGCCGGCCTGTTTGGTGGGCAAGCCGGTGACCAGCAGCTCCGGCAGGCCGCGCTCGTGCAGTCCGACCGTGTAGGAGAAGGGCCTGCGGTCGCTTTCGACGTGCTGCACGGCCCAGCCGTGCGCCACGATCGTCTGCCGAAGCAGCGCGAGGTAGTCGTCGAATGTCTTGTCGGGGTGGTCGCATTGCCAGCACATGGCGTGTCTGCCCTTCTGTCGGTTCTTGCCGCGAGCGTGTCTCGCGGCACCGACATCCGGTGTGCCAAAAGGGGTTGTGACGGCGGTTCATCCACAGTGGTGAATTGATCCACAGGCGACGCGCGGCGGAACTACCCCATCCGCCCCGCGTCGACCACCCGGATCACCGCCGCGCCCTCCTCGTCGGACGCCTCCAGGTCCACCTCGACGTCGAAGCCCCAATCCCGGTCGCCGGCAGGGTCGTCCAGGATCTGCCGGACGTCCCATCGGTCGGGTTGGCGGTCGACGATCAACAGCGCGGGACCGCGGGCATCCGCGCCGGTGCCCACCGAGTCGTGCTCGGCGAAGTACTCCGCGCCGACCTCGGCCCAGCGTTCGGTGGTCCACCCGGCGTCCCCGTCGAGCTGGCCCAAGTCGTACCAGCGGCGGCGCGAGAAGAGCTCGACCCTGCGGAACAGCGCGTTGCGGACCATCGCGGTGAAGGCCCGCTCGTTGCCGGTCAGCGGGCGTGGTCGGGCAGGCACCGCCACCGGGGCGTCCAGCGGTTGATCGGGGCTGGTGAGTTGTTCCCACTCGTCGAGCAGGCTCGAATCCACTTGGCGGACGAGCTCACCCAGCCACTCGACGACGTCGGTGACCTCTTCGGTGCGGGCCGAGGCGGGCACGCCCGAGCGCAGCGCCTTGAACGCGTCGGAGAGGTAGCGCAGGACGGCGCCCTCGGAGCGGGTCAGCGCGTAGATGCTGACGAACTCCCGGAACGTGAAGGCCCGCTCCCACATCTCGCGGACGATCGACTTCGGTGACAGCTGACCGTCGGCGGCCCACGGGTTGCTTTGCAAGTACACGTCGTAGACGTGTCCGAGCACGTCGGCCAGCGGCTTGGGATAGGTGATGTCGTCGAGCAGCGCGATGCGCTCGTCGTACTCGATGCCCTCGGCCTTCATCGCGGCGACGGCTTCACCCCTGGCCTTCTTCAGCTGGGCGGACAGAATCTGGCGCGGATCCTCCAGCGTCGCCTCGATCACCGAAACGACGTCCAACGCATAGGTTTCCGACGCCGGGTCGAGCACGTCGATCGCGGCGAGGGCGAACGTCGACAGCGGCTGGTTGAGGGCGAAGTCGGGCGGCAGGTCGACGGTCAACCGGTAGCGGCGGCCGTCCGGCTCGGGTTCGGGAAGCCGTTCCAGCACCCCGGCCTGCAGCAGTGACCGGGCGATGCCGACCGCCTCCCGGATGTGCTTGAGCTGCCGCTTGCGGGGCTCGTGGTTCTCGGTGAGCAGGCGACGCATCGCGATGAACGGGTCGCCGGGCCGGTCGACGACGTCGAGGATCATCGCCGTCGACACTCGCATGTTGCTCGTCAACGGCTCGGGGGTGGCCTCCATCAGGCGAGTCATGGTCTTCTCGCTCCACGGCACCATGCCCTCGGGAACCTTGCGGCGCACCAACTTCCGGCGCTTCTTCGGGTCGTCGGCGACCTTGGCGAACTGTTTGAGGTTCTCGACCTCGTGCTCGGGCGCCTCGACGACGACGGTGCCCGCGGTGTCGTATCCGGCCCGCCCCGCGCGCCCGGCGATCTGGTGGAACTCGCGCGCGTTGAGCATCCGGGTGCGGGTGCCGTCGTACTTCGACAGGGCCGAGAACACCACCGTGCGGATCGGCACGTTGATGCCGACACCGAGCGTGTCGGTGCCGCAGATGACCTTGAGCAACCCGGCTTGCGCCAGCTGTTCGACCAGGCGCCGGTACTTCGGCAGCATGCCGGCGTGGTGGACGCCGATGCCGTGCCGGACCAACCGCGACAGCGTCGTGCCGAAGGCCGACGAAAAGCGAAACGCGCCAATGAGTTCGGCGATGGCCGCCTTCTCCTCCTTGGTGCTGACGTTGACGCTCATCAGGGCCTGCGCCCGCTCCAGTGCGGACGCCTGGGTGAAGTGCACGACGTAGACCGGGGCCTGCTTGGTGTCGAGCAGGTCCTGGATGGTCTCGTGCATCGGGGTGGTCGCGTAGTAGTAGTGCAGCGGCACTGGCCGCTCGGCGTTGGCGACCAGCGCCGTCGTCCGGCCGGTCCGACGGGTGAGGTCCTCCCGCAGGAACGTGACGTCGCCGAGGGTGGCCGACATCAGCAGGAACTGTGCCCGCGGCAGCTCCAGCAGCGGCACCTGCCACGCCCAGCCGCGGTCCGGGTCGCCGTAGAAGTGGAACTCGTCCATGACCACCAACCCGATGTCGGCGTCGGCGCCTTCGCGCAGGGCGGTGTTGGCCAGCACCTCGGCGGTGCACGCGATGATCGGCGCTCCGGCGTTGACCGAGGCGTCGCCGGTGAGCATGCCGACGTTGGCCGCGCCGAACACGTCGCACAGCGCGAAGAACTTCTCGCTGACCAACGCCTTGATCGGGGCGGTGTAGAAGCTGCGCGTCCCCGCCGCGAGAGCCGCATACAGCGCGCCGGTCGCGACCAGCGACTTGCCCGACCCCGTGGGGGTGGCCAGGACGACGTTCGCGCCGCTGACCAACTCGATCAGCGCTTCCTCCTGCGCCGGGTACAGCACGGTGCCGCTCGCCTCGGCCCAGGAGGCGAACGAGGCGAACAGTTCGTCGGGATCGGTGCCGTTGGCGCGCAGCGTGGACAGGTCGCTCGGGTCGGGCAGGAGGGCGGCAGGGGTGGTCATCGTGGGTCCAGCCTGCCCGACCGGCCGTCGTTGGAGTAATTCCGGCGTGATTGGGCATCCCGGGTGGGGGCCACCCAACGGAGGGATCGACGATGCCCAGGCACAACGAATACACCGGTGACACCTGCGGCTGCGGACGTCCCATGTACTACCGGATCGTCCAGCTCGGTGGCAGACCCGAGTCTCGGCGCGGCCCGTCGTGCTGGTACGAGGACTGTCCCGAGCAGAGCCGGTGGAAAGAGCGGCAGGCGTAGGACGGCTCGCCCTGGCACACTTCCGTGGTGCCTCCCGTCAACGGCCACGTCTCGCACTGGTTCGACAAGATCCCTTCCCCGCGCACGGCGCTGCCGGGAGACCGGGATGCCGACGTCTGCATCGTCGGCGCTGGTTTCACCGGGCTGTGGACGGCCTACTACCTCAAGCGCGCCGACCCGTCGCTCCGCGTCACCATCCTCGAGGCGCGGTTCGCGGGCTTCGGCGCCTCGGGGCGCAACGGTGGCTGGCTGTCGGGGATGGCGCCCGGCGACCGGGACGCGTTGGCCCGCGAGCGCGGCCGCGACGCCGTGGTGGCCTGGCAGCGGGCGCTCCTCGAGGCGATCGACGAGGTCATCGAGGTCGCCAATCGCGAAGGAGTCGACGCAGGCATCGTCAAGGGCGGCACCCTGCAGATCGCCCGCAACGCGGCCCAGGCCCGGCGGCTCGCCGAACGGCGCGCCGAGGAAAGCAGCTGGGGGTTCACCGACTTCACCGAGTTGACGACGGCCGAAGCGGCGCAACGGGTTCGGTTCTCTCGCGTGGTCGCGGCCCATCACACGCCACACTGTGCGCGTATTCAGCCGGCGGCGCTGGCCCGCGGCCTTGCCGACGTCGTGGAACGCCTCGGCGTCGACGTCTACGAAATGTCTCCGGTGACCGAGATCGCCGCGGGTCGCGCCACGACCCCGACGGGTACCGTCCGGGCGCCCGTCGTCCTGCGCGCCACCGAGGGCTTCACCGCGGGGCTGCCCGGACTGAAGCGGCGCTGGCTGCCGATGAACAGTTCGTTGATCGCCACCGAGCCGATCGGTGCAGAGGTGTGGGATTCCATCGGGTGGGACGGCCGCGAGACGGTCGGGGACATGGCGCACGGCTTCTTCTACGCCCAGCGCACCGTCGACGACCGCATCGCCATCGGCGGCCGCAGCGTGCCCTACCGCTACGGGTCGCGGACCGACGTCGACGGCCGGGTGCCGCAGCGCACGATCCGGCAGCTGACGGCGATGCTGCACGACGTGCTGCCGCAGGTGCGCGACGTGCCGATCGCGCACGGCTGGTGCGGTGTACTCGCGGTCCCGAGGGACTGGTCGGCCGGCGTCGAATTCGACCGGGCGACGGGACTCGGCTGGGCGGGTGGGTACGTCGGCCACGGCGTGACGGCGACCAACCTGGCCGGGCGGACGCTGGCGGATCTGGTGCTCGGTGAGAAGACCCCGCGGACGGAGATGGCGTGGGTGGGGCACCGGTCGAAGAACTGGGAGCCCGAGCCGCTGCGTTGGCTCGGCGTCCGCAGCCTCTACCTGGCCTACAACGCTGCTGACCGGCATGAGTTCGGCGGCCGCACCACCACGTCGCCGATCGCCAGGGTCGCCGACCGGATCACCGCCAAGCCCTAGCCCGGGGCCTCGGCGCGTGCCTTCAACCGCTGCAGCGTCAGCTCGATGTTCTTCGCGTTGACCGACGTGCGGTCGGAGACGCCCGTGGCGACGCGCGCGGGCTTGAGAAACCAGCCCGGTCGCCGGTCCCAGGTCTGCTCGGTGACCCGGCAGCCGCCGTCGACCGGTTCGATGTCGTAGCGCCAGTGCGCCACGGGGACGACGAAACTCTTGACGTCGAACGCGAACACCCGGCCGGGCTCTGCGTGGGTGACCGTGCACGTGGTGGTCCACGACTTGCCGCCGTTGGCGTTGCGACCCTTGAACACCGCACCGGGCGCCGCGCCGTCACCCCGGTGCCACTGCATCGCGTTGGCTTCCTCGGCGAGCGTGGCCATCGTGGAGAGGTCGGTGATGAGGGCGTACACGTCGGCGCAGCTGGCCGAGATTGTCACCGACGCCTGCGCCGAGGGTTCAGTCATGGCGCGATGGTAGCGACCGGCGCCGGAAACAAGGCCCGGTCGGAGAACGTTGGGTAGGGAATGAGCGAACGAACCGTCCTCCAGCCCACCGAATCGCATCCCATCACCGTCACGCCGACCGGCAAGCACGTCGTCGTCCGCGTGAACGGCGAGGTAGTCGCCGAGACCGACGCCGCGTTGACCCTTCAGGAGTCGACGTACCCCGCCGTGCAGTACGTGCCACTGGCCGACGTGGTGCCGTCGGCGTTGACGCGCAGCGACACCACCACCTACTGCCCGTACAAGGGTGAGGCGAACTACTACCACCTCAGCGCCGCAGGACAGACCGTCGACGACGCGATCTGGACCTACGAGCAGCCGTACGACGCGGTGGACGCCATCGCAGGTCACGTGGCGTTCTACAGCACCAAGGCCGACGTCTCGGTCGGTTAGCCTTTGGCGGTGTCGAGTCAAGCCAGCGTCACCTTCGAAGGGCCCGCCAGCCCGTCGATGACGCTGTCCCCGCAGCGTCGCGGTCCCGGCGATCCGTGCTACCAGCTGGTCGACGGCGCGATCTGGAAGACCAGCCTGCTGCCCAGCGGCCCGGTGACCGCGCGCATCGTCACGTCGGCGCGCACCACGGTCGAGTGCGAGGCGTGGGGTGACGGCGCCACCGAGTTCCTCGAGCGGCTTCCGGCGCTGCTGGGCGTGCACGACGACGCGACCGGCTTCGCGCCCGAGGAGCCGACGATCGCCGCCGCCCACCGTCGCGTCCCGCACCTCCGCCTGGGCCGCACCGGTCGGGTACTCGAGGCCCTCGTCCCCGCCGTGCTCGAACAGCGCGTCGCGGGCAAGGACGCGTTTCGGGCCTGGCGGTTGCTGGTGACGAAGTACGGCGCGCCGGCCCCCGGTCCCGCCCCGGAACGCATGCGCGTTCCGCCGCCTGCCGAGGTGTGGCGGCGCATCCCGTCGTGGGAATTTCACCTTGCGAACGTGGACCCGGGGCGCGCGCGGACGCTGGTCGGCTGCGCACAGCGGGCGGACGCGTTGGAGCGGTTGTCGGCCCGTCCGTCGGAGGACGCCAGGACCGCCCTGATGACGCTGCCCGGCGTGGGGATCTGGACCGCCGCCGAGGTCGCCCAACGGGCGTGGGGCGACCCCGACGCGCTGTCCGTCGGCGACTACCACCTGTCCAACGTCGTCGGGTCGACGCTGCTCGGCCACCGGATCGACGACGAGGAAATGCTCGAACTGCTGGAACCCCTTCGGCCGCACCGGTTTCGGGCGGTTCGCCTGCTGGAGGTCAGTGGTTTGGCGCGCAACCCCCGCTTCGGCGCGCGAATTGCGATCCCGAACCTGCGCGCGCTCTAGTCACCCAGTCGGGCGGCGACCCATTCGACCAGTGGCCGGGCCGCCCGCCAATCCGCACGCACCGCGTCGACGAACTCCGGCGTATGGATGATCGGCTCGAAGCCGTACTCCCTGGTGACGGTCAGCGAGCGATGCCGCAGGAGATCGATGCGCGGGTGGTCGGCGTCGAACCCGCGAGGTGACGTCTTCAGGCGGTCGCCGCCAACCGTGAAGCCGGCCCGGGTCAGCTTCGCCAGGATCTTGCCGAGCTGGTCACCGGTGAGGTCGTTGACGATGGACGCGCGAATCCTGGCCAGATCCGTCGAGCTCGCGTCGTAGAACCCCGCCCCGGTGCGTACTCCGCGCGCGGCGATCTCCACGTACCAGCCGCACGCCGGGCCAGCCCCGACGTACGCACCCTGGTGGGTCTTGTACGGCGTCTTGTCCTTGGCGAACCTGACGTCGCGGAACGGCCGGAACACCTTCGCGGTGCCGAACTCCGGTTCCAGCGCCGCGACCAATGCGGTGGTCGGAGCCTTCACGGACGTCAGGTAGACGTCCTTGTGCGCCTCCCAGAACGACTTGGTGTTGTCGATCTCCAGATCGTCGTAGAAGTCGAGGGCGGCTTCTGGAAAACCAGTGAACCCGCGCTCCGACTCAGTCATGTGGCGAGCGTAGCGATGTGATCGCGTACCGCCTTAGGGGTGTAGCCCGACCCAGAGGCGGGTAGGTGTCTTGGTAAGCAAGAGAAAGGGAGATACAACGCATGGCAGGATTCACGATTCCAGGAATGTCGGACAAGGACGCCCGAGAGGTCGCCAACCTGCTGCAGAAGCAGCTCAGCACCTACAACGACCTCCACCTGACCCTGAAGCACGTGCACTGGAACGTCGTGGGACCCAACTTCATCGGCGTCCACGAAATGATCGACCCCCAGGTCGAACTGGTCCGCGGATACGCCGACGAGGCTGCCGAGCGCATCGCCGCACTGGGTGTCTCACCGCAGGGCACCCCCGGGGCGATCATCAAGGACCGCACCTGGGATGACTACTCAGTTGGTCGCGACCTGGTGCTGGCGCACTTGGCGGCGCTCGACCTGGTCTACACCGGAGTCAACGAGGACACCCGCAAGGCCATCCACACCCTCGAGGACCTCGACCCGGTGTCGCAGGACATGCTGATCGGCCACGCCGCCGAACTCGAGAAGTTCCAGTGGTTCGTCCGTGCGCACCTGGAGAACGCCGGTGGCGAACTGTCGAATCAAGGCGCGACCTCGGAAAAGGGTGCCGCCGCCAAGGCAAAGAAGAAGTGATCTTCGGTTAAGCAAATAGCCGCGAGCGGGCCCGCATCCCCTTTGGGATGCGGGCCCGAGTCACGTCTGCGCTCAGTTCACCTCCTCGTCCAGTGCGTCGTCGCGGACCGGTCGATCAGCGAGCTCTTCGTTGCGGCCGAACAGCAGCGGGTAGGCGGCCCCGGCGATCGCCGCACCGACCAGGGGCGCCAGCCAGAACAGCCATAGTTGCGCCGGGGCTCCGTCACCGTTGAAGAACGCCACCGCCGTCGACCGGGCCGGGTTGACCGACGTGTTCGAAATCGGGATCGAGATGAGGTGGATCAAGGTGAGCGTCAGGCCAATTGCCAAGCCCGCGAAACCCTTTGGTGCACGATCGTCGGTAGAGCCGAGGATGACCAGCAGGAAGACCGCCGTCAACACGATCTCGGCGACCAACACCGCCACCATCGAGTAGCCGCCGGGGGAGTGGTCGCCAAATCCGTTGGCCGCCATGTTTCCCTCGGCCGTCCAGCCGGCCTTGCCCGAGGCGATGACGTAGATGACTCCACCTGCCGCGGCGCCGCCGACGACCTGGGTGATCCAGTAGGCGGGCAACGCCTTCCATTCGACGCGCTTGGCGATGGCGGCCCCCAGCGTCACGGCGGGGTTGAAGTGACCTCCGGAGATGGTGCCGAACGCGTAGACGCCGGTCAGGACGGTCAATCCGAATGCCAATGAGACGCCGAGGAATCCGATGCCCAGGGCCGTGCCGTCCGAGGGAAACTTCGCGGCGAATACGGCACTGCCGCAACCGCCGAGGACGAGCCAGAACGTTCCGATGAACTCGGCTGCGAGTCGATGCCACATTGTGGGTGCGGTCACGGGAGTGCCTCCTCGGCAGAGCGTCGTTGCGCTGCCAGTCATTCGAGGGTCGCACGCGGCCAAACACTTTCGGTATAGCCGATGCCGAATCTTGTCCCGATGGTGACCGGACTGGTCATGCCCCGCCTTGGGCCGTCCGGGCGCCGTCAGTGGCATCGTCGCGGCCGACCCGACCACGGGGTTGTCCCCGATCTCGGGCACTGTTTCGGGCGGCCGAGGCCCGGGTGCGCGGTATTCGTTGCGACCCCGTCGGCGTTCGCCACCTCCGACGTCGTACCGCGTCGGCCAGCGGAATCTCAAAGGTGTTGGCGTGCAGGGCAAGGGGGCCGTCCGGCGCTGCCGTGGCCGACGATCGGCGATGCAGTGAGCGGTCGGCGGGGCGCCGCTGCGCCCGTGGAGTGCCGCCGACGGGTCTTGCAGGGCTCGAAATTGGTTGCCAGCAAATTTTCATCGGAGTGTCTAAGCACGCCAACGGCGTTATGACTTTAGATAGCAAATCAAGATGCCGGTACGCAAAATGGCCGCTGTGGGCCGCCGTCACGGCCCGATGCGACCCCAACTGCACCACCGACGCACCGCAACAACGGATTTCGTCGTCGCCCGGCAGAATCCGTCGCCGAATCCTCGCGTGTCGGCAAACTCCCACGTTAGGCTGTACTAAGTTGGCATGTCAGGCGGGGTTTGTCATATCGTTTCCCCATTCGTGGCGAGTGGGAAGTCCCGTCGTTCAGTGCTGCACGTAGCTCGACCCATCGCCCGCCGGCAACAGCCGTGCATGACGGCTGTCAGCATCAGGCTTCCGTGAAGGTGTGAAGGGCAGGTGGGAATGGCGCCCAGCGACCATGGCTCGAGGCAGGGAGGCCGCAAGCAAGGCCTCTACAACCCGGCCTACGAGCACGATTCCTGCGGCGTGGCGATGGTGGCCGACATGCACGGCCGTCGTAGCCGCGACATCGTCGACAAGGCCATCACGGCACTGTTGAACATGGAGCACCGTGGCGCCCAGGGCGCCGAGCCGAACACCGGCGACGGCGCGGGCATCCTGCTTCAGGTCCCCGACGCGTTCCTCCGTGCGGTGGTCGACTTCCAACTTCCCCCCGAGGGTAGCTACGCCACCGGCATCGCATTCCTGCCGCAGTCGTCCCGCGACGCCGCGGCGGCGTGCGAATCGGTGGAGAAGATCATCGAGGCCGAGGGTCTGACCTTCCTCGGCTGGCGTGACGTGCCGACCGACGACTCCTCGCTCGGCGCCCTCGCCCGCGACGCAATGCCGACGTTCCGTCAGGTGTTCATCGGCGGCGCCTCCGGCATGGACCTGGAGCGGCGCGCCTACGTGGTGCGCAAGCGTGCCGAACACGAGCTCGGCACCAAGGGCCCTGGCCAGGACGGCCCCGGTCGCGAAACCGTCTACTTCCCAAGCCTTTCTGGCCAGACGTTCGCCTACAAGGGCATGCTGACGACCCCGCAGCTCAAGGCGTTCTACCTGGATCTGCAGGACGAGCGGATGACCAGCGCGCTGGGCATCGTGCACTCCCGCTTCTCGACCAACACCTTCCCGTCGTGGCCGCTGGCGCACCCGTTCCGTCGGGTCGCCCACAACGGTGAGATCAACACCGTCACCGGCAACGAGAACTGGATGCGGGCGCGTGAGGCGCTCATCAAGACCGACGTCTTCGGCTCCCACGCCGACGTCGACAAGATCTTCCCCGTCTGCACCCCCGGTGCCTCTGACACCGCACGCTTCGACGAAGTCCTCGAGCTGCTGCACCTCGGCGGACGCAGCCTGCCCCACGCCATGCTGATGATGATTCCCGAGGCGTGGGAGCGGCACGAAAGCATGGATCCCGCGCGTCGCGCGTTCTACGAGTACCACTCCTCGCTCATGGAGCCGTGGGACGGTCCTGCGTCGGTGTGCTTCACCGACGGCACCGTGATCGGTGCGGTCCTCGACCGCAACGGTCTGCGGCCGTCGCGCATCTGGGTCACCGAGGACGGCCTCGTCGTCCTGGCGTCCGAGGCAGGCGTGCTGAACCTCGACCCGTCGACCGTGGTGCAGAAGATGCGCCTGCAGCCCGGCCGGATGTTCCTGGTCGACACCGCCCAGGGCCGCATCGTCTCCGACGAAGAGGTCAAGGCCGAGCTGGCCGCCGAGAAGCCGTACCAGGAGTGGCTCGAAGCCGGCCTGTTCCACCTCGGCGACCTGCCCCCCGGCGACTACGTGCGCATGCCGCACCACCGCGTCGTGCTGCGGCAGCAGGCCTTCGGCTTCACCTACGAGGAGCTCAACCTCCTGGTGGCGCCGATGGCGCGCAGCGGAGCCGAAGCGCTCGGCTCGATGGGCACCGACACCCCGGTGGCCGTGCTGTCGGCCCGGCCCCGGATGCTCTACGACTACTTCCAGCAGCTGTTCGCGCAGGTGACGAACCCGCCGCTGGACGCCATCCGCGAAGAAGTGGTGACCAGCCTGCAGGGCACCGTCGGCCCCGAGGGCGACCTGCTCAACCCGAACGCCGACTCGTGTCGTCAGATCGTGCTGACCAACCCGATCCTGCGCAATGCCGAACTGTCGAAGCTGATCTGCGTCGACCCCGACCACGAGATCCGCGGCCACAAGCACGGCCTGCGCGCCGCCGTCATCCGCTGCCTCTACCCCGTCGCCCGCGGTGGGCAGGGCCTGAAGGAAGCGATCGACGACGTCAGGGCGAAGGTCTCCGCGGCCATCCGCGAAGGCGCTCGCATCATCGTGCTGTCGGACCGCGAATCGAACGAGTCACTGGCGCCGATCCCGTCGCTGCTGAGCGTCTCGGCCGTCCATCACCACCTTGTCCGCGACCGGACCCGCACCCAGGTCGGGCTCGTCGTGGAGACGGGCGACGCCCGCGAGGTGCACCACATGGCCGCCCTGTGTGGTTTCGGTGCCGCGGCGATCAACCCGTACATGGCGTTCGAGTCCATCGAAGACATGGTGGACCGCGGCATCATCACCGACATCACCAGTGACCAGGCCAAGGCCAACTACACCAAGGCCGCGGGCAAGGGCGTGCTGAAGGTGATGTCCAAGATGGGCATCTCCACTCTCGCGTCCTACACCGGCGCCCAGCTGTTCCAGGCCATCGGCATCAGCCAGCAGGTGCTCGACGACTACTTCACCGGCCTGCACTGCCCCGTCGGCGGAATCGACCTCGAAGACATCGCCGCCGACGTCGCGTCGCGGCACGCCCTGGCCTATCTGGATCGCCCCGACGAGCGCGCCCATCGCGAGCTCGAGGTCGGTGGCGAATACCAGTGGCGGCGCGAGGGGGAGTACCACCTCTTCAACCCCGACACCGTGTTCAAGCTGCAGCACGCCACCCGCACCGGCCAGTACTCCATCTTCAAGGAGTACACCAAGATGGTCGACGACCAGAGCGAGCGCTTCGCCTCGCTGCGTGGGCTGCTGAAGTTCCGCACCGGTGACGACGCCGTCCGGCCGCCCGTCTCGATCGACGAGGTCGAGCCCGTCTCGGAGATCGTCAAGCGATTCTCCACCGGCGCAATGAGTTACGGCTCGATCTCCGCCGAGGCGCACGAGACGCTGGCCATCGCGATGAACCGACTCGGCGGCCGCTCCAACTCCGGTGAGGGAGGCGAATCCGTCGACCGCTTCGACCACGACGCGAACGGCGACTGGCGCCGCAGTGCCATCAAGCAGGTCGCATCGGGCCGGTTCGGCGTGACGAGCCACTACCTGACCAACTGCACCGACATCCAGATCAAGATGGCGCAAGGTGCGAAACCCGGTGAGGGCGGCCAGCTTCCGGGCCACAAGGTGTACCCGTGGGTCGCCGAGGTGCGACACTCGACGCCTGGCGTCGGGCTGATCTCGCCGCCGCCGCACCACGACATCTACTCGATCGAGGATCTCGCGCAGCTGATCCACGACCTGAAGAACGCCAATCCCAGTGCCAGGGTGCATGTGAAGCTGGTGTCGGAGAACGGTGTCGGCACCGTCGCGGCAGGCGTCTCCAAGGCGCACGCCGACGTCGTGCTGATCTCGGGTCACGACGGCGGCACCGGCGCCACCCCGCTCACCTCGCAGAAGCACGCGGGTGCTCCGTGGGAGCTGGGCTTGGCCGAGACGCAGCAGACGTTGCTGCTCAACGGACTTCGCGACCGCATCGTGGTGCAGGTCGACGGTCAGCTCAAGACGGGCCGCGACGTCGTCATCGCCGCTCTGCTCGGCGGCGAGGAGTTCGGCTTCGCGACCGCCCCGCTGGTGGTGGCCGGGTGCATCATGATGCGGGTGTGTCACCTCGACACGTGCCCGGTCGGAGTCGCCACCCAGAACCCGTTGCTGCGCGAGCGGTTCAACGGCAAGCCCGAGTTCGTCGAGAACTTCTTCCGATTCATCGCCGAAGAAGTGCGGGAACTCATGGCGCAGTTGGGCTTCCGCACCGTCAACGAGATGGTCGGCCAGGTCGGCGCGCTGGACACCAAGCAGGCGGCCGCGCACTGGAAGGCCCACAAGCTGGACCTGTCTCCCGTGCTGGTCGAACCCGACTCGGCGTTCATGAATCAGGACCTGTACTGCAGCTCGCGTCAGGACCACGGGCTGGACAAGGCACTCGACCAGCAGCTGATCACGCAGAGCCGCGAGGCCCTTGACACCGGGTCCGCGGTCAAGTTCCGGACCAGCATCGCCAACGTCAACCGCACGGTCGGCACCATGCTCGGCCACGAGCTGACGAAGATTCATGGCGGACAAGGACTTCCCGACGGCACCATCGACATCACCTTCGACGGGTCGGCGGGCAACAGCTTCGGTGCGTTCCTGCCGAAGGGCATCACGCTGCGCGTCTACGGTGATGCCAACGACTACGTCGGCAAGGGTCTGTCCGGCGGACGCATCGCGGTGCGGCCGTCGGAGTCCGCGCCGGCAGACTTCGCCGCCGAGGACAACATCATCGCGGGCAACGTGGTGCTGTTCGGTGCCACCAGCGGCCAGGCCTTCCTAAGGGGTCAGGTCGGCGAGCGCTTCGCAGTGCGGAACTCGGGCGCCCACGCGGTGGTCGAGGGTGTGGGTGACCACGGCTGCGAGTACATGACCGGCGGCAAGGTGGCGATCCTCGGGCCCACCGGCCGCAACTTCGCCGCGGGAATGTCCGGTGGCATCGCCTACGTGTACGACCTGCACGGCACGCTGTCCGACAACCTCAACGGCGAGATGGTGGAGCTCGAGCGGCTGGACGGCGACGACGTCGAGTGGTTGCACGAGATCCTCCAAGCGCACGTCGACGCCACCGATTCGGCCGTCGGCCAACGGGTTCTGTCCGATTGGGAGTCTCAACTGAAGCACTTCGTGAAGGTCATGCCACGCGACTACCGGTCGGTCCTGACCGCGATCGCCGAAGCCGAACGCAACGGTGAAGACGTCAACACCGCGATCATGGCGGCGGCTCGTGGCTGACCCGCGCGGCTTCCTCAAGCACACCCACCGCGAGACCCCGCAGCGTCGGCCCGTCCCGCTGCGGCTCCGCGACTGGAACGAGGTCTACGAGGACTTCTCCCACGACGTGCTGCAGGACCAGGCGGCCCGGTGCATGGACTGCGGTATTCCGTTCTGCCACAACGGTTGTCCACTCGGCAACTTGATCCCCGAGTGGAACGACCTGGTCTTCAAGGACCGGTGGCGCGACTCCATCGAACGGCTGCACGCCACCAACAACTTCCCGGAGTTCACCGGACGGTTGTGCCCCGCACCGTGCGAGGCGTCGTGCGTGCTTGGCATCAACCAGGATCCGGTGACCATCAAGCAGGTCGAGGTCGAGATCATCGACAACGCCTTCGACGAGGGCTGGGTGCTTCCCCTTCCGCCGCATCGGCTGACCAACAAGAAGGTCGCGGTCGTCGGATCGGGCCCCGCGGGGTTGGCTGCGGCACAGCAGCTGACGCGCGCGGGCCACCAGGTGACGGTGTTCGAGCGCGCCGACCGCGTCGGTGGTCTGCTGCGCTACGGCATCCCCGAGTTCAAGATGGAGAAGCGCCACATCGACCGCCGTCTCGAGCAGATGGCGGCCGAGGGCACGACGTTCCGCACCGGAGTCAACGTCGGCGTCGACCTCACCGCGGCCCAACTGCGGTTGAACTACGACGCCGTGGTGCTCTCCGGCGGCGCGACCGACTGGCGTGACCTGCCGATCCCCGGCCGCGAGCTGGACGGCATCCATCAGGCGATGGAGTACCTGCCCTGGGCCAACCGGGTGCAGAACGGTGACCCGGTGGTCGGCGAGGACGGCGAGCCGCCGATCACCGCCAAGGGCAAGAAGGTCGTCATCATCGGCGGCGGCGACACCGGCGCGGACTGCCTCGGCACGTCGCACCGGCAGGGCGCGGCCAGCGTGCATCAGTTCGAGATCATGCCGCGGCCTCCTGAGGAGCGCGCGGACTCGACGCCGTGGCCGACCTACCCCCTGATGTACCGGGTCGCCTCGGCACACGAAGAGGGCGGCGAGCGGGTGTTCTCGGTCAACACCGAGGAGTTCATCGGCGTCGACGGGCACGTCACCGCGCTCAAGGTGCACGAGGTCGAGATGCGCGACGGCAAGTTCGCCAAGGTCGAGGGCAGCGACTTCGAGCTGGAAGCCGACCTGGTTCTGCTGGCGATGGGCTTCGTCGGTCCCGAGAAGCAGGGTCTGTTGACCGATCTGCGAGTCGAGCTGACCGACCGCGGCAACGTCAAGCGCGACGACGACTTCCAGACCTCGGTGCCCGGCGTATTCGTCGCCGGTGACATGGGTCGCGGGCAGTCGCTCATCGTGTGGGCGATTGCCGAGGGCCGGGCTGCCGCCGCGGGCGTCGACCGCCACCTCATGGGTCGCACCGCACTGCCGGCGCCGATCAAGCCGACGGCCGCTCCCCAGCGTTAGTCCTCGCTCGCCGACTTCTGCGTGCGGGTCGTGGTTAGTCGCTGATCGCGACCGTGCCGCAGATCTCGGCGAACAAGCGCCCGTCACGCCTCACTAACCACTCCAGTCACACCAGAAACATCCGATCTTTCGTCGGCGCGCCCTCTGGTGTTAGCCAGATCACAGGTGTCTAATGATTCTCGGGGTTCGTGCACTAGTGTGAGCCCACGGTGAAGCAAGACGACCGCAGGAGTAACACCGTGTACATCAATCCAATCGCTCGCTCGCGAATGGGCCGTATGGCCTGGTCACTGTTCCGCCACCCGGTCCGCAGCCGCGACTTCCCGGCCAAGCACGAGCGTCTCGTGACGGCCGCCGAACTCGTCCGGTACGGCGTCTAACTCAACCTCAGCGCGCCGGAGTCGTGGCGCGAAAGTTTGCTTAGCTGAGTTATCTACCTGGCCGTCAGTATCTACAGCGTGATGCGCTCGCGACTGCGATGCGCGTCGCCGGTCACCGCGTCGAAGAAGTAGGTCCGCTCCGGCGGCAACGCCAACCCGACGCGCGTCCCCGGATCCAGCTGCGTGCCAGCCGGTGCGTGCACGATCACCCGGGTCTCGTCCTCGACTATGGCCGTGACCAGCGCGTGGCTACCCAGCGGCTCGACGAAGTCGACGCGGGCGGGCACCATGCCGTCGGCCACGGTCGTACGCACCTCCAGGTGCTCCGGCCGCGCCCCCACCGTCACCGGGCCGTTCGGCGTCGCCACCTCGGTGATGGCCGCGCCGCCGACGTGCAACGTGCCGTCCTGGACGACGCCGGGCAGCAGGTTCATCGGCGGACTGCCCATGAACGCCGCGACGAAGGTGTTGGCCGGCCGGTTGTAGATGTCGTCGGTGGTGCCGATCTGCTGCACCTCGCCACGGGACATGACGCACAGCCGGTCTCCGAGCGTCATCGCCTCGACTTGGTCGTGGGTGACGTAGATGGACGTGACGGGAAGCTCCCTGTGCAGCCGCTTGAGATCGCCGCGCACCTGGTTGCGCAGCTTCGCGTCCAGATTCGACAACGGCTCGTCGAGCAGGAACGCCTGCGGCTTGCGCACCAGCGCGCGCCCCATGGCCACGCGCTGACGTTGCCCGCCCGACAGCTGACCGGGCTTGCGGTCGAGGAGCTCGCCGATCTCCAGCAAGTCGGCCGTCTCGCGGACCCGCCGCTCGATCTCGGCCCGCGGCGTCCTGCGCTGCCGCAACCCGTACGCCAGGTTCCGGTACACCGTCATGTGCGGATACAGCGCGTAGTTCTGGAACACCATCGCGATGTCGCGCTCACCGGGCGCCAACCCGTTGACCACCGAGCCGCCGATCCTGATCTCACCCGAGGTGGGCTTGTCCAGCCCCGCCAGCAGGCGCAGCGCGGTGCTCTTGCCACACCCCGACGGCCCGACCAAGATCAGGAACTCGCCGTCGCCGACCGTGAGGTTCAGGCCCTTGAGGGCCACCACGTCGCCCGCGTACTTCCGTACGACGTCTCGAAACTCGACTTCTGCCAACGTAATCCCCTCAACCCTTGATTCCGGTACTGGCGACCGACTGGACGAAGTACCTCTGTGCGCCGATGAACACCAGCAGCATCGGCAGCAGGCTCATCACGTTCGCCGCCATCAGCAACGGCCACTTGACCCGGTGGGCGCCCTGAAAGTAGCTCAGCCCCAACGGGATCGTCATCTGGTCCTGGGAGGTGATGACGATCAGCGGCCACAGGAAGTCGTTCCACGACGTCAACACCGTCAGCGCGGCGAGGGTGGACATCGCCGGCAGCGACAGCGGCAGCACGATCTTGAACAGCACGCCGAGCCGTGACGTTCCGTCGACCCGAGCGGCCTCTTCGAGCTCCACCGGAACGGTCTGAAAGAACTGGCGCAGGAAGAAGATGCCGAACGCGGTGGCCAGATTGGGCAGCATCAACGCCCCGATGTGGTCGATCCCGAGGCCTTCCCAGACGTTGTCGCCGAACCACTTCACGATGAGGAACACCGGAATCATCGTGACCTGGAACGGCACCATCAGCGTCGCCATCAGCGTGACGAACAGCGCTCCGCGGCCGAGGAATCGGATGCGGGCGAAGGCGTAGCCGGCCAGGCTGCAGACGACCAGGTTGCTGATCAGCACCACCACCGTGACCATCGCGCTGTTCAGGAAGAAGTGGCCGAACGGCGCCGCCGCCCAGGCCTCGGTGTAGTTCTCGAAGCGCGGCCGCTCGGGCAGCAGCACCGGCGGGAAGCGGTTGGTTTCGCTCTCGGTCTCCAGCGACGTGACGAGCATCCACAGCAGCGGCAGGATCAGCACGAAGGTCATCGGGATGAGAACCAGATGCCACGGACTGAACGGCAGCTTGAACTTGCGTTCACGCGGGGGCGAGGACGACTCGCGCGCAACGGTTTCCGTTGGAGGCAGCTCTGTCGTCGTCATCAGTTCTGCACGTGCTTCCGTGCGAGCCGGAACTGGACGGCCGTGATGATCAGGATGACGACGAACAGGGCGTAGGCCATCGCCGCGGCGTATCCGGCGTCGAAGTGCACGAAGGCGCGATCCCACAGGTAGTAGACGATGACGGTAGTCGCCCGCAGGGGTCCACCCCGGGTGGTGGCGTACACCTCGTCGAAGAGTTGCAGCGCGTTGATCGTCAGCCACACCAGGAGGAACAGGTTCGCGGGACCGAGCAGTGGCACCGTGATCGTGCGGAAGCGGGTGAACGCGCTCGCACCGTCGATCATCGCCGCCTCGTGCAGCTCAGCCGGAACACCCTGGAGTGCAGCGAGATACACGATCACCGAGAACCCCGTCCACCCCCAGATCGTCATGGCGACGATGACGTACAGCGCTTGCGACGGTGACGCCAAAAAGGGTTGCGACGAGATGCCGACCGCGTTGAGTCCCGCGTTGACCAACCCGTAGTCGCGGTCGGTTAGCCACAGGAAGATGATGCCCTGCGAGATCGTCGAGACCGCCATGGTGATGTAGGCGGCCGTTCGGTACACCGAGATGAAGCGCACCGACCGGTTCATCGCCGCGGCGACGAAGAGGCCGACGAGCATCGTGCCGGGAACGAACAGGGCGGTGTAGACGATGGTGTGCTTGATCGCCTCCACGAAGACGGGATCCTCGGCCAGCTTTCGATAGTTGGCGAGGCCCACCCACGGCGTCTGCGGCCGCAACAGGTCGGACTGCTGGAACGACAGCTGCAGCGACATCAGCACCGGCAGCAGCCCGAAGATGCCGATCAGTACTGCCGCAGGGCTGGCCAGCGCCCATCCCGCCGCGGTGTCCGTGCGGCTCAGTCGTCCCAGCAGTGACGGCATGCCCTCTCCCGTCCTACTTCTCGGCCAGCGCCGTGTCGGCGGCCGTGGCAGCCGAATTCAGCGCGTCCGCGGGCTGTTCCTTGCCGAGCATCACCGACACGATCGCCTGTCCCAGCGCCTCGGAGACGTCGGGGTACTGCTCGACAGTAGGCCTGACCTTCTGCACGTTGGACAGGTTCTCGACGAATGTCGCCGTCCCCGGCACGTTTTCGTTGAGCTTGGTCAGCACCGACTGGTCCTGGCCGACCGACGTGCGGATCGGCAGATCGCCGGTGCCCAGCGAGAACGTCTTGACCTGCTCGGGCGCCGACAGCCACTTGACGAAGTCGACGGCCGCCTTCTTCTTCGCGTCGCCGTTGTCGAAGACCACCCAGTTGTCCGGGCCCGCGATCGTCTGATGGCCACCGCTCGACCCGGCGAACGTGGGCATCACCTGCACGCCGTAGGAGATGTCGGAGAGCTGGCTCAGGTCCCACGGACCGGTGATCAGCATGGCGACCTTGCCGCTGTTCATCAGCTTCGGCCCGTTTTCGTTGGTGGTGTCGAGGTACACCGACTTGTCGTTGACCGCCATCTGCTGCAGTACGGTCAGCGCCTTCACGCCTTCCGGGGAGTTGAACGCGGCCTTGGTGTTGTCGGAGTTGAGGATGTCGCCGCCGGCCTCCCACAGCATCGGAAGGTAGTGCCACACGGTGTCTTCACTGCCGTCGGCGGGTATCAGCCAGCCGTACTGCCCCTTCGTGGGATCGGTCAGCTTCGCGGCGGCGGCCCGGAAGTCGTCCCACGTCCAGTCCTTCGTCGGAGGTGCGACACCGGCGTCGGCGAACAGCTTCTCGTTGTAGACGATCGCGAGG
Organism: Mycolicibacterium hodleri; assembly: GCA_006864685.1. GTDB lineage: Bacteria > Actinomycetota > Actinomycetes > Mycobacteriales > Mycobacteriaceae > Mycobacterium > Mycobacterium hodleri_B. Next base: position 32,355 of record VIFX01000030.1, on the reverse strand, counting down.
TTGTCCACCAGCGCGGGCACGCCGACGATCTTGTCGCCAACCGTCGCCGCCTCCCGCTCGGCCGGGTAGAAGTCGTCCCACTTCCAGTCGGGGTTCTTGACCTCGTCGGCCATATTCACGACCTGGGGGATTTGGGCGATGTTCGGCGACCAAGAGCCGAACATGTAGGCGACGTCGGGTGCGCTCCCGCCCCGCACCGCGGTGAGGACCTTCTGCAGAACCAGGTCGTTGCTGGAGTACAACTCGCTGACCTTCACGTCGGGATGGTCCTTGTTGTACTGGGCGACAAGGCTCTTGAACACTTCACCCTCGGTGTCCTGATAGCCGTGCCAGACCGCGATCTCGGTCGGACCCGACGGTGACGAGCCGCCGCCACCGCACGCCGTGAGCACGAAGGCGAGGATGGCGACCAATGCGATGCAGAGCCGTGATCGGTTCATGTGCGGCACTCCTTGTTGGGTTCTCATGGCGCGAGCGTGGTGCGGAGCGGTTCGGGGAGCAGGTCACCGTGCGCGACGGTGAGGTCGTCGCACAGCTTCCAAATCTGGTCGACGGTCAGGGTGGCCGCGGTGTTCGGGTCGACCATGGCCGCGGCCCGCACCAACCGGGCATCCCCGTCGACGGCGGCCCTAACCGCGAGCTCGACCGGGCCGAGGAAGTTGCGGTTGAGCGCGGCGCATTGGGGCGGCAGGTCGCCGACCTTCGTGGGGTGGGCGCCGAGCGCGTCCAGCAGGGTGGGCACCTCGACGGCCAACCCGTTGGGCAGGTTGGTGATCAAGCCGTCGTTCACGACGTTGGCGGAGATGACGCGCGGCGTTCCGGTCTCGAAGGAGTGGATCACCTGGGGTGCGTACTCGGTTGACTCGGTGTCGATACCCAGCGTCGAGCCCCCGGCCAATTCGGAACGCACCCTGGCGTATTCGGCAAGGTTGGCCTCACTGATGCGGACGTAGGCGCCGACGTCGAGGCGCAACCGGTCGACTTCCTCGGGGTGGCGCAAATACCACGGGACGTACTCGCTGGAGTGCTCGCTGGTCTCGGTGGGGTAGTAGCCGAGCCTGCGGTACATGTCGACCCGGACCCGCCTGCGCAGCTCCGGATCGGCGGCGATGCGTTGGTCCAGAAGCGGATACAGGCTCTCGCCGTTGCGCTCCCAGCGCAGCACCCACGCCTGGTGATTGACGCCGGCCGACCAGTACGACACCTCGTCGAACGGCACGTCGACGACCTCGCAGAGCCCCACCATCGTCCAGTAGACCGAGTGGCACAACCCCAGCACCTTCAGCTTTGGCGCCACGTGATGCAGGTACGTCACGTTCATGGCCATCGGGTTGGTGTAGTTCAGCAGCCACGCGTCGGGGCACACCTCGAGCATGTCCTTGGCGATGCCCGCTAGCACGGGGAAGGTCCGTAGGCCGCGGAAGATGCCGCCGATGCCGATGGTGTCGCCGATGGTCTGATGCAGGGCGTACGTCTCCGGAATGTCGAAGTCCCGCACGGTCGCGTCGTGCATGCCGACCTGGATCACGTTGATCACGTAGTCGGCACCGGCCAGTGCCCGCCGACGGTCGGCGACGGCCACCACCTCCGGCTGGACACCTGCCGCGCTGGCGGTGGCCCTGGCGATCGCCTCGGCCGTCTCAAGACGCTCGGCATTGATGTCGTGCAGCACCACGCGCACCGAACCGAGTTCGGGGAACGAGAAGACGTCGCCGAGGAGCTCGCGGGTGAACTCGACGCTGCCTGCGCCGATGATGACGATGGTGGGCTTCATCGGGCGTCCTTGGCGATTGAAGGCTCGAGGACGGCAGGCGTCGGTGCCTCACCGCGTCGCTCGTCGGCGTAGACCATCAGCGTCGAACCCACCAGCGCCAGAACGATTCCGATCGCACCGTACGGGGTCGGCAACGTCTGGTAGGCGACCAGCGAGATGATCACGGTCAGCGCCGGGGCGAGAGCATTCGTGGTCGGAGCGACGATGGAGGCCTTGCCGCGGGCGAGGGCCATCACCAGGAACAGCGCGCCGATGGCGTTGAGGACCTGCGTGCCCGCCGCCAATGCGGGTGCCTGCCAGGGGAAGTCGGTGGGGATGCCGCCCAGGGAGATCAGGGCGACCGGGATCAGGAGCAGACCGCTGATGGTCATCCAGCCGAACGTGGTGGCCTCGTTCACGCCGAGCGTCGCGGTCTTTCGCATGAAGTACGCCTGCACGCCCCACGCCACGCAGATCACGATCGCCAGTAGCAGCCACGGGCCCGACGATCCCTCGGAGTCGCCGCCGGTGATGGTGAACAGCACGATGGCCGCGAGTGCCATCACGAGACCGACGACGGCGAGCATCGGAATGCGCTCGCGGAGAAGCACCATCGCCATCACGACGGTGATGGCCGGGGAGATCGAGATGATCGGGAAGATCAGGTAGGCGGGGCCCATGGTCAGCGCCTGGAAGAGCGCGAGTTGGCCACCCGCGCCGGTGAGTCCGATCAACAAGCCGTAGATCGTGGCGGCCGGGCGTCGGTCCCACCGTTGGCCGCGCAAGATGACGGCGGCAGGGATGATCATCGTCAGTGCCCAGATGGCGTAGATCATCTCGTCGGGATAGCCGTACTTCGTCGCGGGCAGTGCGGAGAAGGCGCCCCACACGCCCCAGAACAGGACGAGGAGCGTCGCGTAGAAGATCCAGCTGCGGGTGTGCCCGGTGGCGGGGGTGGTGGTCATGGCGTTCTCACTTCGTCGAAGGTCGTTGCGTTGGCGGCTAATTGGCGCACCGCATCGCTGCTCAGCGGCTGACCCCAGTGTTTGGCGGCGTACAGCGCTGCGCCCAGGGCGGGATCGAGCAGCGGACGTCGCAGGTCGTAGTTGGCGGGCTGGCCCGCCATCGCGCTGACGAACAACTCACGGAAGTCGTCGTCGGAGAACATCCCGCCGGAGTACGACACCGGCACGGTTTCCTCGTCGGTGAAGCCGACCAGGGTGCGGGTGGTGTCGACCAGGGTGACGAGCTCGTCGACGGCGTCGACGAGGATCTTCGCCGCCAAGGGGTCCTGCTCGCGGGCGGCCTGGCAGACCGTCGTCGCGAGGGCGGCGATGGACGTGCGGTTGCCGCCCCAGGTGTCGATCACGAGGCTCACGACGTCGAGGTCGCCGGCGAGTTGCAGCCGCTCGGTGAGGAGGGCGTAGAGGGGACCACGGCTCAGCCTGCCGTCACTCATCCGGCTGAAGGCGTTGAGGCCCTGGGTGGCAACCCAATACGCCGATCCCTCGTCGCCGAACAGCTCGCCCCAGCCACCGACACGGTGGCCCTTGCCTTCGCGCTCTCCGTAGGTCATGGAGCCCGTACCGCTGATGACGTTGATGCCGTCCTCACCGGCCAGCGACCCCGCCCAGCCACAGACCATGTCGTTGTCGCAGCTGTACCGGTCGTGGCCGAGGACGTGGCTGGGCACCGCGTCGAGCTTGTCGACGTCGGCGCTGGCCTCGCCGTAGCCGGGGAGACCGAAGAAGGCCGCCGTGATGTCCGACGCCACGATGCCCGCCTGGGTGCAGACATCCGTGACGCCCTGTGTAAGAGAACTTTCCACGACGTCGAAGTTGGAGTTGAAGTAGTAGGACGGTGGCGCGGTGGTACGGGCCAGGATCCGACCGTCGTCGTCGATCAGGGCGAACGCGGTCTTGGATCCTCCGCCGTCGACGCCGAGATACCTAGGCATGGGCGGCACCGCCTGTCATCGGGTGGATGGTGACACCCTTCACGACGCGGCTGACCTCGCCGGACGGGAACGGGTTGTCCGGAGTCTTGCGATACTCCAGGGAGGTGAACAGCGCGAGGTACTGCGCGAACACCAAGTAGGGCAGCGCCACCAGCGCGTCGTCGAGCCCGGCCAGACCGGAAAGTACCACGGCTGGACCGTATTTGGCCGGAATCGGCTCGGTGCTGAGCACGGTGACGGCGTCCTGCCCGAGCTGGCCTCGGATCTCGGCGATGATGTCGAGATCGTAGAGCCGGGTGTGGGGGTCGGTCGAGACGTAGACCACGACGAGCGTGTCGGCGTCCAGGACGGACTTGGGTCCGTGGCGGAAACCCAGGGGTGAATCGAAGTAGGTCACCACCTCGCCCGCGGTCAACTCCAGCAGTTTGAGGGCGGACTCGCGGGAGAGGCCCTCCAACGGTCCGCTGCCCAGGTAGACGAAGCGCTGCTTCTTGGTCTGGGCCAGCGCGCGGATGTCGGGTTGAAGGTCCACCACGTGCTGGGCGGCGGCGGCAAGCGCGTCGGCGTCACGGGGAGAAGCCGGTCCAAGTAACAGCAAGCAGGACAACAGCATCGAGGTCAGGCTCGACGTCATCGCGAAGCCGACGTCGTTGGTGCGCTCCGGCATGAACACCACCAGTGAGTTGGCCCGGCCGGCGTGAGCCTGCCCTAGTTTGCCCTCGCGATCGCAGGTGAGGACGAGATGCCACACCTCGTCGACCAGTTCGTCGGCCAACGCCGTGGTCGCCAGGCTCTCCGGGCTGTTGCCGGAGCGGCCGAAAGAGACCATCAGCGTCGGGGTTTCGCGTTCCAGGAAGTTCATTGGCCCGGCGACGATGTCGGTCGTCGGAATGGCCTCGACGCGGCGATTCAGGTGCCGGCGAAGCGCCGGCGCGGCGATCTCACCGGCGAACGCCGAGCTGCCCGCACCGGTCAAGATGATCCGCAAGTCCGGCCGGGCGACGAGTTCGTCGAGGAATCGGGCGGCGTCCTCGTCGGTACGACCGGCGACCTCGCGCCACGCGTCGGGCTGCTGCCCGATCTCGAGAATGGTTGCGCCGCCGTCTTCTTGGGCGGGAATCGAGGTCATTGGGCTGCTCCAGTGGTCAGGCACGCGCGTGCGTACGGTCGAATGGCGTCGCGGATCCGGTCGATTACCAGAGCCTGTGGGACGGGCTCGAGCTGGCCTGCTCGAATACGGTCGTACTGGCCGGGAAGGAACTGGCTGATCAAGGGCAGTGGCACGCCCGTGCGGTCCAAGTTCTCCAGGAGGGTGAGCCTGGCCGCGTCTACCTCGGGATCGGCCCAGTAGTAGCGCAGCCGATCGCTGTAGCTGTACCGGCGGGCGGTTCGCTGCTCACGCGTGTTGCCCTCGTAGTAGCCCTCCCAGTACTTGGGTTCGGCGAGCATCCGGCGCTCGACGACCTCCACCAGGTTCGAGCGCGAAGTGCGCGGTACCAGCTCCGCCTCGATCATCGCCAGCGCAAACAATGCCTCCCGCATCGCGAACGTCAGGCCGGGCCCGACCTTGAGGATCGCCCAGTGGTCTTCGACGAGCTCCCGAAGCTGTTCGGGGCGTTGGTAATCGGTGGAGTGCGCCTCGAAGACGAGGTTCGCCTCGGAGTCGAGCACCGTGCGCAGTTCCACCGTCGCGTCGCGGCGGTAGTCGAACACGTTGACGTGGTCGAATTCGACGCCGGGCTGCACCACCAGGGCGACGACACGGGGCCAGACGTCACCGAGGCCGAGCTCGGCGAAGGCCGACCGGTGCGCGTCGATGGTCCGGCGAGCGCGGTCCGCAGGTGTTGGGGTGAGGTGGTCGAGCGTTTCGTGTGCGCCGCCGGGGACCGGTACCTCGGTGCCGATGACGTACACGGGGCCAGGTGATCCGATGCGGTGTGCGGTGTCTTCGGCGATGCGCATCAGTCGTGCCGACCGACTGGCGACCACCTCGTCGGCAAGAACGTCGGGATCGTCGGCACACGACATGCTGCAGTCCAGGTGAATCTTCGTGTACCCCGCCTCGACGTATGCGGCGATCAGAACGTCGGCCTCGTCCATTGCGGCAGAGGACGATTCGTGTTGCCAGCGGTTGGGCCCGAGGTGGTCACCACCCAGGACGACGCGGTCCCTCGCGAAACCCGTGTCGTCGGCGATGCGCAGCACCAGATCGCGGAACTCGGCTGGTCGGAGCCCCGTGTACCCGCCGTACTGGTCGACCTGGTTCGACGTTGCTTCGATCAGCACGTAGCTGTCGTCGGCGGCGGCCTGCACCATGGCGGCCTCCACCACGGTGGGGTGGGCCGAGCAGACGGAGTACACGCCGACCGGGGAGCCGGCCTTGTGGCTGGCGACCGTGTGGGCCAACCAGTCGACGCGGCGAATCGTGTCGGTCATCGGGCACCACCGCTCGGCACCGGACGCGGCGCGACGGCACGGCACAGCTCGACGACGGTGTCCGCGATGGCGGTGCGCGCGGCGGCCAGTGCTCGGCGCGGGTCGCTGGCCGTGGGATTCGCCGCGAGTGACTCGCGCAGTGCCCCGGTGTAGGCGACGTTGAGGGCGGTTCCGACGTTGACCTTTCGGATGCCCGCCTCGGTGGCCAGGCGGAGCTGGTCGTCGGACACCCCGGAGGAGCCGTGCAGCACCAAGGGTGCCGGGACCGCCGCGGCGAGCCGGCGGATCAGCTCGACGTCGAGTTCGGCGTCGCGGGTGGTCATCGCATGCGAGCTGCCGACCGCGACGGCGAGGCCGTCGACCCCGGTGGCGCCGGCGAAGGACGCCGCCTCCGCCGGATCGGTGCGGACGCCGAAGTCGTGCGCTCCGCCCTTGCCGCCGACCTCGCCCAGTTCGGCCTCGACCCATAGACCGACGCGGTGACCGCGTTCGACGAAGGCCCGGGTCCGGTCGACGTTGTCGCCGTAGGACAGGTGTGCGGCGTCGACCATGATCGAGGTGATCCCGAGACCGGCCGCGGAATCGATGGCCTCGGCGATCAGCGCGACGTTCTGGAAGTGGTCGAGGTGGATCGCCAACTGGGCCGACGACTCCCCGGCGATCCGCGCACACGCCGAGACCAGTGGCGCCAGGCGGCCCCCGTGGAACCGGATGGTGTTCTCGCTGACCTGCAACAACGCTGCGACGCCGGCACGCTCCGCGCCCTCGGCAATGCCCTCGGCGTGCTCGAGGGTGACGACGTTGAACGCGAGGACGGCGGTGCCGTCGGCGACGGCGGACGCGACGAGGTCGGCGGTGGCGGCCAGGCTCACTGGCTCACTCGCTGACTGGGGTGTGACGTGCGGAACATCTATCGATCATGGGAAGCTCGCTCAAAGCGCGCAATGCAAACGGGCAAAACGATCAGGAAAACTGATTGTCGCCCCCTGGCCCCAGGAGTGTTCAGCGATGTCGATCAAGCGCACTGACCGGATGCGCGAGGTGCTGTCCCTGTTGCGGGACCGCGGCGAGGTGGCGTCCCAGGTGCTGTGCAGCGAGCTCAAGGTGTCGGTGGCGACGCTGCGCCGCGACCTCAACGAACTCGAGGAGCAGGGGCTGCTCGTCCGCACCCACGGTGGTGCACGGGCCCTCGACCCCAGCGGCAGCGAGATCCCGGTGCGGCTGCGCGACCATCGCATGGTCGCCATCAAGCGACGCATCGCCCACCGCGCGGCCGCGCTGATACCGGCGGGCCCGCAGGCCGTCGCGCTCACCGGCGGCGTCACGACCGGTGAGGTGGCCCGATCGCTCAAGGGTCGGCCCAACATGACCATCGTGACCAACTCGCTGACGATCGCCGCCGACTGCGCCGTCGACGCGCACATGAAGGTGATTGCCACCGGAGGGTTGGTGCGCGCGAATACCCTTGAGGCCGTTGGCCCGATGTCAGAGCACGCGTTCCAGGTGATCACCGTCGGCACCGCCGTTCTCGGTGCCGACGGCATGTCCGCGGAGATCGGCGCCACCACCTACGACGAGGCCGAGGCGCGCACCGCGATCGCGATGGCCGCGAACGCGCAACGCGTCGTCGTCGCCGTCGACGGCTCCAAGATCGGGAAGGTGACCCTCGCGAAGATGGTGCCGCTGAGCGAGATTCACCATCTGGTCACCGACTCGACGGCGAATCCCCAACAGCTGGAACGCATTGCGGCCGCGGGCGTGCACGTCCACGTCGTGGCGGTCGACGACGACGCGTAACGCTTACGGCGTGGTCAGCAGTCCCGAGTCGCGGATGGCCTCGGCCAGGGGTTCCAGGACGGCCGGGTCGTACGGCGGCGGCAGGTAGATGATCGCGAGGTCGAGACCCTCGGCACCCAACGCGACGCAATCCTCCACCAGCGCCTTGTAATTGCGGTCCTCGCCGAGGCGGACGTGCGCCGAAAGGGTGATTTCCTTCGGGTCGCGGCCGATGTCCTTGCAGCGGGCCGCGAGCACGTCGCGCTTCTGCGCGAATTCCGCGGGCGTTCCGCCGACGAAGTTCCAGTGGTCGGCGTACTTGGCGGTGAGCGGGAGGGTGCGCTTCTCGCCGCTGCCGCCGATGCAGATCGGGGGATGCGGCTGCTGGGGCCCCTTCGGCTCGTTGCGGGCGTCCTTGAGCTGGTAGTACTTGCCGTCGAAGGTCGTCGACTCGTTGCTCAGCAGGCTGGTAAGCACCTCACAGGCCTCCTCGAAGCGGTCGAAGCGCTCCTTGAGGGTGCCGAGCTCGATGCCGTAGGCGCCGGACTCCTCTTCGTTCCACCCGGCGCCGATGCCGAGCTCGAGGCGCCCGTTGGAGATGACGTCGAGCGCGGAGGCCATGTTGGCCAGCACGGCGGGGTGGCGGTAGTGGATGCCGGTGACCAGCACGCCGACCCGAAGCCGCTTGGTGGCCTGGGCCAGCGCCGTCAGGGTGATCCAGCCCTCGAGGCAGGGGCCGGAGGAGTCCGAGAAGATCGGGTAGAAGTGGTCGAACGTCCAGCCGGACTCGAAGACGTCGATGTCGTCGGCGGTCTGCCAGATTGGCAGCATTTCCGACCACGTGGTGTTTTGGGGGGATGTCTTGAAGGCGAATCGCACTCAACCAACCCTAGACCCGGATCCTGGATGGCGTCGATGAGTTTCTGGGGCGGCACGGGTCGGTATGGACATGAACGACATGACCCCCTTGGTTTCGAAGGCGTGTGCGCGGACCACCGACGTGTTGGCCGGCGTGACGGACGACCAGCTCGACGCACGCACTCCGTGCGAGAAGTTGACGGTGCGCGAGTTGGTGGCGCACGTGGGCGGGCTCGGCGTGGCGTTTGCCGCCGCGGCGCGCAAGGACTTCGGCGAGCTGACCGACAGTCCACCCGGCGACGGCGGCTACCAGCTGGATGCCGACTGGCGTTCGCAGTACCCGGCGAACCTGGCCTCGCTCGCGAACGCGTGGCACGACCCCGCCGCGTGGGACGGCATGACCCGCGTCGGCGGTGTCGACCTGCCCGGCGAGGTGTGTGGCATGGTCGGGCTGACCGAGGTCGTGGTGCACGGCTGGGACGTGGCCGTGGCGACGGGCCAGGACTACGAGGTCGACGACGACGTGGCCGGGGCTGTGCACGCGCATCTGGCGAGCTTCACCGCGGCCGGTCCGGTGGAGGGGCTATTCGACGCAGCCGTCGAGATCGGCCCTGACGCAACGGTATTGGAGCGTGCGGTCGCCCTGAGTGGTCGGGATCCTCGGGTGCGGGCCTAGTCTTGGAAGCGTGACGGTCCCCGAACCGAGTTGGCGTCGCAGCAGGCGCGACGGCTACCCGATGGGCGGATCGACGTTGGTGCTGAAGTCGACCCCGTCCAGGGTGGACGTCGATCTCGCGTGCACGATCGAGGACGGGCATGGTCGCGAAGTCGGCAGCGTGCAAGTAGTCCCGTCAAAGAGCAGCGGGTGGCGGCAGTTGGCTCAACTTCTCGGTAGCGGCTCGGCGGCGTCGTGGGAGTTCGTCATCCTGCGGGCGGACAGAACCCCGCTCCTGTACGTGCGTCGACCCCGGGTGAAGGGTTGGGCGGACCGCCATGAGCGATTCGAGCTGCGAGATGCTTGGGGTCGCGACGTAGGTCGGCTGCTGCAGAACAACGGCTATCTGTCGGGCTTGCGGACGTTCGCGCTCCAGAGCGGTGGTAAGGAATTGGGGCGCACGACGTTAGACGACTGGCAACGCGTCGACGGCGCCTTCGGTGAGAATGCCCGGCGGACTGTCACGATTCTCGACGTGAGCGACCGCGTCGTCGCAGGGATCACCGAACGGCGAACGACCATGCAGTTCATCGGCAACGACTTCTACGACTACACACTGGAATTCGAGTATCCGCCCTACGAACCGGTCGGAAGCTTGTGCCTCGTCGTGGCGTTGGCGGAGTTCTTCCATCGCCGGTCCGAGCAGGGCGGAATGCTGAGGGGCGTCCCCGGCGTGTAGCCGGGGCCGCGTCCAGCGCCGGGAGCGGAGGCATGATGCACCCACGAACTTGATATCACCGGCGATATAAGCCCGCACGGTGCATGGTCAGCTGGGCGCGACGAGCGACGTCAATTCCGTTCCGTCGTCGGACAGTCGGACGAGGGTGTCGTTGACCCGCCATACATGAGCCAGCGAGTCGACCGCGGCTGGCAGCGTCCACAGCGTCTCGCAGGTATTGCGGTCGCGGGCCTTGGCTGCTAGGCCAGCCTTGGGGTTGGTCACTTCGAACACGAAGACGGTGCCGTCACTTCCGAGGAAGTTACCCATGTTGAAGTCGCACGCAGCACCCTTCGCGCCGGTGTTCACGTCGTACTGCCGCCACATCGGAAAGGCATCACTCTTGTTCTCGTTGAGCAGGATTGAATCGCCTACGACGACTTTGTTTCCCGAAGGCATGTCGAGCAACAATCCACCGTCGGGTGAGAACACGGCCGACTGGTCGCCCTCGTAGCGTGCCACGATTGGGAGCGTCCCCGACCGGTCCGTGGTGGGCCTTCCTTGGATTCCTCCGCCGAGGTGCTTTCCAGTCTTGTCGAAGAACTGGACGCCCGTGAGCTTGCCGTCGACCTCAGCGACGGAGGCGAAGCCGCCCGGGTAGAGCACGGTGTTCTGGAGTTTGGTGCCGTCTTGCTCCTCGGGTTTCAACACGCGTCCGTCGCGGACGTCGAAAACCGTCGTGTTCCAATCCGACTTGTCTGTCGAGTCTTGGGTGGCCAGAGTCGTGTCGATGTCGGCCGCCCCCACGACGGTTCCATCACCGGGCACGAACCACGTGGTCTCGGCGCGGTGACCGACGCCGTAGACACCTTGGCGCGCTGCGCTGGCGACGGCATAGTTTGCGGTCTGCTTGACGACGAGGGGCCCGGGAAGGGCACGCAAGTCGGTCGGCCCGTTGTAGAGGACCGCGCCCGACTGGGCGTCGACTACCCATGCCGTGGCGGCTAATTCATAGCTCAGACACAACAGCTCGGTTGGTCCGTTGATGAAGCACCTCGGGAAATTGATGTCGGCGAGCAGCGGTACGGCTGGGAAGACTGGCTGACCACTCTTGACGTCGACTCCGGTCAACCACCATTGAGGGCTCGGGGCGCTGCCACTGCGGGCGAGGAAGAAGGCCTTGTCACCGATCCGGCCGATGAACGGCCGGGGGCCAGACGGGTCGTTGCTCTCTGCAATTCGGCTCGGTTCAGCTCCGTCCATTGCGACGGGCAGTCCGAGACCGATGGCGGAGCTACGCCACCCTGGAACGGGCTGGTCTCGCATCGATGATGAGAGATCATTCCCTGCGTGGTGCCAAGCGCCGCGGGTAGCGAGCCGTCCGTCGTGTTTCCACCAGACGAACACACACACCGCCAATGAAATGACGACGACCAGAGCAATCAGCACGAACCATGTTCGGCGGCGCTTAGGCGGACTCGGCTGCGCACCCCCTGGCATGCTCACGTCGGAAGGCTGCGCGAGACATCCACGCCCTTGGAGGTGGTACGGGATGAATCACGCGGATCGCCCTCAGCGACAGTCGAATTCGCGACTATTAAAGCAACTGGGCGCAGGACTGCTCTAGTCGGAGTCACGCGCGTACCGGGTCGCGAAGATTTCAGCGGCACGCGCTTCTGCGGTGTTGGGAGACGGCAACCCGACGGTGTATTCGAGGTACCCGCTGGTGCTGACGCGATCGTGTCCCATCGAGCGCATGAGTTCTACAGCGACTGCATGTTGAGCCGCTTGCGACTTCTCTGAAGCCAGGCCCGCAATGACGACGATCTCCTCGGCCAGTTCGGCTTCCGTCATGTCCATGGCACGCGCCGTCAGGTCGACTCGCTGGATCCGCCCGCCAAGGTTTGCAGTCGCCGCGACACTGCCTTGAGGATTTGCCGCCGTGAATGTCACCGTAGGGCTCGGATCGTCGTTCTCCACTTCTGCCGGGTCAGCAAGTGAGGCCGAAGGGTCGCCAATTTGGATGTAATCCATTTCGTCGTCGTCATCCCATGAGCCGTTAGCGATCACGAGGACCTCCGGTGCGGCCGCGGCGCGTCACATCTGGCAGGCATCGATGTCGCGGCCCGCGAGCCAGTCCGCATTCTTGTAGTTCACCGACGCCTCCGCCAACCGCACCGAAAGGTCATGTGACATCTTCCAGAGCTTGTCAGCGGCGGCGTCTCTTTCCGTTTCCACTTCTGAAACGGCCATATTGCTCAACGCACACACGACTCCGTGGGTGGCCAAAACACTTGCCCCCAGATCGTTGACTGTTTCGCCGGCGACCTTGAGCTCCCCGGCGGCGGTTCCGTGCTTGGCTGAGATCTCGTCGATGAACTTGGTCAGCACCGACAAGTTGTCCGTCATCGCTCTTCTCCATTCACACTACTTCGCCGGTCGGAATCTACTTGGGCTGTAACACGGGCGGTTCCGGATTGAACGGTGGCTCATAGGGAGCGTTGGCTTGTGTGCGCGTCGGCAAGGTTCCATGCGTGCGCTCGTCCCCAAACGGTTCTCCACAGGGAAGTACGACGGGATTCCCCTGATCGTCCGTCTGCTCGCCGAACAACTGCTGCGCTGATGCGCCCTGGTAGCGACTGGCGACCGCCCGTATCTTGTCCGCTTTGTCATAGGACTCGGCGACCAGTGCAGCCATGCTTACCTGGGCCATGCTGAGTTGCGTCGAGGCAACGCCCGCGTCGGCGATCGCCTTTGGGATTGCACCGCCGGGGATGCTGTTCATCCAGGAGGTTGCGGTGTCGTAGTCTGCGAGGAAGTCGATGAGACCCTGCAGGCCGTCGCGGGTTTCCTTGACCTTTTGACCGAGGGCCTGCAGCAAGGGCCGCATCTCCTTGTCGCCCTCGGCGACTTCATAGGTTTGGTGCAGGTGGTTGGAGGCCTTGGCCTGGTATGCAGTGGCGGCCGTGCCGTCCCACTGAGAGGGGTCATCGATCTCGGTCTTTTCCAGCAACTCGCCCGCGTCCCTGTACTTCTTCTCAGACGTGACGAACGCTTCGCCGGTCTCAGGTTCTCCTGAGCCCGTCGTGACCTTCATTCCGTAGATGGCGAGCTGAGCAGCCATGATGATGGGTGACTCTGCCAAATTGGCTATCGTTCCCAGCGCGTCGCTATTGGGGAGCTGGCGGTCCAGCGGACCGGGCGGATCGCCCCATTTGCCGCCGATGACGTCGCCATACTTGCGCAGCAGGTCGATCGCTTCCCCGAGCAAGCTCACGTTTTCTTTCCCCTTTTCCCGGATACAGCCTATCGCCCGCAGGCCGAGGCCCAGCGCGGCATTTTGAGCGCCCTTGGGTGTAGTAGACGTCCTCGCTCAAGGGCACACTGGACTCGTGGACCCAGTCGCAGCGCTGCGCCAGATCGCGTATTACAAGGACCGTGCCCGGGAGGACTCGCGGCGGGTGATGGCCTACCGCAAGGCCGCCGACGTCGTCGAGGGCCTCGACGACGCGCAGCGCGCCAAGCATGGCAAGGCCAACAGTTGGCAGTCGCTGCCCGGCGTCGGACCCAAGACCGCGGCGGTCATCGCGCAGGCGTGGGCCGGCCGCGAGCCCGACGTCCTGGTCGAATTACGTTCCAACGCCAAGGATCTCGGCGGCGGTGAGATTCGGGCGGCGCTCAGGGGCGACCTGCACCTGCACTCCAACTGGTCGGACGGCTCGGCCCCGATCTCGGAGATGATGGCCGCCGCGAAGGCGCTCGGCCACGAGTACTGCGCCCTGACCGACCACTCGCCACGGCTGACGGTCGCCAACGGCCTGTCCGCCGACCGGCTCCGCGAGCAGCTCGACGTCATCGACGAACTGCGAGACACGTTCGCGCCCATGCGAATTCTCACCGGCATCGAGGTCGACATCCTCGACGACGGCACCCTCGACCAGGACGACGATCTGCTCGAACGGCTCGACGTCGTGGTCGCCAGCGTGCACTCGAAGCTAAAGATGGACTCCGCGGCGATGACACGCCGGATGGTGCGGGCGGTGTCGGGCGGGCAGGCCGACGTCCTCGGCCACTGCACCGGCAGGCTGGTCGAGGGCGGCCGCGGAACCAGGGCCGAGTCGACGTTCGACGCCGAAAAGGTCTTCACCGCCTGCCGCGACCACGGCACGGCCGTCGAGATCAACTCGCGGCCCGAGCGCCGGGACCCGCCCACCCGACTGCTCACCATGGCACTGGAGATCGGCTGCGACTTCTCGATCGACACCGACGCCCACGCGCCCGGCCAATTGGACTTCCTCGGCTACGGCGCCCAACGGGCCCTGGACAACGGCGTCCCCGTCGACCGGATCGTCAACACCTGGCCGGTGGAGAAGCTCCTCGCCTGGACGACGGCGGGTTAGTTCAGGGTTAGTCCGGCAGCATCGGCATTTCGAGCCCAGGGTCCCGGCCGACGAGCACACCGCGGGTCACCGACGCGTTGCCGAACCGCCGGCGAACCTCGTCCATCGCCGAGTCGACGGCCAACAGATGCTCCGGCGTGCCCGTGGTCCTGCGCTTGTCGCCGGAGGACTCGAACGGCAGTTCCAGCTCGAGCTGCTGCGCGCCGTCGCGGTCGATGTTGGACACCGCGAAGCCGACCAGCGTCAGGCCGCGTTCGGCGATCAGCGGACCCGCCGTGGCCACCAAATCCCTTGCCGCCGAGAGGATTGCATCCGTGGACGCGGTGGCTTGCGGCAGGGTGTGCGACCGGGTAACCCGGCTGAAGTCGTTGAACCGCAGGCGCAGCACGACAGTGCGTCCGGTGCGGTCGGACTTGCGCATCCGTCGCGTGATGCGATCCACCAGGTTCACCACCACGGCGTCGATCTCGCTGTGCGACATCGAATTTCCCGATCGGCCCAGTGCCCGCTGGGCTCCCACCGAGCGACGTCGGACACCGGTGACGACCCGGCGGCGATCGATATTGTGCGACAACGCGAACAACTGATGGCCCATCCCGCCGCCGACGATCGACCCGAGCATGGACTCGCTCAGCTCCGCCACGTCGGCAACGGTGTGGATGCCGTGGGCGTGCAGCTTGTCGGCGGTCTTGGCGCCCACTCCCCACAGTCGTCGCACGGGCAACGGATGCAGGAATTCCAACTCGCGGTCGGGCGGCACCAGCAGCAGCCCGTTGGGCTTGCCCTCCTGGCTGGCCACCTTGGCGAGGAACTTGGTGCGGGCGATGCCAACCGTGATCGGCAGGCCGACCTGGTCGCGCACCTGCTCCCGGAGTCGGGCCCCGATCTGCACCGGGGTGCCCGACACCCGCAGCAACCCACTGACGTCGAGGAACGCCTCGTCGACCGACAGTGGCTCGACCAGGGGAGTGGTGTCGTGGAAGACCTCGAACACCGCGGCGCTGGCCGCCGAATACGCCGCCATCCGGGGTGGCACCACGATGGCGTGCGGGCAAAGCTGCTTGGCCTGGCGGCCGCCCATCGCGGTCTTCACGCCGTAGGCCTTGGCCTCGTAGCTGGCCGCCAGCACCACGCCGCCTCCGACGATCACCGGTTTGCCGCGGAGCGACGGGTCGTCGCGCTGTTCGACCGATGCATAGAACGAGTCGAGATCGGCGTGCAGGATGTTCGCCTCGCCCAACCCCTGCGCACCGGACACGAACACATGTTCGCATCGACGTCCGACGAAAGCTACTGGCTGTCCCCATAGATGCTGGTCAACCAGATGTGCACCAGGGTGTCCACGACGCGGTCTTGGGCGACCGAGCCCGGCTCGGCGACCAGCGTCGCCGTCATGGTCCGCTCGTTCATCAGGTTGAGCGACGTGGCGAGGTCGTGCGCGTCGATGGTGGTGGGCGCGGCCCCGCGCGCCCGCTCGGCCTCGATCAGCGCGGCGGTCTGGTCGATCCACTTCTGCATGAATGCCGACCACACGGCGCGGAAGTCCGGGCTGCTGGCCAGGGCCTCGGTGCCTGCCCGGGCCACGACGCTGTGCGAGCCGAAGGCGGTGAAGAACGTGTGGATGCCCTCGCGGAAGGCCCGTCGCGGATCGGCGGGCAGGTTCTGCGTGGCCCCGTCGAACCCGGTGTCGGCCTGCCGGATGAGCGGGTCGATCAGTGCAAGCAACACCGCGTCCTTGGACGGGAAGTAGAAGTAGAACGTCGGACGCGACAGCCCGGCACCCTTGGCCAGGTCGTCGACGGAGATGTCGGAGAACTTCTTGTCCTCGAGCAGCCGCTCGGCCGTCGCGAGGATGGCTGCCTCGCGCTCGTCGCCCGACGGGCGCGTCGAGCGACGTCCCCGCCCGGATCGGGCCGTGCTGGCAGTGGTCATGGCTTGCACTTTACTGCATGTCGAAATATTCGACAGGGTGTTGACCGACTCGACACCCTGTTGATAAAGTGTCGCCATGATTGAACACCTCGACGTCCTGATCGTCGGCGCCGGCATCTCCGGCATCAGCGCGGCCTGGCATCTGCAGGACCGCTCGCCGTCGAAGACCTACGCGATCCTCGAACGCCGCGAGAACATGGGCGGCACGTGGGACCTGTTCAAGTACCCCGGCATTCGCTCGGACTCCGACATGTTCACCCTCGGCTTCCGGTTCAAGCCGTGGACGTCGGCCAAGGCGATCGCCGACGGCCCGTCAATCCTGTCCTACATCAAGGACGCCGCCGCTGAGAACGGCATCGACAAGAACATCCGCTACAACCACCGGGTGGTCGCCGCCGACTGGTCTGACGCGGACAACCGCTGGACCGTCACCGTCGACACCGGCGACGAAGAGATCACCATGACGTGCTCGTTCTTCTTCGCCACCACCGGTTACTACAACTACGACGAGGGCTACTCGCCGGAGTTCCCAGGGTCCGCCGACTTCGCGGGCACCATCGTGCACCCGCAGCACTGGCCCGAGGATCTCGACTACGCGGGCAAGAAGATCGTCGTCATCGGCAGCGGCGCCACCGCGATCACCCTGATCCCCGCGCTGGTCAACAGCGGCGCCGGGCACGTCACCATGCTGCAGCGCTCGCCGTCCTACGTCGGTTCGCTGCCCGACGTGGACCCGGTCGCGGTCGCCGCCAACAAGTACCTTCCCGAAAACGTGGCCCACGTGGTCAACCGCTGGAAGGCGATCATCTTCAGCACTGCGCAGTATCAGCTCGCCCGCAAGTTCCCGAACTACATGCGCAAGACGCTGATGACGATGGCCAAGCGCCGGCTGCCCGAGGGCTACGACGTCGAGAAGCACTTCGGCCCCAGCTACAACCCGTGGGACCAGCGGCTCTGCCTTGCCCCCAACGGTGACCTGTTCAAGACCATCCGCAAGGGCAACGCCGACGTCGTCACCGACACGATCGACACCTTCGTCCCCGAGGGCATCAAGCTCGCCTCCGGCGAGGTGCTGGACGCCGACATCATCGTCACCGCAACGGGTTTGAACATGCAGCTGCTCGGCGGTCTGGCTCCGACCCTAAACGGCCAGCCGATCGACCTGACGTCGTTGATGACCTACAAGGGGCTGATGTTCTCCGGCATCCCCAACTTCGCCATCACCTTCGGGTACACGAACGCGTCGTGGACGCTGAAGGCCGACTTGGTCTCGGAATTCGTCTGCCGCGTGCTGAACTACATGGACGACAACGGTTTCGACCGAGTCGTACCCGAGCACCCAGGCGCAGCCGTCAGCGAATTGCCGTTCATGGACTTCGCGCCGGGCTACTTCCTGCGGGCCATCGACCAGCTCCCGAAGTCGGGCTCACGGGCGCCGTGGCGGCTCAAGCAGAACTACCTGCTCGACCTCCGGCTGATCCGTCAGGGCAAGGTCGACGACGAGGCCCTGCACTTCACCAAACACCGTGCGGCCGTAGGGGTCTAGCGCTCGCGGGAGGTCAACCGCTGACGACGACGATCCCGTCGTCGTCGCAGTACGCGATCTCCCCCGGGGTGAACGTCACGCCGCCGAAGGTCACCGCCACGTCGCGCTGACCGGCCCCGGTCTTCGTGCCCTTGCGCGGGTTGGTGCCCAGCGCCTTGACGCCGAGGTTCATCGTGCGGAGCGCGGCGGCGTCGCGCACCGCGCCGTGGACGATCACGCCCGCCCAGCCGTTCTCGACGGCAAGGCCTGCGATGACGTCGCCGACCAACGCCGTGTGCAGCGATCCCTCTCCGTCGACCACCAGCACGCCCCCGTGCCCCGGCTCGGACAGGATGGACTTCAGCAGTGCGTTGTCCTGGAAGCACCGGACGGTGGTGACGGGTCCGGCGAACATCGTCGTGCCGCCGAGGTTCTGCAATTGCAGATCGCAGCTGCGGACGTCGGGGTAGATCTCGTCGACGAGGTCGGCGGTGGCGCGAGGTTCGATGGTCACGGCTCGATGCTAGGTCAGTCGTCGTCGGAGCTGCGACGCGCCAGCAACACGACCAGCAGGGCCAGTGCGCCCGCCGCCACGGCGACCATCAGCGGTAGACGAGACGATTCCGGACCGGGTAGCGGGATGGGCGTCGGAGCGCTGGCGACCGTCGACTTCGCTTGTGCCGCAACCTCCTTCGCCGGTGAGATCGGTGCACGATCGCCGTTGGCCTCCGCCGGAGGGTTCGGCGCGGCTGCCGATGGGGACGGTGCGGGCGCGACGGGCGGAGCGGGCGTCGGAGGAGTGACCGCGGCAGGCGGCGGTGCGGCCTTCTTCGCGGGAGCCTTCTTGGCGGGCGCGTTCTTCGCGGGTACGGCCTTCTTGGCGGGAGCCTTCTTCGCCGGGGCCTTCTTGGCTGCCTTGGCTGGCGGAGTCTTCGCCGGCGGCGTGGCGGGTGCCTTCGGGGCCTGGTCGGCGACAGCGTCCGGCGATCGATCGTCGGGCGACTGGCCCTGTCGATCTTGCTCGTCGGCCATAGTGGCTGCTCCTTTGCAGTGCGATGGGTAGTCGGCAGCGGTGACCATCATGCCAGTTGGCGGATTTGGCTAACCCGTGACCGCCAACGCGGCTGCCAAGGTCAGGGCGATCGCCATCACCGCCAACTCGACGCGCGACCTGCTCCGCGACACGTCGACCGTGGCGCGGTGAGAGCGTGCGGCCGGCAGCCAGCCAGCCCGATTCCGCGCCGCGAGCACGACTAGGACGACGGTGACGACCACCTTCGCAGTCAGCACGCGCCCGTATTGGGTGCCGTAGAGGTCGGTCGGCGAGGTCAGCGTGACGGCCGCGCCCACCACGCCGAACACCAGCAGAACCGCCACGCACCACGACGACATCTGAGAGAACCGCGGCAAGACCCTGGCCCACCGTCCGCGGTGGGTCACCACCAGGACCAACCCGGCGAGCACGCCACACCACGCCGCCGCAGCCAGCGCGTGGACCGCCACCGCCATCCCACCCAGCGGGCTCTCGGACAGATGGCCGACCAGGCTCCGCCCGGCGACCCCGATGGCAGCCGCGCCGACGGCGAGCACGCCCGGCGCCGACGAGGGCCGGGTTCCCCTCGGCGAGGACAGCGCGACGACGCACACCACCAGCGCTGCGCTCAGGCACACCAACCCCGCCCGGCCCACCTCGGTGTCCGTGGCGAACGCGACCGTGGTGCGCACGCCGACCCGGGCAGCCGACCACCCCGCAGCCTCGGCAGCACCGACGACGAGCCGGACCAATTCGGCCACCGTCCACAGCGCCGACACCAGGACCAGGGGGCGGGCGGCGCGCGCCGCCAACTCGTCGCGGTAGCGCTCGACGTCGAGGGCGGGCACGACCACCAGGCCGAGGGTGACCACTGCAGCCACGTCGCAGACCGCGCGAACCAGGCTCGAGGCGGGCGACCCAAGCGCCAACGCCAACGCGGCGGCACCCGCGACGCACAGGGCGCCGAGGAGTGCCGCTAGCCGTCTACTCACGTGCGCCGTCGCACCGCCACCCACGCGCCGCCGCCGACGATCGCCGCGGCCAGCGCCACGAACGGCCACACGGGCATCCCGTCCGACTCGTCGGAGGACTTCCCGACCTTGGGACCCGGGGAGCCGGTTCCCGTCACCGTCAGGGTGAACGACCACGAGCCGCTGACCACGTGGCCGTCGGCCGAGGTGACGCGGTAGTTCACGGTGTAGGCGCCCGTCGGGCCCAGCGGCAGCAAGGCGACGCTGGCGACGGGACCTGCGACGTCCACCGGCCCCGTCGACCAGAGGTTGCCGTCCGGTCCGACGACGGTCATGGCCGCGAAGTCGGTCTGCAACCGCTCGTTGAACGTCGCGCTGACGCGCGCCGGCCCGCTGCCGACGGAGCTGTCGGGTGCGGGATCGGCCGCCACGCGAACGGCGTGCGCCGACGCGACGCCGGCTCCCGCGAGCGCGGCCATCGCGAGCGCCGCACCGATCAGCGCCGCGGCCGTCAACCGTCGGATCACGTCCGCCGGCGTCCGGTGAGCGCCACGACGACCCCCACGGCGGCCAGCACCAGGGCGCCGCCTGCCAACCAGCGCGCGGTGTCGTCGGGGCGGGCGGACGCGGGTTCGGCGGCCGGTTCTGCGGTTGCCGTGGCCATCGGGGCCGCGGGCTGTTCGTGGTCCTCGTGGCCCTCGGCAGGCGCGCCGGTCAGCTTCAGCTCGGGTGCGGGGTGCTCTGGCTCGCCGCCGCCGGGCAGGGGCGGCTGGTCCCACCGGACGACGGTGCCGTCCGAATAGGTCTGGGTGGCCGGCAGCGTCACCGTCGGTTGGTTGGGCAGGGTCACCGAGACGTTGAACAACGCGAACTGGTCCGACGAGATGCCGACCGACGGCGCGGCCGTCCAGGTGACCGATCGAACCGTGCCTGCGGCGGCGTCGCGGTCCAGCCGGGCCGTCCACCCGGGCATGACCTCCGTGCGCGCGGAAGCGACGTTGGGTAGCGTCACACTGAATTGTGTTGTCAGAGCGCCTGTTTCGGATTCGCCGGGGACGCGGAAGGTCAGCACGGACGTGCTGCCGGGGGCCGCGCCGTCGGCGTCGACGTGAACGTGTGCCGAGGCGGTTCCCGCACCCGCAAGCAGTGCGATGGACATGACCGCGCCCGTGGCGGCGGTCGTGATGAGGGCGCGCGAGGACGCCCGGTGAGCAGATCTCATGATGGGTTGTTGCCTTCGAAGGTCGAAAGGGTCGAATGGTCGTTTCGGCTAGCGGGCGAGACCGACCGGTGGACCACGATGCGACAACGTCGCCGACAGAAAGCGCAAGGACTGCAAGGGCTGATCGGCACTGACGAAAGCGGTCGACGACGTCACGGCGACGGGGTGACGGTCGCACCGCGTGGCCGCGACGAGCACGCGTGACACCGCGGCGGCGAGCCGCCCGCCCGCAGCGATCAGGGCCGCACCGACCACGACCGCCGCGAGGTGAGCGGCGAGCATCAGCACCGACGGCGCCCCCTCGGCCGACGGGTGCGAGTGCCCGCCGACGCCGAGCAAGGCATGCCCCAGCAGTTGTCCGACCGCGAGGACGGCAAGGAGAGACCGGAAGTCGGCGGTGTCCCGGATGGTCGCCACCAGTGAGCCAAGGGTGATCGACAGCAGAGCCAGCAGGGCCGCGGTGGGTCCCGATGGCAGGCCACCGCCCGCGGTCCCGTGCGCGGCGACCGCCAGCGTCGCCGTCAACGCCCCCGCCGCAGCCCCGGGGACGAGGCGCGCCGCCGGAGGCGTACGTCGGCGGGGTTGGGTACCGATCAGACCACTCCGAGACGGGCCATCAGGTCCGCGTCGACTCCGTCCAATTGGTCACTGATCGCGGCGTGCGCGGCCTTGCGACGCGGGGTCGGCATGTTCTCCGCCGCGGTCACGGCCGCCGAGAGGTCCCGAAGCCGATCCGTCACCGCCGCCACGAACTGCTTGGTCTCGGCGTCCTTCGGCTTCTTCGCCGCCACCTGGGACAGCGTGTGCTCGGCGCCGGCGATGCGAGCGGAGAGTGCTCCACCGGCCCCGGAGAACTGGCCGATCTGGCTGAGTGAAACACCCAGTCGGTCCGCACGTCGCTCGTCGACGAAACCACGCGCGGCGACGGAGGCGCGGTAGACGATCGGCACCACGACCGGGGCCAGCATCCGTGAGACGGTCAGCACCCGGCGAATGCGGGACGCCGAGAGCAGCCTTCCCTCGTGGACCGCCTTGAGCTGGGTCTCGGCCACCCGGAGGGCGTTTCGGTCGCTGGCCCGCTGCGCCTTGAGGGTCGCCTTCATCGCCTTGACCTGACGTCTTCCGTCGGCCTTGAT
Organism: Mycolicibacterium hodleri; assembly: GCA_006864685.1. GTDB lineage: Bacteria > Actinomycetota > Actinomycetes > Mycobacteriales > Mycobacteriaceae > Mycobacterium > Mycobacterium hodleri_B. Next base: position 9,983 of record VIFX01000030.1, on the reverse strand, counting down.
GCGCCGCGCTTCGTTCTTCGCGGAGAGTCGTGCCTCCAGTTTCGCCTTGGCCTTGATCGCCTTGGCTTCGGCACGCCGAGTAGCCCGGCTCTTCCGCCGTCTGAACAGGCCCATCCCGGCTGCCTCCCGGTCATTTCGTCGTGATCTGGCGATCGTGGCTGCGCTGGTGTCGCCAACACTATCGCCGCGCGCGTCGACGTCCCGTTCCGGCCCCGATCTTCAGACGTGGGTCTCAGAGCGCCAGCAAACGACAAAGCGTAATTGTGCAAGAATTGCCACAGATCGGCGACACCGATCGGGGGTGCTGCAGGGGCGTCCCTGCGGAGTCGTGAGAGGTGTTGTCACGTGGCTACGCGAGTTCGCATCGCCGCGGCGGCCTGTCTGATGGCGTCGGGTTTGCTCGTCAGTGGTGCCGGTGCCGCGCTGGCCCTTGCCGACCCCGATGCTGCTCAGGGCGACGACAGCGGAAGCGCACCGGCCGACCCCACCGACGCGGGCACCCCGGCCGGTTCCTCTGGACCGTCCGAGCCCTCCGCCACGCCCACCGCGACGGCCACGCCAAAGACGAAACCTCCGAGGCCGACGTCGCAAATCGGTGACGGCCGGGGCGGCATCCCGCTGGGCGGCACCGGAACCACCCGCACCCCGACGGCCCCCAGCAAAGACGCCAATCCCACCGGCACGGCGTCGCCGCAAACCGAAGCCCAGAACACTCCGACCCCCGACCTCCCGCCCGCCGAGCAGCAACGCGCGTCGGACGCCGAGGAACCCGAAGAGCAACCGGGGTGGCACTGGTGGCCGTGGTGCTGGCCGACCCCGCCGGGACCCGGCCTCCCGCCAGGCAGCGGCAGCAGTACCGGCAACGGAGGTAGTGGCATCAGCATCGGAACACCGCCGCGCGGCGCCGGGATCCCGCGGTCACCGGCGCTACCGGTCGTGCCCGTCGATCCCACGGTCGACGTGATCGGCGGATTGGCAACCGCCGCAGCGCAATTGCCCCTCGCGCCGGTAGCGTTACCCGCCGTCGTCGCCCCGCTCGGCGCTGGCGGCGTCGGAGTAGGTGGAGCAGGAGGGCCCGGCGTCGCACCACGACCGGGACCGGCCGCGCCCCGAACGGGTGCGACGGCGAGCCCGGCTCCGCCACCCCGAGCCCAGGAACAGAACCCGCCCGCGTTCAGCGCGAGCAACGGCACGATGCCCGCGACCTACCGAGCCGGCTATGGCGAATACCTCCGCACCGCAAGCATCGGGGAGATGGCGGCAGTGGCGGTGCCCGGCGTCACGGGCATCCTCGGTCTCACCATCGCCGGAGGCCTGCTCGGGTTCCGGCAGGCCCGCGCGGGCCAGGCCCTGCGCGCCAACGGCACCGCCAGGTTCACGAGTTGATCGAATTCGCCGTGCTTCGGCACGAAAGGACGGGAATAGTGGAGTCATCGAGAGGGGGATCCGATGCCAGCCAGTCGTCGCGTCACGCGCGCCGTCAGTGAGGTTCTCGATCTAGCACCCCGGCGGGGCGAAGTATCGCTCGCACGCCTCGTGGAATCGGTGGCAGAAAACCGCGGCCGACCCATCGAGCTGAAGATGGCGGACCTGCCGTCGGGTGTGTGCGGCCAGTGGCGGCAGTACGCCGATCGAGACGTCTTCCTGATCCAGCAGGGTCTGCCCGCCGGAGACCGGACCCTCGCGCACGAACTGGGCCACCTCGTCCTCGGCCACGAAGGAATTTCCGTGGTGGAAGCGGCCAGGGACCACACCGAATTCGCGAGCTCCGACCTCATCGGTTACATGCTCAACCAGCGGACCGGTTGCATGGGTCCCAGCGGCGAGGATCTCGAGCAGGAGGCCGAGGACTTCGCGGCGCTGCTCATCTATCGGTTGGGTCGACTGCCGTCGGACCGCGCCTCGATCGTGCAGGTGCGCCTCGGAGAGGCGTTTGGTTGATCATCTGGGTGATCGCCGGTCTCCTCGGATTGGCAACCGGCCTGCGCATCGGCTGGGCACTCGTCAACAAGCAGTCCCTGGTCAGCGCGGCGATGATCCTGGCACTCGGCAGCCTCGGACTGGTGGCCGCACTCAACTGGGAACCGCTGACGCTCCTGATCGACACCCTGGTCCGATGGCCCAACGTGTCAACGATGCTCAGCCAGGTCGCGTTGATCGCCTGCGCCGCCGGCAGCTGCGTGATGATCACGTCGGCCGCATCTGAGCGCAAACCCGCGACGATTCGCCGCATCGCGGTCATCCAGTACGGGATCGCGACCCTCATCGCGGCGCTGACGATGGTGGCGTTCTTCACCTCGCCGCAGCAGCCCGAGATGGCGCCGGAGGAGTTCTTGCGGCGCAACCTGGGACCCGGCGCGATGACGGTGTCGTGGCTGTTGCCGCTGCTCTACGTCATGCTCGCGTTGACCCTGGTCGTCTGGGCCGGGGTACGTCACTCGAACCGAACCCGCCGCGGCCGCGCGCTCTTCGTGTTCACCATCGGTGTCGTACTCATGGTCCTGGCCAGCGCGTTCTTCCTGCTGCGCGCCGTCGGCACCACCGACTTCATCGGTGTCGGTGCCGCCGCCACCCTGCTGGGATGCGCGATGCTCGTCGTGGCCAGTGGGTCGCTGCTCCCCAGCGTCGAGGACTGGTTCGGCGCACGTCACGAATTGCGGATCATCCAGCCCCTGCTCGACGAGCTGAGTCGACGGCATCCCAACGTCGGCATCGGGGTCCGGCCACGGGGGCCGCTGCTGTTCCGGGTCGCCGAGCAGATGTCGATGATCTCCGACGCGCTCTACCTGGAGGCCACCCGCGCGCTCGGCGGTGAGGACGCCGCCGCGTCGACTGACGACGAGCACCCGGACTCGCCCGACGTCGAGCCGGACGAACAGGCGCTGCGCATCGCAGAGTGGATCAACGCAGGCAGGGAAAACCCCGGGGATGCGGCGGACGCCACCTTCCCCGGGCCACATTGGCTACGCCAGCCGCCGTCGTATTCGGATCGCGAGTGGATCCTCGCGATTGCCGATCAGTACCGGACGCTCGAGAACAAGGTGAGCGTCGCGTCGAGCTAGTCGTCGAGGTGTTCCTGGCGACGGAGTTCGTCCACCTTCTGGACGATGTCCTGCTGCGCCTCGGGGGAGAGTCCGACGGTGCGGGCCGCGATGCGGCGGATGCCCTCGTCGCGCATGCTCGCCAGCCAGGTGAGTTCCTTGTCGAGCTTCTCGTAGTACTCGTCGTCGGTGAAGTAGGCCGGCTTGATGCGGAAGAAATTGGCAAGGGCCGCCATCGTCGCCACCGAGGGGTTGGTGCGATTGCCCGAACGCAACTGGGAGAGGTACGGCGCGGACATCGTGACGCCCTCAGCCTTCAGGGCGGCAATGACTTCAGCCGACGTATGGGGGCCACGTCCCGGGGGGTAGACGGTGTCGAATAGGCGGTTCAGCCTGGCGGAAAAAGTCATGCTCATCGATCTGTCCTCCACTTAGCGTTACGAGCGGGCGTCCCTTGAAGCGTATTTGCTGATCATCGTAGCGAGAGTTCCGCCGACAACCAAGTGCAAACCACCCTAAAGTCCGTTGGACCCCACGTTACTACCCTTACCTGTGTGCTCTAGCAGCGGTTATCCCCGGCTCGGACTGCGCCGAAGCGAAGCGCCGCTAAGCCAAAAATAACGCTCGAGTTGTTTTGCCCTGTCTCTCGGCGTGCTCGCTGCCAAATAGCGGGAGGCCGTATCGGCCTTCAGAAATCGGTTCAGCGCTCGGCTCCGACGACATCGGTAATTTGCTCCTGAATTTGACCGCCGATTACGCGCGCAGCTACCGAGGCTGCCTTCGCCCACGTCAGTCCCCGACGGACGTGAGCATCCTTCGCGGCGTCAGTCGTCGCGATGACAGTAGCCAATGGTTGGTTCCGTCGAATCGGTCGACGGAACGAGTACGCGGCGGCCCTGAGTGCTGCCGGCGGGAGCGCTGGAGGCCTGGTTAGGCGGCGAGCAGCATGGCGAGGACTGCGGTGTCCGGATGCGTGATCGGGTCGACGCCCACCCTGCTGACCATCGAGGTGATCGTGCCGTCGGACTCCGCCTCCACCCACGCCGCGCGGTGATCGAGACCGAGGTGCGGCAGGCCGGGAAGTAGAACGCATCCCGACGCGGCACCCGCGCATTCCGGAAGCGACGGCATCGTCTCCGACGGCGGGTGCAGCATCAACAACGCCGGCGGCTGCCTGCGGGCGAAGTACCCCGGCGGGATGGCGGCGTCGCCGACCACGGTGCCCTCGGCGATGACCAGGCCGACGGTCCCCGGCGCTGGTTCGTCGGGAAGCTCCTCACGCACGCCGAAGATCGTCGTGGTGGACAGCAGACCGGGCAGCGAGGCCACCCGGACCGCGACGATCAGGAGTTGGGCCCATTCCTTCGTCGAGTCCGGCCAGCGGCCCGAGACCACGAAACCCTTGAGTGATCCACCGGAGTGGAAGGGTGCGACTTCGATGGCTCCATGAGATCCGGTATCCATCATTGCCTCCGTTCGGTGCGCATGATTGCCGCCCGACACGGCTGTGGGTCAGTCCCGAAAGCTTGCGGCAGGTAGCAGCTAGCACGCAATAGGACACGAGTGCCAGTAATGCAACCGAAACCGGCGAGGTCAGCGCGGCTGCCGTCCGGCGAACCGCCACACCACGCGATAGGACCCCCGTGCCCTGACCGGACCGAAGTCGTGGGAGTCGGAGGCATACCGCGCTCTCGGGTTGTCCGAACGCGCCTCGAATACCGCGCCGTGGGACGACGGGTGGACGTCGCCGACTCTCTTGACGAGCCACCGGGTCGACTTCGACGGATCGCGGAACACCCGGATCTGGTCCCGTTGGGGCTCGCGGCCGTCGCGGAATCCGACCAACCAGTCGCCAGGGCCAAGCGTTGGGCGCATGGACTCGCCGTCGACGCGAAAGATCCGAAGGGGCCAGCCTCGCGGAGCTTGATTGCCGCTCATCCCCAAAGGGTAAGTTGGATACATGCTTCCTCGACTCTTACCTAACGCAACTCCCGCCCACGCCCACTGCGACCTGTACTGCGGTGTCTACGATCCGGCTCAGGCCAAGATCGAGGCGTTGTCCTGCCTCAAGACGCTGAAGAAGTTCCACGACTCCGACGACGACCACTTCAAGACGCGCGCCATCATCATCAAGGAGCAGCGCGCCGAAGAGGTCAAGCACCACCTGATGGTGTTGTGGGCGGACTTCTTCACCAAGGATCACTTCGAGCAGTTCCCGAACCTGCACCAGCTGTTCTGGGACGGCGTTCACGGCGCGGGCGACGTGAAGAAGTCGACCGACGTCGCCGTCGCCGAGAAGCTCCTCAAGACGATCGACGAGATCTCCGACATCTTCTGGCAGACCGAGAAGGCCAAGGACATGGGCGTGTACCCACCCGCCTGATCACCCCTTCAACGAAGTGAGGCCGGCTCCGCGCTTAGCGCGGAGCCGGCCTTCTTTCGTAGTCCGGGCGGTCAGGTCAAGACGATGAGCGCGAGTACGCCGAGCAGGGCGAGGGCGATCAGTCCCGCCCGCAGGCACGCCATCAAATGGCTGTGCGTGTAGACGTGTGCGGACGTATGCCATTCCGACGGCGGGACGGCCCCCGGTCCCAGTGGATGCGATGCCATCAAAAGCTCCTGACCTGCGCGATCAACGTTGTTGCCCCAGTGAGATCTGTCACAACGTTGCTTGTGGTCGCGATCATAGCGCCTGTGGATCGGCGAGAAAAATTGGCTTCGATAGATCTCGTCCGTCGTGTGGGGGTCGTTAGCTCGGCGTCGTTTTTCGCTCGGCGTCGCGGGCCCTGTTGATCACCGGGCGTCGTGGTCTCGAGTTATCCACAGTCAATTTTGGGTCATCGACGGATTTGCCGGGTCAGGGGTGTTTCCGGGCCTCGGTACCTGTGCATGAACCTGTGGAAACTGTGGATAGGCCTCTGATTGCTGTTCTCGCCGTGCCAGCATTGGTGGGGTGAGATCCGCGACGAAACAAGGAGTCCGCAGTGAGTGACGACCAAGTCGGAGAGGCCCAGATCGCCGACGTCCCCGTCACCTTCGACGAATCGGTGGTTCTGCTCGACGTCCGCGAGGACGACGAGTGGCAGCGCGGTCACGCAGAGGGCGCGCAGCACATTCCGATGGGGGACGTGCCGGCCCGGATCTCGGAGATCGACACCGACGCCACGCTCTACGTGGTGTGTCATGCGGGCGGCCGGTCGCTCCGGGTGGCGCAGTACCTCGCCCGCAACGGGTACGAGCCCCTCAACGTGGCGGGGGGCATGCTGGCGTGGGCCGGAGCCGGACGCGCCGTCGTCACCGACGACGGCTCTGCGGGCAGCGTCTGAGGAACCGTAGGCTGGTCGCGTGATCCAGGTTTGTTCACGGTGCGGCACGCGGTGGAATGTGCGCGACCGCCAGCGTGTCTGGTGCCCCCGCTGCCAAGGCTCGCTGCTTGCACCGTCGGCGGAGCCGGAACCGCAGTGGTCGACGCGGCCCGCCGCGGGCTCGAAGCCGGGAGCCACCGGATCGGGTCAGCGACTCCCTGCCGGTTACCGCTGGATCGCGGTGCGTCCTGGCGCCGCCCCGCCGGCCCGCCGTCAGCCGCGGCCGCTGGGACCGACGCCCAGGTACTCGGTGATCCCGCGCTGGGGGCTGCAGGACCGGTTCGAGCTGGCCGCACCCGAGCGGGCGGCCGAACCGCCCAAGACGGCGACGCGCATGGTCCAGATGACGCTTCTGGTCACGATGCTGGCGTTGGTCTTCGCCATCGTGGTCCACATCGCCAACTACGCACTGCTGCTCTACAACCGTTCGAGGCTGCTCAACCCGATCGTGGCGGGTATCGCGACGTGGGCGGGTGTCGCCGCCAGCGTGTTGGTGTTCTTCACGCTGATCGCCACCGCAGTGGTGCTGACGAACTGGCTGGTCGTTCGGCGGGCCAACACCTACGCGCGTTCGAACGTCGAGGATCCGCGTCCGGCGTGGCAGCTGTGGGTGTGCTGCCTGCTGCCGTTGGTCAATCTGTTCTGGGCCCCCGTGTTCGTCATCGAGTTGGCCAGGGCAGAGGGACGGTTGTCATGGCTGCGCACCCCCATCGTGGTGTGGTGGTGCGGGTGGTGGGTCAGCTTCCTGGTGTCGGCGTTCGCGTTCGCAACGAGCTTCACCACCGATGCGCAGGGCATCGCCAACAACACGATGGTCGTCACGATCGCCTTCCTGGCAGCTCTCGCGGCGCTTCTGCTGACCGTGCGGATGTACCAGGGGTTCGAGCATCGGGCCGTCGACCAGCGGCCCACGAAGCGGTGGGTCGTCGTCGACGACGGCAAGCCCCGGGCCAAGGACGTCGAGGTCCCCGAGGACGCCGAACCTCAGGACCGAGATGCGGAATCCGCGTCTCGGGCTGAGTCGGATCGGAAAGAACCGGCGGCATCCGGCATCATCAGCGCATGACTTCGGCCGACGGGGCAGTGGGCGGTCACCCCTTCGTTGTGGCGCACCGGGGCGCGTCGGCCGAACGCCCCGAGCACACGATCGCCGCCTACGAGCTCGCCCTCGAGGAGGGCGCCGACGGGGTGGAGTGCGACGTGCGGCTGACGCGCGACGGCCATCTGGTGTGCGTCCACGACAGACGAATCGACCGGACGTCGACCGGCACCGGCCTGGTGAGCGACATGACGCTCGCCGAGTTGCGTGAGTTCGACTACGGCGCTTGGCATTCCAGTGCCAACGCGGAGGGCCAGGGCGAGACCGGGCTGCTCACCCTCGACGAGCTGATCTCGCTGGTCCTGGACTGGAAGCGTCCCGTCAAGATCTTCGTGGAGACGAAGCATCCCGTGCGCTACGGCGCACTGGTGGAGAGCAAGGTTCTCGCGCTGCTGCACCGGTACGGCATTGCCTCACCTGCGTCGGCCGATTTGTCCCGGGCGGTGGTGATCTCGTTCTCGGCGGCCGCGGTGTGGCGGATCCGCCGGGCGGCGCCCATGCTGCCGACGGTGCTGTTGGGTGACACGTCCCGGTACCTGGGCGGCAGCGCGGCGACGACGGTCGGTGCGACCGCGGTGGGACCGTCGATCGCCACGCTGCGCGAGCATCCAGAACTCGTCGACCGTGCCGCCGCCCATGGCAGGGCGTTGTACTGCTGGACCGTCGACCACTACGAGGACGTGCGGTACTGCCGCGACGTCGGAGTGGCCTGGGTGGCGACGAATCACCCCGGTCGCACCAAGGACTGGTTGCAGAACGGGTTGACCGAAGCCCAACCTGACGGCTCTTAGAGCTTGCCGCCTGCGGCCTTCGGAGCGGTCGCGTCGGCCTCTTCCGCGCCGATCTCGCGAGCGATGAAGTCCTCGAGGTGGAACAGGTCGGCGCCCGCGCGCTCACTGACCCGGACCAGCGTGGTCATCAGGGCGACTTCCTCGACCTGCTCCTTGAGGAACCACTGCATGAACTGCTCGCCGAGGTAGTCTCCCTCGTCGCGCGCGACGGCGGCCAGGCGGCTGATGTGCTCGGTGACGGTCCGCTCCTGCTCGAGCGCGAGGCGCAGCGCCTCGGTCGGCGTGGTGAACGCGTTGCGGACGGAATCGGTGCCGGGGATCTCCACCTCGACGTCGCGATCGATCAGGTACTGGACGAGCATCATCGCGTGGTTGCGCTCGTCGAGGGCCTGAGCGTAGAAGTGCTTGGCCAGCTGCGGCAGATCGGCAGAGTCGAAGTGAACGGCAATCGCGGTGTATTGCTGCGACGCGGTGAACTCGATGCGGATCTGCTCCTGCAGCAGGTGGTGGAACTTGGTGTCGTGGGGGGTTGCTTCGCTCATGCGGGGAACAATAATGCAGGTCAGCACCCCTTGTCATCAAAGGTCTGACTAATTAAGGCGAGGTTGCCCTAATTGACGGCCCGCGAGAGCCAGTGGTGACGCGAGTTTGCTACCGGGGTGAGTAAGCCCAGGATTGGCTAACCGTCGCCCGCGTCCAGGACGTCCTGAGGCACCGCGCTGTCGGTCGCCATCGCGTGGAAGAGACGCGTCGCCGCATCCGTGTCCCACACCACCACCGAGCCGGAGTCGCTTCCGGTGAACTCGCCGATCGGCACGGTCGTTGTGGTGAGGGGCCCATGAAGGGCCCACGCCAACCGGGCGAGATCCCACACGTGCGCGCCGGAGTCCACGGTCACCGCGCCCGACGCCGCATGCGCCATCGGATACCAGTGCAGCGGGTTGAGGAGGACGGCGGGACTGGCGGCGCGCTGCATCAGCGCGGCCATGAACTCCCGCTGGTGGGTCATCCTGTCGAGGTCGGCGCGCGGCGTCGCCCGGGAGCGGACGTACCCGAGCGCACTGCGGCCGTCGAGGTCCTGACACCCGGCGGGCAGGTCGATGCCTGCAAGCGGATCGCTGATGGGCTCGGACGGACACATCGAGACACCGCCAACGGCGTCGACCATGGCGGCGAAACCGTCGAAACCGATCTCGGCGTAGCGGTCGAGCCGCAGTCCCGTCGCCTGCTCGACCGTCTGCGCCAGCAGCGGCGCGCCGCCAAGTGCGAACGCCGCGTTGACCTTGTCCTCGCCGTATCCGGGGACCGGAAGGTAGGAGTCGCGGGGGATCGAGACCATCGTGGTCGGGGCGCTCGATCCGAGTCCCGGCACGTGGACCAGCAGGATCGTGTCGGTGCGGCCGTTGCCGAGGTCCCCTCCGGTGGCGAGCTCGGACTGCTGTTCGTCGGTCAGGCCTTGGCGGCTGTCCGATCCGACCAACAGCCACGTGGTGCCGCTACCGGCCGGCGGGCGGTCGGGCAGCGCGGTCAGCGCAGGCACGCGATGCAGCGAGGTGTCGACCCAGACGGCGGTGCCGATCGTCGACGCGACGGCAAGGAGGAGGACGGTCATCAGGATCCGTCCCCAGTGGCGCTTGCGCTTGGGCTTGGGCGCGCGGGACTTCGGCGCGGCAGCAGGGGGCGGTGG
>VIFX01000002.1:0-260631 GCA_006864685.1 Mycolicibacterium hodleri | reverse complement strand
GGCTCCGGCACTGGAGGCGGCTCGGGCTCCACCTCGAGAGCCTGCGCCGACGGCGCGGCGCGGTGGGCGCCCGGCTCGACGAAGACGCCGGCGGCGTCAAGGCTCAGCTGAGCCGGCGCATCCTCGTCGCGTCGGGTCTCTCCGGGTAGCTCGAATGGGGCGGCAAAATCACGGTCAGCCACGTACTCTCCTCAAGCCCCCGGGCGCGTCGTGCTGACGCGGCCACGCGAGGGCTTCCGCTATGGACCCGTGGAACTCTTCCCGGGCTTGTCATGGTCTCGCTCCGAGCAGCTCGTGAGAACCCTCAGTGCCTGGCTGAATGATGGCTGGACTTCGCGCCGCACTCGGAACCTGTCCTAGGTGGTCGCGCTCGTCCAAGTCTTCATCCGGGATTCCAGCTCCGTTATGAAGCCAGTCACCCTTGGCCAGTATCCCACATCGCGGCGGTGGCTCCGACGAGGTGCCGATCTAGCCCCGGCTGGCAGCTAACGGCCGGGGAACCACAACTCGATCTCGCGGGCGGCGGACTCGGGCGAATCCGAGCCGTGGACGAGGTTGTCTTGGGTGACCAAGGCCAGGTCGCCGCGGATGGTGCCGGGTGCGGCCTTCTCGACCGGATCGGTGCCGCCGGCGAGCTGACGGAAGGCGGCAATGGCCCGCGGGCCCTCTGCGATCACGGCCACGACCGGACCCGAGGTGATGAACTCCAGCAGCGATCCGAAGAACGGCTTGTCCTCGTGTTCGGCGTAGTGCTTACGCGCGAGGTCCTCGCTGACGTTCTTCAGTTCGAGGGCCGCAATGGTCAAGCCCTTGCGCTCGATTCGGCCGAGAATTTCCCCAACGAGGAGGCGCTTCACGCCATCGGGCTTAACGAGTACCAGCGTCCGCTCAGTCACGGCGAGGAAGCCTACCCGTCGGTGGGCGGAGGCTGCTGACCGGGCAGCAGGCCGCCGTCCTGACGACGCTTGACCTCGGCGCGCAGGTAGGCGATCAGCAACCACACCGCCGCGAAGACGACGCCGATGAAGCAGATGGCCGGGTGGATGACGACCCCGCCGATCAACACCACCTGCATGCCCAGATTCGCCTTGAGCGCCCACGGCTTGCCCTGCACGCCCGCCAGCAGGATCAGGATGCCGGTGACCCCGAGCAGGAAGCCGCCGCTGACCCACGTCAGCCCGCCGTGAGAGTTCGAAACCACCGGCAGCGCAAGGAGAACCACGATGACCTCGAGGATCAGCGTGCCTGCCATGACGCCGCGGAAGCTCTTCCACGGGTCGGGTCCCACTGGTTGCGGCTCCACCGGTTCGCTCACGACGGGTCCCGTCCGAAGAGGGTCCGGGCGGCACCCGCGGTGACGACCGACCCGGTGATGACGATGCCGCTGCCCGAGAACGTGTCCTCGTTCCCGCTGTCCTCGGCAAGGGCGATCGCGGTCTCGATGGCGTCGGGCAACGTCTGCGCGGTGACGACGCGGTCCTGGCCGAAGTGTTCTTCGGCGCGCATGGCGAGGCCCTCGACGTCGAGGGCACGCGGTGAGCCGTTGTGCGTCACCACGATCTGGTCGAAGGCGGGTTCGAGCGCGGCCAGGATGCCGTCGACGTCCTTGTCGCCCATCACCGATACGACGCCGACCAGGTGGCGGAAGTCGAATTCGTCGGCGAGCGCCTTGGTCAACGCCGCCGCACCCGCCGGGTTGTGCGCCGCGTCGACGAATACCGTTGGCGCGCTGCGCATGCGCTCCAACCGCCCGGGACTCGACGCGTTCGCGAAGCCCTCCCTGACGGCGTCGACGTCGAGCTGACGGTCCGCGCCGGCCCCGAAGAACGCCTCGACGGCGGCGAGCGCGAGCAGGGCGTTGTGCGCCTGGTGCTCACCGTGCAGCGGCAGGAACACCTCGGGGTACACCCCGCCCAGTCCCTGAAGTTCGAGCAGTTGCCCGCCGATGGCGACCTGACGGCGGAGCACCGCGAACTCCGACCCCTCCCGCGCGACCGCGGCGTCGGCTCGAACCGCCTCTGCGAGAACAACTTCCATCGCCTCCGGTGTCTGCTCACCGATGACCGCCACGGTGCTCAGGTCGACGTCGGGGGCGACGGGATCTGGCAACCGCTTGACGATGATGCCGGCCTTCTCGGCGGCGATCTCGGCGATGGTGTCCCCGAGATAGTCCGTGTGGTCCAAACCGATCGGCGTGATGATCACCACGGGCGCGTCGACGACGTTGGTGGCGTCCCACCGGCCACCGAGGCCGACCTCGATGACGGCGACGTCGACCGGCGCGTCGGCGAACGCCGCGAACGCCATCGCCGTGACGACCTCGAACTTGCTCATGCGGGGGCCGCCGGTCGCCTCGGATTGCTGGTCGACGAGCTCGACGAAGGGTTCCAGTTCGCGGTAGGTCTCGACGTAGAGGGCCGGGGAGATGGGCTTGCCGTCGATGGAGATGCGCTCCACGGCCGACTGCAGGTGCGGACTGGTCGTGCGACCGGTCCGGCGATGCAGCGCCGTCAGCAGCGAGTCGACGATCCTGGTGACCGACGTCTTCCCGTTGGTCCCGGCGACGTGGATCGTCGGGTACGCCCGCTGAGGCGAGCCGAGCAGCTCCATCAGCGCCGAGATCCGCGCCGTGCTCGGCTCGATCTTGGTCTCGGGCCAGCGCTGGTCGAGCAGGTGCTCCACCTGGAGCAGCGCCGCGATCTCGTCGGGTGTCGGCTCTGGGGTCGGTTCGGGTGTCGGCTCGCCCGTCGGCTCGGTCATGACAGGCCGGCGAGCCGGGCGGTGATCCGCTCGACCTCTTCCCCGGCGACCTGCTGCCGGGTTCGGATCTTGTCGACGACGGCGTCGGGCGCCTTGGCGAGGAACTCCTCGTTGCCGAGCTTGGCGGTCGTCTGCGCCAGGTCCTTCTGCGCGACGGCGAGGTCCTTCTCCAGCCGCTTCCGCTCGGCCGCCACGTCGACGGTGCCCGAGGTGTCCAACTCGACGAGCACCATCCCGTTGGACAACCGGACTTCGACCGCGGCCGACGGCGTGAACCCGTCCTCGGGCTCGGTGAGCCACGCCAGCGAGGTGACGGCCGCGACCTGGGTCGACACGTCGGCCTCGGCGATGCCGACCAGACGCGCAGGCACCCGCTGCCGATCGTTGAGGCCCTGGTCGCTGCGGAACCTGCGGACCTCGGTGACCAGTTTCTGCATGTCCGCGACACGGCGACCGGCAACGGCGTCGAGGGCGTACCCCGACGGCTGCGGCCAGTCCGCAATCACCAGGGACTCCTGGCCGGTGAGCGCCTTCCACAGCGTCTCGGTGACGAACGGCATCACGGGATGCAGCAGCTTGAGCAGACTGTCGAGCACTGTCGCCAACACGGCGTTGGTGGCACCGTCCGGCCGCTCGGCCAGCTGAACCTTGGCCAGCTCGAGGTACCAGTCACAGAACTCGTCCCACGCGAAGTGGTAGAGCGATTCGCACGCCCGGCTGAACTCGTAGCGGTCGAAGGCCGAATCCACCTCGGCCCGAACCTCTTCCAGCCTGCCGAGAATCCAGCGGTCGGCGTCGGTGAGCTCGGCGGCGCCGGGCAGCGGAGCCAGAGCCGCCCCGTTCATCAGCGCGAACTTCGTCGCATTGAAGAGCTTGGTCGCGAAGTTCCGCGAGGCGCGGGCGTAGTCCTCGCCGATCGACATGTCGCCGCCGGGATTGGCGCCGCGGGCCAGGGTGAACCGCAGCGCGTCGGCGCCGTAGGTGTCGACCCAGTCCAAGGGGTCGATGCCGTTGCCCTTGGACTTGCTCATCTTGCGGCCGAACTCGTCGCGAATCAGGCCGTGCAGGAAGACGTTCTCGAACGGCACCTGCGGGCCGCGGGTGCCGCCGGCGGTGATCGCGTCGTCGTCGCCGACGAAGGTGCCGAACATCATCATCCTGGCCACCCAGAAGAAGATGATGTCGTAGCCGGTGACGAGAACGCTTGTCGGATAGAACTTGTCGAGCTCCGGGGTGCGGTCGGGCCAGCCCATCGTCGAGAACGGCCACAGCGCCGAGGAGAACCACGTGTCCAGCACGTCGGGGTCCTGCTCCCAGCCCTCGGGTGGCGTCTCGTCCGGTCCGACGCAGACCTTCTCGCCGTTCGGGCCGTGCCAGACCGGGATCCGGTGACCCCACCACAGCTGACGCGAGATGCACCAGTCGTGCATGTCGTCGACCCACGCGAACCAGCGCGGCTCCAGGCTGGTGGGGTGAATCACGGTGTCGCCGTTGCGCACTGCGTCACCCGCCGCCTTGGCCAGCGTTTCGACGCGCACCCACCACTGCAGGCTCAGCCGCGGCTCGATGGGCTCGCCACTGCGCTCGGAGTGTCCGACGCTGTGCAGATACGGCCGCTTCTCCTCGACGATGCGGCCCTCTGCCGCGAGCGCCTCCCGCACGGCGACGCGCGCGTCGAAGCGGTCCATCCCGTCGAACCGGGTTCCGGTGCCGGCGATGCGGCCCTTCGTATCCATGATCGACGGCATCGGCAGGTTGTGGCGGACGCCGATCTCGAAGTCGTTCGGATCGTGCGCGGGTGTGACCTTCACTGCGCCAGTGCCGAATTCGGGGTCGACGTGTGCGTCGGCGACCACGATGATCTGGGTGTCCAGGAACGGGTGGGGCAGACTCTGGCCGACCAGCGCCCGGTACCGATCGTCGTCGGGGTGCACGGCGATCGCGGTGTCACCGAGCATCGTCTCGATCCGCGTGGTGGCCACCACCAAATGTGGCTGCGCGTCGTCCATCGACCCGTATCGGAAGGAGACCAGCTCACCCTCGACGTCGGAGTACTTGACCTCGAGGTCGGAGATGGCCGTTTCCAGCACCGGTGACCAGTTGACCAGCCGCTCGGCCTGATAGATCAGGTTCGCGTCGTAGAGCCGCTTGAAGATGGTGCGCACCGCGCGGGACAGGCCCTCGTCCATGGTGAAGCGGTCGCGGCTCCAGTCGACGCCGTCACCGATGCGGCGCATCTGCCCGCCGATCGTGCCGCCGGACTCGTGCTTCCAGTCCCACACCTTGTCGACGAACAGCTCGCGACCGAAGTCTTCCTTGGTCTTGCCGTCGACGGCGAGCTGCTTCTCCACCACGCTCTGGGTGGCGATGCCTGCGTGGTCCATGCCCGGCAGCCACAGCACCTCGTAACCCTGCATGCGCTTGCGCCGGGCCAGCGCGTCCATCAGCGTGTGGTCGAGGGCATGGCCCATGTGCAGGCTGCCCGTCACGTTCGGTGGCGGCAGGACGATCGAGTAGGGCGGCTTTTCGCTCGACGGATCAGCGGTGAAGTAGCCCGCGTCGACCCAGCCCTGGTACAGCTCGGTCTCTACCGCGGCCGGATCCCACGACTTGGGTAGGGCTTGCACCCCTGGGCTATCTGCGGATTTCGGGCTGACGGTCACCTCGACAGTGTAGGAACTCCCGACGAGCTGACATAAAAGCCCCCGACGACGAGCCGCTACAGCCGTTCGGTCTTCATCGTCACCCCCGCGCCGGGGAGGCGGGCCAGCAGCGCGTCGCCGAGTGCCGTCGCGGGCGTGAGCACGCCGCGCAGGTCGGAGAGGGCGTCGCGGTCCAGCGCGAGCGCCAGCCCACACTCGCCCAACAACACCGACGTCGCCTTGTACCCGGGGTCGCCCTGCTGCGACATGGTCGCCCGGTAGCGAGCCCCGCTGGTGGTCGTGGTGTAGGTCTCGACCGTGTAGTGCCCGTTCTCGCGGGCCCGCTCGCTCGGTCCGGTGCCCGGCTTGGGGAGGACGCGTTCGACAAGGCTGCGGGGCAGCTTGTCGAAGTACCGGCTGCCGAGACCAAGCACCGCGGCGTTGGCGGCCGTGCCAAGCGCAGCCGCGACGGGCGCCACCACCGAGGACCCCACGCTCATGTTCTCCGAGTACCGGAACGACCGGCCGTACGCCCAGTCGAGCAACGCGTTGCTGCGCCGCACGATCCGCGAGTTCGTCGCACCCATCACGAACGCACCCGTCCAAATGCCGTCCAGTTCGGGGGCGATGTCTCGCCCGCGGCGCCACGGGGTGTCGGACTGGTGGCCGAGTTCGGGCTCGGCGGCGCGGTCCGTGCTGAGCGTGTACGGATCGCTCATCGCCCGGCGCGCCTCGGGATCGGTCGACGAGGTGTGCATCACCTCGATCATCGAAGCCGCGGTGCCCCCCGACACGCCGCCCGCGAAGCCGCGCAGCACGAAGTTGGTCTCCCCCAGCTGGCCGGCACCGTCGGCGAGCGCCCGCTTGTAGAGCGCGTACACCGTGAGATCCGAAGGGATCGAGTCGAATCCGCAGGAGTGCACGATGCGGGCACCGTTGTCGGCGGCTTCCTTCCCGAACAGGTCGGCGCTCTCCCTGATGAACATCGTCTCGCCCGTCAGGTCGGCGTAGTCCGTTCCCGCGGCCGCGCACGCGGCGACCACGGGGAGCCCGTACTTGGTGTACGGCCCGACGGTGGCGACGACCACCCGGGTGCGGGCGGCCATGTCGTTCAGGGTGGACGGCTGGCCCGCCTCGGCTTCGATCAGCTCCCACCCACTGGCGGCGTCGCCGAGGGATTCGCGGACGTCGCGGAGCTTGGCCACCGATCGGCCCGCCAGCGCGATGCGCGCCGGACCGCCCACCTTCGCCAGGTACTGCGCCGTCAACTTGCCGACGAACCCGGTCGCCCCGTAGAGCACGATGTCGAATTCACGCTGGGGTTCGGTCATGACCCCAAGCTACCGGGACGTCATCCGAGGGTGTCCGGAAGCTCCTCGTCCTCACCACGCAGATGGCGACCCAGAAACGCCAGGATCACCTGGTACCAGATCTTCGTGTGCTGCGGCGCGAGCACCCAATGCCCCTCGGTCGGGAAGTACAGGAACCGATGCGGGCTGGTGCCGTCGTCCGCGGCGGGAAGCCCGGACCTGGTCAGCAATTCGAACCAGAGCCGCAGGCCCTCGCCGATCGGCACCCGATAGTCCTTGTCGCCGTGGATGACGAGCGTCGGGGTGGAGATCTCGCCGACGCTGCGATGCGGCGAGTTCCGCTCGGCCATCTCGGCCGTCATCTCGCGGGCCCACCAGTAGCCGCCGTCGGTGGTGGGACCGAACTGGTCGAGCGCCCACAGGCTGGCGTGGGTGACGATCGCGTCGAACCGGTCGGTGTGACCGGCGATCCAGTTGGCCATGTACCCGCCGAAGGACCCGCCCATCGCCGCCGTGCGGGTCGCGTCGACCCTCGGGTGTCGCAGCGCCTGGTCGGTGGCCGCCATCAGGTCGGTGTACGGCGCGAATCCCCATGCGCCCCAGCCTCGCTGGATGAAGTCCTGCCCGTAGCCGGTCGACAGCGCCGGGTCGGGCATCAGGACGGCATACCCCTGCGCGGCCAGCAGCCAGGGGTTCCAGCGCCAGTGCCAGGTGTTCCAACTGCCAAGCGGGCCGCCGTGAATCCACAGCACGAGCGGTGCGAGCGTGTCGGCCTCGGAGTCGGGACTGGGAAGCACCAACCACGACCGCACCTCGGTGCCGTCGTCCGCGACGGCCGACACGTCCGCCAATTCTCCTGGCAGGGCTGGCATCTCCACGCAGGGCAACACGGTTACGGAGCCGTCGCGGTCGATCCGGACGGGGTGTGGCGCGGCGGCATAGGAGCTGCGCAGCGCGAAGAGCACGCCGCCGGGTGCGGGACGAACGTCGGTGTAGCTGAAGTCGTCGTTGGTCAGGCGCGTCACCGACGAGTCACCCGCGTCGACGAGGAACACCGGCCGACGACCTGCGTCGTCGGCGGTGACGACCAGCGCTGAGCCGTCGGTGGTCCACGCGACGGAGGCAGGCCATCGGTCCCAGTCGGCGGCCACCGTGGTGAACTCCTCGCCAAACCTCATGTGGCACAGCGTGATTCTCGGCGCCAGCTCGGGCGTCGAATGGGACTCCCTGACGAACGCCACCGCGGAGCCGTCGGGCGAGATCGCGGGCGCGCCGAGATCGGCACCGGGGTCGTCGACGATCGTCGTCCGCTCGCCCGTCTTGACGTCGACCCGCACCAACTCGTGGCGGATCGAGGCGCCTGGACCGGGCACCGCCCACGACACCACGGCGAACCGACCGTCGGCACTGAGGTCGACGTCCGCCTCGCGCAGGCCACCACCGGGCCGGGGTGTGACGTCGCGCCGGCCTGCCACGTCGACGAGATGCGGTTCGGCGGGGCCGATGTCGTGATCCCAGTGCCGCACCGGATAGCCGGTGTGCAGCACCGCCGACACCTTGGTGTCCTTGCGCAACGCGCGCACCCGTTCGTCGTCGGCGACGTCGGCCGCCGACGGCATCAGCGACGCGGTGACCAGAGTGACGTCGGCGGCGTGGGCGGCGTGGACCGCCTCGACGCCGCCGGCCAGATCCAGGAGGGCGACGGCCTCCCCACCGCCTGCGGGCAGGCGCCACAGCGACGCCGTCGGCTCGTCGGTGCCCTCGGCGCCTGGAACGTCGCGCCTGGCGATGAAGAGCAGGTCGCCGGTTGCGGTGAACACCGGCGCCGACTCCCCCTTGGCGCCACGGGTCAGGCGTCTGGCCGGCTGCTCGCCGGCGACGTCGAGTTCCCATATGGCGGTGACGTATTCGGTGCGCTTCGCGTTCAGCTCACTGACACCTGTGACGGCCCGGGACCCGTCCGCGGACACCGCCAGCCCGGCGACTCTCGGCAATGCCAGGAACTCGTCGAGGTTTGAGAATGGGCTAGTCTCGCCTACTACCGTCATGATCCCTGGGTAGCACAGCTCTCAGCCGGCCTCCAGTTGGGCCAGCCGCTCCGCGGCGGTGATCATCTCGGCCGAACCGTCCTTGAGATCCACCCCGGAGCGGCCCAGTTCCCGCGCACCAGCCAGCAGCGATACCAACACGTGGGCGGCGCGGTCGTAACCGAGCCCGTCCGGCGGATGGATGTTGGAGACGCAGTTGCGCTCGGAGTCGACCATGCCCGGTCGCGGCCGGTAGGACAGGTAGGCGCCGAGGCTGTCGGCGACGGACAGCCCAGGCCGCTCGCCGATGAGGACCACCACCGCGTCGACCCCCAACCGATCCGCGACGTGGTCACCGAGTGCGACCCGCGCCTGGGACGCCACCACCGGCGCAGCCACCGAGACCGTCGACGGAAGCGCCGCCATCAGCGCTGAAACCATTGGCACGGCGTGCTTTTCGATCGCTGCCGCCGACAAGCCATCGCACACCACGATGCCAAGGTCGCCGCCGGTGGGCGTGAGTGCCTCGAGGTCGGCGACCCGACGGCCGAGATCGGGGCGGCGCAGATACGTCGATCGGTCGGGGGCGAGGCTGTGCACGGTCTGAACGCCGTCGAAGCCGAGAGCGGCCAATGCGGTCACCAACCCGTCGACGTCGACGGCAGAGTGCACGGCATCGCGCGCGACGGCATGCGCTGCGCCGAGTGCTAGGACGGCTTCGGTGTCCAATGCGTCGCCCGCCCGGCCCAAACCGATCCGGGACTGGGTGCGCCTGCGCAGCCGATCCCACAGTGCCCGTTCGGCTTCGACGCCTTGCACGCGATTCCCGCTCACGCCGTGGCCGCCAGTGCCAGCAGTGACGAGTCGCTCGCGTCCAGCGGTCTGATCAGCCCGTCGGTGCCGAGCATGTTCCGGCCCGCCAACCACGCCTCGAACTCCGGTGCGGGCCGCAACCCGAGTGTGCGGCGCGCATAGAGGAGGTCGTGGAACGACAGGCTTTGATAGCCAAGCATCACGTCGTCGGCGCCAGGCACGGCGATGACGAACGCGGTGCCCGCCGCCGCGAGCATGGTCAGCAGGACGTCCATGTCATCCGCGTCTGCCTCGGCATGGTTGGTGTAGCAGACGTCGACGCCCATGGGCAGCCCCATCAGCTTCCCGCAGAAGTTGTCCTCGAGCCCTGCGCGCACGATCTGCTTGCCGTCGTAGAGGTATTCCGGGCCGATGAAGCCCACCACGGTGTTGACCAGCAGCGGCTCCACGGCTCGGGCCACTGCGTAGGCCCTGACCTCGAGGGTCTGCTGGTCGACGGGACGGCCGCCGACACCACGGTGTGCATCGGCCGACAACGCGGAACCCTGGCCCGTCTCCAGGTACATGACGTTGTCCCCGACCGTGCCCCGGTTCAGCGACCGACCGGCCTCCATACCCTCGCGCAGCAGGGCGACGTCGACGCCGAACCCGCGATTGGCTGCCTCGGTGCCCGCCACCGACTGAAACACCAGATCCACGGGAACACCCTTGGCGATCAGATCGATCGTCGTCGTCACGTGGGTGAGCACGCACGACTGGGTGGGGATGGCGTACCGCGAGCGCACGTCGTCGAGCAGTTTCAGCAGGTCGCCGACTGCACGGGGCGAGTCGGTCGCCGGGTTGATCCCGATGACCGCGTCGCCGCTTCCGAGCAGCAGGCCATCGAGGATCGCAGCCGCCACACCCTGGGCGTCGTCGGTCGGATGGTTCGGCTGCAGTCGGCTCGCCAGCCGGCCGGGCAGCCCGATCGTCGACCGAAACGCCGCGGTCACCCGCGGCAAGCGCGCCACGGCGACCAGATCCTGGTTGCGCATCAGCTTGCTGACCGCCGCCACCATCTCCGGGGTGAGCCCCGGGGCCAGGGCGGTGACCGCGGCCGCTCCACCGGGTTCGATCACTTGCTGCAACAGCCAGTCGCGCAGCCCCCCGACCGTCAGGGATGCCACCGGCGCGAAGGCACTCGCGTCGTGGCCGTCGATGATCAGGCGGGTGACCTCGTCGGAGTCGTAGTCGACGACGACTTCGGTGAGGAAGTCGGCCAGCGGCACATTGGCGAGGGCATGGCGGGCCGCGGCTCGCTCGGCGTCGGATTCGGCAGCGCACCCAGCGAGCTGATCACCCGAGCGGGCCGGTGAGGCCTTGGCCAACAGCTCGATCAGCCCATCGAAGACATGGGTGGTACCTGCGAAGGAATGTCGTCGTACGGTCACCCTCCCATCGTTGCGAGGAGCAGACCTCGATCAGATGAACCCGGGTTAAGTTCAGGAAACGTCATGTCCCGAATGGACATTCGAACGCGTCACCGACGAGTTCATCGTGATTTAACGCACGGTGATCAGAGGGACACACGCTCACAGTTAACGTCAAGCTACTTGCCAGACTACTGCTCGTGTAGCCCCCGGAGGATGCGTTGACCCCAGAAGTCGAGGACGCCATCTCGTCCATGACGGCGACCAACAATGAGTTCTTCTACTGGATGTCGATCGCGCTGATGATGCTGATCCACGCCGGGTTCCTCGCCTACGAGGTCGGCGCGTCACGGTCGAAGAACGTGCTGGCCACGGCAATGAAGAACCTGCTGGCGTTCGCGACCATCATTGCGTCGTTCTTCTTCGTCGGCTGGTTCCTCTACAACGCCATGCCCAGCGGCTTCATCGAGATGACGGACGCGGCCAAGGCCGCCCTGCCGTGGAGCGACAACATGGGGCCGAACATCGACGACCCAGCCAGTGGCATCTTCTGGGGGGCCTTCGCGCTGTTCGCAGCCACTACCGGCTCGATCATGTCCGGCGCCGTCCTCGAGCGCATTCGCACCAGCGCCTTCCTGATCCTCACCGTGCTGGTCGGTTCGGTGGTCTGGATCATCGGCGCCGCGTGGGGCTGGCACGGCGCCGGTTGGATGCTGATCAAGCTGGGCTTCCACGACGTCGGCGCCGCTGGCTGCGTGCACATGATCGCGGGTTTCGCGACGTTGGGCATCCTGATCAATCTCGGTCCGCGCATCGGCCGCTTCCGCCCCGACGGCAGCGCAGTGACCATCAGGCCACACAACCTGCCGTTGACGATGCTCGGCCTCATGCTGATCTTCACCGGCTTCTTCGGCTTCCTGATGGGTTGCGTCATCTACACCGACGCCGGCTATGCCACCATCTACGGCACCCCAACGACGTTGTCCGCCTTCGCCTTCAACACTCTGATGGGCCTGGCCGGCGGCATCATCGGCGCGTACCTGACATCCAAGGGCGAACCGTTCTGGACCATCTCGGGCGGTCTGGCCGGTGTCATCGGGGTCGCCTCGGGCATGGATCTGTACCACCCCGCGTTGGGCTTCATCATCGCGTTCGGTGCGGGCGCGGTGATCCCGTTCATCGGCAAACTGCTCGAGAAGCTCAAGATCGACGACGTCGTCGGCGCGGTGGCAGTGCACGGCGGCATCGGTCTGTACTCCGTGCTGATGGCTGGTGTCTTCCTGGCGGGTTATCCCAATGCCGAAGGCCTGCCGCCAATTTCGTTCTGGGGTCAGGCGATCGGCGCCTTGACCTTCGCCGCCCTCGGCTTCATCCCCGCCTACCTCGTCTCATTGCTGCTCAAGAAGCTTCGAATGCTGCGCATTCCACCGGAGGTCGAGGAGCAGGGGCTCGACCTCGCCGAGGTGCCCGCCACCCCGTACCCGGAGGGCATCCCGGTGACGGCTATGCGAGTCAACGGCAACGAGATGCTCTTCGCTTCGGAGGTGAAGTAGATGTTCAATCCGTTCTCCAGCTATGACGACGCCACGGTGGTGTTCACCTTCGGCGGGTTCTCCGTCGGAGTCTGGATCGTGTTCATCCTGGCGGTCGCGCTGTTCGTCGGCTTCTTCGTCCGCATGATTCAGCACGAGAACCACGCCTACCGGGCGATCATCGAACACACACCGATCGAGAAGGGCCCGGTGGCCGAAGGCGAGCCTCCCGCGTACTGACGGGCAGGGCTACTGCGCGCGCAGCCAGGCCACCGCGCGATCGCGAAAGGGCAACAGGCCCTTGTAATCGGCGATGTCGTAGGGCAATTCGGCGAGCACCTCGGCCATACGCAACCGCCACGGTTCGACGGCGGCGATGTCACTCAGCGGCAGCATGTAGGTCCGGATCAGGAAGCAGATGGCGCCGGATTCCGCCAACCTGATCAGGTGCTGCACCTCGACGCGTAGGTGGAGAAGTCGGCCGAACGTCTCGTCGTCGACCCCAGCCAGCATCTCCTTGTCCGAACCCCACTCCGGGTACGTCTCGGTCGACACGTCGAGTCGGCGACCGACCGTCATCGACCAATTGGTGCGACGGAAGGCCTCGTTCGGTTGCAGCCGCATCAGGAAGTCGCGGGCCCTGGTGATGACGCCGCTCTCCCGGAGGCGAGGGACGGGGCCGTGTATCTCGAGGAATGTCATGCCGACGTCGAAGCCGAATGACCAGCCGGCGGCGAACGTCACGACCCCTGCATCGCCGAAGAGGTCTCCGTCGCGTTGGTCCAGCAGCACGATGTCTTCCTGAACCTGCCCAGCGATATAGGCCAGCGGCTCGGCGGGCAGCGTGGACTCGACGCCGAGAACGAAGTCCTGAACGACCCCGAGCACGGAGTTGCGCCACTGCCAGGCATCGCCCCTCCGCGTCAGCGACATGCGCTCGGGATACGCGGCGGCCAGTTCGCCCATGATGGTGAGCATCGCGTCCCAGCAGGCCGTCCTCATGTGTGGCAGCACGACGTGGCGGGTGGGATCGGCGGCGAGGATGGCTGCGCGTTCTGCGAGCTCCGCTTCGTAGTCACCGTCGACGTCGACGACCCTGTCGCCCCACCGGCCGGTCCTTGTGTGCACCGCGGTGCCTGCGGGCTCGAGTTTGGTGCTGTAGCGGTAGGTATCGGCTGAGAACGGAAAGGGAAAGCCGGTCACCCGATCCGTTGCCGAGCGGGCGTCGGTCACAGGGCCAGCTCCACGCGAGCGCCTGCCGCCCTGGAGACGCAACACATCAACGAATCCCCCGATGCCTTCTCGTCGTCGGTCAGGAACAGGTCCCGGTGCAGTATCTCGCCTGCCCCGACCGTGACGCGGCATTCGCCACACACTCCGCGCCTGCAGAGGTTCGGGACGTCGACTCCGCGCTCAAGCAGGGCGGTCAACAGCGAGACTCCCGACTCGACGGTGAAGGTGTCGCCGGTGACGCTCAGATGCACGTCGAACGGCTCGCCGGGGTCGAACGCATCCGTCCCGAAGTGCTCGACGTGCACCCGGCTCGCCGGCCAGCCCAAGTCAACCGCCCGCGAGGTGACGTCGTCCATGAAGGACGTCGGACCACAGAGATAGAGGTGGGTTCCCATCGGCTGGTTCGCCAGCGCCCGGATCAACGCCGCGGTGAAGGAATCGCGATCGGTGAAGATCGCCGCGTCGTCGCCGAGCGTCTCGACGTCGACGACGTGGGCGCCGCGACCCGGGCGGTGGACGTAGAGCAGTTCCACCTCGCGCCCCCACCGTCGCGCGCTGCGTAGATGCGACACCATCGGGGTGATGCCGATGCCCGCGGCCACCAGGAGGTGGCGCCCGGCCCGCAGCACGGGCGCGAACGCGCTGCGGGGTCCGCGGGCGAGGACCGTGTCACCAACGCGCAATTCGCGATGCAGCCACGTCGACCCCCCAGAGCCGTTGGGGCACAGCAGCACTGAGATCGAATAGCTGGTCGGGGCGAGGCCGTCGCCGGTGAGCGAGTACGCGTTGAGCACGTGACCGCATTCGACGACGAGGTGGCTGCCCGCGGGGTACGGCGGCAGCGGGCCGCCGTCGGCACGCGCCAGGGTCACCGCGCGAACGTCCGGTATCCGGTCGTCGACGGCGACGACGACCAGCTCCAGTTCGGTCACGTCAGCACTCCGAGGTGGGCGCCGATCCGCCGCGACACGTGGGCCTGGACGGCGAGCCGCCGCCCGCACCCGTCGCAGGCGACGACGCCCCCGAGCGGCACCTCCCGACGGGTCACGGTGCGACAGTGCGCGCAGTGGACGTCGCGGTGGGCGACGTCGGTGCTGGCGACGGTGATCTCGTCGTCGCCGATCCCGATGCCGATGGCGTGCGCCCGCAGCCGAAGGCAGGCGTCGGCCGGACCGGCCATCATCAGCCGCCACCCGACGCGTGCGGTGGCCACGTCGGCGTCGAGCGCGCGTGTCGCCTCGAGATCGTCGGACACCAGGTGCACGCGGGGGGCCGAGTCTGGATGACGGCCCTTGAGCTGTGCGACCCACTCGGTGACGATCGACTCGCCACCCGCGAAGGCGACCACCGTCCAGTACCGGCCCGACACGTCGGCCGGAGCGCGACGGGGCGCGACGGCCCACGGGGGCACGCTGGTGAACTCGATGGCGGGCGTCATGGCGGTCTCCTTCGAGGAAACCACACATCCGGGTCAGCGGCGCGGGTGGCGCGGTGCCCGTCCCGCCAGGGCCACCGCACCGGCGCCCACCAGCGAGATCGCCGACGACACGGCGATCGCCACGTTCCAGCCGGCGGCCAGGTCGTCGCCGACGTGGGTGGCGACGACGACGAAGGAGGTGATGCCGACCGCCGCACCGAAGTAGCGCGCCGTGTTGTTGGCGCCGCTGCCCATCGCCGCCCGGTCGGCGTGCACGCTGGCGACGGCCTCGCGCCCCAGCAGGGCGTTGAGCAGACCCGTCGCGACGCCCGCCACGAACAGTGACGGGACCAGCCGCCACGGGCTGGACTCGGCCGTGACGCCGAAGCCGAGCGCTTGGCCGCCCGCGACGACGACAAGGGCGACGGCGATCGGCACCGGCCCGGTCATCGGATGCCGCACCAGGCGGGACAGGAAGGCCGTCACCACGCTGGTTCCCGACCACACCACGACGAGCAGACTTGCCGGCCAGATGCCGGCTCGCAGCCCCGTCTGGGCCAGCGTTGGAACGAACGACACCATGGCGATGACACCGGCGCCCAGGACGAAGGAGCCGATGGTGGCGGCCCGGAAGCGGTTGTTGCGAAGGAGCTTCGGCTCGACGAGGGGGTCACGAACACGGGTCTCCACGACTCCGAAGCCGATCAGCGCCAGCAGCCCGGCGGCACCGAGCACCACCGACGTCAGGTGAATCCCGTTGCGCCCGAGGGTCAGTGCGCACACCAGCAGAATCATGGCCGAGGCGAACAAGCCCAGTCCACCGCCGTCGAGCCGGCGTCGACCGGCTGCGCGTGACTCGCCGATGCGAGTCAGGCTGGGCCACAACAGGACCAGCGCGACCGCTGCGACCGCCAGATACGGTCCGCGCCAGTGCGCCGCCCCGACGGCGGCGGACAGTACCGCGCCCACCGTGATTCCCAGACCGACGCTGGTGCCCCAGACCGCGGTCGCGTGGGTGCGACGGCGCGGCTCGGTGAAGTCGTTGGCCAGGATCGCAAGACCGCAGGCCAGCACCGCCGCACCGCCAACGCCCTCGAGCACGCGACCCGCGACGAATCCCACCGCCTCCCATGCCACGCCGCAGGCGACGGCCCCGATCGCCATCGCGACGAGCCCGGCCAGGTAGACGCGACGGCGGCCCACGTTGTCACCGACGACGCCCGCGGCCAGCAGGCCCGCGGCCAGGCCAACCGACATGGAGTTGAGCAACCACGGTCCCGCGGCGACCCCGGCGCCCAGGCCGGCCACCGTCGCCGTCAGCGTGGCCATCGGCGTGACGTAGGTGACCAACACGAGTGCCGTGCCCGCCGCGATCGGAACGAGCGACGTGACGTCGGCCCTGACAGGTTTGATTTTCAAACTCACTCCTGGCACGCTAACACCGTGTCGACAACGCCGCTCGCCGATCTCGCGGGCCGCCCCTGCCCGATCGCCGCCGCGATGACCGTCGTCGGCGAGAAATGGGCGCTGCTCGTCGTCCGCGAAATCGCGCTCGGCGCTTGCCGTTTCGGCGACATCGTGGCGGGCACCGGCGCGCCTCGCGACCGGATCGCCGCCCGACTCAAGACGTTGGAGGCGGCGGGCATCGTCGACCGGACCACCTATCAGGAACATCCCCGGCGCGACGAGTACGGGCTGACGGAGTCGGGCCGCGGCCTGCTGCCCGTCCTGGACGCGCTGCTGACCTGGGGTGCCGAGCACGCCGTGGCCCCCGACGACCCGCTGCGCCGCAGCCGCTATCGCCGCTTCGTCCGACCCGAGGAGACCACGTGACCGACGACCAGGGCTGGGGCGAGAAGCGCTCGAAGGTCGTCACCTGGCACGACCCCGCACCCACGACGGCCAAGGGCCTGTCCATGGCGGGCGTCGACTACCTGCGCGCGATCGTCGACGGGACGCTGCCGCCACCACCGATCTCGGGCCTGATGACGTTCGCGATGGAGTCCGCCGAACCCGGCCGCGTCGTCTTCACCTGCGAACCGGACGACTCGGCCTACAACCCGATCGGCGCGGTGCACGGCGGATTGGTCTGCACCCTGCTGGACTCGGTGGCCGGCTGCGCGTTGCACAGCACGCTGCCGCAGGGCAAGGGCTACACGTCCATCGAGATCAAGGTGAACTACCTCAAGGGCGTTCGGACCTCCAGCGGACCGCTGACCGCGACCGGCACCGTCGTCAAGGCCGGGTCGCGCGTCGGCTTCACCGAGGGCGTCGTCACCGACGCGTCCGGAGCGATCGTCGCGACGGCGACGAGCACCCTGCTGGTGTTCGACCTCCCGTCGCCGGGCTAGCGTCGAGCCGTGAGCCGACGCTTCCTCGTCATCGGCGCCGGCATCTCCGGACTGGCGACCGCCGTCGCGTTGCAGCGTCGAGGCCACGACGTCACCGTCCTCGAGGAACGCGTCGACGCCTCGTCGGGCACGGCGATCAGCATTTGGCCCAACGCCTTGGCCGCCCTGGACCGCATCGGTCTCGGCGACGCCGTCCGCGAGTCGGGTGGGCGGGTGTCCGCCGGTGCGATGCGATGGTCGGACGGCACGTGGCTGCGGCGGCCCTCCCCCGAACGGATCGTCGCCGCACTCGGTGAGCCGCTGGTGGTGGTGCGGCGGTCGGTGTTGACCCGAATCCTGGCGGATGCGCTCACCGAGGGCACCGTCGAATCAGGCGTGGCGGCAAGCGAACTCGTCCTCACCGCCACGGGCGTCAGGGTGACGACGTCGGATGGTGGCACCCGCGAGGTCGCGGCGGTGGTCGGTGCCGACGGGGTCGGTTCCATGGTGGCCCGCCATCTGAACGGAACCCTCCGCCGCCGATACGCGGGCTACACCGCGTGGCGCGGTATCGCCGAGTACGCATTGGACCCGAGCTTGGCCGGCGAGACAGTCGGCATCGGAACCGAATTCGGGCACGTGCCGCTCGGCGCGACCCACACCTATTGGTTCGGCACCGAACGTCAACCCGAGGGCGGCGTCTCCCCCGCCGGCGAACTGACCCACCTCAGGTCCAGGTACGGCAGTTGGGTAGACCCCGTCCCCGCACTCCTGGCGGCCACCGACCCGGCCGACGTCCTCCGCAGCGACCTCTACGACCGCGAGCCGGCGCGCCAATGGTCACGCGGTCCCGTCGTCCTGGTCGGCGACGCCGCACATCCGATGCGACCCCACCTCGGCCAGGGCGGCTGTCAGGGCTTGGAGGACGCCGCCACGCTGGCGCACTGCGTGGACGCGGTCGACGATCTGCCGGGGGCATTCGCCCGGTTCGCCGAGATGCGGCGCCGGCGGACGATGGCGTTGACCCGCGAGTCCAGATTGTTCGGCCGGATCGTCAACGCGCGTCCCGCGCTCCTCGGCGCCGCGGCGATGCGCGCGTCGGCTGTCGTTCCCGAGGCAGTCCTTCGGCGGCATCTGGCCTCGGTGGCCGGCCGCGCGGCCTTCGTCCTCAGCTCCGACCGGTCAGAGCGCCCATCGGGTTGAGCAGGGCCGAGCACATCTGGCGGGGGTTGATGAAGCCGAGCAGTCCCTTGGTGGGCATCGCCTGGCAGCCGGTGGCCGGCTGTGCGGGGCTGATCGACGAGACGTTCCACACGGCGGGGGTGCCGCCCTTGACGCCGCACTTTGGCCAGGCGCCCGGGCCCTGGCTGGCCAGGACGTTCTCGGCGACGCGGATCTGTTCGGCGCGCGACGCCGTGGCGGGCGACCCGACGCCGCCGTTGGAGCTCCAGGTGGCCGGCTTGAACTGCAGCCCGCCGTAGTGACCGTTGCCCGTGCTGGCAGCCCAGTTTCCGCCCGACTCGCACTGTGCGACGGCGTCCCAGTTCATCGAATCGGCGTGCGCGTTGCCTGCGGACATTCCTGTCGATATCGCCATGATGACGATCGCGAATGCGCCGGTCAGCAGAACGAGCTTCAGGCCCCTGACCACTGAGGTGCGGTTTCCCTGGATCTTCACGAGTGCGGTCCTTCCCCGACCGGTTGACACGAGGACCGCGGTAGCCCGTGGCTAATTGACGCGGTCAACGGGTAATTCGTGGGGTTGATCACATGCGTTACAGAAGCGACGAAAGTTCTTTACCGATACGTGATGGAAGCCAGAGAAAGCTGAGGTAGGAGGGTCAAATGAGAAAGCAGCGCCGGGCGTGTCGCCCAGCGCCGCTCTCGCAGGCTCGTTCGTCGGGTTACCCGCGACGTCCGCAGACCGGCCAGGCGCCGATGCCCTGGCTCTTCAGCACGTTGTTGGCCACCCGGATCTGCTCGTCCTTGCTGGCCTGGTGCGGCGAACCGCTGCCACCGTTGGAGCGCCAGGTGCTCATCGTGAACTGCAGGCCTCCGTAGTAACCGTTGCCCGTGGCGGTCGACCAGTTGCCACCCGACTCGCAGGCCGCGACGGCATCCCAGTTCACTCCGCCGTCCGCATTCGCGGTACCGGCTCCCATCAGCATTGACGCCATCGGAGCCACGGTGAGCGCCCCGGCGATGGTGGCCATACCAAACGTCTTGCGGATGAACTTCAACTTCTGTCCTTTCGCCACGCGCGCACCAAGGACGCCCGCGGGATGCGCGGGCGTGAATGCCTGTCAGACAGGCGAGAGGTTCTGGGTCGGGCCGTCTCGGTCGGGCACGACAGCGGGCGGCTCGAAGGGCCACGCCGGGAGTTCACCCGGCGGCGGTCACGACACCGGAAGCGCTCCGGGCCCTGTGGCCGCCCCACTCACACGCTGGTTCGTGGTTTGTGTTTCATTTGCTCCGTTTCGGGAGACACATGAAAGGTACAAACGATGCGTGTGAAAACGAAACCTGCCCCGGCGGGTGTCGCCGTTCGATAACGATCGGATAACGGTGAGTGTCGTCGACATCGTTGCAGGTCATCGTGTCGATCTGCGGACCAGCACAAACTTCTACACAACCACTCAATCGTGACTCAAATCACGCCAAGAATGTGACGTGGCGCACGCGATCGCAACCACATACGCCACATCCATCACTCAGAATGGCTCTCTAGCAGCATGATTGGGGTCGGCGAGGGATTCAGTGCTCATTTCGTTCGCTGAGACCACCAGAACCGCACACGGCAAGTGAGACCTAAACCCCTTGCTGGACAATCAATTACGCGTGTACCGATCAGATGACACGGTGAAGGTCGGGGTCGGCTGCGACTTTAACCATCCGTGACATCTACTGTGCAGCATGGCATTTGACATATGATCCGCGTCATCGGGCCACTGGGCCTCGACCGCCTTGCGACCTCGGCCCGGCCCGCACCACCGAAGCGAGGCCAGAAAAGTCCAGACCCGAAACCGCAAAAATACGGTAAGGCAATGAGCCACTCCGACTTTCGTTCAGCATCTTCACAGTCGTTTCGCCAAAACCGTTGCGCCACAATGACTTGCCACGGAGTGCCCGGACAAGTACGTCAGGTGCTCGCCACGCACAGATCACGAATTAGCGCACGAATAACGCGCAATTACGTCACGCAATTAGCGAATCGAAACGCTAGCGGAGAAATAGACCGCCGTTGCCGTCACAATTGACCATTTGCTGGGGGTCACCCCAGATCGGCGGGGGCGTTCACGTTGGCCAACGAGCGCTGCTCTCCCATCACGACGCGCTGGGTGTCGACGACGTCGACCAGGGCACGCATGCTGCGCTCACCGGCGGCCACCAACGCGTCGGCCCGCGCCGCGAGGTCGGTCCGGTAGACACCGGCCAAGTAGTGGTCGCGGCCGTCCCACGGGAGCACCACGTCGGCACCCAGCCGCAGGGACGGTCCCACCAGCTCCTCGATCAGGTCCACGGTGAGATACGGCATGTCGACGGCGCACACGAAGGCGCGTTCCAGTCCGGCGTCGGCCGCGGCGCGAAGACCCCTGGCCGTGGCCAGGAGAGGTCCGACGCCACGGACGTCGTCACGCAGCACCTCGGCGTCGAGCGCGGGCAAGGGCTGACCCGGTGCCGCGACCACGAACACCGGCGAGCACCGGGCAGAGAGCGTCAGCACGGCCTGTTCGACGAAGGTGCGACCGGCGATTTCCAGCGTCGCCTTGTCGCGTCCCATTCGCCTCGAGGCTCCGCCCGCCAGGACGATGCCGGCGAGCGGAGTGCTGCTATTCGACGTTCCAGGTGTCCTTGCCACGAAGCAAGGATTGCAGAGCGGAGGTGTCGTGGGGCCTGGATTCCATCGCAGAGCTCACCTGATTGCGTGCCATCTCGTCATACGTCGGGCGACTCACCTGACGGAAGATGCCCATGACCGTGTGCTCGAGGTTCTGCTCGGAGAGACGCGACAGTGCGAACGCGTACGCGGGATCGTCGATCGTGGCGTCGTGTACCACGATCTCGTCGGCCGACACGTCGGCGGTCTTGGCGACCTCCAGGCCGAAGCCGGACTTCACGACGCAGTACGCGCCGTCGGCGCCGAAGGTGATCGGTTCCCCGTGCTTCACGTTGACCAGCCGGTCCTCGGAGCCCTCCTTGCGGAGCGCGTCGAAGGAGCCGTCGTTGAAGATCGGGCAGTCCTGCATGATCTCGACGAGCGCGGCGCCGCGGTGGCTGGCGGCTGCCCGCAGCACCTCCGTCAGGCCCTTCTTGTCCGAGTCAAGCGCACGACCGACGAACGTCGCCTCCGCTCCCAGTGCCAGTGACACCGGGTTGAAGGGGTGGTCGATGGAGCCCATGGGCGAGGTCTTGGTGACCTTGCCGACCTCGGAGGTCGGCGAGTACTGCCCCTTGGTAAGGCCGTAGATCCGGTTGTTGAACAGCAGGATCGTGATGTTGACGTTGCGGCGCAACGCGTGGATCAGGTGGTTGCCGCCGATGGACAGCGCGTCACCGTCACCGGTGACGACCCACACCGACAGGTCGTCGCGGGCCAATGCCAGGCCGGTGGCGAAGGTCGGGGCGCGGCCGTGGATGGAGTGCAGACCGTAGGTCTCGAGGTAGTACGGGAACCGGCTGGAGCAGCCGATGCCGCTGACGAACACCATGTTCTCGCGCTTGAGCCCGAGCTCGGGCAGGAAGCTGCGGATGGTGTTCAGGATGACGTAGTCACCGCAGCCGGGGCACCAGCGCACTTCCTGGTCGCTGGCGAAGTCCTTGGCCTTCTGCGGCTCGTCGGTCGTCGGCACACCGCTGATCTTGGTGAGCGCCGTCAGTCCCAGGTCCGAACCAATCAAGTCAGTCATTCTTCAGCTCCTTCGGCCGTCGCTGGAACTTCGATGGTGGCCGCTGCCAACCGGGCGAACTTGGCCTTGTCGGTTTCCTTGTCCCGCAACGTTCCGTCGAGGGCCGATTCGATGATGCCCTCCACTTCCTCGGCGAGGAAGGCCATGCCCTCCACCTTCGTCACCGACTGCACGTCGACGAGGTACTTGCCGCGGAGCAGCAGCGCCATCTGGCCGAGGTTCATCTCGGGCAGCACCACGTTCGGGTACTTGCGGAGGACGTCACCGAGGTTGCCGGGCAACGGGTTCAGGTACCGCAGGTGCGCGTGGGCGACCTTCACGCCGTTGCGCCGCGCGCGACGGCACGCCTCACCGATGGGACCGTAGGAACTGCCCCAGCCGACGAGCAGCAGCTCCGCCTCGCCGCTCGGGTCGTCGACGACCAGGTCGGGAACGGTGATGCCGTCGATCTTGGCCTGGCGCAGACGCACCATCAGATCGTGGTTCTTGGGCTCGTAGGAGATGTTGCCGGAGCCGTTGGCGGATTCGAGGCCACCGATGCGGTGTTCCAGGCCGGGCGTACCGGGGACCGCGAACTGTCGCGCGAGCGTCTCCGGGTCACGGGCGTAGGGCTGGAACGGCTCACCCTCCTTGGCGAAGGTGTGGTCGATCGCCTCGAAGGTGGTGACGTCGGGGATGCGCCACGGCTCTGAGCCGTTGGCGATCGCGCCGTCGGACAGCAGGATCACGGGCGTGCGGTAGGTCAGAGCGATCCGGGCCGCCTCGACGGCGATCTCGAAGCAGTCCGACGGCGACTGGGGCGCGAGCACCGCGACCGGGGACTCGCCGTTACGGCCGTAGAGCGCCTGCATCAGGTCGGCCTGCTCGGTCTTGGTCGGCAACCCGGTGGAGGGGCCGCCACGCTGGACGTCGACCACCAGCAGTGGAAGTTCGGCCATCACCCCGAGGCCGATGGCCTCGGCCTTCAGCGCAACGCCGGGGCCCGAGGTGCTGGTGACGCCGAGCGCGCCGCCGTAGGACGCCCCCAGGGCCGCGCCGATGCCTGCGATCTCGTCCTCCGCCTGGAAGGTGAGGACGTTGAAGTTCTTGTGCTTGGACAGCTCGTGCAGGATGTCCGAGGCCGGCGTGATCGGGTAGCTGCCGAGCATCACCTGCGTGTTGGCCAGTTGACCCGCGACGACGATGCCGTAGGCCAGTGCCGTGTTGCCGGAGACCTGACGGTATTCACCGGACTTCAGCTTGGCCGGCGACACCTCGTAGGTGGTGCCAAACGCCTCGGTGGTCTCGCCGTAGTACCAGCCCGCCTTGAGCGCGAGGACGTTGGCCTCGGCGATCTCGGGCTTGCGGGCGAACTTCTCGCGAATGAAGACTTCGCTCTGTTCCAGTTCGCGGTTGTACATCCACGACAGCAGACCGAGCGCGAACATGTTCTTCGCTCGCGAGCCGTCCTTCTTGGTGGCGCCGATCTTTTCGACGGCACCCAGCGTCAGGGTGGTCATCGGAACGGCCTGCACGACGTAGTCAGACAGACTGTCGTCTTCCAGCGGGTTGGCCTCGTAGCCCACCTTCGCGAGGTTGCGCTTGGTGAACTCGTCGGAGTTGGCGATGACGAGGCCACCGCGTGGGAGGTCACCGACGTTGGCCTTCAGCGCTGCCGGGTTCATCGCGACGAGCACGTCGGGACGGTCACCCGCGGTGAGGATGTCGAAGTCGGCGATCTGAATCTGGAACGACGAGACGCCGGGCAGCGTGCCCTGTGGTGCCCGGATCTCGGCGGGGTAATTCGGTTGCGTCGCAAGGTCGTTGCCGAACAGCGCAGCTTCCGTGGTGAACCGGTCACCGGTCAACTGCATGCCGTCGCCGGAGTCACCGGCGAAGCGGATGACGACCTTCTCGAGCTTCTGCCGAGAGGAGGAGCTCGTACCGGCTTCGCTGCCGCTGAGAGTCACGACCCCCGCCTTTCACACTTCACGAAGTAGAGGGATTGCCGTGTCGCCGGGTAGAGCGCTTTTCGCGCCCGCGCCGCCGGGTCGACGTCAACCTCTTCTTATCTGTCACTAGCAGTACCGATTATTGCACTGCTCTTAGGCTGGGCTTTACCGACCAGCCACGCGCGCCGTCGGGCAGGCGGGCCCAAAGCGCCAGTTCACGCCCGTGAAGCCGGGAGGACCATGACGATTTTGTGGTTTTCGTCACGTTCTAAACGGGGTTAATCCTAAGAACGGAAGCTACCCGCGGGTAGAAACTTGACGGGTGTCGAGTTTGACCCGGCGCGACCTGCGCCTACACCCTGTCGGGCGACGGGACGGGCAGCCGCTTCTCGAGCTCGCGGGCAACCAGTTCGCTGGCTCGCTCCGCTGCCGCCACCGGACCGGCACCGGCCGCCCGGTTGGCCACGTAGCAGGACGTGAACATGTCCCCGGCGCCCGTGGCTTGCACTCCGGTGACCCGCCACGCCGCGGGCACCCGCACGACGTCGCCCTCGGTGTAGATGTCGCATCCCTCCGAGCCAAGGGTTACCAGGATCTCGGGAACACCCAGCCGTTCGGCCGTCGCGGCGTCGAACTCGCCGTCTGCGACGATCACCGCTTCGTCCTCGGCCAACTTGAGCACGCTGATGTCGCGCAGCAGGCTGTGCGGATAGTCGCGGTCCACCGCGAGCGGGCCGACCCGGTCGGCGCGGACGAGGCCTTGACCGTCGTACGCGACGCGATGACCACGTTCGGCGAGCAGCGCCAGCGTGGTCTCGGGGAAGTCCGCGCGAAGCAGCGGCGCGAGGTGCACCCAGGTGGTCTCCGGGTTGGCGGTCTCGATCTCTTCGGTCCCCCAGATGGGGCCGAGTGCGGTGACGGACATGACGCGGTGGTCGACGTCGACGTAGTCCAGCCGGAAGCCGGCCGTCCGGTCGGAGTCGATGATCCGGACGAGCGATCCGAACCGGTCGAGCACGCCGGTGAACAACTGATGGTCCTCTGGGGCGCCCATGGCCACGATCTGGCCGGCGCCGCCCGCGTACTCCAGCGCCACGCCTGCGAACGAGGCGCAGCCGCCGGGGCTGGGGGGCGCGCCGTCGATCAGGTCGACTGCGAGGTTGCCGAGGACGGTGACGCCGTCGACGAGCTGTGGCCGCACCGTTCGAATCTCCTGCTCTCCGTCGGCGCACCGGAGTCGCCGTGAGGCGAAATGGTATCTGGCGACGCTGGAAATCGACGACTCCTCGCCTAGACGGGCAGGTTGAACGGGGTGATCACCTGGATCGGCGTCGGCCGCGCCTGCTCTGCGGGAAGGGCGCCGTGCTGCTGCAAGATCTGACGCATCGCCACCCTGGCGTCGGCCCGCAGATCGTTGTGCAGGACCACCGAGATCCGTCCGTCGCGCAACAGCCGTCGGTTGTCGGCGTCGAGGTCGTGGGCGATGAATACCTTGTAGGAGCGTCCCAACTTCTCGAATGCGGCGACCGTCGCGGTGTTGCCGCCGCCGGGCGAGTAGACGGCCTCGACACCGGGGTGCCGCTGCAGGGCGTCGAGGACCAGCCGCTCGGTGGTGGCGTCGATGCCGTCGCTGTCGCTGACCTCGACGACCTCGCGTCCGGAACCGCGCAGCGCGGACCGGAAGCCGACCTCGCGTTCACCCTCGCCGCGAAAGACCGTGCCGCTCAACGTGATCAGGACACCTGAGGTCGACGAGCCCAGCCACTGGTCCATCAGGTAGGCGGCGGTGACGCCCGCCCCGTGGTTGTCGATGCCGACGTATGCGCAGCGTGCGCTGTTCGGCACGTCGGTCGTATAGGTGACGACGGGGACGCCCTGCCCGACGAGCCGGTCGACGGCCTCGGTCACCTCGGGAGCGTCCTGCGCCTTCAGCACCACGCCGTGGCTGCCGCGGATCTTGCCGAGTACCTCGGCCATCTGCGCCGTCGACCCGGACTCCCACAGGTGGAAGCGGGCCCGCAGCATCGCCGGGGCGAACGCGGGCAGTTCGGCTTCG
This sequence comes from Mycolicibacterium hodleri, assembly GCA_006864685.1. Taxonomy (GTDB): domain Bacteria; phylum Actinomycetota; class Actinomycetes; order Mycobacteriales; family Mycobacteriaceae; genus Mycobacterium; species Mycobacterium hodleri_B. The sequence goes on along the minus strand of VIFX01000002.1, from coordinate 234,264 downwards.
ATCGCGGCGCGGAAGGCGTCGGAGAACCGCTGCGGGGTTTGCATCACCACGTCGATCAGGAAGCGGCGGCCGTTGAGCCGCAGTTGGGCGCGCTGCTTGTCGAGGTCGGCGATGGCCTGGGCGACCTCGGCGCGGGTGTTCTCACGCACGCCGGGCCGGTCGTTGAGGACGCGGTCGACGGTCGCCTCGCTCAGGCCCGACTGTTGGGCGATCTCGCGGACCTTGTAGCGATGCGGCATGTCCCCCTCCTCCCCCTTCCCCCTTTGCGATTTCGGCGCGTTCAGCCGCGCTGAGCGCGGATCAGCGCGCCGAAATCGCGAATGCGATGAGGTGTTTTTGACGGGTTTTTGGTGTTGATTGCGGCGCGGGTCACAACAAGACTAACGGGCATGGCTGCTCCCACCTCCACCACGCACCGGGCGTGGATCGACGACGCCGACTGCGACCTCGACGACTTCCGCGCGCTGGTGGCCACCCCGACCGACGCCGCCGATTACCCATTCGCCGACGACGTCCGCCAGGGCGTCCTGGTCTACTCCGCCCAGACCGTCGCCAACGCCGATCGCCGCGCGCTGCAGACCGAGTTGATCCACGCTCTCGCCGACGGACCCGGCGTCGTGGTCTTCGAGGGTGCGTTCGACCACCCGACGGTGGACCGGGCCAGCGAGGCGTTCACCGCGCTCATCGAGGCGCAGCGCGCCGCAGGCTCCGCGGCCGGCGACCACTTCGGCAAGGCCGGCGTCAACGACCGCATCTGGAACGCCGCCCAGAAGCTGGCGCTGCACGATCCCGAGGTCTTCGCCGAGTACTACGCCAACGACACCCTCGCCCTCGTCTGCGAAGCCTGGCTCGGACCGCGCTACCAGGTCACCTCACAGGTCAACGTCGTCAATCCCGGTGGCGCCCCGCAGGTTCCGCACCGCGACTACCACCTCGGCTTCGTCGACGCCGATCAACTGGCGGCCTATCCCGCGCACATGCACCGCATGTCGGCGGCCCTGACCCTGCAGGGCGCCGTCGCGCACTGCGACATGCCGCTGGAGAGCGGCCCGACGATGCTGCTGCCCCACTCGCAGAAGTTCGCGGGCGGTTACATCGCGTTCTACGGGCAGGAGTTCGTCGAGTTCTTCGCCACCCGCATGGTGCAGGTGCCGCTTCGCAAGGGCGACGCGGTGTTCTTCAACCCCGCACTGATGCACGGTGCCGGTGCCAACACCTCCACCGACATCCGCCGGATGGCCAACCTCCTGCAGATCTCGTCACCGTTCGGCCGGGCGATGGAGGCGATGGACCGCACCGCGATGATCCGCGCCACCTACCCGGCCCTGCTCGCCATGAAGGCCGCCGGGCGTTCCGACCGCGAGATCCGCAACTCGGTCAACGCGACGGCCGAGGGCTACGCGTTCCCCACCAACCTCGACCGTGACCAACCCATCGGCAGCCTCGCGCCGCCGAGCCAGGTCGACGTCGTCCTGGCCGCACTGGCCTCTCGCCTCACCCCGCAAGCATTCGACGAAGCTCTCGCAGAACACACGACAAGGAGAATTGCATGACCACCCTCGGCGTAATCGGACTGGGCCGCATCGGCGCATTCCACACCGAAACCCTCAGCGCGCTAGCGGGTATCGACGGGCTGGTGATCACCGACGAGCGCGGCGACGTCGCCGAGGCCGTCGCCGCGAAGCACGGCGCCAAGTACGTCTCGACCGTCGACGAGCTGCTGTCCGCCGGCGTCGACGGCGTCGTCGTCGCGGCCGCAACGCCCGCGCATGCCGAGCTGACCCTGGCCGCCGTCGCACGGGGCATTCCCACGTTCTGCGAGAAGCCCATCGCCTCGACCGCCGTCGAGAGCGCCCGCGTCGCCGAGGCCATCCTGGCCTCCGGCGTGCCCGTGCAGGTCGGCTACCAACGCCGGTATGACGCGGCGTTTGCGGCGGCCAAGCGCGCCGTCGACGACGGGTCGCTCGGAACGCTGCACACCGTGCGCAGCACCACGATGGATCCCGCTCCCCCGCCACTGGACTACATCAAGGGCTCGGGCGGCATCTTCCGCGACTGCGCGGTTCACGACTTCGACGTGCTCAACTGGATCACCGGGCAGCGCGCCGTCGAGGTCTACGCCACTGGAACCGTGCAGGGTGACCCGTTGTTCGCCGAGTACGGCGACGTCGACACCGCCGCGGTGATCGTGAAGTTCGACGGCGGCGCGCTCGGCGTGGTGTCCAACGCCCGCTACAACGCGCGGGGGTACGACTGCCGCCTCGAGGTCCACGGGTTCGAGGACAGCGTCGCCGCCGGCTGGGACCAGGGCGTGCCGCTGCGGAATACCGATCCGAGCAACGACTTTCCGCAGGGTCCGGCCCATCACTTCTTCATGGACCGCTTCACCGAGGCGTTCCGCACCGAGCTGGCAGCGTTCGTCGAGGTGACCAAGGGCGGCCCGGTCCTCGGGGCCACGGTCGCCGACGCGGTCGAGGTCGCGTGGCTGGCCGAGGCCGCCACCGAGTCCTTCAAGCGGGGCACGCCCGTCACGATCGCCGAGGTGCGCAACGCGTGAGCACGATCAAGATTGCGGGGGCACCCATTTCCTGGGGTGTCTGCGAGGTGCCCGGCTGGGGCTACCAGTTGGAGCCCGACCGGGTGCTGACCGAGATGCGCGGCGCCGGGCTGACGGCCACCGAACTCGGGCCGGAGGGCTTCCTCCCGACCGACACCGATGATCTGAAAACCGTTCTGCGGGAGAAGGATCTGGCCTGCGTCGGCGGCTTCGTGCCCGTCATGCTGTTCAAGGAGGACCACGACCCCGCCGACGACCTCGCCGGCCCACTCGAATCACTGGTCGCCGCCGGAGCCGGCGTCGTGGTGCTCGCCGCGGCCACCGGAGCCGACGGTTACGACTCACGGCCCGTGCTCGACGACGCCCAGTGGGCGAGGCTGGTCGCCAACCTGGACCGGTTGGCCGCCATCGTCGCCGAGCGGGGTCTGCTCGCCGTGCTGCATCCCCACGTCGGCACCATCGTCGAAACGCGCGCCGACGTCGACCGGGTGTTGCAGGGCTCGTCGATCAAGCTGTGCCTGGACACCGGCCACCTGTTGATCGGCGGCACCGACCCGCTGGAACTGGCGAAGGCCGTGCCGAACCGCATCGCCCACACCCACCTCAAGGACGTCGACGCCGCGCTGGCGGCGAAGGTGCAGTCCGGTGAGGTGACCTACACCGAGGCCGTCAAGGCGGGCATGTACACCCCGCTCGGCACCGGCGACGTGGACGTCGCGAGTATCGTCTCGGTGTTGCGGGACAACGGTTTCGACGGTTGGTTCGTGCTCGAACAGGACACGATCCTCGACGGCGAGCCGGCAGGCGAAGGCCCGGTGCGCGACGTCGTGGCGAGTGTGGCGTACCTGCGGCAGATCACCGCGTGAGGATCGGGATTCTCGGAGCGTCGCGGATCGCCGAGGCCGCAATCGTCGGTCCCGCAGCGGAACTCGGCCACCGCCTGGTTGCCGTGGCCGCGCGGGACCGGTCGCGGGCGGAGGTCTTCGCGGAGAAGTACGGCGTCGAGCGAGTGGTCGACGACTACCAGGCCGTGATCGACGACGCGGAGGTCGACGTCGTCTACAACCCCCTGGCGAACTCCCTGCACGCGCCGTGGAATCTCGCGGCGATCGCGGCAGGCAAGCCGGTGTTGAGCGAAAAGCCCTTTGCCCGTGACGAAGCCGAGGCTCGGCGGGTGGCCGAGGCCGCCGACGCGGCGGGTGTGACGGTGCTGGAGGGCTTCCACTACTTCTTCCACCCGGTCACCCAGCGCGCGTTCGAGCTCGCCGGCGACGGCACCGTCGGCACCGTCACCCACGTCGAGGTCAGGATGACGATGGAGCCGCCGGCCGACGACGATCCGCGCTGGTCCCTCGACCTGGCCGGTGGGGCTCTGATGGACCTGGGCTGTTACGGGTTGCACGTCATGCGCTCACTGGGTCGCCTCGCGGGTCCCGGCATCGAGGGCCGACCGTCGGTCGTGCGGGCGCATGCCGAGCAGCGCACGCCCGGCGTCGACGCCTGGTGCGACGTCGAACTCGGCTTCCCGGGCGGCGCCACCGGACTGAGCGCGAATTCGATGGTGGGCGACCACCGTTCGTTCACGATCCGCATCGCGGGGACAGCAGGCGACCTGCTGGTGCACGACTTCATCAGCCCGAGTAGCGACGACCGGCTCACGATCACCACCGCGGCGGGCACCACGGTCGAACACCTCGGCACCAGAGCGTCCTACACGTACCAGTTGGAGGCGTTCGCCGCGCACGTCGAGCAGGGCACCGCGCTGCCGTTCGGCACGGCCGACGCGGTCGCCAACATGGCGTTCGTCGACGACGCGTACCGGGCGGCGTCGGTTTCCAGGTAGTCCTCTACTCACGCCGACGACCCCTGCGGCGAGACAGAGTTGCGACGTCCGCTCACAACTCCACCATCGCCGAGGGGCCCTCCCATGAAGACCACGTCGAAGCTGTCGCAACTAGTTCCACTGTCCGCTGCGCTCGGGATCGTCGCCGGCGCGTTCCCGTCGCCCGCGGTCGCCGATCCCCTGCCCTACGGCCCGGACACCTGCGTCAGCGGGTACGTCTGGCGGGAGGCCCGCGTCGGCGACACGGTCTGCGTCACCCCGGCCACCCGGGCCCAGGTCGCCCAGCAGAACGCCAACGCCGGCGCCAACAAGGACCCGAGTCAGGCCTCCGGCCCCGAATCCTGCTCGCAGGGCTATGTCTGGCGCGAGGCGTTCGACGGGGACACCGTCTGCGTCACCCCGGCGGTCCGGTCGGCGACCCTGGCCGACAATGCGGCCGCCGCGTCACGCAAGGCCTCCGGCTCGCAGGGTCCCGCCAGCACGCCGGGTCAGTCGACCGTCAGGTTCGAGGTCACCGGTCCCGGCGAGGTGTTCAGCATCGACACCGACCCGGCGGGCTCGTTGGTGGCGGACCACACGGCCCTTCCGTTCTCACGCGTCATGAAGGTCGGATCGGACGTGCAGTTGCTTCAGGTCGTCGCCGTCGGGCGGGACACCCCGGGGCCGGGATGCCGGATCACCCTGGACGGCAAGGTCGTCGCCGAGGAACCCATCGGCGGAAACGCCCACTGCATCTTCAGTCGGCCGTAGGGGTGCGCGGCCGGGTGGCGGCGCGCTCGTGCCAGCGCAGGCGGAGCAGCAACACCCGGCGGTGCGCGCGGAACGAAAGGCTCAACGGGTCACGCCAAGCCGCGGTGCGTACCGCGCGTTGGTGGTCGACGTCCATGTGTCGATTGTGCCGTCTCGGCGGTAATGATGCGTGGTGGCGCGAGTCACCGGAGGACGTCATGCCGATGAACGCTCAACCAACTCGGCCGAGCACTAGGCTGACTCTGTGAGTGACTTCGAACTGGCCGTCAGCGCCGAGATGGTGTTCACCGACCTCCCAATCGTCGAGCGGGTGCGCCGCATTCACGATCTCGGCTTCGCCGCCGAGATCTGGAGTTGGCACGACAAGGACTTGGCCGCGCTGGCCGCGACGGGCGCCACGTTCACCTCCATGACGGGATACCTACACGGCGACCTAATCGACCCGCAGACGGCCGACGAGGTCATCAGGACGGCCGAGTTGAGCGTCAAGGCCGCTGAGACGCTTGGGGTTACCCGGCTCAACCTCCATACCGCCGAACTCGTCGACGGCCTGCCCGCCCGGCCTCGCCTGCGGGCCACCGGGGCGATGTGGGCCACCGCCGTGCGCACCTTGGAGAAGCTCGGTGAGGTGGGCGCGGCGGCGGGCGTGACGTTCGTGGTGGAGAACCTGAACACCGTCGTCGACCATCCGGGCGTGCCGTTGGCCCGCGCGAAGGACGTTCTCGCGCTGATCGAGGGCGTCGCCCATCCCAACGTCAAGATGATGCTCGACCTCTACCACGCGCAGATCGGCGAGGGGAACCTCATCGAGCTGGTTCGCCGCTGCGGCAACGCCATTGGCGAGGTGCAGGTGGCCGACGTGCCGGGCAGGTGTCAGCCAGGGACCGGCGAAATCTACTATCCCGCCATCGCGAAGACGTTGCAGGACATGGGTTATCGCGGCACCGTCGGCCTGGAAGGCTACGCGTCGGGAGACGACATCGACGCGCTCGAGGCGTTCCGAGCGGCGTTCACCGTCTAGCCGAATCGTTCGGCGAGGCGCTTCAGCGTCGCGGTGATGCCCTCGGCGTTCTTCTTGTCGTACCCGAACGCCGTGATCATCAAGGGCACCTTGGCGGTGCTGTAGTCGAAGGTCTCGGTGACCTCGGTGACCAGGCCGTCACCCTGGGTCGTCTCGGCCAACTCCCACCGCCACTTGTGCCCGAGCGGATGCTGCCACCCGACGACCCTGCCCTCGTCGAACTCGGTGACGGTCGAGACGATCTTGTAGGGCACGCCGTACTGCTTCATCCCCACGGTGAACTTGTCTCCGACCGCGAGGTGGTGCGGTCCCTTGACGTCGACGTCGCGGACCGTGCCCGAGCCGTCGAGTTCGGGATGGCGGTGCGGATCGGCGACGATGGCGAAGATCTCGGCCGCCGGAGCCTTCACCTGAATCCGGCGCGCCACCCGTCGCGGGCCTGCGTCGACTGTCGTCACTGCTGAAGTGGTCATGTCCGCCACATACCCCCATTGGTTCAAGGTCCAACACCCGTCTCACACGTAACCTCGAAGGCGTGACCGACGCCGCCCACGGAGTACCAACGAGTCTGCGGGAGCGTAAGCGGCTGCGCACCCGCCTTCAGCTCGTCGGAGCCGCCGTCGAGTTGAGCCGACGGCACGGCTTCGCGAATGCGACCGTCGAACAGATCGCCGCCGCAGTCGACGTCTCGCCGCGAACGTTCTCCCGCTACTTCCCGACCAAGGAAGCCGCGATCCTCTCGGTCATCCAGGACATGGCCGAGACCGCACTCGCCCACCTCGACGACGTGGATCCCGACGTGCCCCCACTCGACGCCCTGGTGCAGTCCCATCTGCGGATGCTGGACGACGTGCACGCTGGCAGACATGCCGTGACACCGAGTCTGCTGGCGGGAGCCTTGCTGGTCATCGGCGAGTCGGCCGCCCTTCGTCCGTTGGCCATCGGCACCACGCACCAGGGGCTGCTCGAGTCGGTCGCACGCCGGATGGGCGTCGACCCCGACGCCCGCGGACCCTGGCTGGTGATGCGGGTCTGGTTGTCGGCCTTGGCATGTGCGTCACGCGAGGTCGGGATGGAGGTCGCCCTCGGGCGGTGTGACGCCACCCTGACGGCGAAGGCCATGAGACAACGGGTGGTCGAGGTTCGTGCCGAACTGGCCGACCTGGTGCCGCCCGCGCCTGCGTTGCCAGGTTCGACGAGCACAATAGATAGAGGTGCTAGATAACGACGGCGGAAGGAACCGGCAATGGCCAGGACCGATGACGACACGTGGGACATCAACGAGAGCGTCGGTGTCACGGCGCTCGGCGTCGCCGGAGGTCGGGCGGCCGAGACCAGGAGCCCCAACCCCCTCATCAACGACCCGTTCGCGCGACTGTTCCTGGACGCGGCCGGTGACGGCGTCTGGAAGATCTACCTGAGCGACGAGCCCCCAGCCGAGCTGGCCGAAGTCGACCCCGACTTCGGGAAGCGCACTGAGGCGATGAAGAGTTACATCGGCTCGCGCACCAAGTACTTCGACGAGTTCTTCGTCGACGCGGCCGCCGCCGGTGTCGGTCAGTCCGTCATCCTGGCAGCCGGGCTCGACGCGCGGGCTTGGCGACTGGCCTGGCCACAGGGCAGTGTCGTCTACGAGATCGACCAGCCCAAGGTGCTCGCCTTCAAGCTCGAGACGCTGAAGTCTCACGGTGCCGAACCCATCGCCAGGGTCGTCGACGTCGGCGTCGACCTTCGCCAGGATTGGCCGAAGGCGTTGGTGGAGGCGGGGTTCGACCCCTCCGCCCCGACGTCGTGGTCGGCGGAGGGGCTGCTGCCGTATCTGCCGCCAGAGGCGCAGGACCTGTTGTTCGACCGCATCCAGTCCCTGAGCGCACCGGGGAGCCGGATAGCGGTCGAGGCCTTCACCGGGGACTTCTTCAGCGACGAGAGCGTCGCACAACGCAAGGAGCAGATGGAGAAGTATCGGCAGGTCGCGCAGAAGCTGGGCAGCGACGCCGGGACCGACATCGGCGAGTTGCTCTACGACGGAAAGCGGACCGAAGTCACCGATTGGCTTGGCGCACATGGCTGGAAGGTCACGGCCATTGGTGCCGACGAGCTGATGGCGGGCTACGGCCGGACACTCCCGAGCGACGTCGACGCACCCGTGCCGAACAGCGTGTTCGTCGAGGGTCGGCTCTGACCCCTGCACACGAAACCCGCCGACCATGCGGTCGGCGGGGACGTGGGTTGGGAGCGAAACCCTACTTGCGCCCCAGCTCGTGGGTCAGCGCCTCCAGCTCGTCACCACCGGCCATCTCCTGCGTGAGGTGATCCAGCGTGATGTCGTCGTAGGCGCAGTCGAGTTTCTGGCGACCGCGGTTGAGCAACACGAAATGGTCGCCCACCATGTGCGCGTGGTGGGGGTTGTGCGTGATGAAGACGACGCCGAAGCCGGCGTCCTTGGCCGCGGTGATGTACTTCAGGACGACCCCGGACTGCTTGACGCCCAGCGCCGCGGTGGGCTCGTCGAGGATCAGCACCCGCGCCCCAAAGAACACCGCCCTGGCGATGGCGACGCACTGGCGCTGACCGCCCGACAACGAGCCGATCGGCGCGTCGACGTCGGGTAGTTCGATGCCCATCTTCGACAGCTCCGTCAGCGTGGTCGCCCGCATCGCGTTGGCGTCCAACGAGAACGGGAACGACTTCTTGCGGATCTCCTGGCCGAGGAAGAAGTTGCGCCACACCGGCATCAGCGGGACGACGGCCAGGTTCTGGTACACCGTGGCGATGCCCTTGGCCAACGCGTCGGCGGGTGAACCGAACTTGACCGACTCCCCGTCGACGATCAGCTCACCTTCGGTCTGCTGATGCAGGCCGGAGATGATCTTGATCAGCGTGGACTTTCCTGCGCCGTTGTCGCCGAGGATTCCGGTCACCTCACCGGCGTGCACGCGTAGGCAGATGTCCTTGAGCGCGGTGATGTTGCCGTAGGACTTGCCGACGTTCTTCAGTTCGACCAGCGGCACCTTGCCCCCGGAAGGTGCGTCGTGGCTTGGCTTCTCGACTGTGGTGGTCATCGGATCACTTCTTCGCTGCGTAGTTACGGAAGGCGTTGTTGGCGATCACCGCGAACAGCAGCATCGCACCAAGGAAGAACTTGAACCAGTCCGGGTCCCACCCGGCGTAGACGATGCCCTGGTTCGTCATCCCGAAGATGAACGCACCGATGGCCGCGCCGATCGCCGTGCCGTACCCGCCGGTCAGCAGACAGCCGCCGATCACCGCGGCGATGATGTAGAAGAACTCGTTGCCGATGCCCTGGCCGGACTGCACGGTGTTGAACGCGAACAGCAGGTGCATGCCCACGAACCAAGCGCAGAACCCGACGAACATGAACAGCCCGATCTTGACCTTGGTGACCGGAACACCCACGGCGCGAGCACTGTCCGAGTCCCCGCCGACGGCGAAGATCCAGTTGCCGATCTTGGTCTTGAACAGCACCCACGTCGCCACCGCGGTGAAGATCAGCCACCACACCACGGTGATGCGGATGCCGACCCCGAACACGTTGAACGACGACGCGAAGACCTTCTGCGCCGAGGCGAAGCCGGACATGTCGCCGACGCTCTGGGTGGCGACCTGGCCGGCGACCAACTTGGTCACCGCGAGGTTGATGCCGGCCAGCATGAAGAACGAACTGAGCGTGATGAGGAAGCTGGGGATCTTCGTCTTCATCACCAGAAAGCCGTTGAGGAAGCCGACGCCCAGAGCGAGCGCCAGTGCCAGCGCCGCTCCCACCCAGAGATTCAGGTGCAGATTGAAGGCCAGCATCGACGCCGCAAGCGAACTGAACGTCACCGCCACACCGGCGGAGAGGTCGAATTCCCCGCCGATCATCAGAACCGCGACACCGCACGCCATGATGCCGATGGTCGAACTGGCGTACAACACGGTCGCCAGGGACGCGGCCTCGCGGAACGGAGGCGCGACGACGAGGAAGAACACGAAGATTCCGATGGCGCCGATACCCGCTCCCATTTCGGGGCGGATCAGCAACCTTTGCAATCGATTTCGTTCTTTGACGCGCTCGTCGCGCACCACCTTGTGGTCGGCGACGTCGAGACCTTCTTGCGTAGTCATATGCCCTCCCGCTCCTAGCGAGTTCCGGCCTTCGCCAGCTCGGCGATGGCGTCGATGTTGCCTTGGTCGATGAAGGACGGCCCAGTCAACGTCGGTGCACCACCGCCGATGAGGTTCTTGTTGTTCTTGAACAACCAGAGCGCGTCGATGGCGAGGTAGCCCTGCAGGTACGGCTGTTGATCCACGGCCCACTGCACCTGACCACCCTTGATGGCGTCGACCAGTGCCGCATTGGTGTCAAAGGTGACGATCTTGGCGGTGCTGCCGGCGTTGCCCACCGACTGCACGGCCGTCAGCGCGATGGGCGCACCGAGCGCGACGACGTGGTCGACGGTGGGGTCCTGCTGCAGCTTCGCGGTGATCGTCGCCTCGACGGACGGCATGTCCTTGCTGTTGACGTTCAGAATCTCGCTCTGCCCCTTGAAGCCTTCCTTGACTCCTGCGCAACGTGATTCGAGGGCGACCTGGCCCTGCTCCTGGATGACGCAGATGACCTTCTTGGCGCCGTCGGCGTTGAGCTTCTCGCCCGCGGCGATGCCCGCCAGCTTCTCGTCCTGGCCGAAGTACTCCTGGACGCCCATCGCCTTGAAGTTGTCGAAACCGGAGTTGAACGCGACGACGGGAATTCCCTTGGCCTCGGCCGCCTTCACCGCAGGCGCCATCGCGTCGGGCTTGGCGAGCGTCACCGCGATGCCGTCCACTCCGCTGTCGATGGCGCTCTGAACCAGGTTGGCCTGGTTGGGCGCCTCGGGGTCGTTGGAGTACCGGAGTTCGATGTTGTCCTTCTTCGCCGCGGCCTCGGCGCCCTTGCGAATGAGGTCCCAGAAGGAGTCGCCGGGCACCTCGTGGGTGATCATCGCGACCGTCATGCGCGGCGTGTCGACGCTGCCGCCGCCACCCGAGCCCTCGCCCGACCCCGCGGGCTTGCCGCCCGTGCTCGAACACGACACGAGCCCCAGGGCGATTACCCCGGCTCCAGCGGCGGCTGCCAGCCGAACAAACTTCATCGTCTCTCCTGTCTGCGGGTGCCGTGGGACACGGCCTTGAGACGATGTAATACGGGTCACAGCCGAAAGTCAACACTTTGTTCGGACATTAGGACTGCAGGTCATATGGCCGCAGGCGTGAAAAAGTTAGCCAGCCGCCCGTAGGGGCTGGCCGACACGCTGACAACTAGCGGTCGACGAGCGTGGTCTCGAAGTAGTACCGCGACGCGCGGTAGCAGTGGTCGCCGTACTCCACGGCTTTGCCCGAGTCGTCGAAAGCCGTCCGGCTCATGGACAGCAGTGGGGCACCGGCCTTCTCGGTCAACAGCCTGGCCTCGGTCCGCGTGGCGGGTCGGGCGCCGATGCGCTGCCTGGCCAGGCGAATGTGCACACCGCGGGCGCGCAACGCCTGATAAAGGCCGCTGCGCTCCAGTTCGTCGGCCTCCGGGGCCAATTCGATCGGCAGGTAGTTGACCATCACCGCGAGTGGCTCACCGTTGGCGCGCCGAAGTCGCTGGATCGTCACGATCTCATGGCCGCTGGCGAGGCTGAGCTGATTCGCAACCTCGTCCTCGGCCTGACCGACCTGGTAGTCGAGCAGTTCGGTGGTGGGTTCCTGGCCCGCTCGGGCGAGGTCGTCGTAGAGGCTGGTCAGCTCGACGCGACGGTGCACTGGGTTCTGCACCACCTGGGTGCCGACGCCCCGCTTGCGCACCAGAAGGCCCTTGTCGACGATCTCCTGGATGGCACGACGGGTCGTCGGCCGCGACAGGGTGAGGCGCTTGGCGAGGTCGAGCTCGTTCTCGAACCGGTCGCCGGGCACTAGATGCCCGTCCCGGATGGCCGCCTCGATCGCCTGCGCCAGTTGGTAATACAGCGGAACGGGGCTCGAGCGGTCGAGCTCTACCTCGAGGGGCACGTCGACTCCAATCTCGGGTGACCAGGCAAGACTGGGCCCAAGGGTAACACCGGCATGATCGCAAGTCCGAATGTCAGGACAAACTCTTGACAGACCGGAGTGACGGGGGGCACAGTCGTGGGGAGCCTCAGCCCAACCGACCCGGGAGCCGACTTGTCCACCTCAGAGCCGTTCGACGTGCTGGCCATCGGTCGCAGTGGCGTCGACATCTATCCCCTTCAGATCGGCGTCGGCCTCGAGGAGGTCGAGTCCTTCGGCAAGTTCCTCGGCGGCAGCGCCGCCAACGTGACGGTCGCCGCCGCCCGGCTCGGCAACCGCGCGGCGCTGATCTCCGGTGTCGGCGACGATCCCTTCGGCCGCTTCGTCCGCGCCGAGCTGGGTCGGCTCGGGGTCGACAACCGCTACGTCGCAACGCATGACGCCTTTCCGACCCCGGTCACCTTCTGCGAGATCTTTCCGCCGGACGACTTCCCGCTGTACTTCTACCGCAAGCCCAGCGCGCCCGACCTGCAAGTCACCCCCGGTGAGATCGACGCCGACGCCGTCCGGTCGGCGCGGCTGTACTGGTCGACGGTCACGGGGCTGTCCGAGGAGCCGAGCCGCAGCGCGCACTTCGCCGCGTGGGAACACCGAGGCCGGGCGCCGCTGACGGTCCTCGACCTCGACTACCGACCCATGTTCTGGGAGGACGCCGCCGCCGCGACCGAGCAGGTGCGGCGCGCGCTGCAGCACGTGACAGTCGCCGTTGGCAACCGCGAGGAGTGCGAGATCGCCGTCGGCGAGACCAACCCGCACAAGGCGGCCGACGCGCTGCTCGACCTCGGCGTCGAGCTGGCGATCGTCAAGCAGGGTCCCCGCGGCGTGCTCGGCAAGACCAGGCACTCGTCGGTCACCGTGCCGCCCAACGACGTCGACGTCGTCAACGGCCTCGGCGCCGGAGACAGCTTCGGCGGCAGCCTCATTCACGGTCTGCTACACGACTGGCCACTGGAGAAGACGCTTCGCTACGCGAACGCCGCCGGCGCGATCGTGGCGTCGCGGCTCGAGTGCTCGACGGCCATGCCCACCGCAGCAGAGGTCGCCGAGCTGGCCGAGAAGACCGCAGAGGACGCCGTCAATGTCTAGCGCTCTCTGCACCGACTACGCCGCCGTCACCGACCTGCGCGCAGCCGACCCCGGCGCCGTCGCCCGCGCCTGGGATACCAGGACCACGCGCCCGACGATCCGTGGTGACGGTCGGCTGATGATCGTCGCCGCCGACCACCCCGCCCGCGGCGCTTTGGCCGTCGGCAACCGCCCCACCGCGATGAACAGCCGCACCGATCTGCTGGACCGGTTGCGCGCCGCGCTCGCCGAGCCCGGAGTCGACGGCGTCCTCGCGACCTCGGACATCCTCGACGACCTCCTGCTGCTCGGCGCCCTCGAGGACAAGGTGGTGTTCTCGTCGTTCAACCGCGGTGGCCTTGCCGGCGCCGCGTTCGAGCTCGACGACCGGATGACCGGCGCCACCGCCGAGTCGACCGCTGCCGCGAAGATGAACGGCGGAAAGATGTTGTGCCGCATCGCCCTCGACGACCCGGGCACCGTCGCGACCATGACGGCGTGCGCACAAGCCGTCGACGAGCTCGCCGCGCGCGGCCTCATCGCCATGCTCGAGCCGTTCATGTCCAGCCGCGTCAACGGCAAGGTCCACAACGACCTGAGCCCCGACGCCGTCATCAAGTCGGTGCACATCGGCCAGGGCCTCGGCTCGACGTCGGCCTACACGTGGATGAAGCTGCCCGTGGTCCCCGAGATGGACCGCGTCATGGAGTCGACCACGATGCCGACGTTGCTGCTCGGTGGTGATCCCGCCGATCCCGACGAAGCGTTCGCGTCCTGGGAGAAGGCCCTCGGCCTGCCGTCGGTGCGCGGCCTCATCGTCGGGCGCACGCTGCTCTACCCCGCCGACGACGACGTCAGTTCCGCCGTGGCGACCGCTGTTTCGATGGTGAGGTGAACATGCACAGCAAGCTGTACATCCCGGCCCGCACCGCCGAACTCCCCTACACGGTCGACGTCACCCCGGCATCGGCGGGCTGGACCGAATCTTCGTTGCAGGTAATCGAACTGGACGACACCCAATCCGCCGAACTTCACACCGGCGGCACCGAGGTGATGATCCTGCCGCTGGCCGGCGGCGGATCGGTCGAATGTGACGGCATCACCTTCGAATTGTCGCCGCGCGCATCGGTGTTCGACGGACCGTCGGACATGGTCTACCTCGGCATCGAGCAGGAGTATCGGATCACCGGCGAGGGCAGGTTCGCCATCTGCGGCGCCCGCGCGAAGCGGTCGTTTCCCAACCGCCGCGTGGCCGCCGCCGACGTGTCGGTCGAGTTGCGGGGCGCGGGGAACTGCAGTCGGCAGGTGCACAACTTCGGCACCGCGGGCGTGTTCGAGGCCGACTCGCTGATCGCCTGCGAGGTCATCACCCCCGGAGGCAACTGGTCGAGCTACCCCGCGCACAAGCACGACCAGAACACGCCGACCGAGTCCGAGCTCGAGGAGATCTACTACTTCGAGATCGCCCCTGGCCCAGACGGTTCCAGAGGATTTGGCTACCACCGGGTGTACGGCACGCCGGACCGGCCGATCGAGGTGCTCGAAGAGGTCCGCACCGGTGACGTCGTGTTGGTGCCGCACGGGTATCACGGGCCATCGGTCGCCGCGCCCGGCTACCACATGTACTACCTCAACGTGATGGCCGGACCGGGCGCCGAACGCGCCTGGAAGATCGTCGACGACCCCGAGCACGCGTGGCTCCGGGGCACCTGGGACGACCAGGCCGTCGACCCCCGCCTACCCCTGCACCAGACAGGAGCATGACCATGGTCTCCACCGCACCCAAGCGGGCCGAGAAGATCGCCGACACCGAACCGACCGTGCGACTCACCGTCGCGCAGGCCACCATTCGGTTCCTCGGCAACCAGTACGTCGAGCACGACGGCACCCGCACCAAGTTCTTCGCGGGCGCCTTCGGCATCTTCGGACACGGGAACGTCGCCGGCCTCGGTCAGGCCCTGCTGCAGGACGAGCTCACGGCGATCGAGACGGACTCCGAGCCGCACCTCCGCTACGTGCTGGCCCGCAACGAGCAGGCCATGGTGCACAGCGCCGTCGCCTTTGCGCGTCAGAAGGACCGGCTGCAGACGTGGGCCGTCACCGCCAGCGTCGGACCCGGCTCGACCAACATGCTGACCGGCGCCGCTTTGGCGACCATCAACCGATTGCCCGTGCTGCTGCTGCCCGCCGACACGTTCGCCACCAGGGCGAGTTCGCCTGTGCTGCAGGAACTGGAGCTGCCGTCCTCCGGCGACATCACAGTCAACGACGCGTTCAAGCCGCTGTCGCGGTACTTCGACCGGGTGTGGCGGCCCGAGCAGTTGCCCGCCGCGCTGCTCGGCGCGATGCGGGTGCTCACCGACCCCGTGGAAACAGGGGCGGCGACGATCGCCGTCCCCCAGGACGTGCAGGCCGAGGCCCATGACTGGCCGGAATCGCTGTTCGCCGAACGTACGTGGCACGTCGCGCGTCCGCTGCCAGAACGATCGGTCATCGCGCGGGCCGCCGAGGTCATCCGCGCGGCGAAGAAGCCGCTGATCGTCGCCGGCGGTGGCGTCATCTACTCCGACGCGACCGACGCCCTTGCCGCGTTCTGCGAGAAGACGGGCATCCCCGTCGGTCAGAGTCAGGCGGGCAAGGGCGCACTCCCCTACGACCATCCGCAGTCGGTCGGCGCCATCGGCTCCACCGGCACCACCGCGGCCAACGCTCTGGCCACCGAGGCCGACGTCGTCATCGGAATAGGCACCCGCTACAGCGATTTCACCAGCGCCTCACGGACGGCGTTCAACAATCCCGACGTGAAGTTCGTGAACGTCAACGTCGCGTCGATCGACTCGGTCAAGCAGGGCGGCGTCAGCGTCGTCTCCGACGCCCGCGAGGCCGTCGAGGCACTCGGCGTCGCCCTTGGCGACTACTCGGTGAGTGACGAGTACCGCACGCGCACCGCCGATCTCGCGAAGGAATGGGACGACACCGTGTCCGCGGTGTACAAGCTCGACGACGACGTGGCGCTGAACCAGAACCAGGTGATCGGCCTGGTCAACACCCTGTCCGATCCCCGGGACGTCGTGGTCTGCGCCGCCGGTTCGATGCCGGGCGATCTGCACAAGCTGTGGCGTACGCGGGATCGCAAGGGCTACCACGTCGAATACGGCTACTCCTGCATGGGTTACGAGATCGCCGGCGGCATCGGAGCCAAGATGGCCGAGCCGGACCGCGACGTGTTCGTCATGGTCGGCGACGGCTCCTACCTGATGATGGCCACCGAACTGGTCACCGCGGTGCAGGAGAACGTCAAGGTCATCGTCGTGCTGGTGCAGAACCACGGATTCGCGTCCATCGGCGGCCTCTCCGAGGCGCTGGGCTCTCAGCGGTTCGGCACGGCGTATCGCTACCGCAGCGGAGACGGGCGTCTCGACGGCGACAAGCTGCCCGTGGACCTGGCCGCCAACGCCGCCAGTCTCGGCGCCGACGTGATCCGCGTGGTGACCGCCGCCGAGTTCACCGACGCGGTCAAGGTCGCCAAGGCCAGCGACCGGACGACGGTGATCCACGTCGAGACCGACCCGCTCGTCTTCGCCCCGGACAGCGAATCCTGGTGGGACGTACCGGTATCGGAGACGTCCACGCTCGAATCGACCAAGACCGCGTACCAGACGTACTCGGACTGGAAGAAGATTCAGCGGCCCCTCATCCGCCCCTCGGACTAGCACCACCCGGCTGAGAAGGACGATCATGAAGATTGCACTCGACCCCACCCCGTTCCACCATGAGTACGAGCTGCTCGAATTCCCGCGCGTAGTGGCCGAATTGGGCTTCGAACATCTGCAGCTCACCCCGCACCGGGACTTCATCCCGTTCTACAACCACCCGCGGGCCGACGACGATCTGGTGGCCAAGTTCCGCAAGGCGTGCGAGCGCGCGAACGTGGGCATCGCCTCGGTCCTCCCGGTGCTGCGCTGGTCGGGCCCCGACGAGGACGCGCGGGAAGCGGCCGTACGGAACTGGAAGCGCGTCATCCAGATCACCGTCGACCTCGGCGTCAACGTCATCAACACCGAATTCTCCGGCAGGCCGGAACGCGCCGAGGAATCCGAGCGCGCGTTCTTCCGGTCCATGGAGGAATTGATGCCGATCTTCGAGCGCGAGGGCATCGACGTCCGCATCGACCCGCACCCCGACGACTTCGTCGAGGACGGCTTCGAAGCGGTGCGCATCATCCGGGGCGTCAACTCCCCCAACATCGGCATGGTGTACGTGGCGTGTCACACATACCACATGGGCGGCAACATGATTGACATCATGCGTGCCGCCGGCGACAAGCTGCGGCTGGTCCACGTCGCCGACACCATGGACCACCATCGCAGCCACGGGCTGCGGTACATCACCAATCCCCCTGGCAACGCCGCCCGGGTGCACCAGCACCTCAAGATCGGCGACGGTGACGTCGACTGGGACGAGTTCTTCTCCGGGCTCGCCGAGATCGGGTTCTACGACCGCCCCGACACCGTGATGGTGTCCTCGGTGTTCGCCGAGGACGAGAACGCACACGAGGTGTCGCGCTACCAGCTCGCCACCATGACCGACTACGTCTCCAAGTACACGAAGTGAGAACAGACATGACCACCACCATCGGCCACTGGGTGAACAACGAAGCGTTCCCCGGCACCAGCACTGACACCGCACCCGTCACCAATCCCGCGACCGGTGAGGTGACCGGCGAGGTCGCCCTCGGCAGTGTCTCCGACGCCCGCGCGGTGATCGACGCCGCCGCAGCGGCCTTCCCCGCGTGGCGCGACACCTCCCTCGCCAAGCGCACGCAGATCCTCTTCGCCTTCAGAGAGTTACTCAACGCCCGCAAGGACGAGCTCGCCGAGATCATCACCAGCGAGCACGGCAAGGTCGTCTCCGACGCACTCGGCGAGGTCAGCCGTGGCCAGGAGGTCGTCGAATTCGCCTGCGGCATTCCGCATTTGCTGAAGGGCGGCTTCACCGAGAACGCGTCGACCAAGGTCGACGTCTACTCGATCCGTCAGCCCGTCGGCCCGGTCGGGATCATCTCCCCGTTCAACTTCCCGGCCATGGTGCCGATGTGGTTCTTCCCCATCGCGATCGCCGCAGGCAACACCGTGATCCTCAAGCCCTCGGAGAAGGACCCCACCGCGTCGCTGTGGATGGCCGAGCTCTGGAAGGAAGCCGGCCTACCTGCGGGCGTCTTCAACGTGCTCCAGGGCGACAAGACCGTCGTCGACGAGCTGCTGACCAACACGGCCGTCAAGTCGATCAGCTTCGTCGGGTCCACCCCGATCGCGCAGTACGTCTACGCCACCGGCACCGCAGCGGGCAAGCGCGTGCAGGCCCTCGGCGGGGCGAAGAACCACGCGGTGATCCTGCCCGACGCCGACCTGGACCTTGCGGCCGACTCGATGGTCAACGCCGGTTTCGGCTCGGCCGGTGAACGGTGCATGGCCATCTCGGCGTGCGTCGCGGTCGGCCCGATCGCCGACGACCTGGTGGCCAAGATCGCCGAGCGCACCACGCCGTTGAAGGTCGGCGACGGCACCAAGAACTCCGACATGGGGCCGCTGGTCACCAAGGCCCACCGCGACAAGGTGGCGTCCTACATCGACGCCGGTGAGGCCGACGGGGCCAAGATCGTGGTCGACGGCCGCAACGTCAGCGCCGACGGTGGACAGGACGGCTTCTGGTTGGGGCCGACGCTGATCGACCACGTGACCCCCGAGATGAGCGTCTACACCGACGAGATCTTCGGCCCCGTGCTGTCGGTCATCCGCGTCGAAACCTACGACGAGGCACTGGAACTCATCAACGCGAACCCCTACGGCAACGGCACCGCCATCTTCACCAACGACGGCGGCGCCGCGCGACGGTTCCAGAACGAGGTCGAGGTCGGGATGATCGGCATCAACGTCCCCATCCCGGTGCCCATGGCGTACTTCAGCTTTGGCGGCTGGAAGTCCTCACTGTTCGGCGACAGCCACGCCCACGGCACCGAGGGCGTGCACTTCTTCACCCGCGGCAAGGCGATCACCAGCCGGTGGCTCGACCCGAGCCACGGCGGCATCGAGCTCGGGTTCCCCCAGAACGCGTAGCCCACGCACCGACCCACTCTCCGTCGCGTGTGCGGTGAGATCGCCGAAACGAGTGACATCGCGATCTCACCGCACACTCGGCGGGCGCTCTTGGAGGATTCGTGACCACACCACGCCTGGTGGCGACCGCGTGGACCAGCGCCGGCGACACCTCTCCGAGGCGCCAACCCGCCACCAGTCCGGTGCCCGTCGCCGAACGGGTGGCGGCCATCGCCGACGCCGGCTTCTGCGGAATGGGGTTGATAGCCGACGACCTCGTCGCCATCCGTGACGACATCGGCTTCGACGCGCTGAAGGGCTTGATCGCCGCAGGGGGGCTGACCCACGTCGAGATCGAACTGCTCGAGCGCTGGTGGATCCCGCGCGACGCACCGGGGCACACCTACGACGTCCGTGACCTGTTGTTCGAGGCGGCCGACGTCCTGCGTCCGGTGATGATCAAGATCGGCTCGGGGAACGGGCCGCCGACGACGGATCCACTCGCCCTCGCGGCACCCCTGCGGGAACTCGCCGAACAGGCCGCCGAGCACGGGACCAAGGTCGCCATCGAGACGATGCCCTTCTCAACCATCGCGACGGTGCCGATGGGTGCCGAGATCGTCGCGGCGGCAGGCCATCCCGCGGCCGGGCTGCTCGTCGACGCCTGGCACGTCTTCCGGGCCCATACGTCCTTGGCCGAGCTCCGCGCCGCGCTGCGTCCCGAGATGATCTTCGGCGTCGAACTCGACGACGCGGCACCAGAGATCGTCGGCACGTTGTTCGACGACACCGTCGACCATCGCGTGCTGTGCGGTGACGGGACCTTCGACCTCGTCGGCCTGGTGGCGACGTTGCGCGACCTGGAGTTCGACGGGCCGTGGGGTGTGGAGATCCTGTCGACGTCGTTTCGAGCGCTGCCGGTGGACCGCGCCCTTCGGCTCGCCGCCGACTCGGCCTTGACCGTGCTGCACTGACAGCGCAGCGCTGACGCGACAATGGTCCCCATGCCATTCGCCGAACTGCACCTGCACCTCGAGGGCACCCTCGAACCGGAGACGATCCTGCGCCTCGCCGAGCGCAACCGGATCGACCTGCCCTACGCCGACGTCGACGCACTCTCGGCGCAGTACGACTTCGCGGATCTGCAGTCGTTCCTGAATCTGTACTACGCCAACATGGCCACCCTGCAGACCGCGGCGGACTTCGCCGAGATGACCGACGCGTACCTCGCCAGGGCCGCCCGCGCAGGTGTCCGCCACGCCGAGGTGTTCCTCGACCCCCAAGCCCACCTCAGCCGCGGGATCGCCCTTGAGGAGGTGATGGACGGCGTCTCGACGGCGCTCGAGTCCTCACTCGCCACCCACGGCGTCAGTAGCGGTCTGATCATCGCGATGCTGCGCGACCACAGCGCCCAGTCGGCGATGAACGTCCTCGATGCCGTTGTCGCACTTGGCAAGCCGATCCTCGGAATCGGACTGGACTCCGCCGAGGTGGGACACCCACCGTCGAAGTTCATCGATGTCTTCGCCAGGGCTCGCGCCGAGGGTCTGCACCTGGTGGCGCACGCCGGCGAGGAAGGTCCGCCCGCCTACATCTGGGAGGCGCTGGATCTGCTCGGCGTCGAGCGCGTCGACCACGGCATCCGCTGTCTCGAGGACGACGCCCTCGTCGAGCGGTTGGTCACCGAGCAGACGCCGTTGACGGTATGCCCGCTGTCCAACGTGCGACTGCGCGTCGTCGACGACATCGCCGACCACCCGCTGCCCGCCATGCTGCAGCGGGGGCTCAACGTGTCCGTCAACTCCGACGACCCCGCCTACTTCGGGGGGTATCTGGACGACAACGTGACAGCCGTCCGCGACGCGCTCGGTCTCGACGAGGCGGCGCTGACGACACTGGCACGGAACTCCGTCACGGCCTCGTTCGCCGACGACACCCGCAAGGTCGAGTTGCTCGCGGAGATCGCCTCCGGCTAAACGGTCAGCACGTGGTGCCCGGCGCGGGCAGGGTGAGGTCGACGAGGTACTTGGTGGCGGCCTCATCGACGCACGACTCGCCTTCGAAGACCACCGTGTGTTGGGTGCCGTCGTAGGTCAGCAGCCCGCCATGCAGCTCCTTGGCCAGGTCGACCCCCGCCTGGTACGGGGTGGCCGGGTCGTGGGTCGTGGACACGACGAGGACCGGCGGCAGGCCGGGCGCGGCCGCCGCGTGCGGTGCGCTCGTCGACGGTACCGGCCAAAACGCGCAGTAGTCCATCGGCGCGTGGCCGGTGAACGGCCCAAAGGTCATGAAAGGGGCGACCTTTCGCATCTGCCGGTCCTCCTCGACGAACTTCGCGCGGTCGGTGACGGGTGGCCGGTCGACGCACGTGATCGCGATCTGCGCGTCGCCGATGTTGCCGTAGTGGCCCTGCTCGTCGCGTTCGGAGTAGTCGTCGGCCAGCTGCAGCAGGGTGTCGCCGTGACCCTTGGCGAGCTCGGTCAAGCCGTCGGTCAGGTGCTTCCACAGGGTCGGCGAGTACATCGCATTCATGGTGCCCGTGATCGCGTCGCCGTAACTCAGCCCACGCGGATCCTGGGTCGGTGCGGCCTTGGCCACCAGAGGGTCGACCAGGTGGTGGTAGACGTCGACTGCCTTGGTCGGATCGGTGCCGAGCGGGCACGTGGCGCTCTTGGCGCAGTCCTTGGCGTAGTCGTCGAACGCCTTCTGAAAGCCGGCCGCCTGGTCGACGTCGGATTGCATCGGGTCGGCGTCCGGGTCGACGGCGCCGTCGAGGATCATCGCCCGCACCTTGTCCGGATACGCCTCGGCGTAGGCCGAGCCGATCAGGGTGCCGTAGGAATAGCCGATGTAGGTCAGTTTGTCGTCGCCGAGCGCGGCCCGCAGCGCGTCGAGATCCTTGACGACACTGGCGGTTCCGACGTTGGCGAGGAATTCCTTGCCCATCCTGTCGACGCAACGTTGCACGAACTTCTTCTCGGTGTCTTCGATGTGGGCGACGCCCGCGGGGCTGTAGTCGACCTGCGGGTCGGCGCGCGCGGCGTCGGCCTCGGCGTCGGAGTTGCAGCGCAGCGCCGGCGTCGACGAGCCAATCCCCCGCGGATCGAACCCGACCAGGTCGAAGCGCTGCCGGACCTCCGCGGGCAATGCGTCCACCGTGCCGATCGCCGCGTCGACCCCGGACCCGCCGGGACCACCGGGGTTGATCACCAGCGACCCGATCTTCTGCCCGGTCGCGGGAAAGCGAATCAACGCCAACGTGGCGCTGCCGGCGTCCGGCTTGGCGTAATCGACGGGCACGGTGAGCTTTCCGCACTGCGCACCGTCGGGCAGCTCCGCGTCGTCCCCACCCGCCGCGACCTGACACGGCCCCCACTGCACGGTCTCGCCCGCCCGCTCGGCACTGGCCTCCGACGTGCCGCGGACCGTCCCACCGCAGCCGGCCGTCACCGCACCGATCGTGGCGACCGCAGCCAGGACGAACAGTGACCGGCCAACGCCGTGATCTTGAATCCAGCTCACCGGCAACATGCTGCCATGGCGACCCTGGAACATCACTGAGCGCGGAACCCCACGTTGGCCGTGTTGTCGTCACCGCGTCGGGGTATCAACGGGGTGACCCGGACACCGACGTGAGGAAGCAATGGACCAGGAATGCGAAGGCAGCGGTCGCGAACTACCCGATGGACCGCCGCCCGACCAGGCAACGGCGTGCCCCGTCTGTGGGCGAGAGGTCAAGGTGGAGGAAGCCGACCATGGGCAGCGGTTCGCCGTCGAGAGCCATCAAAAGGTGGTCGACGTTTCGAACTGACGGGCCGAACCGATCACGGCAGCCCGGGTCCCTAGCGGAGGAAGATCGTGTCGGCCAGCACATACGCCGCGACGACGAAGACGAGGTAGGCGAACGAGCGCTGCAGCCACTTGGTGTCGAGTTTGGTGCCGTAGTGGCCCGCGACAAGCGAACCGACGATGGCAGTACCCACGAACGCCGCGGTGATCGCCCAGTCGATTTCTGCCCCGCCGAGGTGGGAAACCACTCCGGCGGCGGAGTTGGCGACGATGATGAGCAACGAGGTACCGACGGCAATCGGCATCTCCACACCGAGCATCAGCACCAGCGCCGGAATGATCAGGAATCCGCCGCCGACACCGAACAAACCGGTCAGTAGGCCGACGACAAACCCGGCGGGGATCGATCGCGGGGCGCAGCGGCGCCAATTGATCCCGCCGTCTCCCGCCCTGCAGGCGGTACCCGTGTCTCCCTTGTCCTGCAACATCCGGATCCCCGCCACGACCATCACGAGCGCAAACCCGGTCAGCAGGACCGGTTGCGGCAGATGTCTGCCGATCGCGGTGCCGAGAACAGTCGCCGGGATGCCTGCCGCGGCGAAGATCGCAGCGAGTCGCCACTGGACCTGATGCGCAAGCATTTTCGGCACCGCGCCGACAGCGGACGCGATGCCGACCACGATGAGCGACATCGGGATCGCCTGGCCGATGTCGAGGCCGACGAGGTAGACCAGGGCCGGCACGGCGAGGATGGATCCGCCGCCGCCAAGGAGGCCCAGCATCACCCCGATCACGGCGCCCAGGGCGAGGGCGATTCCGATGGTCACCGTCAATCCGACGACGAGGCCTTGGACAGTTCGTCGACGGCAGCGCGCAGCTTGGCCGACGCGTCGTCGGCGACCGCGCGCAGCCCCGGCTGATCGGCCACCTGCACCATCAGCTGAGGATCCATGGCGTCGACTATCACCACACCGTCCCGGTCCGGATCAGATCGGACCACGACGTTGCACGGCAGCAACAACCCGATCTGACGATCCACCTCGACGGCACGGTGCGCGAGTGCCGGGTTGCACGCGCCGAGGATTAGATAGTTCTCCATGTCCTCGTTCAGCTTGGCCTTCAACGTGGCCTTGACGTCGATCTCGGTGAGCACCCCAAAGCCCTGTTTGGAGAGCGCATTTCTGGTCATCTCCACTGCCTCCTCGAACGAGGTGTGCAGCATGGTCGATATCGCCAATGTCATTGTCGGGTTCCCTTTCAAGGTCGTGCGTCTGAGGTCAACCTGCGCGTGTTCACGAATCACCTGGCGCGAATGGCGGACTCGACCTCCTGCGCAGGAAGTTCTTTGGTGCAGAAGAACCAGTCCTCGCATTCGACTCCGTCGATGTGACCGCCCATGCGCTCCTCGGCGGTGCCGCAGGACCCCGCGGGCGGGACGATCACCCGATCGCCGGGACGCCAGTCCGCCGGTGTCGCGACTGCGAAGTGGTCGGCCGTCTGCAGGGCCTTGATCACCCGCAGCAGCTCGTCGAAGTTGCGGCCCAGGCTCAGCGGGTAGTAGATGATGGCGCGAATCGTGCCTGTCGGGTCGACGACGAACACCGCGCGCACGGCCTTCGTGGAGTCCTCGCCCGGCATGATCATCCCGTACATCTGAGCGACTCTCATCGATACGTCCTCGATGAGGGGGAAAGTGACCTCGACGTCCTTCATGTCCCGGAACGAGATCTTGTCCCTGATGGTCCGCAGCCAGGCGATGTGGCTGTAGAGGCCGTCAACGGACAGTCCGACCAACGCGGTGTGGTAAGCCGAAAACTCTTGCTGCATCGATGCGAACGTCATGAACTCGCTGGTGCAGACCGGCGTGAAATCCGCGGGATGGGAGAACAGGATGACCCACTTTCCCAGATAGTCCGCCGGGAAGTTGATCTCTCCCTGGGTCGTCCGGGCCGTGAAGGACGGTGCCGCGTCACCGATGCGCGGCATGCCGACGACCGGGGCGGCGAGCTCACTGGTGGTCATGTTCGTTTCCTTGTCTGTTGATTACTGCCCGGGAAACCTGGCTCGCACGTACATCTTTGGGATGGTGGTATCGAGCGCATCACGTCGTCGACGTGTTCACCGCACCCGGCCCAGCCGGTCTTTCCGCATCGGGGGCACGTCTTCGGGTAGCACATTGGATCCGTCCTTCGGAGTTGTAGAGCATCAGCGCTCGGCCGCAATCTTCGCCCGCACGTCGGCCATGTCAAGCGCCTTGATCCTGGCGATCAGGTCCTCGAGTGCTGCCGCGGGCATCGCGCCGGGCTGGCGGTAGACGAGCACGCCGTCGCGGAACGCCATGATCGT
Source organism: Mycolicibacterium hodleri (assembly GCA_006864685.1). Taxonomy (GTDB): domain Bacteria; phylum Actinomycetota; class Actinomycetes; order Mycobacteriales; family Mycobacteriaceae; genus Mycobacterium; species Mycobacterium hodleri_B. The sequence goes on along the minus strand of VIFX01000002.1, from coordinate 208,729 downwards.
CGGGATCGCCTGGATCTGCAGCGCCCCGGCGATTTCCGGCTCGGCTTCGGTGTCGACCTTGGCGTGGACGACGTCGGGGTGGGACGTCGCCGAGCGGTCGAAGACGGGGGCAAAGGCGCGACACGGCCCGCACCACGAAGCCCAGAAGTCAACCACCACAACGGGGTTGTCGGCGATGGTGGATTCGAAGTTCGACGCGGACAGACTGACTGTTGACATTGCGGTGTCCTTTTCTCTTATGCCGCAGAGGAACTGCTAGGCAAGGCCCTTGAGCATCAGGTTCCAGTACATGAATGGAAGCCCGTACTTCTTGAGGTACCAGTACGCCCGGTGCGGCTTGGTCGGGTCGAGCACCGGGAACGAAGGCTCCAGGTTGAGGTCGTAGTCGAACTCCGCGAGCAGCATGGCGTGCGACGAGGTGACGATCGGGCACGACGAGTACCCGTCGTACGACGCACGCAGCGGTTGGTTCGTCAGGACGGCGTCGATGTTGGCGACGACCACGGGAGCCTGCTTGCGGATCGCCGCCCCGGTCTTCGAGTTCGGCGACGATCCTGCGTCGCCGAGGCTGAAGACGTTGGGGTAGCGCACGTGCTGCATGGTGTGCTTGTCGATCTCCACATAGCCGGTCGCATCGTCGGTCGACAGCGGACTCGACTTGATCCAGTCCGGCGCCGACTGGCGTGGCACGGCGTGCAGCACGTCGTACGGCAGCATCGTGTCGGTTCCACCGCCGCCGACGCTGGTGATGCCGACCTTGTGCGACGCCGCGTCGACGGAGGTCATCTCGGCGTTGGTGTGCAACGTGATGCCGTAGTCGGCGATGACCTTGTCGAGGCTGTCGGCGATGGCGGGAATTCCGAAGGGGCGTGCGCCCGGCATGACGAGGTGGACGTCGATATCCTTCAGTACGCCTTGCCTTCTCCAGTAGTCCGACGCCAGATACGCGATCTTCTGCGGAGCCCCAGCACATTTGATCGCCCCGGATGGCACCGTGAACACCGCGGTGCCGGACCGTAGGGTGCGGATGTAGTCCCAGGTGCGCGGCGCCAGATCGAACCGGTAGTTCGACGACACGCCGTCGCGACCCAGGGCGTCCTCCAGCCCCTCGGTGCTCTTCCAGTCGAGCTGGATGCCGGGACACACGACCAGCACGTCATAGGCGTAGGTCGCCCCGTCGGTGCACGTGACCGTGTTGTTATCGGGATCAAAGGCGCTGGCGCCGTTCTTGATCCACGTTGCGCCCTTCGGCATCACCGAGGACTCGGGCCGCTCGGTCGACGAGGCCTTCGCCTGACCTCCGCCGACGAGTGTCCACAGCGGCTGGTAATAATGGGCACTCGACGGCTCGATGATTGCGACATCGGAGTAGCCCTTGCGAAGCAGCCGCGCCGCGACGGTGATGCCGGCGGTTCCGCCGCCGACGATCAGGATCTGGTGTTTGGCCGTGGTGGTCATCTGCATGTCTCCTGTTGTCGCTCAGACGTTCTGGGTGGCTTCTTCCCAGGCGCCGTAGCCGCCAAGGATGTCGCTGACGTCGGTGAAGCCGTGTTGGCGCAGCAGGCTGGCCGCGACCGAAGACCGGTACCCTCCAGCGCAGTACACGACGGTCGGCGCGGTGGGATCGAGTTCCCCCAGCCGGGCGGGTAGCTGGCCCACGGGGATCGAGATCGCGTTGGGGATGGCGCCGGCCTCGACCTCACCCGGATTGCGGACGTCCACGATCTGCAGCCCGGCGACCTGCGCCGCGCGTTCGTCGAATGCCTTGGCCGTCAGTCGCGAGGCCACCTGAACGTCGTCGCGATTCTCGAACATCACCTCGAAGGGCTTGTCGAGGTAGCCGACGACCCGGTCGAAACCGATTCGGGCAAGCCGGTTCTTGCCTTCCAGTTCTTGACCGGGCTCGGTGAACAGCACGACGTCGACGTCGGAGGGCAGCACCGAGCCGGCGAACTCGGCGTAGCGGCCTTCGAGGCCGATGTTGATCGCCCCGTGCAGGTGGCCCAGGGCGAATTCTTCTGGGCTGCGGCCGTCGACCAGCACGGCTCCCCGGCTGATCGCGCCGCGGACTTGGTCATAGGTCATCGCCGTCGGCATCTTGGTCTCGTCGAGCAGTTCGCGATCCTTGCGGTTGAGGATCGCGTCGTAGACGAAGTAGCCCGGTGCCGGCGGCTGCCCCTCGGTGACCAGGTTCATGAACGTGGCCTTGTCCGGGGCCCGCAGCGCGTAGTTGGTGGCCTTCTGATCGCCCATCGTGGACCACAGATCGGTCGACAGGTTCTTGCCGCACGCCGAGCCCGCACCGTGCGCGGGGTACACCCGGGTGGCGTCGGGCAGGGTCATCAGCTTGTTGTGCAGCGAGTCATAGAGTTTGTCGGCCAGTTCCTCGCGGGTGAACCCGATCGAGGCGAGCAGGTCGGGCCGGCCGACGTCGCCGATGAACAGCGCGTCTCCGGTCAGCACGCCGTACGGGACCTTGTCCGCCGCGTGCTCGTACACCACGATGCTCAGCGACTCCGGGGTGTGTCCGGGGGTGTGGAGGAACTTCAGCGTCACATCACCCAGCGAGTAGATCTCGCCGTCGGCGACGCCCGTCGACTCGAACTCGGTCTCGGCGACCGAGGAGAAGACGATCTTTGCGCCCGTCGCCTTGGCCAGCTCGAGATGACCGGACAGGAAGTCGGCATGAAAGTGCGTCTCGATCACCAGCTCGATGGTCAGGCCCAGTTCCTTGGCCTCGGCCAGGTACTCGGACACGTCTCGCTGCGGATCGACAACCACTGCGCGCCTTGTGGTTTCGTCGGCGATCAAATACGACGCGTGTGACAGACAATCCAAGTAGTACTGGATGAACCTCATGTCCTCAGTCCTTTCATTCGGTTCGGCAATGCCATCGTGACATATACCCCTATGGGTATGTCAACTACCCCCGGGGGTATCGCATTCCGTTCTTGACAATACCGGTAGGGGTATATCTAGAATCCTATTCGAACATACCCCCGGCGGTATCGAAGATCCCAGAGGCTTTGGTCACCGCCCGCCAGCCGGAAGGACCTTCATCGCCATGACCACCACCGCCACGATCGATTCGCAGAAACTCAGCGAGCGCCTTGGTTCGGCCACGCCGCCGCGGGTTCTGGATGTGCGGACCCCCGGCGAGTTCGAGACCGCCCACATCGCCGGGGCCTACAACGTGCCGTTGGACCTACTGCGCGAGCACCGCGACGAGATCATCAAGCATCTCGACGACGAGGTCGTGCTCGTGTGCCGCTCCGGGCAGCGCGCCGCGCAGGCCGAGGAGTCCCTGCGCGACGCCGGCCTGGCCAACGTGCACATCCTCGACGGCGGAATCGTGGCCTGGGAGTCAGCCGGTTTCGCGGTCAATCGCGGCACCCAACGCTGGGATCTCGAGCGCCAGGTCCGCCTCGTCGCCGGGTCGATCGTGCTGACCAGCATTCTGGGCAGCGCTATTGCCCCCCAACTCAAATGGGTAGCCGCGGCGGTCGGCGGCGGGCTCACCTTCGCCGCGCTGGCGAACACCTGCGCGATGGGAATGCTGCTGTCCAAGCTGCCCTACAACCGCGGCGCCACCTGCGACGCCCCGACCATCGTGGCCCAGCTCGTCGGGTCTTCCGCCATCCAGAGGGCCGGGTAACTGCCACGACCGCGCCACCCCAGGGAATACCCCCGCGGGTACCATCGCTCTAACGCTTGAAAGGAGCGACTCTCATGGTTGGTGACGAGGATGCCATCGCTGCAGTGCTGAACCGCCTGCGCCGGGCGCAAGGGCAACTCTCCGGGGTCATCTCGATGATCGAGCAGGGCCGAGACTGCAAGGACGTGGTCACCCAACTGGCCGCAGTGTCCCGGGCCCTCGACAAGGCCGGGTTCAAGATCGTCGCCACCGGCTTGCGGGAATGCATCGCCGGCGAGGGCGCCGACGGCGCCAAGCCGATGAGCGAAGCCGAACTCGAGAAGTTGTTCCTCGCCCTGGCCTGACGTCGTTCCGCGACTCCAGCACAACGGAAGCGCGCGTGAGCCGCCACCGGAGACCGCGGTGGGACGTCTCCGGTTGAGTCGGCTGAGTCGACCTCCCCGGCCACGCCGACGACCGAGATGACACCCTGACACCGTGCCGAATGAACCCACCACCGTCGTTCGATCCGCCACCCCGTCAGGTGCCGAACTGGCCACCCTGACCTTCGACCACGGCCCGCTGAATCTGTTCGACCAGGCCATGTTCGACTCGCTGATCGCCAACGTCGCAGAGCTAGTGGCCAACCCGCCCCGCGCCGTGTTGCTGCGCGCCGAGGGCAAGGTGAACTCGGCGGGCGTGGACGTCCACCTCTTCCAGGGGTTGACCGAGCAGCAGGGTGCCGACCTGTGGCGCACGCTGCTCACCCAGATCATCGCGCCGATCGAGGCGCTACCCTGCCCCGTCGTGTTCTCCGCCCACGGCCTGACGCTCACCGCGGCGTTCGAGATCGCCCTGGCGTGCGACGTCATCTTGGCCGGGCCGCGCGCCAAGTTCGGACTCGTCGAGACCGTCGTCGGGCTGACGCCGTCCATGGGCGGACCGCAGCGTCTGGCCGAGCGGGCCGGATCGGGGCGGGCCCGGGAATTGGTCATGACGGGCGACGTGTACGACGCGGCCACGATGGCGGCGTGGGGCGTGGTGAACGCCGTGCACGACGACGTCGACACGGCGGCTCGCGCGTTGGCCGCGCGCTTGGCCGACGGACCGACGAAGGCACACGCGGCGACCAAGGAGATCATCGCGGCGTGGCGCACGGGCGGTGTCGGCCACGCCGACGGCGTCACCCCAGACGTGTCGGGTGCGCTGTTCGCGACCGAGGACCTGAAGGGCGCCGTCGCGAGCTTCCGCGAGAACGGCCCCGGCAAGGCGACCTACCAGGGGCGCTAGCCGGCCGAGACCTGCTTCTTGCCGTAGTGGCGTTCCAGCATGGCTGTGTCGCCGTACACCCGAACCTGGGCGGTCTTGCCGTCGCGGATCGTGTACACGTTGACGCCCTGACTCGTCTCGCCGTCGAGGCTGACGTCACCGATCACGATCACGGTGTCGCCGTCGGCGACGAATCGGGTCGGCGTCACCGTCGCCGACTTCTCGGCCATCCGCGCGAGCAGCCCTCCGAGTTCACCCTTGCCGTGGTAGGTACCGCTGATCGTGCTCTCGCCGGGCTGGACCCATTCGACGTTGTCGTCGAGCAGGCTCATGAGCCGTTCCACGTCGCCGGCCGCGAAGGCGTCATAACCCCTCTTGATCAGCTCGACGTTCTGTTCTTCCTCCGACATCGTCGTCTCCCTCCGTGTGCTTCTGGACCCGTGTCAGACAAGCACCGGCGCAGACCGCTGCACATCATCCGAATGAATGAGATCCGGCGGACGATGCAAAACGGGGCACCTTCCGCAGAAGGTGCCCCGTCTCGTCGGGATCGATCAGAGGATGTACAGCATCTCCTGGTAGGTCGGCAGCGGCCAAAGATCGTCGGCCACTAGACCTTCGAGCGTGTCGGCGGCCGCCCGGACCGCGTCCATCAGCCCCAGCAGGCTCTGTGCATGGGCGGCCTCCTCGGCGGCGGTGTCGCCACCGTGGGCGTCCATCGCCGTCTTGAGTGCCGCCAACGCAGCCGTGAGCTCCGAGATCGGCGTCGAGACCGTCTGCAACAGGGTGGTGTCGGGCTCGATGCCCGCCGCCTTGAGCGTTGCCACGTTGGACGCCAGCTCGGTCTGATAGCGCACTGCCGCAGGCAGAATCACCGTCGAACCGATCTCCAACGTCAGCTTCGCCTCGACGTTGACCGTCAGCGCGTAGGTCTCGTAGCGGACCTCTTCGCGGCTGTGCAGCTCACGCGCGTTGAAGACGCCGTACTTCTCGAAGACCTCGATCGCCTCCGGCTTGCCTAGCTCCGGGATGGCGTCCAGCGTCGTCTTGAGGTTCGGCAGTCCACGGGCCGCGGCCTCGGTCTGCCAGTTGTCGGAGTAGCCGTCGCCGTTGAAGACCACCGCGCCGTGCTCGGTGATGATCTCGGTGAGCAGCTTCTGCACGGCCATGTCGAAGTCCTCGCCGTCGCCGACGGCCTTCTCCAACCACGTCGCCATGTAGTCCAGCGAGTCGGCCATGATCGTGTTGAGGATGATCATCGGCACGTTGATCGTCTGGCCCGAGCCCGGCGCGCGGAACTCGAACCTGTTGCCGGTGAACGCAAACGGGCTGGTGCGGTTGCGGTCGCCCGGATCGGTCGGCAGCACCGGCAGCGTGTCGACGCCGATGATCATGGAGCCCTTGCCCTTCGACGACGTCGCCGCACCCTTGGCGATCTGGTCGAAGACGTCGGCGAGCTGGTCGCCGAGGAAGATCGAGATGATCGCAGGCGGGGCCTCGTTGGCGCCGAGGCGGTGGTCGTTGGTGGCCGAGGCCACCGACACCCGCAGCAGGCCCGCGAACTTGTGCACCGCGCGGATGACCGCGGCGCAGAACACCAGGAACTGGGCGTTCTCGTGCGGGGTGTCACCCGGCACCAGCAGGCTGCCGAACTGCGAGTTGCCCAGCGAGAAGTTGACGTGCTTGCCCGACCCGTTGACCCCGGCGAACGGCTTCTCGTGGAAGAGACATTCCATGCCGTGCTTCTTGGCGATGGACTTGAAGGTCGTCATCAGCAGCTGCTGATGGTCGGCGGCGATGTTGGCCCGCTCGAACATCGGCGCGATCTCGAATTGTCCTGGCGCGACCTCGTTGTGGCGGGTCTTGGCCGGGATGCCGAGCTTGAACAGCTCACGCTCGGTGTCCATCATGAAGCCCAGCACCCGGTCGGGGATGGCGCCGAAGTAGTGGTCGTCGAATTCCTGCCCCTTGGGCGGCTTCGCGCCGAACAGGGTGCGACCCGCGTTGATCAGGTCGGGGCGGGCGAGGAAGAAGTGCCGGTCGACGAGGAAGTACTCCTGCTCGGGTCCGCAGAAGGACACGATGTGGTCGAAGTCCTCGTGGCCGAACAGCTTCAGGATGCGCTCGGCTTGGGCGCCCATGGCCTGCTGGCTACGCAGCAGCGGCGTCTTGAAGTCCAGGGCCTCACCGGTCATCGAGACGAAGACCGTCGGGATGCACAACGTGTTGCCGTTGGCATTCTCCAGGATGTACGCCGGGCTGGTGACGTCCCACCCGGTGTAGCCGCGCGCTTCGAAGGTGCTGCGCAGGCCGCCCGAGGGGAAGCTGGAGGCGTCGGGCTCACCCTGGATGAGGGTCTTGCCGGCGAACTCGGCGAGCGTCTGACCGTCACCGACGGGCTCGAGGAAGCTGTCGTGCTTCTCGGCGGTCAGCCCGGTCATCGGGTAGAAGACGTGCGCGTAGTGGGTGGCACCCTTGGACAGCGCCCAGTCCTTCATGACCGAGGCGACGGAGTCGGCGATGGCCGGGTCGAGCTTCGCGCCCTTCTCGATGGTCGCGACGACGGACTTGTACACCGACTTCGGCAGGCGCAACCGCATCTCAGCCAGAGTGAAGACGTTGGCGCCCCAGATCTCACCAGGAGCCTCGGTGGGGTCGAAGCTGATCGCAGGAGGCACGTAGGCCTCGACGTTGTTGATCGCCTGCAGACGGACTGCGTTTCCGCTCAATGGAGTTCCTCTTCCCCGCGCGCGTCCGCAACTGGTTCGCGGACTGACCGGCTCACAGTAAGAACGCCTTGTTCCGGGATTGTTACGCAGGCGTCACCGCCAGAAGGCGGAGTTAGCAAATTTCCAGGGGTCGAACGTGGGCCTCATGGCGATTCACAGACCGTGATTCATCCACAGGGCCGACGGTCGGCGTCGGTCGAGGGCCGGTCCCGTCGGCATCGTGCACGACGGTTCGACCATGTACGACGAACCGTTCCTCGGCAGCGCGGCCATGGCCAGCGGCCGCCTCACCCGACATCAGCTGCGCACGGGCTTCCGCCGGATGTACCGAGACGTCTATCTCCCGGCCGACGCCGAACTCACCGCCGCGGCGAGAGCACGCGCGGCCTGGCTGTCCCTGGGCGACCGCGTCACGCTCGCGGGAGTGTCGGCGGCGGCGCTGCACGGCACCAAATGGCTCGACGCGGACAGTCCCGCCGAGGTGATCCGCTCGGACCGCAACCACCAGTCGGGAATCGTCGTGCACCACTACGAGTTGCGCGCCGACGAGACGACGCGCATCCGAGACATGCGGGTGACGACGCCCGCTCGCACGGCGTTCGACATCGGCCGCACACGTCCTGCCCGGCTCGCCATTCCCATGGCGATGCGTTGCTCCGAGCGACGGCAACCACGCCGGCCGACGTCCTGGCAGTGGCCGCCGCCCGGCCGGGTGCACGTGGCGTGCGACTGCTGACCTCACATCTGGGCCTCGTCGACGGCGGCGCCGAGTCGCCGCAGGAAACCCGGTTGCGTCTGCTCCTGGTCAACGCGGGGCTACCGCGCCCGGAGACTCAGATCGAGTTCAGAGACCGCCGGGGACGCGTCCGAGTCCGAGTCGACATGGGCTGGCGGGAATGGAAGGTCGCGGTCGAGTACGACGGCGTGCAGCACTGGCTCGACGCACGACAGCGATCGTGGGACATCGAGCGCATCGCCCTGCTGGAGGAGTCTGGTTGGACGGTGATCCGCGTCAGCGCCGAGATGCTCGCCCGCCCCGACGTGGTCATCCAACGCGTGATCGCCAAGCTGCGGGCCTCCGGGTGCCCGATCTGATCCGCCGACCGTAGGTCTGGTGGCGAAATTCTTACCGCTGGCCGCCAGGAGGCTCACGCTCGGCGCCAGCGGGTAGGCAGTCGACATGAAGAAGCTCCTGGCATTGGCCTCGGCTGTCGCGTTGCTCGCCGGCTGTGGGGGCACCCCGCCCGCGCCGACCGCCAGCCAGACCACGCCCACCACCACCGGCCTGCTGCCACCGGGGGTGCCGACCGAGGGCGCCCGGCCACCCGCCGATGCCCTGCCGCCGCCCGCAGAACCCGGTCGGGCGCCCGCGCCGGCCACCACCCCGCCCGGTCGCGTCGTCCCCGTCGGCGACTCCCCCGAGGGCGTCGTCGTCGACGCGGTCACCCGCACGGTCGCCGTCGCCACGCGCAACCCCTACGAGCTGGTGCTGATGAACGCCGACACCGGCGCGATCACCACCCGCGTTCCACTGCCCGGCGCCGTGCGGCACCTCCAGCTGGCCAAACCCGGTGGACCCGTTCTGGTGCCCGTCGAGAGCGCCAACGCCCTGGTGCGCGTCGACCTGCCGGGCGGCGCCGCCGAACCGCAGATCATCACCGGCACCGTTCCCCACGACGCGTCCGAGGCGCCGAACGGCAGCGTGTTCGTCGCCAACGAACACGGCGGGACGACGACGGTCATCCGCGGCGACGACATCGTGAAGGTGTTCACCGACAGCGTGCAGCCCGCAGGCATGGCACCGGTCGGCAACCTGATGGGCATGCTCGACGTCCGCAAGAACGACCTCACCGTCTACGACGCCGACAAGCTGACGATCGTGGGCTCCACCCCGGCCGGTGCCGGCCCGACCCATCTGGTCGCGGACAAGCACGGTCGATACGTCGCGGCCGACACCCGCGGCGACGCGGTGCGCGTCTTCAGCACCGAACCGAAGGAGCTCGCCAGCGTGCCGCAGGCCGGGGCGCCCTACGGCATCGCCTACGACGCGACGCGCGACCGGCTGTGGGTCGCATCGTCGGCCACCAACGAGGTCGTCGGCTACGACATGGCCACCGACACTCCCCGCGAGGTGGCACGCCTCGCGACGGTCCAGAATCCGTACACGCTCGGCGTGGACGCCACCACCGGACGGTTGTTCGTCGCAGGCGTTTCCGGCGGCCTGGTACAGATCATGAACCCACCGGCCTAGATTGGAAACATGGGTATTCGGCGTCGGATGACGGGTCGTGACATCAGCCGCGACATCGCGGTGAACTACGACGAACACTCGGTTGCCACCACCGGTGCGGAGCACGAGGCAGCCGGGATGAAGGCGGTGATGGTCTCGCTGCACCGCGGCGTGACCTCCATGGGTCCGCTGCGCACGGCCGCGGCGCTGGTTCGGCTCAACCAGCGCAAGGGATTCGACTGCCCGGGCTGCGCTTGGCCCGAGGAGCACGGCGGCCGCAAGTTCGCCGAGTTCTGCGAGAACGGCGCCAAGGCCGTCGCCGAAGAGGCGACCAAGCGTGTGGTCACCCCCGACTTCTTCGCTCGGCATTCCATCGCCGACCTGGAGGAGCGTCCCGAGTACTGGCTCAGCCAGCAGGGCAGACTCACCCACCCGGTCATCCTGCGAGCCGGGGACGACCACTACCGCCCCATAAGCTGGGACCACGCCTACCACGTGATCGCCCAGCACCTCAACGCGCTTGCCACTCCCGACGAGGCGGTCTTTTACACCTCGGGGCGCACCAGCAACGAGGCGGCGTTCCTCTACCAACTGCTGGTCCGCAGCTTCGGCACCAACAACCTGCCGGACTGTTCGAACATGTGCCACGAGTCGTCCGGGACGTCGCTGACCGATTCGATCGGCATCGGCAAGGGATCGGTGACCGTCGAGGACCTCGAAGAGGCCGACGTCATCATCATCGCCGGGCAGAACCCCGGCACCAACCATCCGCGCATGCTGTCGGTGCTGGAGAAGGCAAAGGAGAAGGGCGCGAAGATCATTGCGATCAACCCGCTGCCCGAGGCCGGCCTGATGCGCTTCAAGGACCCGCAGAAGGTGCACGGGGTGATCGGCCACGGCATCGGCATCGCCGACGAGTTCGTCCAGATCCGGCTCGGTGGCGACATGGCGCTGTTCGCCGGGCTGGGTCGGCTGTTGCTTGAGGCCGACGATCTCGCGCCGGGCACCGTGGTCGACCGCGCGTTCATCGCCGAGCACTGCGCCAACTTCGACGCCTACGAGGCGCAGACCAGAGCCGTCGACCTCGACACGGTGCTGGAGGCGACGGGTATCGAGCGCAGCCAGCTGGAGCGGCTCGCACAGATGTTGATCGCCTCAGACCGCACGATCGCCTGCTGGGCGATGGGGCTGACGCAGCACCAGCACGCCGTTCCGATGATCTCCGAGCTGACCAACCTGCTGTTGATGCGCGGCATGATCGGCAAGCCAGGCGCCGGGGTCTGCCCTGTGCGCGGGCATTCCAACGTCCAGGGCGACCGCACCATGGGCATCTGGGAGAAGATGCCCGAAACCTTCCTGGAGGCACTGGATTCCGAGTTCGGCATCGTCAGCCCGCGCAAGCACGGCATGGACACCGTCGACGCCATCCGCGCCATGCGGGACGGTCACGCGTCGGTGTTCATGGGCATGGGCGGAAACTTCGCGATGGCGACGCCGGACACCGCGGTGACCGAAGCCGCCCTGCGCAGCTGCTCGCTCACCGTGCAGGTGTCGACGAAGCTGAATCGCAGCCACGTCGTACACGGCACCACGGCCCTGATCTTGCCGTCGCTGGGTCGCACCGACAAGGACTTGCAGCAAGGTGTCAAACAGCAAGTCTCCGTTGAGGACTCGATGTCGATGGTGCACCTGTCCCGCGGCAGCCTGCAACCGCCCGGCGAACACGTCCGCAGTGAAGTCGCCATCGTCAGCGAGCTGGCGCGCGCCGTGCTCGGCCCCGACCATCCCGTGCCGTGGGAGGCGTTCAGGGCCGACTACGACCGGGTCCGCGACGCCATCGCGGCGGTGGTCCCCGGCTGCGCTGACTACAACCGGAAGGTCCGCCAGGCCGACGGCTTTCAACTGCCCAACCCGCCGCGCGACTCCCGCGAGTTCCCGACCACGACGGGCAAGGCCAACTTCGCGGTCAACCCGCTGGAGTGGATACCCGTGCCGGAAGGGCGGCTGATCCTGCAGACCCTGCGCAGCCACGACCAGTACAACACCACCATCTACGGTCTCGACGACCGTTACCGCGGTGTCAAGGGCGGCCGTCGGGTGATCTTCGTCAACCCGGCCGACGTTGTCTCGCTCGGGTTCTCCGACGGCGACCGCGTCGACCTGGTGTCCGAATACACCAACGCCGCAGGCGATCTCGAGGAACGTCGCGCCGAGGACTTCCTGATCGTGCCGTACTCCACGCCAGTCGGCAACGCGGCCGCCTACTATCCCGAGACCAACTCGCTGGTCGCGCTGGATCACGTGGCGGCCCGCTCCAACACGCCGGTGTCCAAGGCCGTGCTGATCCGACTGGAGGCGCGCAGCAATGGGTAGGGTCACCGCCCGCCGTAGGGCCAGCCACCTCACCGCCGACGGCGCGACCGCCAGGCCCGAGACGCTTGCCGTCGAAGAGCCCATGGAGATTCGCGTCAACGGCACCGCGATCAGCGTGACGATGCGCACGCCGGGATCCGACGTCGAACTGGCACAAGGCTTCCTGCTGACCGAGGGCGTCATCGGTGCGCGCGCCGACATCCTCGCGGTCCAGTACTGCCGAGGTGCCGGCGAGGACGGCATGAACACCTACAACGTGCTCGACGTGACGCTGGGGGCCGACGTCCCTTCGCCCAGTCTCGACGTGACCCGCAACTTCTACACCACGTCGTCGTGCGGGGTGTGCGGCAAGGGCTCCATCGACGCCATCCGGCTCATCAGCCGCCACTCCCCCGGTGACGATCCCACCGTCGTCGCGTCGGAGACGTTGTCCGCCATGCCCACCCAACTCCGCAGTGCGCAGCGCATCTTCGCCACCACCGGCGGCCTGCACGGTGCCGCCCTGTTCGACGCCGACGGGACCATGCTCGTCGTCCGCGAGGACGTCGGCAGGCACAACGCCGTCGACAAGGTCATCGGGTGGGCGGTCGAGAACGACCGAATCCCGTTGACGGGCACGGTCTTACTGGTCAGCGGGCGAGCGTCGTTCGAGCTGACCCAAAAGGCCGTGATGGCAGGCATTCCCATCCTGGCCGCGGTCTCGGCCCCGTCGTCGCTCGCCGTCGACCTGGCCGCCCAGGCCGGCCTGACCCTGGTGGCGTTCCTGCGCGGCAGCTCGATGAACGTCTACACCCGCCAGGACCGCGTCAAGCACTGATCTCCACCCGATCTCCAGCCAACCTTCAAGCTCCGGCGTCCCTCGTCGCGAAACATCGCACCGGTCGATGAACGCACTACTGGACGAGGGAGCCAACCATGGCCGAGATTCTGATCGCCGCATGCCCACACATCGGACACGTGTCCCCCCTGCTCAACGTGGCCCGCGGGCTGGTGAGACGGGGGCACGCCGTCACCGTCCTCACCTCGGGACGGTTCGCAGAACAGGTACAAGCGACGGGGGCGACGGCGCGCGCGCTGCCCTTCGGCGCCGACCAGGGCGGTTCGCTCGACGACCTGCCCGGACGCGCCGAGACCTCGGGCGTGGACCGGCTCAACTTCGACATCGAGAACATCTTCGTCCGACCCATGCCGCTTCAGGCCGCGGCGCTGGACGAACTGATGGCCGCCACCCGATTCGACGTCATCCTGACCGACGCATTCTTCCTTGGCGTCCTGCCGATGCTGCTCGGCAACCCCGCCGAGCGACCACCGGTGCTGAGCTACACGACCACTCCGCTGTTCCTCACCAGCCGGGACACCGCCCCGGGCGGCACCGGAATTCAGCCCCACGTCGGAGCGACGGGACGGCTGCGCCACCGCGTGCTCAACGTGCTGGCGCAGAAGTACCTGCTGCGCCGCTCGCACCAGGCCGCCGACACCATGCTCAAGGCGCTGGGACATCCGAAACTGCCTGTCTTCCTGCTTGATTCGGCCGTCCTCGCCGACCGCATGATCGTCCCCACGATCCCGGAGTTCGAATACCACCGCAGCGACCTGCCCGAGCACGTCCGCTTCGTCGGCGCGGTCAACCCGCTGCCCACCGACGGCTTCGTCGCACCTCCCTGGTGGCGGGAGCTGGCCGCCGAACGTCCGATCGTCCACGTCACGCAGGGCACCGTCGACAACACCGATCTGAGCAGGCTGATCGAGCCCACCATCGAAGCGCTCGCCGACGAGGACGTCACCGTGGTGGTGACCACCGGCGGGCGCCCGGTCAGCGAGCTCCGGCATCCGTTGCCGCCGAACACCTTCGCCGCGGAGTTCATCCCGCACGACATCCTGCTGCCCTCGGTCGACGTCATGGTGACCAACGGCGGGTACGGGGCCGTGCAACGCGCCCTGACGGCCGGCGTGCCCCTCGTCGTCGCGGGCAACACCGAGGACAAGCCGGAGGTCGCCGCGCGCGTCGACTGGTTCGGCGTCGGGATCGACCTGCGCACCGGTGTGCCCACCCACACCATGGTGAAGCGCGCGGTGCGCCAGATCGTCGGCGACGACAAGTATCGGAACGCGGCACGAAACCTGCAGTGCGCCCACGCCCGTCGGGACGGAGTCGCGGCGATCGCCGATCTGGTCGACGAAGTCGTCGCCGAGCGCCGGCTCAGCACCCCTGCGCACCCGTCGCATCTGTGATCCCCTTCAGATATGACCAGAGACGAGATAACCCAGCAGATCATCGCGGCGCGCCTCGCCAAGGGCCTGACGTGGCAGCAACTCGCCGACGCGGTCGACCGCCCGGTCGTGTGGACCACGGCGGCGCTGCTCGGCCAGCACCCGATTCCGCCCGAGATCGGCACCGTCCTGGCGGCCCTGCTCGATCTGGACGACGCGGCGGTCAACGTGTTGGCGGCCGTCCCGATGCGCGGCGGATTCGACGCCGCGGTGCCCACCGACCCGACCGTCTACCGGTTCTACGAAGCGCTGTCGGTGTACGGCGGGGCAATCAAGGAGATCATCCACGAGCAGTTCGGCGACGGCATCATGAGCGCCATCAACTTCAGCGTGAACGTCGAGAAGAAGCCGCACCCCGGCGGGGATCGCGTCGTGGTGACGTTGGACGGGAAGTTCCTGTCCTACGAATGGAATCAGGCGACCGAGTAGCGCAGGTGAGAATGCACTGAGGGTCGTGAATCCAGTGGATTCACGACCCTCAGCGCTATCCGAAAAGGCTAGGCGCTCTTCTCGCGCCGCTCGGCACGAGGTGGCTTGCGCGGCACGATGGTCGGCAAGACGTTGTCCTCGACGGTCTCCTTGGTCACGACGACCTTGGCGACGTCGTCGCGGCTGGGGATGTCGTACATCACCGGCAGCAGGACTTCCTCCATGATGGCGCGCAGACCGCGGGCACCGGTGCCGCGGTGAATCGCCTGGTCGGCGATCGCGTCGAGGGCGTCCGGGGTGAATTCCAGCTCCACACCGTCCATCTCGAACAGTCGGTTGTACTGCTTCACCAAGGCGTTCTTGGGCTGCGACAGGATGGTGACCAAGGATTCCTTGTCCAGGTTGGTCACCGACGCGACGACCGGAAGACGGCCGATGAACTCGGGGATCAGACCGAACTTGATCAGATCCTCGGGCATGACCTCCGCGAAGTGGTCCTGCGTGTCGATCTCGGCCTTGCTGCGCACCTCGGCGCCGAAGCCGAGCCCACGCTTGCCGACGCGATCGGAGACGATGCGCTCCAGTCCCGCAAAGGCGCCTGCCACGATGAACAGCACGTTCGTGGTGTCGATCTGGATGAACTCCTGGTGCGGGTGCTTGCGGCCGCCCTGCGGGGGCACCGACGCCTGCGTGCCCTCGAGGATCTTCAGCAGCGCCTGCTGAACGCCCTCACCTGAGACGTCGCGGGTGATCGACGGGTTCTCGCTCTTGCGGGCGATCTTGTCGACCTCGTCGATGTAGATGATGCCGGTCTCGGCGCGCTTGACGTCGTAATCGGCGGCCTGGATGAGCTTCAGCAGGATGTTCTCGACGTCCTCGCCGACGTAACCGGCTTCGGTCAGTGCCGTCGCATCAGCGATGGCGAACGGGACGTTGAGCATCTTGGCCAGCGTCTGGGCCAGGTAGGTCTTGCCGCAGCCGGTGGGGCCGAGCATCAAGATGTTCGACTTGGCCAGCTCGACGGGTTCGGCGCGCGAGTCGCGCGACTTCTCCTGCGCCTGGATGCGCTTGTAGTGGTTGTAGACCGCGACCGCGAGGGTGCGCTTGGCCGTGTCCTGGCCGATGACGTAACCCTCGAGGAACTCGCGGATCTCGGCCGGCTTGGGCAGCTCGTCGAGTTTGACGTCGTCAGCATCGGCCAGCTCTTCTTCGATGATCTCGTTGCAGAGGTCGATGCACTCGTCGCAGATGTACACGCCTGGGCCTGCGATGAGCTTCTTGACTTGCTTTTGGCTCTTTCCACAGAACGAGCACTTCAGCAGATCGCCGCCGTCTCCGATGCGCGCCATTGTTCCTGCGGCCCTACTTTCCTGATCGCCGTCGGTATGTCTCGGTGTGCAAGATCACCTCGGGGTTTCTCCCGACGCTACCCGTATGTTCCGGCGCCGTGCGACCGATAAAGCCGAATAGCGCCGTTGGTATTCATCTGTGTAGAGGGAGAACATATCCCCTGCCGTAGCCCTTGGTCCTCCGGAACGCACCTCACGCCGTTGGCGTGTCGTCAACCCGATCGGTGAGGCGACGTTCCGTGTCCACGGTACGCGCGCCGGCGCGGTGCGATCCGAGGGAAAGTCGGACCGCACCGCGGCGTGCGTCAGGCTGGCTGTGCAGAGAGCTTGCGGTACGCCAGAACCGTGTCGATGATGCCGTACTCCTTGGCATCGGCGGCGGTGAGGATCTTGTCGCGGTCGGTGTCCTTGCGGATGACCGCGGCGTCCTTGCCCGTGTGACGGGCCAGCGTGGTGTCCATCAGGGTGCGCATGCGCTCGATCTCGGCTGCCTGGATCTCCAAGTCGGAGACCTGACCCTGGATCGCCCCACCGACGGCGGGCTGGTGAATCAGGATGCGCGCGTTGGGCAATGCCATCCGCTTGCCGGGCGTGCCGGCGGCGAGCAGCACGGCCGCGGCCGACGCCGCCTGACCGAGGCACACCGTCTGGATGTCGGCGCGCACGTACTGCATGGTGTCGTAGATCGCCATCAGCGAGGTGAACGAACCACCGGGCGAGTTGATGTACATGGTGATGTCGCGGTCGGGGTCCAAAGACTCCAGCACCAGCAGCTGCGCCATGATGTCGTTCGCCGACGCGTCGTCGACCTGCACGCCGAGGAAGATGATGCGCTCCTCGAAGAGCTTGTTGTACGGGTTGGACTCCTTGACACCGAAGCTGGAGTGCTCGATGAACGACGGAAGGATGTAGCGCGCCTGAATCGGATTCACGGCACCGCCGTGGGGCTGCGTCATGAGGCACTCCCGTTGAAGTTGGCGTGGGTGATGATGTGGTCGACGAAGCCGTACTCCAGCGCCTCGGGGGCGGTGAACCAGCGGTCGCGGTCCGCGTCGGTCTCGATGCGCTCGAGAGTCTGACCGGTGAACTCGGAGTTGAGCCGGTTCATTTCCTTCTTCGTCAACGCGAACTGCTCGGCCTGGATCGCGATGTCGGCGGCGCTGCCGCCGATGCCCGCGCTGGGCTGGTGCATCATGATCCGCGCGTGCGGCAGGGCGTAACGCTTGCCCTTGGTGCCGGCGGCGAGCAGGAACTCACCCATCGACGCGGCCAGACCCATGGCATAGGTGGCCACGTCACATGGTGCGAGGACCATCGTGTCGTAGATCGCCATGCCCGCGGTCACCGATCCGCCGGGCGAGTTGATGTAGAGGTTGATGTCCTTGCTGGGGTCCTCAGCGGCAAGCAGAAGGATCTGCGCGCACAGCCGGTTGGCGATGTCGTCGTCGACCTGGGTGCCCAGGAAGATGATCCGCTCGGCCAGCAACCGCTCATAGACGGAGTCGGTGAGGTTGAGCCCCGACGCGCCCGAACGCATGTCAGTCACGGCTGGAATACCTGCTTTCTCGAGTTTGCGTACTCGTTCACTGACACTAACCAAAGCTGCGCGGCGAGGACTCCCCAGACCGGGGTCGTTCGCTCACAGCGTCACTTCGGGGTTACTTGGACTCGTCGGCCTCGTCGGTTGCCTCGACTGCCTCGTCGGCGGCTTCCTCGGCGTCGTCGGCGACGTCGGCCTCGAGCGGCGTGGTCGGCCCGAAGAACTCGGTGGTGTCCACCTCGTTGCCCTCGGAGTCGGTGACGGACGCGCCGTGCACGACGGCGGCGATGGTCAGGCCACGGCGCACGTCGGCGAACATGGTGGGCAGCTGGTTGTTCTGCTGCAGCACCTGCAGCAGCTGCTGCGGCTCGATGCCGTACTGCCGCGACATGAGAACCAGACGCTCGGTGAGGTCGTTCTGACCGACCTGGATGTCGAGCTGGTCGGCGACGGCGTCCATCAACAGCTGGGTCTTGACGGCCTTCTCCGCATTCGAGCGGTTGTCGGCGTCGAACTCCTCGCGGGTGCTGCCCTCGGCCTCGAGCGCCTCGGCGAACTTCGCCTCGTCGTGGTCGAGGGCGTGGATCGCGTTGTGCACGGTGTCGTCGACCTGGGCCTGGACGATCGCCTCGGGCAGCGGGACCTCGACCTGCTCGAGCAGGGTCTCCAGCGCCTTGTCGCGGATCTGCTCGGCCTGACCGATGCGCTTGGCCTGCTTGACCTGGTCGACGAGGCTCGCCTTCAGCTCGTCGATGGTGTCGAATTCGCTTGCCAGCTGGGCGAACTCGTCGTCGGGCTCGGGAAGCTCGCGCTCCTTGATGCTGACGACCTTGACGGTGACCTCGGCGTCTTCGTTGGCGTGCGTGCCCGCGACGAGCTTGGTGGTGAAGGTCTTGCTCTCGCCGGCCGAGAGGCCCTTGATCGCGTCGTCCAGGCCCTCGATCAGGTTGCCCGATCCGATTTCGTGGGACAGGCCCTCGGTCTTGGCTTCCTCGACGTCCTCGCCGTCGACGGTCGCCGACAGGTCGATGGAGACGAAGTCGCCGTCCTGGGCGGGACGGTCCACGCCGGTGAGCGTGCCGAAGCGGGCGCGCAGGTTCTGCAGCTCGGTGTCGACCTCTTCGTCGGACACCTCGATGGCGTCGACGGTGAAGGCCAGCGCCGACAGGTCGGGCAGGGTGATCTCGGGCCGGACGTCGACCTCGGCGGTGAACGTCAGGTCGCCGCCGTACTCCTTGCTGGTGACCTCGATCTCGGGCTGCCCGAGGGGCTGCACCTCAGCGCTGGCGATGGCCTCGCTGTAGCGGGCCGGAACGGCCTCGCCGACGACCTGGTCGAGCATGGCCTGCTTGTCGATCTTCGACTCCAGCAGCTTCACCGGAACCTTGCCCGGGCGGAATCCTGGCATCCGGATGGTCCGGGCCAGCTCCTTGAACGCCTGGTCGAAGTCGGGCTGCAGTTCCGTGAACGGCACCTCCACGTTGATGCGAACCCTGGTCGGGCTCAACTTCTCGACGGTGCTCTTCACGGCGTTACTCCTTGCATGTCTGTGTCTTCTTCGACGGGTGTCGACGTTCCGGTCGGGGTGACAGGATTTGAACCTGCGGCCTTCCGCTCCCAAAGCGGATGCGCTACCAAGCTGCGCTACACCCCGTGCTTCACTGCCGTCGGAATACTACGGGCTGGCCTTGCGCGGGCATCAATTGGATTTGAATACGTCCTCGCCGGTACAGTCTCCCGTGCAGTGCTAACGCGGGCGTAGCTCAATGGTAGAGCCCTAGTCTTCCAAACTAGCTACGCGGGTTCGATTCCCGTCGCCCGCTCCACCAGGTACCAGCGCAGAGGCCGTCGAACATCCGTTCGGCGGCCTTCGTCGTCCCTTATCCGTCCCTTGTGTAGGGCGGTCCCAAGGGTGTGGGCCCGGGCGAGCTCGGAGCAAACGCTGAGGAGTATCAGCTTCGGCATGGGAGCATGGCTGGCATGACGGCCGACGCGGAAACCGCCGCTCCCACCGAAGCCAGCCCGAACGGATCAGTATTGCCGCTAAGAGGGAAAACATGCTTTCTGGCGTCGCCTATAGGCTTGGACGGAAGCCCCACACGCAACAGAAGCGATCGCGTGATGACTTACGTCATCGAAGAGGCGCTAAAACCCCTCGGCTATGAAACCGTGCGTGCCGACCGCATCAACTCGGCGGGCCGAATTACGTCCCAAATCGTGAGCAGGATCATCGAGGCGGATTTATTAGTCGCTGACCTGACCGACCATAATGCGAATGTCTTCTACGAACTCGCGATACGGCACGCGTTCAACAAGCCGTATGTACAGATCATCGAAGCCGGCCAGGACATACCTTTCGATGTCCGCGACATGCGGACGATACATATTGACCACCAAGACTTGAAGAGTGCTGCGGAAGCCAAGGCCGCGCTGGCGGCGATGGTCCTTGACATCGAGGACGGGAACCGGCCGGAGTCGCCAGTGGTCACCGCCGTGGACCTACGGACTCTCGAAAACTCCGGAGATCCGGAGAAGATAGAAATTGCCCAACTGAGCAGTGCGGTCGTCGCGCTCAACTCGGAGGTTCGGTCGTTGCGCGAGGAGCGCCGATCGTCAAGAGGCAGCAGTACGGCGAACATCGAAAAGAGGATGGCCGACTACCGCCGGGAGACGGAACAGAGCTACCGAGCACAAGTCGCCTTGGCGAAAATAATTCGCGACATGCACGACTCCAAGACGGTGACTTTCGAAGATATCGAACACGCCATTCAATTGGCTACGACTTCAGAGGTTCAAGACGTCCTCCGTCGAATCGAGCAGGAACTGGCCCCGTTCTAACCCCAGAGCGGCACCACGTTCGGCCCGTACTCCGGTTCGGCCTCCATCGCCCCGAGCGCGGCCATCGCGTCGGAGTGGTCGTCCGCGAGTAAATGGGCGTAGACCGTCTCGGTGGTGCTCGGCTTCGAGTGGCCCATGAAGCGGCTCAAATCGAACGACGGTCCGACGGAGTTCTCTTGGGGGCCGGGGCTATCACCGCCTGGCACCGAACGCGCGGCCCCTGAGCGCGGTGGCGCGTACCGTGGCCGAGCTCCGCGACGTGGCCGGCCAACCGACCGCGACTACACCAACCCTGGCAACCCAGGCGTGCAGATCGCGCCGTAGGGCTGCCGACCGTCGATACCGACCGAACCCCCGCGCCGACGGCCGCAGCCGTGCAGAGGCTGCGCCGGGGTGCGGTACGGCGGTCCGAGAAGCTCAGCCGGGGCGGGTTATACAGACGGACCCATCGCCGCCTCGGCGAGCAGCGCGAAGCCAAAGTACAGATGACTGAGATTTGTTATGGCGCTAAGCACCGAGTGCTTGTAGTAACAGGCGTTCTGTTCGGTTTCCAACAGCGTCGACAAATTCGCCTCTTCATCCTCAGAGAAGTGGATCGTGTCGCCGTAGTTGAAGGTCAAGATCAGTTTCTGCGGGTTGATATTTGCGTAGCTGAACGGCGGCACCTCACGATCTGGCGGAACGGGCGGGGCGACCATTTCACACACAATGGTTTGAAGCATCCGATTTATCAGCGCACCCCGCGCCTTAGCCCATTGCGCGACAAGCTTTGTCGCCTTGTCCTGCTCAGCAGCAGGCAGCAACTTGACAGCTTTCATGAGTCGACCCTTGGCCCGGTCGAATGACGCTGAGTCCTCCCCACTGTGCAACTGGCGGAAAGCGACCGACGTGCCGCCAAAGGCTTCGGGTGAAGGGAACTTCAAGGTGATTTCGGGCTCGCCGCCGTGCTTGTGGCTGAAATACATCCCGCTCTCTTCGTTCAGCGCGGAGTATCCCGCGAGCTGCCGGCACATCTGCGAGTAGCGCTTGAGGACGCGGCGGTCATCGGCCGTCAGTTCGGGCAGCACCGGGAATGCAGCGGGGTCTGGCAGGCTGAACGCATACGTAAGTAGCTCCCAGTGGTGCCGGAAGCCATGTTTCTCGCCGACCGCGTGTTCGATGAGAGGCGGCTCGAAATTTAGAGGCACCGGCTGAATCGAGTTCTCGTACGGGACCAATTTGAGCGTTCGTTCTCCGGTCAATGGATTCACGACGTTGGTGACGATCTTTGCCAGCTTCTGAATGTCACCCCACTCAAACGACAGAATCTCTGCTTCGTCGTAATCGGCGCTAGCGCTGTTAGGCATCTGATCACCCCTTTGTGACGCGGCGGCGGTTGTGATCCCCGCCATGTCATTCAGCGTATGGCCACCCTCCGACAGAGCTCTCGTGTCGACCTACGCGCGCGCGTGTCGCACTCGTGTTCGATCCCTCGGCCCGTCCCTTATCCGTCCCTCGCGCGTTGGCGAACCGACGCGGGTACGACGGCGGGGTGATGCCGATGCGAAGCGGCCCCGTAGCGGACCATTCCTGCTGCTAGATAGCACTTTTACGGCCAGCGCGCACCGCGTCTACCTCGGCTTTCGCCGGGCAGCTCCGAGAGGGCGAAATACCCTTCCAAACTAGCTACGCGGGTTCGATTCCCGTCGCCCGCTCCACCAGGTACCAGCGCAGAGGCCGTCGAACGACAGTTCGGCGGCTCCCGCGGTCCGATAGGCGTCTGCGCGCCAAGACTCCTTAGTCGGGGTACCGGACCGCCACCAGCTCGACCTGTTGTGTTCCCTGCGGCGTCTCGAATGTCACGACGTCCCCTGGCTGGTGGCCTGCCAGGGCGAGCCCCATCGGGCTGTCCGGCGACATCGCCTGGTCGTCCACGACCGGCACGTCTCCGACGATCGCGACCACCCGCAGGTGAACGAGCTCCTCGTTGGGGAAGCGCAGCGTCACCTCCGTGCCGTCCGGCAGCGCGCCCGGCACCTCGGACTCGGGTGGCCCACCGTGCAGATGCCAGTTGAGTTCGGCGATCCGGTCGTCGATCTGGACCAGCTCGTCGGCGAGGCCAATCTGGTCCGCCTCATCGGCACCGACCAGGTCGCCGACCGTATCCCGGATGCTGTCGAGGTCGGCCGCCACGCGCTCGCGCTGCCGCTTCAGTCTTTCCAGCTCAGCCTCGAGAAGGGCGAGCTCGTCCGGCGTCAGCGTCGTCGGCCGGCTGTGCTTGCTCATGATCCCGCGCCCGCGCTCGACCCTGGGCGGCGGATGGTGTCTTGCCGCAGATGACGGTTGCGCTTGGGTTCACGCTCCGCCTTATGGCGATCGATCTGAGTGATTAGGTCCCTCCTGGCTTCGGCGAGAGCCCGCACGAGATCCGAGTCGTATCCAACCGCCACGAGCGGCGGGCAGCACGGCAGATGCGCGCGGAGCGTTACGCGCTGCTCCTTACCGCCGCGCTCGTGCACGGACACGTCGACTTCGACCTCGCTCGGGTCCCATCTGGCCAGGTGCGCACCCAGCGGGGACAGCACTTCGAGGACCTGCTCGCGTTCCTGTTCCTTGAACCCGGCGCCCAGGCGCAACGAGTGCTCGTCGAGACGGTCTCGCCGCGCGTTGTCGGTGCTACTCATGCCTATGAGCATTGGGCATGAATGACGTGGACCGCTTCCGCTCCCCAGGCCTGATCTCAGGGCGGAGAGTCCGCCTGCTAGGACATGGCGCGCGGCATGGGCCTTGGGGCGCCGGTGGCGTCTTGCCACCCCGGCGGCGACACAAGTCATCAAGCGTTGACACTGCGACCGGCGTGCCATACCGTCAAGTCACCAACTGTTGACATATCCGGCGAGGGAGCCCACCGTGAGCCGTTCACCACAGGTACGTACTGCCCCACGCTGGGTCGGCGTTGCCGCCGCCGCCCTGACCGTTGCGTCGGTGACCACCGTCGCGGCACCGTTGGCGCCCAACGACGTTCACGTTGTCCACGCCACCGAGGTGGCGCTGGCCGCCCGATCGACCGGTCTCGC
This sequence comes from Mycolicibacterium hodleri, assembly GCA_006864685.1. Taxonomy (GTDB): domain Bacteria; phylum Actinomycetota; class Actinomycetes; order Mycobacteriales; family Mycobacteriaceae; genus Mycobacterium; species Mycobacterium hodleri_B. The sequence goes on along the minus strand of VIFX01000002.1, from coordinate 185,011 downwards.
GGCGGCGGTGACGCCGCCACCTGTCAGCACCCTGTTCGACCCCGCCGTCACCCCGGTGTTGGCGCACCTGTCCACCGCGGTCTACCGCCAACTGCTTCTCTCGTTTCGGGATCCGCAGCAGCAGGAGGTGATCGGCGACTTCTTCCACGGCGGGATTGCCGGCGTGCTCAAGAAGCAGGCGACGTCACGGCTCACGAGCCCCGACCAAACCCAGATCCTGAACGACTTCTTCGAGGGCGGGGTGTTCCAGTCGGAGGCCCACCGCTTCCTGCAGTTGTTCACCGACCCCGACCAGCACCAGTTCATCAGCGACTTCGTCACGGGCGGCCTCATCCAGGTGGTCCGCAACCGGCTGCTCGACGCGACGGCCGACCCGGGCCAACGGGCCGCCATCATCGCGTCCTTCCCCGACGAGGTCACCGACTATCGCGGCGGACCCATCGCCGTCGTCCAGCGGCGGCTGATCGCCGCCGCCAAGGGAAACCCCGTCGTCATCCGCCTGGTGAACGGCATCTTCGAGAACCCCGTCGTGGTGGCGGTGCAGCACATCCTCGGCGGCGGTCCGCTGATCGGCACGCCGCTGCACGAACTGCCGCCGATCACCCCGGACGCGGCGGTCGCCGCTCCCCACACCGCGACGGCCCCGAAACCGGCTGCCATTCAAGAGGTTTCCACGACCCCGACCACCTCCGCGCGACACCGCGCACCCGAGCCCGTCGAGGAAGAGACCGTCGCCAAGCCCACCACCAAGCCCACGCCGACGGCCGACACCAAAAAGGACGACGTCGAGAAGAAGGACGTCGAGAAGACCGTGGCCACCGACGTCATGAAGACCGGCAACAAGGTCGAGCCGGCCGGCACCGAGGCCGGCACCAACACGAAGCCGACCGACGGCGGCTCGGCGACGCCCACCCCCGAGGCGGACACGACATCGGTCGCCAGCCCGGGCGACGACACGGCAGGCGCGGGCAGCGCGGACGGCGACGCCGGGCCAGAATGACCAGGTGACTCCCGATCTCGCAGCCGCCCACCGCATCGTCGAGGCCGCGCACGCCGAGGCGGCACGGCGATCGATCCTGGTGTCGGCGGCCGTCGTCGACTCGGGCGGTCACCTGGTGGCCTTCGGCAGGATGGACGGCGCCGAGATCGCCGGGCCGGTCCTTGCGGTCGACAAGGCCTACACGGCGGTCGCCAACAGCATCTCGACCGCCGAACTCGCCGTCCTCGCCGCTCCTGGCGGCGAACTGTTCGGCCTGCACGCCAACGGCGGTGGCCGGTTCGTCATCTTCGGCGGCGGTGTGCCGATCACGTCGGGTGGCCGGATCGTCGGCGGGGTGGGCGTCAGCGGCGCCAGCGCCGAGGATGACGCCGCCTGCGCCGAGGCCGGACTGCGCGCATTCTGAGAAAGCCCTCATCCGACCCGGTTCGACACCCTTTCCTGTCGGTAGGCTGGGTGCCATGAACAGCTTTCTGCTGGTGCTCATCGTCGTTCTCATCGCCGTCATCGCCTTCGCCGTGATCGCCTCGTCGAAGGCGTCCGGCAAGCGCAACGCGGCATCACTTGACGACGCCAAGGCCGACGCCCGGCGCGTGATCGACCGCCTCGGTGGTCAGGTGATCAACCTGACCGGCACCGACGAAGCCTCCAAGCAGGCGCTGGCCGACGCCTCCGAGCGCTTCACCGCGGCTGGCTCTCAGATCGAGCAGGCCACCACCGCCCGGCAGGCGCAGCTCGCCAAGGAGAGCGCGATGGAGGGGCTGTACTACGTGCGCGCGGCCCGGGTCGCGATGAACATGGATCCCGGACCCGAGCTTGAGTCGTTGTCCGGCCAGAACTCGGCGGGCACCGTGACCGAGGCGCGCCGCGTCGAGTTCGAGGGCCGCGACATCGAGGCCTCGCCGACGCCGACCGAACGCACCCCGAACTACTACCCCGGCGGCCGGGTCGCCGGGCGCCCGGTGCCCGCCGGCTGGTACTCCGAGCCGTGGTGGAAGCCCGCGCTCGTCGCGGGGGCCTGGGGCGTCGGTTCGGTGTTGTTGTTCAGTGCGATGTTCTCCGGCATGGGCGGCGTCGGCTATGACGCCCAGGGCTTCGAGAATGGTTCCGGCGACGGCTACGGGGACGGCGGCGACCAGGGCCAGCTCGACGGCGGCGGCGACCAGGGCGGCCAGGACTACGGCGACACCGGCGGTGGCGACGGCGGCGGCTGGGGCGGCGACTCCGGCGGCGGTTGGGGTGGTGACTCCGGCGGCGGTTGGGGCGGCGGAGACTCTGGTGGCTGGGGCGGCGACTTCGGCGGCGGCGGAGACTTCGGCGGCTTCTAAGTAGCGAGCACGGCTCGCCGAAGTAGATATCGCCCGTGATATCAACTCCGGGGGCGGGTCTGGGCCGGCGCTAGCCCGCCCTCCTCATACGAGCCCGAACTAGAAGCGACTCTCGAGCCGCGCCGACACCCCGGCCTCCTGCAGGTCGAGCCGGTCGAGCATGGCGCGGGCGGCTTCGTCTTCGATCTGGCCCTCGTCGCGTTCGGCGATCAGGGCGGCCCGTTGGGCTTGCAGCACTTGCAGATACAGCGCACCGAACACCTCCGCGCGCAAGGTGTGGGTCGCCGGGTCGGGCATCTCGTCGGCGTCCTGTGAGTGCCTGGCGATGGTGTTGCGAATCTCGGCGAGCACCCGCGGATCGAGGCCGTCCGGCGGGTTCGCCCTGAACTCGGCCAGCACCCCGTCGGCCGCCTCGTGCACCACGCGCTCGGCCTTGAGGGTCTGCTCGCGCTCATAGTCCGAGGCGCCCGCCGACAGGTTCAGCCGGCTGATGAGCGGCGGCAACGTGCTGCCCTGAATCAACAGCGTGCCGACGCTGACCACGAACGCGATGGCCTGAATGGTGGCGCGCTCGGGGAACGGCTCCCCCGCCGCCGTCGTCACCGGGATTGCCGCGGCAGCGGCCAACGTCACCACCCCGCGCATGCCGGTCCAGGAGACCACCACGTTCTCCTGCCAGCTCAGCGAACGGCGGTCGATGACCGACCGCCACTTGCCCGGCGGCTTTCCACGGCGGCGGGTGCCGAGGGCTCCTCGCCCGCCGACCGCAGGGACGGGCACGCTCAGCCTGCTCTCCACGTGGCTCGACAGCTTGCTGCGACCGAACATGACCAGCACCGACAGCGGCCGGATCAGCATCACGATGACCAGCACGATCAGCGAGGCGACCGCCACCTCGCCAAGTGACTCGTGGGCCTCACGGAGGTCCTCCAGCACGAAGCGCAGGTGCAGACCGATGTAGGCAAAGACGAACGCCTCCAACAGCACGTCGACCGAGTTCCAGACGTAGCGCTCCTGCAGCCGGGTCTGATAGCCCGCGCCGAGGGTTCCGTTGCCGACCACGAAGCCGGCGACGACGACCGCAAGGACGCCCGAGGCGTGCAACTCCTCGGCCGAAATGAAGGCGGCGAAGGGCACCAGCAGACCCTGCACCGTCTCGAGGCCCGGGTTGTTCAGTCGCTTGCGGATCCACAGCGTCACCAATCCCAGTGCGGCGCCCACGATCGGGCCCAGCACGGCGCTGTACCCGAAGAGCAGGAACGGGTTCTCGATGAAGGTGTGGCTGCCCGCGACCTGAGCCACCGCGATGGTGAACAACGTCAGCGCGGCGGCGTCGTTGATGAGGCTCTCCCCGGTCAGGATGGCCATCACCTTCTTCGGCAACCCCAGCTTGCGGCCCACCGCGACGGCGGTGACGGCGTCCGGCGGGGCGACGATCGCGCCGAGGATCAGGGCCGTGCCGAACGTCAGCGGCACGACGACGATCCACGAGGACACCGCCGCCACGGTGAAGGCGGTGACCACGACCAGGCCTACGCCAAGACCGAGGATCGGTCGGATGTTGCGCAGAAACGTCGGGAACGAGAAGTTCAAAGCTGCCGAGTAGAGCAGCGGGGGCAGCACCACCGTCAGCAGGATGTGCGAGTCGAGTTCGGGCGCCTCGAAGCCTGGGACGAACGACGCCGCGATGCCGATGACGACGATGATCAGCGCGGGTTCGAGTCCCCGATGGTGGGCGATGGCGGTGACGACGATCGCCCCGACGACGACGAGGATGAGTTCCACCCGGCGATTGTCCCGTCAAACGCCGGGGCGCGCCCACCAGACCTTCGCGCTACACCTGACAGGTGGGGCACCAGAACAGGTTGCGGGCCTCCATCACCTCGGTGCGAATGGGCGTCCCGCACACCCGGCACGGCTCCCCCGTCCGCCGGTAGACGTAGCTGCGCGGTCGGCCGCGGAGTCCTGGCAGGCCTTTGTCGTCCTCGGGCCGGACGGTGATGATCTTGCCGCGGCTCACGCCCACCTTCATCAGCGCGACGAGGTCGGTCCACGCGGCGTCGAACTCCTCCTCGGTGAGAAGGGTGCCGGGACGGTGCGGCTCGATGCGATGCCGGAAGAGCAACTCGCTGCGGTAGACGTTCCCCACTCCGGCGATGACCTTCTGGTCCATCAGGAGGGCGCCGATCGCCCTGCGGGACTTGCTGATTCGCACCCACGCGCGAGAGGCGTCGGCGGTGCGACGGAGCGGATCGGGCCCGAGCCGGGCGACGATGTCGTCGACCTCGACCTGGTGGATGACCTCGCAGACGGTGGGACCCCTCAGGTCGGTGCCGTACTCGGCGCCGACCATCCGCATCCGCACCTGCCCGACCGGGTCGAGCAGCGGCAGGGGGTGCTCGGTGAACTTGCCGTAGAGCCCGAGGTGGACGTGCACGACCGCGCCACCCTCGTAGTGGTGGAACAGGTGCTTGCCCCACGCGTCGGCGGTGAGCAACACCCGACCGCTGACCGCTTCTGCGGAGTCGGCGAAGCGGCCCTGTGGACTGGTCACCACGACGGGCGCGTTGCCGAACCGCTTCTGGTGCAGGCGGGCCAGCCGATGGAGGGTGTGCCCCTCGGGCATGCCCTAGGCGCCTGGCACGGGTGGCGCGACGTGCGTCTGCTCGTACTCGGACATGATGTCGATGCGACGCTGGTGGCGCGGCGCGTCCGACCACGCGGTGGTCAGGAAGGCGTCGACGAACGTGAGGGCGTCGGCGACGGTGTGCATCCGGCCGCCGATGCTCATCACCTGGGCGTTGTTGTGCTGCCGCGCCAGGGACGCCGTCTCGACGCTCCACGCCAGGGCGCATCGGATGCCTGGCACCTTGTTGGCGGCCATCTGCTCGCCGTTGCCGGAGCCGCCGATGACGATGCCGAGGCTCTCCGGGTCGGCGAGGGTCCGCTCCGCCGCCGCGATGCAGAAGGCGGGGTAGTCGTCCTCGGCGTCGTAGGCGAAGGCACCGCAGTCGACGGGCTCGTGGCCGCTCGACTCGAGGTGCTCGACGATGGCCTGCTTGAGTTCGTATCCGGCATGGTCAGAGCCGAGGTAGACGCGCATGGCGGACACCTTAACCGGCCCGTCCGCGCCCTGGCTTTCCGCCTACCTCACTCTCAGCCCGTCGAGCAGCACGCTCAGCAGGCGCGGCGTGCGCTCGTCCCACTCGTCGCGCTCGACGTGGGCGAGGAACCACGACAGCAGGATGACGTCGCGCGCGTCGACGTCGCCACGAAGCACGCCCTGTTCGCGGCCCGCGTCGAGGAGCGCGGTGAGCGCTTCGGCGAGCTTGCCCGGCGTCTGGGCCGAGATGTCTTGCCACACCGAGGCTTCCACGGCGGCGATCACTCCGAGCTTGACCCTGGCGTACGCCGCGAGCTGGGCGAACCACCTCTCGAGGGCGACGTCGGGTCCGCACTCCCCGAGAAGCGAATGCGCCAGCGCGACGAGGTCGTCGACCTCTTGGTCGTAGAGGGCGCGGATCAGCTCGTCACGGGTGGCGAAGTGGCGGTAGAGCGTGCCCTGCCCCACCCCGGCCCGCCGCGCGACGAGGCTGAGTTTCAGCTCGCCCGATTCGGCGACCAGCTCCCGCGCGGCGTCGACGATCATCGCGCGATTGCGGGCCGCGTCGCTGCGTTCGGCCATCACACCCCCTTGCAAATGGACAAACTGTCCGCTTAACTGAAAGCGGACAGTTCGTCCGCTTCATTTTAGGAGGTTAACCATGGGCCCACTCGAGGACAAGGTGGTCGCCATCACCGGCGCGAGCAGCGGCATCGGCGCGGCCACCGCCCGCCGACTGGCCGACGCGGGCGCCGCGGTGGTTCTCGGAGCCCGTCGCACCGACCACCTCGAGTCACTGGCGACGCAGATCCGGGACGCGGGCGGTCGGGCGACCGCGGTCACCGTCGACGTCACCCGCGCCGAGGACCTCCAACTGCTCACCGAGACCGCCGTCTCCACCTACGGCCGGCTCGACGTGCTGGTCAGCAGCGCAGGCATCGGCCCGATCTCCCCCATGACTGCACGCCGACGCGCGGACTGGAACGCGATGATCGACGTCAACCTGCGCGGCGTCCTGAACGGCGTCGACGCCGCCCTGCCGATCTTCGAGCAGCAGGGCCGAGGCCACTTCGTCACCATCGTCTCCACGGCCGGACTGAAGATCGTGCCGACGATGGCGGTGTACGCCGCGACCAAGAACGCCGTCCGAACCATGCTGGAGGGGCTGCGGCAGGAGTCCACCGACGGAACGCTGAAGACGACGGCGATTTCACCGGGAATGACACGGACCGAGTTCGCCGACACCATCACCGATCCGGCCATCCGCGCCGAAATCGGCCGCGGTATGGCGGAATTCGCACTCGACCCCGACGCGGTGGCCAGAGCCGTTCAGTTCGTCGTCGACCAACCCTGGGAGGTCGAGATCGGCGAATTGTCGATCCGACCAACGCGCCAGGGGTAATTAGCCGACGGTGATGGCGTCGAGCCGCTCCTTGATGAAGTCCGACGTGGTGACGGGGGTCAACCCGTCGACCTTGCCGATCGGCGGCGCGAGCGGCGTGACGAGCGCGTCGTGGTTGGCCTCGTAGAAGTAGATGAGCGACACCAGGTCCTCCTCAGGAGCCTCGGGCTGCGGCGGCAGCACGGGTGCCTGCCCGACGGCCAGCGCCGACCACTCCAGTACTCCAGCAGGTCGCCGATGTTCACCGTCAGCGCCTCGGGGTCATACGGGGCGTCTTCCCACCCGCCGACCTCCGAATACACCTGCAGCCCACCGGCTCCCGGTTCGCGATCCAGAACGGTGACGGTGCCGAAGTCGGTGTGGGGGCCGATGCGGAACTGCCCGGGTTCCGGCTCGCCGACGACGCTGACGGGCGGGTAGTGGTTGATGTTCATCGTCCAGGTGGGCCGATCCGCTAGCGCCGCCCAGGGATTGGCGGGCAGTCCCAACGCGTGGGCGAACAGCGCCAACAGGTCGTCGGAGAGGCGGCGCACCGCGTCGGTGTACTCCGTGACCAGCGCCTGCCATCCGGGTGCCTCGGCCGGCCAGACGTTGGGCGCGAACCAGATTCGGTCGACGTCCGCGTCCCCCGTCGCGGTCTCGGCACCAAGGCTGAAACTCTCCTTGAGGTCGGGTGGCGTCTCGGTCCCCTCGGAGTAACCGTTGGCCTCGGCACCCGGTCCGATCCAGCCGTGCCCACCGACCGGCACGCTGTACCGCTGCTTGGTCTGCAACGGCTGGGCGAAGAAGTCGCGACTGGCCTTGCGCACCGAGGCGGCCAGATCCGGGTCGACGCCGTGCCCGGTGACCAGGATGAAGCCCGCCTGCTGCAGGCTCTGGTCGACCTCCGCCGCGACGGCGGCGGCAGCTGACCCGCCGGCACGCCATCGCGAGATGTCAACGGTGGCAATCACGCTCATTCTCCGATGTCCTCCAGCCATAGTTCCGGTCGTGCTTCGATGAAATCGGTCATCATCTGGATGCACCGCTCGTCGGAGAGCACGGTGACGTCGACCCCGTTCTCGGCCAACCAGTCGTGACCGCCGCTGAAGGTCTTGGCCTCGCCGACGACGATCGCGCCGATGTTGAACTGCCGCACCAGGCCACTGCAGTACCAGCACGGCGACAGCGTGGTGACCATGATGGTCGACCGGTAGTTCCGTTGCCGGCCGGCCGCCCGGAACGCGTCGGTCTCACCGTGCACCGACGGGTCGTCGTCCTGCACTCGCCGGTTGTGACCGCTGCCGAGCAGCACACCGTCCCGGCTGAACAGCGCGGCCCCGATGGGAATTCCACCCTCCGACAATCCCTTTCGGGCCTCCTCGACGGCGACGTCGAGCATGTCCTCAGGGGTCATACCGCCAGACGTTCCGCGGAGATCTTGGATTTGCATGCCACTAGGTATACGCCGCCGGCGATCAGGAATCCGACGAAGAACGTGATGTCGCCAAGCTGAGGAGCTCCCCGCGCGATGAACCCGACGAACTTCTCCTGGTTGGAGAACAGCAGGACCGACACCACGAGGCCGATGGCGAACGACGCCAGGCCGGGCCAGTTCGTGTAGGACCGGTCGTAGAGGAAGCCGGCGATCGCCTGCCCCCGCCGCAGGTACTGGTCGGCGAACACCACTCCGAGCCACGGCCCGATCCAATAGGCGATGATCAACAGGAAGGCCTCGTAGCTTGCGGCGGCGTCCGGCAGAGCCCACCAGGCCACCAGGAACCCGGCCACCCCGAAGAACACCGTCACGAGCGCACGGGCGATGTGGGCAGGCAACTTGACGCCGATCGTCACGAACGCCATGGCGCCGGAGTAGACGTTGATCGAGTTGGCGGCGATCGCACCGATCGCGATGGCCAACAGCGTCGCCTTGGCGATCGGAGAGGCCAGCTCGCCGACGAACGCCTCGGTCGGATTCTCGGACAGCGCGGGCCCGATGGTGACCGATGCCGCACCGACGGTCTCCAGCACCACACACGACAGGAAGAGTCCGGCGGAGGCGAAGAACCCGGTCCGTGCCGTCGACACGGTCGAAGGAAGGTAGCGGGTGTAGTCCGCCGCGTACGGCGTCCACCCCGCGGCGTAGCCGAACGCCGTGCCGACGGTCAGCAGGAACCCGCCCATCGAACCGTCGCCGACGAAGGGTTCCAGGGCGGGCGCGCCGAAGTTGGACTTGGTGAGGATCGCGACCGAGGCGACCGCGAAGATCACGGCCAGCACGGGGAACGACCACCGTTCGAAGGCCTGCACCAGGTTGTGCCCGAAGAACGCGAAGCCGGTCTGGACGAGCACGATGACGATCAAGCCGACCAGTGGTCCGATGCCGAACAGGGCGGCCAAGGCGTATGCCCCGCTGACGCTGTTCGTCGCGAACCAGCCCACCCCGGCCGTCACCGACATCAGAACGGCGGGCAGGCCGTTGCCCTTGAAACCGAAGGGCAAGCGCCCCAACACCATCTGCGGCACTCCGTGCAAGGGACCGCGCGCCGAGAGGAAGTAGTGCGCGAGCGCACCGAGGCCGGTGCCGATGACGATGCCCGTGACGGCCTGCCAAAAGCTCATGCCGTACACGGCGACGGCGAGCACCCCGACGAAGATCGTCGCGAACTCGAGGTTGGGCGACGTCCACGTCCAGAACAACTGGCTCGGCTTGCCGTGGCGGTCGGCCTCGGCGATGAATTCGTTGCCGCCGGGCTCGACCGCGACGATCTTGTTGCGGTAGGAGCCGTCGGTGGTGGGCTCGGCCGTCGTCATGAATGCACCGTCATGGGCACAGCGTCGCCCGAGGTGCGCATCCTCGCAACTCGACGCGGCGTCGTCCGCCGACGCACCGGCAACGAATAACCACCATGACTTCACCGCCCCCGCGCCTCCCGGTCGTCCGCGCCGCAACCGCCGGGGTGCTCGCCGTCCTCGCCGCGCTGGGGGCGGGGCACCTGGTCGCGGGATTGCTGCTGACGCCCGCGGCGTCACCCTTCTTCGCGGTCGGGAACGCCGCCGTCGACCGGACGCCCGCGCCGGTCAAGGACTTCGCGATCAAGAACTTCGGCACCAACGACAAGCCGGCACTGCTGATCGGCATGGCCGTGGTGCTGGTGCTCGTCGGCGCGATCGTGGGACTGGTGTCACGGCGCAGCGTCATTCCCGGTCTCGTCGCCATCGTTGCCATCGGCGTGGTCGGGGCGCTGGCGGTCGGCGAACAGTCGACCGATCTCATGGGGTTGGTGGCGCCCGCGGCCGCGCTGGTGGCCGGCGTCGGCGTGTTCTGGTGGCTGCACGGCCGCGCCCGACCGCCCGCCACCGATGACGCTGCACCACGAAAGACGTTGGGGCGACGCCGTTTCCTGCTGACTTCTGTCGTCGCGGCGGTGGGCGCCGTCGTCGCCGGTGCCGGCGGTGTCGCCTTGGCGCGTCGGGTCGACGTCACCGCGTCACGGCAGCGGGTCGGCGAGTTGGTGCCGACCACACCGGCACCGCCCATCCCCCCGGGTGCCGCGTTCCCCGAACTCGGCACACCGTCGTTCCTCACGCCCGCAGCGGACTTCTACCGGATCGACGTCAACCTCGAGGTGCCGCAGTTGCGCGCCGAGGACGCCACGCTGCGCATCACCGGCCTGGTCGACGAACCGTTGGAGTTCACCTTCGACGACATCCGATCCATGCCGCTGGTGGAGCAGACGATCACGATGACGTGCGTGTCCAACGAGGTCGGCGGTCCGTACGTCTCGACGGCCAACTTCATCGGGGTGCCACTGCTTGACCTGCTGGATCGGGCCGGCATCCAGAGCGGCGCCCAGCAGGTGGTCGGCCATTCGGTCGACGGCTTCACCCTAGGCACGCCGCTGGACATGCTCCGCGCGACCGGCAAGCAGGCGATGCTGGCGATCGGCATGAACCGCGAGGCGTTGCTTCCCGAGCACGGCTTCCCGATGCGGACCGTCGTCCCCGGGCTCTACGGGTACGTCTCGGCGACCAAGTGGCTGACCGAACTGGAGCTGGCCACCTATGACGTCAAGCCCTACTGGGTCGAGCGCGGCTGGGACGGCCAACCGCCGGGCGTCGTGCCGATCAAGATCTCGTCGCGCATCGACGCACCGACGGCCTTCCAACAGCTGTCCGGTCCCCTGGTGACCGTCGCGGGCACGGCGTGGGCGCAGGGCCGGGGCATCAGCCGCGTCGAGGTGCGCATCGACGGCGGCGACTGGCAGCCAGCCGAACTCGGCACCGAGGTCAACCGCAACACCTGGCGGATGTTCAAGCTCACGACGACCCTGCCGCCCGGCCAGCACACCGCGACGTCACGCGCCTACGACGGCGACGGCGTGATGCAGGCCGAGGAACGCCTGCGGCTGATCAACCCCGGCCCGGTACCGGACGGCGCGACGGGCTGGCAGTCGATGATCTTCACCGTCGCCTGACCAACCCCGTCTGACGCCCGTCGCGGTCAGGTCAGTCGAACTCGGGCGACTCGTTGCGCGAGCGCTTCAGCTCGAAGAAGTGCGGATACGCAGCGAAGATCACCGAGGCGTCCCACAGCTTGCCGGCCTCTTCGCCACGCGGGATGCGCGAGAGCACCGGCCCGAAGAACGCGACACCGTTGACGTGAATCGTGGGCGTGCCGACGTCGTCGCCGACCGCGTCCATGCCCGCGTGATGGCTCTTGCGGAGCGCGTCGTCGAACTTGTCGCTGGTGGCCGCCTCGGCCAGCTCGGCGGGCAACCCGACCTCCTCCAGCGACTCGGCGATGACCCGCTCGAAGTCGGGGTCGGTCTCGCGGTAGCCCTGGTTGTGGATCTTGGTGCCCATCGCGGTGTACAGCGGGCTGAGAATCTCACTGCCCCTGGCCTGTTCGGCCGCGATCGCGACACGCACCGGGCCCCAGGCCTTCTTCATCATCTCTTGGTACTCGTCGGGCAGGTCGCGTCCCTCGTTGAGCACCGCGAGGCTCATCACGTGGAACTCGACCTCGATGTCACGAACCTGCTGAACCTCGAGGATCCAACGCGACGTGATCCAGCACCAGGGGCACAGGGGGTCGAACCAGAAACCGGCGACATCCTTCTTGGCCATCATCGAATCCTCTCGGCAGGCGTACGGGTCAGATCTGGGCACAGCTCCGTTCAGCACAACTATGCACGCCCTGCCCGTGTTCCCGAACTACGTCTAGGCTTGGCCGACGTGGCACTTCCCAACCTCACTCGCGACCAGGCGGCCGAGCGCGCGGCGCTCGTCACCGTTGACAACTACCGGATCGTGCTCGATCTGACCGACGGCGCAGGCGCGCCCGGCGAGAACACCTTCCGGTCGACGACGACCATCACCTTCGACGCCCTCGCCGGCTCGGACACCGTGGTCGACGTGGCGGCTGGAACCGTCCGCAGCGCGACGCTCAACGGTGAGGCGATCGACGTCTCCGGCTACGACGAGTCCACGGGCGTCCCGCTGGTCCGCTTGGCCGAGCACAACGTCGTCGTCGTCGAGGCCGACTGCCGCTACTCCAACACCGGCGAAGGCCTGCACCGGTTCGTCGACCCGGTCGACGACGAGGTGTACCTGTACTCGCAGTTCGAGACCGCCGACGCCAAGCGGATGTTCGCGTGCTTCGACCAGCCGGATCTGAAGGCCACCTTCGACGTGTCGGTCACCGCGCCCGCACACTGGCAGGTCATCTCCAACGGCGCCACGGTGTCGGTCGACAATGGAGTGCACACCTTCGCCACCACCCCGCGGATGAGCACCTACCTGGTCGCTCTCATCGCCGGCCCGTACGCCCGTTGGGACGACGTGTACTCCGACGAGCACGGCGACATCCCGCTCGGCATCTTCTGCCGCGGCTCGCTGGCCGAGTACATGGACGCCGAGCGCCTGTTCACCGAGACCAAGCAGGGCTTCGGCTTCTACCACCAGAACTTCGGCGTGCCATACGCATTCGGCAAGTACGACCAGCTGTTCGTCCCGGAGTTCAACGCCGGCGCCATGGAGAACGCCGGCGCCGTGACGTTCCTCGAGGACTACGTCTTCCGGTCGAAGGTGACGCGCTACAGCTACGAACGCCGCGCCGAGACGGTGCTGCACGAGATGGCGCACATGTGGTTCGGCGACCTGGTCACCATGCAGTGGTGGGACGACCTGTGGCTCAACGAGTCCTTCGCCACCTTCGCCTCGGTGCTGTGCCAAAGCGAGGCAACCGAATACAAGGCCGCCTGGACGACGTTCGCCAACGTCGAGAAGTCGTGGGCCTACCGGCAGGACCAGTTGCCGTCGACCCACCCGGTCGCCGCGGACATCCCGGATCTGCACGCCGTCGAGGTCAACTTCGACGGCATCACCTACGCCAAGGGCGCCAGCGTCCTCAAGCAGCTCGTCGCCTATGTGGGCCTCGAGGCGTTCCTGGCTGGCCTGCGGGACTACTTCCGCGACCACGCCTTCGCCAACGCCACGTTCGGCGATCTGCTTGGGGCGCTGGAGAAGTCGTCGGGGCGCGACCTGTCGCACTGGGGCCGCCAGTGGCTCAAGACCACCGGCCTGAACACGTTGCGGGCCAACTTCGACGTCGACGGCGACGGCACGTTCACCCGCTTCGCGATCGACCAGAGCGGCGCGGCACCCGGTGCTGGCGAGACCCGCGTCCACCGCCTGGCCGTGGGCATCTACGACGACGACGGCTCGGGCAAGCTGGTGCGCACCCACCGCGAGGAACTCGACGTGGAGGGCTCGAGCACCGACGTGCCCGCCCTGCAGGGGGTGTCGCGGGGCCAGCTGATCCTGGTCAACGACGACGACCTGACGTATTGCTCGTTGCGTCTGGACCCGGTGTCGTTGCAGACGGTGCTGACGCGCATCGCCGACATCGCCGACTCCCTCCCCCGCACGCTGGCGTGGTCGGCGGCCTGGGAGATGACGCGCGAGGCCGAGATGAAGGCCCGTGACTTCGTCGAGCTCGTCAAGGGCGGTGTGCACGCCGAGACCGAAGTGGGTGTGGCGCAACGCCTCCTGCTGCAGGCGCAGACGGCCCTCAACGCCTACGCCGACCCTGACTGGGCGTGCTCGCAGGGCTGGCCGGCGTTCGCCGACCGCCTCCTGGAGCTGGCCCGGGCCGCCGAGGCGGGCTCCGACTTCCAGCTGGCCTACGTGAACGCCCTGTGCACCTCGGCGTTGTCGCTGCGGCACACGGCGGTGCTGGCGGCGCTCCTCGACACCGACCCCGCCGAGTTGGAGCTGCCGGGCCTGACCGTCGACACCGACCTGAGGTGGCGCATCGTGACCGCGCTGGCCGCCGGCGGCGACGTCGACGAGCACGGCACCGACACCCCCTTCATCGACGCGGAGGCACAGCGCGACCCCACCGCCGCCGGACGGCGCAACGCGGCAGCGGCTTCGGCCGCCCGCCCGCAGGCGGCCGTGAAGGAAGCGGCGTGGCAGCAGGTCATCGAGGACGACACGCTGGCCAACATCACCACCCGGGCGATCGTGAGCGGTTTCGTCCAGCCCGGCCAGGCCGCGCTGCTGAAGCCGTTCGGTCAGAAGTACTTCGACGCGATCCTCGGGGTGTGGGAGCGACGCTCCAGCGAGGTGGCCCAGACGGTCGTCATCGGTCTGTACCCGTCGTCGGACGTCAGCCAGGAAGGCCTGGACGCGGCCGACCGCTTCCTGGCCGGTGAGATTCCGCCGGCACTGCGCCGGTTGGTGATCGAGGGCCGGGCCGGCGTCGAGCGGGCGCTGAGGGCGCGCGCGTTCGACGCCTCCTAAACCGGCGCCCTTTCCGGCGAGCGTGCGAGTCTGCGGGCAACACGCCGCGACGGTGTCTGAGTTCGCGCACGCTCGCGCCTCATGATGTTGCGATGGCGGGTACCAACAGCCGGAGGGCGCGGGCAGCGCGCAGGCGCACGCGGCGCGTGAAGGCCGTCGTCAACGACCTGACAACCGAGGAATGGGCGGCGATCAGGGCCCTCTGGGACGGCTGCGCCTACTGCGGGGTCTCTGATCGTCCGCTGCAGCGCGACTGCGTCATGGCCATCTCCCGCGGCGGGCGGTACACCCTCGACAACGTGGTGCCCGCATGCGCGGCGTGCAACGCCAGCAAGTGCAACGACGAAGTGACCGCATGGCTGCGCCGCAAGCGGCTCGACGAGCGGGCCTTCCTCGAGCGGTACGTCCGCATCCGAGCCGAACTCATCAGCTCTGCAGCAAATCTTGCTGCGGACGACGTCACCCCGATCTAGCGGCTCGACGCTCGGCGTCGATGTCCACTCCGAGCCCCACGGTGAGCGCAAAATCACACGTCGGAGCTTGATTTACGTGGATTTAACATGGACGATTGGAGGGTCTGCCAGCGGGGCGATCCCCGTGTTGGCGACCTCATAGCAACCCTTGCCCTGTGATCCAGGGCACAACGAAGGAGCACCACCATGCCATTCCCACGTCTTCGTGCCGAGCTGACCCGCTCGATGAACCGTCGTCGTCTCTACGCCCGGATCAACGCACTCCCCGATTCGACCGTCCGTGAAGAGCTGCTCGCCATCGCGCAGCGCTACGACGAGAACAACTGACGCAGACACGACGTAAAAGCCGGTGACCAGAAGGTCACCGGCTTCGTCGTTTTCGGGGGGGGGTTAGCGGGGTGAGACGCCGGCGCTGAGAACGCGCACGGCGCTGATGAGCCCGTCGATCAAGTTGCCTTCGCGGAACGACGCGGCAGCCGCCGAGACGCCGAGCGGGGCCGCCTCTTCGATGCCACGGCCCTTCACCTCGGATCCGTAGACCACTTCGATGGCCTTCTGGTTCGGGGAGACGGCCAGCAGCACGGCGTTGTCCGGCGTCGGCACCTTGGCCAGGATTTCACGCGCGGTGGCCGCGGTGTCCGCACCGAGCCCGCCCACGTACACCGCGAAGCGGGCCTGGGCCGCCCGTGAGCCGTACTTCAAGGCATCGTCCAGGACGACGAGGTCCTTGACGGGGAACGGGTAGTGCACCGACAGCTCGCCGGGCTCGGTGACGCCGGAGATGCGGCCGCTCGAGGTGTAGGCGTAGCCGTAGGGCAGTACCTCGGACTCTCGCTTCGCGACCTCGGTCGAATGATCGCTACCACTTGCCACTTGCGCCACCCCCCACCGTCAGATGCGATCCGTGGCCGTGGTCGGCCGGTTCGTCGGAGGCCCACAGAATTGGCTCGTGGGTCCACTCGTCGGTCAACGTGTACGTCGCTGGGTGCGGGCCCTTGCGCCGGAAGGCGATGGCAGCCAGAACCAGGGCCAGTAGCAGCGGGACCCCGCCGAGCAGCGAATGCGTAAGTGCTGTGCTCACGTCGCAAACCGTATCTCAATACTCACGCGCGAACCCACTAGGGCTGCCCACTCAGGCCGCTCCCTCACCCAGATACCGCACCCACGCCGGATCGAGCTCCTTGATCGACGACAAGAGTCGCCAATGCTGGCCCTTCGGCGGAAGGGGTGTCGAACGCAGCGTCCACCCCAGTTCGGTGAGCAGCCGGTCCGCCTTCTTGTGGTTGCACCCGGCGCAGGCTGCCACGCAGTTCTCCCACGAGTGCGCGCCACCGCGGCTGCGCGGCACCACGTGGTCGACGGTGTCGGCCTTGGATCCGCAGTACGCGCAGCGGAAGCGGTCACGGTGCATGAGGGCCGCCCTGGTCATCGGCACCCGCGCCCGGTACGGCACCCGGACGAAGGACCGCAGCCGAATCACCGAGGGCACCGTGATCGCGCGCGTTGCCGAGTGGATCACCGGACCGCCTGGGTCGGCGTGGACCACGTCGGCCTTGCCGCAGAGCAGCATGACCACGGCGCGACGCGCAGGCAGCGCGGCAAGCGGCTCATACGTCGAATTCAGCAAGAGCACCCTGCGACGGCCCCACACGCTGCCGTCGGTGACCGGTGGGCGCGCGTCGACGCCGGGGAGCGGCAAGGTCTGCGCAGCAAGCACCGAGACACCAGTTGAACTGGCCGCGGTCAGATGCCCGCGGCTCTTCCTTCGCTGCGACATAGGTCCTCCGAGAGATAGTGCACCACGGATCGGTGCCGATCGCACGGCAATTTGGGCGGTGTTCGCAGGTCACTCCAATGAACATCCAGTGACGGCGCCGCTACGACATCCCCCGGTCGCTTCGCTCCTGCCCGCCGGCGGTCCCCCGTCGCGGACGCTCCCGCGGCGGGAAGGGACAATGGACCACGTGACGGAACAACCCACGTCGTTCTACGACGAAGTCGGCGGCGCCGAGACGTTCCGAGCCATCGTGTCGACGTTCTACCAACTCGTCCGCGAGGACGAGATTCTGCGACCGCTGTACCCCGAGGACGATCTCGACGGCGCCGAGGAAAGACTGCGGATGTTCCTCGAGCAGTACTGGGGCGGCCCGCGGACATACTCCGACCAGAGGGGGCATCCCCGGCTGCGGATGCGGCACGCGCCGTTCAAGGTGGGCCCGCTGGAACGCGACGCCTGGCTGCGCTGCATGCACACCGCCGTCGCCGAGGTGGACTCGCGGACCCTCGACGACGCGCACCGCCAGGTGCTGCTGAACTACCTGGAGATGGCGGCGCAGTCGATGGTCAACTCGCCGTTCTAACGCAGGACGACGGCCGGGTCGCCACGGCGGCGGTAGACGGTTCCGAAGCGGGCGTCGACCCGCAACCACGTCGGTAGGACGCGGACCCGCACCACCTCGTCGGCGGCCACGGACTCGGGGGCGAACTGGTCGGCGGTCGCCGACTGCGGCAGAAAACCCATTGCCGTCAAGGCGAATACGCATCGCATCGGGATGCCGACGCTGACGTCACCGGAGCTGACGGCCACGACTTCCTGATCCAGCAACGACGCCGGCGGACCGTGGGCACTGCCGTACTCCTTGGCCAACGCCACACCGCGCTGCGCGAGGTCGAGTACCGCCCGGGCCGGCACGTCGTCCAGGTGCACGAAACCCGACTCCGGCGGCAGCATCCCGCGCCACGCGGAGTCCATCGCAAAACCGGGGTCGACGAAACCCGACTGGTCCATCGACGGAAGCGCCGACGCCAACGCGTCCGCACCGACGGACAGATCCGCCGGGTTCACGCGGCCACCGACGACTCGGCTCGCCAGGACGTCGAAACCCGTTGCCAGCCAAGCGACGACCTGTCCGCTCGAGCGCTGCCGCAGGCGGATGACGCTGGAGTCGTCGAGCCGCATCGCCCGGTCTACGAAGGTCGCCAGGTCTTCTCGGTGCGCGACGTCGTCGAGCCACAGCCCGCGCTCACTCGTGCTCACCGCTGATAACGCTGGAGATAGTCACGATGGTGCGGCGCCAATCGGACCAGCCGCTGCTCCTCGATGTGGAACGCCGCCAGCTGCGATTCGCCGATGACCGCGGGCTTGGAGTCGGGGTCGGCCAGCGCCGACCGCACCTCGTACCCAAGGGTGAAGTCGACCGCACGCAAGCGCTTGACCCAAATCGTCACCTGCAGAGGCGAATCCGCGAGCCGCAGCTGCCCCTTGTAGATCACGCGCACCTCGGCGATGAGCAGGCCGATGGTGTCGAAGTCGTCGGCGAACGGCTCGGTGAGGAACGGCACGCGCGCCTCTTCGAGGATCGTCACCATGGTGCCGTGATTGACGTGCTGGTACATGTCGATGTCACTCCAGCGCACCGGCACTGGAGAAACCCATCTTTCGGTCACCCGGTCGTTCCCGTTCCGCTCGTCCTTGTCATGCTGCGAATCTGGCGCGCCGCGACCGACAGCGTCGCCAGGTCCTTCTCACCGTCGGAGTAGATCTCGCTGAGGGTGCGACGCGCCCGCGCCACCCGGGAGCTGTTCGACATCTCCCACTCCTCGATCTTCTGCTCGCCCGTCTCGTCGGGCTCGCCGACGGCGAGCACGTCGAAGCACAGCGCCCGCAACGAGCCGTAGATGTCGTCCCGAATCGCCAAGCGCGCCAACGAATGCCAACGGTCGTCGCGGGCCAGCCGGGAGATCGCCGTCAGCAGGCCGTCGGCGCCGAGGTGATCCATCAACGTGAAGTAGGTGTCGGCCACCTCGACCGGATCACGGTCGGCGATGTCGGCGATGTCGATGACGTCGAGCAGGCTGTACTGGTAGAGCCCGGTCGCGACCATCATCGCCAGCTCCTCGGGCACCCCCTGGGCCATGAACTCGCCGGAGTCCTTGGCCACGATGGCGCGGTCGTCGCCACGCAACCACTCCGACATCCGCGGCGTCAGGTCGGCCACCTTCGCGGCGAACCGGTTGACCTCGGCACCCACGGCCAACGGCTGCGGCCGGTAGTTGAGCAACCAGCGTCCGGCGCGGTCGATCAGGCGACGCAGGTCCAGAGTCATCCGGTCCGTGACCGCGACGGCCACCCCGGCGTCACCGGCGGCTCGGATCTGCTGCCAGACCTCGCCGACCTGGAAGATCTCGTCGGTGGCCACGTAGGCGCGCACCGCGTCGACCGGCCCGACGCCGACGTCCTCGGCGACGCGGTAGGCGTAGCTGATCCCCGCGGTGTCGACCAGGTCGTTGACGAGCATCGTCGTGACGATCTCCCGACGAAGCTGGTGGGTGCGAATCTCGGGGCCGAACCGGTCACGCAGCTGATGCGGGAAGTACTCGGGCAGCCGCGCGGCGAACACCTCTTGGTCGGGCAGCTCACTGCCCAGGAGCTGGTCCTTCAGCGCCAACTTCACGTACGCCATCAGCGTGGACAGCTCGGGCGAGGTCAGACCCAGCCCAGCCTCGACGCGCCTGCGGACTTCCTTGTCCGTCGGCAGCGCCTCCAGCTCGCGATTGAGCCCGCGCTCGGCGACCAGACCCTTGATCTGGCGGGCGTGCACGGTGAGCAGACCCGCCGCGTTGGCCCGGCTGGTGCCCATCAGATCGTTCTGAGCGGCGTTGTCGGCCAACACGAGTGCCCCGACCTCGTCGGTCATCGACATCAGCAGCGGGGTGCGCTCCTCGGCGCTCACCTGCCCACCGGTGACGAGCGAGTCAACGAGAATCTTGATGTTGACCTCGTGGTCGGAGCAGTCGACGCCTGCGGAGTTGTCGAGCGCGTCGGTGTTCACGTGTCCGCCGTTGAGCTCGAACTCGATGCGGCCGCGCTGCGTCACCCCGAGGTTGCCACCTTCGCCGATCACCTTGGCGCGCATCTGATTTGCGTTGACGCGGACGGCGTCGTTGGCTCGGTCGCCGACGTCGGCGTCCGACTCTGACTCGGCCTTGACGTAGGTGCCGATGCCGCCGTTCCAGAACAGGTCGACGGGCGCCTGCAGGATCGCCTTCATCAACGCCGGCGGCGTCATCTCCTCGACGCCGTCGTCGAGGCCGAGCGCTTCGCGAACCTGCGGGCTGATCGGGATCGACTTGTGTTCCCGGCTGTACACGCCGCCGCCCTCACTGATCAGGCTGCGGTCGTAGTCGTCCCAACTGGAGCGCGGCAACGCGAACATCCGCTCGCGTTCCGCCCACGAGGTGGCCGCGTCGGGGTTCGGATCGAGGAACACGTGGCGGTGGTCGAACGCGGCGACGAGGCGAATGTGCTTGGACAGCAACATGCCGTTGCCGAACACGTCACCGCTCATGTCGCCGACCCCGACGACCGTGAAGTCCTCGGTCTGGGTGTCGACGCCCATCTCGCGGAAGTGCCGCTTCACCGACTCCCACGCGCCCTTGGCGGTGATGCCCATCGCCTTGTGGTCGTAGCCCACCGACCCGCCGGAGGCGAACGCGTCGCCGAGCCAGAATCCGTAGGACTTGGCGACGTCGTTGGCGATGTCGGAGAACGTCGCGGTGCCCTTGTCGGCGGCGACCACCAGATAGGCGTCGTCGCCGTCGCGTCGCACCACGCCCGCCGGGGTGGTGACGGCGCCGGTGGCGGTGTCGACGTTGTCGGTGACGTCCAGCAGGCCGGAGATGAACAGCCGGTAGCAGGCGACGCCCTCGTTGCGGAAGGTCTCGCGGTCGGCGGCGGCGTCACCGGTGGACGCCGGCGGGTTCTTCACCACGAAGCCGCCCTTGGCGCCGACGGGCACGATGACGGCGTTCTTGACGGCCTGCGCCTTGACCAGGCCGAGGATTTCGGTGCGGAAGTCCTCGCGGCGGTCCGACCAGCGGAGGCCGCCGCGGGCGACGTTTCCGAATCGCAGGTGAACGCCCTCGACCCGAGGCGAGTACACGAAGATCTCGTATCGCGGTCGCGGCAAGGGCAATTCGTCGATCAGCCCCGGATTCACCTTGATCGACAGCACGTCCTGACTGCGCGCGGAGGCGGGGCTGGTGACGAAGTAGTTGGTGCGCAGCGTCGCCTGGATCATCGACGCGAACGCCCGCAGCACCCGGTCGGTGTCGAGACTGACCAGTGCGTCGATGCCGACCGCGACCGCGGTGGCCGCCGCCGACGCGTCGCGCTTCTTCTCCCCCGACTCCGACTGCGCGTCGTCCGGATCGAAGAGCGCCTCGAACAGCTCGACGAGGGCGCGGGCCGTCGCCGGGTTGTCGTTGACGACCGTCTCGATGTGAGACTGACTGTAGGGAAAACCCGCCTGCCGCAAGTACTTTGCGTAACTGCGGAGCACGGTCACCTGTTGCCAGGTCAGGCCGGCGCGCATGACCAGTTCGTTGAAGCGGTCGATCTCCACCCGGCCGTGCCAGATGGCGGTGACCGTGTCGGCGAACCGCATGGCGGTGGCTTCACGTTCGGCGGCGTCGTCGTCCTCGCGGATCGACTTCTGCGGTGAGATCTTGAACTGATAGATCCACACCGGCATGCCGTCGGCACGAGTGACGTAGAACGGCCGTTCCTCGAGCACGACGACGCCCATGCACTGCAGCATCGGCAGCAGCACGCTCAGCGACGCCGATCGGCCGGCGAGGTACCAGGTGAGGTCGGCGGGCTGCCCCTCCCCGCCGTCGGCGAAGACGAGCTTGACCGAATTGTCCTGCAGCTGTTCGATGATCGCGATGTCACCGATAGCGTCATGCGGGGTGAACGCCTGCCGGTAGACCTCGGGAAACGCCGCCGCGTAGTGCTCGGCGTCGGCGCGGGAAATCGCGCCCGTCGGGACCGCCCCCATCAACCGGTCACCCCAGGTGCGGGCCGCCTCGGTCAGCAGGTTCTGGATCCTGGTCTCGGTCTCCAAGGACGTGTCGACGTCCTCGGGCTTGCTGTCGTCGGGCAGCCGAACGGTGAAGTGCACCACCGCCCAAGGTGATTCGCTGACCCGCGCGGTGTACTCGAGGCTCTCGCCACCCAGCTCGCGGACGAGGATGTCCTGCATCTCGAGACGGACCACCGTCGTGTACCGATCACGCGGCAGGTACACCAGGCAGGACACGAAGTGGGACAGCTGGTCGGTCCGCAAGAACAGCAGCGCCCGGCGACGCGAGCCGAGGTCGACCACCGCGTTGGCCATGTCCAACAGTTGCTGGGCGCTGAGGGAGAACAGCTCCGAACGCGGGATCGTCTGGATGATGTCCAACGTCAGCGGCCCGGGGTGGCTGTTGTCGCCGTGCGACAGCGCCAACGCCTCCCGGACGCGACGCGAGATCAGCGGAATCTCGAGGACGTTCGAATTCGACGCGGCCACGGTGAACAACCCGACGAACCGATGCTCGACGGCGGCGTCCTCGCCGGGCAGCGTCTCGCGGACCACCACGATGTGGGGGTGGGCGCCGTAGCGAAGGTAGCTCGGCATGGTCGCCTGCGCCAGCACCAACAGGTCGTCCTGGTCGGTCAGCTGCGGCAACACGTCGGTACGCAGCCGCAGTACGCCGAGGCGGCTGGCCGGATCAACGGTGGCCGTCCCGTCCTCCACCGAGCAGCGCTGGTAACCCAGCAGCACGAAGTGTCCGTCGGCGAGCCAGCGCAACAGCGCTGCGACGTCGCGACGGTCGTACGACGGGAAGTGGCCCTTGCGGTCGGAGTCCAGCTGGCTGGCCAACACGACCAACGCGGCGTCCAGCGCCGCCGAGTCGATCTCCACCTGCCGGGCGTCGTCAAGCACGCTCGGCAGAAGCTTGACGGCCTCGGCGACGGCCTTGGGATCCGCGGTGGGCGAGAGCTGGACGTGAATCCAGGTCTCGTCGACGCCGTCTCTCGGGGCGTCGGGCGCGTTGACGGGGTGGACGTCCACCAGTCCGCCCGCTGGATCGCGGCGGACGCGGAACACCGGGTTCATGATCGCGGTGTACGCGACGCCGAGACGGTGCAGGAGCACCGTCACGGTGTCGGTCAGCATCGCGCTCTGGTCGGTGACGATCTGGATCGCGGGGCCGATTCCGCTGGGGTCGTCGGACGTGTGCACCACGACCTTCGTGTCGCCGGTGGCGCGCTGATGCCCGACCATCTCGTGGGCCGCGAGCAGTGCCGGGGATACGGTCCCGGCGGCGTCGACCGGCATCGTCAGCGCGGCGTCGGCGGCGGGCGCGTCGCCCTGCGGGCTTTGGTGGGTCGCGACGTAGGCCTCGGCGATGGAACTGCCGGGAGCCGTGTCGATCACCGCCGATCCGTCGCTGCGTTGTCTTCCTGGAACACCAGGATTCACCGTCGTCATACCGAACGCTCCTGCCTCACGCGCGTGCCGTCCGCCGTTGGATGTGGTCGCCGAAGCGGCCAAGTGGCCCGCGGTTCGACACTAGTTGCCCGTGGTGTCGACGCGGTTCAACCCCGACAGATCAGTCGCGGGTCAGCCTGCGGTGAGTAACCCGGTGCGGGCGAGCAGCATCCGCACCCAACCGCGAGAGCTTGTTCTCCTCGTAACCGCCGAAGTTGCCCTCGAACCAGAACCACTTGGCCTCGTTGTCGTCGTCGCCCTCCCACGCCAGGATGTGGGTGCAGGTGCGGTCGAGGAACCAGCGGTCGTGCGAGATGACCACCGCGCACCCGGGGAACTGCTGAAGCGCGTTCTCCAGCGAGCTCAGCGTCTCGATGTCCAGGTCGTTGGTCGGCTCGTCGAGCAGGATCAGGTTGCCGCCCTCCTTCAGGGTCAGCGCGAGGTTCAACCGGTTGCGCTCACCACCGGAGAGCACCCCGGCCGGCTTCTGCTGATCGGGACCCTTGAAGCCGAACGCGGACACGTAGGCGCGCGACGGCACCTCGTTCTGACCGACCTCGATGTAGTCGAGTCCGTCGGAGACGACCTCCCAGACGTTCTTCTTCGGGTCGATGCCGCCGCGGTTCTGGTCGACGTAGCTGAGCTTGACGGTCTCGCCGACCTTGACGACGCCGCTGTCTGCCTCCTCGAGGCCGACGATGGTCTTGAACAGCGTGGTCTTGCCGACACCGTTGGGCCCGATGACGCCGACGATGCCGTTGCGCGGCAGCGTGAAGGACAGATCCTTGATCAGGATGCGGCCGTCGAAGCCCTTGTCGAGGTGGTCCACCTCCACGACGATGTTGCCCAACCGCGGGCCCGTCGGGATCTGAATCTCCTCGAAGTCGAGCTTGCGCGTCTTCTCCGCCTCGGAGGCCATCTCCTCGTATCGGCTCAGGCGCGCCTTGTTCTTGGCTTGGCGGGCCTTGGCGCCGGAGCGCACCCACGCCAACTCCTCGACCAACCGCTTCTGCAGCTTCTGGTCCTTGCGGCCCTGAACGGCGAGCCGCTCGGCCTTCTTCTCCAGGTAGGTCGAGTAGTTGCCCTCGTAGGGGTAGGCACGGCCGCGGTCCAGCTCGAGGATCCACTCCGCGACGTTGTCGAGGAAGTACCGGTCGTGGGTGACGGCGAGGATGGCGCCCTTGTAGTCGGCGAGGTGCCGCTCCAGCCACAGCACGCTTTCGGCGTCGAGGTGGTTGGTGGGCTCGTCGAGCAGGAGCAGGTCGGGCTCGGACAGCAGCAGCTTGCAGAGTGCGACGCGGCGCTTCTCACCACCGGAGAGGTGGGTGACCGGCTCGTCGGGCGGCGGACAACGCAGCGCGTCCATCGCCTGCTCGAGCTTGGAGTCCAGATCCCACGCGTCGGCCGCGTCGAGCTCCTCCTGCAGCTGGCCCATCTCTTCCATGAGCTCGTCGGTGTAGTCGGTGGCCATCAGCTCGGCCACCTCGTTGTACCGGGCGAGCTTCGCCTTGATCGGCACGCCCTCCTCGACGTTCTCGCGAACGGTCTTGGACTCGTCGAGCTGTGGCTCCTGCATGAGGATGCCGACGGAGGCCCCGGTGGCGAGGAACGCGTCACCGTTGTTGGCCTTGTCCAAGCCGGCCATGATCTTCAGGACGCTCGACTTACCAGCACCGTTGGGACCGACGACGCCGATCTTGGCTCCGGGGAGGAAGTTCAGCGTGACGTCGTCCAAGATGACCTTGTCACCGTGCGCCTTGCGGACCTTCTTCATCGTGTAGATGAACTCAGCCATGCTTTGGGTAGTGCCTTTCCGGTCTGCGGGTATCGCTCAGCCAACCATCCTAGGCGCGACGGCTTACGGCTACGCCGTCAGTGGCAGGGCCTCGCCCTCGATCGCACCCTCGTCGGCGTCGGAGGGGTCCTCGTCGGTCGTCGCCTCGGCGCTCGGCTCCACCTCGTCCTCCGTGCGCTTGCGTTGCTCGATGCGCACGGTGGCGCGCGTCAGATCGGGCCCGACGGCGGTGGCTCGAACCTCGACCGACGACCGCCGGTTGCCCTCCTTGTCGTCGTACTCGCTGGTGTAGACGGTGCCCACCACGACCACCGGGTCGCCCTTGATCAGCACCCCACTGACGCCGTCGACCACCCGGCCCCAGCAGTTGACGTTGACGAACAGCGAGTTGCCCGGCTCCCAGTTCCCTTCGGGCGTGCGACGGCGCGAGTTGCTGGCGACGCGGAACTTGTACACCTGCTGATCACCGACGCGACGGAGGATCGGATCGGTGACGATGGTGCCGACCATGTGGAACGGGGTCTCGAACATTGCGCTTCCCTTCATCGGTTCTTCCTTCGACAGCCCGTGTCGTGCTGCCCGAGACCATTGACCGTCCGACCCCCGACACCGGGTGCCGACGACGGGCGAGCGGGCGGGTGCCCTGTGGATGAAGTGCGGACTGTGGATGAAGGGACTCGCAGCCGCGACCGCCGTGACGCGCGAGGGCGGCGTCACCGGCCTGGAAGCAGCCGACGCCGTGGGCGGAGCCGGAAACTCCGGCGAACGCACCGCGAGCAAGATGTCACATGACGACTGCGCCGAGTCGCGCCGCGCCGCGCCGAATCATTCTCGAAGGCAATCGATTTCGACCCGCACCTGACGCTGGACGGGTCGGCGCAATAGACCTGCGGCAGTGTGCCTTTCGTCCGCGGCCAGGTCGACGCGTGCGTCCGCCGCGCCCGGGTCACACACCGGGAACGCTGGCTCAGACCACTAATTGGCCGGCGGTGGCGGCTGTGGTTCGAATGGTGTGTACCACCACCAGTCGGCGCGTTCCCCCAACGGGCCGCGGCACGGTTTCACCGATGGTCGAGGTTGCGTCGGTGGCCGCGCCAACGATCCCGGGTTGAGCCGGTTGCCGTCGGCGTCGGTGACCACGAGCTGCTGGGCGGGGCCGGTGATGGTGATCCCCCCGCTGTGATGCAACCGGTGGTGATACGGACACAGCAGCACCAGGTTGTCGAGCTCGGTGGCTCCACCGTCCTCCCAATGCCGGATGTGATGGGCATGCAGACCACGCGTCGCGCCGCAGCCCGGGACCACACAGCACCGATCGCGGTGCTCCAACGCGCGGCGCAGTCGGCGGCTGATCTGGCGGGTCGCCCGACCGGACCCGATGACCTGGCCGTGGCGTTCCAGCCAGATCTCGCAGTCCGCTTCACACATCAGGTAGCGGCGGTCCTCCTCGGACAGGAACGACCCGAGATGCAGAGCAGCATTGCGCTTCTCGACATCCAGATGGACGACCACGGTGGTGTGCTGCCCATGCGGGCGACGGGCCACGTCGGCGTCCCAGCCGACCTCCACCAAGCTCATGAACGCATCGGTGGTGGTGGGGAACGGCGGCACCTGCACCGAGGGCCCGTCGGGATTCTCCCCATGCCGAGCACCGCCATACACCTCACCGCCGGATCCGATATCGGATTCGATATCGGAATCGCCGGCGTGGTCACGCTTCCACGCCGCGACCAACGCATCACGATGAGAATCCAGCGCGGCATCCAACTTGGCCGCCTCCACCTTCGGCAGCGTGATCCGGTAGGTGGTGTGGGTCTCCCCGACGGTCTTGCGGACCGACCGCTCCGGCTCGGGCTTGCGGTCGGGCGTGGGGCGGGGTTCCAACTTGATCGCAAAACGCAGCTGGGTCACCGTGGCGACGGAGGCGAGTTGGGCGTAGTGCTCGTCGGACCCCGTGCCAGCCCGCTCGGCGATGACCCCGATCTGGTCAAGGGACAGTTGACCGTCGCGCATCATCGCCGCACACCGGGGGAACTCCTCCAGCCGCCGGGCGGCGGTCACGATGGTCTCCGCGTTATGCGGGGACACACCCAACTTCCAGGCCACCAACGCCGGGACTGACCGACAGCCGGTGGCACCCCAGATCCCGTCACCGTCGATCTCCGCGGCGATCTCCACCAGGCGGCTGTCGATCGCATTGCGCTGCCCGGCAAGTTCCTCCATCTCGGCGAACAACACGTCAAGGCGCTCCTTGGAGCTCAAAGAGGTTGCCGCCGTGGACATACCACCATCATATGAGTGGGGTCCGACACGTCCGGCGTCGCCGAATGAACGCTAGCGCTCTTCGAGCTTGGCCAGCTTCGCGAGCATGTTGTTGTACGCGGCGAGGTCGGCGTCGTCGTCACGGTCGGCGGCACGGTCCAACCGCACGGCCGTCCGTTGATCGCTGCGACGCCACTGGATGAACAGGGCAATGAGCACGAGAACCAGCGGGACTTCGCCTGCCGACCAAGCGATTCCACCGCCGAGTCGTTGATCGGCCAGCAGATCGGTGTGCCAGGGCAGCTGCAGGGACTTGTAGAAGTCGCCGGCGAGCACGGCCTTGGTGCCCATCAGCACGACGCCGAAGAAGGCGTGCAGGGGAAGCGATCCGAACACCACCGCCAGCTTGGCGATGGGCGGAATCGGCCTCGGCGTCGGGTCGACACCGATCACCACCCAATAGAACAGATAGCCGGTCAGCAGGAAGTGCAGGTTCATGGCGACGTGGGCGGCGTGGCTGGTGACCGCCACGTCGAAGATGCCGCCGAAGTAGAGACCGTAGAACCCCGAGACGAAGATGATGGTGGCGACGATGGGGTTGGTCAGGAACCGCGACACCCGACTGTGCAACGCCGCCAACAGCCATTCACGGGGGCCGGGCGGATCGTCGCCGCGTGCCGCGGGCAGTGCCCGCAGCGCCAGGGTGACGGGTGCGCCCAGCACCAGCAGCACCGGCACCAGCATCGACAGCAGCATGTGTGCGGCCATGTGCATGCTGAACATCGCGGGCATGTAGCGGCCGATCCCGGACGACGTGGCGAACAGCAGCACCGCGCAGCCACACAGCCAGGCGACGATCCGCCCGGTCGGCCAGGCGTCACCGCGCTTGCGCAGCCGCCACACCCCGGCCAGGTACAGGCCGGCGAACACTATGGCCGCCGTCCCGAGGATCAGGTCGAAGCGCCAGTCGAACAGGACCCGCGCGACGGTGGGCGGGCCCGCGAGGTCGTAGCCGATCTCCACCGCCGTCACCGACGGGTTGAAGATCGCCGGAGGCGGCGGCGGGGTACGGCCCAATGCGACGGCGATGCCGAACGTCACGCCGAAGACCCCGGCCTCGATCAGCGCCAGCCGGATCAGTGCACCACGCGCGTTCGAATCGGTGCCTAGCGCTGCGACGCCACGCCGACGTTGCTGCCACCCGAGGACGCCGAGCACGACCAGCGCCGTCGCCTTGCCGACCAGCAACCAGCCGTAGTTCGTGTGAAAGAGGTCGTCGAGGCGGACGCGCACCAGCGCGTTGACCACCCCGGAGATCGCCATCGCGACGAAGCACACCAGCGCGACGACGGAGAACCGTCGGGCGGCGAGGTCGGCGTGTTCACCTCCGCGAAGGGCATGCACGAGCAGCGCGAGCAGACCGCCCGCCCACAGCGCACCCGCAATCAGGTGAACGAAGAGGCTGTTGGTGCCCAGATCGTGAGACCCACCCGCCGAGGAGTGTCCCGTCAGCACCAGCGGCAGGAGGGTGACCAGCGAGCCGGCCAACAACAGCGGGGTCCACGACCAGCGCAGCACCGGGATGCTGAGGACCGTCACGACCGCGGCGAACAGCGCGGTCCACCGCCACGCCCCCGCGATGTCGACCAGGCTCGCCACCGACCAGATCGCCGAGAGGTCCATGCGGCTGGTCAACGGTTGGCCGGTGACGTCGGAGACGGTCAACGGGACCAGTACGGCCGCGCACACGGCCCAGACACCCGAGGCGACGGTTCCCGTCCGCAGCGCGCGATACCCCGCCGCGTCGAGTACGCCGTTGCGCTGGGGTGGGACCAGGAAGGCGGCGAGCAGGAACG
Source organism: Mycolicibacterium hodleri (assembly GCA_006864685.1). Taxonomy (GTDB): domain Bacteria; phylum Actinomycetota; class Actinomycetes; order Mycobacteriales; family Mycobacteriaceae; genus Mycobacterium; species Mycobacterium hodleri_B. Next base: position 155,689 of record VIFX01000002.1, on the reverse strand, counting down.
ACCCCACCGCGACGACGGCGGCGATCTCCCCCGCCGCTCTGACGAACGGCAGTCCGTAGTTGGTGACGGGGCCGGGATCGGGCAGGCCGGTCGCAGTCAACGCGTCCGCCAGCGACAGCGCGGCGATGCATGCGGCGGTCGCGCCGGCCAGCAGACCGACACCCAAGAGGATCGGCCACACTGCGCTGGTGCGGGTCTGCGCCCGCGCCGTCGTGGTGGTCATGCCTCCAGGGTATGGCGCGTTGCCGACTTCGCTAAAACGCTGCCGTCAGTCCTTCTCCTTGCGCATGACCAACTCACGGAGGAAGAACTGGTCTCGGGAGAACTTCTCGACCTTGCTCATGTCGCCGAGGATGTCGCGCAGTTCCGCCAGGAACGCCGCGCGACGCTCCTCGAGGTCGGCTGCCGGCTTCAGCAGGTGCTGGTCGGCGATCACCTGTCGCGCGGTGGCGAACAGGAGCGCCGACACCGACTCGTTGCTGCGGACCCGGGTCTGCGCGATGTACTGACCACCGACGCCGAGTGCCAGGGCGGTGAGGTCCTTCTCGCCGATCTCCGGAGGAGTGCCCCGAAGGACGTCGGCGACGATCTCGTACGCCTCGATGAACGGCCGCAGCATGGCGCCCGCTACCAGTGGCCGCTTGGCCTTCAGGATCGCGTCGATCTCGTCACCGCCCGCGGCGACGTGTCGTTCCCAATCCTCGTGCCACGACATCTCCTCGGCCACGTGCTCGCGGAATGCCGCGGAGTCGGCGAAGTAGAACTCGAACTTCAGCAGGTCGCGCAGCCGCATCGCCTGCGCCCAGAAGGCCTCGACCCGATCCCCCCGCGCGCGTGCCGCGTGCACCAGGGACAGCTCGACGATCGAGGTCTCGAGGAACGCGTGGATCAGGGTGTTGCGGTAGAACGCGGCCTGATGTTCGTCCTCGGGGGCGATGCGCCACACCGGCTCCCGGCCACCGTCGACCCGGGTGACCGGGTGCCCGCCGGAGAGCGCGTCGACGGCGGCCCGCACGCCGTCGGTGGTGCGCAGTCGCAGCGCACTGTTGGTCATCGGGGTCTTGGTGCGCTCGAGGTAGTCCAGCGAGTCTTGCATCGTGTGATGCAGCTGGTCCAGCGTCAGGGCCACCCCGCTGGTGGTGAGCAACAGCGCAGAGACCAATCCCGTTGCGTTGACCGGTGTTACACGCAGGATGCGCCATGCGACCTCGAAGGCCATCTTCTGCATGGCCAGACGTTTGGCGGCCTCGTCGGTGGTCATCGGACCGTGCGGCTCGCCGAGGTACTTCGCCATCGAGACCGCTTCGGGGAAGCGGACGTAGATCTTGCCGTAGTTGCGGTCGCCCTGAGCCTTGATGAAGTTGTACAGCCAGGACACCCCCTCGGGGGTCTTCTCGCCGCCGCGGGCATAGTCGGCGTACTCCGCCGTCTCGTGCAACTGGTCGAAGCTGATCGAGACGGGCTGCAGGAGGATGTCGTCGCTGCGGCCCGCCAGGTAGGCGTCGGCGACGTACGCGAGCAGACCCAGCTTGGGGGGCAACATCTTTCCGGTCCGAGAGCGCGTTCCTTCGATGGCCCAGCTCAGGTTGAACCGCTTTTCGACGATGTAGCCGACGAATTCCTTGAGCACGTACTTGTAGGTGGGGTCGTCGAGTTTGCGGCGAATGAAGATGGCGCCCGAACGGCGCATCAGCGGACCCATGAACCCGAACGACAGGTTGATGCCGGCGAAGGTGTGCACGGGCGGCAGCCGGTTCTCCTGCATCGCAACCGGCACGATCACACCGTCGAGGTAGGACCGATGCGAGAAAAGCAGCACGGCCGGATGCCGCTCCAGCGCAACACGCATCGACTCGATCTCGGCGCTGTCGTAGTCGATGTTCGGGTCGAAGCCCCTGCTGAAGACCGCCCGACCGAGTGACGGGATCAGGTCGACGGAGAACCGACTCCACCCGGTCGACAGTTCGTCGAGCATGTCGCCTGCGGACTCCAACGTCGCACCGGGGATCTTTTGGAGTCCCTCACGGAATCGGTTGGAGGACAGGATCTCCGGCTTGATCAAGCGGGGCGACTTGTATTCCGGGCCAAGCAGCCGCAACTCGACGCGGCCGATCGCCAGCTCCGCACGTCGGACGACGAAGTGCGCGAAGTCGCGGGGGTTCTCCGCGACGGTGGTGTCGCTCCAGTGCTGGCGCAGCTCGGAGACCTTGGCTGGTTCGCCGGCCACCACGCGGGCCCGGGCGGGGTTCTTGTGGAGGATGTTGCGCTGCAACAATTTCGGCGGACGATAGGTGTCACGGCCACTGATGAACGCCACCACCTTCGACCGGGTGGGCAGACCGCCGGGAACCCAGAACACCCGGACGGGAACCACCGAGCGGTCCTCGTCGACGTCGAGCAGCTCGACGAGTCGGGCGAGCGTGGCCGGTGGCGGATCGCCGTCGGTCGGAAGTTGCAGGACCTCGATGTTGGAGCCCGGGTGCTCCTTGCGTTGATCGGCCAGCCAATCGTCGAGCATCTCGACCTCGGCAGGCGAGTCCACCGCTGCGAGAACCAGTGCGTCACCCGTCGGAGTGAAGCTGTGCAGAGCGTCGGCGGTTACCTTCACGGCCGCCCCTTCGTCTCCGGAGTCGCCTTCGCAGCAGCCTTCTTTGCGGGAGCCTTCTTGGCCGGGACCTTCTTCGCCGGCGCCTTCTTGGCTGGGGCCTTCTTCACGGGCTTGGCGACGCGCTCGTAGAGCGGTGCGCTGGGAAGGGTGCCCACCGGCCAGTCCTTGAGCGTGTCCAGGTAGAGCTGGCGCACCTCGGCGATGCGCTCCGACAGGTTCTCGGAGGTCCAGTCGTCGACGGAGATCGGCGGGAAGACCGCGACGTCGACGGTGCCGGGGTTGAACGTGCTCGAGTTGCGTTCGGCGATGACCTCCGCGTTGCGGATGACGATTGGCACCAGCGGCACGCCGGCCGCCATCGCGATCCGGAACGGGCCCTTCTTGAACTCCCCCACCTCGGTGGTGTCCAAGCGAGTGCCCTCGGGTGCGATGAGAACCGAAATCCCCTTGCGGGCAAGCTCTTCGATCTTGCGCAGGCCCTCAACGGCGGCCTTCGGATCGTCGCGGTCGATGAAGGCGGCATCCAGCACTCGGCCGACGGTGCCCATCAACGGGTCCTTCTCCAGCTCCTTCTTGCCGACCGAGGTGAAGTTGTCGCTGATGAGCCGTCCCGCGATGAACGGGTCGGCCTGGTTGCGGTGGTTGAAGAGGAAGACCGCGGGCCGCTTGGCCGTCAAGTTCTCCTCCCCGAGCACGTTGAGGTCGATGCCGATCGACGTCATCAACAGCCGGGTCCACGCCGCGGTGAAGAAGTTGACCCCGGTGCGGCGGTTGCGCGTGAGGAGGCCGAGGCCCAAGCCGCCGGCGGCCGCGGGCAGCAACGAGGCGATGCCCGCCACGGTGCGCAGCTGGGCCACCGGGCTGCTGCCGCTGCGACTGGTGAACTTCAGGATCGGCCAGCCCCGCTTGACCGCAACGGCGCGCAGCTTGCCAGCGGGATTCGTCGGTCGCGGGTTGCCGACCAGGTACATCAACGCGACGTCCTCGTCGCCGTCGGCGTAGAAGTAGCTCTTGGTCAGGTCGACGCCGTTCTTGGCCGAGAACGCTTGCACCGCACGGGCCTTGCCGGACCCCCAGATGATGGGCGTACGTACCTCACCGGTGATCAAGCCGTCGTCGTCGGTTTCGAACTGGTTGCTCAGCACGTTGTCGATGCCGAGGAACTTGGCCACCGGCTCGACCTGGACGGTCAGCGCCGACGAACTGAGGACGACGGTGTGGCCGCGGGCCATGTGGGCGCGCACCAGCGCGCGCATCTCGGGATAGATGCGCGCCTGGACGTGCTGGACGAACAGTCGCTCGCCGAGCTCGTCGAGGTCGCTGATGGAGTTGCCGTGCAACATCCTGGCGCCCTTGCCAATCAGGTCCTCGAACTCCGAGCGGCCCAGTTGATGGTTGAGCCCGGCCTGCACCATGCCGATGAACTCGCCGACGCTCATCTGGCCGCGCCGCAGCCTGTCCTGGGTCATCATGACCCCGGTGAAGCCGGCCACCAGGGTGCCGTCGAGGTCGAAGAAGGCGCCGACCTCGGGACCGTCGGGGCTGGCCTCGATCTCGGCGACCGAGCCGGGCAGTCGAAGGATCACGTTGTCGCCCTGGCGCTCGGGCTGTCCGTTCTGCGAAGTCATTGCGCGGCACTCCCATTGGCCGAGGTGGACGGTGACGTCTGCGGCGCCTCAGAAGACGGCGCGGGTGGATCGGCGGCGAAGGATGCGGGCGTCGACCGGCCTTCGCCGCCCAGGGCGAGCACCTCGTCGAAGCCGTCCCGTAGACACCTGGCCCACAACGCCTCGTCGGCGACGGCCGCTCGGTCGTAGCGGGTGGTGATCGTGCAGTAGCCCGCCCGCGACACCAGCACCACCATCATGGCCACGCCGGGCAGCGGACCAATCCCGTAGTGCCGCAGGATCTTTGCACCCGCGATGAAGGTGTCCCCCGGGTAAATCGGCACGTTGCTGGCCTGTACGTCGGAGTTGACCACCGAGCCGGCCACGGATTCGAGGATGGAGTCGGGCAGCAGGCTGATCAGTGGCGCCATGGCCCCGACCATGTCGATTGCCCGTTCCTCACGCTTGCGCATCATCTGGGCGCGTACCTTCGCGATGCGCCTCGTCGGGTCGGCGATACCGACGGGAGCCGCGAGATTGACTCCGGCGAAACGGTTTCCGCCCGCGGGGTCGTCGTCGGACCGCAGGTTGACCGGCACCGCCATGGGCAGCGTGGCAACGGGAATGCCCTTGGCTTCGTGGTAGAGCCGAAGCGCGCCGCACAGTCCCGCCAGATACGCGTCGTTGATCGAGCCGCCCGCCGCCTTCGACGCCTTGTGCAGGTCGCTGAACTTGATGTCGATCGCCTCGGTGCGCGAGGACATGCTGCGCCTGCGCAGCAGGGGCGACGGATCCGCCACCGGACCCATGACGCGTGCGCTCGACCTGGCGTAGTTGACGACGCCGCCGACCGAGGACACCGGATCGCGGACCACACGGGTGAACAGCGACGCGGCTCCCCCGATGGCGCCGACGATCCCGCCGGCGATCGAGCCGGGAAGCCTGTTGAAGCCTTCGCGCATGAGGTCGTTGGGCGAGAGGTCCTCGGGGATGGGCAGCGGCGCAATCTTGGCCGGTGGCGGGTCGCGTTCGACGTCGTAGATGTTGGCGAACATCTCGATGGCGCCGACGCCGTCGGTGACCGCGTGGCTCAGGTGCAGCATCGTCGCGGCCGTGCCGTCGGCGAGACCTTCGACCAGCGTGGCCGTCCACAGCGGTCGCGAGATGTCCATCGGGGACTGCAGGGCCACCTCGGCGAGGTCCATCACCTCGCGCAGCGTGCCGGGTGCGGGGACGCGGACCCGTCGCACGTGATAGTCCAAGTTGAAGTCGGGGTCGACGACCCACCGCGCCGCCGCCGTCGGCAGGGTCGGCATCACGACCTTCTGGCGCAGCCGCAACACCTTGCGGGAGGCGTTCTCGAAGCGCGCCCGGAACCGTTCCCAGTCGGGCGTCGCGTCGAGCAGTTCGACGCCCATGAGCCCCGAACGTGTGCGCGGGTTCGCCTCGCCGCGGTGCAACAGCTGGTCGACCGCACTCAATTCCTCGGGAAGTCCGGCCGCGGCGTTGTCCGGCACGTCGCTCATCTTCTGTCGATCTCCTGCCGTCGTCACCCCGGATGCGGGGTCCACGCTAGTCCGCCACCCGATACCGCGGGTCGCAATACCGGTGTTGTGAGGCGGTTGCCAGGGTCGACGGGATATACACTCTTCGAGCGTTGCCTCCGTAGCTCAGTCGGATAGAGCAAGGGCCTTCTAATCCCTAGGTCGCAGGTTCGATTCCTGCCGGGGGCGCCAGGTCAGACCGAGGCTCGCTAGTCGGCCACGCCGTCGGCAAGGTCGGCGAGCAGCCCGCGCAGCTCGTCGGCGTACGCCAGGTGCTTGCGCAGTTTCGCGGCGCTTCGTTCGGCGGCGGCGTGGCATTCCCGAAGGTGGTCGGCTGCCGCGCGCCGCCGCTCTTCCGATGCGTCTCCGGCGGCGAGGACGTCGACCGCGTCGAGCAGGTCCCTCATCTCCGCGAGGGTGAAGCCCAGCGGCTTCATCCGCCGGATCACCAGGAGCCGTTCGACGTCGGCCTCGGTGTAGAGCCGGAAGCCGCCCGCCGAGCGCGCCGACGGCGTGACCAGCCCGACCTCGTCGTAGTGCCGCACGGTGGCGATCGACAGTTCCGTCTGAGTGGCGACCTGACCAATCTGCATCTGCACGCCTAGTGTCCGGAACCGAGGTTTCCGGAGAGCCGGTCGTGCCGGTCGGCGGAGTCGTCGTCGAGTCCGATGATCTCGACGTTCTTGCCCTTCGCCCGGTACTTCGTGGTCACCGCGTCGAGCGCGGCGACGGTCGAGGCGTCCCAGATGTGCGACTCGGACATGTCGACGACGACGTTGACGGGATCGTCGGCGTAGTTGAACTGGTAGACGAGGTCGTTGCTCGAGGCGAAGAACAACTCTCCGGTGACGCGGTAGACGACGGTGTCCCCGAGTTCGTCTGCGCCGGTGACCCTTTCGACGGTGACGAGGTGTGCGACCCGCCGCGCGAACAGGACCATCGCGGTCACCGCGCCGACGATGACGCCGTACGCGAGGTTGCTCGTCGCCACCGTGACGGCCACGGTGGCCAGCATGACCAGGGTCTCGCTGCGGGGCATGCGACGCAGCGTCGACGGCGTGATGCTGTGCCAGTCCATCGTGCCGACCGACACCATGATCATCACGGCGACCAAGGCCGCCATCGGAATCAGGCCGACGACGTCGCCAAGCCCTACGACCAGAACCAGCAGGAACAGTCCCGCGAGGAACGTCGAGATTCTGGTGCGCGCCCCGGACACCTTGACGTTGATCATCGTCTGGCCGATCATCGCGCAGCCGCCCATGCCGCCGAAGAGACCGGTGACGACGTTGGCGACGCCTTGCCCCCAGCTCTCCCTTGTCTTGTTGCTGTGGGTGTCGGTGATGTCGTCGACCAGCTTGGCCGTCAGCAGCGACTCCAACAGCCCGACCAGCGCCACCGCCAGCGCGTAGGGCGCGACGATCGCCAGCGTGTGCAACGTCCACGGCACCTGTGGGACGACGAGCGTCGGCAGGCTCGTCGGCAGTTCGCCCTCGTCACCCACGTTGGGGATGTGCACCGAGAAGAGCAGAACGGCCGCGGTGAGCACCACGATCGCGATCAGCGGGGCGGGGATCGCGGTGATCCACCTCGGCAGCAGCACCATGATCAGCAGCCCGACGCCGACGAACGGGTAGACCAGCGCAGGGACTCCGATGAGGTAGGGCAGCTGCGACAGGAAGATCAGAATCGCCAACGCGTTGACGAAGCCGACCATCACGCTTCGGGGGACGAACCGCATGAGTCGGGCTACGCCGAGCGCGGCGAGTACCACCTGCAGGACGCCGCCGAGCAGTACCGCGACGATCAGGTAGTCGAGTCCGTGCTCGCGCACCAGCGGCGCGATGACGAGGGCGACCGAGCCGGTCGCGGCGGAGATCATGGCGGGGCGACCGCCCGTGACCGCGATGGTGACGGCCATCGTGAACGACGCGAAGAGCCCTACCCGGGGGTCGACGCCGGCGATGATCGAGAACGAGATCGCCTCGGGGATCAGCGCAAGGGCCACGACCAATCCGGCGAGCACCTCGGTCTTGAGGCGCCGCGGCGAACGCAATGCCGCCATCACCGAAGTGCTGGGATCGCCCGCCTCCCGAACGTTGGGCGCAGGCGGAGTCGGTGGAGAGGTCAAGGGCAGCAGTCCGTTCACGAGACGCGACGACCGGGCGGCCGTCGGCGCACCGAACTCTACTCTCACCTCACATGAGGGTTTACCTCCCGGCTACTGCGGGTGGTCGGGCGAACCCTCGGTCGGCGGGGACGACGCCGTGCCACCGTCCTCGGGCTGCAGCTCGGCCGAGCCGTCATCCTCCGACGCGTCGAGGTGCTCCTCGTGCCGACCCCGATCGGGCTCCGTCATGGTCGTCCCCTTCGTGCAATGCATCCGTTGTCTTCGGACGCAGATACCCGGGCGCTGCATCCCGAAACCGTAAGCGTCTGACGCGTTTCAAGCCCCCGAGGACCGAGCACTTGACGAAAAGCACTGTCCCAATTGGAGGAAACACCACATGTCACAACGCAATACCGTCGTCCGATCACTTCACGACCTCGGAATCGCCGCCTGGTTCGGCGGATCGCTCATGGGCGCGGTCGGCGTCAACGGAGCCGCAGCCGCCGTCCAGGACCCGAAGGAGCGCGCGAAGATCGCCGCCGTCGGGTGGGGAAAGTGGGCGCCCGTGAGCTTCGCGGCCATGGGTGCGCACCTGATCGGAGGCGCGGGCATTCTCAGAGCGAATAAGGAACGCGCGAAGCATCAGGAAGGCGTCACCGCGAACACCGTCACCAAGCTGATCCTCACCGGCGCCGCAGTAGGTGCCACGTTCTACAGCGGAGCGCTTGGCGCGAAGACCGCTCAGGGCGACGGACATTCGGTGGCCGGAGCCACCGAGCCGACGGCCGCCACCCCGGACGACGTCGCCGCGGCCCAACGCCAGCTCAAGTACCTACAGTGGGCGCTGCCGGTCCTCACCGGCGCAATCATCGTCCTCGGTTCCCAGCAGGGTGAGCAGCAGCGGTCGACGCAGGTGCTCGCCGGTCTGGGCTCCAAGCTGCTGAGCCGCGCCGGCGACTAGTCCGGTCAGCTCACCAGGCCAACGACGTGTCCGGTGAGCCGTCCCGCAGTTCGAGTTCGGCGGGGTTGAACTGCTTGGTCTCGTAAAGACCTCGGAGTTCGGCTGCGGAACGGGGCCCGGCGGTCCAACGCCGGGCCCGGTTCAGCGCCCACGACGACCGGCAGACGACGGCGACGCCGTCACCCTCGACGCCGACCTCGCCGACGCCCGGTCCCCCGCATGCCTCGACGAGACGGTTCACCGCGGCCTGAGACAGCACCGGACGGCCGCGGGTCGAGAGGACGAACCGGCACCGCGACAGGACCTCGGGCGGTGGGGCGCCGACGCAGATGCGGGGGTCGTCGTCCCGCAGTTCGGCGCGGAGGCGATCGGCGTCCGGACCGTGGAGCCAGATCCCGACGTCCAGATGCAGGAAACAGGCAAGCGTCGCGACGAGGGACCCCGCGGTGTGGCCGGCCGCGTCGGCCACGACGGCCACCTCGGGAATCGCATACCGCAATCCGTGGCGGCGGGCGTCGGGGTCCGGGACCAGCCGAGCCACCGCGAGCGCCTCCTGGTTCTTGGCCGCGGTCCGCTCGGCGACGTCGCGGCCCGCCCAGTCGGGCCCGGAATGCCATGCCACCGCGAGCGGTTCGTGGTGCAGCACGGCACCACTGCTCGTCGCGCGGTGGGCCAGCTCCCAGTCCTCCCCGCCGTAGCGGGTGAAGGACTCGTCGAAACCGCCGACGTCCTCGAACAACTCACGGCTGCAACACATCACCGAGCTGATGACGTAGCGGTAGGAGCGGTGGTCGACGTCGAGCAGTTGCCGCGACCGGGTGTACTCGTCGCGTAGCCACTGCGGTTCCTCGAGCACGTCGGGGCCGGGACCGCCCGCCTGCCACGACCTCCACCGGTCCGGCGTCCACCCGTCGAGCGCCGCGTGCCTGCGGCGGCCGACCACCAGGGCGTCGGGCAGCACCGACGGCAGCCGGACGATCCTGCGCACGTAGTCGGGATCGGGATGGGTGTCGGCGTCGAGGAAGCACAGGATCGGAGCGGTGCTCGTCCGCACGCCGAGGTTGCGCGCCGCCGCGGCCCGGAAACCGTTGCGGCCCTGGCTGACCACCGAGACGTCCAGCGTCGAGTTCGGCCGGGGCGCCTGCGCCGAGCCGTCGTCGGCGACGATCACCTCGAGGAGGTCGTGCGGGTAGGTCTGGAGCTCGAGCGCGGCCAACGTCAGGGCGAGCTGCTCGTGCTGCTCGTAGAACGGGATGACCACTGCGACGCGTATCGGCAGCCCGGGGTGGTCGTCGAGCAGGTCCCACCGGTTGCCGGGCACGGCAAATCGACCGCCGGACAACGGAATCGCCGCCGCGCGAGGGTCAGTCATGCCACCGGGCCAATGCTCGGGCGTACCGCTGCGCGGTGACATGCGTCGGCGATCCGCTGACGGTCCCCGCCGCAATCCACGTCGAATCAGGATGGGCCATGGCGTAGTCGAGCGCGCCCCGCAGTCCGCTGGCGGTGTCGGGGTACGGCGTCACGGTGCCGGGGTGCCGTTCGGCGTGTTCGACGGTGTACCGGTTGACGGAAACCAACGGCCGTCGACCCGCGGCGATCCAGGTGTTGATCGACCCCGAGGCCGACACGTGCCGGTGGTGCGCCACCGGCACCGTCACCTCGTGCAGGACGCCGGCCAGCGCGTCGTCGGCCACGTACCCCGTCACGGAGAACCGACGGCCGTCGCGCTCAGCCGTTTTCGCCAGGCTGTCGACGAGATCGTCGTGCCCCGCCGACGGCTCACCGACGGCCACGAACCCCACCGACGAGGGCATGCCTGCCATCGCCGCGAGGACCTCGTCGTGTCCCTTTCCGGGATAGACGAAGCCGAACACCCCGACGCTGCGGTCACCGACCACCGATGGTCGCGGCGGAGCGTCGGCCACGTCGAGCGGGAGCGGGATGACGACGACGTCCGCGGGGTCGGCGATGCGGGACTCCTCGAGCAACGACCGTTCGTGGTCACTGTTGGTGACGAGGCCGTGCACTGCCGCGCACACCGCCCGATAGGCCTCGACCCGCTGCGCGTAATTGCCACCGTCGGACGGCTGAGGCACGTCGTGCAGCGTCACCGTCACCCGCGAACCCGTGGCCTCGACGTCACGGATGAGGGCGACCACCCGGTGTGCGGCGTCGGCCGGCGTGGCGCCGTACAACCTGTCGGTGAAGTTCAGATGCACCCCGTGACACAGTCGGACGGTGTCGTCGAGATCACGCCAATGGTCAAGGCGGACAACGTTCGTCGCACCGTCGACACCCCGCAAGGAGGTCGCGAGGTTGAGCGCGAAGGACACGACGCCGTGGCGCGCAGGCCCGACCACGAGGTGCGTCGCCGTCACCGTGCCGACGCCGTTCCCAGACCAAGCAGATCGAGAGTGTGGGCGTGGCGCTCGAGGGCCAGGCCGACGAAGTCGGGATTGTCGTAGTACCACTGCAATTGGGTTCGGTGCACGTCGCCCGGCCGGAGCTCCGCGCCGTCGAACCACCAGTCGACCCGACCGGGGGCGACGATGTTCCGCGCCTTGAGCACGCGGGGTTCCAGCGGCGCGATCGCCGAGCCGAGCAGCGTCCTCGCGGGGACGGGGACCGACCGCGGGACGCCCGTCGCGGCGAGGACCCTTCGCCCCAACTCCGTCAACACGCCGTTGCCGGGATGGTTGACGGTGTGCGCGGCGTGAGCACCGCTGGGCCCCAACACATCCGACACTCCGACGTCGCACTGCAGGCTCTCCCGGCGGGCCAGCTCGGCCTGACTCGCCTCGGCGACCGCGACGAACGCCGCGTCGTCGACCTCGACGTCCCAGTCGTCGTCGACCGTCTTGCCGTCCCGCGCGGCGACCACGGTGCGCAGGTCGTGGTACGGAACCGCCGGCGGCACCACGCTCCGGTCGGCGGGGTGTCGCACGATCGCCTGGAACGGATGCAGACCGGCATAGCGGATCACCGGCCACCGAACGACCTGCGCGGTCGACGGCAATTCGGCGGCGAGCTCCGCCGTGCCCAGCGGCAAGTCGCGGTAGCCGTCCCTGATCGGTTGGCACAGCAACACCGCGGCACGGCCGAGCAACGCCCGCAGGGGTTCGAGGTCGGAGCGCTCCAACTCGTGCACCGGCGGCATCCGAACGGTCGTGTACGGCCGGTCGTCCACCCCGTCGAGCACCAGCCGAAGCGCCTCGGCCTGACAGTTTCCGACCACCAGCCACAGCGGGCGGGACTCGTCGTCGCGCGGTGGGTCGACGCGGTAGAAGTCACCGTAGTGCCGCGTCCTCGGTGACGGTTGGTGCACGACGTCACGTTATCCGTCGGCGTGAGTCCGCGCAGACGGGGTAAGACATGGGTCGTGCTGACCGTGGCTTCGATTCCCGCCGGCCACCCCTACGTCCAGTCGGTGGTGGACACGTCGCGCGTCACCCTGCTGCCCGACCCGGTACCGCCGGGAGCGACGCTTCCCGGCCAGTGGTGGCCACCTCGACTTCTCGACCCCGAGTACCTCCGAGGCCACGTCGGAGCGTTCGACGTGCTGCACGTGCACTTCGGCTTCGAGGCCATCTCCCTCGACGCCCTCCTCGAGGTCGTCGAGATCCTGGACCACGGTGGGGTGCCGCTGGTGCTGACGGTGCACGACCTGCACAACCCGCACTTCGCCGATCGCACGCTGCACCTGGCTCAGCTGGACGTCCTCGTTCCCGCGGCGGCCGTGGTCGTCACCCTCACCAACGGGGCGGCCGCGGAGATCCGCCGACGATGGGCCAGGGACGCCGTCGTGCTCCCCCATCCTCACGTGCTGCCGATCGACGCCGTCGGCGCGGCGCGGCCGTCGCGCCACGATCCCGTCGTCGCGGTGCACGGAAAGGGGTTGCGCGCCAACATCCGGCCGTGGCCGATCCTGGACGCGCTGCTCGACGGCGACCTTCCCAGCCACCGCCTACGACTGGATCTCGACGACGGGGCCATGGCGATCCCCGGATCGGCCGATCGCGTGGCCCGCTACCGACGCGCCGGGGTGGACGTCCGGGTCCATGGACGCTTCAGCGACACCGAGCTGATCGGGTACCTGACCGAGGTCGACGTCGCCGTGCTGCCGTACGTGTTCGGCACCCACTCCGGGTGGGTCGAGGCCTACCACGATGCGGGCACGACCGTCCTGACCCCGGACTGCGGCTTCTTCACCGAACAGCACGGCACCCTGGAATTCGGCTACGGTCCCGACGGCCTCGACGAGACCGGACTGCTCCGCGCCGTGACCACCGCGCTGACGGCCCTTCGCCCCACGCGGGGCGAGGACCTCGACCGTCGGGATCAGCGCCGTCGGCAGCGCGAAGACGTCAGGAACGCGATGGTGGACCTGTACGCCACGGCGGTGGGCGTGTCGTCGGCCGCCTGACGCGCTCGTGTTTGCTACGCCCGGCGCCCCGCTAACCCGCCGCGGTTGCGAGGTTGCTGACTACCTGAGGCGTCGACGGGAGACCGCTGAGAACCTCCCCGAGGCGTTTGCGTCTCATCCCTGTCGATGGCATGGTCATTCGCAACCCGCAGACGGGTGACCTCCGCGACGGCCTTTGCCTGTCGAAATGCATGCTGATAGGTGGGAGCACCGGCGAGTGACGGAGTACGTCTACGACATGTCGGATCCCGAACGCGACGCGCTGACCGAGCACTTCCTGAGCACCAAGAGACTGGGCTGCAACCGCTTCGCGTGCTTCGCTCTGGAGGGCACGGACCCGTTCGCCAACATTGCCCGGCAACTGGAACGCGAAGTCTTCGAGGCCTCCTGGGGCAACGACTCCGCGACCATGAAACAGGAGTACGGCCCGTACGACGAGAGCAGCCTGTTCTTCGTCGTCGTCGACACGCACGACAGGGTGCCGGCGGCGGCCCTGCGGATGATCCGCAATTCCCCGGCCGGACTCAAGACGATCGTCGACCTCGACGACTGCCGGAAGTCGCCCATCGCACCGACGGCGATCCCCGTCGACGAGGTCATGCGCCACCACGGGATCGACGACCTCGACCGGTGCTGGGACGGTGCCACCGCAGCCATCCCCCGCCGGTACCGCCGCAAACTCACCGCCACGCACGTCCACCTGATGCGCATCATGGCGCTGGCCGCCATGCGGGAGGACATTCAGCACTTCGTCGCCGTCCTGGACGCACCGGTCGTCAGGGTGGCGCGCGACATCCTCGGGCTGCCGCTGATCCCGCTCGCCGGGACGCCCCCGTTCACGCACATGGACGCGCCGAACAACCAGGCCGTCTACGCCTACGTGCCGTCGTTGCTCGGACTGGCCGGGCGACGCAATCGCAAAGTGGGACAACGGATCAGGGCGAGCTTCTCCGAGAAGGCCCTGCCCAGTCCCGAACAGTTCGCCGCCAGGTGACGTGACGTGGCGCTGACAGTCGACCTGACCAATGTGGTACGTGAGTACCGCATCGGTGGGCACACCGTCCGGGCCCTCAACCGGGTCACGTTGCGGATCAACGGTGGCGAATTCACCTCGATCGTCGGCCCGTCCGGTGCGGGCAAGAGCACGCTGCTGCAGCTCCTCGGAGCGTTGGACTCCCCCGACTCCGGCTCGATTCAGTTCAACGGCACCGAGATCGCCACCATGACCGACGAACAGCAGTCGACGTTCCGGCGCCACCAGGTCGGGTTCGTCTTCCAGTTCTTCAATCTCCTGCCGACGCTGACGGCGTGGGAGAACGTGGCACTGCCGATGCTGCTCGACGGACGGCGGCTGCGCCAGGTGCGCGCCGATGCCGTCGCGCTGCTCGACCGCGTGGGGCTTGGCGACCGGATCGACCATCGCCCCGCCGAACTGTCCGGTGGGCAGATGCAACGGGTAGCCGTGGCGCGCGCGCTGATGATGGACCCGCCGCTGATCCTGGCCGACGAACCCACCGGTAACCTCGATTCGTCGACCGGCGCCGCGATCATGGAACTTCTGCGCGACGTCTCGCGCACCGACGGCGCAGGCAGAGCAGTCGTCATGGTCACCCACGATCTCGGGGCCGCGTCGCAGACCGACCGGGTCATCACGGTGCAGGACGGTGCGGTGAAGTCCGACCTCGCAGGGCGAACCAGAGCGGCGCCCCCGGCCGGACCACGGAACGGACGGCACTCGGCCAGCCGTGGCGACCAGCCGACCGACGTCTTCCCGATCGTGATCACCGACCCACCACGGCGACGCGGCAAGCACTCCGCGCACCGGGTGTAGCGCAGTGCTTCTCGCGGTCTTCAGCAGACTGAAGGTCCTCAACGTCCGTGAACTGCGCACCCACTGGGGGCGCGCGGTGGCCTCGATCGTCGTCGTCGCAGTGTCGGCGACCCTGCTCGTCGCCGTCCTCGGCGTCTCCGGTTCGATCACCGGATCGATCGACCGCCTCGCCACCAGCATTGGCGGCGACGCCGACCTCGAGGTCTCCGGCATCACCGGCGAGGGCGTCGACGAGACCATGCTGACCACGGTCGCCGACACCGAGAATGTCCGCGCCGCAGTCCCATTGGTTCGCACGCGCATCACCGCCGACGGGCAACCCGCTCTGCTCATCGGCCTCGGCCAGAACGCCTCCGAACTGCACTCCGACCTGCAAACCGCCATCCAACACCAGCTCGAGCAGGGATCACCCGTGACGTCGGCACCCGACGGGGTGGTCGTCGGCGCCGGGCTCGGAGTGTCCAAGGGCGAACGGTTCCAGGTCGCGGGCCACACCGAGCTCACCGCGGTGGCGGTGGTCGACGGGCCCGCCGCGCGCCGGCTCAACGACGCCCACTTCGTGATTGCGCCACTGGCTCTCGCGCAACGGATCTCGGGACGACAGGGACGGCTCGACTCGATCCTGGTGTTCACCACCCCCGGCGCGGATCAGACAGCGGTGCGAGCCGGGGTGACGACGGCGCTTCAGGGCCGGGCGGTGGTCGCGACGCCGAGTTTCCGCGCCGCGCAGGCGAGCAGCTCGTTCGCCATCCTGCAGGCGATGACACTGCTGGCCGCCTCGGTGTCCCTGGTGGTGGCGGCGTTCTTGAGCTACAACGCCATGAGCATCGCGATCGCCCAACGACGGCCCGTCATCTCCACGATGCGCGCACTCGGCGGCCGTCGACGAACCATCATGTCCGACATGCTGGCCGAAGCCGCGCTGGTCGGTTTCCTCGGCGGTCTCGTCGGGTCGGCGTTCGGAATCCTGATCGGCTACTTCGCCATTGGGGAGCTGCCGTCGACGCTGGTGCAGACGCTCGACGCCCGGCTGGAGTACGTGCTACCGCTGTGGGTGGTGCCGCTGACCGTCACCGCGTGTGTCCTCGCCAGCGTCAGCGCCTCGGCGTTGGCCGCCCGGCAGATCCACACCGTCGCACCGATCGAGGCGTTGGCACCGAACGGTGCAACTGCCGCCGACCCCGGCTCGCGACGGCTCAGGATCGCCGCGGGAATCGCGGGGACGGCGCTGTTGGCCGTCACCGTCGGCGTCGTCACCGCCGATCTCGGGCAGATCGCCATCGCATCGATAGCGTTGTCATTCATCGGGTTCAGCGCGCTGTGCTTCGCCTTCTCGGGGCTAATCATCAAGGCGGCCGCCGCGGTGGCCCGGCGGTTCGGACCTGCCGGCGTGCTCGGCGCGGCGACCATCGAGCGCGCCCCGCGCCGCATGTGGGTCGCGATGATGACGGTGCTGACCGCCGTGGTCACCACGGTCGCGGTCACCGGGGCGACCGGCAACGCCGTCGACTCCACCGTCGCGTCCTTCGCCTCCATCGCCGACGCCGACGTGTGGGTCAGCTCGGCTGCCGCCACCGACTACTCGTCGACGCTGCTGCCGCCGACCACGGCGGCCGACGTCGCCGCCGTCCCCGGCGTCGAACGCGTCGTACCCGATCAGATGGCCTTCGCCACCGTCGGGGACGCCCGCGTGATGCTGCTCGGCATCGCCGCGGACTCCCACCGCGACATCTACACGTCCCTGGCGCCTGCCGACCGCAAGAAACTGCTTGCCGGCGACGGCGTGGCGTTGTCGCGTGACCTCGGAAAGTCCATGAACGTGACTGCGGGCGACCAGATCACGTTGCAGACCCCCACCGGGCCACGCACCGTTCGGGTGCTCGCGCTGGTCCCGTACTTCTCCGGGATGACGGGCACCGTCGCGATGAGTCTGGACGCCATGCAGGGCTGGTTCGACCGCGCCGGGGCCAGCGATCTGGAGGTCACCGTCGCCCCCGGCGCCGACCCGGTCGCGGTCACGGCGGCGATCCGCAAGATCGTCTCCCCCGAGACCTTCGTCTACTCGGGTGACGAGGCCCTCGACGGCGTGGCAAGCGCGCTGGATCAGGTTATCGCCGTCATCACCGTCATCGCCTGGATCGTCGTCCTGGTGTCCGCGGTGACGCTGCTGAACACGCTGATGCTGTCGGTCCTGGACCGGCGCCGGGAGATCGGCGTACTTCGGGCGATTGGCGCGACAAGGGCGTTCACGTACAAGGCCATACTGGCCGAGGCCGCGGGCATCGGCATCGTCGGTGCCGTCCTCGGCCTAATCCTCGGTGCCGCAATCCAGTACCTGACGTCCGTCGCGTTGACGAACGTCCTCAGCATCGACGTCGCCTGGCAGCCGAAGCCGTCGATGATCGCCATCAGCCTTGGGGCGCTGGCGATCTGCCTCCTCGGCTCCATACCGCCCGCCGTGCGGGCGGCACGACTCGACATCGTCGACGCCATCAGCGCCGACTGACCCTCAGCGGGTGAACCAGGCGAACCAGTCGCGCGACGACGGTGTGAGATAGTGCTGCGGCGAGACCTTTTCGTCGGGGAAGAGCGCGAAGCCCTGCGGCGGACCGCCGGGTCGCGGATGGAAGTACGCCCCGCTCACCCAGTCCGGGTTGATGTCGAGTTCCATGCCTCGGACGACGCCGGCGTCCTGCAGGATGCGCCCCAGCGTGCAGACCGACAGGGCTGGGCCTGCCACGTAGACCTCGACTCCGCTTGCGGTGACACCGAATCCGGACCGATGGATGAAGGCGGTCTGACCGATGGTCGTGCCCCACTCCTTGGTACCGCCGGTGGCGCAGGTCTGGTTCAGCGCACCGCCGTCGACGAGGGGCACCAGGTTCTGTCTGACGCTGACCACGTCGGGTGTCATCCGCACCTCCTGATTCCACCGTCCGACGTCGGCGGTGCCGTCGGCCCTCAGCACCAGGCTGGCTTCGCCGTCGACCAACCGGGCCACGGTGCGCCCCTGGCTGTAATAGCCGGGACGGCTGGGATCGGTGAGCCGGAAGCCGCCGTTGAACGCGACCGCGGCGTCGTTACTCTCGGCGGACACCAGCGACGGCGACGCCGACCACTTGCCACCGGGATCGGTGGTGCCGGGACGCAGTTCACCGCGCACAAGGGCGGGGTCCATCCGCAGCACGCCGACGACGAAGGAGGTGTGTTGATCGTCGGGGCGCAGGGACGCCACCTGGACCGCGGGCTTTCCGCGAGCGGTCACCACCGTGTGCCAGGTGCCCTCGCCGGGGAGCGGAGAGTCACCGCTCAGCGGCGCCAAGGGTGTGGAGGGCAGTGTCGCCGAACCGGAAACCTGGGGTACGGCTCCGGCCGCGGCTGGAATGCCGCCGGGCGGTTCACCGCCGAGGGCGGGCTGGTTGCGGAGGTACACCTGCTTCTCGAGCCAGGTGACTTCGTCGTTGAAGCCGTGGCTACGGCCCCATTCGGCGAGCTTGGCCATGGCGCTGTCGGTGCCCGTGACCCGAAGCGCGGCGACCCCGCACCCGCCGACGACCAGCGCAGCCACGGTCACCACCGCGAAGACGAGGCGCGAGACGAGGGCCACCCTCACCTCCTGACAGCTCGTCGCGCGTCGACGATTCACCAATGAGGTTGCCAGGGCGCGCTGTTGAATCGCTGTCTATGAGCTGTGGGCGACGAAGTCCGCCACGATCCGGCCGAGTTCCTCGCCACGCTGCTCCTGAACGAAGTGGCCCGCGCCGGTGATCGTCACGTGCTTCTGTCCGCGCGCACCGGGCACTCGGCGCTGAAACACCCGATCCCAGCCCCTGGTCGCGGGATCGCCGTCGGAGTAGGCGGTGAGGAACGGCTTGTGCCACCGTTCAAGCACCGCCATGGTGTCACGCCCGATCGCGGCTCCAGGATCGTTGCGCGTCAACGGGATCAGCGCGATCAACTGACGGAGGCCGGCCGTGTAGGACCGGTCCGGAAACGGCGCGTCGTAGGCGGCCAGCACGTCCGCTGGCAGCGGTCCGGCCACCGCGTCGAGGAAGAAGCTGGGCACGATCTTCGGAGCGCGCTGGTAGAACGCCACGTAGTCGAGCAGCGTCTCCTGCAACATCATTCGGCCGTCTCCCACCCCGTGATGGGCCCACTCGAGCTCGCCATCCAACGCGGGATCGCACGTGTGCAGGATGGTGTTGGCGGCCACGACGCGCGCGAAGCGGCCCTCGTCGCGCGCCAACACGCTCAGGCCGAGTGGCCCGCCCCAGTCCTGGGCGACGAGGGTGACGTCGCGCAAGTCCAGCGCGGTGACGAGGACGTGCAGCCAGTCGACGTGGCGGGCGAAGGTGTAATCGGTTGCGTCGGTGAGCTTGTCGGAGCGGCCGTAGCCGATGTTGTCGGGCGCGACGACCCGCAGCCCTGCGTCGACCAGTACCGGGATCACCTTGCGGTACAGGTAGGACCACGTCGGTTGGCCGTGCATCAGCAGGACCACGGGCCCGTCCTTGGGGCCGGCGTCCACGTAGTGCATCCGGAGCGGGTCGAGCTTTCTGGTCTGCACCTGCACGTAATTGGGCGGGTATGGGTAGCCCGGCAGATCGGCGAACCGGTCATCCGGTGTTCTGAGCACCCCCATCAGGCGGTGGTCAGGTCCCGAGTTGCGGGTAGAGGCTCGCCACCCCGCCGCTGAAACCTGCCCGCACCCCGCGACTGTTCTCGTCGGCGAGCACTTCGTAGTCCCCGGCCGCGACTGCGTCGAGTGCCTGGGCGGCGACGTCGGCGGGGTCGGATCTCGGGCCGTCGAGTCCCTCGGCCATGTCGGTGTCCATCAGGCCGACGTGCAAACCGGTCACCACGATCCCGCGACTTGCCAGCTCGAGACGCACTGCGTTGGTCATCGACCACGCCGCCGACTTCGAGGCGCAATACCCACTGATGTCGGGGTAGCTCACCCAGGACAGCACGGAGAGCACGTTGAGAATGCCGCCACCACCGTTGCCCTCGATCAGCGGGGCGAAGGCCCGCACCATCGACAGCGTGCCGAAGTAGTTGGTCGCCATCTCGCGATGAGCGCCGTCGAGATCGCCGGTCAGAAGGTTCACGTTGGCCGCAATCCCGGCGTTGTTGATCAGCAGCGTCACGTCGCCTGCTGCCTGCGCCGCCGCGGCGACCGACGCCGGGTCGGTGACGTCGACGGCAAGGGGAATGACACCCTCGAGATCGACCGATCCCGGGTCGCGAGCCCCGGCGTATACCTTGGCGCCGCGGGCGACCAACTGGCCGGCGAAGTGTCGACCGAGCCCACGGTTGGCGCCGGTGACGAGCGCGGTAGAGGCAGAGATGTCCATGGAGCCATACTGCGCCTCGGCGGCCCCGCGCGTCGGATGTTTCCGGGGACTAGCTCGACTCCAATCGGGTGACCAACCCGCGATCACCGTCCACCCTGACGCGGTCGCCGGTCTTGAGCACCTGCGCGCCACCAAGGTGTTGACGACGCAGGGCAACCCGTACTCCCGCGCCACGACGGCGCCGTGCGACACCGAGCTGCCGATGTCGGTGACCAATGCGGCGATCACGGTGAAGTACGGCGTCCAGCCCACGTCGGTGACGGGCGCGACCAGGATCTCGCCGCGCTGCACGTCACGCGCATCCTGAATCGACTTCGCCACCCGGACAACGCCTTCCGCGATGCCACGACTAGCGGGCCGCCCCAGGATCTCGTCGTCGGTGATGGTGCTCGGCGCTCGAGACAGGATGGGGGCGGGCCGTCCGACGGAGACGTCGTCGAACTCCAACGCCTGCTGGAAGGCCAGCGCCTCCCGGCGCTGCCGCGCCCGGTGGACGAGCTCGGCGACGTCGGCGTCACCAACCATCCGGCGCAGCTCCGCGCGGTCGAAGAAGAAGACCAGGTCGGCGTCGGGCAGGCGCCCCGAGGCGGCCAGCACCTCCCCCAGGTGGTGGTATCCGAGTTTGAGGCGGTGCGCCATCAAGGCCATCTTCGACTTGGTCTCTTCGCGTCCGCGCGCGCCGCCCTGCGCCAGGCGGGCGAGCAGCCGGACGGTCCGGGAGGCGGGGACGTCGACGCGTCGTCGAGGGGGCTGTTCCCCGGTGGAGTCGCGGGCCGACTGCACCATGGCCTGCATCATCGACCCGAGTCCCTCGGCGTCCTGCGCCCACGCGGGGTCTCGCATGCACAGTTCGCGGTAGCCACGGTGCCCGTGTCGAATGAGGAACGCCCGCAACGCAACTCCGCCTGGTCCGGGATCGCTCCGCAGCCGCGTCAAGGCCTGCGCAGGGGCGTCGGCCAGGAACCACCCGGCGGCGGTGTCGTCGGCCGCGACCTTCCGCACCACCTGGTGCAGCTCCTCGACCATCAGCGCGCTCTCCACGTCGGAAGCGCCGGCCATCAGCCGGGCGGCCTCGGCCTGGCCCTCGCTCTCGTCGCGACCGTCCTTCACCGCCTGGCGCACGAGGTAGCTCTCGAGGACGTTCGCGCCGACCGCCGCGCGCGACGAGGACCGCACGTGGACCAGGGTGACGTGACAGTACAGCTCGACGCCCGACTCCAGTTGCCGCAGAACCTCTTCGGCGTCGCGGCCGGTGGGGATGGGATAGGCGGTGATCTGCTGGCCAAGCCGCCGGATCGCCGGACCGGCGGACAGCGCGTGCGAGGTGAGCCGGACCGTGTTGACCAGCTTGTCGGCGAACGGCTTTGGCGGCTTGGGCTCGAGTTCGTCGACCACCCGGCCGCAGATCGACATGGAGAACTGCTCGAGGGAGTTGCCGAGGATGCCCGAACTCAGGCCCGTGCCCTCGGTCATGTTCAGGAACATGTGCCCGTAGAAGTACCCGACCTGGCGCCACGGGGTGTCGTAGCGTGGCTGCGCCCGGGCCACCACCTGCGTCATCTGCATCGCGTAGTCGATCGCGTGCCCCGAGACCGACGCGGTGAGGGGGCAGAAGGCGCCCGGCATCATCTCGCCGATGTTGCACCGGGTGTAGACGTCGGTGGCGCCGGTGACCGGGGTGTCCATCTCGTTGAGGTCACCGGGCAGGGTGGTGACGGGTCTGGCCTGCAGCCACCAGAGCCGGCCAGCCTGGTCGACCGCCCATTCCAGATCCATCGGTCGACCCCAGTGCGCCGCGGCCTGCAGTGCGCCAGCACGGATTTGGGCCACCTCGTCGTCGCTCAGCACGGGGATCTCCCCGACGTCGCGCACCGCCTGGGTGCCGTCCGAGGTCAGCACGAGGTGGTCGGAGACGGCCGACCCGTCGACGAGCGCCTCCCCCAACCCGGCGATGGCGTCGATCACCAGGAGATCGCGGCGACCGGTCGTCGGGTCCGCGGTGAACACCACCCCTGCCGCGCGGGCGTCCACCATCCGTTGGACGACCACGTGCATCTCGACGGGGTCGGCACCGCCGTAGGCGGTAGCGCGGTCCGACCCGACCGAGACGGCACACCGACCGACGGCGGCGGCGAAGTCCTCGGGCGTCACGACGCCGAGCACGGTGTCGTACTGCCCGGCGAACGAGTGCTCGGCACCGTCCTCTCCTGTGGCGGAGGACCGGACGGCCACCGGCGCCTGCATTCGGGCGAAGCGTTCCGTCACCTCGTCGGGAAGGGGCGACTGCGAGACGCCGGCGACGACGAAACCCGTTGGAACGGAATGTCCTAGCCGCGTCAGCTCGGCCAGTCCCCACGCCTTTCCGCCGAAGCGGTCGTCGACGACGTCGTCGAACTCGATGGTGGTGGTGCGCATCCGTCAGCCCAGCGCGTCGATGATCTCGGCCAGCGCGTCGACGGCGATGGGCCCTGGTTGATACAGGCAGATGCGGTCGGAGATGCCGTCGACGCGGTCCCTGATGTGCGCGGCCACCTCGGCCGGGGTGCCGCAGGCGGCGATGGTGTGGAGCACCTCGTCGTCGATCAACGTGGACATCTCCTGCCACCGGCCCTGCTTGGACATGGCGTTGAGTTCGGGTTGCAGATCACCCCAACCGTGGGCGTCGAGCACCGGCCGATAGGCGGGCGTGGAACCGTAGAACGCCAACAGCATTCGCGTCGACGAGTGGTCCTCCCCGACCGACACGATGATCTCGGGCACCACCGCGAGGTCGTCGGCACCTCGTCCCGCCGCCGCCAACCCTTCTCGGACGGCGGGCATGGTCCTCTCGTGCAGGTACTTCTTGGAACCGAACGGCATCACCAGCAGGCCGTCGGCCACTTCCGCCGTCGCACGGGTCATCCGGGGACCCAGTGCGCCAAGGTAGATCGGTGGCGGCCCAAACGGGTTGGGGCCGGGGTTGAAGGTCGGCGTCATCAAGGTGTGCCGGAAGTACTCGCCGCGGAAGTCGAGCCGCTCGCCGTCGTTCCAGGTGGCGAAGATCGCCCGCAACGCGCCCACCATCTCCTTGATCCGGTCCACCGGGTGGTCGAACTCGGCGCCGTAGCGCTTCTCGATCTGCGCCCGGATCTGCGTGCCGAGCCCGAGGATGAAGCGTCCCTCGGAGATCTCCTGGAGGTCGTTGGCCTGGTGAGCCAGCTGAATTGGATTGCGGGGCAACGCGATCGCCACATTGGTCATCAGGTCCAGGCCCTTGACCGTCGACGCCAGCACCAGCGGGGTGAAGACCTCGCGCGGACCCTCGAAGGTGAACACTCCGGAGGCGCCGGCCTCCCGCAGCAGTGCCGCTCGTTCGACGACGTCGGTCGGACCAAACAGCGCCGTCATGACCTTCACGACGTGACCCCGGCCAGGACGTCGGTCCAGTCGTGGAAGCCCGACGGGTGATGCGGGCCGATGACGGCGTGCTCGAAGAGCCCGACGCCCTCGCGCGTGCTGCCGTCCGGCTCGGTGCAGACCGCTCGGCCGACGTGGTCGATCAGGCTGAAGGGAGCTCGCGCCATGACCTCGGGATCGGTCAGGTCGTAGGAGACGCGCTCGGCGGACGGCCCACCCATCCAGGTGCCGTGAGCCCAGGAGGAGTCCCCGCCGTAACCGGAGCCAAAGGCGATGGGCGCGAACAGCTTCGACTCGACGTCGAGCTTCAGGCGATCTCCGGACCGCGTCATCATCTCGACGTGCGCACCGGTGGGAATCCGGGTGCCCGGCGCGTAGTGGACGGTCGCGCGCACGCCGTCGAGCTGTTCGACCCTACCGTCGGCCCAGCGTCGGGTGCAGTCGTACAGGCTGCGGTGACCGTCGGGATCCTCCTGGATGATCAGGAAGATCTGATAGTCGTCGAAGGCGAGCGGCAGGTAGAGCCACCACATTCCGCCGAATGCGGTGTCGGGCCGGCCTGCCGGTTCGGGCTCTCCGATGGGCCGGATGCCCCAGGACCGGTCGCGGTTGCCCACCGAGTTGGCGGAGTCGACGTGCAGACGGTCGCCGTCGACGTCGATCCACCCCTCCCACGTACCGAGTTGGGCAAACCGGCAGGCCTGCAGGGTGACTCGTCGATCGGTGTGCATGAGGTGCGGGTGTTCGAGGGCGGCCGGGAACCTGCCCCGCCACCGCAGGTCGACCGCGACCCCCTCGGTCTCGGCGACGGTCAGGTGCAGTTCCTGCAGGGGTTCGACGACGTCGAGCCGGTAGCCGTTGACGTTTTGGTGCATGCGGTCGTCGTCGATCGCGTCGCTGAAGCGCACCGCGGTCTGGGTGTCGCCGCGACGGATGAGTACGTAGGCGTCCTTGACGCCGAGCCGGGGGTAGTAGCCGATGCCGGTCAGCATCATGAAGCGGCCGTCGCGCTCGAGCACGTTGAAGTAGGAGCGATCGTAGAAGTTGCGGTCCGAGGTGGCCGGCGCACTGATGGGCACCGCCGCCTGGTGGATCGGGTACTCGTCGAGCGGGCTCAGAAACACGTCTCTCCAATAACAATACGATGCGGGTTATATTGGAATCATGAGAACAGATCGGCCCGAAGATGACAAGGACTCGGTCCGGTCGTCCGCGGGTCGGCCGCGCGACGGCAGAATCGACGCCGCGATCATCGAGGCCACCCGCGACCTGCTGCTCGAGACGGGCTACTCCGCACTGTCCCTGTCGGCGATCGCGGCCAGGGCAGGCACCACCACCGCCGCGATCTACCGGCGCTGGTCGGGCAAGGCCCAACTCGTCCACGAAGCGATCCTGCCTGCCGAGGTGATGGCCATGCCGAGTGCCTCTGGTGACGCCGAGGGAGACGTCCGGGCGCTCGTGGAGGCGACGCGCACCATGTTCGACCGACCGGAAGTCCGGATCGCACTACCGGCGTTGATCGCCGACACCGTGGCCGATCCGGACGTGCACGGCGCGATGATCTCGCGATTCGCCGGCAGCCTGGCCACCTTCCGGACCAGGATCGAGCAGCCCGACCCGTCCGGCGACCTGCCCCTGCTCGCCGAAGTCGTGGTGGGCAGCGCCATCTTTCGCATCCTCGTACGTCACGACGCCCCGCTGGACGCGGCGTGGGTGGACGACCTCACCGCCCTGATCAGCTCGGGCTGGACCTCGACGAAGCCCGCGTCCTCGGCTCGGTAGCGGCAAACTTCTGCGCCCCATCACTTTTTGATCACCGTGCGGCGCGGCGTGGCACCACGCGACGACGTGGCGTCGACCATGGGCTCGCGACGATGACGTCGCCCGACCCCACCGACCAGAAATCAGCCCTGATGTGACGACTACCGCAAAACACCCTGACCACCCGTCATGGGCGTATTCAGGTGACGGCGACGCGTCGATCGGCTTGCGATCGATGCGGCAGGGGCCCACGCCGGGCTCCGGTCTGTACAGTCAGTGCGTCCAACCGACGCGCAGGAGTTCACGCTTTCCCCGTCGTCGGCGCCCGCAATGGTCGATGATGGACGAACCCGTGCCGCTCCTGCGGCAATGGCGCCTAGTCCCCGCGCTACCTCTTGAAGGTGCTCGACAGAGGGACGACTGCACGACGATCGAAGAAGCATCGCCGCCAACGCGCCATAGCCAAAGGGACTTTCGTGAGTAAATTCACCGAGACGATGTTCGCCAACGCGCACACCAGCCGCAACGGCATGACGACCGGCGACCCCCACGCACCGGTTCGGCACACCTGGAAAGAGGTGTACGAGCGGGCCCGTCGCATCTCGGGTGGCCTCGCCGCCGCAGGCATCGAACACGGCGACGCCGTGGCCGTGCTGGCAGGCGCCCCGGTCGAGATCGCCCCCGCCGCCCAGGGCATCTGGATGCGCGGCGCCAGCCTCACCATGCTGCATCAGCCCACCCCGCGCACCGACCTGCAGCGTTGGGCGCTGGAGACGATGGACGTGATCGGCATGATCGAGGCCAAGGTCGTCATCGTCTCCGATCCGTTCACCCCCGCCGCACCGGTCTTGACCGAGCGTGGAATCCGCGTGCTGTCCTTCGAGGAACTGCTGGCCAGTGAGCCGATCGACCCCGTGGAGACCCACGAGGACGACCTCGCGCTGATGCAGCTGACGTCGGGATCCACCGGCTTCCCCAAGGCGGTCTGCATCTCGCACGCCAACGTCGTCGCCAACGCCGAGGCGATGTTCGTCGGAGCCCACTTCGACACCAACACCGACGTGATCGTCAGCTGGCTGCCCTGCTTCCACGACATGGGCATGACCGGCTTCCTGACGGTGCCGATGTACTTCGGCGCCGAGCTGGTCAAGGTCACCCCGATGGACTTCCTCGGCGACATCCTGCTGTGGGCCAAGTTGATCGACAAGTACCGGGGCACCATGACCGCGGCCCCCAACTTCGCCTACAACCTGTTCGCCAAGCGGTTGCGCAGGCAGGCAGAAGAGGGTCAGTTCGACCTGTCGTCGCTGCGCTGGGCGCTGTCCGGAGCCGAGCAGGTCGACCCGGTCGACGTCGAGGACCTGTGCGAAGCCGGTGCCCCCTTCGGCCTGCGGCGCGAGGCGATCGTGCCCGCCTACGGCATGGCCGAGACCACGGTGGCCGTGTCGTTCACCGAGTGTGGTGTCGGCATGGTCGTCGACGAGATCGACGCCGACCTGCTGGCAGTGCTGCACCGCGCCGTTCCCGCCACCAAGGGCAACACCCGCCGCCTCGTCGCGTTGGGCAAGCCGATCGACGGGCTCGAAGTCCGCATCGTCGACGAGGACGACAACATGCTCGGCGAGCGTGCCGTCGGGGTGATCCAGGTGCGCGGAAAGCCGGTCACCAAGGGCTACATCACGATGGCCGGGTTCATCGGCGCCCAGGACAAGGCCGGCTGGTACGACACCGGCGACATGGGATACCTCACCGAGGTCGGCGACATCGTCGTCTGCGGCCGGGTGAAGGACGTCATCATCATGGCGGGCAAGAACATCTACCCCACCGACATCGAACGCGCCGCGACGCGGGTCGCCGGCGTGCGCGCCGGTTGCTCGGTCGCAGTGCGCCTCAACGCGGGCTTGTCACGCGAAACCTTCGCCGTGGCAGTCGAATCCAACGACTTCGACAAGCCAGACGAGGTCCGCCGGATCGAGCGTCAGGTGGCCCACGAGGTCTTCGGCGACGTCGACGTCCGGCCTCGCAACGTCGTCGTACTGCAGCCTGGCGTCATCCCGAAGACACCGTCGGGCAAGCTGCGCCGCGCACACGCACTGTCGCTCGTCGACTAGCCGCGCCGCCGGCGCTCCCTCGGCGCGGGGGCAGGCGCCTTCAGCGCGCCGTTACCCCGTGCGGCGTCGACGATCTCGGTCGCGGTACGAAACAACGGGGTGTCCTGATGCGCTTCGGTCAGGGGCAACCCCGCCGCGATGCGCAGCAGTAGTCCCGCCAAACTCCCCGGCGTCAGGCTGGGGATGACCAGCAGATTGGCGCTCGCGTCGCGACCGGTGATGGCCATCAGATGCTGGTGCTTGTTCTGCCAGTGACGTGAATTCAAGTCCGGCAGGTTCTCCGAGAGCGACCAGTTGACCGAGATGTCGACCACCTCACCGAGACGCCCACTCAGGACACCGACCAACTCGGGAAGCTCGGTGGCCAGCCGATTGGAGTGTGGCCACCACGCGCCGTCGACCCGCTGCCCGAGTTGCTCGCGCAGCATCAGGCGGACCGGACTCGCGGTGCGACGCGCCGCGGTCACGCCACGGCCGTCGACGTGCGAGTGGTTCGGGCCATCGAGTGCCATCCTTCGATTGAAGAAGGACCGTCGGGCGGCGCGAGACGGCTCACCTCGAGCGTACGCATGCCACCAGGCGTACCGCCGATCCACTACTGTCGACCCGTGTCCGATCTCGTACTGACGCAGGTCGAGAACCGCGTTGCGCTCATCACCGTCAACGACCCCGACCGCCGCAACGCGGTCACCGCCGAGATCTCCGCGGCCCTACGGGCGGCGGTCGACGCCGCCGAAGCCGACCCTGGCGTTCACGCGGTGATCGTGACCGGAGCGGGCAAGGCGTTCTGCGCGGGAGCGGACCTGACGGCGTTGGGCGCCGCCGCCGAGGACGGCCTTCGGGTTATCTACGACGGCTTCCTCGCCGTGGCGAATTGCTCGTTGCCGACCATCGCCGCGGTCAACGGCGCCGCGGTGGGTGCCGGTCTGAACCTGGCGTTGGCCGCCGACGTCCGGATCTCGGGCCCAGCCGCCATGTACGACCCACGTTTCCAGAAGCTCGGCATCCATCCCGGTGGTGGCGCGACGTGGATGCTTCAACGCGCCGTCGGGCCGCAGGTGGCGCGCGCGTCCCTGCTGTTCGGCATGCGGTTCGACGCGCAGGCGTCCGTGGACTACGGCCTGGCACTGCGGGTGGCCGATGATCCCGTGGCCGCGGCACGTGAGCTTGCCGCTGGTCCT
The DNA here is from genome assembly GCA_006864685.1 of Mycolicibacterium hodleri. Classification (GTDB taxonomy): domain Bacteria; phylum Actinomycetota; class Actinomycetes; order Mycobacteriales; family Mycobacteriaceae; genus Mycobacterium; species Mycobacterium hodleri_B. The sequence continues at coordinate 126,799 of VIFX01000002.1, read as the reverse complement.
GCGGCCGCCCCTCGCGACGTCGTCATCGCCACCAAGGCGTCGATGCGCGCGACGGCGAACCCGGGGTTCCTCGACTCCGAGCAGCACCGCGTCGCGGTCGACGTCGAGATCGGTCCGCAGGCGACGTCGATCGAATCACCGGAGTTCGCAGCGAGATTGGCCGCCGCGAAGCGCAAGTAGCGGTTCAGTCTCTCGGCGCGAGCGCCACGATGCGCCGAGCGCGCCGCAGCACCGGCATGTCCACCATCTGACCGTCGAACTGGAAGACGCCGCGCTCCGAACGGGCGACGTCCAAAACCGTTCGCGCCCAACGCACCTGGTCGTCGGTCGGGGTGTAACCAGCCCTGATCACCGCGACCTGCGTCGGGTGGATCGCCACCTTCGCGTCGAACCCGACGGCGACGGCGTCGTCGGTCTCGGCACGCAACCCGTCGAGGTCACCGATGTCGAGGTAGACCGAATCCAGCGCCATCTTGCCGTACGCCTTGGCGGCCAGAAGGCATTGGGAGCGAACGTGCGTGGCGACGTCGCGGTAGCTCCCGTCGGCGTGGCGGTTCGACGTGCCACCGAGTACGGCGAAGAGGTCCTCGGCACCCCACATCACGGCGACGGTGTTGTCGACCCGTGCCGTTTCGGATACCGCGAGCGCCCCCAGCGGAGTCTCGACGAGCACGACGACGTCCAGCGGCGCCAGCGACCGCACCTGATCGGCGGTCTCGGTCTTGGCGAGCATCACCGTGGTGTAGTCGGTCTCGGCCAGGGCCGCCATGTCGAGGGCGTGGTCCGGCGTACCAACGGGGTTGACGCGGACCACCGTCCTGGCCGGATCCAGCGGGGTCTCCAGCAGGGCCGTGCGTGCCGATTCGCGGTCCGTGGCCGCCACCCCGTCCTCCAGGTCGAGGATCACGACGTCCGCTGCGGCGGCGGCCTTCCCGAAGCGCTCCGGGCGGTCCGCCGGACAAAACAGCCACCCGGGCCCGTTGGTGCTCGACACCATCAGGATCCCTCGGCGGAACGCTTGCGCACCATGGTCTTTCGCGACGCCGTGGCGACCACGTCACCGTGCTGGTTGCGGCCGGTGTGCGCGAAGGTGACGATGCCCTCCCCCGGCCGGCTCTTGGATTCGCGCTTGTCGGTCACCTCGGTCTCGGCGTAGAGCGTGTCACCGTGGAACAGCGGCTTCGGGAAGGCGACCTCACCGAAGCCCAGGTTGCCGACGATGGTGCCCTGGGTCAGCTGCGCGACCGAGAGCCCGACGAGCGTCGACAGCGTGAACATCGAGTTGACCAGTCGCTGGTTGAACGGCGGCAGCGCATCGGCGAACGCGGCGTCGAGGTGCAGCGCCTGGGTGTTCATGGTCAGCGTGGTGAAGAAGACGTTGTCGGCCTCGGTGATGGTGCGCCCGGGGCGGTGCTGGTAGAGCACGCCGGGTTCGAACTCCTCGAACCACAGCCCGCGCTGGACGACGACGCGCTTGTCGCTCACAGGCCCGCCTCGCGGGCGATCAGCATCAGCTGCACCTCGGTCGTGCCCTCGCCGATCTCGAGGATCTTGCTGTCCCGGTAGTGCCGCGCGACCGGGTACTCGTTCATGAAGCCGTAGCCGCCGAAAACCTGGGTGGCGTCGCGCGCGTTGTCCATCGCGGCCTCGCTGGCGACGAGCTTGGCCACCGCGGCGGCCTTCTTGAAGGGCTTGCCGGACAACATGAGTGCGGCCGCGTCGTAGTAGGCGGTGCGGGCCACGTGTGCGCGCACCTCCATCCGCGCGATCTTGAACGCGATGGCCTGGTAGGTGCCGATCGCGGCGCCGAACGCCTGCCGCTCCTTGGCGTACTTGACGCATTCGTCGACGCAGCCCTGGGCGACGCCCACCGACAGCGCGGCGATCGCGATGCGGCCCTCGTCGAGGATGCGCAGGAAGTTCGCGTACCCGCGGCCCTGCTCCCCCAGCAGGTTCTCCTGCGGAACGCGGACGTCGTCGAAGCTCAGCGGGTGGGTGTCGGAGGCGTTCCAGCCGACCTTGTCGTAGGCGGGCTCGGCGGTGAAGCCCTCGGTCGGCACCGGCACCAGGATCGACGAGATCTGCTTGCGGCCGTCGACGTCGCCGGTGACCGCGGTGACCGTTACCAGCTTGGTGATGTCGGTGCCCGAGTTGGTGATGAACTGCTTGGAGCCGTTGATCACCCAGTGGCCGTCGTCCAGCTTCGCGGTGGTCTTGGTGGCCCCCGCATCGGTGCCACCGCCCGCCTCGGTCAGGCCGAACGCACCGAGCGCCTTGCCGGATGCCAACAGCGGCAACCATTCCTGCTTTTGTGCGTCGTTTCCGAAGCGGTACACCGGCATCGCGCCAAGCGACACCCCGGCCTCGAGCGTGATCGCGACGCTCTGGTCGACCTTGCCGAGTTCCTCCAGTGCCAGACACAAGGCGAAGTAGTCGCCGCCCATGCCGCCGTACTCCTCGGGGAACGGCAGCCCGAACAGGCCCATGTCGGCCATGCCCGCGACGACCTCGTAGGGGAACGAGTGCTCCTTGTCGTGCTTCGCCGACACCGGGGCGACGACGGTGCGCGCGAAGTCGCGGACCGTCTTGGCGAGCTGCTCGTAGTGGTCGGGAAGCGTGCCCGTGGACAGAAAGTCGCTCATGAATTCGTCTCCTCGATCGATACATCCGTGACATTGCCGGCGCCGCCGGCGACGATTCGGGCCATCGGCTGGCCCACCTTGACTTGGTCGCCCACGGCGACGAGTAGTTCGACCACGCCGTCGACGGGTGCCGACAGCGCGTGTTCCATCTTCATGGCCTCGACGGTGACGACGACGTCGCCGGCGGCGACCGCCGCACCGTCCTCGACTCCCACCGCGACCACCGATCCCGGCATGGGACTGACGAGTTCGGCGTCGCCCGCGTGTGCGGCGTCGGCCCGCACCGGCGCCTCGCGCACCTCCTCGACCGCAACCGTGCGCCCGCCGCCGGCCAGCCAGATCACGCCGTCCGCGGCCGCGACCACGTACTGCGAGCGCAACCCGTCCAGGGTGACGGTGAGCACGCGACCGTCGAGACTTGCTGCCAACGAACGACTCTCGCCGTCCTCGATCCGGGCCGTCGCCCGCTGCGGAGTGCCGCAGACGTGTACGTGCTCGGTGCGCCCGCCCGCCCGCAGTCGGATCGTCGTCGGCGCATGGACACCGGTGCGCCAACCCGACGGGACCGCCCACAGGTCGCCCGGTGTGGCCGGCCAGCGGGACAGCCAGCGGTAGGCCGCGGCCGCGACGAACTCGTCGTCGGTGGCCCCGACGCCGACGTAGTCGGGTGTCCGCCGGTCGAGCAGACCGGTGTCGAGCCGGCCGGCTGCCACGTCCGGGTCCGCGAGCAGGAAGCGCAGGAAGTCCACGTTGGTGGTCACACCGAGCACCGCCGTTTCGGCCAGCGCCTTGTCCAATGCGGCGAGCGCGGCGGGACGGTCCTCGGCGTAGGCGATGACCTTCGCGAGCATCGGGTCGTAGTCGCTGCCGACGACCGTCCCGGCCCGGATGCCCGAATCGATCCGCGCGGAGGACGATTCGAGGACGTCGAGCACCGTGCCGCCGGTCGGCAGGAAGTCGCGGGCCGGGTCCTCGGCGTACACGCGGGCCTCGACGGCATGCCCCGTCATGACCACGTCGTCCTGACCGAGCGGCAGCGTGCCGCCCGCGGCGATGCGCACCTGCAGCTCGACGAGGTCGACACCCGTGACGAGCTCGGTGACGGGGTGCTCGACCTGTAGCCGGGTGTTCATCTCCATGAAGAAGAACTCGTCGGGCCGGTCGGCGGAGACGATGAACTCGACGGTGCCCGCACCCGAATAGTCGACGCTGCGGGCGGTGTCGCACGCCGCCGCACCGATGCGAGCCCTGGTCGCCGCGTCCAGCAGCGGTGACGGCGCCTCCTCGATCACCTTCTGGTGACGCCGTTGCAGGCTGCACTCGCGCTCCCCGAAGTGCACGACGTTGCCTTCACCGTCGGCGACTATCTGCACCTCGATGTGCCTGGGGTTCAACACGAATCGCTCGAGGAACAGGGTGTCGTCACCGAACGCCGACGCCGCCTCACGCCGCGCGGACACCAGCGCGGCGGGCAATTCGGACGCGTCGTGCACCACCCGCATGCCCTTGCCTCCACCGCCCGCGGACGGCTTGACCAAGACGGGGAATCCGACGTCGCCGGCACCGGCGATCAGATCCTCGTCGGTCAGCCCGGGTCGCGAGATGCCGGGCACGACCGGAACGCCGAACTTCGACACCGCCGCCTTCGCGGCGATCTTGTCGCCCATGGTCTGGATCGCGCCGACCGGCGGCCCGATGAACGCGATGCCCGCCGCCCCGAGTGCGGCGGCGAATTCGGCGTTCTCCGAGAGGAATCCGTACCCGGGGTGGACGGCTTGGGCGCCGGTGCGCTGAGCGGCCCTCACCACCGCCGCGATGTCGAGATAGCTCTGCCGGGCAGGTGCCGGGCCGAGGCGAACCGCGACGTCGGCCTCGGCGACGTGCCGCGCCTCGGCGTCGGCGTCGCTGTATACGGCCACGGAACGAATTCCCATGGCCCGCAAGGTGCGAATGACGCGCACGGCGATCTCGCCGCGGTTGGCGACCAGGACGGTGCTGAACATCCCGTCGCTGCGCTCGCCCAAGTCGCTAAAGCTGTCGATGGTCATTCCGTCACATCCTGAATACGCCGTAGGAGACCGGTTCCAGCGGCGCCTGAGCAACCACCGAGAGCGCCAGCCCGACAACGGTTCTGGTGTCGGCGGGATCGATCACGCCGTCGTCCCATAACCGCGCGGTGGAGTAGTACGGGTTGCCCTGGTGCTCGTACTGCTCGCGGATCGGCGCCTTGAAGGCCTCCTCCTCGTCGGGCGTCATGTCACCGCGCACCGTCGCCAGGACCGACGCGGCCTGCTCACCGCCCATCACCGAGATCCGCGCGTTCGGCCACATCCACAGGAAGCGCGGCGAATACGCCCGCCCACACATCGAGTAGTTCCCTGCGCCGTAGGAACCGCCGATCACGACGGTGAGCTTGGGCACCCGCGCGCAGGCGACGGCCGTCACCATCTTGGCGCCGTGCTTGGCGATGCCGCCCGCCTCGTAGTCGCGGCCCACCATGAAGCCGGCGATGTTCTGCAGGAACAGCAGCGGTACGGACCGCTTGTCGCACAGCTCGATGAAATGTGCTCCCTTGACCGCGGATTCACCGAACAGCACGCCGTTGTTGGCGACGATGCCCACGGGGTGGCCGTGGATGCGGGCGAAGCCGGTGACCAGCGTCGTGCCGTACTCGGCCTTGAACTCGGCGAAGTCACCACCGTCGACGAGGCGGGTGACCACCTCGTGGACGTCGTAGGGCATGCGGGGGTCGGTGGGCACCACGTCGTACAACTCGGTCTGGTCGGCGACGGCGTCGACGGTCGGTGCGACCTCCCATGGCGTCGGCGTGCGCGAACCCAACGTGTCCACGATGCGGCGCACGATCCGCAGCGCGTCGCGATCGTCGTTCGCCAAGTGGTCGGTCACACCGGAGACCTTGGAGTGAAGGTCTCCTCCCCCGAGCTCTTCGGCGGTGACCACCTCGCCAGTGGCGGCCTTCACCAACGGTGGGCCACCGAGGAAGATCGTGCCCTGGTTGCGGACGATGACGGCCTCGTCGCTCATGGCGGGGACGTAGGCGCCGCCCGCCGTGCACGAGCCGAGCACCGCCGCGATCTGCGGGATGCCTTGGGCGCTCATGTTGGCCTGGTTGAAGAAGATGCGGCCGAAGTGCTCGCGGTCGGGGAACACCTCGTCCTGGCGCGGGAGGAAGGCGCCACCGGAGTCGACGAGATAGAGGCATGGCAGCCGGTTCTGCGCCGCAATCTCTTGTGCGCGAAGGTGTTTCTTGACGGTGATCGGGTAGTAGGTGCCGCCCTTGACCGTCGCGTCGTTGGCCACGATCATGCATTCCCGGCCCGACACTCGGCCGATGCCCGCGATCATCCCCGCCCCGGGACATTCGTCGTCGTACATCCCGTCGGCGGCCAGCGGCGCAAGTTCCATGAACGGGCTGCCGGCGTCGAGCAAGGAGAACACTCGGTCGCGTGGCAGCAGCTTGCCCCTGCTTACGTGGCGTTCCCGGGAGCGTTCCGAACCGCCGAGTGCGGCGGTCGCGAGCTTCTCGCGCAGTTCCGCCACCAACGTCAGATGCTGGTCACGATGGGTCGTCTGCGTGGGCAATGGCCAGTCCGTCCGTTTTGGTTAACCGTCACTAACTGATGCTACGTTAGTGATCATTAACTGAGAAGCGCAAACGGCAAGGGGGAACGGTGGCTACGGCGAAGACGTCGACGACGCAGCGCAGTCAGGCCAAATCCGACCGCCGATCTCAATTGATCGCCGCCGCGGAGCGGCTCATCGCCGAACACGGCTTCCTCGGCGTCCGCCTCGAGGACATCGGCGCCGCGGCCGGGGTGTCGGGACCCGCAATCTACCGGCACTTCCCCAACAAGGAAGCGCTACTCGTCGAACTCCTCGTCGGCATCAGCACCCGCCTGCTCGCCGGTGCCACCGACGTCGTCGCCGATGTCGAACCCACCGACGCGCTCGACGGATTGGTCGACTTCCACCTCGACTTCGTCTTCACCGAGCCCGACCTGATCCGAATTCAGGATCGCGACTTGGCGCAGCTACCTGTGGCGGCGATGCGCCAGGTGCGCCGCGCACAGCGGCAGTACGTCGAAATATGGGTCGACGTTCTCCGCTCACTCGACGACGACCTGGACGAAGACGACGCCCGACTGATGGCGCACGCCGCGTTCGGGCTCCTCAACTCGACCCCACACAGCGTCCGGCCGGGCACGGTCCGCGACTCGTCACGGGCGATCCTGCGGGCCATGACCCTGGCCGCGCTCACGCGTCGTCGCTAATACCAGACGCGCCTGCCGCCGACCGCATGGCCCAGCGCGCCGAGCAGCCAGAACACCGCGCCGATGACCAGGGCGACGACGCCGACATAGGTCAACACCGGCATGCCGAAGAACAGGCCGAGGACCACGAGAATGACACCGATGGCGATCATGGCTACTCCTGACTCCTTAGTGGCTGAGCCCTACTGGCTGGGCTGCGGGACGTTGACGTTGCAATCGGCCACCTTCGGATTGGCCCCCGCGTAGTTCAGCGGCCCCGCGACCACCGTCAAGGCAATCGTTCCTGCTGTGGCACAACTGGTTTCAGTAGCCTTGAAGTAGTCGCGCTGATAGGCGGCGAACACGCCGATCAGCAGCCACACGAGAAGGATCGTGCCGATGATTCCGCTGCCTCGCATGTGAACCTCCATGTCGCTGACCGCCCGTGCGGCGTCGCGACCGGTTTACCCGTCCGACAATTGCGGTAAACCCCGCGCCCTGGCCAACGAGGCCCCGCCGCCAGCGCAGGTACCCTGCAGGCATGAGGTGGAGATGACGGATCCATCGCGCCGCGACGGGCGGGACCAAGAACATCCCGGCACCTACAACTACCCCGCCATTCCCGGTTCGACGTACGGCCAGCAGCCGCCGTACCAAACTTCCGGTGGGACGGCTTACGACAAGCACCGGCCCACCGAGCAGCTGCCCGCGTACTCGCCGTACGGGAACGACGCCTACGCGACCGGGCAATACGGGCCCCCCGGCGGGGTGCCACCCGAGCCGCCCAAGCCGGACGGACCCAACCCTCGGCGATGGTTGTGGGCCCTGGCGGGAATCGTGCTGTTCGTCGTCCTCGGAATGGTGATCGGCCTCGTCATCGTCGACAGCTCGCACCAGGACACCCTCGTCGCGCCGCCCCAGACACCCATCCAACCGACCGCGACCAGACCGTCGACGACCACACCGACGCCCACTACCAGCCAAACCCCGACCACCACGCCGACGACGCCACGCGTGGTCCCGCCGACCACGCCGAACAACTCGAACGACACCCACACCGTCGTCTACTCGGTCGCAGGCCAGGGCCGGGCCATCAGCATCCTGTACCTCGACAGCGGCGGAGTGCTGCAGACCGAGTTCAACGTCATGCTGCCGTGGCAGAAGGAAGTTCAGCTGGCCGGAGCGGCCAACAGTTCCGCCAGCGTCAGCATCGTCAACGTCGGCCGGAAACTCACCTGCTCCATCACCATCGACGGCACCGAGACCCAGCAGAACACCGGGACCGGCCTGACGTTGTGTACGGCGCTGGGCTCCCGTTAGCCGCTCTCGTCAGGCGGTGACCCGCGGCACGCGGACGAAGAGAATCGCCACCAGCCCCATCGCCAAGACGGTGACCAGCCCGCCCATCCCGGCGCGGTCGGTGCCGAACACCGTGATGAACGTGGTGAAGAGGATCGGGGCCAGGAACGTCGCCGCCCGCCCCGTCGTGGTGTACAGCCCGAACGCCGCACCTTCCTTGCCCTCGACCGACATTCGCAGCATCGTCGTCCGCGCAGAGGACTGGACGGGCCCGATGAAGAGGCACAGCAGCAACCCGCACACCCAGAACGCCGAAGGCCCGTGCAGCGTCATCATCACCAGGGCGACCACGATCATCGCGACGAGCGATCCGACGATGATCGGCTTGGACCCGATGCGGTCGTCGAGCAGACCGCCCAACACCGCACCTGTCGCCGCGACGACCAGCGCGCACATGCCGAAGAGCACCACGTCGGCGCCCGAGACCCCGTACGCCGAGACACCCAGCACGGCACCAAAGGTGAAGATGCCGGTCAAGCCGTCGCGGAAGACCGCGCTCGCCGCGAGGTAGTACACGACGTTGCGGTCCCTGTCCCACTGGTCCTTCAGGTCGGCCCACAGTTTCCGGTAGGCCCAGAGCAACCCCGGCGAGGAGGTCGGGGCCTCGAGCACCGGTGTCCTGGTGCGGGTGCCGACCAACAACGGCAGCGCGAACAGGGCGAACCAGCCCGCCGCGACCAGCACCACCAACCGCGCAGGCCACCCGTCGTGCGTCGACACCCCGAACAGTCCGCGGGTGTCGCCGTCACCGCCGCCCATGAAACCGAAGTACGCCACCAGCAACAGCAGGACGCTGCCGAAATACCCTGACGCCGCGCCAAATCCGGACACCCGGCCCGACGTGTCCGGCGTCGACAGCTCCCGCAGCATCGCGTTGTAGGGCACCGTCGCGAGATCACTGCACGCCGCCGTCAGCGCCAGCAGCACCAAGCCCAGCCAGAGGTAGTGGTAGTCGGGACGAATCTGACTCATCGACGCCGTCAGCACGATCACGACGCCGGTCAGAACCGCCAGCACGGTCCGCCTGCGATGAGCGGCGTCGACCCAGATCCCCGTGACCGGGGCGAGCGTGGCGACCGCCAGCCCGGCGGCGAACAACGCCCACCCGAGCCACGCCGTCGGCGTCGTGCTGCCCGGCAGGCCGGCTCCGACCTCACCGGTGAGGTACACCGAGAAGACGAACGTGATGACGATCGCGTTGACTCCGGTTGCGCCGCAGTCCCACAACGCCCACGCGACGACGGGGAACCGCCCCGCGGTTCGAGTACCCGCGGGGTTGGTCATGAACGCACTCTATTGGTACCTACGATTGGGCCCATGTCCGTACCTGCTCCCAGTCCCGACGCGCGCGCCGTCGTCACCGGCGCCTCGCAGAACATCGGTGAGGCTCTGGCCACCGAGCTCGCCGCCCGAGGACACCACCTGATCATCACCGCCCGCCGCGGCGACGTGCTCACCGCGCTCGCGACCACGTTGACCGAGCGCTACGGCGTCACCGTCGAGGTCCGGCCCGTCGACCTGGTCGACCCCGCGGCGCGCGCCGAGTTCTGCGCCGAACTCGCACAGCGCAACGTCTCCATCCTGTGCGCGAACGCCGGCACGGCGACCTTCGGCCCCGTCGCCAACCTGGACGTCGACGGCGAGAAGGCCCAGGTCCAACTCAACGTCCTCGGCGTCCACGATCTGGTGCTCGCCGTCCTGCCCGGCATGGTCGAGCGCCGCGCCGGCGGCATCCTCATCTCCGGTTCCGCGGCGGGCAACTCACCGATCCCGAACAACGCGACCTACGCGGCGTCCAAGGCGTTCGTCAACACGTTCAGCGAATCGCTGCGCGGCGAGGTGAAGTCCCTCGGCATCCACGTCACCGTGCTGGCACCGGGGCCGGTGCGCACCGAACTGCCGAATCCCGACGAGCAGTCCCTCGTCGAGAAGCTGATCCCCGACTTCCTCTGGATCTCCACCGAGCACACCGCGAAGCTGTCCCTCGACGGGCTGGAGCGCAACAAGATGCGAGTCGTCCCCGGGGTGACGTCCAAGGCGATGTCGGTGGCCAGCGGCTACGCCCCGCGGTCCATCGTCACGCCGATCGTCGGCGCGGTCTACAAGAAGCTCGGCGGCGAGTAACTCGCTCAGCGACGCCGGCGCCTGCGGGTGCCGGTACCGAACACGCTGCGGGTGATCTCCCGCCCGGCGACCGTGGCCGCGGACCGGATGAAGCTCTTGAACGCGGAGCTGTGGATCACTTCGTCGACGAAGCTCGGGCCCTCCGGCGGGGGTGAGCCGATCGGGCCCGGTTCCCACCCCAGCCCGCCGTCGAGGGGCGGTGGAAGCGGTGGTGGTAGCGGCTGAGGCGTTTCGGGTGGAGCCAGCTTGGCGTTGAGCCGCTCGTAGGCAGACTCACGGTCGACGGTCTGCCCGTACTCGGCCTGCAGCGGCGACGCCTTGGCCGCGGCACTGATGGCGTCGGGACCGATGGTGTCCATCAACGAGCGCGGCGCCCGCATCCTGGTCCACGCCACCGGGGTCGGCGCACCGTTCTCGGACAGCACGGTGACGATCGCCTCCCCCGTTCCCAGCGACGTCAACGCCTCCTCGAGGTCGTAGACGTCCGTCTTCGGGTAGGTACGCACCGTCTTCGACAACGCCTTCTGGTCGTCGGGGGTGAACGCGCGCAGCGCGTGCTGCACGCGGGCGCCGAGCTGAGACAACACGTCGGTGGGCACGTCGGTCGGCAGCTGGGTGCAGAAGAACACCCCGACTCCCTTGGAACGGATGAGCTTCACGGTCTGCTCGACCTGCGCGAGGAACGCCTTGGACGCGTCGTCGAACAACAGATGCGCCTCGTCGAAGAAAAACACTAGCTTCGGCTTCTCGACGTCACCGACCTCCGGCAACGAGGTGAACAGATCGGCGAGCACCCACATCAGGAACGTGGAGAACATCACCGGCCTGGCCGCCTGCGCGCCCAGCTCGAGCAGGGTGATGACGCCGCGCCCCTGGCCGTCGACGCGCATCAAATCGTCGGGCTCCAGCTCGGGCTCGCCGAAGAAGCTGTCGCCCCCATCGGCCTCCAGGTTGACCAAGGCGCGCAGGATGACCCCGGCGGTGGTCGTCGACACCGCGCCTAGTGCCTTCAGTTCGGGCTTGCCCTCGTCGCTGGTGAGGAACTGGATCACCGAACGCAGGTCCTTGACGTCGAGTAGCGACAAGCCCTTCTGGTCGGCCCAGTGGAAGATCAACCCGAGCGTCGACTCTTGAGTTGTGTTGAGCCCCAACACCTTCGACAACAAAATCGGGCCGAAACTGGTGATGGTGGCACGGACCGGAACCCCGACCCCCGATGACCCCAACGACAGGAACTCGACCGGAAACGCGGTCGGAGTCCAGCTGTCGCCGGTGTCGACGCCACGCCGGGTGACCTTGTCCCCCGGCACACCCGGCCGACACAAGCCCGAGAGGTCGCCCTTGACGTCGGCCATCACCACCGGCACCCCCGCCGCCGAAAGCTGCTCGGCCATGAGCTGCAGCGACTTCGTCTTGCCCGTTCCCGTCGCCCCCGCGACCAGACCGTGCCGGTTGACGGTCGACAACGGGATGCGCACCCGCGCGTCCGGGTCTGCGACACCGTCCACGACCACGGAGCCGAACTCCATGGCCGGCCCGTCAACGGCATAACCAGCGGCGATGCGCTGCGCAGGGGTGACGGTCGCGTCGTCGCTCATGGCGGCGACACTACTGGCCGAGAACCGATCGGGAGGGCTGTGGACAGGCCTGGGCAGCCGCCGTCGGGCTGTGCGAATACTGTTGACCGCTGTGCGTGACGAACTGGTGTGGATTGACTGCGAGATGACGGGGCTCGACCTCAAGGCCGACCGTCTCATCGAGATCGCGGTGTTGGTGACCGACGGTGAACTCAACCTCCTCGGCGACGGCCTCGACGTGGTCATCCACGCCGACGACGAGGCGCTGGACGGCATGGTCGAGGTGGTGGCGAAGATGCACCGCAAATCGGGGCTCACCGAGGAGGTCCGCGCGTCCACGATCGACGTGGCAGAAGCCGAGAAGATGGTCCTGGACTACATCCGGGGGCACGTCAAGCAGCCCAACACCGCGCCGCTGGCGGGTAATTCGATCGGCACCGACCGCGGCTTCATCGCCAGGGACATGCCTGCCCTTGACGACTTCCTGCACTACCGCATGATCGACGTCAGCTCGATCAAGGAACTGTGCCGACGCTGGTACCCGCGCATCTACTTCGGACAGCCGGAGAAGGGCCTCGCGCACCGCGCGCTCGCCGACATCCACGAGTCGATTCGCGAGTTGAAGTACTACCGCAGCACCGCCTTCGTCCCCGCCCCCGGGCCGTCGACCAGCGACATTGCGGCCGTTGCCGCCGAACTCGGACCCCCCACCGACGACGCGCGGACAACCGATTCGGACACAGCCACCCCGACCGGCTAAGATCGACAACACCGCGGAGCCTTCGGGCAAGGCGGACATGGTGGCTGTAGTTCAGTTGGTAGAGCACCAGGTTGTGATCCTGGCTGTCGCGGGTTCGAGTCCCGTCAGTCACCCAGCAGGTCGGAGGGCGTTTTACGCCCTCCGACTTTCTGCTTTCCGGGGGACTTGCGGCTTAGAGCGCGTACAACGCCGGCAGGTTCACGACGATCGCCTCCTGGCTGCTGCGCGCAATCACCAGTTCTGCCGGCGTCGTCGGGTCCGGATTCTCCTCGCGGTGCGGCAGATGCGGCGGGACGAAGACGTAGTCGCCGGGGTTGGTGCGAACCCGAACCTCGTGTTCACCCTCCAGGAACACGAATTCGGGATGTCCGCTGCGGATGAAGATCATGGTCTCGGAGTCGCCGTGATGGTGGTTGGCCGAGACCGTGCCCGGCATCGCCAGCGTCTCCCCCATCCACAACTTCTCGCTGCCGACGGTGGACGCGCTCAGCGCCGCGAAGCGCTGCATGCCGTCTGTCTGCGCCGTGGTCGCGTCGAGTTCGGTTGACTTGACGTGGCGCACCCGGTTTCGCGGCGGGTGCTGCACGGCGTCGTTCGGGAAGTCGGGATGGAAACCGTCGGGCTCGGCCATGCACTCGACCGTAGCCCGGCCGTCGACGTCGCCGAGCCGTGACTGCCGTCACGGATCGTGTCCAGAATCTGAACACGCCAGGCAGCCAGCACACCCCACAGTGAGGACATGACCAATGCCACGTTTCCGTCCACCCTGCTGCAGTACCCGAGCGCCCCCGAATCGGAATGGGCGGCAACGGCACGCTACGGCGTTCGACCAGCTCCGGACGGATTGGCCCTCGTGCAGGATTTCCTGAATACGAGGGCCGGCGCCACGACCGGGATCGACCTGCTGGGCAACGCCAACCACGCCAACGCGTGGGCCGGGCCCGCGGTGCATGCATGGGGTGCACGGCGGGGCGTCGCGGTGCTGCCGCCGACGATGACGGAAGGCGACGCGAAGGAACTTGGATCCGTCAGAGACGCACTCGACGATGCGCTCGCCGGACACGGGTTCTCGACGACCCACCAAACCCTCGACGTCCACCTCGCGACCACAGATGCCGGTGCCGTCCTCTGGACACCGACGGGCCATGGCTGGAGATGGCTCGCCAGCGCCATCTTCGCCGAGATCCTCCTGAGCCAGCACGCCGAGAACTGGCCTCGTATCAAGCAGTGCCGCAACGCGGCATGTCGTGCGACAATCTACGACAGCACCTGGGACAACTCTGCCGTCTGGCACAACCGATCGACCTGTGAGCTCCCGATCGCGAGTCTTCGGACCGCCACCAACGACTAAGAGGCTCCCGTGCCGTCGACCCCTTCCCCATGACGACCTCAGACGCCATTGCCGTGGCATGGCGCCGCGCGGAGCTGGCGGGGCTCGATCCCCTCCTTCGGCCGAACGCCGCGGTGTCCCCGGTCAAGCCGACCAGCCGACTGTTGACGGCAGCTGCACCCGTTCTCGACCGGATGGCGTCGATCCTCACGGGAACCAACGTCTGCATCATCCTCGCCGACCGCGACGTCCGTCTGGTCGACCTACGCGCCGGCACCACGTCCATCCGCGACGCGGTTGGCGAGAACGGTGCAGTATTGGGAAACCTGTTCTCCGAAGAGTCTTCTGGGACCAACTCGGTAGCCACGGTCCACGAACTCCGAGCGCCCCTGACCGTCACCGGGGAGGAGCACTATCTGGTACCGATGAAGAAGTTCAGCTGCTACGGCTACCCCATCATTCATCCGTTGACCCACCGCTTGGAAGGCGTCTTGGATCTGACCTTCTTCGTCGACGACGGCAATGCGCTTCTCCACCCGATGGTCGAGCACGCCGCCCGCGACATCGAAGCTCAACTGCTCCAACAGTCACCGAGAGACCAACAGACACTCATCGAGAAATACCAACGCATTTCGGTGCGCCGCCGAGGTGCGCCGCTGGTCGGAATCGCCGGAGACCTCATCTTGGCGAACTCTGCCGCCACGGCGTTACTGGAGCCGGCGGACTACGCGGCGCTCGGCACGATCACCGCGGAAACGTCGGTGACGTCGCACACCTTGAGTTCCGGCGCCCGGGTCAACCTGCGCCTGACGCGCGCGATGCCCGGCGCCGGCATCGTGTTCGAGATCGACTGGCTTCAAGCCTCCGGTCCGTCGGCTAAGTCCGGCTCCCCCGTCAGGTCCCGCTCGCGAGCCGAGCGCGTGGCCACCCAGATCGCCGACGCGCGGGCACATCGACGATCCCTGTCCGTCGTCGGCGAGCGCGGGACGGGGCGTTCCACTGCTCTCAGGCAGTTGACTGCCGATGCAGATCCCGTCCTGTTCGACGGTCTTGATCGGCTTCACGAACCGGAAAGTGCTTGGTTGCAACGCCTCGTCGACGCACTGGAGCATGCGGAACGCCCCGTGGTGATCGACAACGCCCACCTGCTGTCCCCTCAGGTTGCACGGGCAGCCCGCACCGCGCTGGACCGCACGTCGACGTGGTTTGCGTTGTCGAGTGACCCGGTGCATCTGTTGTCGCCGGACGTCTCCGCGTTGGTCGACTCGTCGCAGGTGCGGCTAGCCTTGCTCCCGCTGCGGCTGCGCAAACACGAGATCCCCGCACTGGTCGACGCAATGCTGACCACACTGGCATCTCCCGCTCGATTCACTCCGGCTGCACTCCGCACCCTGCTGGCTCATGACTGGCCAGGGAACGACTCAGAATTGCGGGCCGAGGTGACGGCCGCCGCCCGACGTCGCTCCGCGGGCGACATTTCCGACGTCGACTTGGTTCGCCTGAAGGACCGCGCTGCCGGTCCTCTGCTCGGTGCCGTCGACACGGCGTTGCGCGCCACCATGGAAGAGGCGCTGGCCAGGAGCGGTGGCAACAAGTTGGCGGCGGCGCGCAGCCTCGGCATCAGCCGCACGACCTTGTACAAGCGGATGCAGACCTTTGGCCTGAGCGAGTGAAAGCGAGAATGAAATCAATTCTCGCGCTTGATATCTGACACACATCGGCGATTCGTCTTCGAAGGTGAGCACCGCCACACCGACTGTCCACAAACTGAACACTTCGACCACGGCACGTCCCGCACCATGGGGACCATGAAACAGTCAAACGCAAGCTCGACAGCAATCACCGACCCCAACGACGACCTTTGGGTCACAGTCGATTACATCGTTGTCGGCGCGGGAACTGCTGGCAGTGTCCTCGCCTCCAGGCTCAGCGAGGACCCACATACCCGCGTCCTGCTGATCGAGGCCGGGTCGTCGGAGAAACTCCCCGCCATGGCCGTCCCGTTTCGGTGGCCTGAACTCATGGCGTCGCAAGCCAATTGGGGCGACAGCACGGTCGTTCAGTCGTTCTCCCAAACTTCGGTACCGGCACCGCGGGGGCGGACGCTCGGCGGATCGTCGAGCACGAACGGGCTCACCTTCGTTCGCGGACACCGCGCCAGCTACGACGCCTGGGTCGACCAGGGTGCGAAGGGATGGGGATTCGACGATTTGCTGCCCTTCTTCAAGAAATCCGAGACGACACAGGGCCGCGACTCGCGGCTCCGCGGCACCGCCGGTCCGCTGACGGTCGGACCAACTGC
Source organism: Mycolicibacterium hodleri (assembly GCA_006864685.1). GTDB lineage: Bacteria > Actinomycetota > Actinomycetes > Mycobacteriales > Mycobacteriaceae > Mycobacterium > Mycobacterium hodleri_B. The sequence goes on along the minus strand of VIFX01000002.1, from coordinate 110,434 downwards.
GGAGCCGAGCCCCGTCGTGGTCGCTGCCCTCGACGCCGCCGCCGACCTGGGATACGAAGCTGCCCGAGACATCAGCAGCGGATTCGAGACCGGTTTCGGGTTGGCCGACAGCAACATCAAGGACGGCTACCGCCAGAGCGCAGCCGATGCCTATCTCGGCGAGGCGACGCTCAGCAGGCCCAATCTGCGGGTCGTCACCGATGCCGTCGCACAGCGCGTGGTGGTGACCGACGGGGTTGCCACCGGCATCGAGTACCGCCACGGCGAGAAGACCGAACGGCTCCGGGCCGCGCGCGAGGTGATTCTCACCGCTGGCGCGATCGGAACGGCGCACTTGCTTCTGGCATCGGGCATTGGGCCGGCGCAGCATCTGCGAGAGGTGGGGGTGGACGTGGTCGTCGACCTTCCTGGAGTCGGAGAGAATCTCCACGACCACCCCATGTCGACCGTGCTGTACGAGTCGGCAGCAGAATTGCCGCACAACCCGCACAACCCGATGGGTCAAGCCGTTGGTCTGGTGGAGACGGTTCATGCCGACGCCGGACCCAATCTCCAGATCTTGGTGATAGCCGCGCCGATGCGGGCGTCCACACTTCCGGGGCCCGAACACGGTTACGCCGTCGCGTTTTCCGCCATCACGCCGTTCAGTCGCGGTCGGGTTCGCCTCGCCGACGCCTCCATTGCCGTGGCACCGTTGGTCGACCCGAACTATCTCGGCGACGAGCGGGACGTGGCCGTCATGGAAGCTGGTCTCGAAATCGCCAGGGAGATCGGCGAATCGGCGGCCATGTCCGGATGGCGCGCTGGAGAGATCCAGCCCGGGTCGGGGGTCCAGGACAGGTCGTCGGTGCATGACTACCTCGGGCGCAGCCTGTTGGTGTACTTCCACTACGCCGGCACCTGCCGGGTCGGCACCGACGAGATGGCCGTGGTGGATCTCGACCTGCGGGTGCGTGGCGTGGACGGCCTGCGCGTGGCCGATGCCTCGATCATGCCCTCACCCGTCTCGGCCAACACCAACGCCACGGTGTACGCGATCGCCGAGAAGGCTGCCGATCTCATTCGGTTGTGATTGCGTCGCTGCTCGGCGATCACGGCATCGCCGAGCAGGCGTCGCCGACGCCCCGCGATAATGCTCCGGTGCCCGCCTCCACCTCCGAAACCCGCCTCGTTCCCGGTGTCTACGACGGCGTGTTCCACGCCGTCTGCCATGCCGCCGCGTCCAGCGGAATGACCGTGACACTCGCCGACCCGGCTGCCGGGGTGATCCAGATGTCCACGAGCATGGGCTTGGCGACGTGGGGCGAAAACCTCACCGCGCACCTGCGACCCCTGCCAACGGGAGTGGAGGTCACCCTGTCGTCGGCCCTGAAGTTCGGCCTCGTCGACTGGGGTAAGAACCGCCAGAACATCGAAACGCTGTTCGGCGTCATCGCCCGACCGCCCGCTGGCGCCTGGCATCCCGACCCGTCGGGGCGGCACGAACTGCGATGGTGGGACGGCACCCGCTGGACCGACACGGTCAGCGACCGCGGCCAGGTCAGCGCGGACGTGCAGTGATGCATTGGTCGCAGATCCATGGCTGGTTTGGCTGGCGTGACCTGCAGGAGGAGGCCGTGACGACCTTCGCAGACGGCAGCACGTTCGTCGAGGTGGGGTCCTACCTCGGCCGCAGCTTGTGTTCGCTCGCCGAGGTGGTCAGTGAGTCGACACGCGACTTCACCGTGGTCGGCGTCGACTATTGCCAAGGCAGTGGGCGTGAGGGCACCGCGGACAAGGACTCCCATGCCGCCGCCGTCGCCGACGGTGGCGGAACCCTCGCCGGGCAGTTGCACCGCAACGTCATCGCGTGTGGTTTCGCCGACCGGGTGCACCTCTTGGTCAGCCCGTCGCCAGCGGCTGCCGCGCTCTTCGCCGACGGCTCGTTGGCCTGGGTGCACCTCGACGCCCGCCACGAATACGACAGCGTGCTCGCCGACATCGACGGTTGGCTGCCGAAGGTGGCGCCGGGAGGCTGGTTGTCCGGGGACGACTACGACGAGCAGTGGTGGCCGGGAGTGGTTGCGGCGGTAGGAGATCGGCTGCCCGACGCACAGGAGTGCTCTACCCGACAGTGGCGCTGGGTAAAGCCGCGCTGATCACCCGTCCAGCTGGACTCGCACCGACACCGCACCGCGGTCGTTTCGGGTGGCCACCGCGTGGCCGGTGCGATCGCGACCGTCGAGCCCGATCAAGGTGATCGCGCCGCCCTCGCCGAGGAAGTTGCGCCACCAACTCTTCTTGTCGGGCATCCCGACCCAGATGGTGATCGAATCGCCGGAGCGGCGGTAGTTGACCGGGATCTCGAACGTCTTGCCGGACTTGCGCCCGACGTAGCGGATCTCGACGAGCCCGCGGCGCACCAGACCGCCCAGGATCGGCAGCTTCATCGTCGCCACCGCGACCTTGTTGACCGTGCGGACGAACGCGTTGTCCGAGAAGCCTGGTTTACTCTGCTGCGCCATTGCACCGACTCTAGTGATCAGCTCCTCCGCCCGGCGCGTTCGGCGAAGGCGTCGAGCGCGGCGAGCACCTCGGGTGACCGCCACACCCGGTTACGTGGCCCGCTGGTGCTCGCGACGAGGATTCCCGCCTCGGTGAGCGGATTGAGGTAGCGGTGAGCGTTGGTGGACTCGATGCCCAACTCCCGAGCCAGCAGCGCCGCGTTGACGACCGGACGACGGGTCAACAAGTCGGCGACCTTCCACGTCGCCGAATCCGAACGCGCCGTGATCGCGTCGTTCCAGGAGTTGCGGATCTCTCGAAGGTCGGCGATCAACCGCCGCCCGTTTGCGATGGCATCGAAGGTGGCCTGCGTGAAGCTCTGCACGATCGGGGCGGCGTCACCGTCGCGATAGCTGGTCAACGCGGCGAAATAAGCACTGGTGTCGGCCAGCAGCCCCGCCGAGACCGGCACCGTCACCTGGCGCGTCAAGCCCTTGTTCCGAAGTAAGGCTTGTACCAAGGCACGGCCCGTGCGGCCGTTCCCGTCGGTGAACGGGTGGATGGTCTCGAACTGCGCATGACCCACCGCGATCTGCGCCAGCGCGGGAACGTCGGTGCGCTGCGCGAAGGCGACGAGGTCACCGATCGCACCGGGAATCAGGTCGTGGCGGGGGCCGACGAACGTCGCACCGATGGGAGTGGAACCACCGCCGATCCACACCGGCTCGGTGCGAAACTCACCCGGTGCGTGCCGCGGCTCGTTGACCATCAACGCACGGTGCATCGCCAGGATGGCATCGGCGTCCACGCGATCGGACAGGGCAAGGGCAGCCTGCATCGCAGCGGTGTTGGCGACGATCGACTCCGCGTTGCGCTTGGCCGTGCCACCGGGCAGCTCCGCCTCCGCGATGGCGCGAGCCGACGCGGTCAGGTTCTCGATTTGGGAGCTCGCGGCTGACTCCGACCGCAGCAGCACGGCGCCGAACGGAGCGATCTCACCGCCCAGTTCGGAGTCGAATCGGGCGATCTCGCGACTGGCGGACTCGGCGTGTGCAGCCACCGGCGACGGCAAGTCCAGTACCAGGTCGGCGATGCTTGCCGGCACCGCCGGGTGATAGGTGCCGTACCTGGGCAGCACTTCGCCTGCGAACCGCCTCCCCTGCGGCTCCCAGCGAACGTCCTCGTAGACGACTGCGACAAGTGAAGTCACAGCTCCAGACTAACTTCACTTATTAGCCTAAGTGAAGTCAACGCGTAGGACTGACTTCACTTAGCGGCCGACCGACAACCGAGTCCCCGCCTAGACGTTGGCGTTGCCGGCCTTCCACTGCTCCCACGGCACGTTCCAGTCGCCGAGGCCATCGGTGCCAGGAAGCGTGCTCCCAACGGTATTGGAGACCAGGACCAAGTCACCCCGCTTGGTGTTCTCGTAGAACCACTTCGCGTTGCTGGTACTGACGTTGAGACAGCCGTGGCTGACGTTGCTGTAGCCCTGACTGCCGACCGACCACGGCGCGGCGTGCACGTAGATCCCGCTGTAGGACATCTGCGTGGCGTAGTCGACCTCCGTGCGGTAGCCGTTCGGGGAGTTCGACGGCACGCCGTAGGTCGAGGAATCCATCACCATGTGCGAGAGCCGGTCGCCGATGATGTACGTCCCGTTGTCCGTCGGGGTGCTGCTCTTGCCCATCGAGATGGGCATGGTCTTGACGACCTCGCCGTTGCGGCGAACCGTCAGCGTCTTGGTGTTGTCGTCCGCGGTCGCGATCACCTCGTCGCCGATCGTGAAACGGGACGCGACGTTCTCCTGACCGAACAGGCCGTCGCCGAGATTCACGCCGTAGGTGTTCACCGCCACGTCGACTGCCGTACCCGGCTTCCAATACGCCTCTGGACGCCACCGCACCTCGCGGTTGCTCAGCCAGTAGAACGCACCCTCCACCGGAGGATTGGTCGTGATCGTGATGGCCTTCTCCGCGGCGAGACGGTTCGGCACGTTCTCGTCGAACCGGATGGCGATGGGTTGACCGACGCCGACGACGTCGCCGTCATTGGGCAGCAGGTAGGGCCGCGTCAGGTTTTCGGGCGAGTGCGTCTGGAACGTCATCGACCGGCTCGTCACGCCGCCGAGCCCCAGCGACTGCGCGCTCAACGTGTACTTCTTGTTGTAGCCGAGCGGCTCGGTGGTGATCCACCGCAGGCCGTCTGGGCTCAGCCGGCCCGAGACGGTGGAGCCGGCATCGTTGGTCATCGTGACCGAGCCGAGGACGCCGTCCTCCGCGCTGACCGTCACGGGCGAGTCGACCGTCACACCAACCGCGCCGTCCTTCACCGAGGCGGTGAGCTTGGGCACCAAAAGATCGCCAAACGGCGTTCCCTTGTCGTCGATCGTCTGGGGCTGCGGAGGAGGCGCAGGCGTGCCGTTGCAGGCGCTGACGCCGAAAACGACCGCGGGAACCATCAGCATGGCCACCAGCCAGCTGCTCGTCCGACGCGGGCGGGTCGCCGATTTGGCCTGCGACATGCTCATACACCTTCCAACACGATTCACGAGGTATTCCCACCGATCTGCCAGCAGTCTAGGGGAGGCGGGCGACACGGGGGTGATCGTCGCAGCGGGTCGACGCTCGTCGGCCATTCCGATTTCATCCTGCGCCCCGGGGCTGTTATCGTCTTCCACGCGCGCCGTTAGCTCAGTTGGTAGAGCAGCTGACTCTTAATCAGCGGGTCCGGGGTTCGAAACCCTGACGGCGCACCACACGAATCGGGTCGGCAACGGCCCGATTCTTTGGTTTCAGGGGCATGTCGCCGGTGCCGCCCCGCATACCGACGGGCCCCGCACGGCCGTCGTCCGCCGATCACAATTCCCAATAATGGGAATCCGGTACACGCAATTTGAGCACTCACTGTGGACCGCCGGAGAAATGGCGCCCGCGTTGTCGTGACGCAGTTTCGTCGCCGCTCGACGAATGCGGCCGTCGCTGACCAGCAGGTCAGCGAACGGGTCGGGGCGCAGGGGAATCATTTGTTGCACGCGTCCTCCGAGCCCCGATAGCGAGGAACGCAATATCGAATTAACTGGGAGCTACGCCTATCAAGCGACTGGCGTGTGCTGAATTCACCGGTCATGATCAAATTGTGGGACCGATTGAATCGAAACTCGTCGCCCCGACCGCCCCAACCTGCACAAACAGATCGGATACGACCTGTGCCCCGCTGGGTAGACCTGCTAGGATCCTGTTAGCTGCATCCGGATGGGCGTGCAATCGCCCCGATTTCCGAGAAAGTTACGAGGTCTTAGCTGATGTCGACCGCAAGTGCGGCCCCACCCATCGCCTCGTCAACCGTCCAGGTGGACGACGGCGACGAGCGGGTCGTCGCGGTCTACACCTGCAGCCGACTGGGCCTCACCGCCAATCCGCCAGGATTTTCGTTCCTGGACCTCTTCCGGATCGGCCGCTTCCGCCGTCGTTGACGCCTCTCAGCGGTTGGTGATCCGCCGGATCGTCAGCACCACGAAGATGGTGCCGAACGCCGCCAGCGTCATCGCGACCGCGGGCTTCTTCGCGAACTGGACCACACCCGTCTTGACGTCGTCGGCGATCCGAGCCGGGTTCGCCCGCTCGGCAAGGGCATCCACGGTGTGGGCAAGTTGTTCGCGTGCCACGTCGATGTCCTGCTTGATCTTGTCGGGATCCCGGTCGGCCACGTCAGCCCCTTCAATCGCGTTGCGGTCTTAGGGAATTACCCTAGAGCAGCCACGCGACCACATCGTGCACCGGCCGACCGAAGGGACATGACACATGCCACCCACCCCACGCCTCGCGGTGGGCGACGAGGCCCCCGCCTTCAGCCTGCCCGACGCCGACGGCAACACCGTCTCGCTCGGTGACTTCACCGGACGCAAGCTCGTCGTGTACTTCTACCCCGCCGCGTCCACGCCCGGCTGCACCAAGCAGGCCTGCGACTTCCGCGACAGCCTTGCCGAGCTGAACGAGGCAGGACTCGACGTCGTCGGCATCTCCCCCGACAAGCCCGAGAAACTCGCCAAGTTCCGCGACGCCGAGGGTCTGACGTTCCCGCTGCTGTCCGATCCCGACCGCACGGTGCTCACCGCGTGGGGCGCCTTCGGCGAGAAGTCCATGTACGGCAAGACGGTTCAGGGCGTCATCCGGTCGACGTTCGTCGTCGACGAGAAGGGCAAGATCGAGGTCGCCCAGTACAACGTGAAGGCCACCGGTCACGTAGCGAAGCTGCGCCGCGACCTAGCGGTCTAACGACCCGAGCGCCTCCAGCAGCAGCGCCTCCGACGTCGCCGCCCGCTCCAGCACCCCGAGATCAAGGCTCTCGTCGATGCTGTGCGCCTGCGTCGCCGGGTCCTCGACGCCGGTGACGAGGATCTTGGCATCGGGGAAGGCGGCCGCGAACTCGGCGATGAAGGGAATCGACCCGCCGACGCCCATGTCGACGGGATCGGTGCCCCAGGCCTGTCGGAACGCCGCGCGGGCGGCGTCGTAGACCGGGCCCGTCGCGTCGATGGCGTACGGCTGCCCCAAATCGCCTGGCGTGACGGTGACCTTGGCGCCCCACGGAGCGTTCTGCTCGAGGTGGCGGGTCAGCGCCTCGAGATGGCGTCGGGCGTCACCGCCGGGTGCGACGCGCATGCTGACCTTGGCGCGGGCGCTCGGGATCAAGGTGTTCGACGACTTCTCGATGGACGTGGTGTCGAGGCCGATGACCGTGATCGCCGGCTTGGCCCACAACCGCTCGGCGACCGAACCCGTCCCGATCTGGGTGACGCCGTCGAGCATGCCGGTCTCCTCGCGCACCTGCTCGTCCGAATACTCCACGTCGGCGGCCGACCCCTCGTGCAAGCCCTCGACCGCGACGTTGCCGTCGTCGTCGTGCAGGCTGGCCAGCAGGCGCACCAGAACACTCACGGCGTCGGGGACGACGCCGCCCCACATCCCCGAGTGGAGACCATGGTCGAGCGTGGCGACCTCGACGATGCAGTCGGCCAGCCCGCGCAGTGACACCGTGAGCGACGGAATCTCGGTCGTCCAGTTCATCGAGTCGGCGATGACGATGACGTCGGCGGCCAGCAGATCGCGGTGAGCGCCGAGCAAGGCACCCAGGGACGGCGATCCCGACTCCTCCTCCCCCTCCACGAACACCGTGACGCCCACCGGCAGGTCGCCGTCGAAGGCGCGGATCGCGGCGAGGTGAGTGGCGATGCCCGCCTTGTCGTCGGCGGTGCCGCGACCGTAGAGCCGGCCGTCGCGCTCGGTGGGTTCGAACGGCGCCGAGGCCCACTTGGACACGTCACCCTCGGGTTGCACGTCGTGGTGGGCGTACAGCAGAACCGTCGGCGCTCCCTCGGGTGCCGGTCGGCGCGCGATGACCGCGGGAGCACCGCCCTCGCTGACGGTACGGATGTCGTCGAAACCGGCCTCCGACAATAACTTCGAGACCATCTCGGCCGTGCGGTGCACCTCGTCGCGCCGGCCGTGGTCAGCCCAGACCGACTCGATGCGGACGAGGGCTTCGAGGTCGGCGCGCACCGAGGGCAGTACTGACTGGACGCGGGAGACGATGTCGCTCATGGGGTCGAGCGTAGTGCCCACACCTCGGCGCGAGCAGACGTAAACGGCCCTCATTCGCTGGGAATGAGGGCCGTTTACGTCTGCTCGCGGGAAAGGTTAGGCGGACTCCAGGATGGCCACTGCCGCGGCGGTGTCACCGTCGTGGGTCAGCGACACGTGGATGGTGATGTCCTTCAGGTGGTCGGCGATGTCGCCGGACAACCGCACCTTCGGCCGACCCCACATGTCGGTGACCACCTCGATGTCGCGGTGGATGTCCTCGGGGAGCACGGGCCGCTTGGAGAACCGCGAACCCGACCACGCCTTGATCACGGCCTCCTTGGCCGCCCACCGGGCCGCCAGGTGCCGCGCCGCCGACGAACTCTTGTCGGCGGCGTCGCGCCGCTCACCGGGGGTGAACGTCTCGGCGAACACGGTGCCCGGCTGGTCGACCTGCTCGGCGAATTCCGATATGGAGACCAGGTCGATGCCGACCCCGACGATGCTCATGCCAGGAACGCTAGCTGAGCCCAGTAGTGAGTCCGCAGCAGCCTCACGCAAAGCCTCACGCCCCATACCAACCATCCTTGCCGAGACGCGACGCGGGATCGAGCAACATGTTCGCTTCCTGACGCTTCTCGGGCGAGTCGTGGTTGAAGCGGCGGTCGGCCGGCTTCTCGTACATCGCTGGCCCGCCGGCGATCGCCGACGCCAACCGACGCTGACCCTCGAGCACCCGACCATTGGCGCGCGCCTTGTAGTCCTCACGCTGCTCGGGGCTCAGCGCAGCCAAGAAGGCCTGCGGGTGAACCAGGGCAACAAGACCCGACACGTGACCGAAGCCCAGGCTGGTGATCAAACCCGCCTTCATCGGGAATTCGTCTCGCATCTCCAAGGTTTCGCGCACCCACACGAAGTGCGAGGCGTGCGCCATTTCCTCGTCGACGCAATCCAGGCTGCGGTTCGGCGGGATGACGCCGTCGCGCAGCATCTGGCACATGCCCATGATCTGGAACGCCGCCGCGCCGCCCTTCGAGTGACCCGTGAGGCTCTTCTGGCTGACGATGAACAGCGGGTTGCCCGGTGAGCGACCCATCGCCCCTGCGAGCCGTTCGTGCAACTCGGTCTCGTTGGGATCGTTTGCCAGAGTGGACGTGTCGTGCTTGGAGATCACCGCGACGTCGTCGGCAGTGACCCCGAGCTTCGCCAGCGACTTGACCAGCTCCGACTTCTTGCCGCCGCGGCCTGCGCCGAGAGCGCCAAGTCCCGGCGCCGGGATCGACGTGTGGACACCGTCGCCGAACGACGACACGTAGCCGACGACCGACAGGACGGGCAGCCCCATCTCCAGGGCGAGATCGCCGCGGGCCAGCAGAATCGTTCCGCCACCCTGGCCCTCGACGAAGCCGAGGCGACGACGGTCGTTGCCGCGGGAGAACTTCGAGTCGCTGATGCCCTTGGCACGCATGGCCTCGGTGTCGGCGGTCGCGGACATGTCTCCGAAGCCGATGATGGCCTCCAGCGTCAGGTCGTCGTAACCACCCGCGACCACGAACTCCGCCTTGCCGAGCCGGATCTTGTCCACGCCCTCCTCGACGGAGACCGCCGTGGTGGCGCACGCGCCGACGGGGTGGATCATCGCGCCGTAGCTGCCGATGTAGGACTGCACGACGTGGCCTGCCATGACGTTCGGCAGGACCTCCTGCAGGATGTCGTTCGGCTTGTTCTTGCCGAGCAAGTTGCCGTGGTACATCGTCTGCATCGACGTCATGCCGCCCATGCCGGTGCCCTGTGTGCTGGCCACCAGGCTGGGGTGCACCCACCGCATCAACTCGGTCGGGGTGAAGCCGGACGACAGGAACGCGTCGACGGTGGTGACGAGGTTCCACAGCGCCAGTCGGTCGATCGAGTTCACCATGTCCTGGCTGACGCCGTAGACGGTGGGATCGAACCCGGTCGGGATCTGGGCGCCGACGGTCCGCGACAGCTTGACCTTGCGGGGCACCCGAATCTCGGTGCCCGCCTTGCGGGTGACCTGCCAGTCACCGCTGCCGGGGACCGGCGAGATGACGGTGTGCTCCGGGTCGAACCCGACGAACGCGCGGGCGTCGGCCTCGGACGACACCGCGAAGGTGAAGTCCTGTTCGAGGAACACCGAAACCAGCAGCGGCGCAGACAGATCCGCATCGATGACACCGTCCGGAACGAACTCGCGGATGCCCACCCGCTCGATGACGGCGTCGTGGTAGCGCTCCACCAACTCGCCCTCGTCGATCAGGTCGCCCGAGGCAGTGTCGTACCAGCCCGGCTTCGGATCGTCTTCCCACTTGACCAACCCGGTGGTCCAGGCCAGCTCGAGAACGCCTGCGGCGGAGAGCTCTCCGGACACCTCGGCCTCGAAGCGGGTTCGCGACGATCCGTACGGTCCGAGTTCCGCGCCACCCACGATGACGACCATGTCGGCGGGGTCGACGTCGAGGTCGGCCCACTCCGGCGGAGGCGCCGACGCGTAACCGCGCGGGGGCGACGGAAGAGCCTTGATGGTGCTCGACTCGTCGTCTTCGTCGGAGCGGCTTGCGCTGCTCTCGGCGGCCATGTCCTCACGGGCCTTGGCGGCCAGTTCGCCCATGTCGATGTCGATCTCGCCGAGCCCACCGGTCAGATCCTTGAGGATCGGCTCGCGGGCCGCGGCCACCTTCGACTCGACGTCGCACAGGTCGAGCAGCATGGCTGCCATCTGCTCGGTCGTGTACGTCGTGACGCCGGCCTCTTCGACCGCGCCGACGATGGCGTCGTTGTGACCCATCAGCCCGGTGCCCTTGGTCCACCCAATCAGGGCGTGCGCCAACGACACTCGCTGCGACCAGGAGGTCTCGGCCTTCCAGCGCGTCACCAGTGCGTCCAATGCGGACTTGGCTTCGCCGTAGGCACCGTCGCCACCGAACATGCCGCGGTTCGGCGAACCGGGCAGGACCACGTGCAACCGCGACGCGATGTCGCGCTCGGACCCGATGTGCGAGAGCCCACCGATGAGCCGCTGCACGGCCCACAGCAGAACCTTCATCTCCATCTCCGAACGCGAACCCGCGTCGGAGAGGTCACCGGCGACCCGTGGCGCTGCGAACGGGAACAGCAGCGTCGGGGTCAGGGCGTCCTTGAGGTGGACCGACTTCGGCCCGAGGTTCTCCGACTGCTCGCTGCCAATCCAGCTGACGAGCGCGTCGATGTCGGTGTAGGAGGCCATGTTCGCCGGCACCACCCACAGCGTCGCGCCGAAGCGGGCGTTGTCGCGGTAGAGCTCCTTGTAGAAGGACAGCCGATCGTCGTCCAGCTTCGAGGTGGTCGCGATGACCGAGGCACCGCCGTCGAGCAGCTGCGCCACGATCGACGCCGCGATGGAGCCCTTCGAGGCACCGGTGACGACGGCGATGTCGTCGCTGTAGCGACCGGTGCCGGGGTTCTCCGCACCGGCGGCTGCGCGCCCGTAGAGCGACGCGTGCACGTTGCGGCCGGCGGCCAACGCCTTGCCCTGCCACCAATTCGCTTGGCTGGCAACGACGTGGCCAGCGGCCTCGAAGCGCTCGGAGAGCCGCGACCAGTCCGCGTCGATCTCGTCCTCGCCCTTGAGCCAGAGCCGGGCCAGATCCTCGCGGGCACTCGCCCAGCGATCGTCGAACAGCACCGCCTTGCGGCCGTCGAACGTCGGTGCGACCAAACGTGGCCAGTCCGAACCGAGTTCGGCGGTGACCAGGTCGACGAGCTCGGCGTCACTGACCGTCTCGTCGACGTTCACCGGGGCGTCGACGCCCAGCTGACCGAGGATCAGCCTGGCCGCCGAGGCGAGCACTCCGTCCCGGCCGGTGACCTTCTCGGCGAACTCGGTCAGTGCCGCGGAGTCCACGACGCCTCCCCCGGCGCCTCCCGCCGAAGGCAGGGACACCGCGATACCGCGACGGGCGGCGACGGCGGCGACGGCCGCGTCGACGACCCGGTCCACGGTGGCCGCGTCGGGCAGTGCGCCGTCGTGCAGGTGGCCGAGGTTGCCGCCGCGGACGCTGGTGCCCTCACGGGTGCCGAGGACCAGTTCCATGGTGACGTGCTTGACCCAGCCGTCGCCGAGCTCCCAATCCTTCTTGACGCGTTCGGCGATCGCGGCGGGGCGCTTGCCCGAGGGCCCGAGCACCGTGCGCAGCTGATCGTTGACCGCATCGGAAAGCACTGGGCCGAAGGGCTTGTAGGTACGGGCCAGCTTGGTGACCTGAGCCTTGAGGCCGGCCAGGTCGGCTTCGGCCGCCCCGTCGATGGCGCCGAGGTTGAGCTCGGAGCCGAGGTCGACGAGCAGCTGGTTGCGTCGTGAGGACGCACCGTCGGTGATCGACTCGATGGAGTCCAGCGGTTCGATCTGGTCGACGTGCATCTTGGCCGACAGCGCGATCAGCGACAGGGTCGCGTCGTCGGCGCCGAACGAGATGTCGTCGGGTCGCGGACCACCGGACGGGGCCGAGGGCGCCGCCGCGGGTGCGGCGGGAGCGGCTGCGGCAGGCGCCGATTCGGTGGCGGAAGCAGCAGGCGCGGTGTCCTCCTCCAGATCCGGCTCCGGGTCGGTGTCGGTCGCGAACAGGACCGCGGCGTCGCGCTCGGTGTTGAGCACCTCGGTGGTGTTGTGCGAGTACTCCGGCAGCTTCAGCGTGTTGGTGGCAAGGCCGGCAACCGTCGGGGCCGACTTCACGCCGATCTCGACGAAGCGCTCGATGCCGAGACCGCCCGCGGCCTCCTCGATGAACAGGAGGTCCTGGGTCTCGATCCAGCGCACCGGGCTCGCGAACTGCCATGCGAGCAGCTCGATGACGACCTTGCGGCACAGCTCGCGCGGCCGCTCGGTGACCCAGGTGTCGTAGTCGGCGAGGATCTCGTCGAGCGGCTCGGCGGGCACCAGGTCGCGGATCTCCTGGATGAAGTCGCGGTCCATGGTGAACGGCCGCGGCACCAGGTTCGGGATGTACTTGCCGACGAGCAGCGCGGGGTCCGCGTCGCGCGGCATGACCCGCTCCAGCGAGCGACGGAAGTCGGCGACGCCGACGCGCAACACCTCGGAGTGGAACGGCACGTCGATGCCGGGCACCAGGATGAACGAGCGCTTGCCGCCGGAGATCTCGCGGCGCTTGTCGACCTCTTCCTCGAGGACTTCGAGACCACGGACGGTGCCGGCGATCGCGTACTGCGAACCGCGCAGGTTGAAGTTCACGATCTGCAGGAATTCGCCTGTGCGCTCAGCGATCTCGGCGACCCAGTCGGTGACGTCGTCGTCGTCGAGGTCGATTTGGCTCGGGCGGATCGCGGCCAGCCGGTAGTTCGACCGACCGTTCTCGTCGCGCGGCACGATGTCGTGCATCTTGCTGCCGCGGTGGAAGACCACCTCGAGCAGCGCCTCGAGCGGGTACACGCCGGACACGCAGGCCAGCGCGGTGTACTCGCCGACGGAGTGACCGCACGCGATGGCGCCCTCGACGAACGCACCCTGCTCACGCATCTCCGCAACCTGGGCCGCGGCGACGGTGGCCATGGCCACCTGGGTGAACTGCGTCAGGTAGAGCACGCCCTCGGGGTGGTGGTAGTGCACACCGCTGGCGATGAGGCTGGTCGGGTTGTCCCGCACCACGTGCAGCACCGAGAAGCCCAGCGTCTCGCGGGTGAACTTGTCGGCGATGTCCCACACCTTGCGGGCGGCCTTGGACCGGGCCCTGACCTCCATGCCCATGCCCTTGGACTGGATGCCCTGGCCGGGGAAGGCGTAGACCGTCTTCGGCGCGGCCAACTGGGCCGTCGCCGACATCACCAGGTCGGTGCCGACCTTCGCGGTGACCTCGATGATCTCGGCGCCGCGGTCGATGCCGACCCGGTCGACCCGGAAGTCGATCTCGTCGCCGGGCATGACCATGCCGAGGAAGCGCGAGGTCCAACCGACCAGACGGGCGGGCGGGGTTGCCCGGCCGTCGGTGGCGGTGACGACGTGCTGCGCGGCGGCCGAGAGCCACATGCCGTGCACGATGGGCGATTTCAGCCCGGCGAGCAGCGCGGCGGCGCGGTCGGTGTGAATCGGGTTGTGGTCTCCGGAGACGACGGCGAACGCACTCATGTCCGTCGGCGCGGTGACGGTCACGTCACGGCGGCGGCGGCGCGGGGTGTCGGTCGCGTTGTCGGTGATGGCGCCACCGGCCTGGGCCGGATCGGTCAGCGCAACGGCACCGGTGCGGCCGCGGATCGCGAAACGCTCTTCGAGCGTGGCGAGTTCGGTTCCCTCTGCGTCGCGAATCGTCACCGACACCGGGACGACGCGACCGACCTCGGTGTCGACCGCGGCGGAAGCCGTTGCGGTGACGGTCAATTCGCTCTTTGCCGTCGGCATGGGCGCCAGCAGGTGCGCCGCGTGGTCGAGGTGCACCAGGCTGAGCAGACCCTCGACGACCGGGAAACCGGTCTCGGTGACCGCGGCGCCGATGACGGAGAACACGGCAGGCCAGCAGCGGCCGACCAGCGCGTCGGGCACCAACGTCAGGCCGGGCGCCAGCGGGGCGCCGAACGTGGCGGTGACGCCGGTGTGGTCGGCGACCTCCTCGGGATCCCAGGAGACGGTGACCGTGGTGCTGTCGTCGACGACGACCGGCAGGGTGTCGACCCCGTCGACGCCGGCGGCGATCGCCAGCACGGCGCGCATGGCGGCCGAGGCGTCGTCGGTCGTGACGACGGGCATGCCACCGTCGACCGTGGTGGCCGGCAGCGTGAAGCGGATGGTGATCCAGATGTCGGACAGCGGCACGCTCAACACGACGTGCTCACCGTTGAGTTCGAGGCGCGAGCCGGTCGACGCGTGCGTCGCGGCCCGATTCTCGTTGACCTGCCACTCATTTGGCGCACCAATGCGGTGCACCGGGTTGATCGCGGCGCGACCCGCCCACAGGACGTCGGGCGAGTCGAGGACCACGGCGAGCGGACCGGTCACGTCGGCGCGAGCCTGACGGCGGGACACGACGGACGTCGGCTCCGCACCGGAGGCGAGCACCTCGTCGACCGAGGCCTTCTCGAACCGGTCGAGCAGCTCGCCGACGGGCTCGTCGACGCGGGTGATGCCAAAGACTGCTTCGGTGCCGGGGATGACGCACACCTGGTCGGCGGAGTACCGCGCGTCGTGCGCCTGCCACAGCGAGTCGCTGCGCCACCAGCGCCGGACGTCCTTGTCGATGACCGGCACGAAGTTGACCGGCTTGCCAAGCGTCTTGCAGAGGGTGATGAAGAACGGCACGTCGGCCGGGTGCAGCTTGACGTCTTCGGCGTCGGGGTACCGCGCCAGCAGCGAGGTCAGGGCGCGCTCCGGATCCTCAAGCAGCGCTTCGCCTTCCGCGTCGGCGGCGAAGAGGGTCTCGATCGGACCGGAATCCAACGGGTGCAGTCGTGCCTCGGCGCGCTTCAGCATCTCGGAGAAGCGGTCCCGCCAACTGCCGTCGAGCCACGGCGAATCCGGGCGCTTGGTGTCCGCGGTGCTGTCACCGTCGCCGATGGCGAGCTCGACGTAGCGTCGCAGCCACTGCAGGTAGGTCATGTCCGCCACGTCGCCGAAGTACGGCTTGGCGGTCAGCGCCATCGCGGCGATGATCTCGTCGCGGCGCTCCGCGACGGCGTCGACGTCACCGGCCACGTCGTCGAGCAGACGACCGCAGCGCGACGCCGCGTTGTCGATCTCGTGGATGTCGGCACCGAGCTGGCTGCGCCCGGATGCCATGCCGCCCTGCGCCTTTCCGGCGCCGACCCACTGCTCGGTTCCGGTGGTGTCGACCAGCAGCTGCTTGACCGCAGGCGAGGTGGTGGCCTCCAGCGTGGCCATGGTGGCGGTGCCGACCAGGATGCCGTCGACCGGCATGATCGGGAAGCCGTAGGCCGCCGACCACTCACCGGACAGGTACTGCGCGGCCCGCTCGGGGGTACCGATGCCGCCGCCGACGCACAGCGTGATGTTGGACAGCTTGCGGAGGTCTCCGTAGGTGGAGATCAGCAGGTCGTCGAGGTCCTCCCACGAGTGGTGACCGCCTGCGCGGCCGCCCTCGACGTGGACGATGACCTCACGGTCGGGAACTTCGGCCGCGATCTTGATGACCGACTTGATTTGCTCGACGGTGCCCGGCTTGAAGCACACGTAGGCGAGGCCGACCTCGTTGAGCTCCTCGATGATCGCGACGGCCTCGTCGAGTTCGGGGATGCCGGCACTGACGACGACACCGTCGAAGGGGGCACCGGACTGGCGGGCCTTCTGCACCAAGCGCTTTCCGCCCACCTGCAGCTTCCACAGGTACGGGTCGAGGAACAGGGTGTTGAACTGGACCGCGCGGCCCGGCTCGAGGAGTTCGGAGAGCTCGGCGACGCGCCTGTCGAAGATGGGTTCGGTGACCTGACCGCCACCGGCCAGCTCGGCCCAGTGACCGGCGTTGGCGGCCGCGGCGACGATCTTGGCGTCGACCGTGGTCGGGGTCATGCCGGCAAGGAGCATCGGAGAGCGACCGGTGAGCCTGGTGAACTTGGTGGAGAGCTTGACCGAGCCGTCCGGCAGCGAGATGACCGACGGCGCATAGCTCGACCACGCCGGGACGACCTCGGGGGCGGCCCCGACGGTGAACAGGTTGCGCTGCCCGGCCCTGGTGGCCGCGGGCACGATGCCGACGCCGAGGCCCCGGATGACGGGCGCGGTGACGCGGGTGATGGTGTCGCTGGGACCGAGGTCGACGATCCAGCGGGCGCCGGAGTCGTGCAGGCGCTCGACCTCGTCGACCCAGTCGAACGGGTCGGTGAAGATCGCCTTGGCGAAGTGGTGCAGCAGTTCGGAGTCGATGGCGAGCTTCTCGCCCCAGCCGTCGACGACGTCGATTGCGTCGGCCAGCCGCGGGGTGTGGAAGCCGACCTCGACCTGGATGCCGTGGAAGACGGGGCTGAAGACCGCGCCACCGCGGAGCTTGTTCTTGCGCTCCGCCTCTTCCTTCTCGGTGATCTTGCTGCAGTACAGCTCGAAGCGGGACAGCTGTTCGGGGGTGCCGGTGATGACGACCGAGCGCCTGCCGTTGCGGATGGACAGCACGGGCGGCAGAACGGTGCGAACGTCGGTGGAGAACTCCTCGAGGAGCTCGGCGATGCGGGCGGGGTCGACGTTGGTGACCGACACCATCGGCGACTTGTCGCCACGGCCGACCATGCCGCGCCGGCGCGAGACCAGGGAGCCGGCCGCACCGATCAGCTGGAGCATGGCGAGCAGTTCGGCGTCGCGCGTGCCCTTCGCCTTGAGCGCCTCGCACGCGACGATGCCCTGGCTGTGTCCGGCCGTCGCCACCGGCGGCGTGCCGTACAGGTCGAGACCCTGGCGCATCGAGGCACGGATGGCGGCCAGCTGGGTCAGCAGGATGCCGGGACCGGAGATCGCGGCGGTCGTCAGCTGCTTGGCCGTCGGCAGCGGCTCGTCGGCGGCCAGTGCGCGTACCCACTGCATCGGCTCGAAGCCGATCGGACGGACGACGACGAGTTCACGGGCGACGGGCTGCAGCAGCAGAGCGGCCTCTCCGATGACCTCGCTCAGCTCGGACTCGATGCCGGCGGAGCTGATCAGTTCCTCGAGGTTCTCGAGCCAGTTGCCGCCCTGTCCGCCGAAGGCGACGGCGTACGGTTCACCCGCGTTGAGGAGGTCGACGAGCGCGTGCGCGCCGGAGGACGTCGTGGCCGAACCACCCGTGCGTCCGGTGGTAACCCTGTCGTGTTCGTTGATCGTCACGTCTTGCCATCTCCTCGGTGCGCTTTCGCGCGTATCGCTTCTTTACGTCTGCACGTCTACGGTGTGCGTCTACTGCGTCCTCGGCGGTGAGGCCCCGCGCCCGGCGGGTTCCGCGGTCCTGTGCCCGGGGATCTATCCGGGCGGACTCAAGTCACTTCTGGGCGGCCGTGGCACACAGGCCAGCCGTACTAAGAGTGTCATAAGAGCTAGGCCCATTTTCGGCCCCTAAATGGTTACTGGCGAGTTCTACGCACGGGTAACCATGCGTTGGATATCACGGGGCTCCACGCGCCCAAGCCGCTCCCGGGACAAACGTCCTGCATGCAGGTGGTTACGGTCCAGTAGCTACAACGGTGCAGATCAAAGCAGTATTGTTACCGAATCGTTATGTTGAATTTCGGCACGCACGCGCTGCCGACGACATCGCCGGAAAAGTCGACACCGGCACCCTAGTTGTCTACCGGTGAACGATGGATCGCCGAAAGAGTTAGCTGGAAAAACTTACCGATGGGTAATGTTAGTCCCATTGCCCGAAGCGTTGGCTTCAGCACGTGGTTGAGATCCACGCCGACGCCACCCACGCTTCGCGCGTCGATCTCAACCTGATGCAAGTGCGCTGCGGGGTGGGTGAAACCCTTCGGTGAACCCCAGTTGTGTTGCCAGAAGTAGGCACCCAGACCGTCCTGCAGGGCCCAGTCGATGGTCTTGGAGTTGGCGTAGACCCCACGCGTTGGTGGCCCAGCACCGCCTCCCACCCGCGCAGATAGGGGCCACCAGCTGTTTGTACTGATCAGGGGTGGGGTCGTCGTCGATCGAGGCACAGATTGGGGCCCCGTACGACCCGCCCGCCGCGACGTGTAGTTGCCAGCCCCGCTTGGCGTGCTGGACCCCCGCGGCCTGCCCGCCCAGCCAGTCGGCGGTGTCCTCCTTGCCGAACTGATAGCAGGAGACGATTTTCAGCCCGCCCTGGTATAAGTCCCTGGCCTCGGGTAGCTGGATGGGCTTGCCGAGCATCCAGGCCCCACCGGGACGATGAGGCGGCCGTGGCGACGAAATGCGTCGGCTAGAAGGCCGTCTTCCACGAAATCCATACGTTGCGCTGCGGCCGTAGAGACCAATCCATACGATTCAGCCCATGCCATCTGGCCCCGGCGAACCTCAGATCGAACTCACCGGCGTTCGCAAGGTGTTCGGCGACTCGATCGTGGCCGTCGCAGGCGCCGACCTGACCGTCGACGACGGCGAACTGTTCGCCATCCTCGGCCCCTCCGGCTCGGGCAAGACCACGGTGCTCCGGATGATCGCCGGCTTCGAACAGCCCACCGCAGGCACCATCAAGCTCGGTGGCGTCGACGTGACGGCTCTGCCCGCCCGGCGGCGAGACGTCAACACCGTCTTCCAGGAGTACGCCCTCTTCCCCCACATGACCGTGGCGCAGAACGTCGAGTACGGGATGCGGGTCCGCGGCGTGCCAAAGGGCGAGCGGCGCTCCAGGGCTGCCGAGGCGCTCGAGATGGTGCGGCTCGCCGACTACGGACCGCGCAAGCCCGCGCAGCTCTCCGGCGGCCAACGTCAACGCGTCGCACTGGCCCGCGCGCTGGTCGGGCGCCCGAAAGTGCTGCTCCTCGACGAGCCACTCGGCGCGCTGGACCTCAAGCTGCGTGAGCAAATGCAGGTGGAGCTGAAGGCAATTCAACGCGAGGTCGGCATCACCTTCGTCATCGTGACGCACGACCAAGACGAGGCGCTGACACTGTGCGACCGACTCGCGGTGTTCAACGACGGACGCATCGAGCAGATCGGCAAGGCGCGCGACGTCTACGAAAACCCGGTCAACCGGTTCGTCGCCGACTTCGTGGGCACCTCCAACGTGCTCGACGGCGACGCCGCGGAGGCGCTCGTCGGCCGGCGCGGCCTGTTCGCCGTCCGACCCGAGCGCATCGCGGTCCTGCCGACGGGAGCACCTCCGGCGCCCGGCAGCCGCACCGTCGACGCCACCGTGGCCGAGGTCATCTACGCCGGACCGACGACCCGGGTGGCGGCCGTGGCCCAGGTCGGCGGCCAGCCCGGCGTCACCCTCACCGCGACCGTGCTCAACGCCGCAGCCTCACTGCCCGAGGACCTCGGCCACGGCACCCAGATCACCCTTGCCTGGGCCGACGGCGCCGTCCACGATCTCTCCACCTGAAGCACACCAACGGAACACTCGAGGAGACACATGAAACTCACCGCGTTGCGGATCGGCTTCACCCTTGCCGCATGCGCCACCCTCGTCGCCGGCTGCTCCAGCTCGCCGTCCGGTGGTGGAGACGCCGGGACCGCACCGCCCAAGATGGACGCACTCGGATCCCTTGGCAACGGCGAGGGCCAGCTCAACCTGATCGCCTGGGCCGGCTACGCCGAGAACGGTTCCAACGACAAGACGGTCGACTGGGTGACCCCGTTCGAGCAGGAATCCGGTTGCAAGGTCAACGTCAAGGTCGGCAACACCTCCGACGAGATGGTGCAGCTGATGCGCACCGGTCAGTACGACGGCGTGTCCGCCTCGGGTGACGCCACGCTGCGCCTGATCTACGCCGGTGACGTCGCACCCGTGAACACCGCACTGGTGCCGAACTACTCGACCATTTCGGCCTTCCTCAAGGACAAGCCGTGGAACTCGGTCGACGGGCAGATGTACGGCATTCCGCACGGCTGGGGCGCAAACCTGTTGATGTACAACGTCGGTGTCGTCACCGACGCCCCCGACTCGTGGGGGGCGGTCTTCAGCGACTCGGACAAGTACAAGGGCAAGGTGACCGCCTACGACTCGCCGATCTACATCGCCGACGCAGCGCTGTACCTGATGAAGACCAAGCCGGAACTCGGCATCAAGGACCCCTACTCGCTGACCTCTGAACAGCTCGACGCCGCCGTCGACCTGCTGACCAAGCAGCGCGAGAACGTCAGCGAATACTGGTCGGACTACACCAAGGAAGTGCAGGCGTTCGAGTCGGGCACGTCGGTGATCGGCACCACGTGGCAGGTCATCGCCAACACCATCGGGGCCGAGAACAAGGTGCAGGTGAACACCGTGCTGCCCAAGGAGGGCGCCACCGGCTGGTCGGACACCTGGATGGTCGCCTCGAAGGCCGCGCACCCCAATTGCATGTACAAGTGGATGGACTGGATCACCTCACCCAAGGTGAACGCCCAGGTGGCCGAGTACTTCGGCGAGGCGCCTGCGCAGACCAAGGCGTGCGAGTTCACCTCGGAGAAGGACTTCTGCGACATCTACCACGCCACCGACGAGGCCTACGCGTCCCAACTGCACTACTGGACGACGCCGCAGAAGCAGTGCGTCGACGGTAGCGGTGACAACTGCACGGCCTACGACGAGTGGGTCAGCAAGTGGCAGCAGATCAAGGGGTGACGGCGGAGGCAACCCAAGCCCCGGCACCGCAGGCGCGGCTCCGGCACGGTCGGTTGAGTTTGGCCTTCCTGCTGGTGCCGCCCATGGCGTGGCTGGTGGTGGCGTACCTCGGTTCGCTTGCGGTGCTGCTGGTTTCGGCCTTCTGGACCACCAACTCGTTCACCGGCGCGGTGGTGCACACCGTCACGGGCGACAACGTCATCCGCGCGGTGACCGACGAGGTCTTCCGCACCGTGACCGTCCGCACGGTCGGGGTGGCGCTGCTGGTGACCGTGCTCTGCGCGGTGCTGGCGGTGCCACTGGGTCTGTACATGGCCAAGATCGCCTCGCCGCGAACGAGACTCGCGTTGGTGGTGGCGGTGACGACGCCGCTGTGGGCCAGCTACCTCGTCAAGGCATACGCCTGGCGCGTGATGCTCTCCCCCGACGGTCCGATGTCATGGGCCACCGGCTACACCCCCGGTTACGGTCTCGTCGCCACCGTCATCACGCTGACCTACCTCTGGTTGCCGTACATGATCATCCCGGTGTTCGCGGCGTTCGAACGCGTCCCGAACCACCTCGTCGACGCAAGCTCGGATCTGGGCGCATCGGACCTCTCGACCCTCCGAATGGTCGTCGCGCCGTTGGTGTTCCCCGGTATCGCCGCCGGATCGATCTTCACCTTCTCGCTGTCCCTCGGCGACTACATCGCCGTCACCATCGTCGGCGGAAAGACGCAGATGCTCGGCAACATCATCTACGGGCAGCTCGTCACGGCCAACAACCAACCGTTGGCCGCGGCGCTGTCGATCATCCCGCTCGCCGCGGTGATTCTGTATCTGCTCGCCATGCGACGCACCGGCGCACTGGAGAACGTCTGATGTTGTCGGGTGGGGCTCGCGCGGCGGTCCGGACGTGGACCGTGCTGGTGTTGGTATTCCTCTACGCACCACTGCTTCTCGTCGTCGTCAACGCGTTCAACGCGTCACGCACCTTCGCCTTCCCTCCGAGCGGCTTCACCCTGCGCTGGTGGGCCGACGCCTGGAACAGCGACGGCATGTGGACGTCACTGGCCAATTCCGTCGTCGTCGGGCTCGGTGCCACGGCGGTCGCGCTGGTGCTGGGCACCATGATCGCCTTCGCCGTGCAACGGCATCAGTTCTTCGGCCGCAACACGATCAGCTTCCTCGTCGTGCTGCCGATCACGTTGCCCGGCATCGTCACCGGCATTGCGCTCAACGCCACGTTCACCTCCGCGCTCGGGGTCACGCTGGGCCTGGCCACGGTGATCGTCGGCCACGCCACCTTCTGCATCGTCATCGTCTTCAACAACACCCAGGCCCGATTGCGCCGGCTCGGAACCGATCTCGAGGACGCCTCGGCCGATCTCGGCGCGTCGTCGTGGCAGACGTTCCGCTTCGTGACGTTCCCGATGATGCGCGGGGCCCTCGTCGCGGGCGCGATTCTGGCCTTCGCGCTCAGTTTCGACGAGATCGTGGTGACCACCTTCACGGCAGGGCCCGCCGTCCAGACGCTTCCGATCTGGATCTTCGGAAACCTGTTCCGCCCCAACCAGGCACCCGTGATCAACGTCGTCGCGGCGGCCCTCACCGTGTTGGCCGTCATCCCGGTGTGGTTGGCACAGCGTTTCGGCGGCGACCCGGCCACCACCAGGGTGTGACGCGGCTCAGCTCGTCTCGGCGCCCGTCAGGTACCGCCGCAGGGCGTTCTCGAGCCGGTCGGTGACGACCCGTCGCCCCAACGTCCGGTAGTCGGTGGCGACGCGGCGCTGCTGGTCGCCACCGCCGCGCGGCGTCACCCGGCCGGTGTCGCCGTCGAGCAGGCTCTGCTCCAACGACTCCACCACCGACTTCGCCAGCTGGTCGAGCTGCTCCGAGACACCGTCGGCCACCCGCAGAATGGTCTGTACGTACCGCAGCTGCTCCTCGGCGCCCACGACGACCTTGGCGATGCTCGGGTCGACCAACGTCAGCCGGCCGTCCACGACCTCGGCCAGCCCGTAGTACACCAGCCGCTGAGCCTCGACCCCGTCGGCGTCGATGTCGACGGCGGCCGTCGGCGTCGGACCGGGCGGACCGAAGACCGCCTGCTGCAGCCCGAGGATGTCCGCCAGATCGTGCCCCTGCCGCATGCTGGAGAGGAACTCCGCGATGTGCGCCGAGGTGTACCCCTTGCGCAACAGCTCGTTGATGGTTCCCAGCTGAGTCAGATGACGGTCGTCGTAATACGCCGAGCGGCCCTCCCGACGAGGCGCGTCGAGAAGACCTCGCTCACGATAGGCCCGAATGTTGCGGACACTGACTCCCGAGAGTTCGGACAGCTCGCCGAGCCGATACTCAACCACGCGGAACATCCCCCAAGCTGCCGGTCAAAGCCATGATCACCACGTGCACACGACGGAACATGGCACTACTGTAGACCCTCTCAGAAGTTTGCGAGAATTGCACGCCGATGTCATGTTTTGATTTCGATTGGCCACCGGGTGCGTGAGTGCGAGACGATTGGCCGAGTGCGTGCATGGATGGTGTGGGCGACGGGCCTGCTGGCCTACGTCGTCGCCGTACTCGACCGCACGACGCTAGGGGTTTCCGGCCTGGCCGCGGCCGATCGGTTCGACGCCAGCCCCAGCCTCCTCTCGACGTTCGTCGTCCTCCAGGTCGTCGTCTATGCCGGCGCTCAGGTGCCGGCAGGGATCCTGCTCGACCGCTACGGCTCGCGGGCGCTGATCGTTGCAGGGGCGGCGCTCATGGCAAGCGGCCAGCTGCTGCTGGCGCTCACCGAGTCACTGCCACTGGCCATCAGCGCCAGGGCCGTCGTCGGACTCGGCGACGCCTTGACCTTCATTTCCGTGTTGCGTCTGGTGCCGCGCTGGTTCGAGCCCCGACGGGTGCCGTTGCTGACCCAACTCACCGGCATCTGCGGCCAGTTGGGCCAGGTGCTCTCGGCGCTGCCCTTCCTGGCCCTGCTCACCGGGACCACGTGGGCGACCGCCTACGTCTCGGTGGCGGCGTTCGGAGTGCTCGCCATGGTGCTCGCGCTGGCCCTGGTGAAGGACACGCCGCACGGGCGGGTCGTGGCCGCCGAGAATCTCTCGGTGGGCGCCGTGCTGTCGAGCGTGAAGACCGTCTGGCTACGCCCCGGCACCCGGCTCGGGTTCTTCACGCACATGGGCACTCAGTTCTCCGTGACGGTGTTCTGCCTGATGTGGGGCGTCCCGTACCTGACGGTCGCCCAGGGCCAGTCCGCGCACATGGCCGGGGCGCTGTTGACGATCTCCGTCCTCGCCGCCATCTGTGCCGGCATTCTCATCGGCATCCTCACCGGTCGGTATCCGCACCGGCGGTCGTGGATCGTGCTGGCGATCATCGGCAGCAACGCACTGGTGTGGACGGTCGTCCTGGCGCTCCCCGGCCGCGCTCCACTGTGGCTGCTGGTCGTCCTCGTCGTCGTGATCTCGGCGGGCGGCCCCGGCTCGATGGTCGGATTCGACTTCGCAAGAACGTTCAATCCCAGTGCCACCCTCGGCACCGCGCAAGGCATGGTGAACATGGGCGGCTTCATCGCCTCCCTGTTGGTGATGCAGGCGATGGGGATTCTGCTCGGGGCGGCGGGCGGCTACTCGTTCGACTCGTTCCGCCAGGCGTGGACCGTGCAGTACGTGGTGTGGTTGCTCGCCGTGGTCGGCATCCTGATCACCAGATGGAAGACCCGACGACTGCTGGCGGCGGACGAGGAACGCTCGCAGCTCGAGTCGTTCGAGGTGGACGCCACCGAGCGGTAGCGCCCGGCCTACGCATCCCTGTCCAGCGCGGCCGACATGTGCCGGTGCCCGATGATTTCGAACCCGACGACGCTGACGACCGGTGCGAGCGTGACGATCAGCAGGCACGCCGTCATGGGGACGCCGGCCGACGCCGCCACGACCGCGGCCGCGAGCGTGCCGATGGTCAGCACCAGCAGCACGACGTGCAGTACGTCCCACGTCCGGACCATGCGTAGGTAGAGCAGGTAGACCAGCCCGACGTAGACGCCGACGGGAACGGCGACCGACAGCACCGTGCCCGTGGACCCGAGGGTGGATTGTTCCTCGACGTAGTAGGCGGCGGTGTGCAGGCCGGCGCCGGTGGCCACGATCGCCCCGAACACCGCGATGTGGAGGTAGCCGAACCAGAAGGACCGTTCGCGGTGACGGTGCAGCAGGTCGGCGGTGGGCACCGAGAAGTAGATCCACCACATCCCGAACGTCAGCCCGGTGCCCGCGATGGCGAGGATGGCGGCGTCCGGCGTCCACCCGTGTTCGCCGACGACCGCCGTCAGCGACGCGACGGTGCCGACCACGCCCTCACCGAGGGCGATGATGGCCAGCAGTCCGTACCGTTCGGCGATGTGGTGGGCGTGCCAGGGCGTCCCGCCGCGGCGGGACTCCGCAAGCCACGGGCCGATCATCTCCGCACATGCCAAGAGCGCGAACGCGATTAGCCCGAACGTCACCGACAGCGGCAGGAAGATCGAGGCGATCCACCCGACCTGGACGACGGTGATCACCGTGGCGTAGGTCAGGCTGGCCGGCTTGCGCGCGGGATCCTGGCGCGCCGCCCGCAGCCACTGGGCCACCATCGCCACGCGCATCACGACGTAGCCGGCGACGATCAGTTCGTTGTCGAGATGGCCCCCGTGCTCGATCGACGCGTAGAACGGCGGAATGCCGAGCGCCAGGATGAGCACGCCGACCATCTGCACCATGGTCAGAAGCCGGTACACCCAGTCGTCGGTGTCGTAGGCCGAGGCAAACCAGGTGAAGTTGATCCACGCCCAGCACGTGGCGAACGTCGCGAAGATGAACCCCGTGAAGCCGACGCCGACGTGACCCTCGGCGAGTGCGTGCGAAAACCCGGACGCCGCAACGCCGAACGCGATGACGAACGTCAGGTCGAACAGCAGTTCCAGCGGGGTGGCGACGCGATGCCGCTCGTGCGGGTCACGGCCCGCCATCCGTCGGACGCGGTGCGCCTGTACTGCTCGGGACGATGTTGGCTCCGGCTCGTTCACCCGACAAGCTCCTTCCGACGGCGGTTGACCGTACCGAAACTCGGCTGGTGGCGCCACGTTCGGGTGCCGCGCCGGGCGAGCCGCGATCTCAGCGGATCTCGGCGGGCTCCGCAGGCGGGGGAACGCGCATGGCCGCCCGCGAGCGCACGATCGTCGGCCACCAGAACCACTTGCCCATGAGCGCCGCGATGGCGGGAGTCATGAAGGTGCGGACGATCAGGGTGTCGAACAGCAGCCCGAGTGCGATCGTGGTGCCGACCTGGCCCATCACCCTCAGCTCGCTGAAGGCGAACGTCGCCATCGTCGCGGCGAAGACCAACCCGGCCGACGTCACCACCGAACCGGTGCCCGCCATCGAGCGGATGATGCCGGTCTTCAACCCGCCGTGCAGTTCTTCCTTCATCCGGGACACCAGCAACAGGTTGTAGTCCGAGCCCACCGCGAGTAGCAGGATCACCGACATCGCCAGAACCATCCAGTGCAGCTCGAGCCCAAGGATGTGCTGCCACAGGAGAACCGACAAACCGAACGACGCCCCGAGTGACAGCAGCACCGTGCCCACGATCACCGCCGCGGCCACCAGCGCCCTGGTGATCACCAGCATGATGATGAAAATCAGTGTGACGGCAGATATTCCGGCGATCAGCAGGTCGTAGAAGGACCCGTCGCGCATGTCCTTGTAGGTGGCGGCGGTACCGGCCAGGTAGATCGAGGAGCCCTCCAACGGCGTGCCCTTGACGGCTTCCTTGGCGGCCTGCTTGATCGCGTCGATGTGGTTGATGCCCTCCACCGTCGCCGGGTCACCCTCGTGGCTGATGATGAAACGCACCGAATGCCCGTCGGGTGAGATGAAGTTCTTCATCCCCCGCTTGAAGTCCTTGTTCTGGAAGATCTCCGGAGGCAGGTAGAAGGTGTCGTCGTTGCGCGAGGCGTCGAACGCGTCACCCATCGCCGTGGCATTCTCCGACATCGCCGACTGCTGGTTCTGGAAGCCCATCTGGACCTGGTAGGTCGTCAGCAGCATCTGCTTGACCGACCGGAGCTGCTCGAGCTGCGGTCGTAGCGTGTCCGCCAACTGCGGGGTGAGCGCGGCCAGTTTCTGCGTGTCGGTGACCAGGCCGCCGATCTGATCGGTGAGGGAACTGGTGCCGTCCAGCGCGTCGAAGATGCCCCGGCCGGTCACGCACAACGGGATGTCGTAGCAGTGCGGCTCCCAGTACACGTAGGCCTTGAGGGGCCGGAACATGTCCTGGAAGTTCTCGATGTTGTCGCGAAGCTCACCGACGGTCGCGGCGAGTTCGGTGATCTTCGTCGACATCTCGTTGATGTTGGCCGAGAGCTGGTCCATCAACGACAGCATGTGGGTCAGCGTGTCGATCATGGTCTGCATGTCGTTCGCCTGCTGCAGCATGTTGGCGAACGAGTCCTGCTGGTACTTCTCGTTCAGCTTCGACGCGGTGCCCTGCATGCTGATCTGGAACGGGATCGTGCTGTGCTTGATCGGCTTGCCGTCGGGACGGGTGATCGTCTGGACCCGCGAGATTCCGGGTGTGTGGAAGATCGCCTTGGCGATCTTGTCGATGACGATGAAGTCCGCCGAGGTCCGAAGGTCGTGATCGCTCTTGATCATCAACAGTTCGGGGTTCATCCTGGCGGCGTTGAAGTGCCTGTCGGCGACGTCGTACCCGACGTTGGCCGGCATGTCGGTGGGCAGGTACTTACGGTTGTCGTAGCTCGTCTTGTAGCTGGGCAGGGCCAGCAGGCCGATCAGTGCCAGTGCGATGGTGGCGGCGAGGATCGGGCCCGGCCAGCGCACGATGGCGGTGCCGAGGCGTCGCCAGCCGCGTGATCGGATCGCCCGCTTGGGTTCGAAGATGCTGCGGAATCGGCTGCCGATCGCGACGACCGCCGGGCCGAGCGTCAGCGCGGCGACCACGGCGACCAGGGTGCCGACGGCGCACGGCACGCCGAGGCTCTGGAAGTACGGCAGCCGGGTGAAGCTGAGGCAGAGCATGGCGCCCGCGATGGTCAGCCCGGACCCGAGCACGACGTGCGCGGTCCCGTGGAACATCGAGTAGTAGGACGACTCGCGGTCCTCGCCGGTCCCCCGCGCTTCCTGGTAGCGGCCGATGAGGAAGATCGCGTAGTCGGTTCCCGCGGCGATGACCATCAGGGTCAGCAGGCTCGTCGCGAAGGTGGAGAGCCCGATGATCTCGTAGTAGCCGAGGACGGCGACGATGCCGCGGGCGGCGCCGAGCTCCATGAACACCATGAAGAGCACCAGCAGCATGGTGACCACGGAGCGGTAGACCAGCACCAGCATCAACGCGATCACCACCAGCGTGATGATCGTGACGATGAGGATGCTGGTGTTGCCGGCTTCGGTCTGGTCCGACACCAGCGGGGCTCCGCCGGTGACGTAGGTCTTCACTCCCGGCGGGGTGGGTGTCTCGGCGACGATCTTCTGGACGGACTTCACCGAGTCGTTGGCCAGCGTCTCGCCCATGTTGCCGTGCAGATACACCTGGACGTAGGCCGACAGGCCGTCGTTGCTCTGCGCACCCGAGGCGGTCAGCGGGTCGCCCCAGAAATCCTGGATGTGCTCGACGTGGGCGGTGTCGGCCTCGAGCTTCTTGATGAGGCCGTCGTAGTAGCGGTGGGCGTCCGCGCCGAGCGGCTTGTCGCCCTCGAGGATGATCATCGCGTTGCTGTCGGAGCTGAACTCCTTGAAGGTGGCGCCGATTTCCTGCATCGCCATCATCGACGGCGCGTCCTTGGCGTTCATCGACACCGTGTGCGCCTCGCCGACCGTCTCCAACGGCGGGACGACGACGTTCGTGATCACCGTCAGAGCCAGCCACCCGAGCACGATCACGGGGGCGAACACTCGGATGAAGCGCGCGATCGGCGACCGGTGCGGACCCGTATCACTCATTCGAGGTCACCGGTCTCCCATGGAAGTCGACTGCACGGACGCCATCGGCCACGACGGCGTCACTCGCGAGCGGAACGCCGCGCTCAATATATGTAGGCCGTCAAACTGTTTCTGTCAATTTCGGAGCACCGTCCGCTAGGGCCTCTCGCGCCCGTGCCTGCGGGCTTAACGTGGACGGTGTGAACGAACTCTCCGATGACGTGATCGCGTTTCTGTCCGAGGGCACGCGGACCGCCATGCTCGGCTACGTGGCAGCCGACGGCCGGCCGTTGGTGGCACCCGTCTGGTTCGTCGTCGAGGACGGCCAGCTGGCGTTCAACACCGGCAAGGACACCGCCAAGGGTCGCGCGTTGAGGAGGGACCCCCGAGTGGTGGTGTGCGTCGACGATCCCCATCCGCCGTACTCGTTCGTCCAGGTGCAGGGCGTCGCCGAGCTCAGCGAGGATCCCGAGGACCTCGTCGCCGTCGCCACTCGCGCCGGGGGCCGCTACATGGGTGCCGACAAGGCCGAGGAATACGGCCGCCGCAACGGGGTTCCCGGGGAGCTCGTGGTCCGGATCCGGCCGACCAAGGTGCTCGCGGCATTCAACCTCGCCGAGTGACCCCGCCACGGGAGACGCCACCCGCCGCCGTCGGGGTGGTCCTGGCCGCGGGCATGGGCACGCGCGTCGGCGCCGACGGCAACAAGGCCTATCTGCCGTTGGCCGGTCGCAGCATGGTGTCGTGGTCGGTCGAGGCGGTGGCCCGGTCGGCCAACGTCACCCGCACGATCCTGGTGTTCCGCCGCGGTGAACGGGACCTGGCCGCCAGAACCCTGGCCGCGGAGGTGCCCCAGCTGAGGGTCGAACTCGTCGAGGGCGGGGACACCCGCCACGGTTCGGAGGAGAACGTCCTGCGCCACCTGGCACCCGACATCGAATCCGGCGCGGTGGACGTCGTGCTCGTCCACGACGCCGCGCGCCCGCTCGCCAGCGCGGCCATGATGGACACCGCCGTGACGACGGCCCGTACCCGCGGCGGCGCCATCCCGGTGCTGCCCGCGGCAGACGTGGTGGAGACCGACGTCGACGGTCGACTGTCACCCCCCGACGGCACGCTCGTCCGGGTCCAGACCCCGCAGGCGTTCCGCGCGCGGCCCCTGCTCGACGCGTACCTGGCCGCCGCGGACGGCAGCTTCGAGGGCACCGACACCGCGTCGTGCGTGCAGAACTACACCGACCTGGAGGTGCACGTGTTCCCCGGCGCCGCCACCAATCTCAAGGTGACGTTCGCCCCCGACGTGCGGCTCGCCGAGCGGCTCCTTCAGGACAGGATCAGTCGCAGCGGCACGCGATGACGGCGTCCAGCAGGTGCGCGTCCCGCGGCAACTCCACCTGAAAGGCGCCCGCGTCGCCGTCGACCACGCCGACGTCGAGCCCCGCGCGCAGGGCGTCGTGAAATTCGTCGAGGCCGTCGACCACGGTGGCCGGTGACGCAGGGCCCAGAAGAGGACCGGTGACCAACTGCCACAACGCCGACGCAGTGAATCCCCGTGGGAACTGCACGGTCCGCAGCGTGGCGCGGTCGACGGTGCTCAGCACCGACCCCAGCTCGTCGACTGTCTTGACCGAGTCGGTGACCGGCAGCACGGGCACCACGACGTCGCCGCCGGCGACCAGGGCGGCGAGCACGCGCACGGCCAGCTCGCCGGGCGACAGCGGAAACCGGTGGTCGCAGATCAGGATCGCGGCCGCGGTGTGCGGTTCGACGCCGAGGTGCTCGAGGCCCGCGCGGATCACCTGACGGCGCGATCCCGATCCCCGCGTCGCGGCGACCGCGATGCCTAATCCCGCAGCCCGCAGGCACTCCTCGACACTTGCCGCGAGGACGGGCACCGTTGCCACCACGACGTCACCCTCGGCCACCGCCTGCAGAACCGACCTGACCACCCGCACCAACGGCGCCTCGCCGCTCACCGGCGAGATGGCCGCGTCGACGTCCGCAGACGACGTCATCGGCACGACCGCGCACTGCTTCATCGTCGAGACAGTAGCGACGATCAGCGGAACCGGCGAAGATATGCCGCCCAATCCCAGCCGGCGAGGAAGTCCTCCGTCGCGCCGTAACCCTTGAGGTACTGCGCCTCCACCTCGTTCTCGGTGATGTCGAAGTCGAGGAATCCGACGTCGGTCGAGTCAACGCGGATCGCCCGCGCGTTCACCCACGGCTGGTTCAGGTACGTCTGGTCGCGACCCACCAGCATCGTGGTGATGACGTCCTCGAGCAGGTGCGGAGCGCCCAACACGCGGAGCGCGGCCAGCGCGGGGATCGCCTTGTCGTTGCCGTCGGGCAAGTTCGGCAGCAGCGTGATGCCGAAACTCGGCCATCGCGGCGCCCTTCCGTCCGTCCGGTCGAGCGAGTCGATCGGGAAGTTCGACAGCAGTCCCCCGTCGACCAGCGTCGATGTGCGGCCCGACGTGCTGGTCAGCTCCACCGGCCGGAAGAAGAACGGGATGGACATCGACGCGCGGACGGCGTCGGCGACCAGCTGCTCGTCGGGGTCGAGACCGTAGACCCTGCGGTAGTCCCACGGCAGCCGGACCAGCTGCCCCGTGGTGACGTCGGCGACGGTGACCACCAGGCGGTAGCGCCGCTCGGGTGGCAGCTCGTCGTCGGCGAGCGCCAGATCACCGAAGGTCGCCACGCCGAGATCGGCGAGCTGGCCCCGGATCCAGTCGTGGATGTAGTCGCCCCGGTAGATCCCCGATCCGCGCAGCAGGGCCAGGGACGGGCCGATGAGCGGCACCCGTTCCAGTGGACCGGGGTCCAGGAACTTGCGGTAATCGATCTGCAGCGCAAGTTCTTTGACCTGTGCGCCCGTCATCGTGCCGGTGTGGGCCGCGGCCGCCACCACCGCGCCGACGATGGATCCGGCCGACGTGCCGGAGATGCGCTGCGGCTGGTAGCCGGCGTCCAGAAGTCCGACGACGGCCCCCACCAGGCCGACTCCCTTGACGCCGCCTCCGGAGAGCACGAGGTCGACACGCTTGGCCTCTGTCATGTCGTCGACGGTACGGGTCGAGCCCGACATGCGAGGAAAACTACGGCCACCTCGGGCCCTTCCGCGAGGCGGCGGCCACCACCACGCTCAGACCCACCGCGACCGCGAACACCCCGAGCACCAGGTGCCGCGGGTACCCACTCGAGGCGTACGCCCACAATTGCAATCCGCCTGCGCACAGCGCGAGCAGACCGAATGCCAGCGCGGCGGCGCGAAGTGCAGTCATCATTCCAGTGTGCAAGCACCACCTGTGGTGCGACCACCACATCCAAGATGGGCAAGGTGACCTCGTGTGGGACTTCCAGACCGACCCGCAGTATCAGGAACTCCTGGACTGGGCGGATGACTTCGTTCGCGACGACGTCGAGCCGCTCGACCTGATCTGGCCGCACCTGCAGTTCACCCCGCTCGACGAGAAGCGCCGAAGCGTCGTCGACCCACTCAAGGAGCGGGTGCGCGAAAAGGGCCTGTGGGCAACGCATCTCGGTCCTGAGCACGGCGGCCAAGGATACGGTCAGCTCAAGCTCGCGCTGCTCAACGAGATCCTCGGCCGGTCGCAGTGGGCGCCGGTGATCTTCGGGTGCCAGGCACCCGACACCGGCAACGCCGAGATCATCGCGCAGTTCGGCACCCATGAACAGAAGGAGCGCTATCTGCGACCGTTGCTCGACGGCGAGCTCTTCTCGAGCTATTCGATGACCGAACCGCAGGGCGGCTCCGACCCCACGCAGTTCACCACCAGCGCGGTGCGTGACGGCGACGACTGGGTGATCAACGGCTGGAAGTACTTCTCCTCCAACGCAAGCACCGCGGCCTTCTTGATCGTGATGGTCGTGACCAACCCCGACGTCAGCCCCTATCAGGGGATGTCGATGTTCCTTCTGCCCACCGACACTCCCGGCGTCCACATCGTGCGCAACGCCGGCCTGCACGGCGAGGCCGAAGGCCAGGGTTCCCACGCGCTGATCCACTACGACGACGTGCGAGTGCCGGACACCGCACTGCTCGGCGGCGAGGGACAGGCCTTCGCGATCGCCCAGACCCGCCTCGGCGGCGGCCGCATCCACCACGCGATGCGCACGATCGGCCTTGCCCAGAAGGCGATGGACATGATGTGCGAGCGGGCGCTGAGCCGCGAGACGGCGGGCAGCCTGCTGTCGGACAAGCAGGCCGTGCAGGCCTTCATCGCCGACTCCTACGCCCAACTCGTGCAGTTTCGGCTGCTGGTGCTGTACACCGCGTGGGAGATCGACGAGTACGACGACTACAAGAGGGTGCGCAAGGACATCGCCACCGTCAAGGTGCTGATGCCGACGGTTCTCCACGACATCGCTTGGCGCGCAATGCAAGTGCACGGCGCACTTGGCGTCACCAACGAGATGCCGTTCCTCGGCATGGTGACGGCCGCCGGCGTGATGGGGTTGGCGGACGGACCCACCGAGGTGCACAAGACCACCGTCGCCAAGCAGGTGCTTCGCGGCTACCGTGCCAGCGACGACGTGTGGCCGACGGAGTGGACTCCCCGCAAGCGGGACGCGGCCCGGGCGAGGTTCGCCGAGTACCTCGACCTAGAAGTCGGAAACCAGTGACGCTCAGGCGATGAGCTCGACGATGGTGGCGTTCGCCGTGCCGCCGCCCTCGCACATGGTCTGCAGTCCGTAGCGAATTCCGTTGTCGCGCATGTGATGGATCATCCGCGTCATGAGGACCGCACCCGAGGCCCCCAGTGGATGGCCGAGCGCGATCGCGCCGCCGAGCGGGTTGAGCCTTGCTTCGTCCGCCCCGGTCTCCGCCAGCCACGCCAGCGGAACCGGCGCGAACGCCTCGTTCACCTCGTACACGCCGACCTCGTCGATCCCCACGCCCGCCTTGTGCAGGACCTTCTCGGTCGCCGGGATCGGGCCCGTCAGCATCAGCACCGGATCGGCGCCCGTGACCGCGCCCGCGCGGTAGCGCACCAACGGGGTGAGGCCCAACGTGACGGCGTTCTCCGCGGTGGTCACCAGCAGTGCCGCGGCGCCGTCGGAGATCTGCGACGAGTTGCCCGCGTGGATGACGCCGTCGTCGGCGAAGGCGGGTTTCAACCCCGCCAGCTTCTCGACCGTGGTCCCCCGCCGGATGCCCTCGTCGGCGGTCACCACTCCCCCGTCGTCGGTGAACACCGGCACGATCTGGTCGGTGAACGCGCCAGTGTCCTGGGCGGCGGCCGCGCGGGCGTGCGACTGCGCGGAGAATTCGTCGAGGCGGGCCCGGGACAGCTGCCACTTCGTCGCGATCATCTCCGCGGAGATGCCCTGGTTGAACGAGAAGTCGTCATAGCGGGCAAGCACTTTCGGGCCGTACGGCATGCCGGTGGCCCGCGCGGAGCCGAGCGGCACCCGGCTCATCACCTCGACACCACCGGCGACGACGACGTCCTGTTGGCCGGACATCACCGCGTGGACGGCGAAGTCCAGGGCCTGCTGACTGGACCCGCAGGCCCGGTTCACCGTGGTGCCGGGGATGTGCTCCGGCCAGCCCGCGGCGAGCACCGCCCACCGGCCGATGTTGCTCGATTGGTCCCCGACCTGCGAGACGCAGCCCCAGATCACGTCGTCGACCACCGCGGGGTCGACGACGGTGCGTTCGGCGAGCTCGTTCAGCACGACCGCGGACAGGTCGGCGGCGTGCTGGGCCGACAGCCCGCCGTTGCGCTTGCCCACTGGCGTGCGCACGGCTCCGACGATCACGGTCTCACGCATCGGCCTGCTCCGTTCCGCCGGCGCGGACCTGGTCCTTCACCGCGGGCACCACCGGTGGTGCTTGCCGCCAGTTGGGGACGCCGTCGGATTCACCTGCGACGGGGAATCCGCCGCCGTGCAGCTGAGTCCAGTGGCTGTGGTTGAGCTGGTGCAGCGTGAAGCACGCGTTCAGCGAGTTGTAGAAGCCCTGGTTGTCCTGGGTCTGGTTGACCGACTCCTTGACCAGAAGGGCGGCCATCGTCGGCACCTTCGCGATCCGCCTGGCGAACTCCAGCGTCCGCTCGGCCAGATCGTCGAGGGGAAACACCTTGGACACCATGCCGAGTTGGTACGCCTCGTCGACGGAGAGGGTGTCACCGGTCAACATCAGCTCCTTGGTCTTCCGTGCTCCGAATTCCCAAGGGTGGGCGAAGTATTCGACACCGCACATGCCCAGCCGGGTGCCGACGACGTCGGCGAACCGGGTGCCCTCCGCCGCGACGATGAGGTCGCATGACCACATCAGCATCAGCGCGGCGGCGTACACGTCGCCGTGCACCTGTGCCACGGTGATCTTGCGGAGGTTGCGCCACCGCAGGGTGTTCTGGAAGAAGTGGTGCCACTCCTGCAACATCAGTTTCTCGGCGGCCTTGCGGGTCGCGCCGCCCTCCAGGAAGCTTGGGTGCTGGTCGGGTCCTGGCGCGTGCTCGGCCATGGCCTGCTTGGAGCCGAGGTCGTGGCCGGAGGAGAACATCGGCCCGTGCCCGCCGAGGATCACGACGCGGACGGCGTCGTCGGCCTCCGCTCGGAGGAACGCCTCGTTGAGTTCGACGAGCAGCCCGCGCTGTTGCGCGTTGCGCTGGTCCGGTCGGTTGAGCATGATCCGGGCGATGGTGCCCTCGTCGACGGTCTCGTAGGTCACGAAGCGGTAGTCGGCCATGCCGTGCGACTCTATTCCCCCCGACATTCCCGCCGACCCCCTATCAAGTAGGGCATCCTTAGCGCGTGACCGTCGACGCCCTGCTGCAGACCATCCCGCCAATTGCGGTGTATCTCGTCGTCGGCGTGGTGATCGGCCTGGAGAGCCTCGGCATTCCGCTGCCCGGTGAGATCGCCCTCGTCAGCGCCGCCCTGCTGGCCTCGCGGCACACGCTGGACATCAGCCCGGTCGGCGTGGCGACCGCGGCCACCATCGGCGCGATCGTCGGTGACACCATCGGCTACAGCATCGGCCACCGGTACGGCATGGGCTTGTTCGAGCGGCTGGGCAGGCGCTTCCCCAAGCACTTCGGCCCCGGCCACGTCGCACTGGCCAAACAGCTCTTCACCCGCTGGGGCGTGTGGGCGGTGTTCTTCGGGCGGTTCATCGCGCTGCTGCGCATCTTCGCAGGCCCGCTCGCCGGTGCGTTGAAGATGCCCTACCGACAGTTCTTGGCGGCCAACGCAACCGGCGCGATCTTCTGGGCGGGCGGCACCACGGCCGTCGTCTACTACCTTGGCCTGGCCGCCGAGAAGTGGCTGTCCCGGTTCTCCTGGGTCGCACTGGTGCTCGCCGTGGTGGTCGGCGTCGTCTTCACCCTGGTGATGAAGGAGCGCACCGCCAAGGCCATCGCGGCGCTCGAGGACGAGCACGACTGGGACACGCTGCGCCGGATCTGACGAGCGGCTAAAGGTCGAGTATCAGTTCGCCGTCCGGCGTCGAGCAGCAGATCAAGACGTTCCCCTCCGCGGGTGGCTCCAACGGTTCCGGTTCGTAGCGCACCGATCCCGACAGCACGGCCGTCTCGCAGTTGTGGCAGACCCCGGTCCGACACGACCACCTGGTTGGCACGTCGCACGCCTCGGCGAAGTCGAGGAGGCTCGGGTACGCAGGCCCCCACGGCACGGTCAGACCGCTGCGGGCGAAGCCGACGTCGGGCCCCGGCCCCGGGGCACCGGCGGGTGGATGCGGCGGTCCGGCCGCGGCCGCCGCGATGCCGGGGGTGAGAGCTGCCGTCGCGCCGAAGGTCTCACTGTGGATGCGCTCCGGCGCCAGCCCATAGGTGACGAGCGCCGCGGTGAGCACCGACATGAAGTCGACCGGACCGCAGAGGTACGCATCGGCGTCCTTCGGCGGTCCGAGTGCGTCGAACGCCTCGGCCGAGATTCGGCCCGCCCCGGTGTAGTCCAGGCCCAGCCGATCAGCCGCCGCGGGCCGACTGTAGAACACGTACGACCGGCCACCGGGCAGCTTGCCGAGCAGCTCGTGGCACTCGGCGGCGAACGCGTCCGCCGTTCCGTCGCGCGCGCCGTGCAACCACCACACCTCGCGCGTCGAGCCGGCCGCGACCAGCGCGTGCAGCATCGACAGCACCGGGGTGATCCCGACGCCCGCGGACACCAGGAGCACGGGCGGGCCGTCGGGGTCATCGGCGATGGTGAGCGCGAAAGTGCCACGGGGAGCGGCGACGTCGAGCACGTTGCCCGCCGCGATCCCCGCGTGGAGATATCCGCTGCCCCGCCCCTGCGGTTCCTTCTTCACTCCGATTCGGTAGGTCCCCGAATCGGGCGGGTTGGACAGCGAGTAGTTGCGGATGACGGCAGGCCCGTCGGGGTCGGGTCGCAGACGCAGCGTAATCGACTGTCCCGGTGACCAATTCGGCAACGGCCGCCCATCGGGATCGGCCAGCGTCAGCGAACGGATCAGGGCACTCTCGTCGCGCACGGCGGTGACGACGAGCGGCCGGAATCCCGTCCACGCGGGCGGTGGGACACTCGCCGCGGCGGTCAACCCAACGTTGCCCGCCGACCCGTCCGCCTGCGCCACCAGGCTTTCCAGCGACGTCTTCCACCCGGGGCTCAGCGCGGGCACCTGCAGCGCGCGCTCGAGGCTGTCCCGAGGATGGCCGGGCAGGTACAGCAGCGCGTCGATCTCGGCGACCGTCACCTCACCGGGACCCGAGGCGGTCTTCACGATCTCCTGGCCGGCGCGCACCTCGCCCTCCTGAATCACCCGCAGGTAGAACCCAGGACGACGATGGGACACCAGAAGCGCGGCCATGCTCGGCACCCCCACCCGGAGTCCGACGCGGTAGCAGGTGACGCGCGGTTGGGTGACCTCGAACTCGGCGTCGCCGATCCGGTAGCGGTCACCGATGCAGACCTCGTCGTCGGGCAGACCGTCGACGGTGAAGTTCTCCCCAAAGTGGCCGGGCGCCAGGTCGTCGCGCCCGAATTCGGCGTTCCAATGCCGGTAGGAGTCGACCTGGTACACCAGCACGGCCCGGTTCTCTCCGCCGTGCCCGCCGAGGTCGCCCTGGCCGTCACCGTCGACGTTGAGCCGTCGCACCATTCGTGGCCCGTCGACGGGAGCCTTCCACGCCCCGGTGTGGACGACTCGTCCGTTCCACTCGACGTCGGCGGGAAGGCCCACGTTCAACGAGGTCAACACGGCCATCGCCGTCACCCTTCTGTCGCACTTTCTGCAAGATAGCGCGACGATGCCGGGCGTACTGTCGGAAACGTGGCCTTGCCTGGATTGACGACCGTGCGCGACGGCTTGGGCCAACGCCTGTTCGGCATGGTGGCGGGCCCCGAAGGTCCGGCCAACCGGGCGCGCATCCACGACACCCCCGGCCCGCGGTGGTTTGCCGAGGACCGTCCAATCAGACGGGTGCACGGTGACGCGTCGATGTTCGTCGGCGGATTGCGCGCGCTGCTGCTGCAATCCCTGCATCCGCTGGCGATGGCGGGTGTCGCCGAACACTCCGACTACCGCGGCGATCCGTGGGGGCGACTGCAGCGCACCAGCACCTTCCTCGCCGTCACGACGTTCGGTCCGGCCGACGACGCCCAGCGCGCCGTCGACAAGGTGCGTGGCATCCACCGTCGAGTGCACGGGATCGCCGCCGACGGCCGACCCTACGAGGCGTCGGACCCGCACCTCCTCGGATGGGTGCACGTCGCCGAGGTCGACAGCTTTCTGCGGGCGCATCAGCTGTACGGGGCCCGCCCGCTCGACCAGCGGGAGCGTGACGACTACGTCGCCGACACCGCCCGGGTCGCCGCGGCGCTCGGCGTGGTCGACCCACCGCGTACTGAAGAGGAACTGAGACAACGCATTTCGGACTACCGGCCGGAGCTCAGCGGTACGGCCGCCGCCCGCGACGCCGCCAAGTTCCTGCTGCTCACTCCCCCGTTGCCGCTGCTGGCCAAGCCGCCGTACGCGGTGCTCGCCGCGACCTCGGTGGCCATGCTTCCGGCGTGGGCCCGGCTGCCGTTGCGCCTGCCGTACCTGCCGCCGCTGGAGGTGACGGCCGTCCGGGTGGCCGGCCGCACCCTGGTCGGCGGCATCCGGTGGGCGCTCGCCCGCGGCTAGACGGGAATGGTTGTGCCCGTTTCCTTCTCGGCGAATGCCACCACCTGGGCGGCCACGTCGTAGTCGCACGCCCCCGCCGAACGGCCGCTCAGCGTGGGTGCGCCCTTGAGCCCCAGCCTGCTGTCGATGCCGACGTAGCTGCCCGGCGGAATGGGTTCACTGATGCAGTACAGCGTCGGGGCCGCGCCAGCGTCGGTGTCGTTGGCGAGGACGTGGGCCGCCGTCTTCACCACCGTGTGAAACGCCGACATCACCCGCTTGTCGGACACATTCGACAGGTTCGAGGCGACCCACCCGGGATGGGTCAGCTGGCTGGTGACGGGCGACCCGGCGGCACGCAACCGTCGGTCGAGTTCGAGGCCCCACAGCATCATCGCCAGCTTGGACCGGCCGTAGGCGGGGAACGCCGACCACTTGGTGGTGCGCAAGTGGGGGTCGTCGAGATCGATCTTGGCCGACTTGTGCGCGTCGGAGGCGACGTTGACGATCAGCGAACGCACCCGCGGGAACAGCAGATTGGTCAACGCGAAGGGCCCGAGGAAGTTGGTGCCCAAGGTCATCTCGAACCCGTCGACGGTCTCGGACCGGTTCTGCGCGACCAAGCCCGCGTTGTTGACGAGGACGTCGACGTCACCGTCGAACAGATTCGGGAACGCGCGCACCGACGATTGGTCGGCGAGGTCCAGTTTGACGACCGACGTGTCTCCGCCGATCTCGGCGGCGCGCTGAGCGCCCAACTCGACGTTGCGCACCGCGAGGATCACGTGGGCGCCGGCACGGGCCAGCGCGCCCGCCGTCGCCAGACCGACACCGTTGGTGGCCCCGGTGACGACGACGCGCTTGCCGGTCAGATTGCCGAGTCGGGTCGGCGACCACTGAGATGTCACGGTCGTCAGATTAACCACCTGCGCTGAACCGGTGACCAATTCGGCTCGACGACCGTAATGTCAGCCGCGATGGACAGCGCCCGGCACGTCGAGAACCTGGTCTACACCTACGCGGAGCTGTTCGACGCGGGCGATCTGGACGGGGTCGCCGCCCTGTTCGCGCACGGCCGGATCTGCGGAGTCGACGGCGGCGGGCCGGAGACGGTCTTCACCGGAAGCACCGGCGTCCGCAAGATGTACGAGATGGCGGTGCGCTTCCACGACGACGGAACCCCGATGACCAAACATCTGACCACCAACGTGCGGATCGAGGTCGACGACGACGCAGGCACCGCGCGGGCCAGCGCGTACTACTGCGTCACGCAGGCGACCCCCGACCTGCCGCTGCAGGTCATCGTGACGGGCCGCTACCGCGACACCTTCCGCCGCGTCGACGGCACGTGGTGGTTCGACACCCGGACCATGTTCGTCGACCAGGTCGGCGACGTCAGCCGGCACCTCAAGTTCTGATGGGAACCATGGCCGGCAAGGTCGCGCTCGTCACCGGCGCCGCCCGCGGGATGGGCCGCGCCCACGCCGTCAAACTCGCCAGTGAGGGCGCCGACATCGTCGCGCTCGACGTCTGTGCCGAGTTCGACGCCACTGACTACCCGGGCGCCACGCCCACCGACCTGGCCGAGACGGTGCGGTTGGTTCAGGAACAGGACGGGCGAATCCTGGCCAGCCAGACCGACGTTCGCGATCCCGACGCGGTGACGGCCGCGGTCGCCAACGGCGTCGAGCGGTTCGGCCGCCTCGACGTCGTGATCGCCAATGCCGGAATCATCCGGGTCAGCGACACCGACGAGCGGGCGAGGACGTTCCGCGACGTCGTCGAGGTCAACCTGATCGGCGCGTGGAACACCGTGGACGCGGCCATCCCCGCGATGATCGCCGGTGGCCGCGGCGGATCGATCGTGCTGGTCAGCTCGACCCAGGGCATCAGGGCCGCAGGCACCGAACGCGCGGGCGTTCAGGGGTACGCGGCCTCCAAGCGCGCGCTGGTGGCGCTGATGCAGGTGTGGGCCGACCAGCTCGCCGAGCATTCGATCCGGGTGAACACGATCCACCCCAGCGGCGTCGCGACCGACATGATCCTGAACGAGACCACCATGAAGCTGTCCGCGGCCGGCGATCCGTGGCTGTCCAGTCAACTCAACGCGCTGCCGATCTCCTTGTTGCAACCCGAGCAGATCGCGGGAGCGGTGGCGTGGCTGGTGTCCGACGACGCGGCGTTCATC
This sequence comes from Mycolicibacterium hodleri, assembly GCA_006864685.1. Lineage (GTDB taxonomy): Bacteria > Actinomycetota > Actinomycetes > Mycobacteriales > Mycobacteriaceae > Mycobacterium > Mycobacterium hodleri_B. The sequence goes on along the minus strand of VIFX01000002.1, from coordinate 68,880 downwards.
ACCGGCACGTCGTGGCCGTTGGATGCCGGATTCACCTTGAGGAGTTGAGGATTCACCGTGACGACTGACGCATCGGAGAGCTGGGACGAGACGGTCGACGTGGTGGTCGTCGGCTCGGGCGGCGGTATCACCGGCGCGTACACCGCTGCCCGCGAGGGTCTCTCCGTCGCCCTGGTTGAGGCCTCCGACAAGTTCGGGGGGACGACGGCCTTCTCCGGCGGTGGGGGGATGTGGTTTCCGTGCAATCCGGTGCTGCGCCGCCTCGGCGTCGACGACACGATCGCCGACGCCCGCACGTACTTCCACGCCGTCGTCGGCGACCGCACGCCGCGGGATTTGCAGGACGCCTACGTCGAGGGCGGGGCACGCCTCGTCGAATACCTCGAGCAGGACGACTCGTTCGCGTTCAAGGTGCTGCCGTGGCCCGACTACTTCGGCAGCGCTCCGAGCGCGCGCCTGGACGGGATGCGCCACATCGTGTCGCGGGCGCTGAAGGCCGAGGTTCTCGGGCCCTACTCGGACCGAATCCGTGGACCGCTCGACAACGAGCGGCTCGGCGCGCCCGCACCGAACGTGCTCACCGGCGGCCGCGCCCTCATCGGCCGCTTCCTCGCCGCGCTGCTGCGTCTTTCGCAGGCGACGGTACATCTCGAGTCTCCGTTGACCGACCTCGTCGTCGACGACGACGGCGCCGTAACGGGAGCGGTCGTCCTACGTGACGGCGTCCCAGTCCGGATCCGGGCCCGCCGGGGCGTCCTCCTCGCCGCAGGCGGGTTCGAACAGAACGCAGAGATGCGCGAAACATTCGGCGTGCCAGGCGATCCCACTGACTCCATGGGCGCACCCGGCAACACCGGCGCCGCGCACCAGGCGGCCATCCGAGTCGGTGCCGCGACCGATCTGATGGATCAGGCCTGGTGGTCGCCGGGGCTGACGCACCCGGACGGCCGGTCGACCTTCTCCCTCGGTGCCACGGGCGGCATCTTCGTCGACTCCGATGGTCGGCGTTTCGTCAACGAATCCGCCCCCTACGACCGACTGGGTCGCGAGGTCATCGCGCACGTCGACTCCGGCGCACTGCGATTGCCGTTCTGGATGGTCTACGACGACACGGCGGGCGAGACCCCGCCGATGCTGTCGGCCAGCGTGTCGCTGGTCGAGCCCGAGCGGTACCGCGAGGCCGGGCTGTGGCACACCGCGGACACCCTTGAGGCTCTCGCGGAGGCGATCGGCGTCCCGCCCGCCCACCTCGTCGCAACGGTCTCGCGCTTCAACGAATTGGCGGCCGACGGCACCGATTCCGACTTCGGTCGTGGCGATGAGGCATACGACCGCGCGTTCACCGGCGGTGCGTCACCCCTGGTACCACTCACCAGGGCGCCCTATCACGCCGCCGCGTTCGGCCTGTCCGACCTGGGCACCAAGGGCGGTCTGCGCACCGACCGCGACGCGCGCGTCCTGGACACCACCGGGCGGCCGATTCCGGGTCTGTACGCCGCGGGCAACACGATGGCCGCGGTCAGCGGCACCACGTATCCGGGCGGCGGCAACCCGATCGGCGCCTCCATGTTGTTCAGCCACCTCGCCGCGTTGCACATGGCCTCTTCCGCGACTGCCTGACACCGACGCCTCCGGCAGGCATCATTCGCCCCATGTCTTCCTCACTGCGGCGTTATGCCGACCGTCGGGCCTTGATCACCGGCGCAGGCTCCGGCATCGGGCAGGCCACCGTTCTGCGCATCCTCGACGAGGGCGGCACCGTCGTCGCGGCCGACGTCAGCGAGGCTGGGCTCGCGGACACCGTGGCGAAGGCCGGCCCGCAGGGTGACCGCTTGTCGACCGTGCGCATGGACGTCGGCGACGAACAGTCGGTCCGCGCGGGCTTCGCCGAAGCCCTCGACGCGACGGACGGTCTCGACACCCTGGTCAACGCCGCGGGCATCCTGCGGTCGGCGCACTTCACCGACACCACGCTGGCCGACTTCGAAAAGGTGGTGCGCGTCAACCTCTTTGGCACGTTCCTCGTCACCCGCGAGGCGATCCCCGCGTTGCGGCGCGGCACCGGGGCCGCCGTCGTCAACTTCAGCTCCACCTCGGCCAACTTCGCCCACCCGTACATGTCGGCCTACGCCGCGTCCAAGGGTGGCGTGCAGGCCATGACACACGCCCTTGCCCTGGAGTTCAGCAAGGAGCGCATCCGCTTCAACTGCGTGCAGCCGGGGTCGGTGTCCTCCGGCATGACCGACGGCGTCGGCGAGTCGAAGCAGAGCGTGGGGCCCGGTCTCCCCGACGACATGGACTTCGCGCTGCTCGGAAAGATCATGTCCGTGCTGCCACTGGAGGACGGCGCGATGTTCGCCAAGCCCGACGCCGTGGCCAGCGTCGTGGCGATGCTCGGCTCCCCCGACGCGTACTGGGTGACGGGCACCGAAGTGCGGGTCGACGGCGGTACGCACATGTAGCTCGGGTCCGACAATCCCGGGAACCGGTTGTCGGCTGGGATAGGTTGGCCGCGGGCCGCCGACCACGCGGCACGACGATCGATCGGAAGAAATCCTTCAGGCATGCGAGTTGACGGGCGGGACGTCGCCGTTTCCGGCGACCTGTTGCAGCCGCTCGCGCGTCGCACCAACGACATCTTCCGGTTGGCCCTCGCCACGGTCTTCCTCATCGTGGTCATCACCAGTTCGCTGATCACGCGCCGGGATTGGGTGGCTCTCGAGCGGTCCATCTCGGGGATCGTCGCGCTGCTCACCCCGACGCAGTCGAACCTGGTCTACCTGGCCTATGGCGTCGCCATTCTGGCGCTTCCCTTCGCGATCCTCTTCGGGCTCGTCACCGCCCGGCAGTGGCGCCTGCTCGGCGCTTACGGCGCGGCGGGCCTGACCGCGGTTCTCGCCCTCTCGATCAACTCCAGCGGTTTTGCGGCGCCCCGCTGGCACTTCGACCTCGACGACCGACTGCGGACGCTGCTGTCGCAGTTCCTCGACGACCCTCGCTGGATCGCCATGCTCGCCGCGATGCTGACGGTCTCCGGCCCGTGGCTGGAGGCTCGCTGGCGCCGGTGGTGGTGGGCGCTCCTGCTGGCCTTCGTGCCCATCCATCTGGTCGTCAGCGCCGTGGTGCCGGCCCGAACGCTGCTGGGTCTCGCGGTGGGGTGGTTCGTGGGGGCGCTCACGGTGCTGATCGTCGGAACCCCGGCGCTGGAGGTGCCGCTCGACGGAGCCGTGCGCGCGCTGCTGCGCCGCGGATTCGCCGTGACCGGGCTGACGGTGGTGCGGCCCGCCGGTCCCGGACCGCTGGTGTTGTGGGCGGCGACGGACGACCCCGAGGACGACGGGGGATCGCGCGCCATCGTCGAGATGTACGGGCCGAACCAGCGCAGCGGCGGCATCATGAGCCAGGTCTGGCGGCGAGTGAGGTTGCGCAACAGCGAGACCGCTCCCCTGCACGCCTCGATGCGGCGCGCCGTCGAGCACCGCGGCCTGATGGCCATCGCCATCGGCGACCTCGGCGTGGCCAACAGCACGACGGTCGCGTTGTCCGCGCTCGACCGCGGCTGGACGCTGTACGCCCACACCCCGACGCGGGGTGTCGCACTCGACGAGACCTCCGCCGACGAATCCCTCGTCGCACCGGTCTGGAAGGCACTCGCGGTTCTGCACGGCCACCAGATCTCCCACGGCGATCTGCGGGGCAAGGAGATCACAGTCGACGTCGGAGACGACGACGCCACCGCACTCTTCGGCGGCTTCGGCAGCGCCGAATACGGTGCGACCGACGTGCTGTTGCAGGCCGACATCGCCGCCCTTCTGGTGACGACGACGGCGATCTTCGGCGCCGAGGCCGCGGTGCGCGCCGCGATCGCCGAGTTCGACGAGGACACCGTCCTCAGCGCTTCCCGCCGGTTGACGAAAGCCGCTCTGCCCAAGCACATCCGCGCGTCGGTGATCGATCCGGGCACCGTGATGTCGACCGCCCGTGACGAGGTGATGCATCAGACCGGTGCCGACCAGATCAAGGCCGAGACCATCACCCGCTTCACCAGGATCCAGGTCATCCAGTTGGTGCTGCTGGTGGCGCTGGTCTACGTCGCCTATCCGTTCATCAGCACCGTGCCCGCGTTCTTCTCCGAGTTGAGGACCGCCAATTGGTGGTGGGCGCTGCTCGGATTGGCGGTGTCTGCGCTGACGTACGTCGGCGCGGCTGCGGCCCTGTGGGCATGCGCCTCGGGGTCGGTGAGCTTCCGCAACCTGACGATCATGCAGGTGGCCAACACCTTCGCCGCCACCACCACGCCCGCAGGCGTCGGCGGTCTCGCGTTGAGCACCAGGTTCCTTCAGAAGGGCGGACTCGGCGCGCTGCGCGCCACCGCCGCGGTGGCCCTTCAGCAGTCGGTTCAGGTGATCACCCACGTGGGACTGCTGATCTTCTTCAGCGTCGTCGCAGGAACGTCGGCGAACCTGTCCCACTTCGTGCCCAAGACCACGGTGCTCTACCTCATCGGCGGGGTGGCGCTCGGCATCGTCGGCGTGTTCACGTTCGTGCCGAAGCTCCGGCGCTGGTTGGGCACCGAACTGCGGCCCCGCATCAAGGAACTGGGCGGCGAGCTCGCCGAGCTGGCGCGCGAGCCGAAGCGCCTCGCAATCATTGTCGCCGGTTGCGCCGCAACGACTCTCGGGGCTGCTCTCGCCCTGTGGGCCAGCGTCGGCGCGTTCGGCGGCGGCACCACCTTCGTCACCGTCACCGTCGTGACGATGATCGGTGGCACGCTGGCCTCGGCCGCCCCCACCCCCGGCGGCGTCGGGGCCGTCGAGGCCGCGCTCATCGGCGGACTCGCCGCCTTCGGGGTGCCCGCCGCGGTCGCCGTCCCGTCGGTCCTGCTGTACCGGGTGCTGACCTGTTGGCTGCCCGTCTTCGTCGGCTGGCCGGTGATGCGGTGGCTGACCAGAAAGGACATGATCTAGCCGGCTCGTCGACTCGCCCCCGTCGCCGCCCCCGATGGTGTTTGATGGCGGGGTGGCAGACATCAGCCGCAGCCGCACGATAACCGCCCCGCCGCAGGCTATCTGGGATGTTCTCGCCGACTTCGGTTCACTTAGTGCATGGGCGGACGACGTCGACCACTCGTGCATCCTCAACCACGGGCCCGGCGGTGCGGCCAAGGGCACGACGCGTCGCGTCCAGGTCGGGCGCAACGTGCTGGTGGAGCGCATCACCGAGTTCGATCCGGCCGTGGCACTGGCCTATGACGTCGAGGGCCTCCCCCGCCGGCTACGCACCGTCGCCAACCGTTGGACGCTGCGAACGTTCGGCACCACGACGCGGGTCACGTTGACCAGCAGTGTCGAGATCGGCCCAGGTCCAGTGGCCGGTGCAGCCGAATGGGCCGTCTGCCGCACCATGGCCAAACTGTCCGATTCGATGCTCACCGGCTTGGCCCGACGAACGGAGAACACCCCGTGACCGATCCTCGACGACCCGACGTCGTCATCCTCATGACCGACGAGGAGCGCGCCATACCGCCGTACGAGTCGGCGGATCTGCTCGCCTGGCGCCGACGCGCCCTCGGCGGCAGGCGGTGGTTCGACGAGAACGGCGTGAGCTTCGCGCGGCACTACACGGGGTCGCTGGCGTGCGTGCCGAGTCGCCCGACGATCTTCACCGGACAGTATCCCGACTTGCACGGGGTCACTCAGACCGACGGAATCGGCAAGCGGTACGACGATTCCCGGCTGCGGTGGCTACGCAGCGGCGAGGTGCCGACGCTCGGCAACTGGTTCCGAGCCGCGGGTTACGACACCCACTACGACGGCAAGTGGCACATCTCGCACGCCGATCTCGAGGACCCGGCCACCGGCGGACCGTTGGCCACCAACGACGACGACGGGGTCGTCGACGAGGCCGCGGTTCGGCGCTACCTCGACGCCGACCCGCTTGGCCCCTACGGCTTCTCCGGCTGGGTCGGCCCCGAGCCGCATGGAGCGGCGTTGTCCAACAGCGGTTTTCGTCGCGATCCGCTGTTCGCCGAACGTGTCGTCGCCTGGTTGACGGACCGCTACGAGCGCCGCCGCGCAGGTGACGAGGCCGCGCTGCGCCCGTTCCTTCTGGTCGCCAGCTTCGTCAACCCGCACGACATCGTCCTGTTCCCGGCGTGGCAACGCCGAAGTCCACTGGCCGCGTCGCCGTCGCTGGATCCGCCGCACGTGCCAGCCCCACCGACGGCGGACGAGGATCTGCGCACCAAACCGGCAGCGCAGATCGCGTTCCGCGAGTCCTACTACTCGGGCTACGGTCCCGCGCCGGTGATCGGCCGCGCATACAAGCGCAACGCGCAGCAGTATCGCGACCTCTACTACCGCCTGCACGCCGAAGTGGACGGACCGCTCGACCGGGTGCGCCGCGCGGTCACCGAGGGTGGGTCCGAGAACGCCGTCCTGGTGCGCACGTCGGACCACGGGGATCTGCTCGGGGCTCACGGCGGCCTCCACCAGAAGTGGTTCAACCTGTACGACGAGGCGACCAGGGTGCCGTTCGTCGTCGCCCGCATCGGCGACGGCGCGACGACGGCCCGGGTCGTCTCGGCCCCGACGTCACACGTCGACCTGGTGCCGACCCTGCTCGCCGCCGCGGGCGTCGACGTCGACGTGGTCGCCGACGTGCTCTCCGAGTCGTTCTCGGAGGTGCACCCGCTACCCGGCCGCGACCTCATGCCGGTGGTGAACGGCGCGGCCGCCGACGACGGTCGGGCCATCTATCTGATGACGCGGGACAACGTGCTGGAGGGCGACACCGGGGCGTCGGCCGCGGCCCGCGGCATGGGCTTGACGGTGAATCCTCCTGCGCCACTGCGCATCAGGATTCCCGCGCACGTGGCGTCCAACTTCGAGGGCCTGGTGGTCCGCGTGGACCACGCCGACGCCTCCGGCGGCGCCGGACACCTGTGGAAGCTGGTCCGCACCTTCGACGATCCGTCGACGTGGACCGAACCCGGCGTGCGCCAGTTGGCCACCAACGGCATCGGTGGCGAGGCGTACCGGACCGACCCGCTCGACGACCAGTGGGAGCTCTACGACCTGACCGCCGATCCCGTCGAGACCGACAACCGGTGGGACGACCCGGCCCTGCATCACGTGCGGGCGCACCTGCGCATGCAACTCAAGCAGGCGCGGGCAACCTCGGTGCCCGAACGCAACCGGCCGTGGCCCTACGCCGACCGCCAGCCTCCGACCGGTCACTCCGAGGGAGTGCTCCGCAGGGCGCTTGGCAAGATCGGGTTGTAGCCCCTCACTCCGGCCATGTCGAGTTGGTGATGACGTCGACGAAGTCGGTCCGCCGGAAGCCGGGGACGAAGTGTTCGAGGACGTCGGCGTTGACGGTGCCGAACGTCGTGTCGGGGCGGTCCTTGAAACCGTCGGTGAACGCGCGCAAGATCTCGGCCTTGAAGTTTGGCCGCGGGTGCGCCGAGGTGACGGCGTCGAGATCGGCGCGCTCGATCGCGTCCAACCGGAGTCCGAGGACGTCGGTCTCCACGCCCGCGGTGGTCGCGGCGATCACCGGATCCATCCCGTACGGCACCTCGGGGGTGGTGTGCAGCGCGATCGCCGTCCAGACGACGTCAGTCTCCGGACGGGAGTAGCCGTGCGAGATCAGGAACGCCCGGGCGGCGTCGGCACTGTCCATCTCGAAGCGTTGGGCGGTGCCACGGTACGGCGGTACCAGCCCGGTGTCGTGGAAGAGCGCTGCGACGTACAACGATTCGGCGTCTGGGGCGATCCCGAACTTGCGGGCCTGAAGGCTTCCGAACAGGAACACCCGGCGCGAGTGGTGAAAGATCAACTCGTTGGTGGTGTCCCGGATCAGCTCGGTCGCATCCTTCACCAGTGTGCTGTCGGGAATGGCCACGCCGCCAATGGTCTCGGTCATGATCTTTCGTCCCTTCGAATGGTGGTCACGGTCAGCGGGGTCGTCGACCGGATACCTCGACTATCGGCTTGCACGCCTCGGTGGCGCCGTGCGCGCGTGGCCATGAAACCCTCAGATATGGACATGGGAGCGCACGACGTCGTGGTGCTGCTGTACGACGGCGTCCAGATGCTCGACGTCGCGGGTCCGATCGACGCGTTCGCCTCGGCCAACGCCCTCGGTGCGGCCTACCGCATCACCCACGCCTCGCTGACCGGTGCCGACGTGGTGGCCAGCTCGGGTGCCCGCCACGGCGCGGACGCACGCGTCGACGACCTTCCGGCAACGTTCGGGTCCCTGCTGGTGCCCGGTTCGCCGAATTGGCAGGCCAGCGTCACCGACACCGCGCTCGTCGCGGCGGTGCGCGACCTCTCCCAGCGCAGCCGACGCACGGTCTCCATCTGCGCGGGCGCGTTCCCGCTGGCGGCGACGGGGCTGCTCGACGGTCGTCGCGCCGCCACGCATTGGAAGCTCGCCCGCCAACTCGCCGCGCGCTATCCCGAGGTCACGGTCGACGCGGCGTCGTTGTTCGTCACCGACGGCAAGTACGTCACCTCGGCAGGCGTCACCGCCGGCATCGACCTCGTGCTGTCGCTGATCGAACACGACCACGGCCCGGTGATGGCCAGAGAGGTCGCCAGGGATCTCGTCGTGTTCATGGCGCGCCCCGGTGACCAGTCCCAGTTCAGTGTGCGTCTCGACGCGCAGCCCACCGACCACTCCGTGGTGCGCGTGGTGATGGACGCGATCACCGAGGATCCTCGCCGCAACCACACGTTGGCCAGCCTTGCGGCCGAGGCAGGCGTCAGCCCGCGGCACTTGTCACGCCTGTTCCTCGCCGAAACCGGCCACACCGCAGCGCACTTCGTCGACAGGACCCGGCTGGAGGCGGCGTGCGCGGCGCTCACCGGGAGCCACGCGACGCTGGACCAGGTTGCCGATCAGACGGGGGTGGGATCGAGCGAGTCGTTGCGCCGGCTGTTTCACCGCGAGCTCGGAATCACGCCGAGTGCCTACCGAAGTCGATTCAGGACGTCCCGGTCGACGTGAACGCTCCGCGGTGCTCGCGGACGAACTCGGCGAACGAGTGCGGTTCCCGGCCGGTGATCTCGGCCAGCCGCCGCGGGTCCGGCACGATCGCCGCGCCGGCGCGTTGGGAAAGCTGAGCCCCGACCGCCGAGATATGTTGTGCCATCGCATCGTTGACGACACCCGACGACTGCGAGACGTCCTCCAGCCCGCGCTGCCAGTCCCGGGCCGAGATCGGCTCGAACTCGACGACACTGCCGATCTCCGCGCTGATCACCTCCGCGATCTGCACGTGGCTGAGCAGTTCGGCCCCCGGCGGGTAGCTGACCTTGGCGGCGGCGAAGCGGTCGGGTTCGACCAGCGCGGCCACGGCCAGGTCGGCGGCGTCGCGCCCGCTGATCCACGGCGCGGGAGCCGTGCCGAAGCTGTTGGCGAACCGGCGGGTCTCGCGAATCTCGTTGCCGTGCAACACGACGACGTTCTCGTAGAACAGTGCCGCGACTCTGAGCACCGTGGGGTCCAGGCCGGCCCAGGTGAACACCTCTTCGGCGACCCACTGCGCACGACCGAGAGCGCTCGGGCTGTCGGCCGCGGCCGGCCCCATCGACATCACGACGAGGTGCGGTGCCACCCCTTCGGCGCGCAGCACCGAGGCGAGGTTGGAGGCGGCGGCAACGGCACCGGCGGCGATCGGGTAGGCGAAGTACACGGCGTCGACGCCACTGACCGCATCGACGAGTGTTCTGCGGTCCATCAGGTCGCCCATCACGACCTGGACACCCCGCGCCTCGAGAGCGTCGACGTGCGCGCCGCGGGAGCGCAAGAACAGGCGCACCGCGCGACCGTGCGCTAGGAGCTGCTCGACGACCCGAAGTCCGGTGCCACCGTGTCCGCCCGCACCGATCACCAGCACGAGGGGCTTCGTCTCGTCGGTCATCCATCCTCCTGGGTATAGTCAACAATACTCAGATGGAGACGCTACACACCTTGAAGAGCGCTACACACCTTGAAGAGTGAGTGCGGGCGGGGGGACTCGAACCCCCACGCTCTTCCGAGCACCGGCACCTAAAGCCGGCATGTCTGCCAATTCCATCACGCCCGCAGTGCGTGAAATCGTACCTGTGTCTCCGTCCCGAACTCGTGTCGGTGGTGCTTACCGTCAAGGCGGTGGGGAGGGCAGTCGCCGCCCGCCTGGACGAATTCATCGGACCCAAGTCCGTCGCGGTACCGTGGACGAATGTCCACTACACGGCGTAGGAGACCGGCGCTCGTCGCGCTGGTGTTCGTCGCCGCCGCAGGCTGCCTGGCGCTGGCCTGGTGGCAGTGGACGCGCTACGAGTCGGCGTCCGGCTCGTTCCAGAATCTCGGGTACGCCCTGCAGTGGCCCATGTTCGGCGGTTTCTGCTTCTATGCGTACTACAAGTTCGTCCGCTACGAAGAGGCACCGCCGCCGCGGCCGGACCACGACAAGCCGACCGAGATTCCCGACGGCCTGCTGCCAGAGCGGCCCAAGGCCGCGGCGCACCACGACGACGACCCCACGCTCTCCGAGTACAACGCGTACCTGGCCGAGCTCGCCAAGGCCGACGGCCGCCCCGACACCGACGACAGGACCACGACATGAGCAGCCCCGAACCCGAAGCACCGGTTGCCGAAGGCCCGACGCGCACCCCGGCGGAGTCCATCCGCAAGGCGCTCAAGGCGTATCGAATCTTGGCGTGGGCCACTGGCATCTGGCTGATCGCGCTGTGCGCGGAGATGGTGCTGAAGTACATCGTGAAGGTCGACTGGCCGCTGCTGTGGATCGTCGCGCCCATCCACGGCTGGATCTACTTCGCGTACCTGTTGTCCGCCGCCAACCTCGCCACCAAGGTGCGCTGGCCCATCGGCAAGACCATCGGCGTCCTGCTCGCAGGAACCATCCCGCTGCTCGGCATCATCGTGGAGCACTTCCAGACCAAGCAGGTCAAGGCCGACTACAACCTCTGACGCTCGACCTCGACCGACTCCTCGGTGGCCTCGGCCGCCGCGACGGGGATCAGCAGCGCCAGGCCCGCGGCGATGGCTGCCACCACGGCGGCCACCACCATCGCCGTGCGGAATCCCGCCATCGACGGCACCGCCGCGCCGGCGTAGGACACCGTCATCCCGGCCAGGATGGCACCGATCGCCGCACTGGAGATCGACGTTCCCAATGACCGGGCGAGGGCGTTGATGCCGTTGGCGGCGGCGGTCTCCGAGATCGGCACGGCCGCGTTGATGAGCGCGGGCATGGACGCGTAGGCGAATCCGACTCCCCCGGCGACGGCCACGTTGAGCACCATGATCTGCCACGGCGCGGCCAGGAACGCGACGCCCGCGGCGTAGGACACCGCGATGACCAGCGCGCCGATGACGAAGGTGAACCGCGGGCCGCGCACGGCGGCGATCCGCGCCGCGAGCGGCGAGGTCACCATCATGGCCAGACCGCCGGGGGCCAGCCACAGCCCCGTCGCCAGCATCGACTGCCCCAGCCCGTACCCGGTCTCCCGAGGCATCTCCATGATCTGCGGGGCCACCAGGGAGAACCCGAACATGCCGAACGCCACCGCGACCGACGCCACGTTGGTGGCCAGCACCGGCCGCGTGACCGTGGTCCGCAGATCCATGGTCGGCGAGGACACCCGCAGCTCCCACCAGCCGAACACCACGAAGATCAGCACCGACGCGCCGAACGAGGACAACGTCGGCGCGCTCAGCCAACCCCAGCTCTGCCCCTTGGAGATGCCGAGAAGCAGCGTGACCAGCCCACCCGCCAGGAGCACCGCGCCCACCGGATCCAGCCGCCCCCGGGTGCGCGGCGGTACGTGTGGCACCAGGAAGAGGAACATCGGCAGGGCGGCCACCCCGAGCGCGGTCGCGAACCAGAACAGCATGTGCCAGTCGTAGTGCTGGGCGATCACCGCCGACAGGGGCAAGCCGAGGGCGCCGCCCACCCCAAGGGAGGCGCTCATGAGACCCATTGCCGCACCGACCTTCTCGGCCGGCACGCACGCCCGCAGGACGCTGATGCCCAGCGGGATGATCGGGAAGCCGAAGCCCTGCAACCCCCGACCCACGACCAACGGCATCAGGGAATTCGTCGAGGCGGCGAGCACCGATCCGCAGATCAGCAGCAGCGCGCACGTGATCAGCATCGGCTTCGCGCCGTACATGTCGCCGAGTCTGCCGAAGACGGGTGTGGCCACCGCGGCGGTCAACAACGTCGCCGTGATCGCCCACGACGTGTCGGATGCGCTGGCGTTCAGCAGCTTTGGCAGCTCGGGAAGCAACGGAATGATCAACGTCTGCATCAGCGACACGCCGATGCCTGCGGCCGCCAGGACGGCGATCAACACGCTCGGGTGCGCCGTGGGCAACGGCGCATTCTCTGGCCCTGAAACGCGTCGACCCACGCCGTCGAACGCTACACGTTAGTTACGCTACGTAAAACTGACGGTCAGGCCAACGCGCGCAACGCCGGCAGCAGCAGCGCCAGAGCGCGGCCACGGTGAGACGCCGCATCCTTCTCCGCCGGGGACAGTTCGCCTGCGGAACGATCCGAGCCGGTCGGCACGAAGATCGGGTCGTACCCGAAACCGCCATCGCCTCGCGGAGCGCGGGCGATGTACCCGGCCCACTCCCCCCGCACGACGCTCTCGCCGGATGCCGACACCAGCGCGCACGCCGACACGAACGCCGCACCGCGCCGGTCGTCGGGCACGTCACGCAGCTGACCAAGCAGCAGTTGAAGATTCGCGACGTCGTCGCCGTGGGCACCCGCCCACCGCGCCGAGAGCACCCCGGGCATTCCGTTGAGCGCGTCGACGGCGAGCCCCGAATCGTCGGCGACCGAGGGCAGGCCGCTGGCCCGATACGCGTCGCGCGCCTTGGCCAGCGCGTTCTCCTCGAACGTGGCACCCGTCTCGGGGGCTTCCTCGAACGGGGTGACGTCGTCGAGCGACAGCAACTGCAGGCCCGTCACGCCCGCGCCGTCGAGGACGCGGCGAAGTTCGGCCAGCTTCTTGGGGTTGCGACTGGCGACCAGCAGGTCGGTCATGTCTTGGTCAGCTTCCGAACGCCTTCTTCGCCGGGGTCTTCGGCTCGGGCAGCTCCCCCGGGTACGGCAACGCGAGCGCTTCGCGCTGCACGACGAACAACTGGTCGCAGGCGGCCAGCGCGGCGTCGAGCATCTTGTCCAACGTCGTGCGGGGGAAGGTCGCGCCCTCCCCGGTGCCCTGGATCTCGACGAGGGTCCCGGTGTCGGTGGCGACGACGTTCATGTCGACCTCGGCGCGGGAGTCCTCCTCGTACGGCAAATCCGTCCGGACCCGCCCGTCGACGACGCCGACCGACACCGCCGCGATGGCACACGACAGCGGCCTCGGGTCCGAAAGCCGCCCGGCCGCGGACAGGTAGGTGACGGCGTCGGAGAGCGCCACGTACGCGCCGGTGATGGCCGCGGTCCTGGTGCCGCCGTCGGCCTGGAGCACGTCGCAGTCGATCGCGATCGTGTTCTCGCCAAGTGCGGCGAGGTCGATGCACGCCCGCAGCGATCGGCCGACGAGGCGGCTGATCTCCTGGGTGCGGCCGCCGACCTTGCCGCGGACCGATTCGCGGTCCGATCGGGTGTGGGTGGCGGCGGGCAACATCGCGTACTCGGCGGTCAGCCAGCCCAATCCGGAGCCCTTGCGCCAGCGGGGCACGCCCTCGGTGACGCTGGCCGTGCACATCACGCGGGTCTGCCCGAACTCGACGAGCACGGAGCCGGCCGGATGCTTGGTGAAGCCGCGGGTGATGGTTACCGGTCGCAACTCGTCGTCGAGTCTTCCGTCTTCTCGTCTGGACACCCGCCAACCCTAACGGGTCCCGACGAGGGGCTAGTGCGCCGTAACCTCGAACGTCTCGTTGCACACGACGGCGTGCACCGGACCGTCGAACTCGGCCTTGGCTTCGCTGATGACGTCCTCGCGTGACGTCCACGGCGGGATGTGGGTCAACAGCAGCTCGTGCACGCCCGCCTTGGCGGCCACGCGGCCCGCCTCGGTCCCCGACAGGTGCAGATTCGGCGGCCGGTCGGCGGCGTGCGTCCACGACGCCTCGCACAGGAAGACGTCGGCGCCGGTGGCCAACTCGATCAGCTCGTCGCAGTAGCCGGTGTCACCGCTGTAGACCAGCGTCGCCCCGGACGGATCGGTGAAGCGCATGCCGTAGGACTCCGTCGGATGACACACCAAGCGGGGCAGCACGTTCAGCGCGCCGATCTGCACCGCTTCGTTGTCCACCCACTGGCGGACGTCGAAGATGTCGGTGAAGTCGTCGATCTCGCGGCCCTCGGGTGAGGACGCCGCCCCCAACCGGGACCAGGTGTCGGCGGGTCCGTACATCAGCGCGCGACCCTTGGGAGGCGTCGGATGGTAGCGGCGCCACACGAACAACCCGGGCAGATCCAGGCAGTGGTCGGCGTGCAGATGCGAGAGAAGGACGCTCACGGTTCCTGGGTCTGCGTGCCGCTGCAGCGCTCCCAGCACTCCGCCACCGAAGTCGACGGCGAGCGGTGGGGTGTCTGGCGCAGTGACGAGGTAGCCCGAAGCAGGCGAATCCGGCCCGGTGACGCTACCGGAACACCCCAGTACGGTGACTCGCACACCCATCAGCTTGCCATGCCCGATCACCGCGCGACGAAAACATGAGCGCAATTGGTTCGGAGTGTCACGAAGTGGCAGGTACGTGACCTCCGAACTGGCGTGACGCCGACCGAGACGACAAGCGTGGCAGGCGGCAAGTGTGGCGAACGCCTCATTTCAGCAAAGCTCCGTGGAGTCTCAGACGGCCGAGCGCGGCACGGTTCGACTGGGGCGCTTCGCCCTCGCCCGTCGCTCCGGTCCTGACAGCACGTAGGCGGCAAACACCCCGGCGACGCCACCACACAGGTGGCCCTGCCAGGACACCCCGAACGTGCCGGGAAGAGCGCCCCACAGAATGCCGCCGTAGACGAGGAACACCACGATGCCGACGACGATCTGCCAGGCGTGCCGGGTGAAGAACCCAAACACGATGAGGAACGTCAGCCAGCCGAAGATGAGGCCGGAGGCCCCGATGTGGTTGGTCTCCACTCCGGCGGGGGCGCCGATGTTGCCGATCAGCCAGGTGCCGAGTCCGCCGAGGATCCACACGATGACGGTCGCGTAGACGAAGCGGGCCATTCCGGCGAGCGACACCAGGAAGCCGAGAACCAGCGCGGGCACTGTGTTCGCGACGAGGTGCGCCCAGTTGGCATGCAGCAGAGGGGCCCACAGGATGCCCCACAGTCCGTCCACCTCGAGCGGTCGGATGCCGTCCTGCTCGAGCCGGCTGCCCGACACCTGGTCGACGGCCTCGACGACGTAGAGCAGTGCGACGAAGGCGAGCACGGTGGCGCCGCCGATCATCCAGCCGGGTTTCTTCGGGTCCGCCGTGAGGCCTGGTCCGCTCGTCGCCATTGCCGCCCTTTCCACTCCCCATCGAGGTTACCGGCGCCGGACGACGTCCTAAGTGGTGAACGCTCCCGGCAACAGGTCGCGGTAACTGGGGACGCCGGCGATCGTCTCTGCGGCCAGCACCGCGGCCATCACCGCGCTGGCCAGGCAGTCGGCGGCGGCCGCCCCGACGCGCGTCGTCAACTTGGTCTCCGGCGACATCGCAGCCGGGGTGTCCGACGCGGGTGACACCTCGACGGCGCCGGTCGACAGCGCGAAGACGGTGTCCCCGTCGAGCGGCGTGTGCGACGGCCGCATGGTGCGGGCAAGGCCGTCCTGCGCGGCGACGGCCACGCGCTTGCAGGCCGCCTTGCTCAGCGCCGCGTCGGTGGCGACGACGGCGATGGTCGTGTTGAGCGGTGAGAGTTCGGCGTCGCGGTCGGCGAATGCCGCGATCTGGTCCGCCGGTGGCGGGGTCAGGCCCAGCTCGGCGATGAGGTCGGCCATCCACGGCAGTCCGGTGCGGGGGTCGACGACGTTGCCCGCCGAGTTCACCGCGACGACGGCACCGACGGTGACGCCGATGTCGTCGAGGGTGACCGACGCGGTGCCGAGGCCGCCCTTGAGCGCGCCTGCGCGGGCGCCGACCCCGGCCCCGACGTTGCCCATTGGTACGTCGACTCCGGCGGCAGCCGCCGCGGAGGCACCGAATTCGGCGGTCGGGCGGCATTGCCACCCGCCGACGGGGAGGTCGAAGATCACCGCGGCGGGCACGATCGGGACCACGCCGCCGTCCATCACGACGCCACGATCGTGCTGCTCGAGCCATTGCATGACGCCGTCGGCGGCGGCGAGTCCGTAGGCGCTGCCGCCGGTGAGCACGACGGCGTCGACGTAGCGCACGCTGTTGGCGGGGTCGAGCAGGTCGGTTTCCCTGGTGCCCGGAGCGCCGCCACGGACGTCGACGGCACCGGTGGTGCCGGGCGGAACCAGGACGACGGTGGTGCCGCACGCCCAGCCGGCGCCCAATGACGCGTCGGGATCCAGGCGCTGGTGGTTGCCGACCAGGATGCCGGAGACGTCGGTGATCGAGCCCGTCACTAGCGCTTGCCCATCAGCCCGAGCACCAGGTACTCCTGCAGCACGGTCAGCCACTGGTACACGTCAAGGTGCCCGGCCATCGGATGCTCGGGAGGCAGGTGGTCGGGGCCGTCGGCTCCGATCTCGAGCATCGTGCCGAGCGCCAGCCGAATGTCGTTGACGCAGGAGGCCCAGCAGTGCGCGTCGTCCTCGGCGATCTCGAACTTGCCACCGCCGGCGGGCAAGGTGTCCAACACGCGTTGTCCCGCATGGCGTTTCGCTTCGATGATCTCGGGTTCGTGCAGGCTGCGCAGGGCGCTGTTGAGACTCTCCGCGGTGCGCGAGCCCGCCGGATGGTCGTGCTGCGGCCGAAAGAAGTCCGGCAGCAACCGCAACATCGTGTCGTCCTCCGGCGGCTGCGAGTGACCCGTCCGCATGCCGGTGAGCTCTTCGAGTTCGTCGGTGGGCGAAGACGTTTCGCGGTCGACGAGCATGTCCATCAGCGAGTTGACAAGACTCTCGAGCAGCGCCGCCTCGTGGGCTGCCAGGGCAGACCGGTATCGCGCTCCGTCAGCGGTTTCCACACGCTTCCACTTCCGCACGCTTTCGGACTCAGCGATCTTGCTGCATCGTGGCCCAGAGGCCCGCCGCATGCAGTTTGGTCACGTCGATCTCCATGGACTCCCGACTTCCGGCCGACACCACGGCCTTGCCTTCTTCGTGCACCTGCATCATGAGCTTGGTCGCGTGCGGTTCGCTGTAGCCGAAGAGCTTCTGGAACACGTAGGTCACGTACGACATGAGGTTCACCGGATCGTCCCAGACGAGGGTGACCCAGGGACTCTCGGTGGCCACGTCTTCGTCGGTGGACCGATCCACGCGAGTCCCTGGCTCGGTTCGCGCCGGGGTAACCATGCCGCCAAGAATAGACACCCGTATCGGTGACGGTCCGAACGGCTACGGTTGGCACCGTGACTTCCCAGGAGCGCACTCGCGAGGAGTGCGCGGTGACGGCCTTGCTGACCGACAAGTACGAGCTGACGATGCTCGCCGCGGCGCTGCGGGACGGCACGGCCCACCGGCAGACCACGTTCGAGGTCTTCGCCCGCCGCCTTCCCAACGGCAGGCGCTACGGCGTCGTCGCCGGGACGGGGCGCTTCCTGGAAGCACTGCCGCGCTTCAGGTTCGACGACGCCGCACTGGCCCTGGTCGCCGACTTCCTCGACGAGACCACCCTGGCCTACCTGGCCGACTACCGCTTCAGCGGTGACGTCGACGGCTACGCCGAAGGCGAGCTGTACTTCCCCGGCTCCCCCGTGTTGTCGCTGCACGGCACGTTCGCCGAGTGCGTCGTGCTGGAGACGCTGGCCCTGTCGATCTTCAACCACGACTGTGCGATCGCGTCGGCGGCGGCCAGGATGGTCAGCGCCGCCGAGGGTCGGCCGCTCATCGAAATGGGCTCCCGGCGCACCCACGAGATGTCGGCCGTCGCCGCGGCGCGCGCCGCCTACGTCGCGGGTTTCACCGGGACGTCGAACCTCGAGGCGCAGCGGCAGTACGGCGTCCCCGCCCTCGGGACCAGCGCGCACGCCTTCACACTGCTGCACACCTCCCCCGACGGACCCGACGAGCAAGCGGCGTTCCGGGCCCAGGTCGAGGCCCTCGGCGTCGACACCACGCTGCTCGTCGACACCTACGACATCACCGCGGGCGTGGCCAACGCGATCGCCGTCGCCGGCCCCGAGCTGGGCGCCGTCCGCATCGACTCCGGCGATCTCGGCGTGCTGGCCAGGCAGGTCCGCGCCCAACTGGACGAGCTGGGCGCGCCGAATACCCGCATCGTCGTGACCAGCGACCTCGACGAGTTCGCGATCGCGTCCCTGCGCGCCGAACCCGTCGACTCGTACGGGGTCGGCACCTCGCTGGTCACCGGGTCGGGCTCGCCGACGGCGGGCATGGTCTACAAGCTCGTCGAAGTGGACGGCGTCCCCGTCGCGAAGCGCAGCAGCCACAAGGAGTCCCACGGCGGCCGCAAGCAGGCCTATCGGTTGGCGAAGCCCACCGGCACCGTCGTCGAAGAGGTCGTGCAGATGGCCGACAGCCCCGCGGTCGAGGCCGACGGATTGGTGGCCACCGCGCTCGCCCAGCCGTTGGTGCGCGCCGGCCGGGTCGTCGCCGACACCGATCTTCAGTCGGCGCGGGCCCGCGTCGCGGCGGGACTGGTCAGCCTGCCATGGGACGGGTTGGGGCTCTCCAGTGGCGATCCCGCGATACCCACCCGCATGGTCGACGCCATGCGTCGGGCCTGAGGAGCGATGACGGGCGGCGTCAAGGAGCTGTTGGACAAGGCGGTCACCGCACTCGGCGGTACCGAACGCAGCGGCCAGATCGAGATGGCCGAGGCGGTCGACCACGCCTTCGAGACCGGCGAGCACCTCGCGGTACAGGCGGGCACCGGCACCGGCAAGTCGCTGGCCTATCTGGTGCCGTCGATCAAGCAGGCGATGGCGCGGGCCGAGCCGGTGGTGATCTCGACGGCCACCATCGCTTTGCAACGCCAGCTGTTCGACCGCGACCTGCCGAGGCTGGCCGACGCACTGGCCGGCGAGGTGTCCCGTCGCCCCGAGTTCGCACTGCTCAAGGGACGCGGAAACTACCTGTGCCTGAACAAGATTCACAACGGCGCCGCCGACTCCGACGACCTGCCGCAGGACGAGCTGTTCGACGCCGTCGCGACGACCGCGTTGGGTCGTGACGTCAAGCGTCTGATCGAATGGGCGTCGGACACCGAGTCAGGGGATCGCGACGAAGTGGTGCCCGGCGTCGCCGATCGCTCGTGGAGCCAGGTCAGCGTGTCGGCCCGGGAGTGCATCGGGGCGGCCCGGTGCACGTACGGCGCCGACTGCTTCGCCGAGAAGGCCAGGGGCACCGCCGCCACCGCCGACATCGTCGTCACCAATCACGCCCTGCTCGCCATCGACGCGATCTCCGACATCAACGTGCTGCCCGAGCACCAACTGCTGGTGGTCGACGAAGCCCACGAGCTCGTCGACCGCGTGACCAGCGTGGCCACCGGCGAGTTGTCGGCGACCATGCTCGGCATGGCCGATCGACGCTCGTCGCGGCTCGTCGACCCCGAGATCGCCGAACGCTTCGAGGCCTCCATCGCGACGTTCACCTCCGCGCTGTACGACACCGAACCCGGCCGCAAGGACGTCTTGGACGACGAGATGGCCACCTACCTGACCGCATTGCGGGATTCAGCGGACCGGGTGCGTTCGGCCATCGACACCGCGCCGGCCGACCCGAAGGCGGCGGCGGCCAGAAACGAGGCGGTGACGGCGCTCAACGACGTCAGCGACACCGCCACGCGCATCCTCTCGTCCTACGGTCCTGCGATACCCGATCGCACCGACGTGGTGTGGCTCGACCAGGACGAGGTGCGCGGCAACCGGCGCTCGATCTTGAGGGTCGCCCCGCTGTCGGTGGCAATGCTGTTGCGCAACAGACTCTTCGAGAAGTCGACGGTGATCCTGACGTCGGCGACGTTGACCATCGGCGGGGCGTTCGACGCGATGGCGCGGTCCTGGGGCCTGGCCGGCGCCGAGGCTCCGAAGTGGAAGGGCGTCGACGTCGGATCGCCCTTCGCCCATGCCAAGTCGGGCATCCTCTACGTCGCCGCCCACCTGCCACCGCCCGGGCGCGACGGCGCCGGATCGGGCGAACAGCTCGACGAGATCGAGGGCCTCATCACCGCGGCAGGCGGTCGGACGCTTGGCTTGTTCTCGTCCATGCGCGCCGCGAAGGCGGCGGCCGAGGCGATGCGCGAACGCCTCGACACCCCGGTGCTGTGTCAGGGCGAGGACACCACCATGGCGTTGGTCCGCCGATTCGCCAAGGACCCCGAGACGACGCTGTTCGGCACGTTGTCGCTGTGGCAGGGCGTCGACGTGCCAGGGCCGTCCCTGACGTTGGTGCTGATCGACCGAATTCCGTTCCCCCGCCCCGACGATCCCCTCGTCACCGCCCGGCAGCGGGCGATCGCCGCGCACGGCGGCAACGGGTTCATGGCGGTGGCCGCCACCCACGCGGCGCTGCTGCTGGCCCAGGGCGCCGGACGGCTGCTGCGCAGCGTCGACGACCGGGGCGTCGTCGCGGTCCTCGACTCGAGGATGGCCACCGCGCGTTACGCCGGCTTCCTTCGCTCCTCACTGCCGCCGTTCTGGGCGACGACCGACACCAGCCAGGTGCGACGGGCGCTGGAACGCCTCCGCGACGCCTGACCCCGGCACCGAAGTTGGGATTGGGGTCACCCGCGCTCTCTACTCTGGCTGCACGTTCACCAGCGCGCCGTCCCGGCGCCGGAACGGACAGAAAGGGCGGCGTCGATGAAGCGACGACACTTCGTGGGCAGCATGACGGCGTTCGCCGTCGGCACCGTCCTCCTCACGTCGTGCGCGACGACACTGCAGGGCACGCCGGTGTCGGTGTTCGCCAACCCCTTCAGCGTGGCGGGCATGCCCGCGGTGGACGGCCCGACGGGCCTGCGCGACGACGCGGAGGCCCCCTCGCGGGATGTCGAGAACACCGACGGCGGGGACGTCGACGAGCTCGCTGGCAGCGCCGTCAGCGACATCGAGGAGTTCTGGGCCGGGCACTATGCCGCGACGTTCGACGGTGAGTTCACCCCCGTGGACGAACTCGTCTCCTGGGACTCCACCGACTACGACGACGAGGCCTACTTCTGTGGGGACGACGTGCTCGGCCTCGTCAACGCCGGCTACTGCCTCGACGAGAACACCATCGGCTGGGACCGCGGTGAACTGCTGCCGCAGCTCCGCGACGCGAACGGCGACATGG
The DNA here is from genome assembly GCA_006864685.1 of Mycolicibacterium hodleri. Classification (GTDB taxonomy): domain Bacteria; phylum Actinomycetota; class Actinomycetes; order Mycobacteriales; family Mycobacteriaceae; genus Mycobacterium; species Mycobacterium hodleri_B. Next base: position 47,470 of record VIFX01000002.1, on the reverse strand, counting down.
CGGTGACCATGGTGCTCGCCCACGAGTACGGACACTCCGTCGCCTACCAGGCCGGTCTGCTGACCGAGGGGACGCCGACGCTGGTCGGCGAACAGCAGGCCGACTGCCTGGCCGGGGTGTACATGCGCTCGGTCGCCGAGGGCAGGTCGTCGAGGTTCACTCTGAGCACCGGCGACGGGCTCAACAATCTGCTGGCGGCGATGATCGCGTTCCGCGACCCACTGCTGACCGAAAGCGACGGCGAGTTCGGCGATGACGAACACGGCTCCGCATTCGAGCGCGTGTCGGCGTTCCAGTTTGGCTTCACCGACGGCGCCGCCGTCTGCGAGGCGATCGATCTCGACGAGATCAACCAGCGGCGCGGCGACCTTCCCGTGCTGCTCCCCGACGACGAGACCGGCGAGCTGCCGGTCACCCGGCAGTCGGTGACGTCGATCGTCGACGCGATGAACGTCGCCTTCGAACCGGCGGACCCTCCGCGGCTCACCTTCACCGAAACCGATTGCCCCGACGCACGTTCCGGCGGGCCGGCGTCGTATTGCCCGGCAACCAACACCATCACCGTCGACCTACCCGCCCTCGAAGAGCTTGGCGCGCAGAGCATCGACGACAGCGGCGTGGTCTCCGGTGACAACACCGCCTACTCGGTGGTCGTGTCGCGGTTCATGCAGGCGGTGCAGAAGGAACGCGGCGGCGTCGCACTCGACGACGCCAAGGCGGCCCTGCGCACCGCGTGCCTCACCGGTGTCGCAACGGTGAAGATGACCGACAGCATCACCACCGCCAACGGTGACACGATCCAGCTCACCGCCGGTGACGTCGACGAGGCGGTCTCGGGCATCCTCGTCAACGGGGTGGCCGCCAGCGACGTCAACGGCGACTCGGTGCCGTCGGGCTTCTCGCGGATCGACGCCTTCCGCGTCGGCGTCCTCGGCGATCAGAATCGGTGCTTCAAGCGCTTCGACTGACACCCCCCTTGCGATTTCGGCGCGTTCGTCCGCGGTGAGCGCGGATGAGCGCGCCGAAATCGCGCTAGGCGGTGGGGAGGCGCATCACGAAACCCGCCTCCAGCGCCACCCACAGCGCTCCGTCGGGACCGATGGCCAAGCCGTGCGGCTCGCTGCCCGCGGGCAGATCGATGGTGTCGACCTCACCGTCGGCGCTCAGATGCGCGATCTGATCGGCACCCCACAGGCTGACCCACACCCCGCCGGAGGGGTCGGCCACCACCGCGTGTGGCTTGCCGGGCAGGTCCAGTTCCTGCATCGCCTCGTTCATCGGGATGCGGCCGACCTTGTCTGCGAGCACCGCGGTGAACCACACCGCGTCGTCATGGGTCCGCGTGATTCCGACCGGACCCGCGTTGGGCGTCGGCAGCTTGCGCACCGTGACATCGCCGCGGTCGAGACGGCCGATGGCGTTGGCCCGGTTCAGCGTGAACCAGAGCGCGTTGTCCGGTCCGGTGGTGATCGTCGACGGCATGCCGCCCGGGACGGCCTCCTCGCTGATCTCGCCGTCGACGTCGATCCGGCCGACGACGCCGGTGCCGGTCGCCGTGAACCACAGTGCGCCGTCTGGCCCGGACGTGATGCCGTATGGCTCACTGCCGCTTCGCAATTCGTAGGACGCGAGATGGCCGTCCGTGGAGATTCGGCCGATCCGGTCGTCGCCGGCGCGGGTGAACCACAGCGCACCGTCGGGCCCGGCGGTGATGATCGACGGCTTGCTGCCCTCGACCACCGGGTAGACCTCGAGGGAACCGTCCGGGCCGACCCGCGCGATGGCGCCGCGATGCACCAGCGTCACCCACATCGCGCCGTCGGAACCGGCTGCCAGCGCATACGGACCGCCGTCGACGGCTACTTCGAAGATGCGGCTCATGCGAGCGTGACGAGACCGAGCTCGTCATCCGCGGCGAGCAGCCGGTGGTGCGGCAACACCCGAACGGTGTACCCGACCCGGCCGGCCACGGGCAGCGGAGTCGTGCTCGAGAAGACGTCGTTGCCGTCGGCCGAGCCCGTGTGCGTCATCGGCACGACGAGGGGGTCGACCAGCACGTCGGCCGTGTCCACCCGGCCGACGATCGCCTCCACCACCACTTCGTCGGGCCGCAGGTCGTCGAGGTGCACCTTGGCGGTCAGCGTGAGCTCGGACCCGAGCAACGGGGTGTCTGGTAGCCCGTAACCGTCGACGTCGGTGATGCGGACGTTCGGCCAGCTGCCGCGCGCCCGTTCGCAGAACGCGGCGAGGTCACGTGCCGCCCCGAACGGCACGCCGTCGACCTCCTCGATCGTGCGGTGCAGCGACGCCGCCGCGGGCGCGTAGTACTTCTCGGTGTAGTCGCGCACCATCCGCGAGGCCAGTACCTTCGGACCGAGCACCTGCAGCGTGTGACGCACCATCTCCATCCATCGCCGCGGCACGCCGTGCTCGTCGCGTTCGTAGAACTTCGTGGTGACCGACTTCTCCAGCAGGTCGTAGAGCGACGAGGCTTCCAGGTCGTCGCGGCGGGACTCGTCGGCCAGGCCGTCGGCAGTCGCTATCTCCCAACCGTTTTCGCCGTCGTACCACTCGTCCCACCACCCGTCGCGAATCGAAAGGTTGAGTCCGCCGTTCAACGCGCTCTTCATCCCCGACGTGCCGCACGCCTCCAACGGCCGCAGCGGATTGTTCAGCCACACGTCGCAGCCCCAGTAAAGGAACCGCGCCATCGACATGTCGTAGTCGGGCAGGAACGCGATCCGGTGCCGCACCTCGGGCCGGTCGGCGAACCGGACGATCTCCTGGATCAGCGCCTTGCCTCCGTCGTCGGCGGGGTGCGACTTGCCTGCCACGATCAGCTGCACCGGCCGTTCCTCGTCGAGCAGCAGCCTCTCGAGCCGCTCGGGGTCCCGCAGCATCAGCGTCAGCCGCTTGTACGTCGGCACCCGTCTGGCGAAGCCGACCGTCAGCACGTTGGGGTCGAAGGCGTCGGCGATCCAGCCGAGTTCGGCCTCCGAGGCGCCCCGCTCCAGCCAGGAACGTCGCAGGCGACGGCGGACGTCCTCGACCAGCAACTCGCGCAGCTGAGACCGAATCCACCACAGGTGGCCCGTGTCGACCTGCTGCAGCCGCTTCCACGTGTCGGCCTCGCTGAGGGAGCTGAGGTCCTCACTGCCGACCAGCTCGCGGGCCAGCTCGACCCATTGCGGCGCCGCCCACGTCGGGGCGTGCACTCCGTTGGTGATGGATCCGATCGGCACCTCGTCTTGGTCGAAGCCGGGCCACAGGTCGTTGAACATGCCGCGGCTGACCGTCCCGTGCAGCAGCGACACCCCGTTGGCGCGCTGCGCCAGCCGCAGCCCCATGTGGGCCATGTTGAACTTCGACGGGTCGTCTTCGGCGCCGAACGCCACGATGCGGTCCAGCGGCACGCCGGGGACCAGCTCCGAGCCAGCCTCCGATGAGCCGAAGTACCGCTCGACCATCTCCACCGGGAAGCGGTCGATACCCGCAGGGACGGGGGTGTGGGTGGTGAAGACGGTGCTCGAGCGCACCACGGCCAACGCGGTGTCGAAGTCGAGCTCGCCGTCGGTGACGAGTTCCCGAATCCGCTCGACGCCGAGGAACCCGGCGTGCCCCTCGTTCATGTGGAACACCTGCGGCTCAGGCAGCCCCTCCACGGCGGTGAACGCCCGAATCGCCCGCACCCCGCCGATGCCGGCGAGCAACTCCTGCTTGATGCGGTGTTCCTGGTCGCCGCCGTAGAGCCGGTCGGTCACCGAGCGCAGCTCGTGCTCGGTCTCCGGAATGTCGGAATCCAAGAGCAGCAAGGGAATTCGACCAACCTGCGCGATCCACACCCGAGCGTTCAACTGTCCGCCGTCGGGCATCGCCAGGCTCACCAGGACCGGCTCTCCCGACGCGTCGGTGAGCAGTCGCAGTGGCAGCCCCTGAGGATCGAGTGACGGATAGTCCTCGCGTTGCCACCCGTCGGCGGTCAACGACTGACGGAAGTATCCCGATCGGTAGTAGAGGCCCACCGCGATGAGCGGCAGCCCCAGGTCGGATGCGGACTTCAGGTGGTCACCCGCCAGGATGCCGAGGCCGCCCGAGTAGTTCGGCAGCACCTCTGCGACGCCGAACTCCATCGAGAAGTAGGCGATGCCCGTCGGGAGCGAGACTCCAGCCGACGTGCGCTCCTGGTACCACATCGGACGGGTCAGATAGGTGTCCAATTCGGCCGCCAGATGATCGAGCCGTTCGAGGAATGCCTCGTCGCCAGCAAGCTCGTCGAGCCGTTGCGGGCTGACTCCCCCGAGTACCGCCACCGGGTCTTGTCCGAACTGCTCCCACAGCCCGGAATCGATTGTGGCGAACAGCTCTTGCGTCGGCCTGTCCCATGACCAGCGCAGGTTGACCGACAGTCGCTCAAGCGCCGCAAGACGTTCCGGAAGATGGGCGCGAACGGTGAATCTACGGAGTGCCTTCACGCGCATTCACCCTACCGACCGCAGCACCCCGTTCAAGGTCACCTCGATCGGTCCATCCGGCACATGGGGTTCAGTCGGACACTACGGTGGGTATAGAGCGCGACAAGGTAATCAAGCAGATGACAGCCCGCGGTCGGACCGCGAGCGTAAGGAGCAGTGGTGGCCGGTCGAATCGAGATCGACGACGTCGCACCGGTAGTTTCCAACGGCCGTTATCCGGCCAAAGCCGTGGTCGGCGAGGTGATGCCGATCAAAGCGGTGGTGTGGCGTGAGGGCCACGACGCCGTGTCGGCGACGCTGGTGGTGCGGTACCACGGAAAGACCTACCCGCAGCTCGCCGCGGCCCCGCAGGGCTTGGCGAACTCGCACGTCGAAGCGGTGCCCATCGAGGAAGTCGTCGGTGGCTCGCAGCGCATCAAACCGCAGCGGCTGCCGATGGAGCCCGGTGAGGAGCCCGACACCTTCCACGGCCAGTTCTCCCCCGACGCCGTCGGGCTGTGGACCTACCGCGTGGACGGGTGGGGCGATCCCATCGCGACGTGGCGCAAGAACGTCACGGCCAAGCTCAACGCCGGCCAGGGCGAAGCCGAATTGAACAACGACCTGCTCATCGGAGCGCAGTTGTTCGAACGCGCGTCCACCGGAGTGCCACGGCAGGACCGCTATCCGCTGCTCGAGGCCGCGAAGAATCTCCGCGCCCCCGGCGACCCGTACACGCGGGCGGGGGCGGCCCTCGCACCCGAGGTGGAGGCGCTGCTGCACGACTATCCGTTGCGCGAGCTGATCACCCGCGGTGAGCAGTACGGCATCTGGGTGGATCGTCCGCTGGCCCGGTTCAGCGCGTGGTACGAAATCTTCCCGCGTTCGACGGGTGGCTGGGACGGCGACGGCAAGCCCGTGCACGGCACGTTCGCGACCGCGAGCAAGACGCTGCCCCGCATCGCGCGGATGGGCTTCGACATCGTCTACCTGCCGCCGATCCATCCGATCGGAAAGGTGCACCGCAAGGGGCGCAACAACAGTGTCACCGCCGCGCCGAGTGACGTCGGCTCGCCGTGGGCGATCGGCAGCGACGAGGGTGGGCACGACGCGGTGCACCCCGAACTCGGCACCATCGAGGACTTCGACGACTTCGTGGCCGAGGCACGCAACCAGGGTCTCGAGGTGGCACTCGACTTGGCCCTGCAGTGCGCTCCGGACCATCCGTGGGCGAAGGACCACCCCGAGTGGTTCACCGTCCTCCCCGACGGGACGATCGCCTACGCCGAGAATCCGCCGAAGAAGTACCAGGACATCTATCCGATCAACTTCGACAACGACCCAGCGGGCATCTACGCCGAGGTCCTTCGCGTGGTCCGATTCTGGGTGTCGCACGGCATCAAGGTGTTTCGGGTCGACAACCCGCACACCAAGCCGCCGAACTTCTGGGCCTGGCTCATCGGCGAGGTCAAGAACGACGACCCGGACGTGCTGTTCCTCGCCGAGGCGTTCACCCGTCCGGCGCGGTTGTTCGGGTTGGCCAAGCTCGGCTACACGCAGTCGTACACGTACTTCACGTGGCGGACGGCAAAGTGGGAGCTGACCGAATTCGGCCAGCAGATCGCCGAACACGCCGACTACGCACGTCAAAGCCTGTGGGTGAACACCCCGGACATCCTGCACGAGATCTTGCAGTACGGCGGCCCCGGCATGTTCGCGATCCGCGCGGCGATGGCCGCGACGATGAGCCCCACCTGGGGTGTGTACTCCGGGTACGAGCTCTTCGAAGGCCAGGCCGTCCGCGAGGGCAGTGAGGAATATCTGGACTCCGAGAAGTACGAGCTGCGGCCGCGTGACTTCGACGGTGCACTCGCATCGGGCAATTCGCTCGAGCCGTTCCTGACGCGGCTCAACGAGATTCGCAAGGTGCACCCCGCTCTCACCGAACTGCGCACCATCACGTTCCACGAGATCGACAACGATGCGTTGCTTGCGTACAGCAAGTTCGATCCCATCAGCGGCGACTGCGTGCTGGTGGTGGTGACGCTCAACGCGTTTGGCCCAGAAGAGGGCACCATCAGGCTGGACATGGCGGCGCTGGGAATGGCCGACTACGACCGCTTCTGGGTGCGCGACGAGATCACCGGCGACGAATATCAGTGGGGCCAGGCCAATTACGTACGTCTCGAGCCTGGGCGTTCCGTCGCCCACATCCTGAACATGCCGCACATACCAACCGACAAGCGGCTCGAGCTGCTGCGGAGGGATTGATTCACATGACAAGTACCAACGACATCACCACCAAGAACCTGCGGCCCGACCCGTCGGAGCTGTCCCGTCTGCTGTGGGGCACACACCACGACCCGCATTCGATCCTCGGCGCGCACGAGTACGACGACCACACCGTCATCCGGGTGTTGCGACCGAACGCGCTCGAGGTCGTCGCCCTCATCGGCAAGGAGCGCTACACCTTCTCCCACGTCGAGGACGCGCTGTTCGCCGTCGTCCTGCCGTTCACCGGGTTGATCGACTACCGCCTCGAGGTCAGCTATCCCAACGGCGACGGCGACCCGCACGTCCACACGGTGGCCGACCCCTACCGCTTCCTGCCCACCCTGGGCGAGATGGACATGCACCTGTTCTCCGAGGGTCGCCACGAGCGGCTGTGGGAGGCACTGGGCGCCCACCCGCGCACCTACAGCACCGCCGACGGCCCCGTCAGCGGCGTCTCCTTCGCCGTGTGGGCCCCAAATGCCAAGGGTGTCAGCCTGATCGGCGACTTCAACCACTGGAGCGGAAACGACGCGCCCATGCGGACGCTGGGCTCCTCCGGGGTGTGGGAACTCTTCTGGCCCGACTTCCCGGCCGACGGCCTGTACAAGTTCCGCGTGCACGGCGCCGACGGCGTCACCACCGAGCGCGCCGACCCGATGGCGTTTGCCACCGAGGTGCCGCCCCTGCGCGCCTCGCGGGTGACCAAGAGCGAATACACGTGGGAAGACGACGACTGGATGGCCGAGCGGGCCATCAAGAATCCGGTCTTCGAACCGATGAGCACCCTCGAGGTGCACCTGATGTCGTGGCGCCCGGGCCTGAGCTACCGCCAACTCGCCGACGAACTCACCGAGTACGTCGTCGAGCAGGGTTTCACCCACGTGGAGTTGCTTCCCGTCGCGGAGCATCCGTTCGGCGGATCCTGGGGTTACCAGGTCACCTCGTACTACGCGCCGACGTCGCGGCTGGGCACTCCCGACGACTTCCGGTTCCTCGTCGACCGACTTCATCAGGCCGGCATCGGCGTGATCGTCGACTGGGTGCCGGCGCACTTCCCGAAGGACGCGTGGGCTCTGGGACGGTTCGACGGAACGGCTCTCTACGAGCACTCCGACCCACGGCGTGGTGAGCAACTCGACTGGGGCACATACGTATTCGACTTCGGTCGCGCCGAGGTGCGTAACTTCCTGGTGGCCAACGCGCTCTACTGGCTGCAGGAGTACCACATCGACGGACTGCGGGTGGACGCCGTGGCCTCGATGCTCTACCTCGACTACTCGCGGCCCGCCGACGGCTGGACGCCGAACATCTACGGCGGCCGGGAGAACCTCGAGGCCGTGCAGTTCCTGCAGGAAATGAACGCGACGGTCCACAAGGCCACCCCCGGCATCGTCACCATCGCCGAGGAGTCGACGTCGTGGCCGGGTGTCACCCGTCCGACCAACCTTGGCGGACTTGGCTTTTCGATGAAGTGGAACATGGGCTGGATGAACGACACGCTGGCCTTCATGCAGCGCGACCCGATTCACCGCAGCTTCCACCATCACGAGCTGACGTTCTCCCTGCTGTACGCCTTCAGTGAGAACTTCGTCCTGCCCATCAGCCACGACGAGGTCGTGCACGGCAAGGGCACGCTGTGGGGCCGGATGCCGGGCAACGACCACATGAAGGCCGCCGGCGTGCGCAGCCTGCTGGCCTACCAGTGGGCCCATCCCGGCAAGCAGTTGCTGTTCATGGGCCAGGAATTCGGTCAGCGCGCGGAGTGGTCCGAGGAGCGCGGCGTCGACTGGTTCCAGCTCGACGAGCAGGGCTTCTCCGGTGGCATCAAGCGGTTCACCGCCGATGCCAACGAGATCTACAAGACCCGTCGTGCCCTGTTCTCCCGCGACTCCAGCCCCGAGGGTTACTCGTGGATCGACGCCAACGACTCGGCCAACAACGTGCTGAGCTTCATGCGCTTCGGTGACGACGGCTCGATGCTGGCGTGCGTGTTCAACTTCTCGGGTGCGGAGCACGGTTCGTATCGGCTCGGGTTGCCGCACACGGGGACGTGGCGCGAGGTGCTCAACACCGACGCGACGATCTACAACGGTGCGGGAGCGGGCAACTTCGGTGCCGTCGAGGCGACCGCGGATCCGTGGCACGGTCGCCCGGCCTCGGCGGAGATGGTGCTGCCGCCGCTGTCCGCACTGTGGTTCGAACCGGTCTAGTACCCCACGCGATTTCGGCGCGCTCGTCCGCGACTACCGCGGATGAGCGCGCCGAAATCGCTAGTAGAGCGCGTTGGCCAGGTTCCGCCGGCCCGCGATGACCCTCGGGTCGTCCTGCGGGAACAGCTCGAACAGCTCGACCAACCGGGTGCGGACCGCCGTGCGCTCGTCGCCCGCGGTGCGCCGCACCAGAGCGATGAGCCGCTCGAACGCCTCGACGACCAGGTCCTGAGTCACCTCGACGTCGGCCGCGGCGAAGGCCGCCTCGACGTCGGTGGGAGCGGCGTCGGCGATCGCCACCGCATCCTCCGGCTGAGCCGTCGCCCGCTTGAGGAACGCGATCTGCCGCAGCGCATCCTTGGCCTCGGCGTGGTTCGGCTTGGCGTCGAGAATCGCTTGGTACGCGGCGAGAGCCTCGTCGAATTCGGCTTCGTCCCACAGCGATCGCGCCCGCTCGAGCTCCGGGTCGACCTCTTCGGCGTCCCCTGCCTCGCCACCTTCGAGCTTGCCCGCCGTGGCGCTCAGCAGTGAGTCGATCCACCGCCGAAGCTGCTCAGGAGGCTGCACACCCTCGAAGCTGGAGATCGGCTGACCGCCCGCGACCGCGACGACGGTCGGCACGGCCTGTACGCCGAAGACCTGGGCGACCCGGGGCGTGGTGTCGACGTTGACCGTCGCGAGTGCCCACGTGCCGCCGTCCCTCTTCGCCAGGGCTGCCAGCAGGTCGCCCAGCTGGACGCTGGCGTCACTGCGGGGCGTCCACAGCAGGACGACGACGGGTATCTGGTTGGACCGGGCGAGCACCTCGGTCTCGAGGTTCGCCTCGGTGATGTCGAGACCGTCGGGCGGGGGCCCCGCCGGGGCGTCCCGTGACGGTGGCGGCTGCTTGAGTGCCGATAGATCGAACGCACCCGCCAACGCGGGGCCGACGGAAGGTCGTGGACGAGTCACACCAACAAGTTTGTCACGTTGTTTCGGGGACGGACGGAGCGGCCACAACGCTGCCGGCTCCATGTCCCCGGTCGCTTCGCTCCTGCCCTCCGCGCGAGCTCGTTCGGCCCGTGCGTTCGGCCCACATGAGGAAGATCACACTGCCAAGCGGCACGATGCTCCCCAGCAACGCCAGCAACCACGTCACGAACGACCACTTGAACGCCCGTCCGACCAGCAGCGCGGCCAGCACGAAGGCGATGAAGACCAGCCCATGCGCCATGCCGAAGATCTTCACGCCGATCTCGGTCCGCGGCGTTCCCACGTACTTGAAGTACATGCCCACCAGCAGTCCCACCCAAGTGACGGCCTCGGTGAAGGCGACGATTCGGAACCAGCCCGCAATCCGGTGGCGGTCGAAGGTGCTACTCATGGCCGCCATTGTGCCTGACCGCGCCGCTGGCTACTACGCCGTGTCGTTGTGCGCGGACGTTTGGGCCCGCTACTGGTCAGGGTCGGCGCAGGACGAGTGCGTCACCCTGTCCACCGGCACCGCAGAGGGCGGCGACCGCGTAGCCCGATCCGCGGCGAGCCAATTCGAGGGCGGCATGCAGCGTGATCCGCGCCCCGGACATTCCGATCGGGTGACCGATCGCGATGGCGCCGCCGCTGGTGTTGACGCGTTCGCCGTCGATGCCGAGCTCCTTGGCCGAGGCGAGCGCGACCGCCGCGAATGCCTCGTTGATCTCGATCACGTCGAGCTGCTCGACGGTGATGCCCTCCTTGGCGATCGCCTTCTTGATGGCGTTCGCCGGCTGGCTCTGCAGCGTCGAATCGGGCCCGGCGACCACGCCGTGCGCCCCGATCTCGCACAGCCAGGTCAAGCCCAACTCCTCGGCCTTGGCCTTGTTCATCACCACGACCGCGCAGGCCCCGTCGGAGATCTGCGACGCCGAACCGGCGGTGATGGTGCCGTCCTTGCGGAAGGCGGGCTTCAACCCGGCCAGTGACTCGGCCGTCGTGTTGGCCCGGATGCCTTCGTCCTCGGTGAACTCGATCGGGTCGCCCTTGCGCTGCGGGATCTTCACCGGCACGACCTCATCGGTGTAGACGCCGTCCTTCCACGCCGCGGCGGCAAGCCGGTGCGACCGCGCCGCCAACTCGTCCTGCTGCGCCCTGGTGAACTGGTCGACGTCGTTGCGCTGCTCGGTCAGGGCACCCATGGGCTGATCGGTGAAGACGTCGTGCAGGCCGTCGTAGGCCATGCTGTCGAGCACCTTCACGTCGCCGTACTTGTATCCGGACCGGCTGTCCATCAGCAGATGCGGTGCCTTGGTCATCGACTCCTGACCTCCTGCGACGACGACGTCGAATTCACCGGCGCGGATCAACTGGTCGGCCAACGCGATGGCGTCGATGCCGGACAGGCACATCTTGTTGATCGTCAACGAGGGCACGTCCCAACCGATGCCGCCGGCGACCGAGGCCTGCCGGGCGGGCATCTGCCCGGCGCCTGCGGTGAGCACCTGGCCCATGATCACGTACTCGACCAACGAGGCGTCGACGCCGGCCTTCTCCAGGGCTCCGGCGATGGCGATGCCGCCAAGATCGCTGCCCGAGAAGTCCTTAAGCGAACCCATCAGCTTGCCGACCGGCGTGCGTGCTCCAGCAACGATCACCGATGTCGTCATGTCCAACCTCCACGAGCTTCGTATTCAGGACTGTGTGGCCTATCACACTTACGCAATCATTCCGATAAAGGTTACCGTGACTAAATGACAACGGAGCATGTCGGTACACGTCCGGCCCTCGCCAGCGCACTGGTAACGGCCGTCGACCACGTCGGCATCGCCGTCCCCGACCTCGACGTGGCGATCAAGTGGTACCACGACCATCTTGGCATGATCGTGCTGCACGAAGAGGTCAACGAAGACCAGGGCATCCGCGAGGCGATGCTGTCCGTGCGGGGGGCTCCGAGCGGCAGCACCCAGATCCAGCTGATGGCACCGCTCGACGAGACGTCGACCATCGCAAAGTTCATCGACAAGCGCGGGCCGGGCCTTCAGCAGTTCGCCTACCGCGTCAGCGACCTCGACGCGCTGTCCGAGCGGCTGCGCGCCGACGGCCTCCGGCTGATCTACGACGCACCGCGTCGAGGTACGGCAAACTCGCGGATCAACTTCATCCACCCGAAGGATTCCGGTGGCGTGCTGGTCGAGCTCGTCGAGCCGGCCACCGAAGAGCACTGACCCCTACGACCACGTCCTGGTCGGTCCGCGGTTGGCGCGGTTGGCCCAGCACGACGTGTGCCAGTGTCGCCGGTCGTCCAGGGCGTCGTCTCCGCTGTCGGCGGGCCACACCACCACATGGGCGACGCTGGGCTTGATCTCGTGATCGCAGCCGGGGCAACGATAGGTCTTGACGGCCCTCGACGCGGCGACCGCCCTTACGTCGTAGTCCCGTCCGTCCGCCCCGAGCTCGACGCGGCGCGACAGCGCAAACGGGGTCGACGGGCGCTGCCGACGAGGTGGGGTGCGCCGCTTGGCCATTCGCCCATCCTACGGCGTCAGAACAACCTGAACTCGTTGCTGTCCAGCCCGCGCATCTGGTCATAATCCAAAGTCACACAACGTATCCCGCGGTCGACGGCCAGCGTCCGCGCCTGCGGCTTGATCTGCTGGGCGGCAAAGACACCGCTGACGGGCGCGATCACCGTGTCACGATTGAGCAGGGTGAGATAGCGAGTGAGCTGCTCGACGCCGTCGATGTCGCCGCGGCGCTTGATCTCGACGGCCACCGAGCGTCCCAGCTCGTCGCGGCACATCAGGTCGACCGGACCGATGGCCGTCATGTACTCCCGCCGGACCAACGTGTACCCGACACCCAGCAACTCGACGTGTTCGGCAAGCAGCTTCTGCAGATGCGCCTCGACACCGTCCTTCACCAAGCCGGGGTCGACGCCCAGCTCGTGGCTGGAGTCGTGTTCGACGTCCTCGACGGTGATGCGAAGTTGCTCGCCCGCCTTGTTCTCCACCACCCAGACGGGACTGTCGCCGCCGTTCTCCTCGACGAGCCAGCACGGTGGGCTCATCCAGTTCAGCGGCTTGTAGGCGCGGTCGTCGGCATGCACGCTGACCGAGCCGTCCGACTTGAACAGCAGCAGCCGCCGCGCGGACGGAAGATGGGCGGTGAGACGGCCGACGTAGTCGACGGTGCACTGGGCAATGACGAGGCGCACCGGACCACCATAGATGGCCGGGTCCGGGTCACTAGGCTGACGCCACGATGACGGAGACGAAGAATGCGGCGCAGCGGCTGGGCCGCGTACTGGAGAGGCTGACCAGCCAGAGCGGACGGGGGTCCACGACACCCGAATACGGCTCGTGGGTCCTCGGGCGTGTCTCGGAGAGCCAGTTCCGCCGCCGGATCCGCATCCAAGTCATCCTGACGACGTTCGTGATCATCGCGAACCTGATCGGCATCGGCGTCACAACCCTTGTCGTCGCCGTCGCCTTTCCGACGCCGAACGTCTTCGCCCCGGACGTCCGATGGATCACGTTCATCGCGGTCCCCGTCTACCTCTTCGGCGCCCTGATCGTCGGCACGGTCTGGGCCACCTACCGCGTGATGAAGAACGTTCGGTGGGCCATCGAAGAGCGCCCGCCCACCAAGGCCGACCAGCGCAACACCTTCTTCGCGCCGTGGCGCCTGACGCGCGTGCTGCTGATCCTGTGGGGCATCGGGACCGTCATGCTCACCACCATGTACGGCGTGCACGACACCCAGTTCATCCCGAAGTGGTTGTTGGGCATCAGCTTTCCGGGGATCGTCGTCTCGGCCAGCTGCTACATGTTCACCGAATTCGCGCTGCGCCCGGTCGCGGCGCAGGCGCTTGAGGTCGGCCCTCCCCCACGCCGGTTCGCCCCGGGGGTATTGGGACGCATCATGGTGTTCTGGGCCCTCGGTTCGGGCGTCCCGGTGCTGGGCATCTTGCTCGCGGCCATCTTGTACCTGACGCTGAAGAACCAGACGCCTACCCAATTCGCCTGGGCCATCGTGGTTCTCGCGTTGTTCGCACTGATCTTCGGCTTCGTCCTGATGTGGATCCTGTCGTGGCTGACGGCGACGCCGGTGCGGGGCGTGCGTGCCGCGCTGAACCGCGTCGAGCAGGGCGACCTGGAGACCAACCTGGTCGTCTTCGACGGCACCGAGCTCGGTCAGCTGCAGCGGGGTTTCAACTCGATGGTCACCGGGCTTCGCGAGCGGGAGCGGGTGCGTGCCCTCTTCGGCCAGCACGTCGGTCGTGAGGTCGCCGCACTCGCCGAGAAGGAGCAGCCGGAACTCGGTGGCGAAGAACGGCTGGCCGCGGTCATCTTCGTCGACATCATCGGGTCGACGCAGCTCGTGACGAGTCGCCCCGCCGTCGAGGTGGTCGAGCTGCTCAACCGATTCTTCGCGGTGGTGGTCGACGAGGTGGACCGACATCACGGTCTGGTCAACAAGTTCGAGGGCGACGCCGTGCTTGCGGTGTTCGGGGCGCCGGTGTCGTTGGAGAACCCCGAGGAGGAGGCGCTCGCCGCCGCCCGCGCGATGGCCGAGCGCCTCCGCGTCGAGGTGCCCGAGTGTCAGGCGGGCATCGGGGTGGCTGCGGGACAGGTGGTGGCGGGCAATGTCGGTGCCAAGGATCGGTTCGAGTACACCGTCATCGGCGAACCGGTCAACGAGGCCGCCCGGCTGTGCGAGCTGTCCAAGACGATCGAGGGGCACCTCGTCGCCTCGTCCGAGACCGTGGCCCGGGCGGGTGACACCGAAGGCGCGCGCTGGACGTTGGGCGAGTCGGTGACGCTGCGCGGTCATGACGAACCGACGCGGCTCGCCGTACCGGTGTAGAAGCCGGGGACGCCGTCTCTCAGCAGTTACGCTCGTGCCATTCCCACTGGTGGGACCCACGATCCGGTTGCCGAGAGGACCACGCCATGCCCTTCCCCACGCGAGTCCTCGCATCGACGATGGCCGTCGTGGGCGGGGTCGCGACGATCGCCTTGGCGGCCCCCAGCGCGGCCGATCCGGACATCGACAGCGAATCGGCGGCCGCGGTCATCGACGAACTCCAGGAACAGGGTTACAGCGTGATGGTCAACGGCGCACCCGCCGGGGACACGTCACTGCTCGAGACGTGCAGGGTGACGTCGATTCACAACCCGGGCGACCCCACCACGGATCCGACGACGACCACCCCCGTCTACGTCGACGTCTCCTGCCCCATCACGCGCTGACCGGCTCCGGCTGGCGTTCGATCCACTTGCGGCCGGCCTTCGCCGCCCGCACCAGCGCGCCGTATTCACCGAAGTAGTCGGCGACCGCGCCCACCGCGGGCAGCATCCCCAGGTAGCGGAAGATCCGTCGCGGCCGTGAGCGCTTGCCCAGTTCGTCGCCGATCGCGCGCAACTGGCCCGCCACGCGCCACAGCGGCTTCAGGAAGGCCAACGGGGTGCCGTCCATCGGTGACGAGTCCGGCTCCGGCGCGGCATCGGCGTCGGCGGTGTACTCGTCGGCGTCGACCTCGCGCCCGCACATCACCGCCGCGAGCAGCCGCACCTGCTGTCCGTGGTCGTCGATGCCGTATTCCCTTGCGACGGCGCACAACACGATCGCCTGATTGGCGAATCCGAGAGCATCCTGGACGGGCAGTCGGTCGGCCACCGCACCGAGGACTCCGGGGAACGCGACGAGGACGTTGTCCACGGCGCCCACCCGGTGCACCCACCAGTTGACTCGGTCGTCGAGGGTCATGTCCGCCCAGGCCTGGGTGCCAGGAACGTCGGCGGTGTTGAGCACCCACGCGAGCGCGTCGAGCGCCCTGTCGACCGATCCGTCGGAGTCCCCGATGCGATGGCTGCGGCCCTTCAACCCGAACGGGTCGGCGCGGGACAGCAGGTCGACTACGGGGTTGATGACCCGGACCGCTCGACTCAGCGCGCACGCCACGTCGGCGTCGTCGATCACGGCGGTGGGCAAGGGAATCAAGGCCATGCGGTGATCATTACCCGTTTTCTCGCCAGGTCACAACGACGGCGGGGCGCCGCCCCTACGACAGGGATGCGTCGAGGAGGGTCAGCGGATTCCAGTAGTCGCGATATACGGCGATCAGTCCGTCGACGAGGGTGAGCACGACGACGTAGGACATCTCGTAGGCGGCACCGGTCGCCTCGACGTGGCCGCTCACCGACCATTCGATGATCGCGGTGTCGGGGTCGACGGTTTGATGGACGTGCTGACGGGTTATCCGTTCGAACTTTACCTGTCCGACAACGGCTTTCAGATAGACCTCGGCGGCCGGCTTGCCCTCGACCCGCCGCGGCCTACCCGTCGGGGCGTAGGGGAATTCGAGTACGACGTCGTCTCTGCAGTGCGCCAGCCAACCGTCGAGGTCACCGTTCATGATTGCGGCCGTCGCCGCGGCGAACACTGCTCCAGGACTGGAATCGGTCATGTCATCCTCCGTGCGGTCTACTATTCGGACTGTTGGTCCGCTCGCTCTTCCACGATACGGACCGACGGTCCGATTGTGCAAGGAGGCTAGGTGGTGGTCGAACGTGCCGACGCGGCCCGCAACCGGCAGGCGGTGCTCGAGGCCGCCGGACGGCTGTTCGACGACGCCGCCGAGATCGGTGCGGTCTCGATGGACGAGGTCGCGAAGGCTGCCGGTGTGGGCAAGGGGACGCTGTTCCGGCGCTTCGGCGACCGCACGAACCTGATCCGCACCGTCTACGACGCCCGACTGACCGATCTGCGGGCAGCCATCGCCGACGGCCCGCCGCCCCTGGGTCCTGGTGCCGATCCTCGCGCGCGCATTCCGGCCTTGCTCGAGGCCGTCGTCGACTTCAAGCTAGACAACCGCAAGTTGGCCATGAGCCTGGAGCAGGACCAAAGAGACGGCGCGGCAACGCTGTACACGTCACCGAGCTACGTCGAGACCCATCGGTTGCTGACCAGCCTGCTGACCGAGGTGATCGGGGCGGACGAGGCAGCGTGGACCGCGTACGCCCTGCTTGCCGCGACTCGCATCGACCTGGTGGACCACCTCGTCACCGCCGAGGGCATGACGCGAGACGACTTGCGGCGCAAGGTGAGGGCGCTCGTCGCCCGGGTCCTCTCCCCCGGCGACGGTTAGGCATTGCCTGGCGATTCTCGACTTCCAGGTCAGCGTGCTCGTCGTTACTCAGCCGATGCCAGTTGAACGGCGCCCCGGAGAGCGACAGGTGTACATCCAGAGTGAACAGTATGGTGAACATCTGAGTCGGTCGATCGCCGACATCGGTGACGACGACCGGGTACGACGAGAGGAAGACACCATGGCATCAGTGGGTTTCATCGGGTTGGGCACTATGGGCGCCGGAATGGCGCGCCGCTTGGTGGACGCGGGCCACGACGTAGTCGTGTGGAATCGGTCGAGGGGCGCCACCGAACCATTGGCCGCCGCCGGCGCCCGTGTCGCAGACAGTGCGCAGGAGGCGCTGCAGACGGGTCTCGCCTTCTCCATGCTGGCCGATGACGACGCAGCCCTAACCGTCTTCTCCGATGAGGTATTGGCGTCTGCAGTCGGCGCAACCCACGTCAACATGGCAACGGTGAGTATGGACACCGCGCGCACCCTCGATGCCAAACACCGAGCCGCTGGAGTGGGTTACGTGGCCTCTCCCGTCCTGGGCCGGCCACATCTCGCCGCTAGCGGTCAACTCAACATCGTCGCCGCAGGCCCATCGGCAGACATCGAACGAGCGCGACCGTTTCTCGACATGCTGGGAAAGAAGGTCTGGTCCGTCGGAGACCAACCAGAACGGGCGAACCTGGTGAAGATCGCGGTGAACTACAACCTCATTCACACTCTGCAGGCACTCGCGGAATCGGTCACGATGGTCGAACGCGGCAACGTATCGGGTGACACCTTCGTCGAGATACTCACCGACACGGCGTACACCGGAAGCGCTTACGGCGGTTACGGTCCCATGATCGCGCGGCGAAACTACGAGCCCGTGGGCTTCACCGTCGCCTTGGGCCTCAAGGATCTCGGGCTTGCCGAACGGGCGGCCGTCGACACCGGCACCGCGCTTCCCACGGGTCCCGCGTTGCGATCGCTGTTCGAGTCCGCCCTGGCCGACGAGGACCTCTCCAAGCTGGACTGGTCAGCGGTCGCCGAGGTGACCCGTCGACTCTGACCGAGTCACGAGGTGGCCAGCGCAACTTCAGTACCACTACACACCAGCGCTTGGGGGCCTGCAGCCGTCGCATGACGGGAGCGCTCCAGGCCGCACCCCTGCACGGTACGAGACGGGCTTGACCTGCGTAGATGTCTCATACTGACGTCTGCCTTCGCCATCTGTCAACGCGGTGCAGGCGGGCCTCTACGTCACAGTCCGTCTGTATAGTGACGGTTGACACACTGTTCATCGCCAACTTAGGCTGACAACGGCAGACGGCCGCCTGCGACGACACCTCCCCCGCCGGCCTCAAGACGTCCACAAGGAGATGACCGCATGACGAACCTGATGCGCCCATTGGCCGCGGGCGCGGTGAGTCTGGCGTGCGTGGCCAGCCTGACCGCCTGCAACCGCGACTCCGGCGAGTCCGCGACGACTGTCGGATACAGCACCTACACGGTGTCCAACCCGTTCTTCGCAGGGATGCAGAAGGGACTCGACGCCGGTAGTAGCCAGCACGGTTACCAGATGGTGACGACCAACGCGAATGGTGAACCGAGCCAACAGGTTAGCGACATCGAGAACCTGCTGAACCGCGGCGCCCAATACCTCCTCCTCACGCCTGCGGACGGCAAGGCCGTGACCCCGGCTCTGAATGCCGCCAAGGCCAAGAACGTCCCGGTCATCTCGATCGCCGATTCGGTCGAGGCGGACATCACCTCGACCGTGAACCTGGACAACGTCGCGGCGGGCCAGATGGCCGCCCAGCAAATCGTCCAGTTCCTGAACACCGTGAACGGCGGGCCTCGCGGCGACGTCGTCAACATCACCGGCATCATCGGAACGCCCTCGGCGTCGGACCGCAACAAGGGATTCCTCGACGAGATCGGGAAGTATCCTGACATCAAGATCGTGGCCACCCAGGACGGCGGCTACGACACGGAGAAGTCCAACGCGGCGATGAACGACATCCTGCAGGCCAACCCCAAGGTGGACGCCGTCTTCAACGGCAACGACGCCGAGGCGGTCGGTGTCAGCGCGGCGATCGAGGCCGCTGGACGCTTCAAGCCGGTCGGCGCACCCGGTCACATCTACGTGATCGGGGTCGACGGCTCCAAACCGGCGATCGCCAACATCCGCGCCGGCATTCAGGACGCCTCCGTCAGCCAGAATCCAATCAAGATGGCCGAGAAGGCAATTGAGTTGGTCTCCGACCTCAAGGCGGGCAAGGAGGTGCCGAAGGACGTCGTGTATCCCGCGCAGCTGATCACCAAGGCAAACATCGACTCACCCGAGGTCAAGGCGTACGGCATCTGGGCAGATGAGGTGCAATGAGCCACGGAGCGGCAGAGCTGACGCTGGAATCGCTGACGAAGTCCTACGGCGGAGTGCACGCCCTCACCGACGTCACCATGACGTTGCGACCCGGCAGCGTGGTCGCTCTCGCTGGTGAGAACGGTGCGGGCAAGTCGACCCTGATCAAGATCCTCGCAGGTGCCGTATCCGCCGACCACGGAAGGGTTTTGCTCGACGGCACCGAGTTGCCTGCCGACCCCAGACGTGTCATCGACGTCGGTGTGAGCGTCATCTATCAGGAGTTGACCGACATCCCGGACATGTCCGTCGTGGACAACGTCATGTTGGGCCGACCGCTGCACAACGCAAACATGACCAACCGGCGTGGCAACCGGCGCGCCGCCCGCGACGCACTGTCCCGGGTCGGACTCACCGACGTCGACGTGACGCGACCCGTCCGATCGCTGACTCTGGCGCAACGCCAACTGGTGGAGATCGCCAGGTGCCTGGCGCGCAAAGCCCGCGTCCTGGTGTTCGACGAACCCACCTCGGCGCTACCGGAACACGACGTCAAGAATCTGCACGCGTTGATCGGACGGCTCAAGCAGGAGGGGCTGACCATCGTCTATGTCAGCCACCACCTCGACGAACTGTTCGCGATCGCGGACAGGATCTGTGTCTTGCGGGACGGCCGTCTGGTCGACGACCGTCCGATCGCCGAGTGGACCGAGAGATCGCTAATCAAGGCCATGCTCGCCAAGGATCTCGAACAGGCCTACCCCTTCGAGGCAAGGGATCTCGGCGAGGTCCGACTGTCGGTGTCAGATCTGAGCGCGCCAGGCATTCGCAACGCAACGGTGACCGCGCGGGCCGGCGAGATCGTCGGCCTCGTCGGTCTCGCGGGCGCGGGGCGTACAGAACTGATGAAGGCCATCGCCGGGATCAACGACGCCTCCGCGGGCAGGATCACCCGCGACGCCACCTCGCTGCGGACGGGCAGCATCGTGTCGGCCAAGAAGCTCGGGATCGTGTACTCGCCGGAGGACCGCAAGACCGAAGGCGTGATCCTGGACAAGAGCATTCAGGACAACATGATCTACGGCCTGTACTCCCGGGTCTCCCGGTACGGCATCCGGATGCCGGCCGCTCAGCGGAAGTTCGCGGCGGCGGCGATGAAACGTTTCGGCGTCAAGGCGGAGTCACCGGCCACGGCCGTCGGCATGCTGTCCGGGGGGAACCAGCAGAAGGTCGTGCTCGCCCGCGCGGCGGCGGGTCAGCCCGCCGTCATGCTGCTGGACGATCCGACCCGCGGCGTCGACGTCGGCGCGAAATCCGGTATCTACCAACAAATCATCGAACTCGCGAAGACCGGTGTCGCCGTCCTGCTGACCAGTTCGGACACCGACGAGGTGCTGGCGATGGCCGACCGCGTCTACGTCCTTCGAGCGGGACGACTCGTTGGTGAAGTCGCCCGGTCGGAGTACGACCGCGAACACATCCTCCACCTCGCCGCGGCGGGCTAAGCGAAAGCGCACACCATGACCACGACGACCACCGGAACGTCGCCCGCGAGCGAGGGCCACACGACGTCGGACGACCAACGCACGACCAGGACCGACACCATCCGCCGAATGGCGAAGAGCCCACTGTTCCCCATCGTCGCGGCCCTCGTCGTCGCCTGCGTCGTCATGTTCATCCTGACGCCCAAGTTCCTCACCACGTCGAACCTGACGAACATCGTGACTCAGTCGTCGATCGTCGGAATCGCCGCCGTGGGAGCCACGTTCATCATCATCACCGGGGGCATCGACCTCTCGGTCGGCTCCAACATCGCGCTGTCCGGGATGCTCGCCGCGACCCTGGTCGGTGGCGGACTCAACGGCGCGCTCGGCGTCCTGCTCACCATCGTCGTCGCCGCCCTCATCGGCGGGTTGAACGGCTTCTCGGTCACGGTGCTGCGCCTCGCCCCGTTCATCGTCACCCTCGCCGTGCTCGGCATGGGTCGTGGTCTGACGCTCCAGATCAGCGGTGGGCAGAGTGTTTACGATCTGCCCGCCTCGTTCACCTGGCTTGGTGGCGGCACGCTGCTCGGACTGCCCGTCCCCGTGGTCACCACCGTGCTGATGTTCGCCATCGGCTACTTCGTGCTGAGCCGCACCACGTTCGGCCATCAGGTATATGCCGTCGGCGGCAACCGAGAGGCGGCTCGTCTGGCCGGCATCCGCGATCGCCGCGTCCTGTTCTCGGTCTACGCCGTCGCCGGGGTCTGCGCAGGAATCGCCGCCATCACCCTCGTCGGACGTCTAGGCTCCGCGACACCCACTGCCGCAACGGGATTGGAACTACAGGTGATCGCGGCGGTGGTCATCGGCGGCACCAGCCTCTTCGGCGGCAAGGGAAGCCTGGCAGGCACCTTCGTCGGGGTGCTGCTCATCGGCGTGATCAACAACGGCCTGACCCTGCTCAACGTCAGCCCGTTCTGGGTGCAGTTCATGCAGGGCGCACTGATCTTCATCGCCGTGCTGCTGGACTCCTACAACTCCCGCAGGTTGTCGAAGGGAGCGCGCTGAAATCGGTCAGCCGGTCAGCGGGTCCCGCTACGGTCCACGACGAACCAAATGCCAACGGCTGGTTCGTCGAACGGGTTGCTCAGACGGTGCGGAATCGTCGAGTCGAAGTTCAGACTGTCACCGGGGCCCAACACCTGACGCGCGAACGCCACTTGAACTTCGAGACGGCCGGCCAGCATGTGAATGTACTCGGATCCCCCGTGGTTCATCAGGTTGTCGGCGGGACACGATTCGGTCCGCGGCGGGTAGGTGACCCGCAGGAATTCCACATCCGGATCGTGCGCGGGAGTGAGTCGCTCCCAGCGCACGCCGTTGAGGTAGAGATCTGGCCGCTCGTCGGCGCGCTGGAGGCCAGGCAACGTCCCCATCTCCGCGAGTGCGACGACCTGCTGTCCGCCGGCCTTGCTGGCATTTGCCTTGCGCACCCGCAACGATGACTCGGTGGGCGGTCCGGCAGCCGCGACCGGCTTGGGGACCTCGTCACCCATCAGCGAGTCCAGGGACAGCCCGAGTTCGGAGGTCATCGCGAAGAGCGTGCCGACCGATGGCGCCGCCCGGCCAAGCTCCACCTGGGAGATGAAGCTTGGCGACAGGTCGACGCGACGCGCCAACTCGCGCAGCGACATCTTCGCCGCCTCCCTGGCGGCGCGCAGTCGCTGTCCCATGGGGGTGCCCGGCTGTTCCGCACCGTCCGCCACCTCGGAGAACGCTTCGCTCATCGCGACCCACCTTTCACCAAGGGAACCGCGGGACATTGTGTCATCAGCAGCTAGCCCCTTGCATCCGGTGCGCGTGGACCACGTCCCATTCGGAGTTAGGCGCCGGGGTACCGCCGGAAACGGCTTACACCAAAACCATTCCCCCGTCTATCGCCATCACCTGCCCGGTGATGAAGTCACTGTCCGCGCTGGCGAGGAACACCGCGGTCGGGACGATGTCCGCCACCTGCGCGGCGCGGCCAAGTAGCGCACCGGAGGCGAAGGCGGCGAAGGCGTCGCCCTCCTTCTCGGCGGCGTGGATGTCGACCATGTCCTTGTCCAGCTGAGCCCACAGCGGGGTCTCCACCACGCCTGGGGAGAAGCCGTTCACCGTGATGTGGTCGCCGGCCAACGCTCGAGCCCCGGCCTGGATGATCGCGACCACCGCGAACTTGCTTGCGCAGTAGGGGACGAACTCGGCGTAGCCCTGCCGGGAGGCGATCGACGCGGTGTTGACGATCTTGCCGCCACCGCCCTGGGCGATCATCTGCTTGGCCGCTTCCTGGGTTCCGATCAGGACGCCGAGGGCGTTGACGTCCATGACGAGGTTCCAGTTCTCCTCGGTGACGTCGAGGAACTGCATGGGCTTGTTCAGACCGGCGTTGTTGAACATGACGTCCAGACGTCCGAATTCGCGCACCGTCACTTCGATGGCGGCGCGTACCTGCTCGCGCTTGGTGACGTCCATCCCGACGCTGATCGCCGAGTGCCCGTGGTCCCGGAGTGCGGCCGCCACGGCATCGGCGGCGGCCACGTTGATGTCGCCGACGGCGACGTTCGCGCCCTCCCCCGCCAGTGCGCGGGCGATGCCGGCACCCATTCCTTGACCCGCTCCGGTAACGAGAACCGTTCGGCCACTTACCCGATCGACCATTGTCGACCTCCTGTCCGTGTCATGGCGCCGTCAGTGGAAGACGACGCCGCCGTTGACGTCGAGCGACGCCCCGGTGACGTACGACGCCGCCGGGGACGCCAGCCACACCAGGGCGTCGGCGATGGCCGACGGAGGTCCGG
The DNA here is from genome assembly GCA_006864685.1 of Mycolicibacterium hodleri. Classification (GTDB taxonomy): domain Bacteria; phylum Actinomycetota; class Actinomycetes; order Mycobacteriales; family Mycobacteriaceae; genus Mycobacterium; species Mycobacterium hodleri_B. The sequence goes on along the minus strand of VIFX01000002.1, from coordinate 23,766 downwards.
CGATCTTGAGCGGGATCTTCGCCCACTCGATGTCCTTCATCTCCTCGAACGTGATGCCACGCTCGGCGGCTTCGGTGTGCAGGGCCGCGCGGTGCATCTTGGTGTCGATGTTGCCCGGGCACACCGTGTTCACCCGGATGTCCGGGGCCAACTCCTCGGCCAGCGCCTGCGCGAAGACGATTACGGCGGCCTTCGAGGCGCAGTAGGACGAGAAGTAGGCGTGTCCGGAACGTCCCCACCACGACGAGATGAAGGTGATGCTGCCGTCCCCGCGGGATAGCAGCGGTGTCAACGAGCGGGTCAGCAGGAAGGGCCCGGTGAGGTTGACGTCCATCACCTTTCGGAACTCCGCGGGATCGAGCTCGGTCACGGCGGCTGCGCTCTGCACGACACCGGCGACCAACGCGATCGTGTTCAGTTGGCCGTGGACGGATCCAACCTCGGAGGCCAGCGCGCTGACGCTCTGCTCGTCGGTGATGTCGGTGACCGTGGTGGTGACCCGCGCACGATCGACGCCCAGCTCCTCGGGCAGCTGATGAACGGCGTCGACGGCATCGACTGCCACCACGTCGTATCCGTTGTCCAGGAATGCCTTTACGGTCTCGCGGCCGATGCCGCCCGCGGCACCGGTCACCAGGGCGACGGGGCTCATCAGACCTCCACCAGGATCTTCTGTGCATCACCGCTGGGGTCCAGCAGCCGGTCGAAGCCACGCTCGACGATGTCGGCGACCGGCACGACGTCGCTGACCGCCTTCTCCACCGGGAACCGCCCGGATGCCACCAGCGCGATGATCCGCGGCCAGTCCGTGACCGGGTAGCACCAGGTCCCGATCAGGCTCAGATCCCTGTTGGACAGGTTCATCGGATCGAAGGAGGCCGGTTTGATGTGCAACCCGACCTGGGTGACGGTGCCGTGCGAGCGCACGGCGTTCAGCGCCGCGTTCAAGCCAGGCTCCGAGCCCGAGCATTCGGCGGCGACGTCGACGCCGACACCGCCCGTCAGGTCCCTCACCGCGGTGGTGACGTCGTTCGACGTGGGGTCGAGGATCGTTGCGATGCCGAAGGACTCGGCCAGCGCACGGCGTTTGGGGTTGGGCTCGGAGATGATGACCTGCGAGGCGCCCGCCGCGTGGGCGTAGAGCGCGGACAGGGCGCCGATGGGTCCGGCGCCGGTGATCAGGATCGAGTCTCCCGCCCTGAATCCGGTTCGGTCGACACCGTAGGCGGCGACCGCCGACGGTTCGATCAACGCGCCCTGCTTGTCGCTGACGGTGTCGGGGAGGACGCTCACCTGACTGGCGCTGAGCACCAGCTGTTCGGAGATCCCGCCGCCGTCGAAGCTGAGTCCCACGCAGGCCATCTGCACGCAGAGGTGATTGAGGCCGCGCCGACAGAAGTAGCACTCCCCGCAGAAGATCAACGGCTGCACGGACACTCGGTCACCCACGGACACCGAGGAGACGTCGTCGGCCACTTCGAGGACACGGGCGGACAGCTCGTGCCCGAGCACCTGCGGCGCCGCCGACCCCGTGAGGGGGTGAGGGGACGTCGGGATGACGATCGGCCCCGCGAGGTATTCGTGGAGGTCCGTCCCGCAGATGCCGCACAGGGTGGGACGCAGTCGGACCTGACCCCGCTTCAGCGGACCCGGCTCGGCCACGTCCTCAACGCGGATGTCGTGCTCGTCGTAGAAAATGGCGGCGCGCATTCGTTTCTCCCTCTTCCTGTTTCAGCGGATTGATCGTATTGAGGTCAGTGGGCAACGCGTCTCAGACACTGGTGATGCCTCCGTCGATGACGACCGCTGACCCGGTCTGGTAGCCCACGTCACCGCGAAGCAGGAACATGACGGTCTCCGCGATCTCGCGCGGCGAGGCATAGCGACCGATGGGCGTGCCCTCCTCGAATCGGCGTCTCTCCCAGTCGGGATCCTCCGGGTTGACGAGGAGTTCGGAGCGGCGCATCAGCGGAGTCTCGACGGGACCCGGGCACAAGCAGTTGACCCTGATGCCGTGTGCCGCCATCTCGCTGGCAGCGCTGCGGGTGAGACCCAAGACGGCGTGCTTGGTGACCGCGTAGTCAGACCTGTCCGGTGCAGACTTCAGACTGAGAATCGACCCCGTATTGACCACGGCGCCAGCACCTTCGGCCACCATGTGGGGCAGGATCGCCTGAAGTCCCCAGAACATGCTGTTGAGGTTGACGTCGATGACGCGCAGCCAGTCGGCCGGGTCGGTGTCCAGGATCGACTTGTGGACGCCCTCGACGCCGGCGTTGTTGAAGAACAGCGTGGGAGCGCCATGCTCGGCCGTCGCGGCGTCTGCGTAGCCGAACACCTGTGCTCGATCGGCGACGTCGGCCTGGTACGGGACGACCGACGAGGTCGCCTCGTTCGCGGTCGCCTTGGCTGAGTCACCGTCGACGTCGACGGCCAGCACCTTCGCGCCTGCGGCGGCGAGGGTGAGCGTCACCGCCTTGCCGATGCCGCTGCCCGCACCGGTCACGACAGCTGACCGTCCTTCGAAGGACCATTCGGAAGTCATCGCATGATGTCCTGTTCGCCGTTCTTGCACTCAGTCTCTGCGCCCGCGGGTGTTCGGTATTGGTGGACAACCCGGCGAGCAGCCCGGGGGTGGCCGTCATTCGGGCGACCGTCGCCGTGTGACCCGCCTGGTGTCGAGATGACCCGCGATACTGCAGGTCAGTCGTACCGATCGACTCCTGGCTCCTCGGAGGCCGAGGCAGCGACGTCCTCCGATTGCGACAAGCGTCACACACGGACTGATTCATGACACTAAACACTTGCCGTGGTGGTGTCAACCAACTCCAAGGCTCGGTCGGGCCGGAATCGGTCCATCGTGACGGTTGGCGAATGCCGCGCAAACAGGTCCACGCGCGACGAGGGCGAACGTGCCCGAGACAGCGGCATTCCTGGCATTTCTGCCGGATTCGCCCGGAGAACTGGTCACGAGACGAGCCCCGGTGCACGCGGGGCCGGAAATTTGACTACACCGGTGGTGAGAGGGCCTCGCGCAATGCCGCTACGTTATCGGTGGAGCGCTTCAACTCGCCCCGTTCAATGCGGTGGGCAAGCTGGACGACCGCGTCGTTGACCGGCGCCGAACGCCCGATCCGACGCAGTTCGTCGACGACGCGCCCGTTGATCTGGTCGACCTCGCTGCGACGGGACTTGATCCAGTCCTGGAGCACGGTGGACAGCGTGTGCGACAGGACGTACTTGTCGAGGAGCACGTCCATCAGCGTGTCGACGAAGCCGTGCGGATTGGTGGGATCCACGGAGGTGAGGCCGAAGATGGGCACCACCGACCGGCCCGCCGCGAGGGCCGCGTCGACCGCTTCGTAGCCGGCCTGCATCATCACCTCCTTCATTCCGGGGTGATGACCCGCCTCGACGATCGACAGGTCGAGGATCGCCGACGGAACCAGTTCGGCGGCGTTGATGACCAGCTTCATCCACTTTGCCGACCGGATGTCGTCCACCACGTCGACGGCTCCAGAGTGACGCAGCAGCGACGCGACCTCTTCCTCCCGGCCTACCGTGGCCGGCCCGAGGCTGCCCACGGCGAACCAACTTCGCGACCGCGGTGAGTGACGGTCGACCACGCCGGGCTCGAACATCGTCGACGAGACCTCGATGACGGCGCCCAATGTCCTTTCTGCACCTAGGATTTCGGTCATGTCGTCGACCGTCATGCCGTTCTGCACTCCGACGGCGATTCCGTCGTCGGCGAGATAGGGCTTGATCAGCTCGCACGCCCAGCGCGTGTCGTAGGCCTTGACGAGCAGTAGGACGACGTCGAACCTGCGTCGAAGTGTCGCCACCTCGCAGAAGTGCAGGACCGGCACGTTGGCCGACACGTTCTCCTCGGGTGTCTCGACGCGGATGCCGTGCTGACGGATCGCCTCGACGTGGGCGGGCCACTGCTCGATGAAGGTGACGTCATGGCCGGCTTCGGCGAGGTCCGCTCCGATGGCCGCCCCATTGGCACCGGTTCCGACTATCGCTATCGATGGCATGGCTGCTCAGTACTCGTAGTCGACGATGGCTCGCCGGGCGACGAATTCGCCCGCGATCTTGGCTGCCTTCTGATGCTCCGGGTGGGCCTGATAGGCCTCGAGGTCGGCGTTCGACCGGTGCTCGGATACCAGAACGACGTCCCAGTGCCCGTCGACGGTCCCCAAGTCCGGACGCACCGTGATCGATTCGACCTCGTCGAGCGACGCCAACGCTTCAAGCACGTCCTGCATCCGACGGATGTGCGCCAGTCGCGCGTCGTCGTCGGGCGTTTCGAGTTCGAAGGCCACGATGTGTCTGATCACGAATTGCTCCTCGAATCGCACGTCCCGATGGTGTGCAATGTAGATTAACACCGCAGCCGGATCGGTCCTAGGGAATCTTGGACGCGACTTTATCCCCGGCCAGCCGGTGACCCACGAACACGCAATTACCGTTGACATGCAACAACTTATGGATACCTTCCGCCCCGCCCCGCCCGGCGACCGGCCGACGCCGCACCCAACTGAACCACTCGTGTACTTCGAGGCCCGTGTGTAGCATGCTGCTAAACACAGTCCATGGAATGAGGTGCGCGGTGAGCATCGAAGATCTCAACATCGCGGTGGTCGGGACGGGAGCCAACGGGGCCTCGCTCGGCGCAGACATGATCCGCGCCGGATTGTCGGTCACCTACGTCGACCAGTGGCCCGCCCACGTCGAGGCGATGCGGTCCGACGGCCTCACCGTCAACTTTCCCGACGGCACGGTCGAACGCACCGAGATAGACGCATATCACCTGTGTCAGGTCGCCGAACTCCGTCGCCCGTTCGACATCGTGTTCGTCAGCGTGAAGACCTACGACACCCGCTGGGCAGTCGAACTGCTCAAGCCGCTGCTCCACGCGGAGTCCGTCGTCGCCGGCCTCCAGAACGGCATGACGATCGACGACGTGGCCGACATCGTCGGCCCCGAGCGAACCGTCGGCGCCGTACTTGGCATCGCGGCCAACATGTTCGAGCCCGGCGTCGTGAACCGCCAGGTGTCGCGAGCGGATACCTGGACCACCGTCGGCACGTATGCCGGCGCCCCGACCCCGCAATTGGAGAACGTCCGCGCCGTGCTGTCCACCGCCGCGGTAACCGAGACGTCGCACGACATCCGGGCGTCCAAGTGGATGAAGCTCCTGGCCAACATTCCAGAGATGCTCCCCTCGGCAATCCTCGGCGTGCCGCTCCTCACCGCGGTCCACGTCCCCGGCGTTCGGGAGACTATGGACGAGGCATCGCGCGAGGCCTACGCACTGGCCAGAGACCTCGGCATCGCGATGGTGCCGATATTTGGCATGACCGCCAGGGACGTCCAGGATTCGGACCAGTACGCCCTCGACCTTCTCGATGCCGTCCTGAAGTCGTATTCACTGGAGGACACGCGCGTCGCGGTGCTGCAGGACTGGGACAAGAAGCGTCACGCCGAACTCGACGCCTACAACGGCTACATCGTCGAGACTCGTCGGAAGCTGGGAGGCAGTGCGCCGGTGAACGAGGCAATCCTGCAGATCGCCAACAGGATCGAATCAGGAGACCTGGAGCCAAGTTTGAACAACGCAGATCTCTTGGTTGCCGCCCGCGCTCTCGCCGACTGACCGGTCGTCGAGGACGACTCCAACGCGATGCCCCACCTCTGATCCCGCCTGCTCCTGTTCGTCCATCCTGCGACAGCACAGAGAGATCTTCTCGCGCGCAGGCTATTTGGCGTAGCGCAGGAACGCCTTGATCATCGCGCCCGCCACGATCGCGCGTGGTCGTGACGTCCCGGAACCCCTAGATCAGGATCGTCAACGGGTTCTCGATGCGTCTGACGAACGCCGCCATCCACTGGGCGGCGACCGCGCCGTCGATCACGCGGTGGTCGGCCGAGAGCGTGACCGTCATGACGGTGGCGGTGGCCAGTTCGCCGTCCACGACGACCGGGCGCGGTGCCGCGCCTCCCACGGCGAGGATGCCGGACTGCGGCGGGTTGAGGATCGCCGAGAACTCGCTCACCCCGTACATCCCGAGATTCGACACCGAGAAGCTGCCGCCCTCTAGCTCGGCCTGCTTGAGCCGACCCTCGCGGGCACGTTGCGCGAGGTCGGCGACGGTGGTCGCCACGATGGACAGCGACATGCGGTCAACGCCTCGCAACACCGGGGTGAGGAGGCCGCCGTCAACGGCAACGGCGACCGCGAGGTCGACGTTGTCGAAGCGCCGTATCGACGTGTCGTTCCAGATCGAGTTGGCCTCGGGTACCTCGACGAGAGCTCCGGCGGCAGCCTTCAACACGAAGTCGTTGAGCGAGACCTTCACCGCTGCAGCCTCGTTGACCGAGCGACGCAGCTCCATCAGCGCATCCACCCGACAGTCCGCCTTGACGTAGAAGTGCGGCACGGTGGTCTTGCTCTCGGTCAGGCGTCGGGCGATCGCCTTGCGCATGCCCGTGAGTGGCTCGTCGGTGAAGCCGTCGGCCGCGGCAACCGGTGCCGCTGCAGGCGCCGGCTTCGGGGTTTGCGCGGCCGGTGCGACGGCCGCCGTCTCCACGACGGCCAACCGGTCGAGGTCGCGGCGCACGATGCGTCCGCCGGGCCCGGTCCCCGTCACCGTGGCGAGGTCGATGTTCCTCTCGCCCGCGAGCTTTCGCACCAGGGGCGTGGCGAAGAGGCGTGTGCCGTTGGTGTCGGGTGACACCGCGGGCGGCGCCTCCGGCTCGGGTTCGGCGGTCTGCTGGTTAGCCGCCGCGCGCACGGGTGCGGATTCGCGCTGCGACGCGGCCTCCAGCACCGGGGCTCCCGAGTCAGGGTCGGCCGCCGTGGCGTCGACCTCCAGGTCGGAGTCGGCATCGGGGGTGTTCGGCGTGGGGTCGGCCGGGGGGTTGGCGTCGAGGTCGGCGTCGCTCTCGCCAGGAGCCAACACGATCGCGATGGGGTCGCCGACGGCGATGGTGGCGCCCGGTTCGGCGATCAACCGTCCCAGCACGCCAGCGACCTCGGCGGCTAGTTCGACAACGGCCTTCTCGGTCTCGACTTCGGCAAGCGCATCGCCGACCTTGATCTCCTGCCCCTCTGTGACGAGCCACGACTGGATCACGGCCTCGGTGGCGTTGGCGAGCACCTCGGGCATCCGTACCACGGTGGGCATCAGCGGTTACCTTCCGTCGTTTGGCTCGTCACGGGCTGGCCCATGCCGACTCTGATCTTCTCCAGGCCTGCGACGACTTCCTCAGTGCCCGCAATCGCGGCCCGCTCCAACACCTTCGAGATGCTCGGCGAGGCCTCCCCACCCGAGACCCGCTCGACGGGTTGGTCCAGCCAGTCGAACAACCGTCGCTGAATCTCGTCGGCCAACCAACCGCCATAGGAACTGCCTCGCGCCCCCTGCTCGACGATCAGCACGGCGTTGGTCTTCTTCACGCTGGCGGTGATCGTGTCCCAGTCGATGGACGCGCGGTCCAGCCAGCGCAGGTCGATGAGTTCGGCGTTCACCCCGGTCTGCTCGATGGCCTCCGCGCACCGGGCGACCATCGACAGATAGCTGATGACCGTGACCTCGGTGCCCCGTCGACGAATTGCCGCATTTCCGGGTGGGATCACGTAGTCAAGGTCTCCCTCGGGTACCTCGTCGGCCTTAGCGTAGAGATCGATGTGTTCGATCACCAGCACTGGATCCTCAAGTGCTAGTGCGGCATTCATCAGACCGACATAGTCGGCGGCGGTGGAGGGCGCCACTATCCGCCACCCGGGGCTGATGGAGAACACGCCAGCCGGGTCCATCAGGTGCTGAGAGCCGTAGCCCGACCCCATCGCAACCTTGGTCCGCAGTACGAACGGCACCGGGTTCTCCCCGCCGAACATGTGGCGCGCCTTGCCGATCTGGTTGAACACCTGATCGGCGGCGACCCACATGAAGTCGGGGTACATGAATTCGACGACGGGCCGAAACCTTCCGTCGAGCGCCAATCCTCCCCCGACGCCGGTGAAGGCGTTCTCGCTGATCGGTGTGCCAACCACCCGCTCGTCGCCATACTTGGCCAGTCCCTTGGTGGCGCCGTTGGTACCGCCGCCAAGTCGGTGCACGTCCTCGCCGAACACCACGATGCGGTCGTCGGTCTCCATCCGGCGGTCCATCACGCCGGCGACCGCATCGACGAACTTCGTCTTGCGCCAGGGGCCTTCGTAGTCGAGGGGATCCATCGCAGTCAGCTCGTCGAGCTCGCTCGCGTCGCCGCGGACGCCGACGTTGACGAAACCGGGATCGGGCCACAGTTCCTCGCGGATGCGGCGCTTGCCGCCCTTGTCGGGATCGGGTTCGGTGAGCTCGGCCGCCACGGCGGTCATGGCCTCCTGCGCCTGGGACCGCACCGAGGCGACACCCGCCTCGTCGATGAGGCCGAGCGTGATCATCTCCCGCGCCACCCGCTCCAGCGGATCACGCTGCTTCCACTCCGCTTCCTCCTCCTTCTGGCGGTAGCCGAAGGCGCTTCCCGGGTAGGGGCCGTTCTGGTGGAAGAACCGGTAGACCTCTGCTTCGATCACGGCCGGGCCCTCCCCACTACGCATCCGCTCGGCGGCCTGCTGCGTCGCGAGATGCACGGCGAGGGGGTCCATTCCGTCGACGCGCCAGCCGGGGATGCCAAAGCCCTGGCCGCGCACCGAAAGCCTGGCGTCTGCGGTGATCTCGTCGACGTGCGTCGACACGGCATAGAGGTTGTTTTCGATGAAGAAGCAGAACGGGAGCTTCCACACCGCGGCAAGGTTCATCGTCTCGAGCACCGAGCCAATCTGGCTGGATCCGTCGCCGAAGTAACTGATGGTGAGATCGTCGGTGTCGCTGTGCTTTTGCGCCCAGGCATTGCCCGCGCCCATCGGCACGCCGCCGCCGACGATGGCGTTGGTCCCGAGCGCACCCGCCTCGAACCACTGCAGGTGCATCGACCCGCCACGGCCCTTGCAGTACCCCTCCTTCAGTCCCAGAATCTCGGCGAGCGTTCGCTGCAACACACGCTGGATCTTCGGGGTCACCACTGCGGTCGGATCGAGTGCGCCCCCGCTGACGTGCGTGAGCGCCTTGGCCAGGAATTGGTGGTGGCCGCGATGTGAGCCGTTGACCGCGTCGGTGGACCGCAGTCCGACGATGGATCCAACTGCGCCACCCTCCTGTCCGATGCTGGAGTGGGCGGGTCCGTGCACCAGGCCCTCACCCGCGAGCTCGAGCACCGTCTCCTCGAAGGCGCGAATGAGATGCAACTCGACGAGCATCGTCGCGAGAAGCGCCGGGTCGGCGGCCTTCCAGTCGTCTTTCGTGGTCGTCAGCTCGACCCATGGAGCATGTGTCTCAAGGCTGCGTTCGAGTGGCATGGACCCTCATCTCGGTTGGCGGCAGCGCTCGACCAGAGTGAGCGCGACCACATCAACATAACTCTATTGGATCCAATTTGACTAGAGTGAGCCGCAAAAACCTCGCTGAGCGCCTATCCTGAGCGTCATTGGATCCACTACCACCGAGGAGTGACATGCCTTTGCCCGGCCTGGTCGGCACCGACCACATCGGATTCACCGTGCCGGACCTCGAGGAGGCCCATGACTTCTTCGTACGCGTCCTCGGCTGCACCCACGTCTACTCGCTTGGGCCGTTCGCCCACGACGACGACTGGATGCGCGAACACCTCAACGTGCACCCGCGAACCGTGATGCGACAGCTCCGCTTCTACCGCTGCGGCACGGGAGCCAACTTCGAGGTGTTCCAGTACGAACCCGCCGACGGGCAGGCCCCGATACCGCGCAACAGTGACGTCGGCGGCCACCACCTCGCGTTCTACGTCCACGACCTGGATGCCGCGGTGGATTATCTTCGCGCCGAGGGGATTCGCGTTCTCGGCCAACCGACCCCGAGTCGGAACGCGAGCGAGGGGCAGCGTTGGGTGTACTTTCTGAGCCCGTGGGGGATGCAGTTCGAGCTGGTGAGCTTTCCGAACGGGAAGGCCTACGAGAAGGAGGCCGAGGTGCTGCTGTGGAACCCGAACCAGCCGGCGGAGTAGTCCGCGTGCGCGACGGGATCACCGGAGCGCGCGTCGCCGACGAGTTGCGTTCGGCAATCCTGCACGGCGCCCATCCGCCGGGGACGCGGTTGCGCCAGGAGGAACTCGCCGCCCAGTTCGGAGCCAGTCGCGTTCCCGTGCGCGAAGCGTTGCGCACCCTTGAGTCCGAGGGCCTGATCACGACGGTGGCCAACACGGGCGCGTGGATCGCCCGGTTGAGCCTCGACGAGTGCGTCGAGCTGTACCAGGTGCGCGAGCGGATCGAGCCACTGTTGCTGCGCTACAGCATGCCTCAGCTTCGCGACGACCAGATCGACCGGCTCACCGAACTGGTCGGGGAGATGGAACGCGCCCGCGACGTCGAAGAGTTCCTCGAGTTGGACCGCGCGTTCCACCTCGGAAGCTATGCCGGCGCACGGACCAGCTTTCTCGGGCCAACGGTAGAGCGGCTGTGGAACACCACCCAGCACTACCGGCGCGCGTTTACCCGTCTCCTCGACCTCGACGGCAACCGGATCCTTCATGACGAGCACCACATGCTGGTGACTGCCATCCGGGAGCGAGACTGCGAGGAGGCGGAGCGCGTGCTGCTGGGCCACATCCGCCGCACCCGCCTCCAGTTGGCGCGCCATTCAGAGGTGTTCGAGTAGGCAGGCGTGAGCGCCGCCCCCTCAGTGAGCGCGGCCGTGCACGAACCAGACGCCCTCGAACTGCGCCGGTCCAGGGTTGCGCAGGACATGGGGAATGCTCGAGTCGAAGCCAAGCGACTCACCTTGGCGCAGCAGGAAGACCTCGTCGCCGACGGTGATCTCGACCTCGCCCGCCACGACGAAGCCGTACTCGTAGCCGTCGTGGATCGAGAGGTGATCACCGTCGCTCGACGTGGCGCCGGGCGCGTAGGTGATCTTCATGAAGTTGACGCCGTGTTCCGGGGTCGCCGCAAGCCGTTCCCACATCACGCCCTCGGCCATTGCGAGAGAGGGGCGGTGCGATGGGTGCACCACCGACACCCGGTTCGCGTATTCGGTTGGCCGCCAGGCGTGTACCGGGTCCATCCGCCCGTTCGAGCTGGCGGTGCCGTTGGGTGTGCCGCGGTTGCGCGCGGCGGCGACCGGGGCCTCAGGGGATTCGTCCTCGAACAGCTCGTCGATCGAGACGTTGAGAAGCTGCGACATGGCATACAGCGTGGCGACGGAGGGCTGGGACTTGCCGTTCTCGATCTGCGAGACGAGCGACGGGGACACGTCGGCCTGCCGCGCGAGTTCGCGTAGCGAGACGCCGGCCCGCAGCCTGATGGCCTTGAGCCGCTGACCCAGTTGATCCATCGGTGTCCCCGTCCTGGCCGGTGTCGTAGTGGCCGATAGAAGATTAGCAATACTGTACGTTTCGCGCCGTGAACAGCGGATTGACGTGGCCGACAAGCAGCTTCGGGTCGACTGGTGCTCTTCTGATACCGCAATCGTTCATCTACACTGAACATCAGTGCCAAGCGGGGTAGACCAGCCCTGCGTCCGCGATGAAGGGAATCCGATGACCGTTGACTCGAACCGAGGCCGCGCTCTGGTCGTGGGGGTGACCGGAATCGTCGGCCAGGCAGTGGCACGCAGCCTGCTCGCCGACGGGTGGGAGACCTACGGCTTGTCCCGCAGTGGTTCCGCCGTCGACGGCGTCACCGCCGTCAAGGCTGACCTCGGCGATCCGAACGGTTTGTCCCGCGCGCTCGACGGCGTCGCCCCCGAACTCGTCGCCATCACCGCGTGGACCCGCAAGGACACCGAGGCCGAGAACATTGCCGTCAACGGCGGCGCCGTGCGCAACCTGCTGGCGGCACTCGAACCATCCAAGTCGACGCGGCACGTCGCGTTGATGACCGGTCTCAAGCACTATCTCGGCCCGTTCGAGGCCTATGCCACCGGCGAGATGCCCGATACGCCCTTCCACGAGGAGGAGCCCCGGCTCGACGCGCCCAACTTCTACTACGCCCAGGAGGACGAGCTCTTCAGCTCCGCAGAGCGCAACGGGTTCACTTGGAGCGTGCATCGGGCGCACACCGTGTTCGGCTACGCCACCGGCAACGCGATGAACATGGTCGCGACGTTGTGCGCCTACGCCGCCATCTGCCGGAAACGCGGACTGCCATTCGTCTTCCCCGGTTCGGAGACGCAGTGGAACGGCGTCACCGACGTAACCGACGCCGAACTGTTGGCCGAGCAGATCCTTTGGGCGGCAAGCAATGACGCTGGTCACGACCAGGCGTTCAACATCGCCAACGGCGACGCGTTCCGGTGGCGGTGGCTGTGGCCGCAGGTCGCCGACCACTTCGGACTGGAGTGGGAGGGCTTCTCGGGCGAACCCCGCACCCTGGAAAAGGCGATGGAGGGCACGGAGGGCACCTGGCGCGAGATCGCCGGCGAACACGGCCTGGTGGAGTCGGACCTGTCCCGGGTGGCCTCCTGGTGGCACACCGATGGTGACCTCGGCCGCAACATCGAGGTCCTTACCGACATGAACAAGAGCCGCAAGGCGGGCTTCACGGGCACCCGCGACACCAGGGACAGCTTCTTCGACTACGCCGAGCGGTATCGCGCCGCGCGCGTCACGCCGTGAGCTGAGCGCTCAGCTCGATGTGCGCCTTGATCGTGGACTCGGGGTGTTGGGCGGCATCGAGGGCCGACACGGCGTCGTCGATGCCGAACCGCTGCGTGACGATTCCCGTCAGATCGATGCCGCTGTTGGCCAGGAACCGCAGCGTCTCGGGCCAAACCCCCGGTGAGCCAATGGAACCCGTGATGCGCAGTTCCTTGGACTGGATCAGGCCCAGCTTCGCAGGGGCTTCCCTTCCGACGTCGATGCCGATGTAGGCGACGCGCCCGCGGAAGGTCACCAGTTCGAGCGCGCGCGCCATCACCTCGGGCCTGCCGCTGGCCTCGACCACCAGGTCGGCTCCACTCCGGCCGGTGAGGGTGGCCAGTAGGTCCTCGACGTCGTCGGGGGCCACCGCGTGATGTGCGCCAAGGGCTTTCGCCGACGCGCGACGGTCCGGCGACGGCTCGGCGACGACGACCACCGCACCCATCGCCGCCACAGCCGCCACCACCGCCAGGCCCACCGGACCCGCACCGAGCACGACGACGGTGTCGCTGGCGTCGACCCCACCGGCCCGCACCAGGGCGTAGTACGCCACGCTGAACGGCTCGACCAACGCGCCCATCGTGTGGGACAACTCGTCGGGAAGGCGGTGCAGCCACTCGGGACGGGCGACGAAGAACTCCGCCGCGGCACCGCTGATAGAGAAGCCGAAGTGATCCTCGCCGATGACGCACTCCCCGACCACCCGGTCACCGGGAGTCAAGCCCTTGACCTTGTCGCCCACCGCGACGACCTCGCCCGACCACTCGTGCCCGGGAATCAGCGGATAGGCGAACGGAATGATGTAGCGGCCCTCCAGCAGTTCGATGTCGGAGTGGCAGACCCCCACCGATCGGGCGGCCACCAAGACCTCGTCCTCCGCGATCTGCGGAACGCTCAGCTCCGCGACGGTGGCCACTCCCCGCTCTCGGTACTGCAGTGCCTTCACCGGTCCTCCTTCGTTGTCTTGGCCCGCGGGTCGAAGAGCACCTTGCCCTCCGACTTCCCCGTGGCCAGTAGTTCCAATTGCTCGGGCAGGTCCTCGAGCGGATGCACCGACTCCAGTACCTCGCTGACGAGATCGGTCGCCGACAGGATCTCCAGCGCCGCTCCGAGGTCCTCGCCGCACACGTGCGCCAGCGTCGTGATGATGGAGATCTCCCGCATCACCAGCGTGTGCACGTCCACCTCCTGTTGCCGCGACGGCAGCCCGACCTGCAGGATGGTCCCGCCGGTGCGCACCATCCCGATCGCGTTGTTCAATTGGCCTTGCGCGCCACTGGCTTCGATGACCACCTCGACCCCACGCAGTTCCGACACGGCGTCCGTCCCAGCCGCCACCGTCCGGGCCGCACCGAGGCGTTGCGCCCGTTCCAGCCGCGCCCCCGGGAAGTCGACGACGGTAACGTCCACGTCGGCAAGGGACTTCAGCCCGGCCAACACGAACGACCCGATCGCGCCCGCGCCGATCAGGACAACGCGGTCCCCGTCCGAGGCTCCCGCGCGTCTCGCCGCGTGCAGCCCGACGGCCATCGGTTGGGCGAGTCCCGCACTGTCGAGCGACATCTCGGCGGGCACCAGCGTCAGCACCCGCTCGGGCACCGATACGTACTCCGCCATGCCGCCGCCGGTGTTGAGTCCCAACGTGTAGTAAACGTCGCAGAGATTGGTGCGTCCCTCCCGACACCGACCGCACTCACCGCACGACACGCCCGCTCCCGACGCGACGACGTCGCCCTGCCCGTAGCGTCCGCCGTCAGCCGCCTCCACCACCTCGCCGACGAACTCGTGTCCGAGGATCATCGGCCCGCTGTGCGCGGTGACCGGGTGAACGCGGTTGACGGGGAATGTCTTCGGGCCGCTGGACCACTCCGTGGCGTCCGTGCCGCAGACCCCGCTACGGAGCACGCGCAGGATGGCCTCGCCGGGCCGACGGACGGGCTCCGGCACGTCCTCGACGCGCACGTCGTGCGCGCCGTGGTAAACCGACGCGCGCATCAGCCCTCCTCGCCGCGCCCTGCGGCGGTGTTGAGGTGCGACTGCGAATTGCGCACCACCGGCAACTGCCCGCCGACCGAGTAGTACCGCTGCCCGGTGACCAACAGTTCCTCGGCGGGGAACTTGGTGACCACCTCGCAGCCGGTGGCCGTCACCACGACCTCCTCCTCGATGCGGGCGGCGCCGATGCCGTCGGCCGACGGCCAGTACGTCTCCAACGCGAAGAACATGCCCTCGACGAGCGTCTCGGGGTGGTCCAAGGAGACCAGCCGCGAGAAGATCGGCTTCTCCCAGATGGACAGACCGACGCCGTGGCCGTACTGCAGCGCGAAAGCCGCTTCTTCGTCGGGGAATCCGAATTCCTGGGCGGTCGGCCAGACCGAGACGATGTCGGCGGTGGTCGCACCGGGACGCACCAGTGCGATGGCCCGGTCCATGTACTCCCGCGCCCTGGTGTAGGCGTCGTGCTGCGCGCTGCTGGCCGAGCCCACCGCGAAGGTGCGGTAGTAGCAGGTCCGATAGCCGTTGTAGCTGTGGAGGATGTCGAAGAATGCCGGGTCGCCCGGGCGGATGATTCGATCGGAGTAGACGTGCGGGTGCGGTGAACAGCGCTCCCCCGAGATGGCGTTGACGCCCTCCACGTACTCCGAGCCGAGGTCGTAGAGGGTCTTGGCGACCAGGCCTACGGTCTCGTTCTCCCGGACGCCGGGCCGCAGGAATTCGTAGAGTTTGTCGTAGGCCGAGTCGACCATCGAGGCGGCCTGCGTCAGCAGGGAGATCTCGTCAGGCGTCTTGATCGCGCGCGCCGTAAGGAAGACCTGCTGGCCGTCGACGACGTCGATGCCGGCCTTTTGCAGCGCGAACAGGATCGGCAGCTCGATCACGTCGACGCCGAGCGGCTCGCCGATCAACTCGAAGCGTTCCAGTTCGCGCTTGATCTTGCGGGCCACCTCGTCGGCAATCCCGGCGTCCGGGTTGAACGCCCCGCGCAGGGTCGAGATGCCCGCTCGCGCACCGGATTCGATGCGCGGCCGGACCGCGCCGTGATGTGGTGCGTGGGGGTCGGCGTCCATCTCGGCGGTCGTCGTCGAGAGCCACGGGTTGTACAGCTGGTGGTGCCGCGCCGCGGAACCGAAGTCCCACACGATCGGATCCGAATTGCGGGTCAGCAGGCAGAACCGGATCATCTTGTCCATCGCCCAGGTGCCGATGTGGGTGGCAGACATGTACCGGATGTTGGAGAAGTCAAAGGCCAGCACTGCACCCAGGTCCGACTTCTCGAGTTCGGCCTTCAGCCGCCCGAGGCGCTCCTCGCGCAATCGGTCGAAGTTGATCCGACTCTCCCAGTCGACCGCATTGGTGCCGAATGTTGCCGTGCCAGTATCCATCTGAAATCCCTTCGGTTTGCGCGTTTCCTAGACGCGGGTGCCGCGGCGCGACCGCGCCACGGTGTAGAGCACTGCGGCGATGAGAATGAGTGCGCCCTGGAAGAAGTATTGGGCCGCCGAGCCAAGATTGAGCACCGCTGTGGCGTTGAGCAGCTGTTGCAATGCCACCGCACCCACCAGCGTCCCGATGAACGTGCCGCGGCCGCCGAGCAGGCTGGTGCCACCGAGCACGACGGCCGTGACGCTCGTCAGCGTGAAGGCCGATCCTTGGGCGGGGTCACCAATTCCGTACTGTCCCATGAACATCAGCGCACCGAGGAAGACGAACAGCGACGAACCCACGTAGGCGAGGATGACGGTCTTGTTGATACCGATGCCGATGCGACGCGCGGACGGTTCGTCGGAGCCGACGGCGCGCAGGTTCCAGCCGAGCCTGCGGCGGCGCAGCACGTACTCCATTCCGATCGCGATGAGGACGAAGACCACGAAGGCCAGCGGAAGGGGGCCGACCCGGTAGTTGACCGCGTTCTGGAATGCGGTGCTGACGTACCCGTCTTGGGTGGGCCGCAGCAGGAACGCCACGCCGCCGAGCGCGATGTAGAGCGTCAGCGTGGCGGCGATCGGCGTGAACTTGCCGAAACGGATGAGCGATCCGTTGATCGCGCCCACCGCGGCCGCGACGACGAGCATGACCAGCAGGCCGAGGACGACGGTCGTCGCGGACGCACCGTCGACGACGAAGAACGACGAGATCACCACCAGCAGCCCGGCGAGAGGCCCCACCGACAGGTCGATGCCGCCGATGAGCAGGGCGATGGTCTGCCCCATCGCGATGAGCCCGATCGCCGTGGCGGCGGTCAGGATCGTCGACACGTTGAAACTCGAGAGATAGCGTTCGCTTCCCGGGGCGATGCACGCGCCAAGCACCACCATCAGCACCACGAGCAGCATGGCCGGGGAGTAGTCCCCCGCGAGCAACCGACGCAAGCCCGAACTGCCTGCCTCACGCTGCGCCGCAGCCACCGACACCGTCTCGGTCGTCGACGTCACGGCGGCGGAGACGATGCGCTCCTCGGTCACGTCGGCTCCGGCGAGGGTCTCCACGACGTGGCCGCGCGACATGACGAGCACCTGGTCGCAGAGACCTTCGAGTTCCTTGGCATCCGAGGACGCCACGATCACCGGCACACCCCGTGCCGAGGCGTCCCGCAGGATGCCGTAGATCTCGGAGCGCGCTCCGACGTCGACCCCCTGGGTGGGTTCGTCGGCCACCAGCAACACCGGCTCCGAGAGCAGGGCGCGCGAGATGACGACCTTCTGCTGATTGCCGCCGGACAAGGCCGAGACGGGGGCCTCCATCGAGGGCGCTTTGACCGAGAGCGACCCCAATGAGGCACGGACGGAATCGGTTTCGCGGCGGCGACTGATCAGCGGCCCGCTCGCGAACGACTTCAACGCCGTCAGCGCGGCGTTCTCCCGCACCGACAGGCTCATCGCCAACCCTTCGGCCTGGCGGTCGGCGGGCACGAAGGCGCTGCGGTGCAACAGACTTCGCGCGTCGTGCACCCCCGTGCCGACCGTGACGGTTCCGGAGAAGGTCTCCAGGCCCGCCAACGCCCTGAGCAGTTCACTCTGTCCGTTTCCGACGACGCCGGCGATCCCGATGATCTCCCCGGGCGCGGCGGACACCGAGATCGAGTCGAAGCCGGGTCCGCAGATCCCGTCGATGGTCAGGTTCGGTCGGGCGTCAGGCTCGGCGGTGTGCTTGTCGGGAAACGTCGAGTCCAGTTTGCGGCCCACGATGAGCTCGAGAAGCTCGCCGTCGGTGATCGCCGCCACGGTCGACGTGCCGCGCACTCGGCCGTCGCGCAACACCGTCACCCGGGTGGCCAGCTCGCGTACCTCGGCCATCCGATGGGTGATGTACACGACGGCGGTGCCCTTGGCGACCACGTCGCGGATCCGGCGGAAGAGCATGTCGGCCGCGTCCGCCGCCAGGGGCGCCGTTGGCTCGTCGAGAACCAGGATCCGGGGTGTGACCGCGAACCCCTTCGCGATCTCGAGCAGGTGCTTCTCCGCCAGCGTGAGGGACTCGACTCGGTCGCCAAGATGTACCTTCAGACCCACCCCGTCGAGGATGGCGCGTGCCACCTCGTTGGTCTGCCCGTCGGCGAAGACCTCGTCGGGCAGCGCGACCTCGAGGTTCTCCAGCACCGTCAGATCCGGCAGCACCGCCGGGTGTTGGTGGACGATCGAAATGCCCAGTTGCGCAGCGGTCTTGGGGTCAAGCCCGGTGACGACCTCGCCGCGCACCGTGATGACGCCCGCGTCGGGGGCGACGGCTCCGGTGGCAACACCCATCAGCGTCGACTTGCCTGCGCCGTTCTCGCCGAGGACGGCGTGCACCTCCCCGGGCAGCACCACGAGCGATACGTCTGTCAACGCGGCGACGCCCGCGTAGTGCTTCGAGACTCCCGCCAACTCGAGGGCGGTGTCCCCGGTCCTCTCGGCGGTCATGACGTCGACGTTCGGTTGAGTCACTGCATCGTCCTTCGTCTTGGTGTCCGTCGGCTTAGCCATCGAGTCCCGCCTGCTGGTCACCGGGCATCGAGGCGGACAGGTAGGTGTCGGGGGGAAGATCGCTGCGGCACTGCACGGGCTTGGCCGGGTCGGTCGAATCCTCGAACACGGGTCCCTTGAACGCCTTCTCGGTCGGCGGCTGGCCGCCCGTGGCCAGCGCCACCGCATGCTGAATGGCCAACCGCACGTTGTCGTTTCCGGTCGTGACCGTGATCATGTCGAACGGGTTGGTCTTCTGGCTCTCCTGCCAGAAGCAACTCAGCGAGTTGCCGTCCGACGTCGCCAGGGCCGGGATGGGTCGTCCGCTCTTTGTGAACAGCGGGAGCGCGCTGACCAGGGTGGGCCCGAAGTCCGACACGATCACGTCGATCTTGGGGTACTTCGCGATGTCGGCGGTGAGCAGTTGCTGCGTCAGCGTCGGCTCCCAGTTGGTCGGCTGGAACGGCGTCTGACCGATGAACGTGTAGTCCGACCCCAGATCGCCGCTCAGTGCTTCGTATTCGGTGGTGCTCTGACTCGATCCGGCTGGGCCGCCGAGGAAAAGGATGTTGCCGCCCTTGGGCACGTTCTTCTTGATCCACGCTGCCCAGTTGTGGGCGTCGTTGGCGAAGTCGTCGCCGATCCACTCGTCATAGTTGACGCCGGCCTGACCGCCGGGGTCGACGCGGTAGGGAACGGTGACCACACCTTCCTGGTATGCGGCGGTCAGGGCGGGCAGCACGGCCTTGCCCGCGTCGGGGAAGACGACCATTGCATCGACGCCAGCGGCCACCATGCCCTTGATGTCCGAGATCGCCTTGAGGGTGTTGCCCTGACCGTCGGCGTAGCGGAAGCCGGTCACGCTGGGGCACTTGGCGGTCTCCTCCTTGCCCGTCGCCGTCGCCACCAGGCGCCAGCTGTTGCCGCCGTTGCCGTCGAGCAGGCCGAATTCGATCGGCTTGGGACCGCACCACGACGGAACTTCCTGTGCGGAAGCTGCATCGCGGACAGCGGGTGCCGCCTTCTCGGAGGCGGACGAGCAGCCACCCACTAGGGCGACCACTGAAGCGATCGATCCGAATAGGACCGTGGACCGTACAGTCATGGACGTCGTCTTCCTGATGGTCTAGTTGTCGGGCAGTGGTCAGGCGGGTGCCGCAGCGGGTTTGGCCCGTGAGGTGAACGGAGTGAGGATCGCCCTCCAGTTGAGCGTGTACAGCGAGATGCCGATCGCTAGTGCTGCCGCCTGCACGAGTGGCGAGATGGCAGAGGACACCCCGAGCACGCTGACGAACTGGATGAGCTGCTGGAGGAACACGGCCGCGATGACCGTCGGCAGCGCGAAGCCGCGGCCGCCGAGGAGCGACGTGCCGCCGAGAACCACGGCCGCGATGGAGGGGAGCAGGTAGCTGTCGCCCGCGTACGCCGACGGCATCGAAGTGATGCCCGCGATGAGAATGCCTGCGAGGCAGTACAACAGCTGCGCCCACACGTAGGCCGACGACTGGTGGAGACGGATCCGGAGGCCAGCTGCTCGCGCCATCCGCCAGTTCGCCCCGATCGCCTCGAACCGGCGTCCGGCGACGGTGCGCTTGACCAGCACGGCCACGATGATCAAGGCGACGACGGCGAAGAACACCGAGTTCGGGATGCCCAGCGTCGACCCGCCCGCGATACCCGCCAGCAGGTCGGTCGTGGTGCGCGGCCGACCGCTGGAGATGGCGAGGTTGACACCGTAGAGCACGGCGTTGGTCCCCAGCGTCGCGATGATCGGGTTGAGCCCGAGCGTCGCGATCAGCACCCCGCTCAGCAGGCCTGCGACGACCGCGAAGACCAGGGCCAGCCCGATGGCGGGAACCAGCAGCGATCCGTTGCCATTGGGGATGTGCGTAACCATCACGACCGCCAGGGAGATGCCGCCAGCGACCGAGAGATCGATGCCGCCCTGCTGGACGACGAGCATCTGCCCGAGGCCGGCGATCGCCAGCACCGCCGCGACCGGGAGCATGCCCGACAGCGACGTGAACGACACGCTCGCGGGCTCTACGACCGCACAAACGATGAACAACAGAACGGTCGATGCGCCAACCGTTGTCAGCCCCTTCGACAACGAGAGTCGTGCGGCGGGCGCGCTGTTCGGCTTCTCGTCGACGCGGTCGGACCGCGGGTGCGCTGCTGACATGATCGTTTCGCCTCCACTGTGACGGCATTCGACGTTTCGTCCCTTTGTGAACAACGTCACTACAGGGTGTTCAGTCGTACTGTACGTAGTTGCGTGGAAACGCACAAGGCTATGGCCGCTCCGTGCAGCACGGCGAGCTAGGCGGCGCTTCCAACGGGTCGACGAACGGCCATCTCAACGCGCATCACATCTGCTCCGATACGGAGGGTCAGGCCGTTGCTCATGGGCCTCATCCGCAACGTGGGAAAGAGCTTCCCGTATGGGGCACCTATCAAGCCCGCAGCAGTGCCAGAATCACCACAGCGCCGGAAGAGCGGATACACCGGATCGACGGCCCGAAACTGCTGTTGCCGGCCGTCTTTGGCGCGCCGCAAGCATAATGGCGGTGTGGGCGACCTACATGCAGACGGAGCATTGTGATTCGTATTCGACCTTGGCGACACATCGCAGCCAACAAGGCCGACACCGACACACCCGCCGAAGGGCGTGACCGCCACGGGCCGAAGCCGCTGCCGGCGAACCTGGCGATGGCATTGGCATGGGGTGTGTCCCTACGAGAATTGGGCTACCGCCCTGACGATCTTGTGCCCCACAGAGGTGCTGGCAAACCCTGCTGAAATGTGTAGCGCCAGCGAACCGAACCGCTGCGCCTGTTGAGTTCCCTTCAGGAAGTTCACGACGGACCCTCCAGCTTCTTCCCGCGCCGAGGGCTGCCGCGCCGACACTCATGTCGCTTTTCCGCCAGTGCTGTCGGTGCCTGCGTGTAATGGTCTAGGCATGTACGACGACTTCGACCGCTGCTATCGGGCGGTTCAGTCCAAGGACGCCCGGTTCGACGGGTGGTTCGTCACGGCTGTTCTCACGACAGGCATCTATTGCCGGCCCAGTTGCCCCGTGCGTCCGCCGCTGGCCCGCAACGTGCGATTCCACCCGACCGCGGCGGCCGCCCAACGAGCCGGATTCCGGGCCTGCAAGCGCTGCCGACCGGACGCCTCGCCGGGCTCACCCGAGTGGAACGTCCGGGGTGACGTGGTCGCGCGGGCGATGCGACTTATCGCCGACGGCACCGTGGACCGCGACGGGGTCACGGGGCTGGCCGCCCGCCTCGGCTACACCACCCGCCAGGTCGAGCGGTTGATGCAAGCGGAGGTGGGCGCCGCTCCCCTCGCCCTGGCGCGAGCTCAGCGCACCCAGACCGCCCGGGTCCTGATCGAGACGACGGATCTGCCGTTCGGAGACGTCGCGTTCGCGTCCGGTTTCTCCTCCATCCGCCAGTTCAACGAGACCGTGATGTCCGTGACGGCCCTGACCCCGACGGCCTTGCGCCAGCGGGCACAGACGACGTTCGGTCCCGGGCGGCCCACCGGATCAGGAGTGGTGAGTCTGCGACTGCCGGTGCGCACGCCCTTCGCCTACGAGGGCCTGTTCGGACACCTCGCAGCGAGCGGTGCCCACGGCGTCGAAGAGGTGCGCGACGGCGCCTATCGCCGCACGCTGCGTCTCGTCGCGGGCAACGGCGTCGTCAGCCTGACGCCGCACCCCGATCACGTGCAGTGTGAACTGGCGCTCGACGACTTTCGGGATCTGTCGACCGCAATCGCCAGATGCCGCAGGTTGCTCGACCTCGACGCCGACCCCGAAGCCGTCGTGGACGCGCTCAGTGGGGACGAACAACTGACCGCGTTGATAGCCAAGGCGCCAGGACAGCGCATTCCCCGCACGGTCGACGAATCAGAGCTGGCGTTGCGGGTCGTCATCGGCCAGCAGATCTCGGTGAAGGCAACGCGCACCCACGCGGGGCGTGTGGCGCAGGCGTACGGAACACCGATCGACGACGCCAAGGGCGGGCTCACCCACGTCTTCCCGAGCGTCGAACAGTTGGCCTCAATCGACCCGACGCATCTCGCCTTCCCGAAGACACGGCAGCGGACCTTCACGACGCTCGTCCGCGCACTCGCCGACGGGACCGTGGTGCTCGATCCGGGGTGTGACTGGAACCGGGCCCGACAACAGCTCCTGGCGCTGCCCGGCATCGGCCCCTGGACCGCGGAGGTGATTGCGATGCGCGGCCTCGGCGATCCCGACGCCTTCCCCGTGACCGACCTTGGCGTTCTCGCCGCGGCCAAGGCGCTGGGGCTGCCCGCCGACCCGAAGGTGCTCTCGGAACGCAGCGGCCGCTGGCGACCGTGGCGAGCCTATGCGACGCAACACCTTTGGACGGCCCTCGAGCATGACGTCAACTACTGGCCGCCCAAGACGACCGTGAAGGACAAGTGATGGAGACAGTGCACTTCCGCACCATGGAGAGCCCCGTGGGGACGTTGACGCTGGCCGGCAGCGGCGGTCGGCTACGGCATTTGCGAATGGTGGACCAAACGTACGAGCCAAGCCGCGACGGCTGGGAGGCCCACGACGCGCACTTCGGCGACGCCGTCGCGCAACTGGAGGCGTATTTCGCCGGAGAACTTCTCGACTTCGACCTGGACCTCGACCTGGTCGGTACCGAATTTCAACGCAAGGTGTGGGCCGCACTGCTCAGCATTCCGTACGGCGAAACCCGGTCCTATGGCCAAATTGCAGCTCGAATCGGATCACCTGGCGCATCGCGGGCGGTCGGCTTGGCCAATGGCCACAATCCGATTGGCATCATCGTGCCGTGCCATCGCGTAATCGGTGCAAATGGAAGCCTCACCGGATATGGCGGCGGATTGAACAAAAAGAAGCAACTGCTGGAAATGGAACGGAATCGTCTGTTTCCCGTTGCGACGCTATTCGACTGAGAGCGAATTGCCATAGAAATGCCTAAGGCCCCCAACGTGGTTGGGGGCCTTAGGGCTTAAAGGGTGTTCGGCGGTGTCCTACTTTTCCACCCGAAGGGGCAGTATCATTGGCGCTGGTAGGCTTAGCTTCCGGGTTCGGGAT
>VIFX01000029.1:0-94763 GCA_006864685.1 Mycolicibacterium hodleri | reverse complement strand
GCTGGGGGGAGGGCCCATCTCGGGCTGGGTGGTGAACGGTTGGGACTGGTTGTCGTCGAACCGGGCGCAGCCCGATCCGACCAGCAACGCCGCGCACAGCAGCACCAGCACACGTCGCGTCGGCCGCTGCACACTCATGCCCGCCAGATTACGGATCGCCAGGCAGTGCGCGCCACGTCGGTGGTCGGTCGCGGGGTCACGGCTTGGGCAAGATCGGTGCAAATGCGACGCGCCAATCCACGATTCGCAGGTAACTAGCACTTACGCTGGAAAACGTGACCAGTACTTCTCACGATCCGCGCGCGTGGCAGAGACCTGAAGACTCCGCCGCGCGTCCTGCGTCGGCGCGCCTGGTCGACCCGGAGGACGACCTCCCCTCATCGACCTATGCGGGCGACTTCGAGACCACCGCGATCCCGCGGTACGACTCGAACACGCCCAACCCGGAGCACTCCGGCTACGGACTGCTCAACGAGCCCGAGCCGCTGCCCTACGTCCAACCCGCGAACAGACAGCAGGCGCACTCGGTCGAGCCGACCGAGATCGAACCCGACACGGGCTTCGGCACGTCCGACCAGGCGGGCCGCAGGGGTACCCAAGACCTCGGCTTGATGGTGCTCCGCGTCGGCCTCGGCGCCCTGCTGATCGCACACGGTCTGCAGAAGGCGTTCGGGCTGTGGGGTGGCCAGGGCCTCAACGGTTTTCAGCAGTCGCTGGTGGACATGGGCTACCAGCACGCCAACATCCTGACCTACGTCGGCGTCGCCGGCCAGATCGGCGCTGGCGTGCTCTTGGTGCTCGGACTGTTCACCCCGGTGGCCGCCGCCGGAGCGGTCGCCTACCTGATCAACGCCCTGCTGGCCGCCGTCGCGGCGCAGCCGGACCGTGGCTACTTCGCATTCTTCCTGCCCGACGGGCACGAGTACCTCGTCATGCTGCTGGTGCTCGCCGCCGCCCTGGTGCTGACGGGACCGGGCA
The DNA here is from genome assembly GCA_006864685.1 of Mycolicibacterium hodleri. Classification (GTDB taxonomy): domain Bacteria; phylum Actinomycetota; class Actinomycetes; order Mycobacteriales; family Mycobacteriaceae; genus Mycobacterium; species Mycobacterium hodleri_B. The sequence continues at coordinate 93,785 of VIFX01000029.1, read as the reverse complement.
AGTACGGCTTCGACGCGGGTCGTGGCTGGTCGCGCCGCCCGTTCGTGGGATCGGGCGTGGCGCTGGTGCTCGGCATCGGCGTGGGAATCGGCGTGTGGGTGCTGCTCAACGGCGCCAACCCGCTCGCCTGAGACCTACTCGTACGGGTTGGGCACGCGGCCGTCGGTGGCGGCCGTCAACTGCGGCAGCGTCGCGAACGTCACCGCGGGCAGCCGGACGTCGGAGCCGTCCTTGAGATGCGCCGACGCCCATGCGCTGCGGTCGAAGCGCAAGCCGTCGACGTCCTCCCACTGAACCGTCCGGCTGCTGACAAGTGACCGTGCGGTGACGGTGTCGCGGTCCGCGGTGGTGCGGTAGCGCGCGACCGCGAACGACGCCACGACCGGAATGACCAGCAGCACGGCAAACCACGTGGGATTGGCGAGCACCAGGGCCAGGATTCCCAGCGTCAGGAAGCCGACCGCGAAGTGGGCCATCGGCGAAATCCTGATGACGACCGGGGCCGGGGACGCGGAAGCGGGGGATGGGCTCACGTGGTCATCTTCCCAGTCATCTGGGAGCCGGTGACCGTCGCCCCGTTCCTCGCCCGCGGGCCGAGACGACGGAATTTGACCTTTGAGCAGTATGGAGGCTACCGTCGCGGGTATGAAGACCGTCTCGATTCTCGTAGTACTTGGTTCGCGCGTTGGAGCGTAACCCGACTGAGTAACCAGTCAGAGCCTACGAGCCGACGCGCAACCCTCGTGCAGCATCCGCTGACGGGGGTTTTTTGTTGCCCGAGAACATGATTAGAACCGCACCCCAGACCCGCACCACCCCAATGAGGACGTAGAGGACATCGTGAGCGCACCGACCACGCGACCACCGGAACCGGGCACCCGAGCCAACGGCACGCCGGCAGTTGCAAACCCGCCCGCACCGCAGCCGAGAAAGGTTGCCCCGCAACAGATGACGGGTGCCCAGGCCGTCATCCGCTCGCTCGAAGAACTCGACGTCGACGTCATCTTCGGCATCCCCGGCGGCGCCGTGCTGCCGGTCTACGACCCGCTGTTCGACTCGATCAAGCTCCGGCACGTGCTGGTGCGTCACGAGCAGGGCGCCGGACATGCCGCCAGCGGATACGCCCACGCCACCGGCAAGGTCGGCGTGATGATGGCCACCTCCGGTCCCGGCGCCACCAACCTGGTGACCCCGCTGGCCGACGCGCAGATGGACTCGATCCCGGTCGTCGCGATCACCGGCCAGGTCGGCCGCGCCCTCATCGGCACCGACGCCTTCCAGGAAGCCGACATCTCGGGCATCACGATGCCGATCACCAAGCACAACTTCCTGGTTCGCAACGGCGACGAGATCGCCCAGCAGATCGCCGAGGCGTTCCACATCGCGCGAAGTGGACGTCCTGGGGCCGTTCTCGTCGACATCCCCAAGGACGTGCTGCAGGCGCAGTGCACGTTCAGCTGGCCGCCGAAGATCGACCTGCCCGGCTACAAGCCGAACACCCGCCCGCACAGCAGGCAGGTGCGCGAGGCCGCCAAGCTCATCGCGGCGGCCAGCAAGCCGGTGCTGTACGTCGGTGGCGGCGTGATCCGTGGGGAGGCCTCCGCCGAACTGCTGGAGCTCGCCAACCTGACCGGCATCCCGGTGGTCACCACGCTGATGGCGCGCGGCGCGTTCCCCGACAGCCATCCGCTGAACCTCGGCATGCCGGGCATGCACGGCACCGTCGCGGCCGTCGGCGCACTGCAGAAGAGCGACCTGCTGATCGCGCTTGGCACCCGCTTCGACGACCGCGTGACCGGCAAGCTGGACTCGTTTGCCCCCGACGCGAAGGTGATCCACGCGGACATCGACCCGGCCGAGATCGGCAAGAACCGCAACGCGGACGTGCCGATCGTGGGCGACGTGAAGAACGTCATCACCGATCTGCTCGAGGCGCTGCGGCGTGATGCCACCTCTGCGGACACGTTGGACCTGGACGACTGGTGGACCTACCTCAACGGCGTCCGGTCGACCTTCCCGCTGAGCTACGGCCCGCAGAGCGACGGCAGCCTGAGCCCCGAGTTCGTCATCGAATCCCTCGGCCGCATCGCCGGTCCGGATGCGGTGTACGTGGCAGGCGTTGGGCAGCACCAGATGTGGGCCGCGCAATTCATCAAGTACGAGAACCCGAAGACGTGGCTCAACTCCGGCGGTCTCGGCACGATGGGGTACGCCGTGCCCGCCGCAATGGGTGCGAAGTTCGGCCGCCCCGAGGCCGAGGTGTGGGCCATTGACGGCGACGGCTGCTTCCAGATGACGAACCAGGAGCTGGCGACCTGTGCGGTCGAGGGCGCACCGATCAAGGTGGCGTTGATCAACAACGGCAACCTCGGCATGGTGCGGCAATGGCAGACGCTGTTCTACGAGGGCCGTTACTCGCAGACGGGTCTGTCGACGCATGATCGCCGAATCCCGGACTTCCTCAAGCTGGCCGAGGCGCTGGGCTGCGTCGGATTGCGTTGTGAGCGAGCCGAAGACGTCGAGGACGTCATCAACCAGGCACGGGCCATCAACGACCGTCCGGTGGTGATCGACTTCATCGTCGGCGCCGACGCCCAGGTGTGGCCGATGGTGGCCGCAGGCATGAGCAACGACCAGATCGAAGCGGCCAGGGGCATCCGGCCGTTGTTCGACGATCAGGGCAACGAGGGACACGCCTAATGGCCATTACGACCCACACGCTTTCGGTGCTCGTCGAGGACAAGCCGGGCGTGCTCGCACGCGTGGCGTCGTTGTTCTCGCGGCGCGGCTTCAACATTCAGTCGCTGGCCGTCGGTGCCACCGAACAGAAGAATCTGTCCCGGATGACGATCGTCGTCTCGGTGGAGGACTTCCCGCTCGAGCAGATCACCAAGCAGCTCAACAAGCTGATCAACGTGATCAAGATCGTCGAGCAGGACGAGGACAATTCGGTCTCTCGGGAGCTGGCGCTGATCAAGGTCCGCGCCGATCCGGCGACCCGCGGGCAGATCATCGAAGCGGTGAACCTGTTCCGGGCCAAGGTCGTCGACGTGTCTGCCGAGTCGCTGGTGGTCGAGGCCACCGGGACGCCTGGCAAGCTGGAGGCGCTGTTGGCGCTTCTCGAGCCCTACGGCATACGAGAGATCGCACAGTCCGGCATGGTGACGCTCGCCCGCGGACCGCGCGGCATCTCAGGCGTCAAGTAGTCAACCGTTCGCAACGAAGTAGAGACCAGGAAGAGCAAGGTGGCATTACACAATGGCAGTTGAGATGTTCTACGACGACGACGCAGACCTGTCGATCATCCAGGGACGCAAGGTCGCCGTCATCGGCTACGGCAGCCAGGGGCATGCGCATTCGCTGTCGCTGCGTGACTCCGGCGTCGAGGTGAAGGTTGGCCTCAAGGAGGGCTCCAAGTCCCGCGACAAGGTGACCGAGCAGGGCCTCGAGGTCGACACGCCCGCCGAGGTCGCCAAGTGGGCCGACGTCATCATGCTGCTGGCGCCCGACACCGCGCAGGCAGAGATCTTCAAGAACGACATCGAGCCGAATCTGGTGGCTGGCAACGCCCTGTTCTTCGGACACGGCCTGAACATCCACTTCGACCTGATCGAGCCGGCCGACGACATCACCGTCGGCATGGTCGCCCCGAAGGGACCGGGCCACCTGGTCCGCCGTCAGTTCGTCGACGGCAAGGGCGTGCCCTGTCTGATCGCCGTCGACCAGGACCCCACCGGCGAGGGCCAGGCGCTCGCGCTGTCCTACGCCGCTGCCATCGGCGGTGCCAGGGCCGGCGTCATCAAGACGACGTTCAAGGAAGAGACCGAGACCGACCTCTTCGGTGAGCAGGCCGTATTGTGCGGCGGCACCGAGGAATTGGTGAAGGTCGGCTTCGAGGTCATGGTCGAGGCGGGCTACGCCCCCGAGATGGCCTACTTCGAGGTGCTGCACGAGCTCAAGCTGATCGTCGACCTGATGTACGAGGGCGGCATCGCCCGGATGAACTACTCGGTGTCCGACACCGCGGAGTTCGGCGGCTACGTGTCCGGTCCCCGTGTCATCGACGCGGACACCAAGGAGCGGATGCGCGGCATCCTCAAGGACATTCAGGACGGCACGTTCGTCAAGGCGCTCGTCGCGAACGTCGAAGGCGGCAACAAGCGGCTCGAGAAGCTCCGCGCGGAGAACGCCGAGCACCCGATCGAGGTCACCGGCAAGAAGCTACGCGACCTGATGAGCTGGGTCGACCGCCCCATCACAGAAACCGCTTAGCAGTCGATTTCGGCGCGCTCAACCGCGATCACCGCGGTTGAGCGCGCCGAAGTCATGTCTGGGCCAGGATTCGGTCGGTCAGTTCGACCGGATGCGACAGCATGGCCATGTGCCCGCCGGGGGTGCGCTCGGGGTCGACGCCCAACCGGTCGGCGACGACGCCGCGCATGAAGGCCTCTGGGAAGAACCTGTCGTCGGCGAACAGGACGAACCGGGTCGCGATCCGGGGGAGCTCCGACGCCGGCCACGGTGCCACCGTCGGCGTATCCGATTGGCCGCGTGGCACTTCCTCCGCGACGACCGCGGGGTCGACGCCGTTGTAGTACAGCTCGTTCTCGTCGTCGAGGTCGTACCCGCCGGCCAGGGCCGCCGCGCGTTGGGCGGCACTGCAATTGGTGGCGCCCCACCAGTCGGCCGGCCGTTCGCCCGGCCTGGGGATCATGGCCGAGACGTAGATCAACGCCGACGCCCCCACCCGGGTACACGCGAGCGCCCCGGTGAAGCCCCCGAAGGAATGCGCGACGACGACCGGCGGCTCACCGTCGTCGCGATGCTGCGCCACCACGGCGTCGGCGTACGCGTCGAGGTCGGCCGAATCGTCCTCGCACGGAAGGTCGACGGCGATCCCGCGGTGCCCGCGACGGTCCAGCTCGTCGACCACGAAGCGCCAGCACGACGGATCGCACGCGGCGCCGGGCACCAGAAGGAAGGTCGTCACGGGGCCAGGCTGGGGAGCGTGGTGAGTCCGAACTCGCGGCGTAGCACGGTGCGCGCCGCGTAGTAGCCGGCCATGCCGTGCACGCCGGTGCCCGGCGGCGTGGCCGACGAGCAGAGGTACGCCTTCGGGATCGGCGTGGTCCACGGGTCGAGCCGGAGCGTCGGGCCGATCATGGCGCCGAACAGCGTCGCGCCGCCGACGATGATGTCACCGCCGACGTAATTGGCGTTGTGGGCCGACATTTGGGCGGCGGGCACACAGCGTGCCGCCACCACCAGGTCCCGGAAACCGGGCGCGGCCCGCTCGAACATGGCGGTGATCGTCTCGACCAGATCGGCCGTCGACCCCGACGGGACGTGGGCGTACGTCCACAGGGGCCGCCGTCCCTGCGCGTCGACGCGGGACGGATCCGACAGGTGCGGCAGGGATGCCAGCGTCATCGGCCACTCGGCGTGGCGACCCGCGTTGACCTCGCGTTCGGCCAGGGCCATCTGGGCCCGGCTCCCGCCCATGTGCACCGTGGACGCCCGCCCGACGCGCTCGTCGAGCCACGGAATCTCGCCGGAGAGGACGAAGTCCACCTTGCACACACCGGGTCCAAATCGATAGCGGCGCAACGTCTTTGCGTACCGTGGCGGAACGGCGTCACCGTAGACGTCCAGCAGCGCCGTCGGCGCGGTGTCGTAGACGACCACACCCGCCGGGGGAGTGGTCACCGGCTCGCCGACCACCAACTCCCCGCCGTGCGCGCGCAGATCCGCGATGAGCGCGTCGGCGATCGTCTGGGTGCCGCCGACCGGCACGGGCCACCCCGCCGTGTGTGCGACCGTGCCGAGCATCAACCCGGCCCCGCTGTTGACCGGGGACGGCATCGTCGAGATGGCATGCGCGCCAACCCCGGTGAACAGCGCCCTGGCGTCCTCGCCGCGGAGCATCCCCCAGGCCGGGCTGCCCTGGGCCAGCACCCTCAGCCCCGTCCGCACCGTGGTCACCAGGTCCGGCGGCAGCGAGCGCTTGTCGCCGAGGAAGAAGCCGAGCACCCCGTCGGCGTGTTCGACCAACGGACCGAAGAGACGCCGCCACGAGCCGTCCTCGTCGAGCTCGGCGCACGTCCGGTCCAACGAGCGGTAGGCCACCGCCGCGGGCCTGCCAGGCAGCGGATTGGCGTAAGAGATCTCAGGGGCCGTCAGCTGCACCCCGCGCGCCGCGAGGTCGAACTCGGCGAAGAACGGTGACGCCACCCCCAGCGGGTGCACGGCCGAGCAGACATCGTGACTGACGCCGGGATATTCGGGATCGGGCATCGTCCGCGCCCCGCCGCCAGCGGTGGGCTGCGCCTCCACCACGCGTACGCGCAGGCCGGCCCTTGCGCAGATGACCGCCGCACTCAGCCCGTTGGGTCCACTACCGACGACCGTGACGTCCACCTGCTTATTACAGCCCACTACTCTGTTCGCGTGAGCCTGCCCGTTGTTTTGATCGCCGACAAACTTGCCGAATCGACAGTTGCCGCCCTGGGAGACCAGGTCGAGGTGCGCTGGGTCGACGGCCCCGACCGCGAAAAGCTGCTTGCCGCGGTCCCGGAAGCCGACGCCCTGCTGGTGCGCTCGGCGACGACGGTGGACGCCGAGGTCATCGCCGCGGCCCCCAAGTTGAAGATCGTCGCCCGCGCCGGGGTCGGGCTCGACAACGTCGACGTCGACGCCGCCACCGCACGCGGGGTGCTGGTCGTCAACGCGCCGACGTCGAACATCCACAGCGCCGCCGAGCACGCGATTGCCCTGATGCTTGCCGCGGCACGGCAGATTCCGGCCGCCGACGCGACACTGCGCGAGCACACCTGGAAGCGGTCCAAGTTCTCCGGTGTGGAGATCTTCGGCAAGACGGTCGGCGTGGTCGGGCTCGGCCGCATCGGACAGCTCGTCGCTCAGCGGTTGGCGGCGTTCGGCGCCCACATCACCGCGTATGACCCCTACGTCTCGCAGGCTCGCGCTGCGCAGCTCGGCATCGAACTGCTGACCCTCGACGAGCTCCTCGGCCGCGCCGACTTCATCTCGGTGCACCTGCCCAAGACCAAGGAGACCGCAGGCCTGATCGGCACCGACGCGCTCGCCAAGACCAAGCCCGGCGTCATCATCGTCAACGCCGCCCGTGGCGGACTGATCGACGAGCACGCCCTTGCCGACGCGATCAAGAGCGGCCACGTCCGTGGTGCCGGACTCGACGTCTTCTCCACCGAACCGTGCACCGACAGCCCGCTGTTCGAGCTGCCCGAGGTCGTCGTCACCCCGCACCTCGGGGCGTCGACCGCCGAAGCGCAGGACCGCGCGGGCACCGACGTCGCGGCGAGCGTGCGGCTCGCGTTGGCTGGCGAGTTCGTTCCCGACGCCGTCAACGTCGGTGGCGGCGTCGTCGGCGAGGAAGTCGCCCCGTGGCTGGACCTGGTGCGCAAGCTTGGGCTGCTGGTGGGTGCGCTGTCCGCCGAGCTGCCGACCAACCTGTCCGTTCAGGTCCGCGGTGAGCTGGCGTCCGAAGAGGTCGAGGTCCTGAAGCTCTCGGCGTTGCGCGGGCTGTTCTCCGCCGTCATCGAAGATCAGGTGACGTTCGTGAACGCGCCGTCGCTGGCCGCCGAGCGCGGTGTCGAGGCCGCCATCACCACCGCCCCGGAAAGTCCCAACCACCGCAGCGTCGTCGACGTGCGTGCGGTGGCCGCCGACGGGTCGACGGTCAACGTGGCAGGCACCCTCTCGGGACCGCAGCAGGTGGAGAAGATCGTCCAGATCAACGAGCGCAACCTCGACCTGCGCGCCGAGGGCGTGAACCTGATCATCAACTACAGCGACGTGCCAGGGGCGCTCGGCACCATCGGTACCAGGTTGGGCGGCGCCGGGGTCAACATCCTTGCCGCGCAACTCAGTCAGGACGCCGACGGTGACGGCGCGACGATCATGCTGCGGCTGGACCGCCAGGTGCCCGGGGACGTGCTCGCCGCGCTCGGCGCCGACGTCAGCGCCACGACACTGGAATTGGTGGACCTGTCATGAGATTGGCCGTCATCGCCGGCGACGGCATCGGACCCGAGGTCGTCGACGAAGCCCTCAAGGTGCTCGACGTCGTCACCCCCGGGGTGGACAAGACCACCTACGACGTCGGCGCCCGGCGCTATCACGCCACGGGTGAGGTCATGCCCGACGGCCTGGTCGACGAGCTGCGCACCCACGACGCAATCCTGTTGGGCGCCATCGGCGATCCCTCGGTGCCCAGCGGCGTACTCGAGCGCGGACTGCTGCTGCGGATGCGGTTCGAGCTCGACCACCACGTCAACCTGCGCCCGTCGAAGCTGCACGCCGGGGTCACCAGCCCGCTGGGCGAGGTGGACCTCGACTTCCTGGTCGTCCGCGAGGGCACCGAGGGCCCGTACACCGGCAACGGCGGTGCGATTCGCGTCGGCACGCCGCACGAGGTGGCCACCGAAGTCAGCCTGAACACCGCGTTCGGCGTCGAGCGCGTGGTGCGCGACGCGTTCGCGCGGGCGTCCAAGCGGCGCAAGCACCTGACGCTGGTACACAAGACCAACGTGCTGGCGTTCGCCGGCAAGCTGTGGTCGCGCATCGTCGACGAAGTGGGCCAGGAGTTCCCCGACGTCGAGGTCGCCTACCAACACGTCGACGCCGCCACGATCCACATGGTCACCGACCCGGGTCGCTTCGACGTCATCGTCACCGACAATCTCTTCGGGGACATCATCACCGACCTTGCGGCAGCGGTATCCGGTGGCATCGGGCTGGCCGCCAGCGGCAACATCGACGCGACGGGGACCAACCCGTCGATGTTCGAGCCGGTGCACGGCAGCGCGCCGGACATCGCGGGCAAGGGCATCGCTGACCCCACTGCGGCGGTCATGTCGGTCGCCCTTCTGTTGGCGCACCTGGGTGAGGACGCCGCGGCAGCGCGGGTCGACGCCGCGGTGGCCAAACACCTCGCCACACTCGACGGCGCGAAGCTCTCCACCTCCGAGACCGGCGACCGCATCGTCGGTTTGCTCTGACCTGATGGCCAGATACTCAGGCTGATCCAAAGGGTGGCTGAGGGCATTCCCTGCTCCTAACGTCGACGTGTCCGACGCGAGGAGTATCGATTGACCACGGAAACCGTTCGCACGTACCGCGATTCGGCGCTTCACCCGCTCGACGACCCGGTCCGGTCGTCGTTGCGGGGTGCCCACGCACGGTTCGCGGTCTGGTCCGGACGCATCGCCAGGTACGACCACGAGGTGGCGGGCTTCATCGGCCATCCGCCCCACCTCGACGAGCGGGACTGGGTAGATCTGGCGGCGTTGACCGGCCCGTCGGCCGAGGCGTCGCTGCGCGGTGCGCACGTGCCGCCCGCCGGCTGGGAGGTGCTCGACCACGTCGGATCGGTGCAACTCGACGGTTCCAACGTCGACGTGGCTTCCGACCCTGACGTCGTCGTCCTCGGATCCGACGACGTGCCGCAGATGCTGGACCTGGTCGCACGTACCGAACCCGGTCCGTTCCGGGCGCGGACGATAGAGATGGGCACCTATCTCGGATTCCTCGACGAGGGCCGGTTGGTCGCATTGGCCGGTGAGCGCATGAACCCCGACGGCTGGACCGAGATCAGCGCCGTGTGCACCGACCCGCGGTTCCGCAAGCGTGGTCTGAGCACCCGGCTGGTCCGGGCGGTGGGATACGGAATTCGCGCCCGAGGGGAGATCCCGTTCCTACATGCGAGGGCCGACAACCACACGGCCATCAGGCTTTACGAGTCGTTGGGCTTCACGATTCGGCAGCGTTCGGTGCTGACCGTGGTTCGTACACCCGGGGACGGTCGGCAGTGACCGCCGTGGCCCCCAACGCTTCCGGCACGGCCCTCGACGACGACGCCGGGATCGCCGCGGACGCCCTGACCGTCGCGCGCACCTGGCATCCCTGGCGCTGGGTGATCGGCACCGCGACGCTCGTGGTCGTCGCCCAATTCGTGCACGGTTTGGCCACCAATGCCGGGTGGGACTGGGGCACGTTCGTCCAGTACTTCACGGCCAAGTCGGTGATGGCCGCACTCTGGCTGACGATCCAGCTGACGTTCTGGGGCACCTTGATCGGCTTCGCGCTCGGTATCGCGCTTGCGGCCGCGCGGTTGTCGCACAACCCGGTGCTGCAGGTGATTTCGTGGTTCTACGTGTGGGCGTTTCGCTCCATCCCGCTGATCGTGCAACTGCTCTTCTGGTTCAACATCGCCTACCTGTACCCGACGCTGAGCGTCGGCGTCCCGTTCGGGCCCGCCTTCTTCACCGTCGACGTCAACGGCGTCATCAGCGGTTCCACGGCGGCGATCATCGGCCTGGCCTTGCACCAAGCCGCATACTCGGCGGAGATCGTCCGCGCCGGGATCATCTCCGTCGACCAGGGTCAGCTCGAGGCAGCGGCTGCGCTCGGCATCCCCAAGCGCCGAGAGTTCTTCAAGATCGTTCTCCCGCAGGCCATGCGGGGCATCCTGCCCAACGCGGCCAACGAGGTCATCTCGCTGTTCAAGGGAACCTCGATCGTGTCGGTCATGGCGATCGCGGAACTCTTCTACCAGGTTCAGGTGATCTACGGTCGCAGCGGCCGAGTCGTGCCGCTGCTCATGGTGGCCACCGTCTGGTACATCGTCCTGACGTCGCTTCTGTCGATCGTGCAGTTCTACGTGGAGCGCCACTACGCCAGGGGTGCGCTGCGGACGATTCCGCTCACCCCCGTCCAGAAGCTGCGCAAGAGGCTTGCGGCGCTTCCACTTTCGCCGCGCGGAGCCACCCGATGACCGGCTTCGCCGTCGAGGCACGTGGCGTGCGCAAGTCCTACGGGGCGCTCGAGGTCCTCAAGGGTGTCGACCTGACCGTCCGTCCCGGCGAGGTCACCGCGATCCTGGGGCCGTCGGGTTCGGGGAAGTCGACGCTGCTGCGCGTGCTCAACCACCTCGAGAAGGTCGACGCGGGTCTGGTGCGGGTCGACGGCGAACTGGTCGGCTATCGGATCAAGGGTCGCAAGCTGCACGAGCTCGCACCGCGCGAGATTCTTCGCCAGCGCAGTCAGATCGGCTTCGTGTTCCAGAACTTCAACCTGTTTCCGCACCTGACCGTGCTCGAAAACGTCATGGAGGCGCCCGTTTCGGCTCAGCGGCGGCGCCGCGACGAGGTCGAGGCGGAGGCCATCGAGTTGCTCGAGCGCGTCGGCGTTGGGGACAAGGCGCACGACTATCCGCGGCGGCTGTCGGGCGGTCAACAGCAGCGCGTGGCGATCGCCCGCGCACTCGCGTTGCGCCCCAAGGTCATCCTCTTCGACGAGCCCACCTCCGCACTCGATCCCGAGTTGGTCGGGGAGGTGCTCGAAGTCATCCGCCACCTGGCCCGCGACGGCGCAACGCTCGTCATCGTCACCCACGAGGTCGGCTTCGCAAGAGAAGTCGCCGACACCGTCGTCTTCATGGACGGCGGCGTGGTGGTCGAGCAGGGCTCACCCGAGGCGGTCTTCGACCGTCCCGCCAACGCCAGGACCAGAGAGTTCCTGTCCCACGTCCTCTAATTCTCCAGGTCGGTCACTCCAGAAAGCAGAACCTTGAGCACATTTCGCGCTGCCATCGCCGTCGCCGCCGCGTTGACCGCTGTCACCTTGCTGGTCACCTCGTGCAGCGAGCCGACCGTCGGTGACACCGTGACCGCGGACAACGGTCAGACGTTCGACCTCACCCCGGAGCAGAAGGGGCGAATCGCGACCGACAAGGTGGACTCGATCGCGGCTCTGGTTCCGGCGCCGATCCGCGACCGCGGCGTCCTGCGCGTCACCGCCAACGTCGGATCGACGCCGCCGCTGGACTTCTACGCCAGTGACAACGCCACCATCGTCGGCAGCGAGGTGGACGTCGCCCACCTGGTCGGGGACGTCCTCGGGCTGAAGGTGGAGAACTCCAACGCCGACTGGGCGCAGAACTTCGTGCGGATCGACTCGGGGGAGGCCGACGCGTTCATCTCCAACGTGACGGTGACCGAAGAGCGCAAGGAGAAGTACGACTTCGCGACCTACCGGTTGGACAACCTCGCACTGGAGGCGCCCGCTGATTCGACGTGGGAGTACCACGATCGAAAGGACATCGCAGGCAAGCGAATCGGGGTGACGTCGGGCACCAACCAGGAGCAGCTGCTGGTCGACTGGAACGCGCAGAACGCCGCCGAGGGGCTGAAGCCGGCGGAGATCGTCTACTACCAGAACAACGCCGACTACTACCTCGCGTTGGCCTCCAAGCGACTCGACGGCTATCTGGGCCCGAACCCGTCGGCGGTGTATCACTCCGCCAGCGCCAAGGAGACGAAGATTCTGGCGACGTACTCAGGTGGCGGTGACGCGCTGCAGGGCGAGATCGCCGTTCTGACCAAAAAGGACAACGGGTTGATTCAGGCGGTCAACCAGGCCCTCAACCACGTGATCCAGAACGGCACGTACCGCAAGGCCCTCGATCGCTGGGGACTCGGCGGCGAGGCGGTTCCGCAGTCGGAGATCAATCCGCCGGGGCTGCCCAAGAAGTCGTGACGACGGTGACCGCGCACCGGTTCGCCGGGAGTGCGATGTAGGTTCTCGTCATGGTGACGCCCAGGCTGCCGTCGGTGGTGACGCTCACCCACCAATGCTGGCTGTTCGTCGTCGGATCGGCGTTCTTCGCAGCCGCCACGATGCCCGGCGTGGCCGCCGTGGCCGGTGCCGGTGCGGCCAACGCGCTCTGCTTCGTCGGCTCGTGGTTCTTCACCAGCGCGGCGTGGATTCAGCTGGTCCTGTCTCGGCCCGAGGGCAGTCCCGAGTGGCGTTCCGCCGCCGTCCAATTCGGTGGCACCGTCCTGTTCAACGTCAGCACCGGCGCGTCGGTGTGGGCGCACGAGGTGATGGCGGAGCGGCGGTTGGTGTGGGCGCCGGACGCGACGGGATCGCTGGCCTTCCTGGTCAGTGCCGCGATCGGGATCGTCGCCGTCACGGCCAGCGTCGGTGGCTGGAAGCCGGAGTCCCGGGACTGGCAGGCCCAGTGGGTCAACATGATCGGCTGCATCGCCTTCGCCGCGAGCGCGGTGGGCGCGTTCGTCTACCGGACCGGGAGCGTCGCCGACGTGGCGCTGGCCAACCTCGGCACGTTCCTCGGGGCGCTGTGCTTCCTGGCCGCCGCGCTGTTGGTGCTGCCCCGGCGTCAGGTGGCTGGCGCCTGATTCCGAAGCGGGTCGGCGGCGACGGGCACGAGAGGTAGTGCAATCAACGGGAACAGCGCGCACACGGCGAATGCCAGCGGGTAACCCGCCACGGTGATCAGGGCTCCGAACGCCGGGGGCACGATCCCCGTCGTCAGCAACTGGGCGGTGTTCTGGGTGCCGAGCGCGCGGCCGCTCCAGAACGGACCTGCGATCTCGGCGATCGCGGTGAACGCAAGTCCATTGTCGGACACCGTCACTACCGATGCGATCACGATCAGTGCGACGGACAGCGGTGAGTGCATCAGGTCCGTGACGGCGAGAAGACCCATCGCAACGGACGCTCCGATGGCGATGCTACGGATCGGTTGCAGCCTGGATCCGGTCATGTCGGACCAGCGGCCCGCGGCGATTCGACCCGCGGCACCGAGCACCTGAGCGACGGTGACCAATCCGCCTGCGGACACCGCTGTCCATCCGCGGTCCGCCATCAGCCACACCAGGGTGAACGTCCACACCAGGCTCTGCGGCGTGACGAGAAGCACCGAAACGGCATGGATGCGCCACAGCGTCGACGATCCACGATAGGGGTTGGCCAGCGTGTCGGCGTGTGCCTCCGCACGCGGAGGTCGTGGCGGATCGAGCACGCCGACTGCGCTGACGACCGCCGCGGCGGCGCAGGCGATCGCAGGGAACAGCAGGGCCACTGAGACCCCCTTGGCCTCGGCCAGCTGGGGAATCACCAACGCTCCCATCCCAACTCCGAGAGGCGTCGCAGTCTGGCGAATGCCCATCACCAGGCCTCGCTGATGCGGTGGAAACCACCCGACGACCAGGCGCCCGCTTGCCGAGTTGCTGCTGGCAGCCGCCATGCCACCGAGGAACAGGAAGATGCCGACCGCGACCAGGGAGTCGACCGACGCAGCGGCGAAGGCCGCGCCCGCGGTCAGTGCCGAGCCGACGGTCAGCACGACGCGCTCGCCGAACCTGTCGACGAGGTAGCCCCAGGCGATCAGCGTGACCACCATGCCGAAGCTGGGCAGCGCAGAGACCAGGCCCGCCTCGGCGAGGTCGAGGCCTTGCTCGGTGTGCAGGGTCGGGATGAGGAACGCCACCCCGTTGATGAAGATGTTGGCGCACAGGGTCGTGGCGAGTGCGATGACCAACATCGACCACCGGCGTGCGGTCCCGAGCGTGGGTGCGGACATGTCTCCATCGTGACACGGCGATCTCACGATACCGAATCTTCATCCCACGAAGTGAGACTGGTAAATGAGAATGCCCCTTCTCCGCCGGCGGCGGAGAAGGGGCATTCGGTAGAGCGTGAGGTCAGCTCGCGCTGGATGCTCCCGAGCCCTCGGAGCCCGAGCTGGCGGATCCCGCGGAGGAGTCCTTCTTCGAGCTGGCCGGCTTGCCGGTGCTGCCGGTCGACGCGGACGTCGACTTGGTGGCGTCGGACGACGCGCTTGAGGACGACGAGCCCGAGGACGACGTGCTCGTGGACGACGGTGCCTTGTCGTCATCGGACGGCTTGGTGCTCGTCGGCTTGGTGCTCGGCTTGGAACTCGTCGAGGTGCTCGACTCGGTGGCCGTCGACTCGGTGCTCGACAAAGTCCCGGTCGATTCGCTTTCGTTCTTGGTGGTGTCGCCAGCCGACTCGGCAGGTGTGCTTGCCGCCGGTTCCGTTGCGGCGGTGACCGGCTCGGTAGCCGTCGTCGGCTCCGTGGTCGGCTCGGTGGTTACCGCGACCGGCTCGGTGACGACGGGTGCCGTCGGGGCGGTCGTGACCTCGGTCGCGGGCTCCGGCGCAGCTTCAGTCGTGACGCCGGCCGTCGTCGTGCCGGTCTTGGCTGCCGTGTCGCCGACCTGGGCGGCATCGGTCGGTGCTGCCGACAGGCTGATCAACTTGGCGGAGCTCGGCAGGCTTGCCGCGGATGCTGCAGGCGGAAGGGCTGAACTCAGAGCCTGGGCAATGACGTCCCGTGCGTTCAACAGGTTGGCGATGAGCCCGCCATTCGCCAAGGAGCTGAAAATCCCGGGCGTGAACTGGGGTGCATACCCGTTCAGGAAGGCGTTCGTCACGATGGCGGGGATGTTGACCAGCGCGTTGAGCGCGCCGGCCACGTCGCCCTTCCTGGCCGCGTCGACGACGGCCTGACCGGCGTCTCCGAAGGCGTAGACGGCGCTGCCGACCGGGGAGAGCAGGCCAAGGCCAATGGGCAGGAGGACGTTGGGAAGGGCGGCGACCACGTTGGCGAAGCGCTGGGCGGTGTCGGTGACGACCGAGGTCGCCCCGATCAGGCTGATCGCGGGAGCGAGGATGAGCCCGATCCCGGCCTGGAACAGGGTGGTGACCGCCATGCTGAACTGGCCTGCGGCGAGCTGCTGAGCTGCCAGCCGCGTGGCTGCCGGCAGCGTGGCGGCTTGCGTCATGAATCCCCTTGCCGCCTCGTTCAGCGCCGTTGAGACGGTGGCGGCGTCGGCCAGTTGGTTCTTCAGGATCTGCGCCAGGATCGGCGCCGGATCACTCTGGAACTGCTGTCCAAGGCCGGCCACGTTGGCGAAGGTGGTCTGGACGACGGTGACCCATTCGGCGATCGGGTTCGCCAGTGCCGCGAGCTGTACCTCGGCCGAGGACGCGTGGATCGCCGGCAGGTGGATCTCTGTCGGCGGCACCGCGAGCGGTGCGGCGATGAGGGCGCTGGCGCCCACCACTGCGACACCGGCCGTGAGGTAGGACCGAACCGCTACGTGCACTGACATTTTTCTCCCTTTGTCGAACGGACCCCCGTGGCCAGGACCGTAGCGGAACTTACCAACGAGTAAGCACGAAATGGGCGACCAATTTTTCCTGCGAATCCACTGCACGTGATCTGTTCGTGATTGGCGAGACAGTCGTCGATGTAGCTGGTAGTTGCCCCGCAGCAGCACTTCGCCCGACGTGCAATGGTTCGTTCTGCGAGGTTGTGGGCCGTCCAATTAGCGGCGAACTTACTCGGCGGTAATGAGCGGCGGTTTGCTGGAACTGTCGCCGACGATAATTTTGCCGCCGGGTCGGGCGCGAGATTTTGGCGAAGAATCCGGCGGCCGAAGCGCTCGGTGAACTGGCTCGCGACGATGTGGGCCGCGGTGGCCCGTGTCCTAGGCTGTGAAAAATGCGCCTCGGTCGAATTGCCAGTCCAGACGGGGTCGCCTTCGTGAGCATCGAGGGTGACGTCGAGAACGGTGCCTTGGAGGCACGAGCCCGCGAAATCGCGGAGCATCCGTTCGGCACTCCCACCTTCACCGGGAGGTCGTGGCCACTCGCCGACGTGCGACTTCTCGCCCCCATCCTCGCCAGCAAGGTGGTGTGCATGGGCAAGAACTACGCGGCTCATGCCGCCGAGATGGGCGGCGTGGCCCCCGAGGACCCGGTGATCTTCCTCAAGCCGAACACCTCGATCATCGGGCCGAACGTGCCCATTCAGCTACCCGCCGACGCCCATCCCGTGCACCACGAGGGGGAGTTGGCCGCCGTCATCGGCAGGCCGTGCAAGGACGTTCCCGCGTCGAAGGCCGCCGAGAACATCCTCGGCTACACCATCGCCAACGACGTCTCGGCGCGCGACCAGCAGAAGAAGGACGGGCAATGGGCGCGTGCCAAGGGGCACGACACCTTCTGCCCGGTCGGGCCGTGGATCGACACCGACGTCAACCCCTTCGACCTCGATCTGCGCACCGAGGTCAACGGCCAGATTCGGCAACACAGCCGAACCTCGTTGATGATTCACGACATCGGCGCCATCATCGAATGGGCCTCGTCGGTGATGACTCTGTTGCCCGGTGACCTGATTCTGACCGGGACGCCCGAGGGCGTCGGTCCCATCGAGGACGGCGACACGGTGAGCATCACGATCGAGGGCATCGGAACGCTCACCAACCCCGTTGTGCGCAAGGGTAAGTCATGACCTCTCAGGTCCGAGTCCGGTTCTGCCCGTCGCCGACGGGAACCCCGCATGTCGGGCTGGTGCGGACGGCGCTGTTCAACTGGGCGTACGCGCGTCACACCGGCGGCACGTTCGTGTTCCGCATCGAGGACACCGATGCCGCGCGGGACAGCGCGGAGAGCTACGCGGCCATCCTCGACGCTCTGCGGTGGCTTGGACTCGACTGGGACGAGGGCCCGGAGATCGGTGGGCCGTACGCGCCGTACCGGCAGTCCGAGCGCAGTGAGGTGTACCGCGACGTCATCGCCCGTCTCCTCGCCGCCGGTGAGGTCTACGAGGCCTACTCGACGGCCGAGGAGGTCGAGGCCCGCCACGTCGCCGCCGGCCGAAACCCGAAGTTGGGCTACGACAATCACGACCGCGACCTGTCCGACGAGGACCGGGCCCGCTTCGCCGCCGAGGGGCGCAAGCCCGTCCTACGGCTCCGGATGCCCGACGAGGACATCACGTGGACCGACCTCGTGCGCGGCCCGACGACGTTCGCCGCGGGCGTCGTGCCCGACTTCGCGATCACCCGTGGCAACGGGGATCCGTTGTACACCTTGGTCAACCCGGTCGACGACGCGCTGATGAAGATCACCCACGTCCTTCGTGGAGAGGACATCCTGCCGTCCACCCCTCGCCAGATCGCGTTGTACCAGGCGCTGATTCGCATCGGCGTCGCCGACCGGGTTCCCGAATTCGCACATCTGCCAAGCGTTCTCGGGGACGGCAACAAGAAGTTGTCGAAGCGCGACCCGCAGTCGAATCTCTTCCTGCACCGCGATCGTGGCTTCATTCCCGAAGGGCTGTTGAACTACCTGGCTTTGCTTGGCTGGGGGATCGCCGACGATCACGATCTGTTCAGTCTCGACGAGATGGTGGCCGCCTTCGACGTCGCGAACGTCAACTCCAATCCGGCTCGCTTCGACCAGAAGAAGGCCGACGCAATCAACGCCGAGCACATCAGAATGCTCGACGGCGCGGAATTCACCGCCCGGCTGCGTGACTACTTCGTGGTGCACGGCCACGACACCGGTCTGGACGACGCCAGCTTCGCCGAGGCGGCCGCTCTGGTGCAGACGCGCATCGTGGTTCTCGGCGACGCATGGGATCTGCTGAAGTTCTTCGACGAGGAGTCCTATGGGCTCGACGAGAAGTCCGCCGCCAAGGAGCTGCGTGCCGAGGCCGTACCGGTGCTCGACGCGGCGCTGGAGGGACTGCAGGCCGTCGGGGACTGGACCACCGCGGGCATCGAGGCGGCGTTGAAGGCGGCGCTGCTGGACGGTCTCGAACTCAAGCCGCGCAAGGCGTTCGGCCCGATCCGGGTGGCGGTCACCGGTTCGTCGGTCAGCCCGCCGTTGTTCGAGTCGATGGAATTGCTTGGTCGCGACCGCAGCCTGGCCAGGTTGCGCGGTGGGCGCGACCACGCCGCCGCCCAGGCGTGAAATCGAGCGCCGAAATCTTTGGTAGTGTGCTCGTCGGTCGGTGATTGCACACGCTGGTTCGCCCCAGCGGGTGTTCGACGGCCACGACGTCTATGACCAGCGGTTATAGACGGCAATTGGGGTATGGTGTAATTGGCAACACAGCGGTTTCTGGTACCGCCATTCTAGGTTCGAGTCCTGGTACCCCAGCCAATTCCGGTAGCTCCGGAGGCGGCGTTGACTGATTAGGTCGGCGTAGTCACCTGAGCTATGCTGACCAACCGGAATTAGTTCTAGCCCCCGTCGTCTAGCGGCCTAGGACGCCGCCCTCTCACGGCGGTAGCGTGGGTTCGAATCCCATCGGGGGTACACACGATGAAGGCGCCTACCTTGGTAGGCGCCTTTCGTCGTTTTCGGGTGTTGGCGGTTACAGCCGACGGGTGAGCGCATCGGCTGCGGCGAGCAGGTCCGCCGCCCACCGTGCGCCCGGCCGGCGTCCCATTCGGTCGATCGGCCCCGACACCGAGATGGCGGCCACCACGTCTCCACGGGCGTCACGCACCGGCGCCGAGACGCTCGCAACGCCGGGTTCGCGTTCGGCCGCGCTCTGCGCCCAACCGCGCTTGCGCACCTCCGTCAGAGTGCGGTCGGTGAACATGGCCGTGGGAAGCACCGCCTGCTGCGTCGCAGGGTCGCTGTAGGCGAGGAGCACCTTGGCTCCCGACCCCGCGGTCATGGGCAGGCGGGTACCGACGGGCACGGTGTCGCGCAGCCCGGCGGGCGGCTCGAGAGCGACCACGCAGACCCGCGAGAGACCCTCCCGTCGATACAGCTGCACGCTCTCGCCGGTGATCTCGCGCAGCTTGGGCAGCACTGCCGCGCTCGCCGCGAGCAGTGGATCGTCGACCCGCCCGGCGAGTTCGTTCAGTGCCGGGCCAAGGCACCATCTGCCGTCGGCGTCGCGGGCCAGCAGTCGGTGGACTTCGAGGCCCGCGGCGAGTCGGTGCGCGGTGGCCCGTGGCAGTCCCGTGCGATCGCACAGATCGGCGAGCCCACAGGGTGACTCGGCGATGACGTGCAGTACTCCCACCGCTTTGTCGAGCACGCCGATACCGCTATCCTGTCTCATAGGGAGATACTAGCGTCTCGAATAATGAGATGCCCCGCTACTGAGATCCAGTGCGACGGCCGCAGCGCCCTCTGCGACGTCGCCCGGAGGGACGAAAGATGGTCATGACTGGAACCCCAGGCACACCACGCACCATGGCAGAGAAGGTTTGGGCCGACCACGTCGTGTCCGCCGGCGCGGGGGAAGACGCCGCGCGTGAGCCCGATCTCATCTACATCGACCTGCACCTCGTCCACGAGGTGACCAGTCCGCAGGCGTTCGACGGACTTCGGTTGGCGGGTCGGCCAGTTCGCCGCACCGACCTGACCATCGCCACCGAGGACCACAACGTCCCGACGCTCGACATCGACAAGCCGATCGCCGACCCGATCTCACGCACCCAGGTCGAGACGTTGCGCCGCAACTGCGCCGAATTCGGCGTCCGCCTCTACCCGATGGGCGACGTCGAGCAGGGCATCGTCCACATCATCGGCCCGCAACTTGGCCTGACCCAACCGGGTATGACGGTCGTCTGCGGCGACAGTCACACCTCGACCCACGGTGCGTTCGGCGCGCTCGCGATGGGCATCGGCACCTCCGAGGTCGAGCACGTGCTCGCCACGCAGACGTTGCCGCTGCGCCCCTTTAGGACGATGGCGGTCAACGTCGACGGCGTTCTGCCCCCCGGCACCAGCGCCAAGGACGTCATCCTGGCCGTGATCGCCAAGATCGGAACCGGCGGCGGGCAGGGCTACGTCATCGAATACCGCGGCAGCGCCATCGAAGCCCTGTCGATGGAGGGCCGGATGACCATCTGCAACATGAGCATCGAAGCAGGCGCGCGGGCCGGCATGGTCGCGCCCGACGAGACCACGTTCGCCTATCTCAAGGGCCGCCCGCACGCCCCCGTGGGTGCCGACTGGGACGCCGCCGTCGAGGCGTGGACGCAGTTGCGCACCGACGAGGGAGCCGAATTCGACACCGAGGTGTACCTGGACGCGGCGGAACTGAGCCCGTTCGTCACCTGGGGAACCAACCCCGGCCAGGGCGTCCCGCTGAGCGCTTCGGTCCCCGATCCAGAACTGATGTTCGACGAGGGTGAGCGCCAGTCGGCCGAGAAGGCGTTGGCCTACATGGATCTTCAGCCGGGCACCGCGATGCGCGACATCGCGATCGACACCGTCTTCGTCGGCTCCTGCACCAACGGACGCATCGAAGATCTGCGGATCGTCGCCGACATTCTGCGGGACAGGAAGATCGCCGACGGGATGAGGATGCTCATCGTGCCGGGGTCCATGAGGGTCCGCGTTCAAGCGGAATCCGAAGGCCTGGGCGAGATCTTCACCACTGCGGGTGCCGAGTGGCGACAGGCCGGCTGCTCGATGTGCCTTGGCATGAACCCGGATCAGCTCGCACCGGGGGAGCGTTGCGCTGCGACGTCCAACCGAAACTTCGAAGGGCGCCAAGGCAAGGGGGGCCGCACCCACCTGGTGTCGCCCGCAGTGGCCGCGGCGACAGCCGTGCGCGGAACCCTGTCCTCGCCCGCCGACCTCCCCCAGAATCGCTAGGAGACAGTCATGGAAGCCTTCCGTACCCACACCGGGATCGGCGTTCCCCTGCGCCGGTCCAACGTCGACACCGACCAGATCATCCCGGCGGTCTACCTGAAGCGGGTCACCCGAACGGGTTTCGAGGACGGACTGTTCGCCGCGTGGCGCAACGATCCGTCGTTCATCCTGAACCTTCCGCCCTTCGACAAGGGTTCGGTTCTGGTGGCGGGCCCCGACTTCGGCACCGGATCGTCCCGCGAGCACGCCGTGTGGGCGCTCATGGACTTCGGATTCCGAGTGGTGATCTCGTCCCGGTTCGCCGACATCTTCCGCGGGAATTCCGGAAAGGCGGGCCTTTTGGCCGCCGAAGTCGCCCAAGACGATGTGGAACTCCTGTGGAAGTTGATCGAGCAGCAACCGGGGCTGGAAATCACTGTGAACCTGGAAGATCGAAGCATCCACGCGGGAACGGTCATGGTGCCGTTCAAGATTGACGACTACACCGCATGGCGACTGCTCGAGGGCCTCGACGATATAGGCCTTACGCTGCGGAAACAGGACGACATTACGGCGTTCGAGGAGCGGCGCCCGAGCTGGAAGCCGCGCACCATTCCGGTGTGACGGGGGGCTGGGCGGGGCCGAAATCCTGCCCAGCAAGCCCGTTTTGGGACTCCCGTACCACCGGTGGTGTGGGGCAACCCGATTGCCGAAATTGGTGCCAGCTATTCCTGAAATTGGGCGTGGCTCTTGGAAATCAGGCGTCTGAAGGTTTACCGTAGCTTTCAGTTGGCTCAAGGTGGGCCACAGGCTTCGGAGGTTTTGCATGAACAAGGCAGAGCTCATCGACGTCCTCACGGACAAGTTGGGCACCGATCGTCGGCAGGCCACTGCCGCCGTTGAGAACGTCGTCGACACCATCGTGCGTGCCGTCCACAAGGGCGACAGCGTCACCATCACCGGCTTCGGCGTGTTCGAGCAGCGTCGCCGCGCCGCCCGTGTTGCGCGAAATCCGCGCACCGGTGAGACCGTCAAGGTCAAGCCGACGTCCGTCCCGGCATTCCGCCCAGGGGCTCAGTTCAAGGCGGTTGTGTCTGGCGCACAGCGTCTCCCGTCGGAAGGCCCCGCCGTAAAGCGCGGTGCCACCGCTGCACCCGCGAAGCGGACTGCGGCCAAGAAGGCAGTCAAGAAGGCTGCCACCAAGGCTCCGGCCAAGAAGACCGCTGCCACCAAGGCTCCGGTCAAGAAGGCCGCCGCCACCAAGGCGCCGGCCAAGAAGACCGCCGCCACCAAGGCTCCGGCCAAGACCGCCGCCACCAAGGCGCCGGCGAAGAAGACCGCTGCCACCAAGGCACCGGCGAAGAAGACCGCTGCCACCAAGGCTCCGGTCAAGAAGGCCGCCGCCACCAAGGCTCCGGCCAAGAAGACCGCTGCCACCAAGGCTCCGGTCAAGAAGGCCGCCGCCACCAAGGCGCCGGCCAAGAAGACCGCCGCCACCAAGGCGCCCGCGAAGAAGGCCCCCGCCAAGAAGGGCCGCAAGTAGCAACAATTCCGGAATCAGTTCCGGTACAAGGCACGCCGTGGATCGCTCAGATCCACGGCGTGTCTGCGTGTGGACTACCCGTCGGCGGCCAAGGGGCTGCCGATGTGATCGGCGGCAATCAACGTCTCGCCCGCCAGCGACAGCACCCAGGTGCTGCCCTTGCGGTTGCGTGACTTGTCCGGTCGCACCCCGTCGCGGTCGCACCACCACGCGATGAGATCCGGAATGACCTTGCCCTGCGAACAGATGACCGGCGTGCCGTCGGATGTCGCGATCTCGAGAAGACGCCGCCGCGCCGCCCCGTGACCGTCGGCGTACGCCTCCTCGGTCATCGTCGGTTCGTCGAGGATCGGGACGCCCAACTCCTCGGCCAGCGGGCCGACCGTCTGATGACAGCGCACCCTCGGAGCGGCGTGAACCTCGGTGGCGCCGAAAGACAACAGCTGCCCCACCAAAGATTCAGCCTGCGCGCGACCGTGCTTGTCCAGGGGGCGGTTGCGATCGTCGCCCTTGTACCTGGCCTTGCTGCCCGCGGTCCCGTGGCGGACGACCAACACCGTGCGGGTGTCGGCGGGCTTCTTGGCGAAGCAGCGCAGCACCTTCCGATCGTCGGGATACTGCAGTCGTTTGAGCGCGTCGGCGGGAGACAACCAGACGAGCTCGTCGACCTCGTCGTTCGGGGTGAATTCACCTCCCACCGCGCGAGCGGCCCAATACCGCACGTGCTTGACCCCGGACTCGATGGGATAGCTGACCGCCGCCAGTCGGCGACCCAACTCCGATGCGTACCCGGTCTCTTCGAGGACTTCACGCACCGCGGTCACCGGCTCTGTCTCTCCGGGATCAACCTTGCCCTTGGGCAGCGACCAGTCGTCGTAACGCGGTCGGTGCACCACCGCCACCAACGGCGCGGCGACCTCATTCGAGTCGTCCTCGTCCGGGCGCCACAACACCGCGCCCGCCGCGGGCGTCACCTTGGTGGCCGCCGACGACGGCGATTTCTTCGTCACCTCAACTCCTGCAACTCATTCGGGGACGCGACGATCAGAACGTCACCCGCGGGTGACCCGTCGACGTCACGGATGCCGGTGACGTTCCATCAGCGAGACCTGGTGGTCCCGCACCGTCTGACCCGCGTGCGGCGACGCGGTCCAGTGGCCGTCGGCACCGAGTTCCCAGCACCTGGTGGTCGGATCCATCGCCGACTCGAAGACGTCGTTGAGCTGATCAGCCAACCTCGGATCCTTCACCTGTGCCATCACCTCGACGCGACGGTCCAGATTACGATGCATCATGTCGGCACTGCCGATCCAGAATTCGTCGATGGCGCGGAAGTGAATGATCCGTGAATGTTCAAGGAACCGCCCGAGAATCGACCGCACCGTGACGTTGTCCGAGAACCCCTCGACGCCTGGCCTGAGCGCACAAATCCCGCGGACCACGACCTCCACCGGCACCCCGGCCTGCGACGCACGGTACAGCGCGTCGATCACCTGCTCGTCGACGAGCGCGTTGGCCTTCACCCTGATCCGCGCGTCGGCCCCGTCCCGGTGTGCCGCGATCTCACGCTCGATGCGCTCGACGATGCCCCGACGGACGCCGTACGGAGCGACCAGCAGATTGCGGTAGGACACCTTGCGGGAATAGCCGGTAAGCGAATTGAAGAGATCGGTGAGGTCGGCGCCGATGTCGGGGGATGCCGTCAACAAACCCACGTCTTCGTAGAGTCGAGAGGTCTTGGGGTTGTAGTTGCCCGTCCCGATGTGGCAGTAACGCCGGATGGTCGAGCCCTCGCGCCGCACGACGAGGCATGTCTTGCAATGGGTCTTGAGGCCGATCAGGCCGTACACCACGTGGACGCCGGCCTGCTCCAGTGCCCGGGCCCACTTGATGTTGGCCTGCTCGTCGAAGCGAGCCTTGATCTCGACGAGCGCCACGACCTGCTTGCCCGCCTCGGCGGCGTCGATGAGCGCGCTGACGATCGGCGAATCACCGGAGGTCCGGTACAGCGTCTGCTTGATGGCAAGCACATTTGGATCCGCGGCCGCCTGCTCGATGAAGCGCTGCACCGTCGTGGAGAACGAGTCGTACGGGTGGTGGACCAACACGTCGCCGTCCCGCAGCGTCGCGAAAATGCTCTTGGGCGTTTCCCGTTCGCCGAACGCGGGAGGCGTCGCGGGTACGAACGGCGGATCCTTGAGCTTGGGTCGGTCCACTCCGTAGATCTGCCACAGCGACGACAGGTCGAGCAGGCCGGGCACCTCGATCACGTCACCGGGGTGGACGTCGAGCTCACGCAGCAGAAGCTCGAGCATGTTCTCGGTCATGTCGTCGGCGACTTCCAGCCGCACGGGCGAACCGAAGCGGCGGCGCGCGAGTTCGCGTTCCAGCGCCTGAAGCAGGTCCTCGTCGCGGTCCTCTTCGACCTCGAAGTCGGCGTTGCGCGTGATGCGGAAGGCGTGATGCTCCACGACCTCCAGCCCAGGGAACAGCACCGAGAGGAAGGCCGAGATGAGCTCCTCCATCGGAAGGAACCGGATGGCCGCGCCGCCCTCGCGGGGACCAAGTTCGACGAAACGGTCGACGTTGTCGGGAACCTTGACTCTCGCGAAGTGCTGCGTACCGTCTTCGGGCTGTTTGACGGTGACCGCCAGGTTCAGGCTCAACCCGCTGACGAAGGGGAACGGATGCGCGGGGTCGACGGCCAGCGGCGTGAGGACCGGGAATACCTGTTCGTGGAAGTACACCGACAGCCGCGCGCGTTCGTCGTCGTCGAGCTGAGCCCACGTCACCACGATGATGCCCTCGTCGGCGAGCGCGGGTCGCACCGACTCCATGAACACCTTGGCGTGCCTGCTGGCCAACTGCTGCGTGCGCTCGCCGATGCGGCGTAGCTGCTCGCGGGGCGACAACCCGTCGGCCGAGCGAACGGACAGTCCCATCTCGTCGCGGCGCTTGAGGCCGGCGACGCGAACCATGTAGAACTCGTCGAGATTCGACGAGAAGATCGCCAGGAACTTGGCTCGCTCCAACAGGGCCAGGGAGGGATCGGCCGCGAGGGCGAGCACGCGCGAGTTGAAGTCGAGCCAGCTCAATTCGCGGTTGAGGTAGCGGTCGTCGGGCAGGGCCTCCGACCCCGAGGGGTCGACCGAGCCCGTGGTGGTCGCCGGCGGGGCGTCGGGCGTGTTGCCGTCCGATGTCCAGCCCGCGTTGGAAGGTCGTGTCTCGGCTTCGGTCACAGAGGAGATCATCCCCTATGTCCGGTCGGGCGTGCTAGGTGCCGCCGACTGTGTTCTTGGTGAGCGCCCCCACTCCGAGGCCGAGGGCGGTCGCGAGATCGTCGGGTGTGTCGATGTCGCACCGCAGTCCCGGCCACCGGCCCGTCAGCTCGACTGCACCCGAATCCTTGTGTCGCCGTGCGGAATCCGTGCCCAATAGGGGCGCCAGCGGGACGCCGAAGGCGAAGAGTGCCGAGGTGCCCGTGCCGTGCCGGTCACTGACGAAGCTTCGTTCGTGGAGGCGGGCCCGCGCGATGGCCTCGGCGAGCTCACGTGGTTGCAGCGCAGGCAGATCGCCTTGCAGCACGCCCACGTTCGGGGTCTCGGCACGGATCGTCGCCTCGGTGACCGAGATCGCGTTGTTCAGCGGGTCGGGGTGGCCCGCGGGGGTCGGGTCGACGAGGACTCTGGCGCCGAGCTCGCGGACGGCCTCGGCCGCCACGGGGTCGGGGGTCACCACGGTGATGGTGCGGACCGCCATCACCGACGACGCGGCGGTGATGGTGTCGAGCAGCATGGCCAGGACCACGCCCTCGCGGTCGCCGGGCGAGAACGCCGAGGCGAGCCGCGTCTTCGCGTCACTCAGTCGCTTGACGGCGATGATCAGCCCGAGGTTGGCCGTTCGCGCGCTGCTGGGACCGCTCATGCCCGTCATCCTGCCAGCAGCGCAAGTCAGGCTAGATTTGTTCCCGTGGTGAAAGCAGCGGTGATGGGTGCTGGTGCGTGGGGTACCGCGCTGGCCAAGGTGCTCGCCGACGCGGGCAACGACGTCACGCTGTGGGCGCGGCGGGCCGAGTTGGCCGACGAGATCAACGACACCCACCGCAACACCGGCTACATCGGTGAGGTCGAACTGCCCGCGTCCATCCGCGCGACCGGTGACGCCGCCGACGCGCTCGACGGTGCCTGCACGGTTCTTCTGGCCGTGCCGTCGCAGACGTTGCGGGTCAACCTCGAGCCGTGGCGCGAGCACATCGGTGCCGACACCACGCTGGTGAGCGTCGCCAAGGGCATCGAGTTGAACACCCTGCTGCGGATGAGTCAGGTGATCGTCCAGGTGACCGGGGTCGACCCGTCGAGGGTCGCCGTCGTGACCGGTCCCAACCTCGCCAGCGAGGTGCTCGACGAGCAGCCGGCGGCCACGGTCGTCGCCTGCACCGACTCGGGCCGCGCGGTGGCGCTGCAACGCGCCTTGGCCACCGGTTACTTCCGGCCGTACACCAACTCCGACGTCGTCGGCGCCGAGATCGGTGGCGCGTGCAAGAACGTCATCGCGTTGGCAAGCGGCATGGCCGCGGGCGTTGGGCTGGGGGAGAACACCGCGGCGGCGATCATCACCCGCGGGCTCGCCGAGATCATGCGATTGGGACTTGCGCTGGGCGCCAAGGGCGCCACGCTCGCCGGCCTCGCCGGTGTCGGCGACCTGGTGGCCACCTGCACCTCGCCCCAGTCCCGCAACCGGGCGTTCGGCGCGCGCCTCGGCCGTGGCGGAACGATGGAGTCCGCGTTGCGCGACGCGGGCGGGCACGTCGCGGAGGGTGTCACCTCGTGCCAGTCGGTGCTCGCGCTGGCCAAGAGTTACGACGTCGAGATGCCGCTGACCGATGCGGTGCACAGGGTGTGCCACAAGGGCCTGTCGGTCGACGAGGCGGTGGCCCTGCTGCTCGGTCGCAGCACCAAACCGGAGTGACACCATGAACGGTCAATACGGAGATTCCACGCGCAGCGTCAAAGCGGCTGCCTCGCAGCATGTTCCTGGCCAGCCGGTGGCCTCGCCGCCGGTTCCCGTCTCGGCCTACCACCTGTCGGCCGACGAATCCCAGCCCATGGACACCTACGGGCGCAGCTCCAATCCCACCTGGCGGCAGCTGGAGTCGGCGCTCGCGGAGCTCGAGGGTGCGACCTCCGCGCTGTCGTTCGGGTCGGGGATGGCTGCCATCACCTCGGTGCTGCGCGTCATCGTCAAGCCGGGCATGACCCTGGTGGTTCCCGCCGACGGCTACTACCAGGTGCGCCTCTACGCAACGGAGTACCTGGCCCCGCTCGGCGTCACCGTCCGCGAGGTGAGCGCCGCCGACATGTGCGCGGCGGCCGAGTCCGCCGACGTCGTCGTCGCGGAGACGCCGGTCAACCCGACCCTCGACGTCGTCGACCTGCACGCGCTGGGGATCATCTGCCGCAGCCGCGGCGCCACCCTGGTCGTCGACAACACCGCGCCGACTCCGCTTGGGCAGCAACCGCTTTCACTCGGCGCCGACCTGGTGGTGGCCAGCGCCACCAAGGCGCTTTCCGGTCACAGCGACCTGCTTGCCGGGTACGTCGCGAGCTGTCACGCCGAGGTGATGGCGGCCGTCGAACGCGAACGGCTCTTGGCCGGAGCCATTCTCGGCCCGTTCGAGGCGTGGCTGGCGCTGCGCAGTCTAGGCAGCGCCGGGTTGCGATTCGAGCGTCAGTGTCACAACGCCCTCGCGATGGCGCTGATGCTGCGTGACCATCCCGCGGTGCGGGCGGTGCGATACCCCGGGCTGCCAGAAGACCCGGCCCACGCGGTGGCGTGCGCGCAGATGCGGCGCTTCGGCGGCCTCGTCTCGTTCGAACTGGCCGACGCTGCCGCCGTGCACCGTCTGGTGGAGCGCAGCGCCCTGGTGGTCTCCGCCACCAGTTTCGGCGGGCTCCACACGTCGGTGGACCGGCGGGCACGCTGGGGCGATCCCGTTGCCGACGGGTTCGTGCGGATGTCGCTTGGCATCGAGGACACCGACGATCTGATCGCCGACATCACCGCTGCACTGGCCTAGCGGTAGCCTCTCTAGGTTGTGACTTCCAGCTCGAGCCCCCGCGTCCGCGTCGCCGTCGTCTACGGCGGACGAAGCTCCGAGCACGCCATCTCGTGCGTTTCGGCTGGCAGCATCTTGCGCAACCTCGACCCGGACCGCTTCGACGTGGTCGCCGTCGGCATCACGCCCGAGGGATCCTGGGTGCTGACCGACGGTGGGCACGAGTCGCTCGCCATCACCGACGGCCAGCTGCCCGAGGTCACGGCGGCGACGGGCACGGCCCTCGCGCTGGCCGCCGACCCGGGCCGACGCGGCCAACTCGTGTCCCTCGGTGAGGGGCCGGGCGACGTCCTCGCCTCGGTCGACGTCGTCTTCCCGGTGCTGCACGGTCCCTACGGCGAGGACGGCACCATGCAGGGACTGCTCGAACTCGCCGGGGTCCCCTACGTCGGCGCCGGCGTCCTGGCCAGCGCGGCGGGCATGGACAAGGAGTTCACCAAGAAGCTCCTCGCCGCCGAGGGACTGCCCATCGGTGACCAGGTGGTGTTGCGCGCCCACGACGAGACGCTCGACCTGGACGCCCGCCAGCGGCTCGGCCTGCCCGTGTTCGTCAAACCCGCTCGCGGCGGTTCCTCGATCGGCGTCAGCCGGGTCACCCACTGGGACGACCTCGACGCGGCCATCGCCAACGCGCGCCGCCACGATCCCAAGGTGATCGTCGAGGCCGCGGTGCCCGGTCGCGAATTGGAGTGCGGCGTCCTCGAATTCCCCGACGGTCGCGTCGAGGCCAGCACGGTCGGCGAGATCCGGGTGGCCGGTGTCCGCGGCCGTGAGGACGCGTTCTACGACTTCGCCACCAAATACCTCGAAGACGCAGCCGAGCTCGACGTGCCCGCCAAGATCGACGACGAGATCGCCGACGAGATACGGCAATTGGCGATCAGAGCCTTCCGCGCCATCGATTGCCAGGGGTTGGCCCGCGTCGACTTCTTCCTGACCGACGACGGTCCGGTGATCAACGAGATCAACACCATGCCGGGGTTCACCACGATCTCGATGTATCCGAGGATGTGGGCCGCCAGCGGCGTGGACTACCCGACGCTGTTGGCCGCCATGGTCGACACCGCCGTGGCGCGGGGCACCGGACTGCGCTAGCGGACCGGTCCCGGATCGGGCACGACCGCGGGCATCGCCTTGGCCACCGCCCGCGAGAGCAGTTGGATCGGCGTCGGCCCCGACCCCTCGGGCAGCGTCAACGCGACGTAGACCGGCCGGTCCACCGCGACCCACGTGGTGCGGTCGACGCCGGGGATGCGGAACCAGAGCACGTCGTCGACCGCCTGCAGGGGCGCGCTCGCCGAGAAGTCGTCGGGCCGGCCGATCCCGCACCGGAGGACGACGAGATCGCTGCCCGGTTCGTTCTGCCACGCCGCCGCACTGGCCGGCGCGGGTGCCATCGCCTCGGCGCGGTGATAGTCGTCGAGGTCGTCGGGCAGGACCGCCATCAGGGCCTTGCAGGCGTCGCTGTCGGCCTGGGGTGCCGGCGCTGCGGCGATGGCGACGGGACCCGGTACGGGAGCCGCCTCCCTGGTTGCCGCCACCGCGAGAACGGCCACGACCGCCGCGACCGCGAGGGCGACCGCCGCGATGAGGACTCGACGGGGCGGACCGTCGGAGGCAGGCTCGGGATCGGGCTGCTGATCGGGCTGTGAATCGGGCTCGGTCACCACTGCACTCTAGGAGTGCACCCCGTCGGCGATGGGACAGGTCAGGGTGCGGGTGATTCCGGTCACCCCTTGCACACTGGGAACCACGACCGACTGCAACTCCGTCGCCGTCGCCGCCGCCACGCGAACAACGACGTCGTAGGGGCCCGTCACGTACTCCGACGACGACACCCCGGCCAGCGCCGCGAGTTGCTTGGCCACGACCTCGGCGCGACCCACCTCGGTCTGAATCAGCATGAATGCCTCGACCACTCGCGCCGTCCTCCGTTCGGGCTGCATAGACTCCACGCCGCAGGGACCAAACGTACCGCAGGTCGCGCCGGTGTTCAGGACACGCAACCAAGGGGTGACATGGCTGACGACGAGCGCGCCGAGACGCTGGCCGACCTCGGCGAGTTCACGGTGATCGACCGCCTCGTCGAGGGACGCGTGCACCCGCCGAACGTCCTCGTCGGTCCCGGTGACGACGCCGCGGTGGTGGCGGCGCCCGACGGCCGGGTCGTGGTGTCGACGGACATGTTGGTCGAAGGCAGGCACTTTCGGCTGGATTGGTCGACGCCCCACGACGTCGGGCGCAAGGCGATCGCCCAGAACGCCGCCGACATCGAGGCGATGGGGGGTGCCGCGACGTCGTTCGTCGTCGGCTTCGGCGCTCCTGGCGCCACCCTCGGCGCCGACGCCGAAGCGCTCTCCGACGGGCTGTGGGCAGAGGCGAACACGTTCGGGGCGAGCATCGTCGGAGGGGATCTGGTCGCCTCGCCGCAGTGGGTGATCTCGGTGACCGTGCTCGGTGATCTGGATGGCAGGCCGGCCGTGCTGCTCAGCGGCGCCCGACCGGGCGACACCGTGGCCGTCGTCGGCGACCTCGGGCGTTCGGCGGCCGGATACGCGCTCCTGCACAACGGAATCACCGACTTCGCCGAGCTGCGGCGCAGGCACCTGGTCCCGGCGGTGCCGTACGGGCAGGGGCGGGTTGCCGCCGACGCAGGCGCGACCGCGATGACGGACGTCTCGGACGGGCTGCTGGCCGACCTGCGGCACGTCGCCGACGCGTCCGCGGTCGGGATCGATTTGTCCCGCAACGCGCTCGGCGCCGATCGTGACGCCGTCGCGGCGGCCGCCGCGGCGACGGGGGAGGACCCGTGGAGTCTGGTGCTCGGCGGTGGAGAGGACCACGCGCTCGTCGCGACGTTCCCCGCGGCCGTGCCCGAGGGATGGCGAGAGATCGGCGTCGTGGTCGAGGGGCCGCCGCGGGTACTGGTCGACGGGGCCGAGTGGACCGGCCAGGGGGGCTGGCGGTCGTTCTGACCGCGCGAGCACGCTAGGTTGACCTCTCGTGACTGCGCGCCCCCTCTCAGAACTCGTCGACCCCGGCTGGGCCACTGCCCTCGAGCCAGTCGAAGACCAGGTCGCCCAGATGGGCGAGTTCCTCAGATCCGAGATCGCGGCGGGACAACGCTATCTGCCCGCCGGGGAAAACGTGCTGCGCGCCTTCACCTTTCCCTTGGACCGGGTGCGCGTCCTCATCGTCGGCCAGGACCCGTATCCGACTCCCGGGCACGCCGTTGGCTTGAGTTTTTCGGTGGCGCCGGACGTGCGTCCGCTGCCGCGCAGCCTCGACAACATCTTCAAGGAGTACGCGACCGACCTGGGTCATCCCGCGCCGAGTTGCGGTGACCTGTCGCCGTGGGCGGAACAGGGCGTGATGATGCTCAACAGGGTGCTGACGGTGCGGTCGGGTACCCCGGCGTCACATCGTGGCAAGGGCTGGGAAGCGGTCACCGAGTGCGCGATTCGCGCGTTGGTGGCCAGGCCGTCGCCGATGGTGGCGGTGCTCTGGGGTCGCGACGCGCAGACGTTGAAGCCGATGCTGACGGGTGCGCACTGCGCCACGATCGAGTCGGTCCATCCGTCGCCGCTGTCGGCGTCGCGGGGATTCTTCGGCTCGCGGCCGTTCAGCCGCGCGAACGAACTGCTTGCCGAACTCGGCGGAGAGCCGATCGACTGGCGCCTGCCCTAGGCCGACGCAGCACACGATCGAGTGTGCTGCGAGATCGCGATCCGACGGGTCGGGGCGATCTCACCGCACACTCGACGGTGAAGTGGAGCGGCAATCAGCCGCGCGCGACCTTGCCTGCCTTGATGCAGGAGGTGCAAGCGTTGATGCGCTTCTTGTTTCCGCCGGGGCGGGAGACGGCGTGCACCGTCTGAATGTTCGGGTCCCACCGGCGGTTCGTCCGACGATGGGAGTGCGACACCGACTTACCGAAGCCGGGGCCCTTTCCGCAGACATCGCAAACCGCAGCCATGTGAAACTCCTTGATCGGAACTGGGGGCCAACAACCGCAACCGCGGGTGACCCAACAACCTGACCAGGATACCGGCCGCCCCTGGTATCGCCAAAACGGTGTCCACCGACGCGAATCCTCGTGCATGACCGCGACGGCGTCGGGGGCTCGTCGGACACACTGGCTAGGCTGACGCGCACGTGGCCGCGTTGGGTCGAGGGAGAGGCGGTTGGGGCATGTCCGCACGCCGGCTCGACGCCACCGCGTTGAGCGAATGGGCGCATACCGCCGTCACCCACCTCATCGCCAGAACCGACGAGATCAACCGCCTCAACGTGTTCCCCGTCGCCGACGCGGACACCGGAACCAACATGCTGTTCACCATGCGGGCGGCCGGAGCCAGGGCAGAGTCGCTGCGCAGCACCGACGTGGCCGAGGTCGCCGCGGCCTTGGCCGAGGGCGCGCTTCAGGGCGCCAGGGGCAACTCGGGGGTGATCCTCTCCCAGATCCTGCGTGGCCTCGCCGACGTCGCGGGCGGGGCTGCCGAGGAGCGAGACGGGGTGCTGGCCGACGTCGACGGACCGCTGCTCGCGTCGGCGCTGCGGCACGCGGTCGTGCTCGCCGACGCCTCCGTCGGCCAGGCCGTGCCCGGCACCATCGTTTCGGTTCTCGCCTCCGCTGCGAGCGCTGCGGAGGGCGCCGCCGACGACGGCGCGGACGTCGCCGACGTGGTCGCGACGGCGGCCGACGCCGCGGTGGTTGCACTCGAGAAGACCACCGAGCAACTCGACGTGCTGGCCGATGCGGGCGTCGTCGACGCCGGCGGTCGCGGACTGCTCGTCCTGCTCGACGCCATGACGGCCACGCTCACCGGGCACACTCCGCACCGCGCCACCTATGAACGGTCCGGTCCCGACGCCCCGCCGACCGACGTCACGGCCGTGGCGCCACCTCAGTTCGAGGTGATGTACCTCGTCGACGGTTGCGACCAGGCCGGTCTGGACGGTCTCCGCATGCGCCTCGAGCAGCTCGGAGATTCGGTGACCATCGCCGCGTCAGGAACCGACGGCCGGTACTCGGTGCACGTGCACACCGACGACGCCGGCGGTGCCGTCGAAGTCGGCCTGGGCGCCGGCACCCCGAGCCGAATCCAGATCACCGCGCTCACCGGCTCGGGGACCCACCCGTCCGGTGGGTGGACCCGTGACCGGGCGGTCCTCGCCGTCGTCGACGGCGACGGCGCGTCGGCCTTGTTCGAGGGCGAGGGCGCCCACGTCCTTTGCCGGGACGCCGACGCCGCGATCAGCGCCAAACAACTCCTGCGCGCGCTGATTGACGCGGGAGCCGCTCAGATCCTGGTGCTGCCCAACGGCTACGTCGCCGCCGAGGAACTGGTGGCCGGATGCACCGCGGCGATCGGGTGGGGCATCGACGTGGTGCCCGTGCCCGCTGGCTCGATGGTCCAGGGACTGGCGGCCCTGGCCGTCCACGACGCCACCCGGCAAGCCGTCGACGACGGTTACACGATGGCCCGCGCCGCGGCCGGCGCCAGGAGCGGATCGGTGCGGGTGGCAACCGAGAAGGCCTTGACGTGGGCCGGCGCCTGCCACCCCGGCGACGGCCTGGCCATCTCCGGTGACGAGGTACTGATCGTCGCGCGTGACGTGACGGCCGCGGGCGCAGGTCTGATCGACCTGTTGCTCGGCGCGGGAGGCGAGCTCGTCACGGTCCTCACCGGTGACGGGGTCGACCCCGCGGTGGGCGCCGCGCTGCGTGATCACGTGCACCAGCACCATCTCGGTGCCGAGCTGGTGACCTATCACACGGGCCACCGGGGCGACGCCCTGTTGATTGGAGTGGAGTAGTAGGTGGTCGAACTCACCGACAAGTTGGACCGCGTCATCGGCGCCAAGTCCGCCAAGCCGCTGGAGGAGCACCTCGGCCTTCGGACGGTCGACGACCTGTTGCGGCACTACCCGCGCACCTACAGCCACGGCATGTCGGTGCTCGACGAGGGCTGGGAGCCCCCGGCGGAGGGTGAACACGTCACCTTCGTCGACGAGATCGCCAAGGCCGACGTGCGCTGGACCAACCGGCAGCCCAAGCGCGAGTTCTTGGTCATCACGCTGGCCAACCGCAAGCCCAGGGTCACCGCCACCTTCTTCAACGCGAAGTTCAGCAAGCACATCCTCGTCCCTGGTACCCGGCTGATGCTGTCCGGCGAGGTCGGATTCTTCAACGGGACGATGCAGCTGACGCATCCGGCGTTCCTGGTGCTCGAGGGAACCGGCCAGGGCAAGGGAAGTCGGTCGCTCGCCAAGATCGCCGAGACGTCGCGCGCGACCGACGGGGAAGTGCTGCTGTCGGCCTTCGAGCGGGACTTCTTTCCGATCTACCCGGCCTCGGCCAAGGTGCAGAGCTGGGACCTCTACGCGTGCGTCCGCCAGGTCCTCGACGTACTGGACCCCGTCGACGATCCGCTACCGGAATCCGTTCGGGAGCAGTGGGGTCTGGTGTCGGAGGACGAGGCGTTGCGGGCGATCCACCTTGCCGAGCGCGAAGACGACAGGGAGTTCGCCCGCCAGCGACTGGCGTTCGACGAGGCCGTCGGGTTGCAGTGGGCGCTGGTGGAACGTCGGCACGGTGAGCTGAGTGAGACCGGGCCGTCGGCGCCGCCGCGGGCCGGGGGACTGGCCGACGCGCTCGGTCGGCAGTTGCCGTTCGACCTCACCGAGGGTCAGCGCGAGGTTCTCGACGTGCTGACGGTGGAACTCGCCGACACCAAGCCCATGCACCGCATGCTGCAGGGCGAGGTCGGCTCTGGCAAGACGATCGTCTCGGTGCTGGCGATGGCGCAGATGGTGGACGCCGGATATCAGTGCGCGTTGTTGGCTCCCACGGAAGTGCTTGCCGTCCAACATTTTCGGTCGATCCGTGACGTACTCGGTCCGCTGGCCTCCGGTGGAGAGCTCGGCG
Organism: Mycolicibacterium hodleri; assembly: GCA_006864685.1. Taxonomy (GTDB): domain Bacteria; phylum Actinomycetota; class Actinomycetes; order Mycobacteriales; family Mycobacteriaceae; genus Mycobacterium; species Mycobacterium hodleri_B. The sequence goes on along the minus strand of VIFX01000029.1, from coordinate 57,932 downwards.
GGTTGGACGGGGCAACCAGGGTGGCGCTGCTGACCGGGTCGATGACCGCGGCGCAGAAGCGCGACGTGCGCAACGAGGTGGCCAGCGGCGAGGCGGGCATCGTCATTGGTACCCACGCGCTGCTGCAGGACGCCGTCGAGTTTCGCAACCTCGGCATGGTCGTCGTCGACGAGCAGCACCGGTTCGGGGTCGAGCAGCGGGATCGGTTGCGCGCCAAGGCGGTCGCCGGAATCACCCCGCACCTGTTGGTCATGACGGCGACGCCGATTCCGCGGACGGTCGCGCTCACCGTCTACGGCGACCTCGAGACGTCGGTTCTTCGGGAGCTGCCAAGGGGCAGGCAACCGATCGCCACCAACGCCGTCTTCGTCGGTCAGAAACCGGCGTGGCTGCAACGGGCGTGGCAGCGCATCATCGAGGAGGTCGACGCCGGCAGGCAGGCCTACGTCGTCGCCTCGCGCATCGACGAAAACGACGGGGCCGGCAAGGAATCCGGCAAGAAGAAGCCGACCGCCAGGGAGGCGGGTCCGCCGGTCACCTCCGTCGTCGAGCTGTTCGAGAAGCTCGGTGCCGGCCCCCTTGCCGGTCTGCGGCTCGGACTCATGCACGGCAGGCTCCCCGCCGAGGAGAAGGACGCCGTCATGATGGCCTTCCGTGCGGGCGAGGTCGACGTGCTGGTGTGCACCACCGTGATCGAAGTGGGCGTCGACGTGCCCAACGCCACCGTGATGGTCGTGATGGACGCCGACCGGTTCGGCATCAGCCAGCTGCACCAGTTGCGTGGCCGGATCGGTCGCGGCCAGCACCCCAGTCTCTGTCTGCTCGCGACCAACCTCCCCGAGGAGTCCAAGGCGGGCGCGCGACTGAAGGCCGTCGCCTCCACCCAGGACGGCTTCGTGCTCGCCGACCTCGACTTGGAGGAACGACGCGAGGGCGATGTGCTCGGGCTGAGTCAGTCGGGCCGACCCATCACTCTGAAGATGCTGTCACTGGCCGAGCATCGCGACATCATCGAAGCCGCCCGCGCGTTCGCCGAGACCGTCTACGACGCCGACCCCAAACTCCTCGACCACCGCGGAATCGCCATGCTGGCAGCACCATTCGCCGAGACCGAGCGCGTCGAGTACCTGGACAAGGCGTGAAGAAGCCCGCTTGGCTGATCGTCGCGGTGGCGCTGGCCGTCTTCGTCGCGGTCCAGGTCAGGACGGCCGCAGACCGCGAGGACCGGTTCGTCGCCGGCGCCGACGTGCCCACCGTGGCGGCCGGGGTCGACATCCTTGCGGGCATTCCGTTGATCCCCGAACGCGTGCGCGGACACGACTATCGCCGAGCGGCCTTCGGCGACGCGTGGACCGACGACACCACCGCACCCGGTGGACACAACGGCTGTGACACCCGCAACGACATCCTCGACCGCGACCTCGTCGACAAGACCTTCACGGCAATCTCGCGGTGTCCCACCGCGGTCGCCACCGGCACGCTGTACGACCCGTACACCAACCAGACCGTGGCGTTCACCCGAGGCAATCAGGTCGGGGCGTCGGTGCAGATCGACCACATCGTCCCGCTGGCGCTCGCCTGGGACCTCGGCGCCCGCGGCTGGACCGACGACATGCGCCGACGGTTCGCCAACGATCCCGCCAATCTGCTTGCGGTACAAGGCAAGGCGAACCAGGACAAGAGTGACTCCGAACCGGCCGACTGGATGCCGCCGAACCACGCGTTCTGGTGCCAGTACGCGGTGCAGTTTGCCGCCGTGCTCCGGGGTTACGCGCTGCCGATCGACGATCGGTCGGCAGTGGTGCTGCGCGACGCGGCGGGAACGTGCCCCGTCGCGCCAGCGGCTGCCTAGGTGCCGGTGCCGTCGTCGAGCCATGGACTGATGACAACGACGCTCCGGGCGGACACAACGGGTGCGACACTCACAACGACATCCTGGACCGTGACCTGGTGGAGAAGACCTACGTTGCGATCAGTCGGTGTCCCACGGCGGTAGCCACCGGCGTTCTGCACGATCCGTACACCAGCCTCATGATTTCGTTCGCACGCGGCAATCAAACCGGCGCAGCTGTGCAGATCGAGCACATCGTGCCGCTTGCTTATGCCTGGGACCAGGGTGCTCGTGTCTGGACGGACGAACTGCGCGTGCGTTTCGCGAACGATCCTGCGAATCTCGTTGCGGTACAGGGGCAAGCGAACCAGGACAAGGGTAATAAGGAGCCGGCCCTGTGGTTGCCGCCCAACGCGGCGTTCCACTGCCAGTATGCAATGCAGCCCTTCCCCATCACGGTCTAAAGGACCACCGAGCCAGGGATCGACGCTGCTCCCTCAGAGTGGGTCCAAGCGTGCGTTGAGTAAGCAGAACTCGTTTCCCTCGGGATCAGCCAACACGAACCAGTTCTCCTTACCCGTCTGGCCGATGTTGGCCGGGCGCGCCCCGAGAGCCAGAAGGCGTTCGAGCTCGGCTTCCTGGCTGCAGTCGGTGGCGTTGACGTCGATGTGCAGCCGGGACTTGCCTCTCTCCGGTTCGTCCCTGCTGCTGAGGATGATCGTTGGCTGAGGGCCACCGAACCCTTCGCGCGGCCCGATTTCCAATGTGCCGTCGTCCTCACGACCAAGCACTACGAAGTCCAAGACCTCGCACCAGAACTTCGCTAGCACCTCGGGGTTGCGGCAACCAAGCACTAGCTCGCTGATACGGCATGCCATCGACGACGCCTACTCTCAGTCGTGGGACTATCGGGGGCACCAACTCTTGAACGCGATGAAGTCCACCGCGGGAGGACAAGCCCGGAATGTTACTGGGCGAGAGTGCTTTGCGCGCGCGATTTTTGAAGTGCCACCGTTGTCGGAGACCTGCGGCGCGGAGTCCACGACCCTCCGTGTCTCCCGGGGAAATTCGACGCGCCGCCCTACGTGCGGCCGGGCAACGGGCCTTAAAAGTTGACCCGCTTCGCTGCCGTCCGAGGGGTACGGGCCCGCTCCCAGTCGTCCATCGGCGCCATCGTCGCCGGGGGTGCGGCGATGTTCGCCGGCCTGGGAGTCGCGGCACTCAACAGCCGAGAACAGTCGGCGGTGGTGCGGCGGGAACGTGCCCCGTCGCGCCAGCGGCTGCCTAGGTGCCGGTGTAGGTCGCCGGGTCGGGCCGGAAGCGGGTGCCCTCGTCGAGTCCGTTGAGCGCGTCCATGTGCTCGGCCGCGAGCTCGAATTCGAACACGTCGGCGTTCTCCACGATGCGCTCCGGCGTCGCCGAGCGGGGGATGACGACGTTGCCGAGCTGCAGGCTCCACCGGATCAGCACCTGCGCCGGTGACTTGCCGTACTCACCGGCGATCGACGTCACGGTCGGGTTGTCCAGCAGACGACCCACGCCCAGCGGCCCGTAGGCCTCGGTGACGATGTCGTGCTCGGCGTTGGCCGCGCGCAGCGCCGCCTGGTTGAGGAGCGGATGCAGCTCGATCTGGTTGATCGCCGGTGCGACGTAGGACAGCTCGATGACGTTGGACAGGTCCTCGGCGGAGAAGTTGCAGACGCCGATCGACTTGGTGAGGCCGTCCTCGCGCAGCTTGAGCATTCCGCCCCAGCTGTGCAGGTAGACACCGGGGTCACCCGCGGGCCAGTGGATCAGGTACGCGTCGACGTAGTCGGTGGCGAGGCGGTCGAGGCTGGCCCGGCACGCGTCCTGCGCGGCGCGGAAGCCCTGATCGGCGGTCGCCAACTTCGTCGTGACGAAGATCTCCGCGCGAGGGATGCCCGATGCCGCAATGGCGCGCCCCACCGCCGCCTCGTTGCCGTACGCCGCCGCGGTGTCGATCAGCCGCACGCCGATCTCGAGCGCGGTCGTCACGGCGCGTTCGGTTTCGGCGTCGGTCAACTCGCCGACGCCGATCCCGAGTGCCGGGATGCTGTTCTCGTCGTTGAGTGCCACCGCTGGAATTGCCGCCGAGGTCATGTCACCTACCCTGTGAAGTTGAAGGTCCGTGGATCGGGACCCAGTCGAGTCCCGTCTTCGAGCGATGCGATGGACGCCATGTCCGATTCGTCGAGTTCGAAGTCGAACACGTCGAAGTTGCTCGCAATCCTGTCGGGGTTCACCGATTTCGGGATGACGATATTACCGAGCTGGACGTGCCACCTAATCAGCACCTGTGCTGGCGTTTTCCCCTTGGCCTCGGCAATGGTGACGACGGTCGCGTTCTCCAGCAACGAGCCCTGGCCCAGCGGGCTCCACGCCTCGGTGGCAATTCCCAAGGCGGCGTGCACGTCTCGCAGCTCCCGCTGGGGGAGAAGCGGATGCAATTCGATCTGGTTGACCGCAGGCACGATGCCGGTCGCGTCGACCAGGGTGCTCAGGTGTTCGGGCTGGAAGTTGCTCACGCCGATCGAGCGGATTCGGCCCTCGTCACGCAGGTGGGCGAAGGCCTTGAACGTGTCGACGAAGGCGTTGACCTCGGGCAGCGGCCAGTGGACGAGGTAGAGGTCCAGGTAGTCAAGGCCCAGCTTCTCCATGCTCAGGTCGAACGCCCGCAGCGTCGTGTCGTACCCCTGGTCGGCGTTCCAGAGCTTGGTGACGACGTAGACGTCGTCCCTGGCCAGGCCCGCGCTGGCCGCCCCGGCGAGCGCGTGTCCCACCTCCGCTTCGTTGCCGTACGCCGCGGCCGTGTCGACGTGCCGATAGCCTGCGTCGAGCGCGGCGCTGACGGCGCGTTCGGTCTCACCGGCCGGGGTCTGCCACACTCCCAGGCCGATGATGGGGATCGAATGCCCGTCGTTCAGCGCGACCGAGGGAACCGACGTGTTCGAAGGAGAAGCCATGACGGGAAGTCTGCCAGCCGCACCTGTGACGCACGCGGAGGCCGATCGTCCCGGGGCGGCCCGGCTGGCGGTCCTCAACGCCTCCAGCCGGGTGATGCTGCGCCTTCTCCCGCACCTGCCCGACGCCGTCAAGCGACTTCTGCTGGGACGCCGCACCGTGACGGTCGACGGCAACACCCTCGACACGACGCTGCAGTTCATGTTGGCCGCGCAGCGGTCGGCGGGCGTCAACGGGTTGGTCGCCAGCAGTGACGTCGCGGTCGCCAGATCCCAGCTGCAGAAGCTGTCGTCGATGATCGACTCCGGTGTCGCCGTCGACGTGAAGAACGGTTCGATTCCCGGTCCGGCGGGACCGCTTCCGGTGCGGCGCTACACGCCCGCCGACGCGGCGGCGGGGGAGCCGAGACCTCTTCTGGTGTTCTTCCACGGCGGCGGCTTCGTCGTCGGCGACCTCGACACGCACGACGGTCTGTGCCGACTGCTCTGCCGAGACGCGGGAGTTCACGTCCTTGCGGTCGACTACCGGCTCGCGCCGGAGCACCCCGCGCCCGCCGCGGTCGACGACTGCTACGCCGCGTACCGCTGGGCGGTGGAGCATGCGGCCGAGTTCGGCGCGGACCCGGCCAGGGTGGCCGTCGGCGGCGACAGCGCGGGCGGAAACCTCGCGGCGGTGGCGTCGCAGTTGGCGCGCAACGACGGTTTCGCCCTGCCGGCCCTGCAACTGCTGCTCTACCCCGTCACCGACTTCGCCAGCGACACCAGGTCCAAGACGCTGTTCGCCGACGGGTACTTCCTGACGAAGAAGGACATGGACTGGTTCAGGGACAACTACCTGGCCGGGTCCGCACTCGACGTCGACGACCCGCGCGTCTCCCCGCTGCTGGCCGAGGATCTGTCCGGGCTGCCTCCCGCGATGGTCCTCACGGGTGGGTTCGACCCGCTGCGCGACGAAGGCAACCAGTACGCCGAGGCGCTTGCCGCGGCGGGCGTCGCCGTCGACCATCGACAGTTCGGCCCCGTGGTGCATGCGTTCGCCAACTTCTTTCCGCTCGGCGGCGCCAGCGCCACCGCCACTGCAGAGGTCGTTTCGGCTCTTCGGTCACACCTGAGCCGGGGCTGACGGAGTACTCGCAGACCGCCGGTACCCTAGTGCCGTGTCCACGAAACCCAAGAAGACCGCCAGCTACGACCTGAAGGCTGCCGACCGCAAGCGCAACGTGATGATCCAGGTCGGGCTCACCGCGGTCGTGGTCATCTTCGCCGTGGCTCTGGTCGCCTACATCGTGACCTCCGGCAGCACGAAGCCCGCAGGCGGCGAGGCGAAGTCGATCCGCGTGGCGACGAGCAACGTGATCACCAAGGAGGGCACCACCGAGCCGAAGGCCGTGGTGTCGTTGTACGAGGACTTCCTCTGCCCGGTGTGCGGTCGATTCGAGCAGCAGTTCGGGCCCACCATCAGCAAGCTGATCGACAGCGGCGCGATCGCCACCGACTTCTACATGGTCGCCATCCTCGACCGCCCGGCGAACCAGAACTACTCGTCGCGCTCCGGTGCGGCCGCCTACTGCGTCGCCGACGAGGACACCACCCCGGACAAGCAGGCGTTCCGCCGCTTCCACGCGGCGATGTACGCCCAGCAGCCGAGCGAGACGGGCACCACCTTCCCGACGAATGCGCAGTTGATCGAGACCGCGCGCCAAGCCGGAGTCGTCGGCAAGGTGCCGGAGTGCATCAACAACGGTCGCTACCTCGACATGGTGAAGGGGCTTGCCTCCGCGACCACCGTCACCGGTACGCCGACGGTGCGGATCAACGGCGAGGACTACAAGTTCTCGACGCCCGACGCGCTGGTGGCCAAGATCAAGGAGATCGTCGGCGAGATCCCCGGCGTGACCGCCGCACCTGCCGCACCGGCCCCGATTCAGCCGGGTGGCACACCCACCGCGACGGCACCGGCCCCCGCTCCCGCGCCCGCCCCGGCGCCGAATCCGACCCCCACGACCACGAGATGACGTCGACCGCTGCGGACGAGACCGCGTCGGACCTGCCGGCGCGGTCCGGATCTGGTGTGCGGGTGAAAACGCCCAGCGCAATCTGGGTGCTGATCGCCGGCGCCGTGGGCCTCACCGCGGCGCTGACGCTGACGATCGAGAAGATCGAGCTGCTGATCGACCCCGCGTACGTCCCGTCGTGCAGCATCAACCCGGTGCTGTCCTGCGGTTCGGTGATGGTCACGCCGCAAGCGTCGGAATTCGGCTTCCCAAACTCGTTGCTCGGCATCGTGGCGTTCAGCGTCGTCGTGGTCGCCGGCGTGCTGGCGGTCGCCAAAGTGGCGTTGCCGCAGTGGTTTTGGGCCGGGCTCGCGGTCGGAACGCTTCTCGGCGCCGTCTTCGTCCACTGGCTGATCTACCAGAGCCTGTACGTCATCGGAGCCCTCTGCCCGTACTGCATGGTGGTGTGGTCCATGACGATCCCGCTGTTGGTGGTGGTGTCGTCGATCGCCCTGCGGCCGTTGGCGGGCAACGCCTTTGCCCGTGCCGTGTATCAGTGGCGATGGTCGCTCGTCGCGCTGTGGTTCACCGGACTGATCCTGTTGATCGTGATTCGATTCTGGGCGTACTGGTCGACGCTGATCTAGACCGGGGCCGGCGGCTCGCGCGTTAGGGTATCGCGCGTGATCTCCAAACTCCTGGTCGCCAATCGCGGTGAGATAGCCATTCGGGCATTCCGTGCGGCGTATGAAATGAACATCGCGACCGTTGCGGTGTACGCCTACGAAGACCGCAACTCGCCCCACCGGTTGAAGGCCGACGAGTCGTATCAGATCGGCGAGCCGGGACACCCCGTGCGCTCCTACCTGTCGATCGACGAGATCATCCGCGTGGCCCGCCACGCGGGTGCGGACGCGGTGTACCCGGGGTATGGCTTCCTGTCCGAGAACCCCGAACTCGCGGCCGCCTGCGCCGAGGCGGGCATCACCTTCGTCGGCCCCGGTGCCCACGTCCTGGAGCTGACGGGCAACAAGTCCCGTGCGATCGCCGCGGCCCGCGACGCGGGCCTGCCCGTGCTTGCGTCGTCGGTACCGTCGGCCTCGGTAGACGACCTCGTCGCCGCGTCGGCCGACATGCACTTCCCGCTGTTCGTCAAGGCGGTGTCCGGCGGCGGCGGCCGCGGCATGCGGCGGGTCACCGATCCCGACGCCCTCGCCGAGTCGATCGAGGCCGCCAGCCGCGAAGCCGAGTCGGCGTTCGGCGATCCAATGGTCTACCTCGAGCAGGCGGTGCTGAACCCCCGCCACATCGAGGTGCAGATCCTGGCCGACACCCAGGGCAACGTGATCCACCTGTTCGAACGCGACTGCAGCGTGCAGCGGCGGCATCAGAAGGTGATCGAACTCGCGCCGGCCCCCAACCTGTCCGAAGAGTTGCGCGCCCAGATGTGTGCGGATGCGGTCGCCTTCGCGCGGCAGATCGGCTACACGTGTGCGGGCACCGTCGAGTTCCTCCTCGACGAGCGCGGCAACCACGTGTTCATCGAACTGAACCCGCGGATCCAGGTGGAGCACACCGTCACCGAGGAGATCACCGACGTCGACCTGGTCGCCAGCCAGTTGCGCATCGCGGCGGGGGAGACGCTCGCCGACCTTGGGCTGAGCCAGGATTCGATTCGAGTGCGGGGTGCGGCCATGCAGTGCCGCATCACCACCGAGGACCCGGCCAAGGGTTTCCGGCCCGACACCGGACGCATCACCGGTTACCGGTCGCCGGGTGGCGCGGGCATCCGGTTGGACGGCGGCACGACCCTCGGTGCGGAGATCGGCGCGCACTTCGACTCGATGCTGGTCAAGATGACGACCCGGGGCCGCGACTTCAGCACCGCAGTCACGCGCGCCAGGCGAGGGCTTGCCGAGTTCCGGATCCGCGGAGTGTCGACGAACATCCCGTTCCTGCAAGCGGTCGTCGACGATCCCGACTTCCGCGCGGGTCGGGTCACCACGTCGTTCATCGACGAACGCCCCCAGTTGCTGACCGCTCACGTCTCGGCCGACCGCGGTACGAAGATGATCAACTACCTCGCCGAGGTGACGGTCAACTCGCCCTACGGCAGCCGGGACCGGGTCTACCCGCAGGACAAGCTGCCGGACATCGAGGTCAGGGACACCGAGTCGACCCCACCCGCCGGCAGTAGGCAACGTCTGATCGAGTTGGGTCCCGAGGGTTTCGCGGCGTGGCTGCGGGACTCGCCGGCGGTGGGCGTCACCGACACCACCTTCCGCGACGCCCATCAGTCGCTGCTTGCCACCCGGGTGCGGACCTCCGGTCTGCTGGCGGTGGCGCCGTACATCGCGAGGATGACCCCCGAGCTGCTGTCGCTGGAGTGCTGGGGTGGCGCGACGTATGACGTCGCGCTGAGGTTCCTCAAGGAAGATCCCTGGGAGCGGCTGGCGGCGCTGCGCGAGGTGGTGCCCAACATCTGCCTGCAGATGCTGCTGCGGGGTCGCAACACCGTCGGATACACCCCGTACCCGGAGGTCGTGACCGCCGCCTTCGTCGAGGAGGCCACGGCCACCGGCATCGACATCTACCGAATCTTCGACGCGCTCAACAACGTCGACTCGATGCGACCGGCCATCGACGCCGTCAGGGAAACCGGCACGGCGGTCGCCGAGGTGGCGCTGTGTTACGCCGGTGACCTGTCCGATCCCGGTGAAACGCTCTACACGCTGGACTACTACCTGAGGCTCGCCGAGCAGATCGTCGAGGCCGGGGCGCACGTGCTGGCGATCAAGGACATGGCCGGTCTACTGCGGGCACCCGCGGCGACGACGTTGGTCTCGGCGCTGCGCAGCCGGTTCGACCTGCCGGTGCACGTGCACACCCATGACACGCCCGGTGGGCAGTTGGCGACCTACACCGCGGCGTGGCAGGCGGGCGCCAGCGCGGTCGACGGCGCGGCGGCGCCGTTGGCGGGCACCACCAGTCAGCCCGCGCTGTCCTCCATCGTCGCCGCGGCGATGCACACCCCGTACGACACCGGGCTCTCGCTGCGTAACGTATGCGACCTGGAGCCGTACTGGGAATCGCTGCGAAAGGTGTACGCGCCCTTCGAAAGTGGATTGCCTGCGCCGACGGGGCGGGTGTACAGCCACGAGATCCCCGGCGGTCAGCTGTCCAACCTGCGCCAGCAGGCCAACGCGCTTGGCCTCGGCAACCGGTTCGAGGACGTCGAGAACGCCTACGCCGGTGCCGATCAGGTGCTGGGCCATCTGGTCAAGGTCACGCCGTCGTCGAAGGTCGTCGGCGACCTGGCGCTGGCCCTGGTCGGCGCGGGCGCCACGGCCGACGAATTCGCCGCCGACCCGGCCAAGTTCGACATCCCCGACTCGGTCATCGGGTTCCTGCGCGGCGAGCTGGGGGATCCGCCGGGCGGCTGGCCGGAGCCGTTGCGCACCAAGGCGTTGGCCGGCCGTTCGCCTGCCAAGCCGACCGAGGAGCTCAGCGCCGAGGACGAGGCGCTGCTTGCCGAGCCGGGCGCGGTCCGGCAGCGGACGCTGAACCGGCTGCTGTTCCCCGGGCCGACAAGGGAATTCGAGGAGCACCGAGAGGTGTACGGCGACACCTCGCGGTTGTCGGCCAACCAGTTCTTCTACGGTCTGCGCTACGGCGACGAGCACCGCATCCAGATCGACCGCGGCGTCGACCTCATCATCGGGCTGGAGGCCATCTCCGAGCCCGACGAGCGCGGGATGCGGACGGTGATGTGCATTCTGAACGGTCAGCTGCGACCGGTCGTGGTGCGCGACGAGAGCATCGCCGACACGGTGCCCGCCGCCGAGAAGGCCGATCGGACGAACGCCGACCACGTCGCGGCGCCGTTCGCCGGGGTGGTGACCGTCAACGTCGAGGCCGGTGCGTCCGTCGAGGCGGGGGAGACCATTGCGACCATCGAGGCCATGAAGATGGAGGCGGCGATCACCGCTCCCAAGGCGGGCACCGTTGAACGCGTTGCGGTCTCGGCGACGGCGCAGGTCGAGGGCGGGGACTTGTTGGCGGTGATCCGCTGACCCGGATCATCGGGGGTCGGTTCGGGGGCCGCCGGCTGGCGGTGCCGCAGGGGCGTGCCGGGACGGGCACCCGACCCACCACCGACCGGGTCCGCGAGTCGTTGTTCAACGTGCTGGCGGCTCGACTCGACTTCTCGGGCCTGACGGTTCTCGACCTGTACGCGGGATCGGGTGCCCTTGGCCTGGAAGCGCTTTCGCGTGGTGCGGCGACCGCCGTCTTCGTCGAGGCCGACCGGCGTGCGGCAGCTGTCATCGCGGAGAACGTCAAGGCACTTGGCGCGACGGGTGCCGCGGTGCGGTGCGGTTCCGTCGCGTCGGTGCTCGCCGCGGGTGCCAACCGATTGGCGGATCTGGTGTTCGCCGATCCGCCGTACGAGGTGCCGTCGGCCGACGTGGAGGCGGTGCTCTCGGCGTTGACCGACAAGGGCTGGGTGGCGCCCGGCGCCGTCGCGGTGCTCGAGCGCCCGGCGTCGGCGCCCGCTGTGATCTGGCCCGCCGGATGGGTGGCCGGGCGAGAGCGTCGGTACGGGGACACCCGCCTTGAGTTCGGCGAAGTCGAGATCGCGTAGCGTCGTCGCACATGAGTGGCGCCGTATGCCCAGGCTCGTTCGACCCCGTCACCCTCGGCCACGTCGACGTGTTCGAGCGGGCGGCTGCACAGTTCGACGAGGTCGTCGTCGCCGTGCTGGTCAACCCCAACAAGTCGGGGATGTTCACCGCCGACGAGCGGATGGAGTTGATCCGCGAGTCGACGACGCACCTGCCGAACGTGCGGGTCGAGAGCGGCACCGGGCTGGTCGTCGACTTCGTGACCTCGCGCGGGATGTCGGCCATCGTCAAGGGGCTGCGGTCGGGCACCGACTTCGAATACGAGCTGCAGATGGCGCAGATGAACAAGCACGTCTCGGGGGTGGACACGTTCTTCGTCGCCACCAACCCGCGGTTCTCCTTCGTGTCGTCGTCGCTGGCCAAGGAGGTCGCGATGCTCGGCGGCGACGTGTCGGAATTACTGCCGGAACCGGTCAACGTGAGGCTGCGGTCCAAGCTCGCCGCACGCTGACCCCCACCCCGCCGAGTGTGCGCACGGATCGCGCACTTCGGCGTGATCGCGATCTCACAGCACACTCGACGGAGGACGCGGCGTGGCGGGAAACGCGCAACTCACCGGCGTGGCGTACCGAGTCACACGAGTAACACCAGGCACACTGGTAACGACCAACTAGGCCGGGAGGGTGTTGCCGTGTACCGAGTATTTGAGGCGCTTGACGAGCTCGGAGCCATCGTCGAGGAAGCCCGCGGTGTGCCGATGACGGCTGGCTGCATGGTGCCCCGTGGCGACGTGCTCGAACTGCTGGACGACATCAAGGACGCCATCCCCGGCGAACTCGACGACGCCCAAGACGTGCTCGACGCCCGCGACGGCATGTTGCGCGACGCGAAGGCCCACGCCGACTCGATGGTCGCCACGGCCACCGCGGAAGCCGATTCGCTGCTCAACCACTCCCGCGGCGAGGCCGATCGCATCCTCGCCGATGCCAAGGCGCAGGCCGACCGCATGGTGGGCGAGGCTCGCCAGCACAGCGAGCGCATGGTCGGGGAGGCCCGCGAAGAGGCCAACCGCATCATGTCGACCGCCAAGCGCGAGTATGAAGCCAGCACCGGACGGGCCAAGGCCGAAGCCGACCGCCTGATCGAGAACGGCAACCTCTCCTACGAGAAGGCCGTCCAAGAAGGCATCAAGGAACAGCAGCGATTGGTCTCGCAGACCGAAATCGTGCAGACCGCGACGTCGGAGGCGACCCGCCTGATCGACACCGCCCACGCCGAAGCCGACCGTCTCCGCGGGGAATGCGACATCTACGTCGACAGCAAGCTGGCCGAGTTCGAGGACTACCTCAACGGCACGCTGCGCTCCGTCGGGCGTGGACGTCACCAGCTGCGCACCGCCGCAGGCACGCACGACTACGCCCAACGGTAGACACGCCGGAACCACCCCGCCCCGATCGGATTCGGGGCGGGGTGGACCGCCGCCGTAGGATCGACGAATGGCCGGAAAGTCGAAACACGGTGCCCGTGGCATCACCCGGGGCGGCCACCAATCGCCCTTCGTACTGGACATTTCGCGGCTGGGCATGCGTCCCGGTTCGATGATCACGTTCGACGAGACGGTGTCCTCGCCGTCGCGGATCGGCATCGAGCTGATCGCCATCCCCGAGGGCGCCCCCGTCGACCTCGACCTGCGCCTCGAATCGGTGTCCGAGGGCGTCTTGGTCAGCGGAACGGCGTCGGCGCCGACCAGCGGTGAGTGCGCCCGCTGCCTAACCCCGGTGACGGGAGACGTCGAGATCTACCTCACCGAGCTGTTCGCATACCCCGACAGCGCCACCGAGGCCACCACCGACGACGACGACGAAGTCGGACGCGTCGTCGACGACACCGTCGACCTCGAGCAGCCGATCATCGACGCCGTCGGCATGCAGCTGCCATTCTCGCCGGTCTGCCGCGAGGACTGCCCAGGGCTGTGCCCGGAGTGCGGGGCCCCGCTCGCCGACTTCGAGAACGACGCCGAGCCGCACGGTCACGACGTCATCGACCCCAGGTGGGCCAAGCTCGCGGCGATGAAGCCCGTCGACGAGGACCGGCCGGATCCGGACGCCGGGGGCCGCGAGTGACGGTCGACCGGACCCCGCTGCTCGAAGCGCTCGGCGTCGACCTGCCCGACGATCTGCTTACCCTCGCCCTCACCCACCGCAGTTACGCCTACGAAGCAGGCGGCCTGCCCACCAACGAGCGGCTCGAGTTCCTCGGCGACGCCGTGCTCGGATTGGTGATCACGGCGGAGATCTTCACCAGGTACCCCGACCGCAGCGAAGGCGAGCTGGCGAAGCTGAAGTCCGCCGTGGTGAACACCCAGGCGCTGGCCAAGATCGCCAGGACCATGACACCCGACGGGCTCGGGGCCTACCTCCTGCTGGGTCGCGGCGAGGTCGGCAGCGGCGGCGCGCACAAGGCCAACCTGCTGGCCGACGCGGTCGAATCGCTTCTGGGGGCGACGTACGTCCAGCACGGTCACGAGGTCGCAGGCGACGTCGTCATCCGGCTGTTCTCCGACGTGCTCGAGGCCGCGGCGAACCTCGGTGCGGGGCTCGACTGGAAGACCAGCCTGCAGGAGCTGGCGGCGGCCCGCAGGCTGGGCGTGCCCGCCTATGTCATCGAGTCGAGCGGCCCCGAACACGACAAGCACTTCACCGCCAGGGCCGTCGTCGGAGTCGAGGACTACGGCCACGGCGAGGGCCGGACCAAGAAGGAAGCCGAGCAGCAGGCGGCCGCCGCGGCTTACAAGGCGATTCAGGCGCTGGGCACCGACGACCTTGCCGACGCCCTCGCCACCGGCAAGCCCGAGCGGGATGCCTGAGCTACCCGAGGTCGAGGTCGTCCGGCGGGGCCTCGACGCCCACGTCGTCGGACGGACGATCACCGCGGTCCGGGTCAACCATCCCCGCGCGGTGCGCCGCCACCAGGAGGGCCCCACCGATCTGACGGCGCGGCTGCTCGACAACGTCGTGACCGGCACGGGCAGGCGCGGAAAGTACCTGTGGCTGACCCTCGGCAGCGGCGACGCCCTGGTGGTCCACCTCGGCATGAGTGGGCAGATGCTGCTCGGCGAGGTCGCAAAGACCGAACACCTGCGGGTCGCCACCCTGCTCGACGACGGAACGGCGATGAGTTTCGTCGACCAGCGCACCTTCGGTGGCTGGATGCTGGCCGACCTGGTCACCGTCGACGGCACCGAGGTGCCCGTGCCGGTCGCCCACGTCGCGCGCGATCCGCTCGACCCGCTGTTCGATCGGGCCGCCGTGGTAAAGGTGTTGCGGGGCAAGCACTCCGAGATCAAACGCCAACTGCTCGACCAAACGGTGGTGTCCGGCATCGGCAACATCTACGCCGACGAGTCGCTGTGGCGAGCCAAGGTCAACGGCGCGCGCATCGCGGAGACGTTGACCAAGCCGACGCTGACCGCCCTGCTCGGCCACGCCGCCGACGTCATGACCGACGCGCTCGGCCAAGGTGGCACGTCGTTCGACTCGCTGTACGTCAACGTCAACGGTGAGTCGGGCTACTTCGACCGGTCGCTGGACGCCTACGGCCGGGAGGGGGAGCCGTGCCGACGCTGCGGCGCCGTCATGATGCGCGACAAGTTCATGAACCGGTCGTCGTTCTACTGCCCACGGTGCCAGCCGAAACCACGCCAGCCACGACCACCACGTTGACCACGAAGTACCGCCGAGAGGGAATCGCATGACAGATCTATGGGTGGAGCGCACCGGAGTGCGCCGCTACACCGGCCACAGCAGCCGCGGCGCCGAGGTGCTCGTCGGCTCCGAGGACGTCGAGGGCGTGTTCACCCCCGGCGAGCTCCTCAAGATCGCGCTGGCCGCCTGCAGCGGCATGAGCAGCGACCACCCGCTGCGCACCCGGCTCGGCGACGACTACGCGGCCACCATTCACGTGTCGGGCCCCGCCGACCGCGAACGGGAGCTCTACCCGTTGCTCGAGGAGAAGCTCGAACTCGACCTCTCTGCACTGTCAGAAGACGAGATCCGGAAGCTCGTCGTCGTCGTCGAGCGGTCGATCGACAAGGTGTGCACCGTCGGCCGCACCCTCAAGGAGGGCACCGAGGTCACGTTCGAGGTCACGCCGAAGTGAGCGACGACGTCCGCCTCAGCGCGTGGGTTCACGGCCGAGTGCAGGGCGTGGGGTTCCGATGGTGGACGCGCGCGCGGGCGCTGGAACTCGGGCTGACGGGCTTCGCGGCGAACAAGGACGACGGTCGCGTGCACGTCGTCGCCCGCGGTCCCCGTGAGTCGTGTGAGCGACTGCTCGAACTGCTTCGGGGTGGCGCCACCCCGGGCAGCGTCGACCTGGTCGTCGACGACTGGTCCGGACCCGGCGATCCGATCGAGGGCTTCACCGAGCGATAGCAACCTCGCAGGTAAGCTCGCACGTCATGCATCTGAAGAGTCTGACGCTGAAGGGCTTCAAGTCCTTCGCTTCGCCGACGACTCTTCGCTTCGAACCGGGCATCACCTGTGTCGTCGGCCCCAACGGATCGGGCAAGTCCAACGTCGTCGACGCCCTCACCTGGGTGATGGGCGAACAGGGCGCGAAGACCCTGCGCGGCGGCAAGATGGAAGACGTCATCTTCGCGGGCACGTCCTCGCGGGCCCCGCTTGGCCGCGCCGAGGTCACCCTGACCATCGACAACTCCGACAACGCCCTGCCGATCGAGTACTCCGAGGTGTCGATCACCCGTCGGGTGTTCCGCGACGGCGCAGGCGAATACGAGATCAACGGCAACAGCTGCCGGCTGATGGACGTCCAGGAATTGCTGTCGGACTCCGGCATCGGCCGTGAGATGCACGTCATCGTCGGCCAGGGCAAGCTGTCGGAGATCCTCGAGTCGCGCCCCGAGGACCGCCGCGCGTTCATCGAGGAAGCCGCCGGCGTGCTCAAGCACCGCAAGCGCAAGGAAAAGGCGGTCCGCAAGCTCGATTCGATGTCGGCGAACCTCAACCGCCTCAGCGACCTGACCAGCGAGCTGCGACGTCAGCTCAAACCGTTGGGCCGGCAAGCCGAGATGGCCCGGCGGGCGCAGACCATTCAGGCCGACCTGCGCGACGCGCGCCTGCGGCTGGCCGCCGACGACCTGGTCGCCCGGCGCACCGAGTTCAACGACACCAACCAGGCCGAGACGACGCTGCGGCGCGAGCACGACGAGATCAGCACTCGCCTGGAGATCGCGACGGTCGAGCTGTCGACCCACGAGAGCGCGGTCTCCAGTCTGAGCGGAAGGGCCGAAGCGGCGCAGCAGACGTGGTTTCGGCTGTCCGCACTCGCCGAACGCGTCAGCGCCACCGTGCGGATCGCCAGTGAGCGGACCCAACTCCTCGACGCCGACGTCGAGGCCTCGCAGGGCCCCGATCCCGACGAACTCGACGCCGAGGCCGACATGGTCGCCGAGCACGAGCAGGAGCTGCTCTTCGAGCTCGAGGAGTGCAGGGCCCGCCAGGAGGCGGCGCGCGCCGAGCTGAGCGAACGCGAACGCCTCGCGGCCGAGGCCGAACGCGCACACCTGGCCGCCGCCCGCGCGGAGGCCGACCGCCGCGAGGGACTGGCCAGGCTCTCCGGTCAGGTGGACACCATGCGCACCCGCGTCGAGTCGATCGACGAGGGCGTGGCCCGACTGACGATCAGTCTCGAAGAATCCGCGATGCGCGTCGAACAGTCCAGGATGGACTTCGAGAACGTGCAGAGCCGGGTCGCCGAGCTCGACGCAGGCGAGGTCGGCCTCGACGATCAGCACGATCGCACCGTTGCCGCCCTGCGGCTCGCCGACGAGCGGGTGTCCGAACTGCAGGCCGCCGAACGCGCCGCCGAACGTCAGGTGGCGTCGTTGCTGGCACGCATCGACGCGTTGGCGGTGGGCCTGGACCGCAGGGACGGCGCCGCGTGGCTGCAGAAGAACCACGACGGCTCGGGACTGCTCGGCTCGGTGGCGAAGATGCTGCGGGTGCGCCAGGGGTACGAGGCGGCGGTTGCGGCCGTCCTCGGTTCGGCGGCCGACGCGGTGGCGGCCGAGAGCTTCGGCGCGGCGCGCTCAGCCGTCGCGGCGCTCAAGGCGGCCGACGGCGGACGCGCCGCCATCGTTCTCGGCGACTGGCCCGAAGCGTCGGCGCCGCAAGGCAAGTCGGACCGTGACCTGCCCGCCGACACCGTCTGGGCGGTCGACCTCGTCGAGCCGGTGGAGCGGCTCCGCGGTGCGACCGCGGCCATGCTCGCCGACGTGGTCGTGGTGCCCGATCTGACCGCGGCACTGGACCTGGTGGCGGCCCGTCCCGAACTGCGGGCGGTGACCACCGACGGCGATCTGGTCGGTGCTGGGTGGCTCACCGGCGGCTCCGACCGCAAGCCGAGCACCCTGGAGATCACCGGCGAGATCGAGAAGGCGCGCGCGGAGCTGGCGGCGTCCGAACGGCAGGTCTCGGAGCTGTCCGCGGCGCTGTCGGGTGCCCTCGCCGAGCAGGAGTCCCGCCGCGACGCCGCCGAGGACGCGCTCGCGGCACTCAACGAATCCGACGCCGCCATCTCGGCGATCTACGAACAACTCGGCAGGCTCGGCCAGGAGGCCAGGGCCGCCGAAGGCGAATGGCAACGGCTCAACGGTCAGCGAAACGAGCTCGAAGCCGGCCGGATGAAGACCGTCGAGGAGATGACCGCCCTCGAGGAGCGGCTGCGCAACGCCCAAGAGGTGCCGACCTACGACTCCGAGCCCGTCGACCGTCACGAGTCGGTGGCCGCCGCCGACGCCGCGAGGACCGCCGAGTTCGAGGCGCGGCTGGCGGTGCGAACCGCGGAGGAACGCGCGAATGCCGTTCGCGGACGGGCAGATTCGCTCCGTCGTGCGGCCACGGCCGAACGCGAGGCGCGACTGCGTGCACAGCGGGCGCGCGTCGCAAGGGAGCATGCGGCCGCGGTGGCGGCGGCGGTCGCGGAGTCGGGCCGCTTGGTCGCCGCGCGGTTGGCGGTCGCGGTCGCGGTCGCCGGTCGCACCAGGGACGCCCTGGCCACCGAGCGCAGTCATCGTGCCGAGGCGCTCGACCTGGTGCGCCACGAGGTCAACGAACTCAACGCCAGGATCACCGCGCTGACCGACTCCCTGCACCGCGACGAGGTTGCCAAGGCCCAGGCGGCGCTTCGCATCGAACAACTCGAGCAGCACGCACTCGAACAGTTCGGCATGGCCACCGACGACCTCATCGAGGAGTACGGCCCCCACGTGCCCCTTCCGCCGACAGAGCTGGAGATGGCCGAGTACGAGCAGGCCAAGGAGCGCGGCGAGCAGGTGACCGCGCCCGCGCCGATGCCGTTCGACCGTCCCACCCAGGAGCGGCGGGCCAAGAAGGCCGAGCGCGAACTCGGCGAGCTGGGTCGGGTGAACCCCCTTGCGCTGGAGGAGTTCGCGGCCCTCGAGGAGCGCTACAACTTCCTCTCCACCCAGTTGGAGGACGTCAAGGGGGCCCGCAAGGACCTGCTGGACGTGATCACCGACGTCGACGACCGCATCCTTCAGGTCTTCGCCGAGGCGTACGCCGACGTGGAGCGCGAGTTCACCCAGGTGTTCGCGACGCTGTTCCCCGGCGGCGAGGGGCGCCTGGTGCTGACCAACCCCTCCGACATGCTGACCACCGGCATCGAGGTCGAGGCCCGGCCGCCCGGCAAGAAGATCAAGCGGCTGTCCCTGCTGTCCGGCGGCGAGAAGTCGCTGACGGCGGTCGCGATGCTCGTCGCGATCTTCCGGGCCCGGCCGTCACCCTTCTACGTCATGGACGAGGTCGAGGCGGCGCTCGACGACGTCAACCTGCGGCGGCTGATCAGTCTCTTCGAGCAGCTTCGCGAGGTGTCGCAGCTCATCGTCATCACCCACCAGAAGCCGACGATGGAGATCGCCGACGCGCTGTACGGCGTCACGATGCGCGAGGACGGCATCACCACCGTGATCTCGCAGCGGATGCGCGGCCAGGAACTCGTCACCACGACTACCTGACTCAGGCCGGGGAACCCACCCTGAGAGAATGACCCGGTGACTCAAGGTCAGCTGTTAGGTCTCTACATCGCCCTCGCGGCGATCGCCGTCCTCATCGTGGTTGCACTCGTCGTGGGGCTGGTGAGATACCGGCGGCGACGGATCAGCCTGTCGTCGACTGACACGACGGCCCTCGAGAAGCCAGTCGACAAGTCCGGTGGGTACACGGCGTCGTCCACGATCTCGTTCACCGAGGCCACGGGTACGGTCACACCACCGCCGACGAGACCCAAGAACCTGCTGGACGTGGAGGGTCTCCCCGCCGTCGGGGACGACGCGACGATCCCGCGCGACGCCCCGAAGCGGTCCATCTCCGAGGTGCAGCTGCCGGAGCCCCAAGCCCCCGAAGTCCAGGCGCCCGAGGTCAAGGCGCCCGAAGTTCCGGCCCCTGACGTTGAGGCCCCCGAAGCCGAGGTCGAGGCTCCGACTGTCGAGGCGCCTCCCGAGGCCCCCGCCGAGGCGCCCGTCGTCCTTCCCCAGATCGACCCCATCGCGCCGACCGACGGCCGGCTGGAACGCCTGCGTGGGCGGCTGTCCAAGTCGCAGAACGCGCTCGGTCGCAGCATGCTCGGGCTGCTCGGCGGCGGTGACCTCGACGAGGACTCCTGGGAGGAGATCGAGGACACCCTTCTGGTCGCCGACCTCGGTCCGGTGGTCACCGAATCCGTGGTCACCGCGCTGCGCGCCAAGATGGCCGCGGCCAGCGTCCGCTCCGAAGCCGACGCCAGAGCCGTCCTTCGCGAGGTCCTGATCAACGAACTGCGTCCCGACATGGACCGCTCGATCAGGGCGCTGCCGCATGCCGACAAGCCCTCGGTGCTGCTGGTCGTCGGGGTCAACGGGACCGGCAAGACGACGACCGTCGGCAAGCTCGCGCGAGTCCTCGTCGCCGACGGGCGTCGCGTCGTACTCGGTGCGGCCGACACGTTCCGCGCCGCGGCCGCCGACCAGTTGCAGAGCTGGGCGGCCCGCGTCGGCGCCGAGGTGGTGCGCGGCCCCGAGGGTGCCGATCCCGCGTCGGTGGCGTTCGACGCCGTCGACCACGGCATCGCCACCGGCGCCGACGTCGTCGTCGTCGACACGGCGGGCCGCCTGCACACCAAGACGGGTCTGATGGACGAGCTCGGCAAGGTCAAGCGGGTGGTGTCCAAGCGCGCCGTCGTCGACGAAGTCCTGCTCGTTCTGGACGCCACGATCGGGCAGAACAGCCTGCCGCAGGCGCGGGTCTTCGCCGAGGTCGTCGACATCACCGGCGTCGTCCTGACGAAGCTCGACGGTACGGCGAAGGGCGGCATCGTCTTTCGCGTGCAGCAGGAGCTCGGCGTGCCCGTGAAGCTGGTCGGACTCGGGGAGGGCCCCGACGACTTGGCGCCGTTCGAACCCGCCGCCTTCGTCGACGCGCTCCTCGGTTAGGGCAAATCACCCCGGCCCACAATGCGCTGACGAGGCGGTTAACCCCGACGAAACGCAATCGCCCGATCCGTTCACATCGGCGAAACACGGGCGGCTCATTGGCGAAACAACGAGTGCGCATTGTCTTGGCCTAGGTCATCGGTGACTAACCGTGGCATGGGCGAAGGAGGAAACTGGGAGTGGACGGATTTCCGATAATGGGTGCGCCGGACACCGGCGACACGGCATGGATGTTGGCCAGCGCCGCACTCGTGCTGTTGATGACACCTGGACTGGCCTTCTTCTACGGCGGCATGGTTCGCGCCAAGGGCGTGCTGAACATGCTCATGATGAGCATCAGCTCCATGGGTGTGGTCACGGTGCTGTGGGCGCTGTACGGCTACTCGATGGCCTTCGGCAACGACAAGTTCAACTTCGTCGGCGACCCGACGCAGTACTGGGGACTCAAGGGAATCATCGGCGGTAACGCCGCGGCGGCCGTGGTCGCCGATCCCAGCGCCGGGGTGGAAGCCGCTGACGCCGTGACCATTCCGTTGGCCGGAACGATCCCGATGTCGGTCTTCGTGGCCTTCCAGCTGATGTTCGCCATCATCACCGTCGCCCTCATCTCCGGCGCCGTGGCCGACCGCCTGAAGTTCAGCGGCTGGCTGCTGTTCTCGGGCCTGTGGGTCACGGTCGTCTACTTCCCGGTCGCACACTGGGTCTTCGCGTTCGACGGTTTCACCGGTGAGACGGGCGGCTGGATCGCCAACAAACTCGCCGCGGTCGACTTCGCCGGTGGTACCGCGGTGCACATCAACGCTGGTACGGCCGGTTTGGTGCTGGCGATCATCCTCGGCAAGCGCAAGGGCTGGCCCGGATCGCCGATGCGGCCGCACAACCTGCCCTTCGTGATGCTGGGTGCGGGCCTGCTGTGGTTCGGCTGGTACGGCTTCAACGCCGGATCTGCCGTCGGCTCAGGCGGTTTGGCCGGTGCGACGTTCGTCACCACGACGGTCGCCACTGCCGCGGCCATGTTGGCCTGGCTGCTCACGGAGAAGATCCGCGACGGACACGCCACCTCGCTCGGCGCGGCGTCGGGCATCGTGGCCGGCCTGGTCGCCATCACCCCGTCCTGCTCGTCGGTCAACGTCGTTGGCGCACTGGTGATCGGCGTCGTCGCAGGCGTGCTGTGCGCGCTGGCGGTCGGACTCAAGTTCAAGCTGGGCTTCGACGACTCGCTCGACGTCGTCGGCGTCCACCTCGTCGGTGGTCTCGCCGGCACGTTGCTGGTCGGCCTGGTCGCCGCTCCCGAGACGGGCGCCGGAGTCGCGGGCCTGTTCTACGGCGGCGGTTTCGACCAGCTGTGGCGGCAGGCAGTCGGAGCTGGTGCGGTCCTGCTGTACTCGGCGATCGGCACCGCCATCGTGGCCTATATCGTCAAGTTCACGGTCGGGTTGCGACTGGACGAAGAGGAAGAGCGCAACGGCATCGACGAGGCCGAGCATGCGGAAACCGCTTATGAACTCGCGTGATCGGGAAATAATCACAGGTGCAAAGAGTTTTCCGGAAAGGACTCTGACTAAATGAAGCTGATCACGGCGATCGTCAAGCCGTTCACCCTCGAGGACGTCAAGACTGGTCTCGAGCAGGCGGGCATCCTCGGGATGACCGTCAGCGAGGTGCAGGGCTACGGCAGGCAGAAGGGCCACACCGAGGTGTACCGCGGTGCGGAGTACTCGGTGGACTTCGTGCCGAAGGTGCGGGTCGAGGTCCTGGTGGACGAGTCCGCAGTCGACAAGGTGGTGGACGTCATCGTCCAGGCCGCCCGTACGGGCAAGATCGGCGACGGCAAGGTGTGGGTCAGCCCGGTCGACACGGTGGTGCGGGTTCGCACCGGCGAGCGTGGGGCCGACGCCATTTGACGTCAGAACGGTGATCTAGGCGTCGTCTCCCGGACACGCATCGAGTCAGTGGTAAGTCGATGATCGACAGTACGTCCGGGGAGGACCGAGATGACCAAGCAGACACCAGATCCCGCCGCAGGCGCCTCTCGTTGGGTGGCGCCTGCGGCGGGATCGTCGCGTCCGGCCAAGGATTTGGCCACCGCGGCCGACCAGCTGCTGACCGGCGGTGCCCGACTGGACTCCGCGGCGCTGCGTGACGCGCTGCTCGATCTGCACGAATTCTGGCTCACCACAAAGGCTGCCGAGATCGGCATCACGGCAACCAGTGGTTTCGCGATCGTCGCCACCGGGGGATTGGGGCGCGGTGAGCTGCTGCCGTACTCGGACCTGGACCTGACGCTCGTCCACGACGACATGCCGCGCGACGTGGTGTCCCAGGTCGCCGAACTTCTCTGGTACCCGTTGTGGGACGCCAACATTCACATCGACCACAGCGTCCGCACCGTGCCAGAGGCGCTGAAGGTCGCCAGCGAGGACATGTCGGCTGGCCTGGCCATGCTCGACGCGCGACACATCGCCGGTGACGCCGACCTCTCGGCGCTGTTGGTCGGCGGCGCTCGTCGCCAGTGGCGCACGGGGATCGCGCCCCGGTTCGAAGAACTCGTCGCACACACGCGGTCTCGCTGGGAGCGCAGCGGCCAGATCGCCCACCGTGCGGAGCCCGACCTGAAGAACGGCCGTGGGGGTCTGCGCGACGTTCAACTTCTCAACGCACTGGCCATCGCGCAGCTGGCCGACGCATATCCAAGCCGGTCGCTGGCCTCGCCGACCGGGTCACTTGGTGACGCGCATCTCGCCCTGCTCAACGTCCGCACCGAACTGCATCGCGTCTCGCGCCGCGGCAGGGAGATGCTGCTGGCGCAGTACGCCGACGAGATCGGCGCCGCACTGCACATCGGTGACCGATTCGATCTGGCCCGGATGCTCAGCGATGCCGCCCGCACCATCAGCTACTACGTCGACGCCGGAATCCGCACCGCGTCGAATGCGTTGCCACGCCGCGGTTTGAAGGTTCTGCGCCGACCCGTGCGGCGTCCGGTCGACGAGGGCGTCGTCGAGTACGGCGGGGAGATCATGCTGGCCCGCGACGCCCGTCCCGAACGCGATCCCGGCCTGATTCTGCGCGTCGCGGCCGCGTCGGCGACCACGGGATTGCCGATGTCGTCGTCGACGCTGAGCAGGCTTGCCGAGGCGGCACCCGAACTCCGCACCCCGTGGCCCCGGCAGGCGCTCAAGGACCTGCTGGTGATGCTGGCCGCGGGTGCCGCCACCGTCTCCACCATCGAAGCGCTGGATCGAACGGGGTTGTGGGGCAGGCTCTTTCCCGAATGGGGCGCGGTGCGCGACCTCCCGCCCCGCGACGTCGTCCACATCTGGACCGTCGACCGCCACCTCGTCGAAACCATCTCGCGCGCAAGCGCGTTCACCACTCGCGTGTCGCGACCCGATCTGCTGGTGCTCGGCGCGCTCGCCCACGACATCGGCAAGGGCCGCGGTGGCGACCACAGCGTCATCGGTGCCGATCTGGCGATCCAGATCGGCACCAGGCTGGGGCTGTGGCCGTCCGATGTCGCGCTGTTGTCCAAGATGGTGCGCTACCACCTCCTCCTTCCGGACACCGCGACCCGCCGCGACCTGCAGGACCCCAAGGTGATCGCGTCGGTCGTCGACGCGCTCGACGGGGATCCGGTGCTCCTCGAGCTGCTGCACGCGCTGGCCGAGGCGGACTCGCTGGCCACCGGACCTGGCGTGTGGGGAGACTGGAAGGCGTCGCTGATCGGCGACCTGGTGCGCCGCTGCCGGCTCGTCATGGCGGGGGAGCCGTTGCCAACGCCCGATCCGATTGACCCACGGCATGTTTCGTTGGCCGCCGATCGCGGCGTGCACGTCGAGTTGACGGCATCGGACAGTGCGCACGTCTTCGACGTCGTGATGATTGCGCCCGACCGTCGCGGTCTGCTGTCGAAGGCCGCCGGGGTGCTGGCGCTCAACTCGCTGCGGGTGCACTCGGCGTCGGTGACCATCCACGAGGGTGTCGCGATCACCACCTTCGTCGTCTCGCCGCACTTCGGCACACCACCGGCAGCCGAGCTGCTGCGCGAACAGTTCGTCCTGGCCCTTGGTGGCGACCTGGACGTCATCGGCTCGCTGGAACGCCGGGACCGCGAGACCGCCAGCGTCAACACGACGAGGGCGGGGGACATCCCCGACGCCGTGCCGATCAACGCTCCCGCGCCGCCGCGAATCCTCTGGTTCGACGGCACGTCGCCCGGCGAGTTCGTCCTCCAGATCCGCAGCACGGACCGGGCGGGTCTGCTGGCCAGGCTCACGGCCGTCGTCGAACGCGACGGCGTCGACATCGCCTGGGCGAAGGTCACGACGCTGGGGTCGACGGTGGTGGACGCCTTCGGCATCGTGGTGCCCGCGCTGGCCACTGACGAGGAGGCCGGGGGCGTGACCCGCGACGTTTCGGAGGCGCGCAAGGAACTCGAGCGCGACCTCTACGCCGTGCTTCCCACGCCGAGCCCGCCAAAGGCAGTGCCGGAGGCCAGTTAGTGGGCCGCCAGCTAGGCTAACCACGTGTTTGAATCGCTTTCCGACCGATTGACCGGGGCCCTATCCGGCCTGCGTGGCAAGGGTCGGCTCACCGAAGCCGACATCGACGCCACCGCGCGCGAGATTCGCCTGGCCCTACTAGAGGCCGACGTCTCCCTTGCCGTCGTGCGGGCCTTCATCGCCCGCGTCAAGGACCGCGCCAAGGGCGCCGAGGTGTCGGGTGCGCTGAACCCGGCCCAGCAGGTCGTCAAGATCGTCAACGACGAACTGGTCGGCATCCTCGGTGGTGAGACCAGAAAGCTGGCTTACGCCAAGACCCCACCCACGGTCGTCATGCTCGCCGGCCTGCAGGGTTCCGGTAAGACGACGCTGGCGGGCAAGCTCGCCAAGTGGTTCAAGACCCAGGGCCACACGCCGCTGCTGGTGGCGTGCGACCTGCAGCGCCCCGGTGCGGTCAACCAGCTTCAGATCGTGGGTCAGCGCGCCGGTGTCGAGGTCTTCGCGCCGAATCCTGGCGTGTCACCGGGCGGCTCCGACATCGCGGCGATCAAGCCCGAGGATCCCGTGGCCGTCGCCGCGGCCGGTCTCGCCGAGGCCAAGGCCAAGCACTACGACGTCGTCATCGTCGACACCGCGGGCCGGCTCGGCATCGACGAGGAGTTGATGAACCAGGCGGCCGCGATCCGCGACGCCGTCAACCCCGACGAGGTGCTGTTCGTCCTCGACTCGATGATTGGTCAGGACGCCGTGACCACCGCCGAGGCCTTCCGCGAGGGCGTCGGCTTCACCGGTGTGGTGTTGACCAAGCTCGACGGCGACGCCCGCGGTGGCGCCGCGCTCTCGGTCCGCGAGATCACCGGCGTGCCGATCCTGTTCGCCTCCGACGGCGAGAAACTCGACGACTTCGACGTCTTCCACCCCGACCGGATGGCCAGCCGCATCCTCGGCATGGGTGACGTCCTCACCCTGATCGAGCAGGCCGAGCAGGTCTTCGACGCTGAGAAGGCCGAGGCCGCCGCCGCCAAGATCGGCTCCGGTGAGCTCACCCTCGAGGACTTCCTCGAGCAGATGCTGATGATCCGCAAGATGGGTCCGATCGGCAACCTGCTCGGCATGCTGCCGGGCGCCGGTCAGATGAAGGACGCCCTGGCCGCGGTCGACGACTCCCAGCTGGACCGGGTGCAGGCCATCATTCGCGGCATGACGCCCGCCGAGAGAGCCGACCCGAAGATCATCAACGCCTCGCGGCGGCTGCGCATCGCCAACGGTTCCGGTGTCGCGGTTGCCGAGGTGAACTCGCTCGTCGACCGGTTCTTCGAGGCCCGCAAGATGATGTCGCAGATGGCCGGTCAGATGGGAATGCCGTTCGCGCGCAAGGGTTCTTCACGCAAGGCGGCCAAGGGCAAGAACAAGCAGGCAGGCAAGAAGAAGGGCAATCGGGGGCCCACTCCGCCCAAGACGCCGAATCCCTTGGGCGCCGGTGGCGTGCCCGCCGGTTTCCCCGACCTGTCCAACATGCCCAAGGGTCTCGACGAGTTGCCCCCGGGTCTGGCCAGCTTCGACCTGTCCAAGCTGAAGTTCCCCGGCCAGAAGTAGGCCGGTGCGCCTGCGCTTTCGTGGTCGCGGGCTGCCCGACGGGGAGCCCGTCGAGTGGTGGGTCGTCGACGGTGAGCTGAGTGCCGAACCGGTGGCCGACGCCGAGACGGTGTTCGATGGCGGGTGGATCATCCCCGGCCTCGTCGACGCGCACTGTCACGTCGGGCTGGGTGCCGACGGGCCGACGGAGTTCGACGAGGCGGTCGCCCAGGCGGAGACCGAACGGGATGTCGGCGCCCTGCTACTGCGGGACGCGGGTTCGCCGGTCGACACCCGCAGCATGGACGACCGCGACGACCTGCCCCGCATCATCCGGGCGGGCCGTCACATAGCTCGGCCCAAGCGCTACATTCCGCGGCTGCCGATCGACGTCGAGGACGAATCGCAGCTGCCTGCCGTGGTCGCCGAACAGGCTCGCTGGGGCGACGGCTGGGTGAAGCTGGTTGGTGACTGGATTGACAGGGGCGTCGGCGATCTCGCGCCGTTGTGGTCCGACGACGTGCTGGTCGAGGCCATCGCTGCCGCGCACGCCGAGGGCGCCAGGGTGACCGCGCACGTGTTCGGGGAGGACGCGCTGCCCGGGTTGGTCAACGCGGGCATCGACTGCATCGAGCACGGCACCGGCATCACCGACGACGTCATCGCCATGATGCTCGAGCACGGCACCGCGCTGGTGCCCACGCTGATCAACATCGAGAACTTTCCCGGCATCGCCGACGCCGCGGCGAAGTACCCGACCTACGCCAAGCACATGCGTGACCTCTACGCCTCGTGCCCAGCGCGGGTGGCTGCCGCGCATGACGCCGGGGTGCCGATCTTCGCGGGGACCGACGCCGGCAGCACGGTCGCCCACGGGCGGATCGCCGACGAGGTTGCCGCGTTGGCAGCCATCGGGATGAGCCCGACGGATGCCCTCGGGGCGGCATGCTGGGACGCCAGGGCCTGGCTGGGCAGGCCGGCACTCGAGCACGGGGCGCCGGCCGATCTGGTCTGCTACGCCGAGGATCCGCGCGCGCCGGGTGTGCTCGACCACCCTGACGTGATCGTCCTGCGCGGCCGCGTGTACCGCTAGTAGACGTCCCGCACGTAGCGGTGGGTCTTGACGAGGTCGTTGACGTAGGCGTGCGCCGACTCTGCATCCAGGCCACCCTCAGCCTGGATGATGCGGTGCAGCGTCTCGTGCACGTCCTTGGCCATCCGCTTCTCGTCGCCGCAGACGTACACGTAGGCGCCGTCCTGGAGCCATCCGAACAACTCCGCCGCGTTCTCCCACATGCGTTGCTGCACATACTCCTTCGGTCCGTCACCGGGACGGTCGCGGGAGAACGCGAGGTCGAGCTTGGTCAACGTGCCCGACGCCTCGAAGTCCCGAAGTTCGTCACCGTAGAGGAAGTCCGTGGCGCGGCGGCGGTCCCCGAAGAACAGCCACGACCGTCCGGGGGCCGCGATGGCTTGGCGCTCCTGCAGGAAGGCGCGAAAGGGTGCGATCCCGGTGCCGGGGCCGATCATGACGATCGGAACGTCGGCCGCGGGCAGGCGGAACGTGTGGTTCGGGCGCAGATGGACCGCGACCACCTCACCGCGATCGGCGAGGAAGGTCGACGCCACCCCGCCGTGGCGGCGATCCCCGGCGTCGTAGCGCACGGTCGCCACCGTGAGGTGCACGTGGTCGGGGTGCACCAACGGGCTCGACTCGATCGAGTAGTCGCGAAACTGCAACGGGCGCAGGGTGTCCAACAGCTCGTCGACCGTGACGTCGGCCAGCCCGAGCAGATCGAGGACGTCCTTGCCGTAGGCCCACGAGCCCGGGGCCGCCACGGCGTCGGCGCTCAGCGCGGCCGCCGCTTGCGCGTCGGCCGTCCTCGTCGCGATCAAGGACTGAAGGGCTCGCGACGGCGTGCGGATCTCGAAGCGCGCGGCGAGTAGCACTCCGAGCGGCTCGTCGTGGTCGGTGACGGCGTGGTCGCGGTCGATGCCGAAGTGGGCCAGGATCGCATCGACGAGGGCGGGGTCGTTCTTCACGTGCACGGCGATGGAATCACCTGCGGAATAGGCGATTCCGCAGCCGGTGAGGTCGAGTTCGTAGTGGCGGACCTCCCTGTCGGACTCCGGAGACGTCAGCCGCCGATTCACGACGAGGCGCGCGTCGACTGGCAGGTGGCGGTCGCGACTGGGTGCCGGGGAGAGTTCCGGCGGTGTGGTCTCCGTCTCCGTCTCCGTCTCCGACGGGGTGCGGGTGCTCTGCAACAGCTTGACCAGGTCGGTGGTCCAGGCGTGCGCGGGCTGCTCGTAGGGGCCGTCGACGTCGACGCGGTCGGTCAGCCTGGTGGCGCCGAGGGCTTCCAGTCGTTGGTCGAGCAGTTTGCCTGCGTTGCAGAAGAATTCGTAGGAGAGATCGCCGAGGGCCAACACCGCGAAGCTCAGATGCTCGAGTCGTTCGGCGTCGTCGGCGCTGAGAGCCTCCCAGAACAGCACGGCGTTGTCGGGGAACTCGCCGTCGCCGAAGGTCGAGCAGACCACCACGAAGTGCGTCGCGGACTGCAGCTCGGCGACGTCGAGCTGGTTCAACTCGACGGCTTCGGCCTCGACACCGATGGTCGCGACGGTCTCGGCGAACGTCATGGCGGCGTCCTCGGCGTTTCCCATGTCGGTACCGAAGGCGACGAGCAGTGAAAAGTCGCGTTGGCCGGTCACGGTGGCTCCCTGGTCGAGGGCGCGGAACAGCCCGCGCGGTTGAGATTAGGGTGACCTTAGTTCACGGTGGACGCCGGTGGGGGCGTCCCTTTTCCGGCTCACGCCGGCTGGCTGAAACCCCAGTCGAGCAGGCCGACGGCTTGCGGGTACAGATCACCCGTGCCGTACATCTGCACGACCACCAGGCGGCGGTTGCCGCGTTGTGCCGCACCTACGTAGGTCTTGCGGGCCAGGTTGGTGAAGCCGGTCTTGCCGCCGAGGTCGCCGGGATAGCGTGCGAGCAGCTCGTTCTGAGCGGTGAGCGTCTTGCCGGGGAACTGGGCCGTCGGCTGCCGAAGGATGGTGGCGATCACCGGGTTGGCCAGGGCCGCACGGAAGATCAACGCCAGGTCGAACGGTGTGGTGGAGGATTCCCAGCCCGGTCCGTCCAGCCCCGACGGCGACCCCGCCCTGGTGCTGCGGGCGCCCAACTGCTGAGCCTTGGCGTTCATCCTGGCGACGGCGGCCCGTTGACCTCCGAGCATGTCGGCCAGCATGTTCGCCGCGTCGTTCCCCGACACCATGAGCAGGCCCTCGAGCAACTGGCGGGTGGTGTAGGGCTGACCGGGCGTCAGGCCGACGCACGAGCATTCGACACGGTCGTGCGACGCGTTGGCCCTGGCAAAGGAATTCGGGTTGAGGTTGTCCACCACGACCAGCGCCAAGAGCGTCTTGATGGTGCTCGCCGGGGCGTAGGAGCCGGTCGGATTCTTCGCGGCCAGGATGCGGCCGGTGTCCATGTCGGCGACCAGCCAGGCCTGCGCGGGACCGTCGGGTGGGGCGACGACGGTTCCCGCCGGTGCGGCGTCAGGAAGCGCCGATGCCAACGGCGCCGTCAACGTCGCAGTGAGGGCGAGGACTGTCGCCGCGAACAGTCTTCGCACACCGCGAGCGTAGGGAGCGCAGGTCTCCGTCGGGTATCAGAAGGGCGGCGGGCTTGGATCACTGCCAAAGGTGTCCTCGTAGCGAAGGTCTCCGTCGGACACGACGGCGGGTGTCGGTGTGGTGGTGCGCAGGCGGTGGTTGGTGGCTCGTTCGGCGGCGATGTCGTGGGCCCGTTGGTGGGCGCGGGTGCGCCGGCGCCGTGGCATCTTCGCGGTCCGGTCGGAGTCGTCGCGTACCTGGTTGCGGGCGTCGAGGACCATGGGGGCGGTCGGCGCGCACAACCCGGGGAAGACGATGGCGCTGCCGGGGTGGGTGACGTAGCGGTCCCCGGCCGGTGAGGTCCAGATGATCGTGCCGTCGACGAGTTGTTCGTCGGACCAACCCCAGAACGTCTTGACCAGATGGTGAAAACGGCACAGGCACTTCAGGTTCGACGCCTGCGTGGGCCCACCCCGACCATGCGGCACGGTGTGGTCCAAATCGCAGCGGGTGGCCGGGGCCGCGCAGCCGGGGAACCGGCACGTCAGATCCCGGCACCGCACGAAGTCCGCCAACGCCCGCGACGGGACGTACCCACCCTCGGCCCGGCAGTCCACGGGATGCACCAGCGGCCGTAGCCGGGCGGCCTTGGCCAGCTCGGTGATCATCTCCGCCGGGATGAGTCCCTCGAATCCGATTATCGACCCGGGTGTGGTGGCTGTCCCGTCGACGGTGGCCTGGTCGGCGATCACGTGGATCACCACCGCACTGGCCACGTCACCGGCGGCCGGGCACCTGGCCTGTCCGCAGCGGCAGCCGAGGCGGTCCGCGCCGGCGGCGAGGGCCCCGACCGCGTCGGAGCGGCGTTGGGCCAGGGTGCGCCCGTCGGCCTCGCACACCGTGTTGGCCAGCGCGGTGAGACGTTCGTCGAAGGCGTGCCCGTCGGGTGCGGTGACGATGGCGTGAATCTCGGTCAGCCCGTTGTCCACGTCGCCGACGGTCACGTCGCGGCCGGCGACCCGGTCACGGCGGCGCCGCACCGCGTCCAGGTCCACTTTCGCGATCACCCGGTCGATGCGCGCGGCGAGTTGGGCACGGCTGCACGACCCCCAGCGCGGGGCGCTGATCGCCAGTTCGGCGTCGACCATGGCCAGGGTGGTGTCGTCGACGATCAGCCCGGTACGGAACACACAGGCCCGGAAGACTGCTTCGTCGACGTCGCCGGCGATGAACGCCCGCCCCAGCCGGGGTAGGCAGAACCGCAGGGCGTGGGCGTAGCGGACGTGGCTGGCGGCCAGGTCGCGGCTGATGCCCAGGGCGGCGGCGACTTCCAGGGTGACTGCGTCGGTGGCGTCGACGACCCACAGCTCGGTGGCTCCGGCGTCCTGGGCCAGCCGCAGTGACACCAGCTCACCGATGGCGACGAGTCGTTCGGCGGCGGCGCAGGCCTCGGCCCGCGCGGCGGAGCACATCCGCTGCAGCAACGCCGCCGACGCACTCCATTCGCTCATGTGTTCGATTGTAGATGGGGGGTCCGACATCGCTTTCGTCTAGCGGGTTCGGGCGGGGCTGAGTTTGCGATGCCCCTGCCGACCAACCCTTGGCAGAGATAGGAGCACGGCGTTCTACAGCGTGCCGATCCCCGCCGACCCGTCCTGAGCGAAGCCCCAGTCGAGCAGGCCGGAGGCCTGATCCCAATACGTCGGCCCACCCTCGACGACGAGGCCGTACATCATGGCGACCACCAGACGCCGGCCGTCGCGCGCGGCTGCCCCGACGAACGTCTTGCGGGCGGGGTCGGTGAAACCGGTCTTGCCGCCGAGCATGCCCGGGTAGCGGCCCAACAGCTCGTCCTGGTTGACCAGCGTGACGGGCCCGTTGGCGCCGGGGAACGTCGCGGTGGGAGATGACGTGATCGCGGTGAACACCGGGTTCTCCAGCGCCGCACGGAACAGGACGGCCAAGTCGTGCGGTGTCGTATAGCCGTCGATGCCTGGTCCGTCCAGGCCGGACGGAGAGCCGGCCCGGGTCCCGGTGGCGCCGAGTTGCAGCGCCTTCGCGTTCATCTTGGCCACGGCCACGTCGGTGCCACCGAGCATGTGCGCCAGGGTGTTGGCGGCGTCGTTGCCCGAGACCAGCAGCAGCCCGTCGAGCAGCTCCTTGGTGGTGTAGACGCGGCCTGCCGTCACTCCGGCGCAGTTGCACTCCGCCGTGGCGTCGTCCGCGTCGGCGACGATCGTGGCGTCCAGCGGCAGCTCGTCCAGCACGACCAGCGACAACAGCACCTTGATCGTGCTGGCGGGCGGATGGGTGACGTATTCGTCGTGGCCGGCGAGGATCCGGCCGAAGTCGAGGTCGGCGACGATCCAGGCCGGCGCGGGTCCGGCCGGAATCTGGGCTGCCCCGGCCGGGGTGACGTCCGAGTCGGCTACCGCGTGGGGAGAAGCGAGCACCGTAGATACGGGGAGAAGCGTCGCGACGAAGATCGCGATAGCGCCAAGGAGCCGAGCCATGGAGGATCAGCCTACTGACCGCCGCAGGGGTGAGCCGGGCCACGGTGGTGTTTGACGGCGGCGCAATTGGGCTAAACAGGCCGCGCTCGCATACCCCCAATTCACTCGCTAAAACACCGAGGAGTCGATCACCATTTGTGGCATTGCCGGCGAAATCGCCAAAGGCCGCCCGGCCGATCTTGCTGCCATCGGCGCAATGACGGACTGCATGGTGCCCCGCGGTCCCGACGGCGGCGGAGCCTGGTCAAGCGGCGGAGTGGCCTTCGGTCATCGCCGGCTGGCGATCATCGACCTGTCCACCAGCGGCCACCAGCCCATGCACGACCCGGAACTCGGCCTCACCGTCGCGTTCAACGGGTGCATCTACAACTATCCCGAGCTCAGGCGCGAGCTCCTTGGCAAGGGCCACCGCTTCTTCTCCCACAGCGACACCGAGGTCATTCTCAAGGGCTACCGCGAGTGGGGTGAACGCGTCGTGGACCACCTCAAGGGGATGTTCGCCTTCGCGGTCGCCGAAACGACCACCGGACGGGTCGTGCTGGCCCGTGACCGCCTCGGCGTCAAGCCCCTCTACTGGAGCGAGGTCGACGAAGGGGGCGGAACGGGCGCCATCCGCTTCGCATCGTCACTGCCTGCCCTGGTGGCCGCCGGCGGGGTGGACACCGACCTGGATCCGGTCGCGCTGAACCACTACCTGAGCTTCCACTCCGTCGTGCCCGCGCCGCGGACGATCCTCAAGGGCGTCCGCAAGCTCGAACCGGGCACCATCATGCGCATCGAACCCGACGGCTCGAGGACCACGCACACGTACTGGGAGCCGGTGTTCGAGCGCTCCGCCGAACGCGCCAACTGGTCGGAGGCCGACTGGCAGGACGCGATCCTCGGCTCACTCAGGACGGCGGTCGAACGCCGCCTCGTCGCCGACGTGCCCGTCGGGTGTCTGCTGTCCGGTGGTCTGGACTCCAGCCTGATCGTCGGGCTGCTCGCTGAGGCGGGCCAGCACGGGCTGGCGACCTTCTCCATCGGCTTCGAGGCCGCCGGTGGCGAGGAGGGCGACGAGTTCAAGTACTCCGACGTCATCGCCAGGCACTACGGCACCGACCACCATCAGATCCGCATCGACACCGCCCGCATGCTGCCTGCGCTGACCGACACCATCGGCGCGATGAGCGAACCGATGGTGAGCCACGACTGCGTCGCGTTCTACCTGCTGTCCCAAGAGGTCAGCAAGCACGTCAAGGTGGTGCAGTCCGGGCAGGGCGCCGACGAGATCTTCGCCGGCTACCACTGGTACCCGCCGATGGCGCACGCCGCGAACGACGACGTCGACGCCGCGCTCGGGCGCTACCGCACGGCGTTCTTCGACCGCGACCACGCTGGTCTGAACGAATTGCTTTCTCCCGCATGGCACCTCGACGCCGACGTCGCCGGTGAGTTCGTCCGCGACCACTTCGCCCACCCCGGCGCCGCCACCGCGACCGACCGGGCCCTGCGGCTGGACACCACGGTGATGCTCGTCGACGACCCGGTCAAGCGCGTCGACAACATGACGATGGCGTGGGGATTGGAGGGCCGCGTGCCGTTCCTCGACCACGAGCTCGTCGAGCTCGCCGCGACGTGCCCACCGGAGCTCAAGACGGCCTACGACGGCAAGGGCGTCCTGAAGGAGGCCGCCCGCAAGGTGATCCCGCACGAGGTCATCGACCGGCCGAAGGGGTACTTCCCGGTGCCCGCGCTCAAACACCTCCAGGGGCCGTACCTCGACCTGGTGAAGGACGCCTTGCAGAGTTCCGCCGCCCGCGACCGTGGCCTCTTCGCGCCCGCCGCGGTCGACCGGATGCTTGCCGACCCCAACGGGAACCTGACGCCGCTGCGCGGAAACCCGTTGTGGCAGATCGGTTTGTTGGAACTCTGGCTGGCCCGCCACGTCGACGGGGTCAAGTGACCATGACGGTCATCCAGGACCTCGGCTGGGGACGCCTGGTCTTCGGGCAGACGTGTGAGGACCCCGACCAGTTCGGCACCGCACTCCGCGCCGAAGCGAGTGGGCGGCGCGACATCGGGATGTACCTCGACGCCCCGCACGTCTTCGTCGCCATGCACCCGCAGGAGTTCTTCATCGACCCGAGCTTCACCTACCGGGTCGATCTGACGAAGCCGTTGGACTACGAGCCCGCCCCGGTTCCCGGTCTGTCGGTGCGCCCGGTGGCGACGGTCGAGGACTGCGCCTCCATCAACCAGATCTACCTGCAGTGCCGCATGGTCCCCGCCGACGTCGACCTGATGTGGAACAACAGCCAGAACGAACCGCACATGGTGTACCTGGTGGTCACCGACGACGACACTGGCGCCGTCGTCGGCACCGTCACCGGAATCGACCACGCTCAACTGTTCGGCGACGAGGAGAACGGTTCCAGCCTCTGGTGTCTCGCGGTGGACCCGACGCTGTCCCGGCCGGGGGTCGGGGGACTGCTCGTCCGGTCGCTCATCGAGGAATTCATCCGGCGCGGACGCCATCAGATGGACCTGTCGGTGCTGCACGACAACGAAGGCGCGATCGCGCTGTACGAGCGAATGGGCTTCATCCGCGTCCCGGTCCTCGGCGTCAAGCGCAAGAACGCGATCAACGAAAAGCTCTTCGCGCCAGCCAAATCCGAAGAGGAACTCTCGCAGCTCAACCCGTACGCCCGCATCATCGCCGACGAAGCGATCCTGCGGGGCATCGCCGTTCAGGTGCTCGACGCCAAGGGCGGCTACCTGAAGCTCACCCACGGCGGCACCAGCGTCGTGACGCGGGAGTCGCTGTCCGAACTCACCAACGCCGTCGCGATGAGTCGGTGCGACGACAAGCGCGTTGCCCGCCGCGTCGTCGCCGAAGCGGGAATCAGGGTGCCCAAGGGGCATTCGGTCACCTTCTCCGACGAGGACCACGAGTTCCTCAGGGAGGTGGGCTCGGTGGTGGTGAAGCCGGTCCGCGGCGAACAGGGAGCGGGTATCACCGTCGGCGTGACGCGGCCCGAGGACCTGGACCGCGCCGTCGAGTTCGCCGCCGAGCAGTGCCCCGACGTCCTGCTCGAAGAGCTCTGTCCCGGTGAGGATCTGCGCATCGTCGTCATCAACGGCAAGGTGATCGCCGCGGCGCTGCGACGTCCGCCCGAGGTCGTCGGCAGCGGTGACCACTCCATCCGGCAACTCGTCGAGGCGCAGAGCCGTCGCCGGGCTGCCGCCACCCATGGCGAGTCGGTGATCCCCGTCGACGACCTCACCGTCGAGACCGTCCGCGAGGCGGGCTTCGACCTCGACGACGTGCTGCCGCTCAACGAGCGGCTCACGGTGCGGCGCACGGCGAATCTGCACACCGGCGGCACCATCCGCGACGTCACGGACGACCTGAATCCGACACTCGCCAAGGTCGCAGTCGACGCGGCCGACGCGATCGGCATCCCGGTCACGGGGATCGACCTGATCGTGCCATCCGTCGACGGCGACGAGTACGTTTTCATCGAGGCGAACGAACGCCCTGGGCTGGCCAACCACGAACCCCGGCCGACGGCGCAGGCGTTCGTGGACCTGCTCTTTCCCCGTACCGCCGCGACGCCGTGGGCCTGGCAGCCCACCCCCGTCCCCGGGCATGACGCGCAGGATTGACGTCGCTAAGCTCCCGGCCCGACGATGCACGAGACCCACGAACTTGGAAGGCAACCTTGACTGACCTCGCGACCACCACCGCCGCACGGATGAGCGCCGACGACCGCAGCTGGATGGTCGACACGCTGCTCGCCCTGCTGCAGACCCCCAGCCCTTCGGGCCGGACGGACGCGGTGATGCAGTTGATCGGTGGCATCTTCGACGAGCTCGGCGTGCCGTTCACGCTGACCCGCCGCGGCGCGCTGACCGCGGAACTTCCAGGAAAGTCGGCCACCACCGACCGGGCGATCGTCGTGCACGCCGACACCATCGGCTGCATGGTCCGCGACCTCAAGGACAACGGGCGCCTCGAGCTGATTCCGGTCGGCACCTTCTCGGCGCGCTTCGCCGCCGGCGCCCGGGTGCGCATCTTCACCGACGACAGCGACGACTTCATCACCGGTACGGTCATGCCGCTCAAGGCTTCTGGGCATGCCTACGGTGACGAGATCGACACCCAGATCACCGACTGGGAGCACGTGGAGGTCCGTGTCGACCGCAACGTGTCGACCCGTGAGGACCTGGTGAAGATCGGGCTCAACGTCGGCGACTTCGTCGCGTTCATCACCAGCCCGGAACTCACCGAGGACGGCTTCATCGTCTCGCGTCACCTCGACGGAAAAGCGGGTGTCGCCGTCGCCCTGGCGCTGGCGAAGAAGGTGATGGCCAACGAGGTGGTGCTGCCCCACCGCACCACGATCATGGTGACCATCACCGAAGAGGTCGGGCACGGCGCCAGCAGTGGGCTGCCGCCGGACGTCGCCGAGCTGGTGTCGGTCGACAACGCCGTCTGCGCGCCAGGTCAGCACTCGCTCGAGCACGGCGTCACCATCCCGATGGCCGACCTGCACGGGCCCTTCGACTACCACCTGACGCGAAACCTGCTCCGCCTGGCCAAGGAGAAGGGAATCGCCCACGCGCGGGACATCTTTCGGTTCTACCGGTCGGATGCGGCGGCGGCGATCGAGGCGGGTGCCAACACCAGGGCGGCGCTGGTCGCGTTCGGGTTGGACGGCAGCCACGGCTGGGAGCGCAGCCACCTCGATTCGCTGGAGGCCTGCTACCTGCTGCTGGAGAGCTGGCTCGAGACGCCGCTGACGTTCGAGGCGTGGGACGCCAAGCCCTCTGGCAAGCTCCGCGACTTCCCGTCGTCGATGCAGCCCGCCCCCAGCGAGCAGTGGGTGCCGCTGTCCCGTGGCGACCACACCGAGCCGGGCGACGTGTCGCCGGGGGAGCACTGGCCGCCGTCGGAGGGTCCGCAGGCCTGACACCGGGGCGAGGTGTTCAATCGAACCCATGCTGAGTCTGGAAGAGATCTCCGACCGCCTCGAAATCCAACAGCTCCTGGTCGACTACTCCACCGCGATCGACACGCGGCGGTTCGACGACCTGGATCGGGTGTTCACCTCGGACGCCTACATCGACTACCGCGCAATGGGCGGAATCGACGGCGCCTTTCCGGACGTGAAGAAGTGGCTCTCCGAGGTGCTGCCGAACTTCCCGGCGTACTCGCATCTGATCGGCAACTTCGACGTCCGGGTCTCGGGCGACACCGCGAAGTCCCGAATTCTGTGCTTCAACCCGATGAAGCTCGGCGACGACGGCCAGATCCTGTTCTGCGGGCTCTGGTACGACGACGAGTTCATCCGCACGGGGGACGGGTGGCGCATGACGCGGCGCGTCGAGACGAAGTGCTTCGACCGCATCGTCTGACGCGATTTCCGCCGATGGGGCGCGGTCTGGCAGAATGGGCGGCTGTCTGACGGGCGACCCCGGTTCGACGCGAGATCTGGCTTCTGCCACTCGCTCGATGCGCTGCCCGTCGGTCACACACGCAAGGCAAAACCGGACCGGGCAATCCGCCCGCGTCGCTGAATTGCCAGCGTGGCAATCACAGGAGAAGTCGTTTCACATGGCTGTCAAGATCAAGCTCGCCCGCTTCGGCAAGATTCGCAACCCCCAGTACCGCATCTCGGTCGCCGACGCGCGTAACCGCCGCGACGGTCGCGCCATCGAGGTCATCGGCAAGTACC
Organism: Mycolicibacterium hodleri; assembly: GCA_006864685.1. Taxonomy (GTDB): domain Bacteria; phylum Actinomycetota; class Actinomycetes; order Mycobacteriales; family Mycobacteriaceae; genus Mycobacterium; species Mycobacterium hodleri_B. The sequence goes on along the minus strand of VIFX01000029.1, from coordinate 19,068 downwards.
ACCCGAAGGAAGATCCCAGCTTCATCGAGATCGACTCCGAGCGTGCGCAGTACTGGCTGAGCGTGGGCGCGCAGCCCACCGAGCCCGTCCTCGCGCTGCTGAAGATCACCGGTGACTGGCAGAAGTTCAAGGGCCTGCCGGGCGCCGAGGGCACCCTGCGGGTCAAGGAGCCCAAGGTCAGCAAGCTGGACCTGTTCAACGCCGCTCTCGCCGCCGCCGACGACGCCCCCACGGGTGACGCGACCACGGCCAAGAAGAAGAAGGCGCCCGCCAAGAAGGCCGACGACGCCGCGCCGACTGCTGAGGTCGCCGAGGCACCCGCCGACGCCGCAGTCGCCGACGCCGCCACCGAATGAGCACTGTCGTCGTCGACGCCGTCGAGCACCTGGTGCGTGGCATCGTCGACAACCCCGATGACGTCAGGGTCGACCTGGTGACCAATCGTCGTGGGCGCACCGTCGAGGTGCATGTGCACCCCGACGACCTCGGCAAGGTCATCGGCCGTGGTGGCCGCACCGCGACGGCGCTGCGGACGTTGGTCGCCGGCATCGGCGGCCGCGGCATCCGCGTCGACGTGGTGGACACGGATCAGTAGAAGCCCAGTAGGCGACTCGATCATGGACCTCGTCGTCGGACGTGTCGTCAAGGCGCACGGCATCGGCGGCGAGGTCGTCGTCGACGTCCGGACCGACGACCCCTACGAGCGCTTCGCGCCGGGGAGCACCCTTCGGGCCAGGGCGCGCGACAAGACGGAGCGACGACTCGTCGTCGACTCGATGCGCGAACACAGCGGGCGCCTGCTGGTGCGGCTGGAGGGCGTCGCGAGCCGTGACGCCGCAGATGCGTTGCGCGGCAGCCTGTTCGTCGTCGACGTGGCGGATCTGCCGCCCATCGAGGACCCCGACGAGTTCTACGACCATCAACTAGAGGGTCTCCGGGTGCGCACCACGGCCGGGTTGGACGTGGGCACCGTCGCCGAGGTGCTGCACACCGCGGCGGGGGAGATCCTGGCGGTGCGTCCCACCGAAGGCGACGGTCCGGAGATTCTGGTCCCGTTCGTCGGCGCCATCGTGACCGCGGTGTCTCTGGAGGACGGTGTCGTCGAGATCGACCCGCCCGAGGGCCTGCTGGACTTGGACTCGATCTAGTGCGACGCCATGCGTGTTGACGTCCTCACCATCTTTCCCGATTATCTCGACCCGCTGCGGCAGTCGTTGCCCGGCAAGGCAATCGACAACGGCATCATCGAGATAGCCGTCCACGACCTTCGGCGCTGGACCTACGACGTGCACCACTCGGTGGACGACTCTCCGTACGGTGGCGGCCCCGGCATGGTCATGAAGGCACCCGTGTGGGGTGAGGCTCTCGACGAAGTCTGCACGCCCGACACGCTTCTCGTCGTTCCGACCCCGGCGGGTCGGCCCTTCCGGCAGGCCGACGCGCAGCGGTGGAGCACCGAAGCGCATCTGGTCTTCGCGTGCGGCCGCTACGAGGGCATCGACCAGCGGGTGGTCGACGACGCGGCACGCAGGATGCGCGTCGAGGAGGTGTCCATCGGCGACTACGTCCTGGCCGGCGGGGAATCCGCAACCCTGGTCATGATCGAGGCCGTCGTCCGACTTCTTCCCGACGTACTCGGCAATCCCGTTTCCCACCAAGACGATTCGCACTCTGACGGGCTGCTCGAGGGCCCCAGCTACACCAGGCCGCCCAGCTGGCGCGGGCTCGACGTGCCGCCCGTGCTGCTGTCCGGGAACCACGGCAAGGTGGCCGCGTGGCGTCGCGAGCAGTCGTTGCAGCGCACCCGCGAACGCCGACCAGATTTGTTGGCCGACAACTAGACGGGGCCTAGATGCGGCCGCCGGGGAACATCGTCTTGACGGCCTCAGTGATGGTCTCGCGTGCGGTGGCGGAATTGGCGGCCTGCATCGACGCGATCACCATGACGTAGCGGCGGTCCGGCCCGATCACGCCGGTCGACAGATGCATCCAGTCGGAGCCGATGCAGCACATCCAACCTTGCTTGACCGCTACGGGTTCGGCGAACAAACCGTCGGGAATGCCGAACCGCTGCGGGTACACGCCTCCCGGTTGGGTGCCGTCCAGCGCCAGCGGGGCCGACTGCGCCAGGTTGGCGAGGATGACGCTGGCTTGCTCGGGCGGGAGGCCGCCGGTGCCGGACATCATCATGTCGTAGTAGCGCACCAGGTCGGCCGCGGTGCTGATGGTGTTCCACCACCGACCGTTGCTCGGCGGTCGCGTCGACGCCAACCCGTACCGGGCCGCGACGCGCGTGACGATCGCGTTGCCTCCGCTGCGATTCCAGAAGACCTCGGCCGCGCTGTCGTCGGACTGGCGCAGCATCCGGTCGAAGTTGACGTGATCCTCGGGGGAGAGGGTGGTCTGTCCCTTGGACACCTGGAGCAGCAGATCGTCGGCGATGAAGAGCTTGACCACCGAGGCGATCGCGATGGTCGTCGAGTTTCCGTTGGACACCATCTGCCCGGTGTTGCGGTCAAGGACCAAGGCCGTGATGTCGGCCCCGTCGGCCGCGGCGGCGGTGGTGGCCTGCCGTTCGCGCATCTCGAGCCCGCTGAACGCGGCGGCCGGCTCGTCGGGCGGGGCCTCGGGCAGGGGTGCCATGCTGCCCAGTGGAGCGACGACGGTGAGTGCCGGCGAGGCGGGTGCTGGTGGGGTGCCGTACACCTTGGCCTCGCAGCCCGAGGCGACCGTGACGACCGTCGCCGTGAGCGCAGTGACCATCAGCAGCTTGGACGGCTGCCGGAACATGGCCCTCCCTGGACGATTGCGGCGGACGATTGCGGTGGAAATGTGTACCTACCCTAACCGTTGTGGATGCGGGCCGCGTCCGCAGCGGAGACCGCGCGGTCTGGAAGAGTCGGTGCTCAACGGCTCAGGATTTCGCCGTTACTCGCCCCATCTGGCACAATCGAGCAGTTGCCTACGCACGGCGGGGATGAGTCGTCCCCACCTGGTGCGAGAAGCGCGAAGACCACGGTCCGGTGACACGTCGCACGTCGACGTGACGCCAACGGCCGCAACCGAGATCACGATCACATGATCCGAACCACGAGGAAGTGTCACCGATGAACACCCTGGACTTCATCGACCAGCCGTCGCTGCGCGACGACATCCCAGCCTTTGGTCCTGGCGACACCGTGAACGTTCACGTGAAGGTCATCGAGGGTTCCAAGGAGCGCGTCCAGGTCTTCAAGGGCGTCGTGCTGCGTAGGCAGGGCGGCGGAGTCCGGGAGACCTTCACCGTGCGCAAGGAGAGCTACGGCGTCGGCGTCGAGCGCACCTTCCCGCTGCACTCCCCGAACATCGACCACATCGACGTCGTCACCCGCGGTGACGTGCGTCGCGCGAAGCTGTACTACCTGCGCGAACTGCGTGGCAAGAAGGCCAAGATCAAGGAAAAGCGCTGATCGTCGCCGGCGGTACGCCCGGACGGGTGTGACGGTTGGACCCCGAGCAGCGCGGCGCCGAGCGCCGCGCTGACTACTCTGATGGCGTGACCGGATCCCCCGAGGCCCCCGACGCCGCCGATCGAGACATCGTCGATCACGACGAGGATCCGCCGAAGAAGCGCGGCGCCGTCCGCGAAGCCGCGATCCTTCTGAGCATCGCGCTGGTCCTGTACTACGTGATGCTCACGTTCATCGCCCGGCCGTACCTGATTCCGTCCGAGTCGATGGAGCCGACGTTGCACGGCTGCGCCGGCTGCGTCGGCGATCGGATCATGGTCGACAAGGTCACCTACGACTTCTCGACGCCGGAGCCGGGCGACGTCATCGTCTTCAAGGGGCCGCCTGCCTGGAACATCGGCTACAAGTCAATCCGTTCCGACAGCACCCCGATCCGCTACCTGCAGAACGCGTTGTCGTTCATCGGCTTCGTGCCTCCTGATGAGAACGACCTCGTCAAGCGCGTGATCGCGGTCGGCGGCCAAACGGTTGAGTGCCGGGCCGCCACCGGGCTGACCGTCGACGGCAAGAAGCTCAACGAGCCGTACCTCGACGTCAACACGATGATGGCCGATCCGTCGATCTACCCCTGCCTCGGCAACGAGTTCGGTCCGGTGAAGGTGCCGGAGAACCGGTTGTGGGTGATGGGGGACAACCGCACGCACTCGGCCGACTCGCGCGCCCACTGCACCAACCTGCCTGCGGACGCCCAGAAGGGTCTGCTGTGCACCGGTGACCCGATGGCAGGCACGGTTCCCGTCGACAACGTGATCGGCAAGGCGCGCTTCATCGCCTGGCCGCCCGGTCGCTGGGGCAGCGTCTCGGCCGTCAACCCGCAGACCTCGCAGTAGGAGCCCTCTTGCCGGCGACCTGGCCGCCTCGAGCCGTCATCCGCAAGTCCGCGGGGTTGCGCACGATCGAATCCGCGCTCTACCGGGGTGGGTTGGGTCCGGTGGCCGGCGTCGACGAGGTGGGGCGGGGCGCATGCGCTGGGCCGCTCGTCGTCGCGGCCTGCGTGCTTGGGCCCAATCGGTTGGAGAGCCTGGCCGCCCTCGACGACTCCAAGAAGCTCAACGAGCGCGAACGCGAACGTCTCTTCCCGTTGATCCGGCGTTACGCGTTGGCGTACCACGTGGTCTTCATCCCGTCGACGGAAGTCGACCGGCGAGGGGTTCACGTCGCCAACATCGAGGGCATGCGCCGCGCGGTGGCTGGGCTGTCGCTTCGGCCGGGATACGTTCTGAGTGACGGCTTTCGGGTGCCGGGGTTGCCGATGCCGTCGCTGCCGGTGGTTGGCGGTGACGCCGCGGCGGCCTGCATCGCGGCCGCCAGCGTGCTCGCCAAGGTCAGCAGGGACCGGCTGATGGTGCAGATGGAGTCGAGCCATCCCGGGTACGGCTTCGCCGTCCACAAGGGGTACAGCACGCCGTTTCACACCGCGGCCTTGGCCGAGCGGGGTCCCTGCAGCGAGCACCGATTCTCGTTCGTCAACGTGCGTCGGGTGTCGGTTGGGGAGGCCGGGCAGCATGCCGAAATCGGCTGAGGAAAGATGTACGTCACACCGAACGAAGGACCACTGAACCGATGAGTGCCGAAGATCTCGAGAAGTACGAAACCGAGATGGAGCTCTCGCTGTACCGCGAATACAAGGACATCGTGGGGCAGTTCAGTTACGTCGTGGAGACCGAGCGCCGGTTCTACCTCGCGAACAGCGTCGAGCTGGTGCCGCGCAACGCCGACGGCGAGGTCTACTTCGAGCTGCGCCTGGCCGATGCGTGGGTGTGGGACATGTACCGACCGGCCCGCTTCGTCAAGCAGGTCCGGGTGATCACGTTCAAGGACGTGAACATCGAAGAGGTCGAGAAGCCCGAGCTGCGACTCCCCGACTGACCATGAGCGCCGAGGAGCGACCCCCCGTCGCGGTCGTCACCGGGGCCAGCCGGGGTGCCGGCCGGGGCATCGCCACCGCGCTGCTGTCGGCGGGATGGCGGGTCTACCTGACCGGGCGGACCGTGACGGACCTCGGCGACGGCAGCGTCGCGGTCACCGTCGACCACCGCGACGACGCCCAGGTCGCCGCCCTGTTCGAGCGGGTGGCCGACGAATGTGGCGCGCTCGACCTGCTGGTCAACAACGCCGCGGCGATCAGCGATCGGCTGACCTCGTCGAAACCGTTCTGGGACAAGCCACTCGAGCTGGGCGACGTGCTCGACGTCGGGCTGCGCTCGGCCTACGTCGCGTCGTGGCACGCCGCGCGGCTGATGGTGCCGCACCGCCGCGGGTTGATCGTGTTCACGTCGTCGCCGGGTTCGGTGGTGTACATGCACGGTCCTGCATACGGCGCGCAGAAGGCGGGCGTCGACAAGATGGCCGCCGACATGGCGGTCGACTTCGAGGGCACCGGCGTGACGACCCTGTCGATCTGGATGGGCATCCTGCTGACCGAGAAGTTCCGCAGCGCCTTCGCGGGGCATCCCGACGCGCTCGCCGAGACGGCCAAGCACGCCGAGACACCCGAATTCACCGGGTACCTCGTCGACGCGCTGTGGCGCGATCCGCGGCTCGGCGAACTCACCGGTCAGACCGTGATCGGCGCCGAGCTGGCGATGCGCTACGGCATCACCGACGTCGACGGCCGCCAGCCGCCGTCGCACCGGGCGACCTTCGGGGCGCCTCGGGAACGGAGCGGCGTCGTCGTACGCTGAGGCGATGCGATCTACACCGGAGTCCTGGCTGACCGACATGGACGGCGTCCTCGTCCACGAGGAACGTGCCCTACCGGGCGCCGCCGAGTTCCTTCAGCGACTCGCGGAGAAGAAGCGGCCCTTCCTGGTGCTGACCAACAACTCGATCTTCACCCCGCGCGACCTCGCGGCCAGACTGCTGCGCTCCGGCCTCGAAGTGCCGGAGGAGGCGATCTGGACCTCGGCCCTTGCGACCGCCGCGTTCCTGCACGACCAGTTGCCCGGCGGGTCCGCCTACGTCATCGGCGAGGCCGGCCTGACGACGGCGTTGCACGAGGTGGGCTACACACTCACCGACACCGGACCCGACTTCGTGGTCCTCGGCGAAACGCGGACGTATTCGTTCGAAGCGATCACCAAGGCCATCCGCCTCATCGGTGGCGGCGCCCGCTTCATCGCCACCAACCCCGACGTCACCGGTCCGTCGGCGGAGGGGCCGACGCCCGCCACCGGTTCCGTCGCGGCGCTCATCACCAAGGCCACCGGCCGGGAGCCGTACTTCGTCGGCAAGCCCAACCCGATGATGTTCCGCAGCGCGCTCAACCGCATCGAGGCGCACTCGGAGAGCACCTTCATGGTCGGGGACCGGATGGACACCGACGTCGTCGCAGGCATCGAGGCCGGGTTGGAGACCATCCTGGTGCTCACCGGGTCGACGGCCGTGGCCGACATCCAGAAGTACCCGTTCCGGCCCAGCCGGGTTCTCGACTCCATCGCCGACGCCGTCGAGCTCATCTGACCGTGACCTTTCGGGATGCCGCCAGGCCGTTGGCCGGAGTGCGGATCGTCGAGATCTCCAGTTTCGTCGCGGTGCCGCTGGGCGGCATGACGCTGGCCCAGCTGGGCGCCGAGGTGATCCGCGTCGACCCCGTCGGCGGCGCCGCCGACTATCACCGGTGGCCCGTGACCGCCGACGGGGAGAGCATCTACTGGGCCGGGCTGAACAAGGGCAAGCTGTCCGCGGCGGTGGACGTCCGGTCCGCCGCCGGGCAGGAGCTGATCACCCGGCTCGTCGTCGACTGCGGCATTCTGATCACCAATGTTGCCGGGCGGCAATGGCATTCGTACGAGGAGCTGGTGAAGCTCCGGCCCGACCTCATTCACGTCGAGGTGTCGGGGCGGGCCGACGGCGGTACCGGGGTCGACTACACCGTCAACGCCGGGGTCGGCTTTCCGTTGGTGACGGGGTCACCGGAATCCGGCGGCCCCGTGAACCACGTGCTGCCCGCCTGGGACATCGCCTGCGGGCTGTACGTGGCGCTGGCGGTGACGGCCGCCCTGCGCCACCGCGACGCCACCGGGGAGGGGCAGCGCGTCGGCATACCCCTGGAGAACGTCGCCCTGGCCACGGCGGGCAATCTGAGTTTCTTGACCGAGGTGATGGTCAACGGGGTGGCGCGCGAGCGCATCGGCAACTCGATCTACGGGCAGTATGGCCAGACGTTCGTCAGCGGCGACGGGGTGTCGTTCATGGTCGTCGCGCTCACCGGGCGGCACTTCCGCGATCTGGCCGAGCTGACGGGTACGACCAAGGCCGTTGCCGCGCTTGGTGATGCGCTCGGCGCCGATTTCGGCGACGAGGGGCAGCGGTATCGCCACCGCGACGCGCTGACGGGATTGTTCACGGTGTGGTTCACCGATCACACCGCCGAGGAGATCGGCACCGCGCTGTCGACCACGTCGGTGCTGTGGGAGCGCTACCGCACGTTCGCGGAGACCGCGAGTGACCCGAAGGTGACCGACAACCCGTTGTTCAGCGCACTCGCCCAGCCGCGCATCGGGACCCATTTGGCGCCAGGGCTGCCACTGCAGGTCGACGGCGCCTACCGGCCCGCGGTGCCGGCGCCCGCGCTCGGCGACCACACCGCCGAGGTACTTCGGGGCCGGCTTGGCTTGTCGGAGGACGAGATTCGCCGGCTGACCGAGGCGGGCACCGTCTCGTGAGCGCGCTACTGCGACTGCTCGACGTCGGGTCGGGCGATTCCGAGGATTCGTGGATCGGCGCTGCCAGCGGGCCCGAGGGCAAGCGCGCGTTCGGCGGTCAGTTCATGGGACAGTCGTTGGCGGCCGCCGCCCGCACGGTCGAGCCCGCCAAGCGGCCCGTCAACATGCATCTGCAGTTTCTGCGCGGCGGCGAGGCCGGCGACGACGTCGACTACTCCGTGGAGCGCGTCTTCGACGGCCGGACCGCCTCGGCCCGGCGGGTGGTGTCGCGGCAGGCGGGCCGCGTGATCACGGCGGCCACCGTCTCGTTTTCGCTTCCGCTGCCCGGCCCGGAGCATGGTCACGCGGCTGCGCTTCCGGAGGATCCCGAGACCTTGCCGCGAACCGGGCCACCGGGGCCCGCGCCGTCGATGCCGTTGGACGAGATCGACATTCGCGTCGTCGACGACCGGTCGGCGGGGGAGTTCGTCAGACGGCTGTGGTGGCGGGTCCTGGTGCCGGTTCCCGAGGACCCACTGCTGCACGACGTGATCGCGGCATACGTGTGCGACGTCTACATGATCGACCCCGCCCTGCAGGTGCACGGCCACTCGATGGTCGCCCGCACCCATCGCAGCGGCACCACGGACTCGTCGATCTGGTTTCACCGACCGGTGCGCGCCGACCGGTGGAACTTGTTGGAGACCAGGTCGCCCGCGGCGGCGCGCGGTCGTGGCGTCATCACCGGAAGTCTGCTCGGGGCGGACGGCGGCATCGCGGCGACCGTGGTGCAGGAGGGCCTCATCGCCGAGCGGGAGCAATAACCCGCGAGCCGACCGGCCGAGCGCCGACGAGGCGAATCCGTCTGCGCGCCATGGTCAGCAGCATCGTCAACACCACCCCAACGACGAGGGATGCGACGACGCCAAGCAGGCGGTGCTCCCCGAATAGCGGATACACCTGGTAGTGCACCAGGTAGATCAGGAGCGACGCCTCGGCGAGGACGCCCGCCGCCACGGTGAACGCCGACGGGCAGCGGATGGCGGGCAGCCAGATCAGCAACGCCAAGCCGGTGAACACCAGCAGTTCTCGGTTCGGGTTCCCGAAGTAGCCGACGATGCCGACGGCGAGCATCGCGGTGACGGCGGCACGCTGCCAAACGGTCGTGGCCTTCGACGCCGCCCAGCCGATGGCGAAGAACCAGAAGGCGAGCACGGTGAACCACGCCTCGCGGCCCATGCCGAAACCGTCGAAGCGGACCGCCAAAGCCACTGCCACGAACGCACACGCCCACGCGAACGGCCGACGCCGTTCCAGCCGGTCGGCGATCGGCGTCGCGCACACCAGTGCCAACGCCACCAGAACCCAGACCACGACTTCGACGAACCACAGTCTGCCTGCCGTCATGCTGTCGTCGGGGCCGAGGAACTTGTTGGCCAGCAGCAGATTCGACGCGGTGTAGTCGTCGGTGATCACCAATGCGATCGCCACCCAGGCGACCGCGGGCCCGGCGATCCACGCGATGGTGCTCACCAGGTGCCTGACGCGTTGGGCGTGGGGCAACGGGGTCAGGCAGAACCGTCCGAAGTTGTAGCCGGCGATGCCGAGCAGTACGTGGGCCCCGCCCCACAGCGTGTACAGCCCGGCGTGTGAGCCGACGACGAGGACGATGGCGACGGCCCGCAGCGCGACGCTGGTCTCCAGCGTGGTGCCCCACCACCGGCGGCTTCTCTTGGTGGCCTCCAGGTCGCGCAGCGGCAGCCGCGGCCAGTCGGCGGGCAAATGGCCGAGCGCGCGTTCGAGCCGCACCGACATCGCCACGTAGGACAGCGAGTTCCCGCCGAGGTCGACGAAACTGGCCCGCGGGTCGATTGACGCGGCGTCGAGGTGAAGGACGTCGGCGAACAGGACGCGAAGGTCCGCGGCGTCTCGCTCCGTCGCCGCGGTGCGATCGGCCAGCGCGCGGACGCCGAGAAGGTCGGGTTTGCCCGACGGCAGCCTCGGGATCTCGTCGACGTCGAGAACGCGGACGGCCGAGCGGGGAAGCCCCGAGGCGTTGGCGGCGACGAGTGCGACGTCGCAACCCGCGGGACGGTCGGTCGCCGCCACCAGCAGGGCACCGTCGCCCTCGGCGCAGATCGCCGTCACCCCGGCGTTCTGCAGGGCGGTCTCGACGCGTTGCAGGTCGATGCGGAGGCCGTAGAGCTTCACGAATCGGCTGATGCGGCCGACCACCTCGTAGAGGCCGTCGGGGCACCGACGCGCGAGGTCGCCCGTGCGAAGGGCCTCGACGGTGTGGCCCGTCGCGAGGTCGTCGGGGGTGTGCGCGTAACCCATCATCACGCCAGCGCCGCGGTAGACCAGTTCGCCGGTCTGTCCGTTCGGGTCGTCGGTCGAGTGCTCCACTGGGATGAGGTCGAACGCGCCACCGGGGATGGGCACCCCGATCGCGGTCGGGTTGTCGTAGGCGAGTTCCGGTGGCAGATAAGCCATTCGGGCAGTCGCCTCGGTGGCGCCGTACATCACGAACAGTTGCCAGCCGCGGCGTCGACCGAGCTCGGCATACCGGCGCACCGTGTCGGGGGCGAGTCGGCCGCCGGCCTGGGTGACGTAGCGCAGGTGCGGTAGCGACATGTCGTCGAACCCGATGCGGTCCAACAGGTCGAACGTGTGTGGGACGCCAGCGAACGTCGTCCCGCGGTGTGCGTGCATCAGGTCCCAGAACCCGTCCTCGACGACCGAGTCGTCGGTGAGGATGAGGCCGGCGCCACGCAGTAGATGACTGTGGACCACCGAGAGGCCGTAGCAGTAGGACATGGGCAACGTCGTCGCGGCCCTGTCGGTGTGGCGGATGTCGAGGTACGTCGCAATGGCCTCGGCGTTGGAGGCCAGGTTGGTCCTCGACAGTCGCACCAGCTTCGGTGACCCCGTGCTGCCGGAGGTGGACAGCAGCAGGGCGAGATCGGGATGGAGTTCGTGGGCGGGGCGGTGGCGGTGCAGCACCGAGCCGTCGCGGATGACCACGTCGGGGTCGTAGGCGTCGACCATCGCGGTGTGGTCGGCGTCGGCGGTCACGGGCAGTACGACGTGGCCACCCGCGAGCGCGCCGAGGTAGTTCACCATGGTGTCGACGTCGTTGCGGGTCTCCAGCAGGACCAGTCTGCGTTGCGAGCCGAGGTCCGACGCGCTGGCCGCGACGTGGTCGGCGAGCTGGCGGTAGGACAGTCGGCGGTCGACGGTCAGCAGCGCGGAATCGTCGCCGCGCGAGGCCAGGTGGTCGACGAGTCGGCCGAACATCACGGCCGCTCGTCGAGTGTCGCCGCGGTCCCGACGACGTCGACGCGGACCTTGGCGTCGACCGTCGGCGGATCGAGCCCGTGCTGGCGGACGGTGATCGGTTCGCCCCCGCCGACGTCGACGACGAGGAGGACGTCGTGGCCGCGGAACTCCGACGACAACACCGTGCCGACGCCAGCGCCGTGGTCGCCGTCGGACACGGTGGTCGCGACGAGTTGTTCGGGCCGCAGCACGAGGGTCGCACGCCCGTCGGCGGCGCCGTCCCGCACGGGCACCCGGCCCAGCGAGCAGTCGGCGACGCGGGACGTGATCGTGCCGGGCAACAGCACGCAGTCTCCGAGGAACCTGGCGGTGAACTCGTCACCCGGTGTGAAGTAGACCTGTTGCGGGGTACCGACTTTGGTGAACCGCCCGTCGCGCATCACGGCGACCTGGTCGGCGATCGACAGGGCTTCCTCCTGATCGTGGGTGACCAGGAGCGTCGTCACTCCTGCCTCGGCGAGAAGCTGCGCGACGGCCTTGCGCGTGGACGAGCGCAGGCCGGTGTCCAGCGCACTGAACGGTTCGTCGAGCAACATCAGCGCGGGTTCACGAGCAAGCGCCCGTGCCAGCGCCACCCGCTGCTGCTGGCCACCCGAGAGCTGGTGTGGCCGGCGGTGCGCCATGTCGGCGTCGAGGGACACCGTGGCGAGCAGTTCGGTGACCCTGGCGCGGGTGCTGCGGGTGCTGCCGCTCAACCCGTAGGCGATGTTCTGTCCGACGGTCAGGTGGGGGAACAGGGCGCCGTCCTGCGCGACGTAGCCGACGTCCCTGCGGTGCGCGGGGACGCAGTCGTCGGCGTCGGCAACGGTGCGTCCGGCGATGGAGATGGTGCCGGCGTCGGGTGTCTCGAACCCCGCGACCAGACGCAGCAGTGTGGTCTTGCCGCAGCCCGACGCGCCGACGACCGCCGTGACCGAACCCGCAGGCACGCTCAGGTCGACACCGTGCAGAACCCGATCCTCGCCGAAATTCTTTGCCAGACCGTTTATTTCGAGTGCGCCTCCGGTCATAGTGCGGCCGCCTTCGTCGACTGTCGGAACAGTACGAGCGTCACCGGCACCGACAGGGCCACCAGCAGCAGCGCGTACGGCGCGGCGGCCGCGTAGTCCAGCTCGCTGCTCAGCGACCAGAACCGCATCGCCAACGTGCTGGTGCCGGTCGGGGCCAGCAGCAGGGTGGCGGTCAGCTCGGTGGCGACCGCGACGAACACCAGGGACGCACCCGCCGCAGCGGCGGGAGCGGTGAGCCGCAGCGTGATTCGCAGGAGCGTTCGGGTTGGCGACACGCCAAGTGACCGCGACGCCTCCTCGATCCCGGGCGGAATCTGCGCAAGGCCGGACCGCAAGTTGACCATCGCGCGGGGCATGAACAGCAGCACGTACGCCGCCAGCACCAGCGTGACGGTTTGGTAGAGCGACGGTGCTACCCGAATGGCCACGGTGACCAGGGCCAGCGCGGTGACGATGCCCGGCATGGAGCTGGTGACGAAGTTGGAGCCCTCTACGAACCGGGCGAACACTCCGCGGTACCGCACCGCAACCCAGGCGAACGGGAACGCGAGCACGGTCGTCGCCACCGCGGCCACCGCCGCCAGACCCGCGGTCTGCACGGTCGCGGCGGCGATCTCGCCGTCGGTCCAGACGTTCGAGCCACCGATCCACAGCCAGCGGGCGATGGTCCAGGCGGGCACTCCGAGTGCCAGCACGGCGAGGACCAAGAGTGCCGAAAGGGCGGGAATCGCCTTGCCTGCCAACCGATGTGGCGAGAGGCGACGGGCGGCGCCGGAGCCCACCCTTGCATACCTGGCGGTGCCGCGGGCGGCCGCCTCGCCGACCAGCAGCACCAGGCAAAGCAGAACCAGAACGCCCGCAAGGGTGCTGCCCGCCGCGCCGTCGAACGTGGCCTGGAACTGTTCGAAGATGGCCGTCGTCAGGGTGGGAAAGCGCAGCATCGCGAACGCGCCGTACTCGGCAAGCAGGTGCACGCCGATCAACAGTCCGCCGCCGAGGATCGCGAGCCGCAACTGGGGGAGGACCACCCGCCAGAAGGCGCCGGCCGGGCTGGACCCCAACGCTCTTGCCGATTCCTCCATGGCGGGGTCGAGCCTGCGCAGCGTTGCCGACGCGGGCACGTAGACGAACGGAAAGTACGACGTCGTCGCCACCAGGATTCCGGCCAAGAAGCCATGCAACGACGGCACCACGCTGACCCACGCATAGCTGTTGACGAACGCGGGCACCGCAAGTGGCGCGACGAGCAGCGGCCGCCACAGCGAGCGCCCCGGCACGTCGGTGCGCTCCACCAACCAGGCCGCACCGACGCCGAGCACCACGCACAGCGGCACCGTCACGACGACGAGTCCGACTGTGTTGAGCAGCAATTCGACCACCCGCGGGCGGACGACGAGCGCGTAGACCTCCGACGGTCCGGTGGCGAGCACCGACCAGACGACGTAACCCAGCGGCACGAAGGTCGCCGCGACGACGATCGCGACGGCGCCGACGAGCACCGGCCCCGGCCGGTCGACGGATGCCCGGCGCCGCGCCGCCGGGACCGTGTCTGTGATCACCTACCGCGCCATCTAGAGCAGGCCGGCCGTCGTCATCAGGTCGGTGACCTTCTTGGAGTCGAGGTCCGACGGGTTGACGGCGGGGGCCTGCAGGTCGGCCAGCGGTACCAGCGCCGGGTTGGCTGGCACGCCGCTGGCGACCGGGTACTCGAACGAGGTGCCCTTCTCGAGCACCTCCTGGCCGGCCTTGCTCGTCACGAAGGCGAGGAACTTCTGAGCGTCGTCCTTCTTCTTGCTCGAATTCAGCACGCCGCCACCGGAAATGGAGACGAACGCGCCTGGGTCCTGGTTGCGGAAGTAATGCAGAGCGGTGTTGCCGCTGATCTCCTTGGTCTTGGCCTGATCGCGGAACCAGTAATAGTGGTAGATCACGCCGCCGTCGACCTCGCCTGCGTTGACCGCCCGCAGCGTCGCGATGTTGTCCTGGAAGATCTCGGCACCCGACTTCATCCCGGCCAGCCAGGCCGCCGTCGCGGGCTCCCCGGTGAGGTCGAGGATGGCCGCCACGATGGCTTGGAAATCCGGCTTGACGGGCGGCGCACCCCAGCGGCCCTTCCACTCCGGCTTCTCCAGATCCATGATCGACTTGGGCAGCTGAGCCTCGGTGAGCTTGGACGTGTTGTATGCGAAGACGGTGGTGCGTGCGGCGACTCCGGTCCACTTGTTGGTGGCGGGCCGGTACTGCGCGGGGACCTGCGCGACGGTGGCCGGGTCGACGTCGGCGAACAGGCCCGCCTTCTCGACGGCGGCCATGGCGGGCGAGTTCTCGGTGAGGATGACGTCGGCGGGTGACGAGGCGCCCTCGGCGATCAGCTGGTTGCCCAGTTCGGTGTCGCCGCCTTGACGGTAGGTGACCTTGATGCCGGTCTCCTTGGTGAAGGCCTCGATCCACTCCTTGGTCAACGACTCGTGCTGGGCGTTGTAGATCAACAGCCCGTCGGACTCGTCGGATGCCGACGAGCACGCCGTCGCGCTCGCGACGAGGACGATGGCGGTCAGCAGGACGCCGATCCGCCTCCAAGGTGATCGCATCGAGTACATCCCTTCCGCCCGGGTGGTGGCCCGGCAGTCGTCGAGTGAGGCTTGCCTAAGCAACATACCTGGGTGGATTGGGGAGAAGTTCGGTTGCCGGGACGACGGGTTGGCAATTCTGTACGTTGGCTGAGACACGGCAGGCCCGGCTCGACATCCAAAGGACTCACC
Source organism: Mycolicibacterium hodleri (assembly GCA_006864685.1). Classification (GTDB taxonomy): domain Bacteria; phylum Actinomycetota; class Actinomycetes; order Mycobacteriales; family Mycobacteriaceae; genus Mycobacterium; species Mycobacterium hodleri_B. Next base: position 3,802 of record VIFX01000029.1, on the reverse strand, counting down.
GCCATGAATCTGTTTGCCTCCACCTTGCGACGCAGTGCCACCGGGATCGTCGGCGCGTGTGCGATCGGGGCCGTCGCGGTAGGTGTCGGCAACCTGCCCGCCGCCGGTGCGGCGCCGTGCAAGGCCAGCGGTTTCGCCGCGACGGCCAGCGGCGTGTTGAGTTCGGCGGGTGCCTACCTGGATGCACATCCGCCTGCCGACGACGTGCTGACCGCCGCGGCGAGCCAACCGCCGGAGGTGGCGCGGTCATCGGTGCGCGGTTACTTCCTGGCCCATCCCGGCGAGTTCCTGGACCTGCAGCGAATCGTGCAGCCGCTCAAGGACGTCAAGGCTCAGTGCGGCGTCGACCTGTCGCCGAGTCAGTTGGCCTCGTTGTTCGAGGCGCTGGCGGAGTAGCTCGCAGAGCTCACGGGCCGAAGACGCCTGCCTGTACGCCTGCCATGGTGAGGGCCACCGAGCGTCGAACGTCGGCGGCCGAGATCGGGGCCGTGTCGGTCAGGAAGCGGTAGTACAACGGCGCCGACAGGTGGCGGATCACTTCGCGCGCGTCGACGCCGTCCGGGGCCTCGCCGCGGTCGACCGCGGCGGTGACGACGTGTGACACCTCGTCGACGCGCTTGCGGTAGAAGGCCGCCAGCGCGTGCGCGGTGGTCGGGTCGCAGGTGGCGGTGGCGATGATGGCCTTGAACAGCGGGCCTTGGCGTGGGTCGGTCAACGTGCGCCGGATCAGTTTCGCCGCGGCCAGCAGGTCGGTCGACAGCGAGCCGGTGGCGGGGCGCCGCGACGAGGTGTCCGCCATGTCGACCAGCAGATCGGCGACGAGTGCCGGAACCGATCCCCACCGCCGGTAGACGGTCGACTTGCCGACCTCGGCCCGCTCGGCGACCGCGGCCAATTCGAGGCCCTCGAGCCCGGATTCGACGAGTAGGTCGGCGGCGGCGCGCAAGACCGCGTCCCTGACGGCGGCAGTGCGGCCGCCAGGTCTGGTCACGGCGGTCATGGGACCATCATAACGGGACTGCAGTGTCGTTAAGGCCGGATCGGTGTTAATCTCGCTAACGGGAACATCGTCTCGTTAGGGAGTTGACGTGGAATATCGACAGGTGGGCGATTCGGGACTGATCGTCTCCGAATTGAGCTTTGGTGCAGCTACATTCGGCGGCCGGGGCGACTTCTTCGAAGCGTGGGGGTCCGTCGACGTCGACGAGGCGCGCCGCATGGTCGACGCGTGTCTGGACGCCGGGATCACGCTGTTCGACACGGCCGACGTCTACTCCGACGGCGCGTCGGAGGAGGTGCTCGGGGCCGCGTTGAGGGGCAGGCGCGACCAGGTGCTGATCTCGACGAAGGCCGGACTGCCGCTCGGTGCCGGACCCGGCCAGGCGGGAACCTCGCGCTCGCGGCTCATCGAGGCGGTGGAGAACGCCCTGCGTCGCCTCGGCACCGACCACGTCGACCTCTTCCAACTGCACGCCTACGACGCGCACACACCGGTCGACGAAGTGCTCGACACCCTCGACGGCCTCATCGGTCAGGGCAAGATTCGATACGCCGGGGTGTCCAACTTCTCGGGATGGCAGCTGATGAAGTCGCTGTCGGCCGCGGACGCGGCGCACCGGTCGCGGTACGTCGCGCATCAGGTGTACTACTCGCTGATCGGGCGGGACTACGAGTGGGAACTGATGCCACTGGCCGTCGACCAGGGCGTGGGTGCCCTGGTGTGGAGTCCGCTGGGCTGGGGACGACTGACCGGTCGCATCCGGCGCGGTGCCGCGGTGCCCGAACGCAGCAGGCTGCACGCGACGGCGGATGCGGGGCCGCCCGTGGAAGAGGCCCTGCTGTTCGACGTCGTCGACGAACTCGACGCGATTGCGGAGGAGACCGGGCGGTCGGTTCCACAGGTCGCGCTGAACTGGCTACTGCGGCGGCCGACCGTGTCGTCGGTCATCGTCGGCGCGCGGGACGGCGCCCAGCTGGCCGAAAACCTCGGAGCGGTGGGGTGGGCGCTGAGCGACGAGCAGGTCGCGCGGCTCGACGCGGTGAGCGCCAGGGAAGCGCCGTACCCGTACTTCCCCTATCACCGTCAGGCGGGGTTCGCCCGGCTCAACCCGCCGATGTTCGCTCGGACCCGTTGATCCGGTCGACTCCGAATAGACATCGTCGGTGTCAGTTCGTAGCCTTGCCCGGGACGTAGACGGCCGGGCCAGGAGTGGTCCCCGAACGAAGGATCGTGACAATCCGCGTGACCGGGGTTCGCCAATCTCTGCGGCGAACGACGTGCGGTCTCTTGGCCGGACTCCTCGTCGCGATTGCGGTGACGGGTGAGGTCAACGCCGACCCGGCGGCCGACGCGTTGGCCAAGCTCGACGAGCTGTCCCAGCAGGCAGTGCAGACTCGCGAGGCCGTCACCGCAGCGCAGCGCGACGTCGACGCCAGACTGGCCGAGCAGGCCGCGGCCGCCGACCGCCACCGTGCCGACCTGACAGCCCTCGAGGCCGCCAACACCGCGCTGGCGCCCCATCAGGCCGCGCTCGACCGGGTCGCGGCGATGAACTACACCAGCGGGAGCAACGGTCAGTTCGCGGCGGTGCTGACCGCGACGTCCCCGCAACAGCTGATCGACCAGTTGTCCCTGCAGCGGACGGTGGCCGCCGGGATCGCCGATCAGTTGGCCGACTTCCGAACGGCACGTGAGCGCGCGTCCGCCGCGGCCAAGGCGTCGGAGGAATCGGCCGCCGGTGCCAGTGCCGCGGCCGAATCGGCAGCCGCCGTGCGCGAAGAGCTGCAGGGCAAGTGGAAGGACCTGCTGCGTCAGATCGCGGCCGCGGAAGCGCAGTATTCGGTGTTGACACCGCAGCAACAGGCCGTAATCGACAACGCGATTCCGGCGATCGCCGCGATGCCGGGACTGCCTCCCGGCGACGTCGCGCCGCCGCCCGAGGTTGCCGTCGCAGACATTCCCGAGGCGTTGCCCGTCGGTGTGGCGTCGGAGGTGGGCTTGCAGCCCAACACGATTCTGGCTGCCAGGGCCGTCAGCGCGCGCTTTCCCCAGATCTCTGCCATCGACGGCGTCCGTCCCGACTCCAAGCCGTGGCATCCCAGCGGACTGGCGATCGACATCATGATTCCCAACCCCGAGAGCGCCGAGGGCATCGCGCTCGGAAACGAGATCCTCGCCTTCGCGATGAGCAACACCGGCCGGTTCGGAATTCAGGACGTGATCTGGCGCGGTACCTATTACACGCCCGCCGGCCCGCAGGCCTCGGGTTACGGCCACTTCGACCACGTGCACATCACGACGACGCCACGCGGCTGAGGGCGAGCGCGGTCGCTAAACGGGCAGATCGGTGTATTGAAGCGTGAATCCGTCTGCGCTGAAGGTGAATCCGTTGCCGGACACCTCGCTGGCGCAGGAGATTCCGGTGGCCTCCTGCACGTTGCAGCGGAAACCGGACACGATCAGGACCTTGTCGAACGGCAGGATCGCGGCCGGACCGGGAACGAGCGAATACCCGGGTGCGTCGAGCGCGGCAAAGCTCGGATCGCCCAGCCTGCCCACCTGGATGGCGTTCGGCGCGGAGTCGGTGCCGTCTGACCCCGGCACGGTGTCTGGCGCCCCCTTGATCGGGATCGTCGACCCGGTCGAGGACTGACACCCCGCCGCGACGCGCGGCACGATCGCGCATACCCACCGCTTGCTGGGGCTGGTGAAGTAGTAGGCCGTTTGGCCGTCGGCCTGGGGTGCGGCGTAGTCGAAGGCGTTGACGAGGGCGTCGTTGGTGGGGCGGTTCGCCAGCGGGGG
>VIFX01000028.1:0-94926 GCA_006864685.1 Mycolicibacterium hodleri | reverse complement strand
GCCGCGGCCCTATCCCGAGGAGCCGGCGCCCACCCCCGCGCCGACCCCAGGACCTGCACCGGCACCCGGCGCGCCCTCTCCCGGCGGTCCCGCCGCGCCCAATCCCAACCCCAAGGGCGCGGATCTGGCGCAACGCATCTCCGACGAGAAGGCGCTGCGGCAGAGCGCCGATCAGCAGATCCAGCTCCTGGCTCTGCAGTTCCAGGCGACCCGCTGCAACGACGAGGACATCCTCGCCGGAAACGACGATCCCAACCTCCCCTTGGTGACCTGCTCGCAGGACCACAAGGAGGTGTATCTGCTCGACAAGTCGATCATCAGCGGCGAGCAGATCGAGAGCGCGTCCTCCGGCCTTGATCAACAGCGCGGCGAGTACGTTGTCGACCTGCAGTTCAAGGGCGAGGGCTCCGACATCTGGGCCAACTTCACCGCAGCCAACGTGGGCACGCAGACCGCGTTCACCCTCGACTCCCAGGTGGTCAGCGCCCCGCAGATCAACGAGGCGATTCCCGGCGGGCGCACCCAGATCACCGGCAACTTCACCCAGGACTCCGCCCGTGAGCTCGCCAACGTGCTGAAGTACGGCTCGTTGCCGCTGTCGTTCGAGTCCTCCGAGGCGGACACCGTCTCGGCAACCCTCGGGTTGACGTCGCTTCGGGCTGGCCTCATCGCCGGTGCGATCGGCCTTGGGCTGGTGCTGCTGTATTCGCTTCTGTATTACCGCGTACTGGGATTGCTGACGGCGCTGTCGCTGGTGGCCTCGGGTGCGATGGTCTACGCGATCCTCGTGCTGCTCGGCAGGTACATCGGTTACACGCTCGACCTGGCAGGTATCGCGGGTCTGATCATCGGCATCGGCACCACCGCCGACTCGTTCGTGGTGTTCTTCGAACGCATCAAGGACGAGATCCGTGAGGGCCGTTCCTTCCGGTCGGCCGTGCCACGAGGCTGGGCCCGCGCCCGCAAGACGATCCTGTCCGGCAACGCGGTCAGCTTCCTGGCCGCCGCGGTGCTCTACGTCCTCGCCGTCGGACAGGTCAAGGGCTTCGCGTTCACCCTCGGCCTGACCACCATCCTCGACGTCGTCGTGGTGTTCCTGGTCACCTGGCCGCTGGTGTTCCTCGCATCCAAGTCGGCGACGTTGTCCAAGCCGGCATTCAACGGCCTCGGTGCGGTGCAGCAGATTGCCCGTGAACGCCGAGCCGCCGCCACGTCAGCGGGAGGGAGGTAGCGACATGGCCAAGCATGAATCCAAGAACGACGTCGACGACGTGACCGACGACGGTGCTGCAGTGGAACTCGACGACTCGGCTGCCCAGGACCTGGGCACGGCCGGCGCGGGCGCACCTCGACACAATTTCTTCGTCCGCCTCTACACGGGCACCGGCGCGTTCGACGTCGTCGGCAAACGCAAGCTGTGGTTCGGCATCAGTGGTGCGATCGTCCTGGTCTGCCTCATCAGCATCGCCATTCGTGGCTTCACCTTCGGCATCGACTTCGAGGGCGGCACCAAGGTGTCGATGCCCGCGGCGGGCATGCAGGGTCAGGTGACGACCCAGCAGGTCGAGGACGTCTTCAACAAGACGCTCGGCGGCACGCCCGAGTCGGTGGTCCAGGTGGGCAACGGTGCCTCGGCAACGATCCAGATCCGGACCGAGAAGCTGAGCAACCCGGACAACGAGAAGCTGCGCACCGCGCTGTTCGAGGCGTTCCAGCCCAAGGCTGCCGACGGTCAACCCAGCCAGGCCGAGGTCAGCAGCTCCGACGTCTCGGAAACCTGGGGCGGCCAGATCACCAAGAAGGCGCTCATCGCGCTGGTGGTCTTCCTGGTTCTCGTCTCTGCATACATCGCGATTCGCTATGAGCGGTACATGGCGGCGGCGTCGCTGGCGGCGCTGGTGTTCGACCTCTTGGTGACTGCCGGGGTCTACTCCCTGGTCGGCTTCGAGGTCACCCCAGCAACGGTGATCGGTCTTCTGACGATTCTCGGCTTCTCGCTGTACGACACGGTCATCGTGTTCGACAAGGTCGAGGAGAACGTGCACGGGTTCGAACACACCACCCGCAGGACCTTCGCCGAACAGGCCAACCTCGCGATCAACCAGACGTTCATGCGGTCGATCAACACCAGCTTGATTTCTGTGTTGCCAATCCTTGCGCTGATCGTCGTGGCGGTCTGGTTGCTCGGTGTCGGCACCCTGCAGGACCTCGCGTTGGTGCAGCTGGTCGGCGTCGTCGTCGGCACGTACTCGTCGATCTTCTTCGCAACGCCGCTGTTGGTGGCGATGCGGGAGCGGACCGAATTGGTCAAGGCACACACCCGGCGGGTGAACAACAGGCGCAAGGGCCGGAGTTCGACGCCGGTGGACTCGGCGGGGGATCCCGTCGACTCGGTGACCGATGCCGAGCCCGAGAAGGTGTCCGTCGCGGCCACCCCCGCCCCCGAGAAGCCGGTTCCCGGTGCCAAGCCGAGCCGTCCCACCGGTAGGCCGTCGGGTAAGCGGAACACCAGGCGGTAAGCCTCGATGATCGCCCGACCCCGGCGGGTCTCGATCCTGGCGGCAGTGATGTCGCTGGTCGGCTGCCTCGGCTTGTCGTCCTGCGCGAGCGGACCCGCCGACGACGTCGACTACGCCGTCGACGGCACCTTGGTCACCTACAACACCAACACGGTGGCCGGGGCCGCCTCGGCGGGACCGCAGGCCTTCGCGCGCGTGCTGACCGGGTTCAACTATCACGGGCCCGAGGGGCAGGTCGTCGGCGATCGCGACTTCGGCACCATCTCGGTGGTGGGGCGTGCGCCGCTGCTACTGGACTACGTGATCAGCGACGACGCCGTGTACTCCGACGGCAAGCCCGTCACGTGTGACGACATGGTGTTGGCGTGGGCGGCGCAGTCCGGCCGGTTCCCCGGATTCGACGCCGCCAGCCGGGCGGGGTACGGCGACGTGGCCGACGTCGACTGCGCCCCCGGGCAGAAGAAGGCCAGGGTGTCGTTCGCCCAGGACCGCGGGTTCGTCGACTTCGGGCAGCTGTTCGCGGCGACGGCGATGATGCCGTCACACGTCATCGCCGACGAGCTCGGCGCGGGCGACGGTGCGGTGACCGCCGCCATCCAGGCCGGTGACCTGCCGAGGATCGAGCGCATTGCCCAGCTGTGGAACACCATCTGGAACCTGACCCCCGATCTGGATTTGAAACGGTTCCCGTCGTCGGGGCCGTACAAGCTGAGCTCGGTCGGCGACGACGGTGCCGTCGTGCTGGTGGCCAACGACAAGTGGTGGGGCGCAATGCCCGTCACGGGCAAGGTCACGGTGTGGCCGCGCGGCGCCGACGTCCAGGAGCGGGTGAACGCGGGCGACTACGACGTCGTGGACATCGCGGCCGGGTCGTCGGGAACACTGAACCTGCCCGACGACTTCGTGCGGACCGACAGCCCGTCGGCGGGCATCGAACAATTGATCTTCGCGCCGAGCGGGCCGCTGCTGAACCCCGCGGCGCGTCGCGCGGTTGCGCTGTGCACGCCGCGGGACGCGATTGCCAGGAACGCTGAGGTTCCGGTGTCCAACAGTCGGCTGAATCCGACCGCGGAGGACTCGATGACGGCCGCAGAGAACGCGGCAGAGGGCGGCCGGTTCAGCACGTCGAATCCCGTGGCGGCGCGAGAAGCGATCGGCGGCAAGCCGCTGACCGTTCGCATCGGCTATCAGAGCCCGAATGCGCGACTGGCGGCGACCGTCGGTGCGATCGCGAAGGCATGCGAGCCGGCGGGCATCGCGGTCGAGGACGCCGCGTCGGATGCGATCGGCCCGGACTCGTTGCGGCAGAACCAGATCGACGTGTTGCTCGCGAGCACGGGCGGTGCGGCTGGCAGCGGGTCGACCGGATCGTCGGCGATGGACGCCTACGACCTGTTCAGCGGCAACGGCAACAACCTGTCGGGGTACTCGAACGAGCAGGTGGACGGTGTCATCGGCGCATTGGCGGTGACGTCCGACCCGAAGGAGTTCGCGCGGCTGCTGGGTGAGGGTGCACCCGTACTGTGGGACGACATGCCCACTCTGCCGTTGTACCGTCAGCAGCGAACTCTGCTGGCGTCGACGAAGATGACGGCCGTGAACAGCAGTCCGACGCGATGGGGTGCAGGGTGGAACATGGACCGTTGGGCACTGGGTCGATGAGTGAAGCAACTGTGAGCGGCTCCGCCGTCGACGTTGCGGCGGTGATCGAGTCGTTGATGCGCGAGGTTCCCGACTTCCCGGAGCCAGGAATCCAGTTCAAGGACCTCACTCCGGTGCTCGCCGACGCCCGCGGACTCGCGACGGTGACGGACGCGCTGGCCGCCGTCGCCGGCGAGGTTGACCTGGTGGCGGGCATCGACGCGCGCGGCTTCCTGTTGGGTGCCGCGGTCGCGATCCGCCTTGGCACGGGCGTGCTGGCGATCCGCAAGGGTGGCAAGCTGCCGCCGCCGGTGCACCGTGAGACCTACGATCTCGAATACGGCAGCGCGACGCTCGAGATTCCGGCCGACGGAATGGATTTGACGGGTCTGCGCGTTCTGCTGGTGGACGACGTACTCGCGACTGGTGGCACGCTTGCCGCGGCGGCCAAGCTGCTGCGGACCGGTGGCGCGACGGTAACCGACACCGCGGTCGTGTTGGAACTCGCGGCGCTCACCGGCCGCGCGAAACTGCCGGACCTGGCAGTCACCAGCCTGTACGTGGTGTGATGCGAACAGTTGCGGGGCCGACGGGGATATCCTCGGTGGGTACCGGCATGGGCAGGAGGTGAGCGCGGTGGCTGACGATCACGCCTTGACGCAAACGCAGCCGATGCCCGTCATCACCCCGGACACGGTCGCGCCCGAGACCGCCAAGAGTTCCTCGAGCGCATCCAGGCGAGTGCGGGCCCGGCTCGCCCGCCGGATGACCTCACAGCGCAGCGCGGTGAACCCGGTCCTCGAACCGTTGGTTGCGGTGCACCGCGAGGTTTACCCGAAGGCCGACCTGGCGCTGCTGCAGCGCGCGTACGAAGTGGCCGAGATGCGGCACGCCGACCAGTTGCGCCGCTCCGGTGATCCGTACATCACCCATCCCTTGGCGGTGGCCAACATCCTCGCCGAACTCGGCATGGACACCACGACGCTCGTCGCCGCGTTGCTGCACGACACCGTGGAGGACACCGGCTACACCCTTGAGGCGTTGACCACCGACTTCGGGGTCGAGGTCGGCCACCTGGTGGACGGCGTCACCAAGCTCGACAAGGTGGTTCTTGGCAACGCCGCCGAGGGCGAGACGATCCGCAAGATGATCATCGCCATGGCGCGCGACCCCCGGGTGTTGGTGATCAAGGTCGCCGACCGGCTGCACAACATGCGCACCATGCGCTTCCTGCCGCCGGAGAAGCAAGCCCGCAAGGCCCGCGAGACGCTGGAAGTGATTGCGCCGCTTGCCCATCGGCTTGGCATGGCGACGGTCAAGTGGGAGCTCGAGGATCTGTCGTTCGCGATCCTGCACCCGAAGAAGTACGACGAGATCGTGCGACTGGTTGCCGACCGCGCACCGTCGCGGGACACCTATCTGGCCAAGGTGCGGGCCGAGATCGCCAACACCGTGAACTCGTCGAAGATCAACGCCACCGTCGAGGGCAGGCCGAAGCACTACTGGTCGATCTATCAGAAGATGATCGTCAAGGGCCGCGACTTCGACGAGATCCACGACCTGGTGGGCGTGCGCATCCTGTGCGACGAGATCCGCGACTGCTATGCCGCCGTCGGTGCGGTGCACTCGCTGTGGCAGCCGATGGCGGGCCGGTTCAAGGACTACATCGCCCAGCCGCGCTACGGCGTCTACCAGTCGCTGCACACCACGGTGGTCGGGCCGGAGGGCAAGCCGCTAGAGGTGCAGATCCGCACCCGCGACATGCATCGCACCGCCGAGTACGGCATCGCCGCGCACTGGCGGTACAAGGAAGCCAAGGGCCGCAACGGAATTCCGGCCAACAACGCCGCGGCCGAGATCGACGACATGGCGTGGATGCGTCAACTCCTCGACTGGCAGCGGGAAGCCGCCGACCCCGGTGAGTTCCTCGAGTCGCTGCGCTACGACCTTGCGGTGCAGGAGATCTTCGTCTTCACCCCCAAGGGTGACGTGGTGACGCTGCCGACCGGCTCGACGCCGGTGGACTTCGCCTACGCGGTGCACACCGAAGTCGGCCATCGCTGCATCGGTGCGCGGGTCAACGGTCGACTGGTGGCGCTGGAGCGCAAGCTGGAAAACGGCGAAGTGGTCGAGGTGTTCACCTCCAAGGCGCTCAACGCCGGCCCGTCGCGGGACTGGCAGACGTTCGTGGTGTCCCCGCGGGCCAAGGCAAAGATCCGGCAGTGGTTCGCCAAGGAGCGCCGCGAGGAAGCCCTCGAATCCGGCAAGGATTCGATCGCCAGGGAGGTGCGCCGCGGCGGTCTTCCGTTGCAGCGCTTGATGAATGCCGAGTCGATGGCGGCGCTGGCTCGGGAGCTGCGCTACGTCGACGTGTCGTCGCTGTACACCGCGGTCGGCGAGGGACACGTCTCGGCGCGGCACGTCGTGCAGCGGTTGGTCGCCCAGCTCGGTGGAGACGAAGAGGCCGAGAACGAGATCGCCGAGCGGTCGACGCCGGCGACCATGCCAGTGCGGCAACGCACCAGCGAGGACGTCGGCGTCGCGGTTCCCGGTGCGCCGGGCGTCCTGACCAAGTTGGCGAAGTGCTGTACACCGGTGCCCGGTGACAACATCCTCGGCTTCGTCACCCGCGGCGGCGGTGTGAGCGTGCACCGCACCGATTGCACGAATGCGACGTCGCTGGAAGCGCAGTCCGAACGCATCATCGACGTCAAGTGGGCGCCGTCCCCGTCGTCGGTGTTCCTCGTCGCCATCCAGGTGGAAGCCCTCGACCGTCATCGGCTGCTGTCCGACGTGACGCGCGTGCTGGCCGACGAGAAGGTCAACATCCTGTCGGCGTCGGTCGCGACGTCCAACGACCGGGTGGCGATCAGCCGCTTCACCTTCGAGATGGGCGACCCCAAGCACCTCGGTCACGTGCTGAACGTGGTCCGCAACGTGGAGGGCGTCTACGACGTCTACCGGGTGACATCCGCCGCCTGACCGCTTCCCGCCGAACGTGGACTTCTGTCACGCGTTTCGACGTCCCGGCGTGGACGAAGTCCACACTCGGCGGGGAGTACTAGCGGCGGCGCGAGCTGATCGCGCCGACGCCGGCGGCGACGAGGCACGCCGCGGCCACGGCGTACGCGAACCACGGGAATACCTCTCCGAGCGGCCAGCGGGTCGCGGCCCAGCCCGCGGCGATGGTCGGCACGGTCATGGCGCCGTAGGCCATCAGGTAGAACGCCGACATCGTCTCGCCGCGGCGGTTGGCGGGCACGACGTGGGACAGATGGCGCAGGGAGCCGCCGAAGCCGAGCCCGAACGTCGCACCGAGGAACGCGGCTGCGACGAGCACCATCGGCCAGCTGTGCGTCGCCAAGACGGGCACGGTGAGGATCAGGGCGATCGCCATGCCGACGTCGCCGACGATGGCCGACCGGCGGGCCGGTATCCGGGTCGAGAAGAGCTGGGCCAGGGCCGCGGAAAATGCCGTCGTTCCGACCACCGCGCCGCCGAACACCAGGTTGTGGACGTGAGTCTGCTGGGCCGCCAGCGAGGGGTAGAGCGAGAGCAGGACGCCGAGAACCGACCACGATGCGGTGGCGCCGAGGGCGGCGAACCAGAAGTCGGCGCGGATCTCGGGGGGAACGGCGGGTTTGGCGATGCGGATGGGGCCGCGGGTTCGCGCGAGGTGCGGCTCGCGCAGCGCGAAGAGGCCGATGCCGAGGACGGCGCAGAGCACCGCGACGATCGCGTACGGCGTGCGCATCGGATGCGGCGCGTACTGCGCCAGCACAGCCGAGCCGACGATCGCGACCGTCATGCCGATGTTGAAGGCCACCCCGCTGAGCTGACCGGAACGGACTCCGTGGTCGGGGCGCAGGTCCAGCAGCGCCGCCGCGCCTGCCACCACGATCGAGCCGACGGCGGCGCCGTGGATGACCCTGGCGAGCATCAGCATCGCCATGCCGTCGGCAAGTAGGAAGATGCCGAGACCGACGATCATCGCCACCACGGCACCGATGAGTACGGGCTTGCGTCCGACGACGTCGGAGACCTTGCCTGCGACCAGGACGGCGGCAAGTGCGGCGACGGCGTAGACCGCGAAGACCAGGGTGGTGGACAGCGGGGAGAGGTGCCACTGCTCCTCGTACATGCCGTACAGCGGTGCGGGCAGGCCCGAGACTCCCAGCGCGACGCCGCTCAGGACGAGCAGCAGGGAGTAGGCCCCGCGCTGTGTCTCGGCGGTGCGTGGTGCAGAGGCGACCACTGCCACGAATCCTCCTCGGGCGGACGGCGAGTTCGACGAACGTCGAACTCGGTCAAGAGTACGCTCGGTTCGATGAACGTCGAACCGGCAGTGGGGGAGGACACGGTGGAGTCGCCGTTTCCGACGTTCCCCGTCGCCGGCGTGCAGCAGCTCTTGGCCGCGCTCGCCGACCCGGTGCGGCTCGAGATCGTCCGACGCTTGATGAACAGCGGTGGGCCGATGGTCTGTTCGGCGCTGTACGACGGCATCAACAAATCCACGGCGACGCACCACTTCACGATCCTCCGCGAAGCGGGGATCACTGAGCGGCTGGCGATCGACGGACACACGGTGCTGCGATTGCGGGTCGAGCCGGTCGAGGCCGAAGTCCCCGGTCTCCTCGGATCGATCGTCGGCAAGGCCAACCGCGAACTGAGCGCGCCCGGCTCCTAGTCGAGTCGGATCGACCCGATCGTCACGTCGACGGCGGGCTTGCCGTCGTCGCCGCCATCCTCGACGCCACCCGCGGCGATCCGGTCGACGACGGCGAGTCCGGTCTCGTCGACCGTGCCGAACACCGTGTAGGTCGGCGGCATCTCGGAGTCCTCGTAGACGATGAAGAACTGACTGCCGTTGGTGCCCTGCCCGGAGTTCGCCATCGCGAGGGTGCCCCGCGGATAGATCACCGTGGACTGCAGCGCCGGGTCGGCGAGCCGGTACTGATTGGTCGGGTACTCGTTGGGGAACCGGTAGCCAGGCCCGCCGTCGCCCTCACCCGTCGGATCGCCGCACTGCAGCACGCCAAGAGTGCTCGACGTGGTCAGCCGGTGACATGGCGTCTTGTCGTAGAACCCCTGCTGGGCCAGGCTGACGAAGTTGTTGACCGTGCAGGGCGCCTTGCCGTTGTCCAAGCTGAGGCCGATGGCACCGTCATTGGTGACGACGGTCGCCTCGACGGTCTCCGGGGTGGTGGGGATGCGTCCCGTCCGCGGCGGATTCACCGGCTTGCTGGCCGGCTCGGTGGTGGCCGGGTACTGGCAGTTGGATCCGAGCGTCGCCGACGGCTTGAACGGCGGCAGCGGCTGACCCGGCGGCGCGGCGGTGACGCCCGGCGCGCCCGACCGCGAACCGTTCGCGTCGAAGTCCTCGGCGAAGCGGATCAGCACACCGGCCAGGACAACGGTGGCGACGACCGCCAGCACGGTCAACACCGCCACCACGTAACTGATCACCAGGCCGGCGATCGCCAGGCCGTGACCACCTTCGCGGGACTTCTTGATCTGCGACAGGGACATGTGCCCGAAGATGATGCCCAGCGGGAAGAACAGGAACGCGCAGATGAGCGACGCGATCGCCAACCCGTTGGTGCTCTGCGGTTGCGGTGGTGGCCCGTAGCCAGGCGGCCCGTAACCAGGAGGTCCGGGCGCCGGGCTCGACGGCAATGGCGGGTACTCCCCGTATGGCGGGGGAGGCGGGATGGTCACTGCGGTCGGCCCGGTCCGGCGTCAGTCCAGTTGGAGCGACTTGATTTGAACGGGCGTCTTCGGCGCGCCGTCGTCGGCACCGCGATCGCCGGGGACCACGCCGCCAGCGGCGATCTTGTCGAGCGTTGCCAGACCCGTCGCGTCGATCGTGCCGAACGCGGTGTAGTTCGGGGGCAGCTGAGAATCCTTGAACACCAGGAAGAACTGGCTGCCGTTGGACCCGGGTGCGCCCGTGTTCGCCATCGCCAACGTGCCGCGGGGGTAGATCACCGGCGACTGCAACGCTGGGTCGTCGGGCCGGTACTGGTTGGTCGGGTACTCGTTGACGAAGCCGTAGCCGGGTCCGCCGGTGCCCTTGCCGGTCGGATCGCCGCACTGCAGGACCGAGAGGCCCGGGGACGTCGTCAGCCGGTGGCAGGGGGTGTCGTTGAAGTAGCCCTGCTGGGCGAGGCTGGCGAAGCTGTTCACCGTGCACGGCGCCTTCGCGTTGTCGAGCTGGAGCCCGAGGTTGCCCGCCGAGGTCTCCATGGAGGCGCTGATCTGCGCCGGTTCCGTCGGCACCTTGCCCGAACGCGGTGGGTTGTTCTTCTTGCTGGCCGGCTCGCCCTGCGAGGCCGGGTACTGGCAATCGGCGCCAAGGTCGGCCGGTGCGACGAACGGCGGAAGGCCGCTGCCACCCGGCGGCGGGGTCGGCTCGGCGGCACTCGTCGGCGACGGCGTGTCGGCCGAGGCCTGGGTGTCGGAGTCCTTGCTGGTCAAGATCACCGTTGCGACGACGGCGCCGATGACAAGGACCACTCCCGCCGCGGAACCGATGATGGTGAAGAGGCGTCGCTTGCGCTCCTGGGCGGCGCGACGCTCGAGCTGCCGCTCCAGTTTGCGCTTGGCCGTTTCCCGCCGCTGTTCGTTCGTCGGCACCGCGAAGTCCTCCTCGTGTTCGTGATCGGCAACGAGTGTGCCAGCAATGTCTGAGAAGAGGCCCTGCGACCCGCGAATGTGGTGGATGGGAAACTGGTCGGCGTGTTCCTCACAGGGTTTCCGGCAGGCATGTTGCAATGCAACTGCTACGTGCTGGCCCCTAAGCAGGGGGCCGATGCGATCGTGGTCGACCCTGGCCAACGGGCGATGGCGCCCCTGCGCAGGATTCTCGACGAGAATCGGCTGACCCCGGCCGCCGTCCTGCTGACCCACGGCCACGTCGACCACATGTGGTCGGCGCAGAAGGTCGGTGACACCTACGGGTGCCCGGTATTCATCCATCCCGAGGACCGGGAGATGCTCACCGACCCCATCAAGGGCTTGGGACCACGACTGGCTCAGATGGCGTTGTCGACGATGTTCCGCGAACCGCGCCAGGTGGTCGAGTTGGACCGCGACGGCGACAAGATCGAGCTGGGCGGCGTCACCGTCACCGTCGACCACACGCCGGGGCACACCAGGGGGTCGGTCGTGTTTCGGGTGTCCCCGGGTGCTACCGGCGACCTGGCGTTCACCGGTGACACACTGTTCAAGCAGTCGATCGGGCGTACCGATCTCTACGGCGGCAGCGGGCGCGACCTGCTGACGTCGATCGTGTCAAAACTGTTGGTGCTCGACGACGACACCGTGGTACTACCTGGGCACGGTCCCAAGACCACGATCGGCGCCGAGCGTCGCACCAACCCGTTCCTCGAAGGAATCTGACTGAAATGTGCCGCACGTGAGTGACTTTCAGGCGCCCAAGGGCGTCCCGGACTACCTTCCGCCGGAGTCGGCGCAGTTCGTGGCGGTCCGCGACGGCTTACTCGACGCCGCGCGCCGGGCCGGCTACGGCCACGTGGAGCTGCCGATCTTCGAGGACACCGCTCTGTTCGCCCGTGGCGTCGGCGAGTCGACCGACGTGGTCAGCAAGGAGATGTACACCTTCGCCGATCGCGGCGAGCGGTCGGTGACGCTGCGGCCGGAGGGCACCGCGGGTGTCATGCGCGCCGTCATCGAGCACAACCTGGACCGCGGCCAGCTGCCCGTCAAACTGCGCTACTCGGGTCCGTTCTTCCGCTACGAGCGACCGCAGGCCGGGCGATACCGTCAGCTGCAGCAGGTCGGCGTCGAGGCGATCGGTGTGGACGATCCGGCGCTGGACGCCGAGGTGATCGCGATTGCCGACGAGGGCTTCCGCTCACTGGGCCTCGACGGGTTCCGGCTGGAGCTCACCTCCCTCGGCGACGAGACGTGCCGGCCGCAGTACCGGGAGTTGTTGCAGCAGTTCCTCTTCGGTCTCGATCTCGACGAGGACACCCGTCGTCGCGCCGAGATCAACCCGCTGCGCGTGCTCGACGACAAGCGCCCGCACGTACGTGAGATGACCGCCGAGGCACCGCTGATGCTCGACCACCTCTCCGACGTCGCCAAGCAGCACTTCGACACCGTGCTGAGCCACCTGGACGCGTTGGGCGTGCCGTACGTGATCAACCCGCGGATGGTGCGCGGCTTGGACTACTACACCAAGACGACGTTCGAGTTCGTCCACGACGGCCTCGGCGCGCAGTCGGGCATCGGTGGCGGTGGCCGCTACGACGGACTGATGAAACAACTTGGCGGCCAGGATCTCTCGGGCATCGGCTTCGGTCTCGGCGTCGACCGCACGGTGCTGGCGCTGGCGGCCGAGGGCAAGACCGTCGGGGAGACCGCCCGCGTCGAGGTGTACTGCGTACCCCTCGGCGACGCGGCGAAGCTGGCGTTGGCGACGGTGGCGGGTGAACTGCGCGCGGCAGGCCTTCGGGTCGACGTCGCCTACGGGGACCGGGGACTCAAGGGCGCGATGCGCGCGGCCGACCGGTCCGGCGCGCGGATCGCCCTGGTGGCGGGCGACCGTGACGTCGAGGCCGGCACCGTTGGCGTGAAGGACCTCGGGACGGGGGAGCAGGTCGACGTTCGATCCGACGCCGTCGTGGCCGAGGTTCGCTCCCGCCTCGGCTGACCTCGGGGAGCGAGCATGCGAGTTCTGGTGCAGCGGGTGACGTCGGCTCGGGTCGTGGTGGACGGCGTGTCGGTCGGGGAGATCCACCCCGACCGACATGGACTGGTCGCGTTGGTGGGCGTCACGCACGACGATGACGCGGACGTCGCGTCGCGGATGGCCGACAAGCTGTGGCGGCTGCGCATCCTCGACGGCGAACTGTCGGCCGCCGACGTCGGCGCGCCGATACTCGTCGTAAGTCAGTTCACCCTCTACGCCAACACCGTCAAGGGCAGACGGCCGTCGTGGAACGCCGCCGCAGCCCGGGCGGTCGCCGAACCGGTGGTGTCGGCCTTCGCCGACGCGCTACGAGGCCTCGGAGCGCACGTCGAGACGGGTGTCTTCGGCGCTGACATGGCCGTCGAGCTCGTCAACGACGGTCCGGTGACGCTGATGCTGGAGCTCTGAGCGCCCCCGCGGTGTAACGGTCCGGTACCGTTCGACGATGTGACGATCATGCGAAAAGCGACAAGCAAGATCGGGGCAGCCTTCGGAATGGCGGCGCTGGTAGCCGCCGCAGGGCTGGCCTCACCGGCCACTTCGAATGCCGAACCCGCAGGTCATCAGGTTCGATACACCCTGGTCTCGGCGGGCGACGCGGACTTCGACCTCTTCTATCTGGTCAATCAGCCGGCGGACAAGGCGGCCTACAACGCCGATTCCTACGCCTATCTGAAGAAGGAAGAAATCACCCTGGCCGCCGGTGTGCCGTGGGTGTTCGAAACCACGCTCGCAGACCCGCAGTGGGCGATCCTCACGGTCAGCAGCACCACTCACGGTGGTCGCGCGGCGCCGAACCCGCACTGCGACATCGCCGTCGACGGTCAGATCGCCGTGCAGCAGGACGCGCCGTACAACCTGCAGTGCCAGCTCGGTCAGTGGTAATTCACTCGTAACGCTTCGGACGCGACGGCCCACCTCGGTGGTCGTCGCGTCCGATTGCGTTGTCGCACTTCATCGTTTAGGCCGCGCGGATCTCAAGGGGGCCTAGAACGGACTATGGGCTGGCAAGGTTTGCACCTTGCCAGCCCATAGAAGGAAGTTCTTAGATCGCGGTAACTCCGGTGGCCTGGGGGCCCTTCGCACCTTGTCCGACATCGAACTGAACCCGCTGAGCCTCTTCCAGCGAGCGGTAGCCGCCGCCTTGGATCTCAGAGTAGTGGACGAAGACATCCGGGGAGCCGTCGTCGGGGGCGATAAAGCCGAAGCCCTTTTCGCTGTTGAACCATTTCACAGTTCCCTGTGCCATACTATTTTACTTCTTTCATCAGGAGCGGATGTGTCTTACACCCGTAGGAAAGTCTACTGCACAAACCGCCGCGTATCTCACTAAAGATCGCCAATTTTGCGGATTGACTTTCGGATCGAACATATGTTCGCATTGGTTATGCGGTGGGACGGTCAAGGTGTCGAGGTCGACGACGGGGCGTTGCCCGGTTTGCAGCGCATCGGTTTCACGCGATCGGTCCGAACGCCGCAGTTCGAGGGCCTGACCTTCCACGAAATCGTGTGCAAGTCCGCGCTGAACAAGGTGCCGAACGCCAGCATGTTGCCCTTCAAGTACACCGTCAACGGTTACCGCGGCTGCAGCCACGCGTGTCGGTATTGCTTCGCCAGGCCCACCCACGAATATCTCGAGTTCGACAGCGGCAGGGACTTCGACACCCAGGTCGTGGTCAAGACCAACGTCGTCGAGGTACTGCGCAGGGAATTGGCGCGTCCGTCGTGGAGACGCGAGACGGTGGCCCTCGGTACCAACACCGATCCCTACCAACGTGCCGAGGGTCGGTATGCCCTGATGCCGGGAATCATTGGTGCGCTTGCTCGTTCGGGGACACCGTTCTCGATTCTCACCAAGGGCACGCTGTTGCGGCGCGACCTGGCGCTGATCGTCGACGCCGCCGATTCCGTCGAGGTCAGCGTGGCGGTCTCGCTGGCGGTGGGGGACCCCGACCTGCACGAGGACCTGGAACCCGGCACGCCGTCGCCGCGCGCTCGGCTCGAGTTGATCCGCGCGATAAGCGACGCCGGCTTGAACTGTCACGTGATGATTGCCCCGGTACTGCCGATGATGACCGATTCCGCCGAGCACCTCGACGGATTGTTGGGGCGGGTCGCCTCGGCGGGCGCCGCCAGTGCAACGGTGTTCGGGCTACATCTGCGCGGGTCCACCCGCGGCTGGTTCATGGATTGGCTGGCCCAATCGCGGCCCGACCTGGTCGGGCAGTACCGCCAGTTGTACGGCCGCGGCGCCTACCTGCCGAAGGATTACCGCGACGAACTACGCGCCCGTGCCGCGCCACTGCTCGCCAAATACGGGTTGGCGGGCGACCACCGGTCCTTCAGGGTGACAACCACGCCGACACTGACGCCCCCTCCCGTCGTGGCGGAACTGCAGCCCACGCTGTTCTGACCACGCCTCCATCCAATTTCCACGAGTTCTTCAAGCAATGATGCTGCCCGAGCGGCAAATTGGTGTGCACGCCCCACCGTGGCGCGTCGCCCAATACCGACGGGAACGCGCCTACGCGGCGCGTCGTGGGACGTGTCCCGCGGGGCCGTCGGTCTTGGTGAGCGCGCGGCGCAGGGCGTGCCTGCTTCGATGCATTCTGGTGAGCACCGTGTTGGTCGACACCCCGAGAAGTTCGGCGGCGTCTCGGCACAGCATGTCACCCACGACGACGTGAAACACGGTGGCGCGCATCTCCTCCGACAGTCCGGTCAGTGCCGCCATCAGTTCGGGATCGATCTCGTCGCGCAGCAGTTCGTCTTCGGCGGACGAGCTTGCGTGCGCATCGGCGACCGTCGGACGGTGGTCGACGTCCGTCATGTCGGCCTGGAGCACCTCGGGACGTAGTTTCGCGGTCCGGCAGGTGCTGAACCACGTGTTCCTCATGATGGTGAACAACCACGCCTTGAGGAACGTCTCCGGTCGAAGCCTGTCGTATGCCTTGAAGGCCTTGAGCATCGTGTCTTGGACGAGATCCTCGGCGTCTGGTGAGTTTCTGGTCAGGCTCACTGCGTATCGGTGCAACTCCGCCCGCAGCGGCGCCACGTCTTCGTCGAATGATCCGGTGAGGTGATCCGGTGCGGCTGGGGTGGCTGTCATGAGGTCAATAGTGGCCGTCGGCGGATGGCCCCACGTGAAGATTCCATGGAGATCTCATAAAGGTCGACGTGCTTGCCGTCCAGTCAACTGACAGCTCGATGTGATCCGGGTTACGTTTCAGTGCAACGCAATTGAATGACGTGCGATTACCTGACCGCCGTCTACTCTCCGACGCTTGCGGACAACGATCCCAGCAGGCTCAGTGCGTCGGCACTCGGGGAGCCCGGCTCGGCGTGATAGACGACAAGTTCCTGCCCCGGAGTGGACCGAACGTCGAACGCCTGCATCGTCAGTGTGATGCGGCCGATGTCCGCGTGCTGGAAACGCTTCTCGCGCAGACTCTTTCCCCGTACGGCATGGCCGTGCCACAGGTCGGCGAACTCGGGGGACTCGGTCAGCATCCGAGACAACACCTCGCGCACTCGAGGATCGTTCGGATGCCTTCCGTGGTTGAACCGGAAACCGGCGACGGCGTCGGCGGCGACGTCGGCCCAGTCCACGTAGAACGACCGGGCCCGCGGGTCGCCGAACACCACCTCGAGCAGGTTGTGGGAGTGTGTCCAGCCGCCAAAGAGCGCGTCCGCCAACATGTTTGCCGCCAGCACGTCGTAGGCGAGATCGTAGATCAGGGCCGGGTTGTGCGGCCAGGCCGCCATCAGGGTCACCAGGGCGGGGTCGACCGCGGTGGAGGCGGGAGCCGCCGCGGTGATCGCGGCACCGGCGAGCCGGAAGAGGTGGTCGCGGGCGTCGTCGGTCAGCTGCAACGCTCCGGCAATGGCGGAGAGAACCTCGGGCGAGGGATGACGTTCGCGGCCCTGCTCCAGCCGGGTGTAGTAGTCCGGGCTGACGCCGGCGAGCAGGGCGACTTCTTCCCGCCGCAGTCCCGGCACCCGGCGGCGCCGCCGTGCGTGCGGACCCAGCCCGACGTCGTCCGGGGTGACCTGGTCGCGGCGGGCACGCAGGAAGGCGCCGAGGTCGGCCCCCTGGCGAGATTCCGGCATGTCCCCACGGTACGGAATGAACGTGCGCTCAACCTGGGTGCGTCGCACCCAGGTTGCACGCGGCCTTCCTGGCGCGTGCCGTCGTCGGCAGGGTGGTGTCATGACCACCATCGACCAGAAGAGCGCTACCCTCCAGAAGATTGCCTTCGTCACCGGTGCCAGCAGCGGCATCGGACGCGCGATCACCAAGCGTCTCGCCGCCGACGGCCACCACGTGATCGCGGCCGCACGACGGACCGACCTGCTCGACGAGCTCGCGGAAACCGACGGCGTCGAGGCGTGTGCCCTCGACGTGACCGACCTCGAGGCGGTGCGGGACGCCGTCACCGCCACCGTGGCACGCCACGGCAGGCTCGACGTGTTCGTCGCCAACGCAGGCGTGATGCCGCTATCGCGCCTGGACGCCGGTCTGGTGGACCAGTGGAACCACATGATCGACGTGAACGTCCGCGGGCTGCTGCACGGGATCGCCGCGGTGTCGGGCCCGTTCGCCGGACAGGGGAGCGGCCACTTCGTCACGATCGCCTCCATCGGCGCGCACGGGGTGACTCCGACGGCGGCGGTCTACTGCGGCACCAAGTACGCGGCGTGGGCCATCACCGAGGGCCTGCGGCTGGAGTCGCCCCCCGGCATTCGCGTCACCACCGTCTCGCCGGGCGTCGTGGAGTCCGAACTCGCCGGCACAATCACCGATCCCACTGCGCAACAGGCCATGTCGGAGTACCGGCGACATGCCATCCCGGCATCGGCGATCGCCGACGCCGTCGCGTTCGCGGTCTCGCAGCCGTCCGAGGTCGACGTCAACGAGATCGTGGTGCGTCCCGCGAGTCAGCGCTGAGCGTGCTGCGCAGGACTATTCTTCGGGCATGGTGAGCGAACGATGACGGTGGTGTTGGTCCATGGCGTGCCGGAGACCGCTGCGGTGTGGGATCTGCTGGTCGACGAGTTGACCGCGTTGGGCGAGTCGGACGTCCGCAGGTTGTCGCCGCCGGGATTCGGGGCTCCGGTTTCCGACGGGTTCGCGGCCACGATGGACGGCTACCGCGACTGGCTCGTCGCCGAGCTCGAGTCCATCGACGGGCCGGTCGACCTCCTCGGACACGACTGGGGTGGCGGCCACGTCCTGAACGTCGTCATGGCCAGGCCGGAGTTGGTGCGCACCTGGGTGTCCGACGTGCCCGGCGTGTTGGACGCCGAGTACGTCTGGCACGACCTGGCGCAGGCGTGGCAGACGCCCGAGGTCGGCGAGGCGGCGGTGGCCGACTTCACGTCGATGGCCGACGCCGACCGCGTCGACTTCCTCGTCGGCTCGGGGATGTCGGCCGACATCGCGAGCCGGGTCTCGCCTGGCATCGACGAGGCGATGGGCCGATCGATCCTCACGCTGTACCGGTCGGCGGCCCAACCGGCCGCGGCCACGGCGGGGCGGAATCTCGAGGCCGCCGCCGCCCGACCCGGGCTCGCGTTGCTGCCGTCCGAGGACCACTTCGTCGGCACCGACGAGCAGCGCCGACGCGCCGCGGCCCGCGCGGGTGCCCGGGTCGAAGTGCTCGACGGGCTCGGCCACTGGTGGATGACCCAGGACCCAGCCGTCGCCGCACGCGTGCTAGTCGACTTCTGGACGGCGAACCGCTAAATCTTCAAATAGCCCTTGTCCGCTGGGATTTGGGCCGCCGTCACCAACGACGACGCGTCGCTCGCGAGCCAGACCACCACGTCGGAGATGAGGTTGGGCGCGGCCAGCGAGTCGGTCGGCAGGGCGCCGGGGGAGTAACTGTGGATGAAGTTCGGGTGCGCGGCGAACATCTCGTACATCGAGACGTCGTTG
Source organism: Mycolicibacterium hodleri (assembly GCA_006864685.1). Classification (GTDB taxonomy): domain Bacteria; phylum Actinomycetota; class Actinomycetes; order Mycobacteriales; family Mycobacteriaceae; genus Mycobacterium; species Mycobacterium hodleri_B. The sequence continues at coordinate 76,112 of VIFX01000028.1, read as the reverse complement.
CCCATCGGGGTGTCGGTGCCGTAGGGATGCACCGAGTTCACCCGGATCCCGAACTCGCCAAGCTCGACGGCAAGCGAATTGGTGAGACCCACGACGCCGAACTTGGACGCGCAGTAGTGTCCGCACCCGGGGACGGCCTTGATGCCGGCCGCCGAGCTGACGTTGACGATCGACCCGCCGTTGCCCGCCGCGATCATCGCGGGCACGGTGGCCCTGATGGTGTTCCACACCCCGGTGAGATTGGTGTCGATGGTCTCCTGCCACTGCTGGGCCGAGATCTCCCACAGCCGGCCCCAATTCAGCACGCCTGCGTTGGCCACTACCACGTCGAGGCGACCGAACTGTTCGACGCCCTCGGCGACGACGCGCTGCTGTCCCTCGGCGTCGCGGACGTCGACCTCCTTGGCCAGGATCTTGCGGCCCTCGCCCTCGACCAAGCTGACGGTCTCCGCGAGGTCCTGCGGCGTCGCCGGCTCGTATCCGTTGCTCGCGGCGACGGGCCCGCAGGCGTCGATGGCGATGACGTCGGCGCCGGCGCGAGCCAACCGCACGCAGTGCGACCGCCCCTGGCCGCGGGCGGCACCGGTGACGTAGGCGACCTTGCCCGCCAACGGCTGATCGGAACTGCTCATGCGGGTTGCTCCCTCGGTGGCGTGCTCATTTGGTAGTCGCTCAGCGGTGACCGCCGCGCGAAACGCCGTGAGCCGGTGATGGTCTGGGGTCGGTGGTACACCGTGTCGCGCTGCGAGTTCACGAAGTAGGTGTTGAGTGCGGGGTTGCACTCGGTGAAGTACAGCCGCGCGGTCTTGCCGCGGCGTTCCATCAACGCGTTCCATCGGTTGAACGCATCCTGGCTGACCTCGGCGACCTGCTGGCCCCGTCTGCGGGTCTCGTCGACGATCCGGACGGCGTGCAGTGCCGTCGTCTCGACGAAGTCGGGCCAGGCGAAGCCGACGAAGCCCAGCGGCCCGACGATTTCCCACCGATTGGGCAACCGGGGGTGCGCCGTCCCGGCGTACGCCCGAAGCCCGTGGCTGCGGTAGTACTCGGCGAGATCGAAACCGTTGGCGCCCAGCACCGTTCCGGTTCGGTAGGTTTCCGGGTCGGTCCACAGCTCGTAACCGGTCGCCACCACGATGAGGTCCGCGGGATGGTCGACGCCGTCGGCCGTGCGGATGCCGTCGGCGGTGACGCGCTCGATGGGGGTGGTGATCAGATGCGTCGTCGGATCGTTGAGCGCGGTGAGGAATGCGCTGGAGATGACGGGTCGCTTGGCCATGATGCCGTATCGCGGCACCAGGGCACGCCGGGTCTGGGGGTCGTTCACGACCGCGCGCAGCAGCAGTCGGTAGAGGGTCCGGCAGTACGCGTCGTAGAAGGGCATCAGGCGCACCAGTACGCGGTCGGGGAGACGGGCGAACACGTGCACGATCGGCGCGATCATCGCGACGTCCATCAGGGCGCGCCCCGCGGCGTTGACTCCGGCGACGACACCGGGTACGCGCAGCGCTCGCCGCATCAGCGGCGGGATGTCGAAGTCGACCTTGGGGAGCACCCATGCCGGAGTGCGTTGGTACACGTCGAGATTCGCGGCCTCGGCGGACAGCGCGGCGGCGATCTGCACGCCGCTGGACCCGGTGCCGATGACGGCGATGCGCTTGCCGCGGGTGTCATAGGAGTCGTCCCAGGCGTTGGGCCGCAGGACGGTTCCGGTGAAGTCCTCGAGGCCCTCGACGCCGACCGTGTCCTTCGCGTTGACGTAGCCGCCCACCGAACTGATGAGGAAGCGGGCCGTGAGCTGCGGTTGGTCGCGGATGGACAGTCGCCACAGGCCGGCGGCGTCGTCCCACTGCTGGCGGACCACTTCGGTGCCCGTCCGCAACCGCGGATAGAGGTTCAGCCGGGTCGCGGTGTCACGCAGGTACCCCTGGATCTCCGGGCCGGGTGCGAACAGTCGTGACCAGTCCGAATTGGGCGCGAAGGACAGCTGGTACCACAGCGTGGGGATGTCCACGGCGAGGCCGGGGTAGTGGTTGTCCCGCCAGGTGCCGCCGACGTCGTCACCACGCTCGAGGATGACGAAGTCGTCGATTCCCTTGCGCTGCAACTGGTGTGCTGCGGCTATGCCGCCCGGCCCCGCGCCGATGACGACGACCTCGAAGTCGGGCTCACTCACTGGGCACCTCCGGTCAAGCCGGCCACCACGTGGTCGGTGACGAAACGTCGGACGGCCCTTGGGTTGTCGAGGTTGACGCCCATGGGTGGCAGGAGTTCGAAGCTGAACAGGATGCGCACGATCCACTCGCCGGCCCGTGCGGGATCCGTCGACTGGGCGACCTCTTGGTTCCCCTTGGCGGCCTTGACCAGCGGCTTCCACAGTTCGACGGCCCGCCGCATCAGGTCGTCGCCGCTGTTGCGGAGCAGCAGCAGCAGGATGCTCTCGTTGACGCCGCGCGGCGTGACGTGGTCCGAGCGCTGGCGGTGGGCGCAGATCAACACCGCGGCCGCCCCAACCTGCTCGGCGAGGGTGTCGTGCCGGTCCACCTCGGTGGCCATGGCGTCGACGAACGTCGACGCGAGGTGCTCGAGGGCGATTCTGATGGCGTTGTCGCGGCTGCCGAGGGCGTTGTGCACGGTGCCGCGGGACACCTCGGCGGCCTCCGCGACGGCGGTGAGGCTGAATTGGCGTGGGCCCAGGTGGCGCAACGTGTCGGCGTTGGCGGCCAACAAGGTCGCCGACACCGGTCGAGCAGGTGCCGCCCCGTCGCGCATTTGAACACATTAGCGGTATGTGTTCAACGCGGTCAATGGCGTCAGCGGCGCGGGCTGACGTCCCAAGTGTGGTGCACGACGTCGTGCAGGTGGTACAGCGCGATGGTCGCGACCGTGAATTCGCTTCCGTTGCTGCGCAGTCCACGCCGAGACCAGGCGTCGGCCGGGACGGAGTCGTACACGTCGGCGACGTCTGCCGCCGCCCGCTCCAACTCGTCGGCCACGGTCGAGGGATCCTGGGAGGCGTAGTCGTCGGCCACGGCGGTCTCGTCCTGATCCCAGTTGGGGAACTGGGGGTCGATCTCGGTGAGCATCAAGCGGACGCGCTCGGCGAAGATGCGGTGCACGTCGCGAATGTGGCAGCCGTACTCGAGCACCGACCACACGCCCACGGCCGGGCGCTCGGTGACCGACGCGCCGGCCAGCCTCGCCACCCAGCCGTCGGCGTCGTGTCGAATCCGTCCGGCGACGTCGTCCGGACGGGTCGACCCGGCGTCGTATCCGCAGTCCGAACACGGTTCGCCGAGGACCCAGGTCCAGTCCTTGGTGTCGGGTTCGATCCCGGTCACTCGTGCAGATCCGTTGCCGAGAAGGTGTCGCACTTCTGCGGATCACCGGTGCGGTACCCCTCGGTGAACCAGTACTGCCGAGCGGCCGACGACCCGTGCGTCCACGACTCCGGGTTCACCCGGCCGCCCGAGGACTGCTGAATGCGATCGTCGCCCACCGACGACGCGGCCGACAGCGCGTCCTCAATGTCCTTGTCGGTCAAGGGCTGCAGGAAGGTGACGTCGGTGCCCTCCTGCTTGGTGATCGCCGCGTAGTGCGCCCAGACCCCGGCGTAGCAGTCGGCCTGCAGTTCGGTGCGCACCCCGTTGCCCTCGGCTCCGCCCGGTCCTTGCTGTGCGCGACCCAGCGTGCCCTGCAGATCCTGGACGTGGTGCCCGAATTCGTGGGCGACGACGTACTCCTGCGCAAGGGGGCCACCGCTGGAACCGAACTGAGACACCAGCACGTCGAAGAACGACGTGTCGAAGTAGGCGGTTTGGTCGCCAGGGCAATAGAACGGGCCGACGTCGGTGGTGGCCGGGCCGCACGCGGTGCTGACGTTGTCGCTGAACAGCCGGACCTTGGGCCGGGTGTACTCGGGCATCAACTGCGACCACACGCCGTCGACGGAGTTGCCCGTCGCCACCACCCGGCACTGGACGATGTCGTTGGCGTCCTTGCCGGTCTGGCACTGGCTCAGATCGAATCCCTGGGCGTCGGCGCCTTGCGGGTCGTACTGACCGGTGCCCTGCTGCGGGAGCACCGTGCCGGGGTCGACGCCGAGGAACAGGGCGACCACCACGATCAGCAGACCACCGATGCCGCCGCCAACCGCGAGGCCGCGGCCGCCGCCACCCCCACCGCCGCTGGACGACGTGGTGCTCGTGTCGATCCGCATACCCTCGTTGAAGGTCATCTTCACCCCGTCCGTCGACACCGCCGATGGTTCCCGTTTCAGCCGGGTTCAGCTTCCCACACTACGATTCGTGCGGTGGCCGCCCAGCGCGAAACCGTCGACGCTCCGACCGTCGCGCACACCGTCCACGGAACGTTGCGCGGCACCACCGAGGGCGGCGTCAACGTGTGGCGGGGCGTCGCGTACGCCGAGCAACCCGTCGGGCAGCGACGCTTCCAAGCACCTGCCCCGCTCGTGCCGTGGAGTGGTATTCGCGACGCCGTCGAGCATGGGCCGCTGCCACCGCAGGGACGGTCGTTCGTCGGCGGCGGACGCGACGATCCGAAGATCCGCGACGAGGCGTGTCTGACGCTGACGGTGTGGTCGCCCGACCCCGAAGCCAGCCTGCCGGTGATGGTCTGGATCCCAGGCGGCGCGTTCGTCTACGGGGCCGGACAACTGCAGCTGTACAACGGAAACCGGTTGGCGGCCAACGGGAACGTCGTCGTGGTGAACGTGACCTACCGCCTCGGTGTCTTCGGAGGCTTCGAACTGGGTGATCTCGGCCCCGGCTTCGACGACAACCTCGCGCTGCGCGACCAGGTGGCGGCCCTGCAGTGGGTGCGCGACAACATCGCGTCGTTCGGTGGCGATCCCGACCACGTCACCGTCTTCGGCGAGTCCGCCGGTGCGACGTCGGTGTTGGCGTTGTTGGCCAGCCCGCTCGCCGACGGGCTGTTCTCCCGCGCGATCGCCCAAAGTCCGGCACTGCCGCTGATCGCCGACCGGGAGACCCGCGCCCGGCAGGCCCGCACGTTCGTCGAGCGGTTGGGGGTGACGGTCGACGAGGTGAAGTCGTTGCCGCAGCGCCGACTTCGTCGTGCCGCCGGACAGTTGCAGGGCGAGAGCGCGGCGAACACGCCGACGTTGGCGTATGGGCTGACCCACGGGGTGGACTCGCTGCCATGGCATCCGATCGACGCCGCGCGGCGGGGTGCGGTGTCGGCGATACCGCTGATCGTGGGGACCAACAGCCACGAGGCGTCGATGTTCGCATGGGGCAAGCCGCCGATGCTGCCGACCACGCGGGCGATGATCGACGCGTACTTCGCCAGGGCGGCGCCGGACGCGAGGGATCGGCTGCTCGCCGCCTATCCGGACTACCCGCGTCGCCGCGCCTTGATCGCCTTCGGTTCCGATGCGATGTTCTGCGCTCCCACTTGGGCGTTCGCCGACGCGTACTCCGCGCACGCGCCGACCTACGTCTACCGCTTCGACCACGCCGCGTGGAGTCTTCGGTTGCTGGGACTCGGCGCCACGCACGGCAGCGAGATCGTGCACGTCCAGCACAGCTACGGCTCGTACCTGGGCCGCAAGGTGCACCCGTTGGGCAGGCGGGTGCAACCGTCGGTCGGCCGCCGCATGCAGAGGACGTGGCTCGACTTCGCGACCGCCGACCTCGACGAGGACTGGCCGCGCTACGACGCGACCTCCCGTCGCACCCGGGTGATCAGGTCGACCCGGGACGACACCGTCGCCGACCCCGATGCGGTCAGGCGGGCGGCGTGGGAGAGGCTGTACTGAAACGCTTCTGGGCGTAGCGGTCGAGGTTGTGCAAGAACCGCTGGAACATCCACGCCATCACCGGCCTGCCGACCAAGATGCCGATCCGCGCCGCGATGCCGTTGGGCTTCATCGCCATCACCCAGGTGAGGTGGCAGCCCCGCGGCGTGCGGACCACCCGGTAGTCCTCCGCGAATGCCGAGATCGAGCCGGACGTGCTCTCGTTGAACCGAAAGGCCATGCGGGAGTGAGGTTCCCAGGCCAGAAACTCCTCGTGGCCGCTGATGCCGCTGCGCATGTCGACCGTGCGCGTCGTGCCGACGCCCCGCGGCTCCGGGCTGGTCCACGTCACCTTGGTGATCACGGTCGCCCAGTGTGGCCACGATTCGGCGTCCCCGAGCACCTCGAAGAGTTGCTCGGGGGTGATCGCGAGGTCGACGGTGCTGACGAACCGGAACGGGGCGTCGTCGATGAAGATCAGGTCGACGCGTTCACAGGGGTAGGTCTTGGCCATGGGTAGACACTCTAGGGCGAGGTGTCTACCCGGTGGGTCACCCGGGTCCGTCGCTGGCGGCGGCGAGAAGCGGCACCACCAGGTCGCTGATGGGCGTGGCCACCCCGTGCAGCGCGCCCTTGCGTGCGACGACACCGTTGCGGACGTCCCACTCCAGCGGCCTGCCCTGTTCGCGGTCGGTGAGGATCGAGGTCGTCAGATCCTCGGGCAGGCCGACGAACAGTTGCGTGGTCTCCTCGATCACCTCGTCGTCGAGTCGGGCGCCCTCCGCCCGCGCCACGGCCAGGCATTCGGCGAGGTAGGCGCGGCCCAATGCGGCGACGTCGTCGCGGCGGAACATCCCCGAGCGCCGACCCGTCAGGACCATCAGCCCGGCCACGGCGTTGGTCAGCAGCTTGCGCCAGGCGTCGTCCAGGAACGCCGGGCTGCACTCCACCGTCAGCGACGGCCCTCGCAGCACCTCGGCGAGCGCACGGGCCGCCTCGTCGTCGGGAAGCACCAGCCGCACCGGGGTGCGAAGCCGGATCCACCCGTCCGGCTGGGACTGGGCCGAGAACCACACCGCACAGGGCACGACGGTGCCCGCGGGGCAGTAGCGGCCGACGCGCTCCACCTGCTCGACGCCGTTCTGCATCACGCACACGATCGTGTTCGCGCCGCACAGCCGCTCGAGCCAGGCCGCGGCAGCCTCGTTCTGGGTGTCCTTGACGGCGAGGATCACCACGTCGAACGGCCCGTCGACCGACGCGGGGTCGGTGCGCACCGGGTCGGGGATGACGACGGGCTCGCCGCCGAGGATGCCGGGGTCCGGCCTGACCTCGACCGACGCCCGCGCGGTGCGACCGCACACCACGACGCGGTGACCGGCGGCGTGCAACAACGCCGCGACCGTCGAGCCGATGGCGCCTGGACCCACGACTGCAATGGAAGGGCTCATTTCCGCCAGGCTAGCCACCACTACACTGTGGCAGTCCTCTCGTCAGGCAATTCCCAGGGAGTTTTCGTGTTGCGCAGTCATGCCGCCGGTTCGTTGCGGTCCTCCGATACCGGCCAGAAGGTCACGTTGGCCGGATGGGTCGCACGTCGGCGTGATCATGGGGGAGTCATCTTCATCGATCTGCGAGACGATTCGGGCGTCGCCCAGGTCGTGTTCCGCGACACCGAGGTGCTCGAGCAGGCCCACCGGCTGCGTTCCGAGTTCTGCGTCCTGGTCGAAGGCGTCGTCGAGGGCAGACCCGAGGGCAACGCCAACGCCGACATCGCCACCGGCGACATCGAGGTCAACGCCACGGCGCTGACCGTGTTGAGCGAGTGCGCGCCGCTTCCGTTCCAGCTCGACGAGACCCCCGGCGAGGAGGCCAGGCTCAAGTACCGCTACCTCGACCTGCGCCGCGAGGGACCTGGCCACGCACTTCGCTTGCGCTCCAAGGTCAACGCCGCCGCGCGGTCGGTGCTCGCCGGCCACGACTTCGTCGAGATCGAGACGCCGACGTTGACCAGGTCGACACCCGAGGGCGCCCGCGACTTCCTCGTCCCGGCGCGGCTTCAGCCCGGCTCGTTCTACGCGTTGCCGCAGAGCCCGCAGCTGTTCAAGCAGTTGCTGATGGTGGCGGGCATGGAGCGCTACTACCAAATCGCGCGTTGTTACCGCGACGAGGACTTCCGCGCCGACCGTCAGCCCGAGTTCACCCAGCTCGACGTGGAGATGAGCTTCGTCGACCCCGACGACGTGATGGCCGTGTCCGAAGAGGTGCTCAAGGCACTCTGGGCGCTCGTCGGCTACGACCTCCCGACGCCGATTCCGCGCATCACCTATGCCGAGGCGATGCGTCGGTTCGGCTCCGACAAGCCCGACCTCAGGTTCGGTCTCGAGCTCGTCGACTGCACGGAGTACTTCTCCGACACCACCTTTCGGGTCTTCCAGGCGCCCCACGTCGGTGCCGTCGTCATGCCGGGCGGCGCGTCGCAGCCGCGCCGCACCCTCGACGGGTGGCAGGAATTCGCCAAGCAGCGCGGCCACAAGGGTTTGGCGTACGTCCTGCTCGCCGAGGACGGCACGCTCGGTGGTCCGGTCGCCAAGAACCTGACCGACGCCGAGCGGGACGGCCTGGCCGCCCACGTCGGCGCCAAGCCGGGGGACTGCATCTTCTTCGCCGCGGGCCCGGTGAAGTCGGCCCGCGCGCTGCTTGGCGCTACGCGCATCGAGGTCGCCAAGAGACTGGGCATGATCGACCCCGCCGCGTGGGCGTTCACCTGGGTCGTCGACTGGCCGTTGTTCGAAGCCGCCGACGACGCCACCGCCTCCGGTGACGTCGCCGTCGGATCGGGCGCCTGGACGGCCGTGCACCACGCGTTCACCTCGCCCAAGCCCGAGTCGGAGGCGACGTTCGACACCGATCCCGGCAGCGCACTCGCGAATGCCTACGACATCGTCTGCAACGGCAACGAGATCGGCGGCGGATCGATCCGCATCCATCGTCGCGATGTTCAAGAACGGGTGTTCGCGATGATGGGCATCGACCACGCCGAGGCGCAGGACAAGTTCGGATTCCTGTTGGACGCCTTCACCTTTGGCGCACCCCCGCACGGCGGCATCGCGTTCGGCTGGGATCGCATCACGGCGCTGCTCGCGGGCACCGACTCGATCCGCGAGGTCATCGCGTTCCCGAAGTCCGGCGGCGGCGTCGACCCGCTGACCGACGCACCCGCACCGATCACGGCGCAGCAGCGCAAGGAATCGGGAATAGACGCCAAGCCGAAGAAGTCTGAAGAGGTATGACAGAGGACTTCGACAAGGACAAGCTCGTCAACGACACGGCCGCCCTCGACGACTTCAACCGTGGCGTGGTGGAGGAATTCCGCGCCAACGGCGGCAAGGTCGGCGGCCCCTTCGAGGGCGGCGACCTGCTGCTGCTGCACACCACGGGCGCGAAGTCGGGACAGCCGCGGCTGTCCCCGCTGGCGTTCCTGACGGTGGACGGAAAGATGCTGATCGTGGGGTCCTACGCGGGCGCCCCGAAGGATCCGGCGTGGGTGCACAACCTGCGGGCCAATCCGCGCGCGCACATCGAGGTCGGCACCGAGGCCTACGACGTGGCCGTGCGGGAACTGCCCGACGACGAACGCGACGCGACGTATCCGAAGATCAGCGCGGTGGCGCCGGTCTTCGCCGAGTACCAGTCAAAGACGACCCGCGCGATCCCGCTGTTCGAACTGTCGCGCGCCTGAACGAATTCGGCGCGCCGCCTCGCGTGATCGCGAAGTGGCGCGCCGAAGCCGTTGCAGTGTGGGCTAATTGCGCCCGGGGCTGCCCGGATTTCCCTGCGGGCCTGCGTTGTCGCCCGGCATCGAGTCGCCGGTCGGCGGCGAGGGCGTCCGCACGGTGGTCTCCGTGGCGGAGTTGCCGCCGCTGACAGTCTGACTGGGGCCGCCGCTCTCGGGTGCCGTCGTCGGTGCCGTGCTGGCCGGTGCCCCACCGGCTCCCGTGCCCCCGGTTCCGCCGGTCGTCGTCGTGGGCGCCGGTGAGACCGACGTGCTCGCGCCGACGGACGGCGGCGACGTGCTGGCCGGAGTGCTGCTGGCTGGGGTGATGGCCGAGACGCTTGTCTCGGTGGTCTTGTCGTCGCTGCCACAGCCCGACAGCAGGGCAATCGTTGCGGCGGATGACAGGACGAATAGGCCGAGGCGGCCCGCGCGTTGAGAGTTGTTCACAGCGGCGGGATTTCCCCGAACTCCGTGATGCCAAAACTCCGTTGGGAGCGACGTCACCAATGCGTCAGAGGTCAGAGCCGTTCGATGATGGTGGCGTTCGCCATGCCGCCGCCCTCGCACATCGTTTGCAGGGCGTATCGCCCGCCGCGCTGCTCCAAGGCGTTGACCATGGTCGTCATGATCCGGGCACCGCTCGCGCCGAGCGGGTGGCCGATGGCGATTGCCCCGCCGTTGACGTTGGTCTTGGCGAGATCGGCCCCCGTGTCGCGAGCCCATGCCAGCACGACCGGCGCGAAGGCCTCGTTGACTTCGAACAGGTCGATGTCGGCCAGCGTCAAACCCGCGCGGGCCAACACCTTCTCGGTCGCCGGGATGACGCCGGTCAACATGTACAGCGGGTCGGAGCCGACCACCGTCGTGGTGTGGATCCGTGCCAGCGGTCGAAGGCCGAGCCTGCGGGCGGCGGCCCCGCTGGTGATCATCACCGCGGCGCTGCCGTCGGACAGCGGCGACGAGTTTCCCGGCGTGATCTCCCAGTTGATCTGTGGGAAGCGCTGCGAGTACGCCTCGTTGAAGAACGCGGGTCGCAGTCCGGCCAGGGTGTCGACCGTGGTGCCGGGCCGGATGATCTCGTCGGTGGACAGGCCGGCGATCGGCGCCAGCTCGTTGTCGAAGAGCCCGTCCTTGGTGGCCCGCGCGGCCTTTTCGTGGCTGCTCGCCGAGAATTCGTCGAGCTCGGTACGGGAGAGTCCCCACTTGGCGGCGATCAATTCGGCGCTGATGCCTTGGGGGACAAGGCCTTCCGGATAGCGCTCGGCCATCCCGGCGCCGAAGGGATCGCTGCCGGGGAGAATCGAGCTGCCCATGACCACCCGCGACATCGACTCGACGCCTGCGGCGATCACGACGTCATAGGCACCGGCGAGCACCCCTTGTGCCGCGAAACTGATTGCCTGCTGACTACTTCCGCATTGGCGGTCGACCGTCGTGCCGGGCACGCTCTCGGGAAGGCCCGCCCCGAGGAGGGCGTTGCGGGCGATGTTCATGGACTGGTCGCCGACCTGGGTGACGGCGCCGGCGATGACGTCGTCGACCTGGGCGGGGTCGACGCCGGTGCGTTCGACGATTTCACGAAGGCTGTGCGCGAGCAGGTCGACGGGAAGCACGTCGTGCAGCGCGCCGTTGGCCTTGCCCTTGCCGACGGGGGTGCGGACGGCACCGACGATGACGGCGTCGCGATCCGAATAAGCAGACATGGTGTTCTCCTCGATGACTCGTCGCTGAGTACTACTATCTATACTTAGATCTAACACCTCGGTATTGTTCAAACAACCCAGCTAGGGAGTGACGTCCATGACAGTCCTGCAAGGCCGGCTCGCCGACCGCGACTCGTGGTCGCCGGTGGGGCGCTGCCCAGTCGAGAAGACGATGGGCCTGGTGGGCACCAAGTCGGCGATGCTGATCATGCGCGAGGCCTTCTACGGCACCACCCGCTTCGACGACTTCGCCCGCCGCGTCGGCATCACCAAGGCGGCCACGTCCGCCCGGCTCTCCGAACTGGTCGACGCCGGACTGCTCGCCAAGCAGCCGTATCAGGAACCCGGCCAGCGCAGCCGCGACGAATACGTCCTCACCGAACAGGGCACGGCGTTCATGCCCGTCGTGTGGGCGATGTTCGAATGGGGCCGAGGCTACTTCGAGGACACCCGGCTACGGCTGTCCCACCAGGGCTGCGGCGCCGAGGCGACCGTCGAGATCCGGTGTGCCGACGGACACCACGTGCCGTCCGACGAACTGGCGGTGCGCGTCGCGGGACACCGCTCCGTGTAGCCGCGAGCAGACGCAAAGGGCCCTGGATCATGCCGATCGAGGGCCGTTTGCGTCTGCTCGCGTCGTGGGACCTTAGACGAGCTGCTCCCGGAACTTCTTAGCCTCACCCATGAGCTCCTCGACCCGCGTGCGATCGGCCCGGTTCTCGAAGACGCCGTCCTTCTTGAAGTAGGTGCCGACGATCGCCCCGTCGGCGATGTCGAGCTGGCTGCCCACGTTCTCGGCCCGCACGCCCGTGTTCACGAACACGGGTACCGCGCCGGCGGCCGCCTTCACCACCTTCAGCGCCTCGGCATCGGTCGGCGCACCGGCGGTCGCACCGGAGACGCAGATCGCATCGGGCAGCGTCGCGAACACGGTCGTGCGCGTGATGGCGGCGAGGTCGCGTGCGGCAAGATAGGTCGCCGACTCGGGGACGATGTTGAAGAACAGCTTCACGTCGGCGCCCCCAACCCGCGCGCGGTGGCGTGCGACCTCGCCGACGTTGGTGTCCCAGAGGCCGAAGTCGCTGGCGTAGACGCCGGTGAAGATCTCGCGGACGAACTTCGCGCCGGTCGCGACGGCGAGGTCGATCGAGGCCCGGCCGTCCCACAGCACGTTGACGCCGTAGGGAACTTCGAACGCCGGCAACAGCTCTCCGATGATCCTGGCCATCGTGATCGCGGTGATGGGTTCGGTCTTGGTGAGGTACGGCAAGCTGAATTCGTTGGACACCATCACCCCGTCGACGCCGCCGGCCTGCAACTCGTCGAGTTCTTCGCGGGCCCGCCGGACGACGGCGGCGATGCCGCCCGTGCTGTCGTACGCGGGGTCGCCGGGCAGGGCGGCGAGATGAAGCATGGCGATGACGGGCTTCTTCGTGGCGAAGACGTCGTCGAGCCAGGTGGTGCTCACTGGTGTACCTCTTTCGTTCGAGTTGTCGTTGGGAAGGTCGCTGCTAGTCCATGTAGGCGCCGCCGTTGACGGCAAGTGCCTCACCGGTGATGAAGCGGGCGTCGGGGGAGAGGAGGAACGCAACCGACTTGGCCACGTCCTCGGGCTGCTCGAGTCGCCGCAGCGGGGTGTCGGCGAGCATCATGGCGCGGACGCCGTCGGTCGTGGTGCCACGGAGCTGGGCCTCCCACTCCAATTCCCGTGACTGCATGGGTGTTTCGACGTAGCCGGGGCAGACGCAGTTGACGGTGATCCCGTGTTCCCCGAGTTCGTATGCCATCGCCTGGGTGAGTCCCACGACGCCGAACTTGGATGCGACATAGTCGGAGAGGAACGGCACCCGGCCCTGCTTGCCCGCCATCGACGCGGTGTTGACGATGGCCCCCGCCGTACCGCTGCGGACCATCGCCCGGGCGGCCGCCTGACCGCAGACGAAGACGCCCTTGAGGTTGACGTCCATCGTCTGGTCGTACCGGGCGATCGGTGCGTCGAGGAAGCTGTGCATGAACGAGATGCCGGCGTTGCTCACCCAGGCGTCGAGCCCGATGCGGTCGGTCACGTCGAAGGCGACTCCGGCCGCGTCCTCTGGCGAGCTGACGTTCAGCACCGCCGACTCGTGCCGGACGCCGTCGTCGGAGGGGAGTGCGGCGGCGACCTCTGCGGCCGAGTCGCCGTCGACGTCGGTCACCACCACCTGCCAGGACCGCTCGGCGAGGGTGAACGCGATGGCTCGCCCGATTCCGCTGCCTGCGCCGGTGACTACGACTGTCTTGGTCATCAGTGACGTCTCTCTCGGTGGGTGTCGTCGCCGACGATGCGTCGGCCGGTCTGTGCGTCGAAGACGTGGACGGCGCCCGGTCGGGCTGACAGCGCGACCGTGGCCCCCTCGGTGATCCCCGACATTCGGGCGGTCTCGACGACGCTGGTGAGCTCGGTCCCCCTTGCGTCGATCGTCACGATCGCCCGGGGTCCGAGCAGTTCGACCAGCGTCACCGTGGCGCCCCCGTCCTCGGTCGCCGTCGGGATCAGGTCGTCGGGCCGCACCCCGAGGGTGACGGTGCCGCTGGCGACGCTCTGCGTGACCGAGAAGGTGAAACCGCTTGGCAGCGTGAAGCTCCCGTCAGTGAGCTGTCCGTCGAGCAGGTTCATCTTGGGACTGCCCACGAACGAGGCGACGAAGGTGTCGACCGGGGCGTCGTACACCTCGAGCGGGGTGCCGACCTGAGCGGCGCACCCGTCGCGCATCACCACCATGCGGTCCGAGAGCGTCATCGCCTCCTCCTGGTCGTGGGTCACGTACAGGCAGGTGATGCCGAGACGGCGCTGGATCTGCAGCAGTTCGGTGCGGGTCTCGACGCGCAGCTTCGCGTCCAGATTGCTCAGGGGTTCGTCGAACAGGAACACCGACGGCTCCCGGATGATCGCCCGCCCGATCGCCACCCGTTGCTGCTGACCGCCGCTGAGATCCTTTGGCTTGCGGGCCATCAGCTGTCCCAGTCCGAGCGACTCCGCTATCGAGTCGGCCCTGGCGAGCGCCTCGGTGCGAGGCACCTTCGACGCCCGCAGGGGGAAGGCGATGTTCTCCCGCACGCTGAGGTGGGGGTAGAGCGCGTAGTTCTGGAACACCATGGCGATGTCGCGATCGCGCGGCTGAAGATTCGTGACGTCGCGATCACCGATGGTGATGGTGCCCGAGGTGACGGATTCCAGGCCGGCGAGCATGCGCAGTGACGTTGACTTGCCGCAGCCGGACGGGCCGACGAGAACGGTGAACGACCCGTCGGGCAGCTCCAGGTTCAGATCGCTGACCACGGGGATCGAGCCGTAGGACTTGGTGAGGTGTGCGAATCGGACGACTGCCATGAGTGGTGGGCTACCTACCTTCTAGAACTTCACCGCGCCACCGCTGATCCCCTGCACCAGCTTGCGCTGAATGAAGAAGCTCGCGACGACGACGGGGACGACGGCGATCAGGATGGCGGCACTCATGGAGCCGATCTGAACGCCACGGAACGTGTTGAATCCGGCGATGGCCACCGGCAGGATGGCGGCCTTGCCTGGCGCAAGGATCAAACCGTAGAAGAGGTCGTTCCAGGACAGGGTGAAGCCGAAGATGGCCGCGGCGCCCATGCCCGGGTAGACCTGCGGCAGAACGACCAGCCGGAAGGCCTCGAAGCGGCCGAAGCCGTCCACCTGGGCCTGTTCCTCCAGGGATCGGGGCACCGCCTCGAAGAAGCCGATCAGGAACCACGTCACCACCGGCAGGACGAAACTCAGGTGCGCGAAGATCACGGGGACGAGGGTGTCGTTGAGCCGAAGCGCGTAGGCCATGGTGAGAAACGGGAACACCAGCACCGCCGGCGGAAGAACTTGCGCGGCAAGCATTCCGAACCGGGTTGCCGTGCCGCCGGCGCGGAAGCGCGCGATGGCATAGGCCCCCATGCCGCCGACCACGACGCTGATGCCGACCGTGACGAGCGCGACGACCGCGCTGCGCCCCGCCGCCGACAGGATGCCCGACGCCAGCACGTTGCGCCAGGCGTCCAGGGTGGGGGTGAAGGACAGCAGGAACGGATCGTTGAGCTGCTCGGGGTTCTTGAAGCTGGCCAGTGCGATCCACGCGATGGGGAACAGCACCGAGATGCCCGCCGCCCACAGCAGCGCCACCCGGCAGATGGTCAGGGCCAGTGAACTTCTCATGACTGCTTGGCCTTGTCCATCCGGCGGAACGCCACGACGATGATCGTCAGCACCACCACGAGCACCACGAACGCCATCGACGACGCCGATCCGAGACGGAAGAACTGAATCCCGGTCTGGTAGATGAAGTACTGCAGCGTCTGCGTCTCGGTGCCCGGCCCGCCGCGGGTGGTGGCGAAGACGTATTCGAAGACCTTCATGGCGTCTAGGCAGCGCAGCAGCACCGCCACCACGAGGACCGGCGCCAAGAGCGGCAGCGTGACCCGGCGCAGCACGTACCAGCCGCTAGCGCCGTCCACCCGGGCTGCTTCGAGTGGCGCCTTGGGGATGGACTCGAGGCCGGCGAGCAGCAGCAACACCATGAACGGCGTCCACTGCCAGACGTCGATGAAGGCGATGGTGAACAAGGCCCGGCCCGGTCCGAAGAAGTCGTAGTCGACGCCGATGGCGTGCAAGAGGTGCGGGATCGCACCGATCTGGTCGTTGAGCAGGAACCGGAAGATCAACCCAACGGCGATCGGGGTGATGAACATCGGCGCCAGCAGCATCGACCGGGTGAGATCGCTTGCCCAGCGCTGCCTTTGCAGCGCCAGTGCGATGGCCAGACCAATCAGCAGTTCGAACCCGACGGCCACCGCGACGAACAGCGCCGTCGTGCCGAACGCCTGCCAGAACGCGGCGTCGCCGAACGTGGCGGCGTAGTTGTCGGCGCCGACCAGCCGCGGAGTCCCGCGACTGGTCAGCTTGTAGTCGGTCACGCTGAGGTAGAACGCGTAGCCGAGGGGGAAGCCGACCACCCCGACGAAGAGTGCGACGAGGGGGGCGACCATGCCATGTTTGAACGTCACGGTCGTCATCGCTCCTTTCGGGGGGTGGTCGGCTTCATGCGGCTAGCCCTGGGGGCGGGGGCTAGCCCTGGATCTTCTCGGCGGCGGCCTGCGCGGCCGCCAGTGCGTCGTCGACGCTCTTGGTGCCGGCGACCGCCTCGTTGAGTTCGGTTCCGACGGCTTGGATCATCTCCTCGCCGCTGGGACCCTGGCTGAGCGGCGCGGCGTTGCCGAGCATCTTCTCGACGGTCTTGTAGTAGTCGGCGCCGAGCGGACCGTTCAGGACGGCCGGATCCTGCAGGGTGCTCTGCCGGATGGCGGCGCCGCCCTTCTCGGTGCGCTGCACGTCGTTTGCCTTGGACGTGAGCCACGACGTGAACGCCCAGGCTGCGTCGGCCGCACCCGAGTTGGCCGGAATGGACCAACTCCACGAGCCGAGAACCTGCTTGCCGCCGGGGATCTCGGCCAGCTTGTACTTGCCAGCCGAGGGACCCGAGCCGGGTGCGTTGAGCGCGGGCAGGTTCCAGTTGTAGCTGATCATCGAGGCTGCCTGGTCACTGGAGACCGACCGAAACGCCTCGTCGAAGGCCCAGTTCAGGCTGTTCGGCGGCGCGGCGGTCTTGTACGTGTCGACGTAGGCGTTGAGGGCCTGCTTCGCCTGCGGGGTGTTCAGCGTCGGCTTGCCGTCGGGGCCGTAGATGGAACCGCCCGCGGCGAACAGCCAGTTACCCCACTCCTCGAAGATCTTGTAGCCCCGCTGGGGTTGCATCGCGATGCCCGCACGGTCGCCGACCTTCAACGCCTTGGAGGTGCTGACCAGTTCGTCGAGGTTGGTGGGTACGGGAAGCTTGGCGGCGGCCAGGTCGTCGGCGTTGTACAGGTAGCCAAGGGCGTAGTTGTAGAACGGCACGCCGTACTTCACGCCGTCGACCTCTGTGATGTCGGTGAGCGGCTTGAAGAAGTCGGCGTCGTCGTAGTCCGGGGTGCTGTCGATGCGAGAGTCCAACGGCTGCAGGAAGTTCGCCTTGGCGAAGTCCACCATCCACGGGTTGTCGACGATGATCAGGTCGTAGGTCGGCGACGACGACTGGAACGACGACACCAGCTTGTCGCGCATCTGGTCGTACGTCAGGGTCTCGATGTCGACCTTGACGTTCGGATAGTCCTTGTTGAACTCCGGCACCATCGCCTTGACGACGTCGGTGTCTGGCACGTTCTCCATGAGGATGCGGACGGTTCCCGAGACGTCCTTTCCGACGTCACCGGTACCGGTCGCCTGGGTCTGCTCGGGGCCTCCGCTGCCCGCGCAGGCGCTGAGCATCAGGGTGAGGGCGGCCAGTAGCGCGAGGACGGGCGCGGTCAGGACCGGCCGCCTCCGCCGTGGTGTCGGGGGAGTCGTTGACTTCATGTGCGGCACAGATCCTTTCACTTGTCGAAATCTCTTCGGGGACGTCTCGCCATCGCGTGCGAAATGGGCGCCACCGCCGTTCCGAGGCGGCGCCAGTTCTCATATGCGTCGTCGTAGATCGCGCGTCGGGTCGGGTCGGGCACGACGGGTGGGTCGAAGCTGACGAACCGGGCGGCGTCGGACCAGTCGTCGAGCGCCCCCACGCCGACCGCAGCGATCACGGCGGCGCCGAGGGAGGCACCGGGATGTCCTCGGACGGGCCGCATCTCGATGCCAAGGACGTCGGCGTGGATCTGCTTCCAGAGCGTCGACTTCGACCCGCCGTTGGTGATCATCACCCGGCGCGGTGCGATGCCGATGTCGGTGAAGACGTCGACGTGGTGCCGGAACCCGAACGCGATCGCCTCCAACACCGACCGGTAGAGGTCGGCGCGCCCGTGGCCCAGGTGCATGCCGGCGAATACGCCGCGGAGGTCGGGGTCGTGCAGCGGGCTCTTCTCACCGAGGAAGTACGGCAGGCACAGCACCTCCGCCGGTGCGGTGGCGGCGGCGTCGATGTCGAGAGCGGCTAGGTCGGCACCGCCAACGAGCGTCTGAAACCACCGAATCAGGCTGCCGCTGGTGGCCATGCACCCGTTCGGTAACCAGTGTCCCGGGACGGGATGGGCGTCGAGGTACAGGCGTTCGTCGACCACCCGGGTGTCACTTGCGACCAGGATGTCGCCGGCGCCGCCGAGTTTGACCAGGGCGTCGCCGGGTTCGTTCACCCCCGCCGCGAAGGCGGACAGGACGTGGTCGGCGCCGCCGACGATGAGGGCCGTACCCGCCGCCAAGCCGGTCGAACGTGCTGCCTCGCTGCTCAATTCGCCGACCTTGGTGCCAGGACGGTGGACGGGGGCGAGCCTGCCGGGATCGAGATCCGCCGCCGCGAGGACGGGTGCCGCGACGTCGCCGTCGATGGTGAACAGTCCCGACTCGAGCGCCCAGTTCTGCTCGACGTGGACGTCGGCGCCGAGGGCCGTCAGCAACCAGTCGTAGGAGCCGACGAAGTGCGCCGTGCGCTCGTAGACGTCCGGTTCGTGCGTGCGCAGCCATGCCGTGGTCGGCGCCACCGACTGTTGGGTCAGCGCCGATCCCGTCATCGTCACCAGGTCGACGTCGGCCAGTGCTCCGGCGAGCTCGGCGACCTCGCGGTGCGCCCTGGCGTCGTTCTGGAGGATGGCGGGGCGCAACGGCTGACCGCGGTCGTCGAGTGCCACCACGGCGGGCACCATGCCCGTGACGGCGATCGCCGTCACCGACTCGCCCGGAATCCCGCTGGTGTGCAGGGCCTCTCGGATGGAGTCGACCACGTTGCGGTGCCATTGGCCGGTGTCGGCTTCGGCGTAGCCGGGGCCTGGTGAGTGCAGTGCCGTCTCACGCGAGGCCTGCGCGACGATGCCGAGGTCGGTGTCGAACACGACGGTCTTGGTGCCCGTGGTGCCGACGTCGACGCCGATGGTCTTGGTGCTCATAGCGATTCGACCTCGCCGGCGGGGGCGTCAAGTCCGTCGACGCACACGACCTCGACGCCTTCCTTGCGCGCGGCGACCAGGGTCGGGTGCTCGGGGTCGCCGTCGGTGATGATGACGTGGATGTCGCCCAGCGCGGCGATGCTGGTGAAGGTGACTCTGCCGAGCTTGCTCCGGTCGGCGGCGACGATCACCCGGTCGGCGCGCGCGATGGCGGCGCGCTTCACTCTGCTGTCGGCTTGGTGGTAGTCGGAGATACCGCGAAGACCGTCGATGCCTGCCACGCCCATCACGAACGTGTCGCAGTTGTATTGGGAGAGGGTGTCTTCGGCCGCGGGACCAATCAGGCTGAGCTCGCTGGGGCGCAGCTCGCCACCGGTGAGCACGACGGTGGTGTCGGCTTCGTCGACCAGTTCCAACGCGGCGAGCACGCTGGGGGTGAGAACGGTCAAACCAAGGCGGCGCCCACGGAGGGACTGCGCCACCGCCAGTGCGGTACTCCCGGAGTCGAGGATCAGCGTCTCGCCGGGCCCGATGAGTTCGGCCACTGCATCGGCGATGTGGCGCTTCTCCTCTGCGGCGTTGGCGATCCTGGTCTCGAATGTCGGTTCGCTGTCCTTGCCCTTCAACGCGATGGCGCCGCCGACCACCCGACGGACGACGCCCAGGGCCTCCAACGCCTCCATGTCGCGCCGGATCGTCATCTCGGAGACGTCGAATTCGGCGGCCAGGTCGGCGTAGCCGACCTCGCGCTCAGCGTGGACGCGTTCTTCGATCCGCGTCCGCCGCGCCTTGGCGTCCACGTCAGGCACATCCAGACTGTGCAAAATTCACAGCTTTGATCTCCAGTTTCCCGCCGATGCGGCGAAATGAGCGACTGGGATGTGAATTTACAACACGTTCGTGTGGAGTGCCCACATTTAGCGCCAGTTCGTTTCGACCCCGTCATGTTCGGGCTAACGTGCGCACCGTGCTGCACTTGCGTGTCATCGCGCCGGAAGACCTTCGCGACGAGGTGATCGACATCCTCCGCGGGGAGGTCGGCGTGGCGAATCTGTTGCTCTATCCGGGCGCCGCGCTCGACCCCGTCGGCGACGAGATCACCGCCGACGTCGCGCGCGAATGCGCCAACGGCCTCATCCGCCAACTCAAGGCCCTCGACGTCCAGCACCGAGGCGCCATCACCCTCGAAGTCCTCGACACGGTGCTGTCGACCCGCGCGCACCGGGCCGAGGACGAGGCGGCCGGAGATCCCGCCGACGCGTTGCTGTGGGACGAACTGATCGGGCGCACCCGCGAGGAGTCCACCCTGTCGGTCACCTTCGTGTTGTTTCTCACCCTGGCCTGTCTGCTGACCGCCGTCGGGGTCGTCACCGACTCCACGGTGACCGTCGTCGGCGCGATGGTGCTCGGGCCGGAGTTCGGCCCACTGGCGGCGCTGTCCGTTGCGCTGGTGCAGCGCAGGCGGAGTCTGGCAAAGCGTGCCGCCACGGCCCTCGTCGTCGGGTTCCCGATCGCCATGGGCGTCACCGGGCTCGCCACCGTGGCGGCCGAAGCGCTCGGCTGGTTGACCCTGGACAGCGTCCAGCACGTCAGCGAGGTCGACTTCATCTTCAAGGTCGGCCCCATCTCGTTCGTCGTGGCGTTGCTGGCCGGTGCGGCGGGCATGCTGTCGTTGGTCTCGGCGAAGGCGACCGGACTCGTCGGCGTCTTCATCTCCGTCTACACCGTGACCGCGGCCGGTTTCGCCGTCGTCGCAGCAACGGTCGGGGCGTGGGACGTTGCCGCCAAGTCGGCGCTCCAGCTCGTGGTCAACCTGGTTGGCATCGTGATTGCCGGAGTTCTCGTTCTGGTGTTGCGCCCCAAGGGCACCCTGATCGCCCGCGTCGCCCAGGACTGACTTCACCCCCTTCGGCGATGCACCCCCCGTCCGGGTGTGGTGGGATCAACGCCTATGGGAATCAAGGTGGGGCTGGAGCATCGGACCAGTTACACGTTCGACCGGCTGGTAGAGGTTCATCCGCACGTCGTCCGTCTTCGTCCGGCGCCGCACTCGCGCACCCCGATCGAGGCGTATTCGCTGCAGGTCGAGCCTGCCGATCACTTCGTGAACTGGCAGCAGGACGCGTTCGGCAACTTCCTTGCCCGGCTGGTGTTCCCCACTCGGACGCGCGAACTGACGATCACCGTCGGCCTGATCGCCGACCTGAAGGTCATCAACCCCTTCGACTTCTTCATCGAAGACTTTGCCGAGACGTGGCCCTTCCAATATCCGAAGGCGCTGCTGGAGGATCTGAAGCCCTACCTGCGGCCGGTCGACGAGGACGGCGAGGGCTCCGGTCCCGGCGAGCTCGCCAAGGACTGGGTCAGAAACTTCACCGTTCGTCCCGGCACCCGCACCATCGACTTCCTGGTCGCGCTCAACGGGGCGATCAACGCCGACGTGGGCTACAGCGTCCGCATGGAGGCCGGTGTGCAGACGCCGGACCACACCTTGCAGACCGCCATCGGATCCTGCCGCGACTCGGCCTGGCTGATGGTGTCGGTGCTGCGCCAGATGGGTCTGGCCGCCCGCTTCGTCTCGGGCTACCTGGTGCAGTTGACGTCGGACGTCAAGGCGTTGGACGGCCCGTCGGGACCCGTCGCCGACTTCACCGACCTGCACGCCTGGACCGAGGTCTACATTCCCGGTGCAGGCTGGATCGGTCTGGACCCCACCTCGGCGCTGTTCGCCGGTGAAGGCCACATCCCGCTGTCGGCGACGCCGCATCCGGCGTCCGCCGCGCCGATCACAGGAGCCACCGACCCGTGCGGGGTGACGCTCGACTTCTCCAACCTCGTCACCCGGGTGCACGAAGACCCCCGCGTCACGCTGCCCTACACACCCGCCGCGTGGGACTCCATCGTCGACCTTGGCGCCGCAGTCGACGCCCGGATGGCCGCGGCCGACGTCCGGTTGACGATGGGCGGCGAGCCGACGTTCGTCTCGATCGACAACCAGGTCGACCCGGAATGGACCACCGACGCCGACGGACCGCACAAACGCGAACGGGCCTCGGCCTTGGCCGCCAGGCTCAAGGAAATCTGGGCGCCGCAGGGGCTGGTGCAGCGATCGCAGGGCAAGTGGTATCCCGGAGAACCGTTGCCGCGCTGGCAGATCATGCTGCACTGGCGGGCCGACGGGCAGCCGCTCTGGACCAATCCCGCGCTCCTCGCCGACCCGTGGGCCGAGTCTCCCGCCGACCCGGTGCCGACCGACTCGGCGCTACGCGTCCTCGGAGCCGTGGCCGCCGGGCTCGGGCTGCCCGATTCGCAGGTTCGACCGGCCTACGAGGACGCCCTCGGCCAGTTGGCCGCCGCGGTTCGGCAGCCCGCCGGTGATCCGGTGGCCGGCAGCGACGACCTCGAGTCCGACACCCCCGACGCCAGGGCGAATCTGCTGACCCGGTTGGACCAGTCGGTCACCGAGCCCAGCGCATACGTCTTGCCGCTACACCGTCGCGAGGACGAAACCGGTTGGGCAAGCGCGGACTGGCAGTTCCGGCGGGGACGCATCGTCCTGCTCTCGGGCGACTCGCCGGCCGGCCTGCGCCTGCCGCTCGACGCCGTCAGCTGGAAGCCGCCCCGCGCCTCACACGAAGCTGACCCCCTTGCTCCTCGCGGCAAGCTTCTCGACGGCGACTCAGACGATGTCGAACCCGATGTCGAACCCGAAATCGAAGACGCCGACGGCGCCCCCATCACCGCGATGGTCGCCGAGGTCCGCGACGGGGTGCTGTACGTCTTCCTTCCGCCGACCGAGGAGCTCGAACACTTCGTCGACGTGGTGTCGCGGCTGGAGGCGGCGGCCGCCGAGGCCAACTGTCCGCTGGTGCTGGAGGGTTACGGGCCACCGTCCGACGAGCGGCTCACGACGATGTCGGTGACGCCAGACCCCGGCGTCATCGAGGTCAACGTCGCCCCGACCACCAGCTTCGCCGAGCAGCGGCAGCAGCTCGAAACCCTTTACGAGCAAGCACGACTCACGCGCCTGTCGACGGAGTCGTTCGACGTCGACGGCACCCATGGGGGCACCGGCGGCGGCAACCACATCACCCTCGGCGGGATCACCCCCGCCGAGTCCCCGATGCTGCGGCGACCGGACCTTCTGGTGTCGATGCTCACCTATTGGCAGCGTCACCCGGCCCTGTCCTATCTGTTCTCGGGACGCTTCATCGGCACCACCTCCCAGGCGCCGCGCGTCGACGAGGGCCGCCCCGATTCGCTGTACGAGTTGGAGATCGCCTTCGCCGAGATCGCCCGCCTCACAGCGGAACCCGAGAGCGAAGACAATTCATTGCCGTGGATCACCGACCGCGCCCTCCGCCACCTCCTCACCGACATCACCGGCAACACCCACCGCGCCGAGTTCTGCATCGACAAGCTCTACAGCCCGGACAGCGCACGGGGTCGGCTGGGGTTGTTGGAGCTCCGCGGCTTCGAGATGCCGCCGCACTTCCAGATGGCGATGGTCCAGTCGCTGCTGGTGCGCTCCCTGGTGTCATGGTTCTGGGACAAGCCGCTGCGCGCGCCACTGATCCGCCACGGGGCCAACCTTCACGGCCGATACCTGTTGCCGCACTTCATCATTCAAGACATCGCCGACGTGGCTTCCGATCTTCGTGCGCACGGCATCGCGTTCGACACCAGCTGGCTCGATCCCTTCACGGAGTTCCGTTTCCCGCGTGTCGGCACGGCCGTGTTCGACGGTGTCGAAATCGAACTTCGTGGAGCGATCGAACCGTGGAACGTCCTCGGCGAGGAGTCGACCGCGGGCGGCACGGCCCGCTACGTCGACTCCTCCATCGAACGCCTGCAGGTACGCCTGATCGGCGCCGACCGCGACCGGTACGTCGTCACCGCCAACGGATACCCGATCCCGCTGCTGGCGACCGGCAACGGCGACGTCCAGGTCGGCGGCGTTCGCTACCGGGCGTGGCAACCGCCGAGCGCACTGCACCCCTCCATCACCGTCGACGACCCGCTGCGGTTCGAGCTCATCGACCTCGCCAGCGGGACGTCGCGGGGCGGCTGCACGTACCACGTGAGCCACCCCGGCGGCCGGTCCTACGACAACCCTCCCGTCAACGCCGTCGAAGCGGAATCGCGACGGGGACGACGGTTCGAGGCCACCGGATTCACCCCCGGTCACGTCGACGTGTCCGACATTCGGGAGAAACAGGCCCGTCAGTCCACCGATGTGGGCGCGCCGGGCATCGTGGATCTGCGTCGGGTGCGTACCGTGCTGCGGTGATGGTCTTACGCACCAGCGGCCCGCCGGAGCCCACATCCGCCGACTCCGGTCTCGGCTTCACCGCTGAGACCGGTGCCGATGACCTGTTGGCGAAATACGGGGCCGCTCGCGCACAGGAGTCGCTGTTCGACGTCCGTGAGGCGGCTGGCAGCGGCTACGACGAGTTCGTCGACTCGGCGGGCGGCGTCCGACCGGCCTGGCAGGAGATGGCCGAATGCGTCGCCGAACGCGGCCAATTCGGCCTCGAGCGGCTGCGTTCGGTGGTCAGCAGCCTCGTCGACAACGACGGCATCACCTTCGTCCAGGTGGATCATCCCGGTGACGCCGTCACGCACGGAGACGGCACCCAGGTACCCGGTCCGTGGCATCTCGACCCGCTGCCCATGGTCATTTCCTCGGCGGACTGGGAAACCCTCGAAGCCGGATTGGTGCAACGGTCGCGGCTGATGGATGCCGTGTTGACCGACCTCTACGGTGCGCGCCGGTCGATCACCAGCGGTGTGCTGCCACCGCAGTTGTTGTTCTCCCACCCCGGTTACATCCGGGCCGCCCGCGGTATCGAGGTGCCCGGTCGGCATCAGTTGTTCATGCACGGAGTCGACGTCAGCCGCGACGGATCGGGCGAGTTCCGCGTCAACGCCGACTGGACGCAGGCACCGTCGGGGGCCGGGTATGCCCTCGCCGACCGACGGGTGGTCGCGCACGCGTTCCCCGAACTCTACGAACGCATGGGTCCGCGGCCGGCGTCACCGTGGGCGCAGGCGCTGCGACTGGCACTCATCGACGCCGCCCCGGAGTCCGCAGAACAACCCGTCGTGGTGGTGCTCAGCCCGGGAATCCACTCCGAGACGGCCTTCGACCAGGCCTACCTGGCCAGTGTGCTCGGCTTTCCCCTCGTCGAGAATGCCGATCTGGTGGTTCGTGACGGCAAGCTGTGGATGCGGTCGCTCGGCACGCTCAAACGCGTCGACGTCGTGCTGCGCAGGGTCGACGCCGCGTACGCCGACCCACTCGATCTGAGGTCGGATTCGCGGCTCGGTGTCGTCGGTCTCGTCGAGGTGCTGCGCCGCGGCGCGGTCACCGTCGTCAACACCCTCGGCAGTGGGATCATGGAAAGCCCAGGGGTGCAACGCTTCCTACCGCAACTGGCCGAGCTCCTCGTCGGCGAAGTGCCGCAGTTGGCCACGGCGCCGATGTACTGGGGCGGCGTCGACGTCGAACGCTCGCATCTGCTGAGCCACCTCTCGACGCTGCTGATTCGACCGGTGAACGGTGGCGAACCCATCGTCGGACCCGCGCTGACGACCGAGGAACGCGACAACCTGGCGGCGCGGATCGGTGCCACCCCGTGGCAGTGGGTCGGTCAGGAACTGCCGCAGTTCTCCTCGGCGCCCACCGCGCATTCACCCAACGGCTTGTCGCCGGGCAGCACGGGCATGCGGTTGTTCACCGTTGCCCAGCGCGGCGGATACGCCCCGATGGAAGGCGGTCTCGGCTACCTGCTGGAGCCGGGCAACGCCGCCTACCGGATGAACACCCTTGCCGCCAAGGATGTCTGGGTCAGGTCTCCGACCAGGGTGACGGCCGAACGGACGGCCGCCCCCTCGGTGGATCTGCCGTCGATCACTCCGAGCCCGACCCGCGCGGTCAGCTCGCCGCGCGTGTTGTCCGACCTGTTCTGGCTCGGGCGGTACTGCGAACGGGCCGAGAACATGGCTCGACTGCTCGGCGTCACCCGCGAGCGCCATCACGAGTTCCGCTACCGCCAGGACATGCCGGGCAGTGAGTGCGTCCCCGTCCTGCTCGCCGCGCTCGGGCGCATCACGGGCACCGACACCGGTGCCTCCGGGGACGACGCGGAGATGATCGCCATCGCGCCGACGACGCTGTGGGCGTTGACCGCCGACCGGCGGCGCGCCGGATCGCTGGCGCAGTCGGTGGAGCGGCTGGGGTCGGCTGCCCGCGCGGTCCGCGATCAAATGTCGAACGACACCTGGATGGTGCTTGCGGCGATCGACCGTGCCGTGCTGCGGCATTCGGCGATGCCACCGGATTCCCACACCGAGGGTGACGGCTATCTGGCGACCGCGCACAGCCAGACGCTGGCGGGAATGTTGGCGATGTCGGGCGTGGCGGCGGAGTCGATGGTGCGCGACGTCGGCTGGACGATGATGGACATCGGCAAGCGCATCGAGCGGGGCATCTGGCTGACCGCACTGATGCGTGCCACGCTCACCACGGCGCGCAGTCGCGGTGCCGAGCAGACGATTACCGAGTCGACGTTGGTGGCCTGCGAGTCGTCGGTGATCTATCGCAGGCGCACGCTGGGCAAGGTGAGCGTGGCTGCGGTGGCGGATCTGCTGTTGTTCGACGAGGAGAACCCGCGTTCGCTGGCGTATCAATTCGAACGGTTGCGGGTGGACCTCAAGGCGCTTCCCTCGTCCTCTGGATCCACCGGCCCCGAGCGGCTGGTCGACGAGGTCGGGGCGCGGCTGCGACGGCTCGACCCCGACGACCTCGAGGACGTCACCGACGGCGTGCGGCCCGAGCTCGACGGTCTGCTGGGCGCCATCCATGCCGATCTGCGGGAGTTGTCCCGTCGCATCACCGCAACGCACCTGTCGCTTCCCGGTGGGATGCAACCGATCTGGGGCCCCGACGAGAGGCGGGCCATGCCATGACCTCCGTGGTGGGGACGAGGGCCTACGAGATCACGCATCGGACGATGTACACCTACTCCGACGACGTGACGAGCTCCTACGGACGTGGCTTCCTCACGCCTCGGGACTCGGCCAGGCAGCGGTGCGTGTCCCACGAATTGCTGATCGAGCCCGAGGCGGCCGACCGGTCGACGAGCCGCGACGGCTACGGCAACGTCAGCTCGTACTTCCATGTCACCGAACGGCATCGGGCCTTGACCATCACCAGTCACTCGATCGTCGAGGTCGACCCGCCGCCGAGCGAGCTGTACAGCGGGGGAGCGGCGCTCGCGCCGTGGGAGATCTCCCGGCCCGTCGGCACCGACGGCGCCCTGGCCGTCGAATTCACCCTCGATCTGCAGCAGCCCGAGATCACCGACGCCGTCCGCGACTACGCCGCGCCCAGCTTTCAGCCCGGCCGGCCGCTCGTCGAGGTGCTCCGCGACTTGAACGCCAGGATCAACCACGACTTCACCTATCGGTCGGGTTCGACGACCATCTCGACCAGGGTCGCAGAAGTTTTGGTGGCCCGCGAAGGGGTATGTCAGGACTTCGCGCGGCTTGCGATCGCTTGCCTGCGCGCCAATGGTCTCGCCGCCAGCTACGTCTCCGGCTACCTCGCGACGGACCCACCTCCTGGAAGGGAACGCATGGTCGGGATCGACGCGACGCACGCCTGGGCGTCGGTGTGGACACCTCAGAACCAGTGGTTCGGATTCGACCCCACCAACGACGCGCTCGTCGACGAGCGGTACGTGGTCGCAGGTTTCGGCCGCGACTACGCCGACGTGCCACCGCTGCGCGGCATCATCTACACCGACTCGGAGAGCAGCAAGATCGACGTGTCGGTCGACGTGGCCCCGCTGGTCGGAGGAGTCGCCGGTGCGTGACTTCATCTGTCCCAACTGCGGACAGCACCTGGCCTTCGAGAACTCGGTCTGCCTGTCGTGCCGCAGCCGGCTTGGCTTCTCCCTCGACGAGATGGCCTTCCTGGTCATCGCGACGGGCGAGGAGAGCGAGCACGGCGGAGCAGTCGACGCCAGCGAGTACCGGTTGTGCGCCAATCTCCATGCCGCCAAGTGCAATTGGCTGGTCAAGGTGGCTCCCGTTCCTCAGCTGTGCACGTCGTGCGCGCTGACCCGGATGCGCCCCAACGACGCCGACACGCAGGCAATGGCCGCGTTCGCGATCGCCGAGAGGGCCAAGCGCCGGTTGATCGTCGAGCTCGTCGACCTGAAGCTCCCCATCGTCGGTCGCGACCTCGACCCCAACTACGGTCTGGCGTTCGACCTGCTGTCCAGCGCCATGGAGAAGGTGTTCACCGGACACGAGAACGGGGTCATCACCCTCGACCTCGCCGAGGGGGACGACGTGCACCGCGAGCAGTTGCGGATCGCGATGGCCGAGCCGTATCGCACGCTGCTCGGGCACTTTCGCCACGAGATCGGGCATTACTACTACTACCGACTGGTGGGAGTGGCACCCGAGTACCAGGAGAGGGCGCGCGAACTCTTCGGTGACGCCGAGGCCGACTATCAGGCCGCCCTCGACCGGCACTACGGCGAAGGCGCGCCGCCGGGGTGGGAGCGCGACTACGTGTCGTCCTACGCCACCATGCACCCCGCCGAGGACTGGGCGGAAACCTTCGCGCACTACCTGCACATCCGCGACACCCTTGACACGGCCGCGGCCTTCAGCTTCGCCCCGGCCGGGGCGACGTTCGAGCGAAGGAACCTGGGCCCCAGCGGTTTCGACGCCATCATCGACCTGTGGTTGCCACTGTCCTGGGCGCTGAACATGGTCAACAGATCCATGGGCCACGACGACCTGTACCCGTTCGTGCTGCCGGCGAAGGTGCTCGAGAAGATGCGGTTCATCCACACCGTGATCGACGAGGTCACCTCCGACCCGGCCAAGCTCGCCGCGGCCAGGGGCACCGACTAGCGGTCGACCAGCCCGCCGTCGAGCAGGCTCCGGGCCGTGTCGACCAGCGTGTCGGCCACCGGACGAGGTTGCCAGCCAAGCATTTCGGTGGCCTTCGTGGCCGAGATCCGCTTCGGCTCGCCGAGCAGTCCGGCCAGCTCGCGTAGCGCGGGCACGAACCGGGCTCCCGCCCGCACCAGCCAGTCGGGCGCCGTCAGCCGGGGCACTCGACGCCCCGCCGGCCCCAGACGGGACCGCAACGTCGCTGCGGTCTCGGGGAACGACACGGGCTGACCGGCCGCGGCCAGAAATCGCTCGCCAATCGCCCGCGGATCCTCCAACGCCATGACGTGGAGGTCGGCGACGTCACGCACGTCGACCACCGCGAAGGACGCGTGGGGCAGCAGCGGAGGTCGACCGTTGAGCAGTCCCTTGACGATCTGCACCGACGTCGCGAGGTCGGTCCCGAGGACGGGCCCGAAGATGCCGACCGGGTTGACCACCGTCAGCTCGACGTCGTTGGCGGCGGCGAACTCCCACGCGTCGCGCTCGGCGAGCGTCTTGGACTTCACGTAGGGGGAGTTGGGTGCGGCGGCGTCGGTCCAGTCGCCCTCGTCGTACGGCTCGCCCGTCGGTTTGGGGCTGTACCCGACGGCCGCGAACGACGAGGTCAGCACGATCCGTCGAATCCCGGCGGCGGAGGCGGCACGCAGCACCCGCAGTGTCCCCTCGCGGGCCGGAACGATGACGTCGTCCTCGTTCTCCGGTTGGCGGGCGGGGAACGGCGACGCCACGTGCAGGACGGCGTCGCAACCGTCGACGGCTGCCGCCCAGCCGTCGTCGGAAGTCAGGTCGGCCGCGACGAACTCGAGCGCGGCGTCGTCGGACGCCCGCCCCAGCGCAGCCCGCACGCCCGCTTCGCGGCCGAGCGAGCGAACCGTGGTGCGAACGCGGTAGCCACCCGACAGCAGTCGCAGGATGACGTGTCCGGCAAGGAATCCCGAGCCGCCGGTGACCAGGACCAGCCGTTGACGCTCAGCCATGGGTGGTCACCGCCTCGTCGGTGAGCAGGCGGGCGCCGAGGTCGAGGACCGTCTCGACGATCTCGCGTTCGGCGGCCACGTCACCGGCCTCCCTGGCGGCCCACATCTTCGCCTTGGCGGCAACGTAGCGCTCCCGCAGCTGCAGCCGGGCGATCTCGTCGTGCAATCTCACCGCGTGCGCCTCGAACAGCATGCGTTGGTCGGCGGTCGCCTCCGCGCCGCGCCGCATGTTGGCGACGTACCTCCTGATGTCGGCGACCGACATGCCGCTTCCGCGTAGGCAACTCAGCGACTCGACGGCGCCGACGAGGTCGGCGGGATAGCGCCGGTGACCGCTGCTGGGATCCCTGGGCACCGCATCGATGAGGCCGATGCGCTCGTAGTACCGCAGGGTCGACTCGGCAAGGCCCGTGCGGCGCGAGACCTGCTGGATGGTGAGGTCGCGATCAGCCGTCGCGACCGTGTCAATGGTCATGACGTCAGTGTGCCGAACTTGAAGCGCTTCAAGTCAAGCGTCGGTCACCGATCGGTCACGGAGTCGGCGCGGCAGCCGACGACCGCGGCGATCGTTCCTAGGCTCGTCGGCGTGAAAGATCGATACGGCTCCGACATTCTGGCCAGGGATCCCCACGCTGCGCGGCGAGTGCGGTCCACCGAGATGGCTGCCGACGTCGGCCTGGTCGTCGAGGACGTCGAGACGGGCTACGTCGGCGCCATCGTGCGGGTCGAGTACGGCCGGATGGTGCTCGAGGACTTCGACGGCCACCGACGCCCCTTCACGGTCGGGCCCGGATATCTGGTCGACGGCAAACCGGTGATCCTGACCCCGCCGAAGGCCAAGGCGCCCGCGGCGCCCACCCGTACGGCATCGGGTTCGGTGGCCGTCGCACCCGGCCGCGCGCGCACTGCCCTGGCCAGCCGCATCTACGTCGAGGGACGCCACGACGCCGAACTCGTCGAGCAGGTCTGGGGTGCCGACCTCCGCGTCGAGGGCGTCGTCGTCGAATACCTGGGCGGCGTCGACGATCTCGCGGCCATCGTGGCGGAGTTCAACCCCGGCCCTGGCCGTCGGCTCGGCGTTCTCGTCGACCACTTGGTCACCGGATCGAAGGAGGCCCGCATCGCCGACTCAGTACGGCGGGGCCCCGGCGGGGCGAACACCCTGGTCGTCGGTCATCCCTACGTGGACGTGTGGCAAGCCGTGAAGCCGGCCCGGCTGGGGCTCGAGGAGTGGCCCGTCGTCCCGCGCAGCGTCGAGTGGAAGCACGGCATCTGCGACGCACTGGGGTGGCCGCACGCGACCCAGGCCGACATCGCGGCCGCGTGGCGTCGCATTCGCGGGAGGGTGCGCGACTGGAACGACCTCGAGCCCGCGCTGATCGGCCGCGTCGAAGAACTGATCGACTTCGTCACCACCGGTTAGTGGTGGACGCCGCCCCGGTAATGGGACATCATCCGTGGCATGTCAGTGCCTCCGCCACCGCCGCCGCCCGATTCGAACCCGCCGTACCCGCCACCGCCGTACGGTTCGGATCCGTCGTTTCCGCCGCCCGTCGGCGATTACGGCGGATACCCGCCACCCCCGCAGTACGGCGCGCAGTACGGCGGCTATCCGCCGCCGTATCCCGCGCAGTTCGGCGTAGACCCCTGGGGCAGGCCGCTTTCTGACAAGAGCAAGATGGTCGCCGGCCTGCTGCAGATCTTCCTCGGCACCTTCGGCATCGGGCGTTTCTACCTCGGCTACAACGGCATTGCCGTCGCCCAGCTTGCCGTGAGCCTGCTGACCTGCGGCTCGGTGCGATCTGGCCGTTCGTCGACGGCATTCTCATTCTGCTCGGCAAGGTGCAAGACCCCAGCGGACGGCCACTGCGCGAGTGAAGTGGTAAGCCTGTCCCGTGGCTGATGGTCTGTTCGACGTGTCGCCCGAGCCGGGCGACGGTGAGGGCATTCCCGGTGGGGGACCGTCGTCCCCGCTCGCCGTCCGGATGCGCCCCGCGAGCCTCGAGGAGGTGGTCGGACAGGATCATCTGCTGCGCGACGGCTCACCCCTGCGGCGGCTCGTCGACGGGTCGGGGGCGGCGTCGGTCATCCTCTACGGCCCGCCTGGCACCGGCAAGACGACGCTGGCGTCGCTGATCTCCCAGGCGACGGGTCGCCGCTTCGAGGCGCTGTCGGCGCTGTCGGCGGGAGTCAAGGACGTCCGGGCGGTGATCGACGTAGCGCGCCGGGCTGCGGTCCACGGCAAGCAGACCGTGTTGTTCATCGACGAGGTGCACCGGTTCTCCAAGACCCAGCAGGATGCGCTGCTAGCCGCCGTCGAGAACCGCATCGTGCTGCTGGTGGCCGCCACGACGGAGAACCCGTCGTTCTCGGTGGTGGCCCCCCTGCTGTCGCGCTCGTTGATCCTGCAGTTGCAGCCGCTGGGCGCCGACGCGGTGCGGGCCGTCGTCGAGCGGGCCGTCGCCGACCCACGGGGCCTTGGCGGGTCGGTCTCGATCGACGCCGACGCGGTCGAACTCCTGGTGCAACTCGCGGCCGGAGACGCCCGCCGTGCGCTGACCGCGTTGGAGGTCGCGGCCGAGGCCGGCGACCGCGTGACCGTCGAGGTCATCGAGCAGTCGCTGGACAAGGCCGCCGTCCGCTACGACCGTGACGGCGACCAGCACTACGACGTCGTCAGCGCCTTCATCAAGTCGGTGCGCGGGTCCGACGTCGACGCCGCGCTGCACTATCTGGCGCGGATGCTCACTGCGGGGGAGGACCCTCGCTTCATCGCGCGGCGGTTGACGATCCTTGCCAGTGAGGACGTCGGAATGGCCGACCCGACGGCGTTGCTCACCGCGGTCGCCGCCGCGCAGACCGTGCAGCTGATCGGGATGCCGGAGGCGCAGCTGACGCTCGCCCACGCCACGGTGCACCTGGCGACCGCGCCCAAGTCCAATGCCGTGACGATGGCGCTCGCGGCGGCGATGGGGGACATCAAGGCAGGCAAGGCGGGGTTGGTGCCCCCTCATCTGCGCGACGGTCACTATTCGGGTGCGGCCGCGCTCGGCAACGCCCAGGGTTACTCGTATCCCCACGACCACCCGGATGGCATTGTCCCGCAACAGTATTCTCCCGACGACCTACTGGGCGTCGACTACTACCGGCCGACGACGCACGGCGCGGAGCGGGACATCGCCGGGCGCCTCGACAAGTTGCGCGCCATTCTCCGGAGACGGCGCTAGAAGTTCTTGACACCCTGCCAGCGAGAGGCCTACCGTCGTAGTCAACCAATCAATTGATCAATGGATGGGTTGACAACTGAACGACGACGACGACGAGCGGCTGGACCGGGCCTTCCTGGCGTTGGCGGACCCGGTGCGCAGAGCGATGGTGGCCAGACTGTCGCGCGGCCCCGCCACCGTCAACGAGCTCGCCGAGCCGCATTCGATCTCCAAACAAGCCGTGTCCAAACACGTTCAGGTGCTGGAGCAGGCCGGTTTGGTGACCAGAACCCGCGACGCCCAGCGCAGGCCAGTGCACCTCGACGCCGGCGCGCTCGAGCGGCTGACGGGCTGGATCGACCGCTACCGTCTCGACGCCGAACGCAACTACCGCAGGCTCGACGGCCTGCTGACTTCGATCACCAATCACGAGAAGGGAATTGGTCATGACGAACGCACTTGACCTGGTGGCACCGGCGAACAGTCTCGCCATGGAGTACACCCGCGACTTCGACGCACCCGTCGGCGCCGTGTTCCGCGCGCACGCCGAGCAGGACCTCGTCGTCCAGTGGCTCGGCCCGAGGCACCTCGAGATGTCGGTGGACCGTTGGGATTTCCGCACCGGCGGCGGCTACCGATACCTGCACCGCGACCCCGAAGGGGGCGAATACTGGTTCACCGGGGTCTTCCACACCGTGCGGGCCGACGACCTCGTCGTCCAGACCTTCGAGTTCGACGGTGCACCCGACGTGGTGAACCTCGAGTTTGCGTGGTTCGAGGACCTGGGCAACGGTCGCAGCCGGTTGCGCGGGCGCTCCCTCTGCCCGACCGCCGAGGCGCGCGACGCCTTCCTGTCGTCGGGCATGGAGGACGGCATGACCGAGAGCTACGAGCGACTCGACGAGCTTCTCGCCCGTACCTAGCCAAGACCGCATCTTGCCCAAAACGCACTCAGGGCCGCGATTCTCGTCGAATCGCGGCCCTGAGTGTTGTTGGGGACTAGCGGCGCAGAGCGCCCGTGCGGCGTCGGCCCATCAGGCCGGCCACCAGGGCCACGCCGAGCGCGGCCACGATGACCTGGACGAGCAGTTCCATCCAGTCGATGCCGTTGGTAGCGGTCGGGATGCCGAGCTGACGGGCCAGCCAGGTGCCGATGAGGGCCGACACGATGCCGACGAGGATCGTGACGAGCAACCCGATGGGCTGCTTGCCTGGCAGAACCAGCCTGCCGAGAAGGCCGATGATGGCGCCGATGACGATAGCGGTGATGATGCCTGTGGGAGTCATTGCGGGTCACTTTCGTCGGGGTGTGCGAGGTGCGTTGAGCTGGAACGGGGGTACCCCCGCGGGGCATCAATAAACGTGGCCGTGAATAGGGGCGCGACGTAATCTCGGGGTCGTGAACACCGAGATGATCGACGTCGACACCTCCCGCCGACGCACCGTGGACCTGACCGACGCCGTCCGCACGTTCTGCGCGTCGCGCGGGGACGGTTTGTGCAACGTCTTCGTGCCGCACGCCACGGCCGGCGTCGCCATTCTCGAGACCGGCGCCGGGTCCGACGACGACCTCGTCGACGCCTTGGAACGGCTGCTGCCGCGCGACGATCGCTATCGCCATTCCCACGGGTCGCCGGGCCACGGTGCCGACCACGTGCTGCCGGGCATCGTCGCGCCGTCGGTGACGATCCCCGTTCAGGCGGGGCAACCGCTGCTCGGCACCTGGCAGAGCGTGGTGCTGGTCGACTTGAACAGGGACAACCCGCACCGCAACGTCCGCATCAGCTTCATCGAGGGTTGAGCCGCGCCCTTGCCAGGTTGATCGTGATGGGCCGGTAGTGTGATGCGGTCGAGAATCGGCGCCGGCAAGACCCCCATTGATTAAGGACAGCAGCACGTGCAGACACACGAGATCAGGAAGCGCTTCCTCGATCACTTCGTGAACGCGGGCCACACCGAAGTGCCAAGCGCATCGGTCATCCTCGACGATCCGAACCTGTTGTTCGTCAACGCAGGCATGGTCCAGTTCGTCCCCTACTTCCTCGGTCAGCAGAAGCCGCCGTGGGACCGGGCGACCAGCGTGCAGAAGTGCATCCGCACCCCGGACATCGACGAAGTCGGCATCACCACCCGCCACAACACCTTCTTCCAGATGGCGGGCAACTTCTCCTTCGGCGACTACTTCAAGAAGGGCGCCATCGAGTTCGCCTGGACGTTGCTGACCAATCCGCAGGATCAGGGCGGCTACGGCTTCGACCCCGAAACGCTCTGGGCGACGGTCTATCTGGACGACGACGAAGCCATCACCCTGTGGCAAGAGGTGGCCGGACTGCCGCTGGAGCGCATCCAGCGTCGTGGCATGGCCGACAACTACTGGTCGATGGGCATCCCCGGCCCATGCGGTCCGTCCTCGGAGATCTACGTCGACCGCGGACCCGAATACGGCGTCGACGGCGGCCCGGAGGCCAACGAGGACCGCTACATCGAAATCTGGAACCTCGTCTTCATGCAGAACGAGCGGGGTGAGGGCACCGGCAAGTCCGACTTCGAAATCCTCGGCCCGCTGCCGCGCCAGAACATCGACACCGGCATGGGCGTCGAGCGCGTCGCCTGCCTGCTGCAGGGCGTCGACAACGTCTACGAGACCGACCTCATGCGCCCGGTCATCGACCTCGTCGCCGGCATCGCCCCGCGTGGATACGGAGCTGGCGTCCACGAAGACGACGTCCGCTACCGCATCATCGCCGACCACAGTCGCACCGCGGCGATCATCATCGGCGACGGCGTCACCCCCGGCAACGACGGCCGCGGCTACGTGCTGCGCCGACTGCTCCGCCGGGTCATCCGGTCGGCCAAGCTGCTCGGCATCGACACGCCGATCATGGGCGAGCTGATGGCGTGTGTGCGCGACGCGATGGGTCCGTCCTATCCCGACCTGGTCACCGACTTCGACCGGATCAACCGGATCGCGATCGCCGAGGAGACGGCGTTCAACCGCACGCTGGCCTCCGGTTCGCGACTGTTCGAGGATGCGGCCCGCACGACGAAGGCGTCCGGTACCGACGTCCTTTCCGGCAGTGACGCGTTCGCGCTGCACGACACGTACGGCTTCCCAATCGAACTCACCCTGGAGATGGCCGCCGAGGCGGATCTGCGCGTTGACGAAGAGGGCTTCCGCGGGCTGATGGCCGAGCAGCGTCAGCGCGCCAAGGCCGACGCCGCCGCCCGCAAGCACGCCCACGCCGATCTTTCGGCGTACCGCGAGCTCGTCGACGCCGGTGCAACCGAGTTCACCGGGTTCGACGAATTGACTTCCGAGGCAAGGATTCTCGGCATCTTCGTCGACGGCAAGCGGGTGCCTGTCGTCGCGCATGACGGCGCGTCCGCCGAACGCGTCGAACTGGTTCTGGACCGTACCCCGCTCTACGCCGAGTCCGGCGGGCAGATCGCCGACATCGGGTCCATTTCTGGGACCGGGTCCAGCGTCGCCGCGAAGGCCGCCGTCACCGACGTGCAGAAGATCGCCAAGACGCTGTTCGTGCACCGCGTCAACGTCGAGTCCGGTGAGTTCGTCGAGGGCGACACCATCGTCGCGAGCGTCGACCCGACCTGGCGCCACGGCGCCACCCAGGGCCACACCGGCACGCACATGGTGCACGCCGCGCTGCGACAGGTGTTGGGTCCCAACGCCGTTCAGGCGGGCTCGCTGAACCGGCCCGGCTACCTGCGATTCGACTTCAACTGGCAGGGTGCGCTCAGCGACGACCAGCGCGAGCAGATCGAGGTCGTCACCAACGAGGCCGTCCAAGCCGACTACGCGGTCAACACCATGTACACCAAGCTGGAGAAGGCGAAGGCCATGGGCGCGATGGCGCTCTTCGGCGAGGCCTATCCCGAGGACGTCCGGCTGGTCGAGATTGGCGGGCCCTTCTCACTCGAGCTGTGCGGCGGTACGCACGTGCACAACTCGGCCCAGATCGGACCGGTGACGATCCTCGGCGAATCCTCGGTGGGCTCCGGCGTCCGCCGCGTCGAGGCGTACGTCGGACTCGACTCGTTCAAGTACCTGGCCAAGGAACGCGCGCTGCTCGCCGGCTTGGCGTCGTCGCTGAAGGTGCCGTCGGAGGAAGTGCCCGCCCGCGTCGCCTCACTCGTCGAACGTCTCAAGGTCGCCGAGAAGGAACTGGACCGGTCCCGGTTGGCCAACGCGCGGGCGGCCGCGGCCGACGCTGCCGCGGGCGCCGAGCTCGTCGGTAAGGTGCGTGTCGTGGCACAGCGCATGGCCGGCGGCATCTCGGCCGCAGATCTACGCAGCCTCGTCGGTGACGTCAAGGGCAAGCTCGGATCCGAACCAGGCGTCGTCGCATTGGTCGCCGAGGGCGAGGGCGACGCGGTGCCCTTCATCGTCGCCGTCAACCCGGCCGCGCAGGATCTCGGCCTCAGTGCCAACGACCTCGTCAAGGTGCTTGGCGGGCCACTCAACGGGCGCGGCGGCGGAAAGGCCGACCTGGCGCAGGGCTCGGGCAGCGGGGCGTCCAACGTCGACGCGGCGCTGTCGGCACTGCTGGCAGAGATCGCCCGGAGCTGACCTCCTTGACCGACACCGACGACCGTCAGCCCGACCGGCCCGGTGGCGACGACCCCGGACGAGGACGACGGCTCGGAGTCGACGTCGGCACCGTCCGGATCGGCGTGGCCACCAGTGACCCCGACGGGATCCTGGCGACGCCGGTCGAAACGGTCGCCAGGGACCGAAGGGACGTCAAGGGCAAGCACATCCGCCGGTTGGCGCAACTGACCGAAGAACTCGAAGCCGTGGAGGTCGTCGTCGGCCTGCCACGCACTCTCGCC
Source organism: Mycolicibacterium hodleri (assembly GCA_006864685.1). GTDB lineage: Bacteria > Actinomycetota > Actinomycetes > Mycobacteriales > Mycobacteriaceae > Mycobacterium > Mycobacterium hodleri_B. Next base: position 37,884 of record VIFX01000028.1, on the reverse strand, counting down.
GACCGCGCCGGGCCGTCGGCACTGGATGCGATTGCCGTCGCCGACGCGCTCGCCGCCAGGATCGCCCCGGTTCCGGTACGGCTGTCCGACGAGCGGCTGACCACCGTGACCGCCCAGCGGTCACTTCGGGAGGCCGGCATCCGCGCGAAGGGACAGAAATCGATGATCGACCAGGTGGCCGCCGTCGGCATCCTGCAGACCTGGCTGGACCAGCGGCGAGACGTCCTTGCCAAGAGCAGCGGAGCGGCCGATGCCTGACGAGTGGGTTCGCGACCGCCCGGAGCCCGAGGCCGTCGGACGGCCCCGCCGGACGATGAGTCGCACCGAGCGCGCCCGCGCCAACCGCAACCGTCGTCGGCGCAGGCACCTCACCGTGCTCTCCGTCACCGTCCTGCTCGCCCTGGTCGTCGGCGTCGTCTTCCTCGGTTCCCGCGTGTGGCACGGAATGTTCGGCACGCCGACCGATTACCAGGGTGACGGCGTCAAGGACGTCGTCGTCCAGGTCCACAACGGGGACTCCACCACCGCGATCGGCAAGACCCTGCAGGACGGTGGCGTCGTCGCCACGTCACAGGCCTTCGTCGACGCCGCGGCGGGCAACGCGTCCATCTCGGCCATCCAGCCGGGTTTCTACAAGGTGCGCACCGAGATCCCGGCCGCGAACGCCGTCAGCCGGCTCGCGGACCCCCAAAACCGGGTCGGCCGGCTGGTCATCCCCGAGGGGCGTCAGCTCGACGACATCGCCGACGTCAAGACCAGCGCGGTCACCAAGGGCGTCTTCTCGCTGATCGCCGACGCCACCTGCGTCGACCTGGACGGGGAGAAGTCGTGCGGCGTCAAGGCCGACGACCTGAAGAACGCCGCGACAGCGGCCGACCCTTCGGCGCTTGCGATTCCCGCGTGGGCGCTCGACCCCGTCAAGGCACTGGGCGACGACCACCGGCGCATCGAGGGGCTCATCGCCCCCGGCACCTGGAACATCGACCCGTCGGCGACCGCCCCGAGCATCCTGGCGACGCTGATCGGTGCCAGCGCAACGCAGTACGAACAGAACGGTCTGCTCGCGGCAGGCAACGCCGAAAACCTGTCGCCGTACGAAGTCCTGATCGTGGCGTCGCTCGTGCAGCGTGAGTCGAAGCCCCAGGACTTCGCGAAGGTCGCCAGGGTGATCTACAACCGGCTGATCGCCCCCGATCACCGCCGCCTCGAGTTCGACTCGACGGTCAACTACTCGCTGGACCGGCAAGAGGTCGCCACCACCGACGCCGACCGCGGCAGGGACACGCCGTGGAACACCTATGTGCGCGAAGGTCTTCCGGCCACGCCGATCTGTGCACCAGGCCAGCCCGCGCTCGCGGCGGCGGAGAATCCCGAACCGGGGGACTGGCTGTACTTCGTCACAGTCGACATGCAGGGCGGCACGCTGTTCACCCGCGACTACCAGCAGCACCTGGCCAACATCGAGATCGCGAGACGCAACGGTGTGCTCGACAGCGCACGATGAGCCGTAGGGCGGCCGTCCTCGGTTCGCCGATCACGCACTCCCGGTCACCACAGCTCCACCTGGCGGCCTACCGTGCGCTCGGATTGGCCGACTGGACCTACGAGCGCATCGAATGCACCGCAGATGATCTGCCCCCGCTGGTCGCCGGATTCGGGCCCGAGTGGGTGGGGTTGTCGGTGACGATGCCCGGCAAGTTCGCCGCACTGCGGTTTGCGGGCGAGCGGACCGCCCGCGCGGAACTCGTCGGCTCGGCCAACACCCTCGTCAGAACGGCCACCGGATGGCTGGCCGACAACACCGACGTCGACGGGGTGACCGGTGCCCTCGGACGGACGACGACCGTCGAGACGGCTGCGGTGCTCGGCGCGGGCGGGACGGCGCCCGCGGCCGTCGTGGCGCTGGCCGAGCTTGGCGCACGCGACGTCTCGATCGTGGCCCGCAACCGCGACAAGGCCGACCCGCTGGTCGAACTCGGAGCTCGACTCGGCGTCGACGCCCACTGGGTGGAGCTGGGCACGCCGATCGTGGGCCTCGACGTCGTGGTCAGCACCGTCCCCGCCGACGTCGGCGGGCAGTACGCCGACACCGTCGACACCGCTGCGGTGCTACTCGACGCGATCTACGACCCCTGGCCGACGCCACTGGCCAGAGCCGTCGAGGCCCGCGGTGGCCGAGTGGTCAGCGGTCTGCAGATGCTGCTGCACCAGGCGTTCGCCCAAGTCGAACGATTCACCGGCCAGCCAGCGCCGAAAGAGGCGATGATCGCCGCCCTTGGTCGAACTTAGGCTCGTCCCATGGGGTGGGTCGGTCTGGGTGCCGCTGTGGTGTGGCTCGCCGCGTTGACCGTCTACGACGTGCGGCAGCGTCGGCTGCCCAATGCGTTGACCCTGCCCGGCGCGGTGGCCGTACTCGTCGTCGCGGCGCTGACCGAGTGCGGCACCTCGGCGCTCCTCGGCGGGGTCGCGCTTGCGGCGCTGTACCTCCTCGTCCACCTGATCGCGCCCGCGGCGATGGGGGCGGGCGACGTGAAGTTGGCGCTCGGCGTCGGAGCCCTGACGGGTGCGTTCGGAAGCGACGCGTGGGTGATCGCGGCGGTGGGGGCTCCGCTGCTGACCGCGCTATGGGGTCTGCTCGTCCTCCGGCCAGGCCGGGACCGGGCGCGGGTCACCGTGCCGCACGGGCCGTCGATGTGCGTGGCGACGGCGGCCGCGGTGGCCATGGTGATCACCTGATCGCCAGGTCCTACCGTGAGGCATGCCGACCCGCACCGCCACTCCCAACGACCTGCCCGCCGTGGCCGAGATCTACGCCCACTACGTCCTGACCAGCGTCGCGACCTTCGAACTGGAGCCACCCGACGACGCCGAGTGGCGTCGCCGCTTCGAGGCCATCGTCGGAGCCGGGCTGCCGTTCCTGGTCACCGAACGCGACGGCGTGGTCGCCGGGTACGCCTACTGCGCGCCGTGGAAGACCAGACCCGCATATGCCGGCACCGTCGAAGACTCGGTCTACGTGTCGCCGTCGGCCGTTGGGCGGGGGTGCGGCACCGAGCTGATGCGCGAACTCCTCGACGCCTGTCGCGCGGCGGGGCTCCACGAGGTGATCGCCGTGATAGCCGACACCGGCGATCCCGCCTCGATCGAATTGCACAGGAGGTTCGGCTTCACCGACGCGGGTCGGCTGGTTCGGGTCGGTGTCAAGCACGGTCGACGGGTCGACACGTTGTTGCTGCAACGCAGCCTGGCGTGACGGATTACCTCAGGTCGAGGGCGCCATGGGAAGATGGGACGCGTGTTGCGATGGACCACAGCTGGTGAATCACACGGCCGCGCGCTGGTAGCGATGGTCGAAGGAATGGTGGCCGGTCTCGAGGTCACCACGGCAGACATTGCCGCCGAATTGAAGAGGCGCAGGCTCGGCTACGGCCGAGGCGCCCGGATGAAGTTCGAGGCCGACGCCGTCACGGTGCTGACGGGGGTCCGCCACGGGCTGACGCTCGGCGGCCCGATCGCCGTCGAGATCGGCAACACCGAATGGCCCAAGTGGGAAACGGTGATGGCGTCGGACCCTGTCGACCCTTCCGAGCTCGACGGTGCCCGCAACGCCCCGCTGACCCGGCCGCGACCCGGCCACGCCGACTACGCAGGCATGTTGAAGTACGGCTTCGACGACGCCCGCCCGGTCCTGGAGCGGGCCAGCGCCCGCGAGACCGCGGCCCGAGTCGCCGCCGGCACCATCGCCAGGGCGTTCCTGCGCCAAGCGCTCGGCGTCGAGGTGCTGTCCCACGTCATCTCGATCGGCGCGTCCACCCCCTACGACGGCCCGCCGCCGCTGCCCGAAGACTTGGCCCGCATCGACGACAGCCCCGTGCGGGCCTTCGACGAAGAGTCCGAGAAGGCGATGATCGCCGAGATCGAGGCGGCCAAGAAGGACGGCGACACCCTCGGTGGCGTCGTCGAGGTGGTCGTCAGCGGCCTGCCCATCGGACTGGGCTCGTTCACCAGCGGCGACAACCGACTCGACAGCCAACTGGCGGCGGCCGTCATGGGCATCCAGGCGATCAAGGGCGTCGAAATCGGCGACGGCTTCGAAACCGCGCGCCGCCGCGGCAGCGTCGCCCACGACGAGATCTACCCCGGCCCCGACGGGGCGATGCGGTCGACCAACCGTGCGGGCGGGCTCGAGGGCGGGATGACGAACGGCCAACCGGTGCGCGTGCGTGCGGCGATGAAGCCGATCTCGACGGTTCCCAAGGCGTTGGCCACCATCGACATGACCACCGGCGAAGAGGCCGTCGCGATCCACCAGCGTTCCGACGTGTGCGCGGTGCCCGCGGCCGGCGTCGTCGTCGAGACGATGGTGGCACTGGTCTTGGCGCGCGCCGCCCTCGAGAAGTTCGGTGGCGACTCGCTTTCGGAGACCAAGGCCAACGTCGACGCGTACCTGGCCTCGATCTCCGCGCGAGATCCCGCACGGGCGACGGGCTGATGGCCCCCCTGGCGGTGCTGGTGGGCATGCCCGGGTCGGGCAAGTCCACCATCGGGCGCCGACTGGCCAGGGCTCTGGACGTTCCACTGCTGGACACCGACGCCAAGATCGTCGAGACCACCGGCCGCAGCATCGCCGACATCTTCCGCGAGGGTGAGCCGGAGTTCCGGCGCATCGAGGCCGACGTGGTGTGCACCGCCCTCGCCGAACACGACGGCGTCGTGTCCCTCGGCGGTGGCGCGATCACCACGCCACGCGTGCGCGAGGCGCTGGCGGGACACACCGTCGTCTACCTGGAAATCAGTGCCGCAGAAGGTGTTCGGCGCACCTCGGGCGGCACGACCAGGCCGCTGCTCGCCGGCGTCGACCCCGGCGAGCGCTTCCGGGAACTGATGAGTCAACGCGTGCCGCTGTACCGACAGGTCGCCACCATGCGCATCAACACCAATCGCCGCAACCCCGGGGCGGTCGTCCGTCACATCGTGGCCAAGATGGAGTCCGCCAACGGCGACCGTCAGCAGCCGCGTCGGCGCCGCCGGTCGGCGTGGCGCAGGCTGCCCACCGTTCTCAACCCAGCACCCACCACAGAGGCCCCGCCCAGTCCTGCGGCGTTGGCCCGTCGAGCAGAGGCGCGCAATGACTGAACCCGTGACCGTGAACGTTCTCGTCGACCGGCCCTACCCGGTGATCATCGGGACGGGGCTGCTCGAGGACCTCGGTCGGGTTCTCGACGGCCGCCACCGGGTGGCGATCCTGCATCAGCCGGTCCTCAACGCGACGGCGGAGTCGATCCGAGCCCACTTGGCGGAGAAGGGAATCGACGCACATCGCATCGAGATCCCGGACGCCGAGGCGGGCAAGGAGCTTCCCGTCGTGGGTTTCATCTGGGACGTGTTGGGCCGCATCGGCATTGGGCGCCAAGACGCCATCGTCAGCCTCGGCGGCGGCGCGGCGACCGACGTCAGTGGCTTCGCGGCGGCCACCTGGCTGCGCGGCGTCGACGTCGTGCACGTGCCCACGACGCTGCTCGGCATGGTCGACGCGGCCGTCGGCGGCAAGACCGGCATCAACACCGACGCGGGCAAGAACCTGGTCGGCTCATTCCATCAGCCGCTCGCGGTGCTCGTCGACCTCGCGACCCTGGAGTCGTTGCCGCGCAACGAAATCGTGGCGGGGATGGCCGAGATAGTGAAGGCTGGATTCATCGCCGACCCGAAGATCCTCGACCTCATCGAGGCCGATCCCGAGGCGGCCCTCGACCCGACGGGTTCGGTTCTGCCCGAACTCATCCGCCGTGCCGTCGCGGTCAAGGCGGAGGTCGTCGCAGCCGACGAGAAGGAATCGCAGCTGCGCGAGATCCTCAACTACGGGCACACGTTGGCCCACGCCATCGAGCGCCGGGAGCGGTATCGCTGGCGCCACGGTGCCGCCGTGTCGGTTGGTCTCGTGTTCGCCGCCGAATTGGGCAGGCTCGCAGGGCGACTCGACGACGAGACCGCCGACCGGCATCGGTCGATCCTCACGTCCCTCGGACTCCCGGTGACCTACGACGCCGATGCGCTGCCGCAACTGCTCGAGTACATGGCGGGGGACAAGAAGACCCGCTCCGGGGTGCTGCGCTTCGTCGTGCTCGAAGGGTTGGCCAAGCCCGGGCGGCTGGAAGGCCCCGACCCGGCGCTGCTGGTGGCCGCGTACTCCGAGATCGGGACCCGATGAACGTCAACGTCTTCAACGGACCCAACCTGGGCCGACTCGGCAAGCGCCAGCCAGAGGTCTACGGCAAGACCACCCACGACGATCTGGTCGCGCTCATCGAACGCGAAGCCGCCGAGCTGGGCCTGACCGTCGTCGTACGGCAGACCGACAGTGAGGCCGAGCTGTTGGGCTGGGTACACGACGCCGCCGACGCGAAGGAGCCCGTCGTGCTCAACGCGGGCGCGCTGACCCACACGTCGGTGGCGCTGCGGGATGCGTGCGCCGAGCTGACGGCCCCGCTGATCGAGGTGCACATCTCGAACGTGCACACGCGCGAGGAGTTTCGGCATCACTCGTACCTGAGTGGCGTCGCGACCGGGGTGATCGTCGGACTGGGTGTGCAGGGCTATCTCGCAGCGCTGCGCTATCTCGCCAGCCGCTAGGAGCTAGGAGCTAGGAGCGCTCTTCGACCTTCGTCGGCGCGGTCTCACCGGCGGGAACGCTGGCGGTCTCATCGCCGCGGTCATCCCGCACGGCCTCGAAGACGTCGGTGTCGGCGCGGTCGCGTTCGCTGTCGGCGACGCTGTAGCGCTGCACCGGCGGTGCCTTGCGGTCGACGCGCCCACGACCCAGCGCCACACCCGCGATGGCGAAGACGAACATCAGCAGCGCGGTGAACGCGGCGAAGGTGGTGATCTCGTTGAGCAGACCCTGGGCGTACAGGTTCTCGTAGAACAGCGAGATGAACCAGGCGACGAAGCCGCTGACGATGCCTGCGAAGAGGCCACCGACGAGCCAGGTCATCGCCAGATCGCCACGGCGGTCGGGGTCTGGGTTGGCCCGCGCGTCGGCCCGGCCGTCGGCCAGACCCCACACGAAGGCGGCGATTGCGTACACGGCGACCAGCAGAACGCTGATCCACAGCGCCTGACTTTCCATCAGATTGATCAGGGCTCCCTGAAGCAATCGGATGATGACCATCAGGGCAGCGAACACCAGTCCGCGCAGCAACCACTTACTCATGAGGGCACAGCGTAGCGAGTACCGTCATGCGCTGTGACGATTTCCCAGCGCAGGGCGCGCCTGCGTCGCCGACTGGCCGCCGCCGACCTGGACGCAATGCTGGTAACGGACCTGGTCAACGTCCGGTACCTGTCGGGGTTCACCGGTTCGAATGCGGCGTTGCTGATTCGCGTCGACGACGACGTTCCGGTGTTGGCGACCGACGGGCGGTACGTCACGCAGGCCGCGCAGCAGTCTCCCGACGCCGAGGTGGTCATCGAACGCGCGTGCGCGCCGCGTCTGGCAGCGGCCGCGGCGGGCCGTGGCGTGCGGCGGCTGGGCTTCGAGAGTCACGTCGTGACCGTCGACAACCACGCTCTGCTGGTGAAGGCGGCCGGTGACGTCGAGTTGGTGCGGGCCGCCGGCGCGGTGGAGGCGCTCCGCGAGGTCAAGGATGCGGGGGAGATCGCCCTGCTGCGGCTGGCGTGCGAGGCCGCCGACGCGGCGCTCGCCGACCTGGTCGCCGCGGGTGGGCTGCGAGCGGGACGGACCGAGAAGGAGGTCGGTCGCGACCTCGAATCGCGGATGCTCGACCACGGCGCCGACGGGGTGTCCTTCGAGACCATCGTCGCGGCGGGCGCGAACTCGGCGATCCCACACCATCGCCCGACCGACGCCGAACTCGCCGCGGGCGACTTCGTCAAGATCGACTTCGGCGCGCTGGTCGCCGGATACCACTCGGACATGACGCGCACGTTCGTGTTGGCACCCGTCGCGCAGTGGCAGATCGACGTGTACGACCTGGTGGCGACCGCGCAGCGCCGTGGCCGGGAGGCCCTGGCGCCCGGGGTGTCACTGTCCGGGGTGGACGGGGCTTCGCGCCAGGTCATCGCCGATGCGGGCTTCGCCGAGAAGTTCGGGCACGGCCTCGGACACGGGGTTGGGCTGGAGATCCACGAAGCGCCGGGGATTAGTGCGTCGTCCGCCGGTACACTGCTTGCTGGCTCTGCTGTGACCGTGGAGCCCGGTGTCTATCTGCCCGGCCGTGGTGGCGTCCGCATTGAGGACACGCTGGTCGTGGGCAGTGACGACAAACCCGCACCCGAGTTGCTGACCCGGTTCCCCAAGGAACTGGCGATTCTCTAAAAGGCTAGGAGTAGTACCCCCGTGGCATCGACCGCCGACTTCAAGAATGGGCTCGTCCTCCAGATCGACGGCCAGCTGTGGCAGATCACCGAGTTTCAGCACGTCAAACCGGGCAAGGGTCCCGCGTTCGTGCGTACCAAGCTCAAGAACGTGCTGTCCGGCAAGGTCGTCGACAAGACGTACAACGCGGGTGTGAAGGTGGAGACCGCGACGGTCGACCGCCGCGACACCACGTACCTCTACCGTGACGGCAGCGACTTCGTGTTCATGGACGCCCAGGACTTCGAGCAGCACGCTCTGCCGGAGACGCTGGTCGGCGACGCGGCCAACTACCTCCTCGAGGGCATGCCGGTCCAGGTCGCGTTCAACGAGGGCGCGCCGCTCTACGTCGAATTGCCGGTCACCGTGGAACTGATCGTGTCCCACACCGACCCCGGCCTGCAGGGCGACCGCTCCAGCGCGGGCACCAAGCCCGCCACCATGGAGACGGGCGCCCAGATCAACGTGCCCCTGTTCATCAACACCGGTGACAAGCTCAAGGTCGACTCCCGCGACGGCAGTTACCTCGGTCGCGTCAATGGCTGACCATGCCTGACCGTCGCGGTGACCACGGTCGCCATAAAGCGCGCAAGCGTGCCGTCGACCTGCTGTTCGAGGCGGAGGCTCGCGGGTTGACGCCTGCCGAGATCGCCGACGGCAGGACCACGTTGGCTGCGAGCGATTCCGAGCTGTCCACGTTGAACCCGTACACGGTGACGGTGGCGCGTGGCGTCACCGAGCACGCCGCCCACGTCGACGACCTGATTTCTGCTCATCTGCAGGGGTGGACGCTGGACCGCTTGCCCGCCGTGGACCGCGCGGTCCTGCGGGTCGCGGTGTGGGAGCTGCTCTACGCAGAGGACGTGCCGGAGCCGGTCGCGGTCGACGAGGCCGTGGAGCTGGCGAAGAGTCTGTCGACCGACGAGTCGCCTGGCTTCGTCAACGGCGTCCTCGGTCAGGTCATGTTGGTGACTCCTCAGATTCGTGCGGCAGCCGCCGCGGTTCGAAGCACCCCCGAGGTCTCCTAGCCCGGAGTCAGGGGCACATGAACGCGAATGGCGGGCAGACGAACGTGCCTGGAGGAAGCGGGCCTTCGGCCCACACCCCTGGCTGCCCGGAGACTTGGTGGAATTCGTGGCAGACGGTGGAGTCCCAGGAGGCCGCCAGGCTTTCGAATGGATAGGCGATTGGGTCTCCCGGGCACCAGGTGCCGTGGCAGACCGGATCGCACCGCGTGTCGGCTTGGGCAGTGGCGACGGTGGGTGCCAGCGCCGCGATCCACAGGGCGGCGACCGCGCCGACTCCTGAGATCAGCGCACCTGCGAAGGCTTGTTTGAGGGTGAAACTTTGCGGCGTGTCCATGGCGTCGAGTACACACCTTCGGTGTCGCTACCGATCTCAAATTCACGTTCACGCTCCCGTTGGATGTGGCTGGCGCGGTCTTGGGCTCGGGTGGTCTTGCGGCGTGGCATGGTCAGCCCCGCGGTGTGGGCTGTGGGCACCCCTGAGGCGACCACTGTTGCGGTGGGCTCGCTGAGTTCCGGAAACAGCAGTCGACTGCCCGGTGTGGTGATGTGAGTGCGGCCGTCGGGTGCGGTCCAGATGACGGTGCCGTCGTCGAGTTGCTGGTCGCGCCAACCGCTTTGGCCATCCCAGAACGTTTTCAGCAAGTGGTGTCTTCGGCATAGGCATTTCAGGTTGGACGCCGTGGTCGGCCCGTATGGCCACGGAATCGTATGGTCGACATCACAATTCGTGGCCGGTGCTCGACAGCCCGGGAAGCGGCAGGTCATGTCGCGGCAGCGGACGAAGTCGGCCAGCTTCTTCGACGGCCGATAGCGGGGTTCCGGTGGTGCTTGGCCGGGGTGCACGATCCGAGTGATGGTCGCCTCGGCTGCGGCGCGGCAGGCGATCGCGCCGGGTAGGAACTGTCCGCCCATCATCGCTGCCGGCCGAATGGTGGCTAGGCGACCCGGGGTGGGAGTGAGGGCTTCGGTGAGGGTTAGCTCGCGCAGCGGCTTGGTGAACATGGCCGGGGGTTCGCCGTCGAGGGCGGTGCATTCGTTCGAGCTGTCAACTGCGGCAGCGTCGTTGACGTCTGCGGACGGCTCGGCGTCCTCGGCGTCCGGAGTGGTGGGCGGAGGCTCGGGCGAGGGTGGTGCGGGCGGCGGCGTGGGCCGTTCGTCGAGGGTGTCCGCGCTCGCGATCACGTACACGACCACACCCGTCGAGGGCGTATTCTGCGCGGCCGGGCAATCGGAGGTTTCGCAGAGGCACGCCAGGCGGTCGTTGCCATGGGCCAGGGTTCCGATGGCGTCGGCGCGGCGTTGGTCCAGGGTTCGTGGGTCGGCGGGGCACACCGTGCGGGCGAGGGCGTCTATGCGGGCGTCGAACGCCTTGGCGTCGTGGGCGAACAGGGTGGCGTACACCGTCGCCATTCCGCTTCCGTCGTCGTCTTCACGGACGTCGACACTGCGTCCTCGTGCGCGGGTCTCGGTGCGGTGCACGGCGTGGGGGTCGACCTGGGCGACGAACGCATCGACGGTCTTCTCCAGAGTGGACGTCGACATCGGCTCTCTGGTGCTCAGCGCCTCGGCCAGCAGTCGGTCGAGTTCGTGCAGGGCGTCGGGGTCGACGACCAGGGCGCCGCGCTGCACCACCGTCCGCACCAGTTGGTAGGTGATCAGTCCTTCGGCGAACACCGCGGCCACTTGGGGGAAGCGTTCGTGCAGTGCCACGGCGATCAGCAGCTGGTTGGACGCGGCGTGGAACGTGATCCGCTGGGCCGCCCCGATGTGAGCGGCGACCGCGTCCCAGGTGTCGGTGCACCACAGATCCCGCTCACCCGACCCCTCGGCGGCACAGGCCGTCTGGAACATGCCGGCCATCGCTGCCACGCGACGGGCACACGCCGCGGACTCCACCCGCTGCCACGACTCCACTGCGCCGGCACCAGAGGTGTCAGTCGTAGCGGAAACCAGCGAGTCGAACATGCATTCGAATTTACTCCCGACGGCTCAAGGCTGCGCCGAAATGTTCACCGTAGACCCCAATCTGGGGATGAATCCCCGACTGTGGACAACCTTGGTGCTAAGGCCAAAACATGTCAGTGCCACATGCAAAGTCGACGTCGACGTGTGATGCCCTCGCTCGTGGAGGGCCGGGCGTTTCCTCGGTGGACGGCTCGCCGCCGCTTGACGGCGCTCGGGGTGGGCATACCCCGTTCATGACGATTGATAGTGATGTCGTGCGACGACTCTTGGACGCCGACGACGACGCCGTATTGGTGCTCCTCGAGGGACGCGCGCTGGTGATCGGCGCGGTTCAACTGGACGACGAGCCTCACCGCGGTGCCCTCCAGGTGATCTCCCGGACCGACTTCCTGCGACGCGTCGGGGACGCCGCCGGCCTCTCCGACGACCAGGTCGGCAGGCAAGCGGCGATCCTCGACGCCGAGGTGTCCGAATTGGGCGGATGACACCGGCGATGGAATGAAACCGCGGCTGTCAGTTGCTGACATCAACATGACTGACCACGAACACCCCACTGCACTCATCGTCGGAGCGTCGAAGGGTCTCGGGCTCGCCATGGTGGCCGATCTCCTGCGACGCGACTGGCGGGTGATCGCCACCGTTCGTGGGGAGAGCCGGACCGGGCTACATGACCTCGACGGGCACGGCCGCCTCGAGGTCGAGACGCTCGACATCACGGTGCCCGAACAGATCGCCGCGCTGCGCGACCGGTTGGCGGTCCGGCGCCTCGACCTGCTGTTCGTCAACGCCGGTATCGCCCACGACAATCTTCCCGTTGCCGCGGTGAGCACCGACAGCTTCGTCGAGGTCATGGTCACCAACGCCCTCAGCCCGCTGCGCGTCGTCGAGACCCTCGAGGACCTGGTGCCCGAGTCGGGCACGATCGGCGTCATGTCGTCGCGGCAAGGCAGCATCTCGCAGAACACCCGGGGCGGCCACGAGGTGTATCGCGCCAGCAAATCCGCCCTCAACCAGCTGTTCCGTAGCTACGCGGCTCGGCACGTCGACGATCCGCGCACGCTTCTGCTGATCAACCCCGGCCACGTGCAGACCGAACTGGGCGGCGAAGGTGCCACGTTGACCGTGGACGACAGCATTCCCGGCGTCGTCGACGCCATCGTCACCCACGCCGGTGAGGGTGGCCTGCAGTTCCTCGACTATCAGAACGCCGTCGTGCCGTGGTGACCACGAGGTTCTGAGGCTTCGCCTAGCCAACCCACATCGGGCGCCAAGGCGGCAGGCGTTGACTGACGTCATGATCCGCGAAAGAGATTCGCTCGCAAGCACTGTCGTCATCGTGTTGGACGGCGGCACCGACGCCGGCCGCCGGCTGGCCCGCCGCGAACTGGCCGATGGACGCCGCGTCGCCGTGGTGGCCCGACATGCCTGCGACGCCGTCGAGGTGTTGCACGGTCACTCCGCCGACCGGGTGATGGTCATCGCCGCCGACGTCGACGACCCACGTCAGTGGAGCGGTGTCACCGCTCGCGTGACGGCGAAGTTCGGCCGGATCGACACCGTCGTCCGCGCCGAGGGCGCGACGCTGCGCGCGTCGGCCTGAGTCAGGACTCCAACGCCTGGTAGGTGCGGCGGACGAACCTCGGCTGAGCAGCCTGCAGCTTCGCCAGCGACGTGTTGCCCGCCACCGCGGCGGCGGCGGCCTCTGAACTCAGATCGGGCAGGTTCTGGATCAGGTACAGCATGATCAGGTCCGCCGACGGGTCGGCCTGCCACCACGTGCCGTACGCGCCGGGCCAACTGAACGTACCGAGCCCGCCAGGGCCGTACAGCTGCCGCGACTGCGCTGCGTCGGTGACCACCGACAGGTTCAGCCCGAAGCCGCGGCCGCGCCAAAAGGGCATCCCGAGAAAGGGATACGACTTCTGCTGGTCGGTCAGCCGATCGGAGCGCATCAACCGCACCGACTCCTCCGACAGCACCCTGACGCCGTCCACGACGCCGCCGAGCAGCATGCGGGCGAAGGCGAGGTAGTCGTCGGCGGTCGACCACAGCCCGGCGCCTCCGGTGCAGAACGTCGGCAGCGTCACCGGTGCCGGACCCATCACGTCGTCGCGCAGCGTGCCCGTGTCGTCGAGCTGATACATGGTGGCCGCGCGCCGGCGGCCTTCGAGGCTGACCTTGAATCCCGTGTCGGACATGCCAAGTGGGCCTAGAACCCGCTCCTCCAGCACGTCGGCGAGCGGCTTGCCTGCGATCCGCGACAGCGCGATCCCCAACACGTCGGTGGAATGGCTGTAGGTCAGGCGCTCGCCGGGCTGGTGGGCCAGCGGCAGCTTCGCAAGCTCGGCCAGCCACCGGTCCTGATCTTGGCGGAACATCAGCTTGCCGTAGGCGCGGGACAGCGGCGGCCCCACCGAGAACGCGTAGGCCAACCCGCTGCGGTGCGTCATCAGGTCGTCGAACGTGATCGGTCGCTGCAGCGGCACCGTCGCCTCGAGCGGGCCCGCCGAGCTGGCCATCACCCGCACGTCGGCGAGCTCGGGCAGCCACGGCGCCACCGGGTCGGTCAGCGCAAACGTCCGCTCCTCGACCATCGACATGGCCGCGGCCACCGTCACCGGCTTGCTCATCGACGCGATCCGGAAGATGGTGTCGCGCTGCATCGGCAACCCGGCGTGGACGTCGCGGTGGCCGAGTTCGTTGACCTGCAGGACCTTGCCCGCCTGCCACACCATCGTGACCGCACCCGCCAATAGGCCTGCGTCGACCGCCTCGCGGATGGATGCCTGATTGCCGTCGAGATTCACCTGGCCAGCCTAGCCAGCCGGGCTGAGGGCTCCCGTCGGGTGTTAAGCTGCCGCGGAAGTTCGACGTCCTTTAACGATCCGTCCCGAGAGGCGGAGAAGGAGGTCCTGGGTCAGTCATGGCTTCTGCCAGCCCCGACCGGGAATTGATGTCCGCCGCGGACGTGAGCCGGACCGTTTCGCGCATTGCGCACCAAATCATCGAAAAGACCGCGCTCGACGGCGCCGACGCGCCTCGCGTGATCCTCCTTGGCATTCCGACGCGCGGTGTCACGCTGGCGGCCCGCCTCGCCGAGAAGATCCACGAATTCTCCGGCGTCACGGTGCCGCGCGGCGCGCTCGACATCACGCTCTACCGCGACGACCTCGCAGGCAAGCCACCGCGGCCGCTGGAGGACACGTCGATTCCCGACGGCGGAATCGACGGCGCTCTCGTCATCCTCGTCGACGACGTGCTCTACACGGGACGCTCGATACGTGCCGCCCTGGACGCACTCCGCGACGTGGGAAGGCCGAGAGCGGTTCAGTTGGCGGTCCTCGTCGACCGCGGTCACCGCGAGTTGCCGCTACGCGCCGACTACGCGGGCAAGAACGTGCCAACGTCGCGAAGCGAGAACGTGAAGGTGCGTCTCGCCGAGAACGACGGGGGAGTCGACGGGGTCTCGATCGCACCACACGGAGGGCCTGCCCGATGAAGCACCTGCTCTCGGCGGCCGACCTGAGCCGCGACCAGGCGACCGCGATCCTCGACGACGCCGACCGCTTCAGCAAGGCGCTGCTCGGCCGTGAGGTCAAGAAGCTGCCGACACTGCGCGGGCGCACCGTGATCACGATGTTCTACGAGAACTCGACGCGAACCCGGGTGTCGTTCGAGGTCGCCGGCAAGTGGATGAGCGCCGACGTCATCAACGTCAGCTCGTCGGGATCGTCGGTGGCCAAGGGTGAGTCGTTGCGCGACACCGCGCTGACGCTGCGCGCCGCGGGCGCCGACGCGCTCATCATCAGACACCCGGCTTCCGGTGCGGCCCAACGGCTTGCGGAGTGGACGGCCGAGCCCGAGGACTCGGGACCGTCGATCATCAACGCCGGTGACGGCACGCACGAACACCCAACGCAGGCACTGCTGGACGCGTTGACGATTCGTCAGCGACTGGGTTCGGTCGAGGGCAAGCGCGTCGTGATCGTCGGCGACGTGCTGCACAGCCGGGTCGCGCGGTCGAACGTGCGACTGCTGGCGACCCTCGGCGCGGAGGTGGTGCTCGTCGCACCGCCGACGTTGCTGCCGACGGGCGTCTCGACGTGGCCCGTGACGGTCTCGCACGACTTGGACGCCGAGCTGCCTGCCGCCGATGCGGTACTCATGCTGCGCGTCCAGGCGGAGCGGATGAAGGGCGGCTTCTTCCCGTCGGCCAGGGAGTACTCGGTGCTCTACGGACTGTCCGAGAAGCGGTCCGCAATGCTGCCCGAGCACGCGGTCGTTCTGCATCCCGGACCGATGCTGCGGGGGATGGAGATCGCGTCGTCGGTCGCCGACTCCTCGCAATCGGCGGTACTGCAACAGGTTTCCAATGGAGTCCACGTTCGGATGGCTGTGCTGTTCCATCTGCTCGTCGGCGCAGGTTCTGAACCGGAAGGGGTGAATTCATGACGATCCTCTTGCGGTCGGTCCTTCTCTACGGCGAGGGCGACCCGGTCGACGTGCTGGTCGACGACGGTCAGATCGCGGAGATCGGCCAGGGGCTGGACGCACCAGAGGGTGCCGACGTAGTCGAGTGCGACGGCAAGGTCCTACTGCCCGGCTTCGTCGACCTGCACACCCATCTCCGCGAGCCGGGGCGCGAATACGCCGAGGACATCGAAACCGGTTCGGCCGCAGCCGCTCTCGGCGGCTTCACGGCGGTCTTCGCAATGGCCAACACCGATCCCGTCGCCGACAGCGCCGTCGTCACCGACCACGTGTGGCACCGGGGCCAGGAGGTCGGCCTGGTCGACGTGCATCCGGTCGGAGCGGTCACCGTTGGCCTGAAGGGCACTCAGCTCACCGAGATGGGCCTGATGGCAGCCGGCGTCGGCAAGGTCCGGATGTTCTCCGACGACGGACTCTGCGTGGACGACCCTCTGGTGATGCGGCGGGCGCTGGAGTACGCCAGCGGCATCGGCGTACTCATCGCCCAGCACGCCGAAGAGCCGCGGCTGACGGTCGACGCCGTCGCCCACGAGGGGCCCAACGCGGCCCGGCTCGGGCTGACCGGGTGGCCACGTTCGGCTGAGGAGTCGATCGTCGCGCGTGACGCCATCCTGGCCAGGGACGCCGGAGCCCGCGTGCACATCTGCCACGCCTCCACCGCCGGCACGGTCGAGTTGGTGAGATGGGCCAAGGAGCAAGGCATTTCGATCACCGCCGAGGTGACGCCGCACCACCTGCTGCTCGACGACGCGCTGCTCGAGTCCTACGACGGCCGCAACCGGGTCACGCCGCCGCTGCGCGAGGCCAGCGACGCGGTGGCGCTGCGCCAGGCGCTGGCCGACGGCGTCATCGACTGCGTGGCAACCGACCACGCGCCACACGCCGAACACGAGAAGATGTGCGAGTTCGCCGTCGCCCGACCCGGAATGCTTGGGCTGCAAACCGCGCTTTCGGTCGTCGTCGAGACCATGGTGCGGTCGGGTCTGATGACGTGGCGTGACGTCGCGCGCGTGATGAGCGAGGCGCCGGCAGCCATCGTCGGACTGCCGGACCAGGGCAGGCCGCTGGAGGTGGGCGAGCCCGCCAACCTGGTGGTCGTCGACCCCGAAGCGACGTGGACGGTGACCGGCGCCGAGCTGGCCAGCCGGTCGGACAACACGCCGTTCGAGGCGATGGAACTGCCCGCCACGGTGACGCTGACGTTGTTGCGCGGCAAGGTCACAGCGCGGGACGGGCAGAGTCCTCCGGCGGGCTGGAGCGCAGCGACCGGGGAATCGGCACAGTGAATACCCCGACACTCATCGCGTTGCTGATCATCGCCGCGCTACTGGCCGTGTTCATCGCGCTCGCCATCCGGCAGATGCTCCGTGGGTGGTTGCACCGTGCCCAGCGGCAGGTCGAGCTGATCGGGGCGCTGCCGCCCCTGCCCGACACCGTCGGGTCGGCGATCATCCCGGCCACCAAGGGGCTCTACGTCGGCAGCACGATCGCGCCAAGCTGGCAGGACCGCATCGCCGTCGGCGACCTGGGTTTCCGCAGCAAGGCGGTCCTGACCCGCTATCCCGAGGGAATCATGCTGCAGCGCAGCGGCACCGGGCCGATCTGGATTCCCGAGGAATCGATTACCGCGATCCGCACCGAGCGGGGAATCGCGGGCAAGGCATTGACGCACGACGGCATCCTCGCGATCCGCTGGAGGCTGCCGTCGGGCACCGAGATCGACACCGGGTTCCGCGGCGACGACCGCCGCGAACTCGCGAATTGGACTGGAGGGGTCGAATGACGGTGAACAACAAGGCCGTATTGGTTCTCGACGACGGGCGGGTGTTCGTCGGCACCTCGTTCGGCGCAGTCGGGCAGACCTTGGGCGAGGCGGTGTTCTCCACCGGAATGTCCGGCTACCAGGAGACTCTCACCGATCCGAGCTACCACGGGCAGATCGTCGTCGCCACGGCACCGCAGATCGGCAACACCGGCTGGAACGGTGAGGACGGCGAGAGCCGCGGCGACAAGATTTGGGTCGCCGGCTACGCCGTGCGGGACCCCTCGCCGCGGGCCTCGAACTGGCGCGCCACCGGAACGCTCGACGACGAACTGATCCGCCAGGGCGTCGTCGGGATCGCCGGAATCGACACCCGCGCCGTCGTCCGCCACCTGCGAACGGCGGGATCGATGAAGGCAGGCGTGTTCTCCGGCGACGCCCTTGCCGACACCGACGAACTGCTGGCCAGGGTGCGCAGCCAACCGTCGATGCTCGGCGCGGATCTCGCCGGTGAGGTCAGTACCGATTCGACCTATGTGGTGGATTCGGTTGGGGAGCAACGCTTCACGGTCGCCGCGCTCGACCTCGGCATCAAGACCAACACGCCGCGCAACTTCGCCCAGCGGGGGATCACGACTCACGTCCTTCCGTCGAACACCTCGTTCGACGACCTCTCCGCACTGCGGCCCGACGGCGTCTTCCTGTCCAACGGTCCCGGCGACCCGGCGACCGCCGACCACGTGGTCGAGGTGACGCGCCAGGTGATCGAGGCCGGGATTCCCCTGTTCGGCATCTGCTTCGGCAACCAGATCCTCGGCCGCGCGCTTGGCCGCTCGACGTACAAGATGGCCTTCGGTCACCGCGGGATCAACGTTCCCGTGATCGACCACGTCACCGGCCGGGTGGCCATCACCGCACAAAACCACGGGTTTGCGCTCGAAGGTGAGGCCGGCGAGGAGTTCGACACTCAGTTCGGCCGCGCCATCGTCAGCCATACCTGCGCCAACGACGGAGTCGTCGAGGGCATCAAACTGATTGACGGAAGGGCGTTCTCGGTGCAGTACCACCCCGAGTCGGCGGCAGGACCGCACGATGCCGAGTACCTGTTCGACCAATTCGTAGACCTGATGGCAGGGGAGGGTCGCTAGATGCCGCGTCGCCCAGATCTCAACCACGTGCTGGTCATCGGTTCCGGACCGATCGTGATCGGACAAGCCTGCGAATTCGACTACTCCGGCACCCAGGCGTGCCGCGTGCTGCGGGCCGAGGGGCTGCAGGTCAGCCTGGTCAACTCGAACCCGGCCACGATCATGACCGACCCCGAGTACGCCGACAACACCTACGTCGAGCCCATCACCGCGGCGTTCGTCGAGAAGATCTTCGCCCAGCAGGCCGAGCGCGGCAACAAGATCGACGCGGTTCTGGCGACGTTGGGCGGCCAGACCGCGCTGAACACCGCCGTCGCCCTGTGGGAGGGCGGTGTCCTCGAGAAGTACGGCGTCGAGATGATCGGCGCGGACTTCGAGGCCATCCAGCGCGGCGAGGACCGGCAGAAGTTCAAGGACATCGTCGCCAAGGTCGGCGGCGAGTCGGCCAAGTCGCGGGTGTGCTTCACCATGGACGAGGTCCGCGACACGGTCGCCGAACTCGGGCTGCCCGTGGTGGTGCGACCGTCGTTCACGATGGGTGGCCTCGGCTCCGGCATGGCCTACAGCGCCGAGGACGTCGACCGGATGGCCGGCGACGGGCTCGCCGCCTCGCCAAGCGCCAACGTGCTGATCGAGGAATCCATCTTCGGGTGGAAGGAATACGAACTCGAACTGATGCGGGACCACCGCGACAACGTGGTCGTCGTCTGCTCGATCGAGAACTTCGACCCGATGGGCGTCCACACCGGTGACTCGGTGACCGTGGCGCCCGCGATGACGCTGACCGACCGCGAGTACCAGAAGATGCGCGACCTCGGCATCGCGATCCTGCGCGAGGTCGGCGTCGACACCGGCGGTTGCAACATCCAGTTCGCCGTCGACCCCGCTGACGGGCGGCTCGTCGTCATCGAGATGAACCCCCGCGTCTCCCGGTCGAGCGCACTGGCGTCGAAGGCCACCGGCTTCCCGATCGCCAAGATCGCCGCGAAGCTGGCCATCGGCTACACCCTCGACGAGATCGTCAACGACATCACCAAGGAGACGCCGGCGTGCTTCGAGCCGACGCTCGACTACGTCGTCGTCAAGGCGCCTCGGTTCGCCTTCGAGAAGTTCCCCGGCGCCGACCCGACCCTGACGACCACCATGAAGTCGGTCGGTGAGGCAATGTCGTTGGGCCGCAACTTCATCGAGGCGCTCGGAAAGGTGATGCGGTCACTGGAGACCCCGGGCCGTGGGGGATTCTGGACCGGAACCGACCCCGAACTCTCCGTCGAGGAGCTGCTGACGCGGCTCAGGACGCCCACCGACGGCCGCCTGTACGACATCGAACAGGCGCTGCGGCAGGGAGCATCGGTCGAGGAGGTCGCGAAGGCCTCCGGAGTCGACCCCTGGTTCGTCGACCAGATCGCCGGACTGGTGGGCCTCTCGGCCGAGCTGCGCGCCGCGCCCGTCCTCGACGAGGAACTGCTGCGCACCGCCAAGCACAACGGTCTTTCGGACCGCCAGATCGCGGCTCTTCGGCCCGAACTCGCCGGCGAGGACGGCGTGCGTACGCTGCGGCGGCGACTTGGCGTTCACCCGGTCTACAAGACGGTGGACACCTGCGCGGCGGAGTTCGAGGCCAGGACTCCGTATCACTACAGCAGCTACGAGATTGATCCGGCGGCCGAGACGGAGGTGGCGCCGCAGGTCGACAAGCCCAAGGTGCTGATCCTCGGCTCGGGTCCCAACCGGATCGGCCAGGGCATCGAGTTCGACTACAGCTGTGTGCACGCCGCGACCACGCTCAGCGAGGTCGGCTTCGAGACCGTCATGGTGAACTGCAACCCCGAGACGGTGTCGACCGATTACGACACCGCCGACAGGTTGTACTTCGAGCCGTTGACGTTCGAGGACGTCCTCGAGGTCTATCACGCCGAATCCGCTTCCGGGGAGGGCGGTCCCGGCGTCGTCGGGGTCATCGTCCAACTGGGCGGGCAGACACCGCTGGGCCTTGCTCAGCGGCTCGCCGACGCGGGCGTCCCGATCGTCGGCACCAGCCCGAAGGCGATCGACCTCGCCGAGGATCGTGGCGAGTTCGGTGAGGTGTTGAAGAACGCCGGCCTGCCAGCACCACGGTTCGGCATGGCGACGAGCTTCGAGCAGGCCCGACGGATCGCCGCCGACATCGGCTACCCCGTTCTGGTACGCCCGTCCTACGTTCTCGGTGGACGCGGCATGGAGATCGTCTACGACGACGAGACACTGCGGGGGTACATCACCCGCGCCACCCAACTCTCGCCCGAGCACCCCGTCATGGTCGACCGCTTCCTCGAAGACGCCATCGAGATCGACGTCGACGCGCTGTGCGACGGCGTCGAGGTGTACATCGGTGGCGTGATGGAGCACATCGAGGAGGCGGGCATCCACTCCGGCGACTCCGCATGCGCGCTACCGCCGGTCACCCTCGGCAAGCAGGACATCGCGGCCGTCCGGCACGCGACGGAGGCCATCGCCCACGGCATCGGCGTCGTCGGTCTGCTGAACGTGCAGTACGCGCTCAAGGACGACGTGCTCTACGTGCTGGAAGCCAATCCGCGGGCCAGTCGCACCGTCCCGTTCGTCTCGAAGGCCACGGCGGTGCCGCTCGCCAAGGCATGCGCGCGAATCATGTTGGGCGCCACCATTGCGCAGCTGCGCGAGGAGGGCATGCTGGCGGCGACCGGTGACGGCGCCGACGTCGCGCCCAATGCGCCGATCGCGGTCAAGGAGGCGGTGCTGCCGTTCAACCGGTTCCGCAAGGCCGACGGCTCGCAGGTGGATTCGTTGCTGGGTCCGGAGATGAAGTCGACCGGCGAGGTCATGGGCATCGACCGGGACTTCGGCACGGCCTTCGCGAAGAGCCAGACCGCGGCCTACGGCTCGCTGCCCGCGGCGGGCACGGTCTTCGTGTCGGTGGCCAACCGCGACAAGCGCTCACTGGTGTTCCCCGTCAAGCGCTTGGCCGATCTCGGGTTCCGGGTGCTGGCCACCGAAGGTACGGCGGAGATGTTGCGCCGCAACGGGATTCCGTGCGGTGTGGTGCGCAAGCACTTCGAGGAGCCCGGTGGAGGCCGTCCCGCTCAGTCGGCCGTCGAGGCCATCAGGGCCGGCGAGGTCGACATGGTGATCAACACGCCGTACGGAAACTCCGGTCCCCGCGTCGACGGTTACGAGATCCGCTCGGCCGCCGTGGCCATGAACATTCCGTGTGTGACGACGGTTCAGGGCGCATCGGCGGCGGTGCAGGGCATCGAGGCAGGCATCCGCGGAGACATTGGCGTCATGTCGTTGCAGGAGTTGCACAGTCAGCTGGGTGGATCTGCGACGTGACCGGCTTCGGGGCCAGGCTGGCCTCGGCCATGGCGGCCCGCGGCCCGCTGTGTCTGGGCATCGATCCGCATCCGGAGCTGCTGCAGGCCTGGGGTCTGCCGGTAGACGTCGAGGGCCTCACGGCGTTCTGCGACGTGTGCATCCGGGCCTACGAGGGCTTCGCCATCGTCAAGCCGCAGGTGGCGTTCTTCGAGAGCTACGGGGCCGCAGGCTATTCGGTACTGGAGACGGTGATCGCCGAGCTTCGTGACGCCGGCGTCCTGGTACTCGCCGACGCCAAGCGGGGTGACATCGGCTCGACGATGGCGGCCTACGCCGCGGCGTGGGCGGGGGACTCGCCGCTGGCGTGCGACGCCGTCACGGCCTCGCCCTACCTGGGATTCGAGTCCCTGCGACCGCTGTTGGACACCGCCGCACGGCACGACCGAGGCGTTTTCGTGCTCGCGGCGACGTCCAACCCCGAGGGGGCAAGCGTGCAGCGCGCCGTGGTCGACGGTCGCACGGTCGCCCAGTCGATCGTCGACGACGTGAGCGCCGAGAACCGAGCAACGGGTCGGGGCTCCGTCGGCGTCGTGGTGGGCGCCACCTTGGCCGAAGTCCCGGATCTCGGCGAGCTCGGGGGACCGGTGCTCCTGCCCGGGGTCGGCGCCCAGGGCGGTCGACCCGACGCGCTGCGTGGCCTCGGCGGGGCCGCGGCGGGAACGCTGCTGCCCGCGGTGTCGCGGGAGGTGCTGCGGGCCGGCCCCGACGTCGGCGCCGTGCGGGCGGCGGCGGAGCGCATGCGGGACGCCGTCGCCCACCTGGCCGGGTGACCGGCTACCGGCCTACAGCGGAATCCAGACGGGACCGAACCAGAACCCCCAGCCCGCACCGTTGCCGGCCGGCAACGGGGTGACCTGCTGGCCATTCCAGTTGAACGGTTGATGGTCCTGACGGCCTTGGTCGACGCCGCGGTGCTGCCAGTCGACTGGCCCCCGGTTGTCGTTGGGACCCCGGTTGTCGTTCGGGCGCCAGTTGTCGTGCTGGTCTTGCCCGCAGGGCGGCTGGCCCGGCGTGTTGCACTGGCCAGGATCAGCCGACGCCGTGCCGAGGCCGACGCCCGACAACCCGGTCAGTCCGACTCCGGCGGCCATTATCGATGCGTACAGGGCCCGCTTGAAGGTCATCAGATTCTCTCCACTCTCAGTCGTGTGCACGAGGCGATTTCGCCTCGCCGCAGCGACGTTAGGGAGCCCACATGGGCGCTCGCCCTGGTGACGATTTGCGCCCGCTGTGCGTCCGGTAACGGTTGAACCACTGTTGCGTACGTGACGGACGCAACTCGTGTGGCGAACGAGGCGCTTCGCTCATCGGCCGGGGCGTCGCCGACACGCCCGACATGCGATGACCAGGGAAATTCTCAGCAACTGGACCTCGCCGGATGACGCCTCGGCCGACACGTCGCCGTCGTGCCCTGCTCGACGGCGCCAGTCAACAGCCGAAAACCCCCGCTACGCAGGCACGACGTCGTTTTCTGCGCGCTCTGCCCGCGACGGCCCGCAAGGGCCGCGATTTTGGGCAGATTGCCCTACACGCTGCGCTTTTGACCCCGGAAAGCGGGGGGTGGGGTTAGCTTTCGTCAGCGGCCGTGGGTACGGTCGTCGTCGCTGGCTGGTTCTCCAACCAGTCAAGACACAAGATGATGATGGCCAGTTCAAAGATGGCGAGAGACGGAGGAACCCGTGGCCCTTCCCCAGTTGACCGACGAACAGCGCGCGGCAGCGTTGGAGAAGGCTGCCGCCGCACGTCGAGCGCGAGCTGAATTGAAGGATCGACTCAAGCGTGGCGGCACCAACCTCAAGCAGGTCCTCAAGGACGCTGAGAGCGACGAGGTCTTGGGCAAGATGAAGGTTTCCGCGTTGCTTGAAGCGTTGCCGAAGGTTGGCAAGGTCAAGGCACAGGAAATCATGACCGAGCTCGAGATCGCACCCACCCGCCGTTTGCGCGGACTGGGCGATCGTCAGCGCAAGGCCCTGCTGGAAAAGTTCGACTTCACGGCAGATTAGTGCCGGCGGAGGACCGGTCGGCGGTTGCGATGAGTCGAGTCGTGGTGCTGTCCGGTCCTTCGGCCGTCGGCAAGTCGACGGTGGTTCGGTGCCTGCGAGAGCGGGTGCCGGACCTGTACTTCAGCGTTTCGGCGACCACCAGGTCGCCACGGCCCGGCGAAGTCGAGGGAATCGATTACAGGTTCCTCACCGCCGAGCAGTTTCAGCAGTTGATCGACGACGGTGCTCTTCTGGAGTGGGCCGAGATTCACCGCGGCCTGCACCGATCAGGAACGCCCGCGGAACCCGTCCGAGCGGCCGCCCGAGCTGGACGTCCCGTCCTGATCGAGGTCGACCTCGCAGGCGCCCAGGCCGTCAAGGCCGCCATGCCGGAGGCCCTTTCGGTGTTCCTGGCCCCCCCGAGTTGGGAGGCGCTGGAGTCCCGACTGGTGGGCCGCGGCACCGAAAGCCCCGAGGTGAGAGAGCGAAGACTCGCCACCGCACGGGACGAACTCGCCGCCCAAGATGAGTTCGACGTGGTCGTCGTCAACGAGCAATTGGAATTTGCCTGTTCAGAATTGGTATCCTTGCTGATGGGCCACACGCCGGATCCGGCGTGACCGATCAGCAGACAGCTCGGCCCCCAGCGAAAACGCCAGGAGATAACTTCGTGACAACCCCTGTCGAGAGCTTCGACTCCGACGCCGCCAACGCCTATGACACGCCGCTGGGCATCACCAACCCGCCGATCGACGAGTTGCTGTCCCGCGCGTCCAGCAAATACGCGCTGGTGATCTACGCCGCCAAGCGGGCGCGCCAGATCAACGATTACTACAACCAGCTGGGCGACGGCATCCTCGAATACGTCGGTCCGCTCGTCGAGCCGGGCCTGCAGGAGAAGCCGCTGTCGATCGCGATGCGCGAGATTCACGGTGACCTCCTCGAGCACACCGAGGGCGAACACTAAGACCCGGCTTCGACATGACCGAGCGCAAACGGGTCGTCGTGGGCGTCGCAGGCGGCATCGCCGCCTACAAGGCGTGCACGGTGGTCCGTCAGCTCGCCGAAGCGGGGCACTCCGTTCGGGTGGTTCCCACCGAATCTGCCCTGCGCTTCGTCGGTGCCGCCACCTTCGAAGCGCTCTCCGGCCAACCGGTCCGGACGGGCGTCTTCGAAGACGTCGACCAAGTTCCGCACGTCCGCATCGGCCAGGAGGCTGACCTGGTGGTCGTCGCACCGGCGACCGCGGACCTGCTGGCCCGTGCGGTCTCGGGACGGGCCGACGACCTCCTCACCGCAACACTTTTGACCGCGCGATGTCCCGTGGTCTTCGCCCCCGCGATGCACACCGAGATGTGGTTCCATCCGGCGACGGTTCAGAACGTCGAGACCTTGCGCCGCCGCGGGAACGTCGTCCTCGAACCGGCGTCCGGCCGACTCACCGGCTCCGACAGCGGCGCAGGCCGCCTCCCCGAGCCGGAGGAGATCACCACGCTGGCCCAACTGCTGCTCGACCGGCCCGACGCGCTGCCCTTCGATCTGTCGGGGGTGAAGGTGCTCGTCACCGCGGGGGGCACCCGTGAACCCCTCGACCCAGTGCGGTTCATCGGCAACCGGAGTTCGGGCAAGCAGGGTTACGCCGTAGCCCGGGTGGCCGCTCAGCGCGGTGCCGACGTCACCCTGATCGCAGGCAACACCGCCGGGCTCGCCGACCCCGCGGGCGTCAACGTCGTACACATCGGTTCGGCCCACCAACTACAGGACGCGGTGTCCAAGCACGCGCCCGACGCCCACGTCCTCGTGATGGCCGCGGCCGTCGCCGACTTCCGGCCCACCCACGTGGCGACCAGCAAGATCAAGAAGTCCCACGACCCGAACGCCGCGTCGGCACCCTCCATCGAACTCACCAGAACCGAGGACGTGCTCGCGGGCACCGTCAGAGCCCGTGCCGACGGTCAGCTGCCCAACATGCGCGCGATCGTCGGATTCGCCGCAGAGACGGGTGACGCCAACGGCGACGTGCTGTTCCATGCGCGCGCGAAACTGCAGCGCAAGGGCTGCGACCTCCTCGTCGTCAACGCCGTCGGCGAGGGCAAGGCATTCGAGGTCGACAACAACGACGGGTGGCTCCTGGCGGCTGACGGCAACGACGTCGCGCTGGAGCACGGTTCGAAGACGTTGATGTCTAGCCGTATCGTGGACGCGATCGCTGCGTTCCTCGGAAGCCGTGCGGAGTGACGGGCTCGACAGCAACACCCTGCGCGTAAGGGTTGCGGCCCGCCGGGACGCACGCTTGGCTGCAGCAAGGCACGGAGCCGCCCCGGCGGCGACATCGGGTATCGATATGATTCGCACAACTAAGCTTTAGAAGGGGATGACATCGTGAGCAAAGGTCGGCTGTTTACCAGTGAGTCGGTAACAGAGGGACACCCCGACAAGATCTGCGACGCCATCAGCGATTCGGTGCTCGACGCACTGCTGGCGCAGGATCCGAAGTCGCGTGTTGCGGTGGAGACCCTGGTGACCACTGGTCAGGTGCATGTCGTCGGTGAGGTCACCACGACGGCCAAGGAAGCGTTCGCCGACATCCCGAAGACGGTCCGGGCGCGCATCCTCGAGATCGGTTACGACTCGTCCGACAAGGGCTTCGACGGCGAGACCTGTGGCGTGAACATCGGAATCGGCGCCCAGTCGCCCGACATCGCGATGGGCGTCGACACCGCACACGAGGCGCGCGTCGAAGGCGCAGGCGACCCGCTGGACGCCCAGGGCGCCGGCGACCAGGGGCTCATGTTCGGCTACGCCATCAAGGACACGCCCGAGTTGATGCCGCTGCCGATCGCGATCGCGCACCGCCTCGCCCGCAGGCTCACCGAGGTCCGCAAGAGCGGCGTGCTCGACTACCTGCGGCCCGACGGCAAGACCCAGGTCACCGTGCAGTACGACGGCAACACTCCGGTCCGGCTGGACACCGTCGTGCTGTCCACTCAGCATGCCGACGGCATCGACCTCGAGGGCGGCCTGACCCCGGACATCCGCGAGAAGGTCGTCAACACCGTCCTGGCCGACCTGAACCACGACACGATGGACACCTCCGACTACCGGCTGCTGGTCAACCCGACCGGCAAGTTCGTGCTCGGCGGACCCATGGGCGACGCGGGCCTGACCGGACGCAAGATCATCGTCGACACCTACGGCGGCTGGGCCCGCCACGGTGGCGGCGCGTTCTCCGGCAAGGATCCGTCAAAGGTGGACCGCTCCGCGGCGTACGCGATGCGCTGGGTGGCCAAGAACGTCGTCGCGGCCGGCCTGGCCGAGCGCGTCGAGGTTCAGGTCGCCTACGCGATCGGCAAGGCCGCCCCCGTCGGTCTCTTCGTCGAGACGTTCGGCTCCGAGACCGTCGACCCGGCCCGCATCGAGAAGGCCATCACCTCGGTCTTCGACCTGCGCCCGGGTGCGATCGTCCGCGATCTGGATCTGCTGCGTCCCATCTACGCGCCGACGGCGGCCTACGGTCACTTCGGCCGCACCGACGTCGACCTGCCGTGGGAGCGGACGGACAAGGTCGAGGAGCTCAAGGCTTCCGTTTAGGAGCTTTCACGCGGGTCGGGTGGGCGCGAGGCGACGCAATCCAGCAGGATGGCCTGATGGATCACGTCACCTTCGTGCCAACCGTCGACCAGCTCGCCTACACCTTCGGCGGCGCCGCGCCGGTGATGCGGATCAAGCCGGGGACCGCGCTGACCCTGTGGACCGAGGACGCCTACGGCGGCCGCATCACCAGCAGGGACGACGTCGCCACCACGGCACTGGACACCGAGGACCTCAACCCCCAGACGGGGCCGTTCTGGATCGAGGGTGCCGCGCCGGGGGACACCCTGGCGGTGCACCTGGTCGACCTGACGCCCGCCCGCACCTGGGGTGCGTCGACCCTGATTCCGTTCTTCGGTGGACTGACCAGCATTCCGGCCAGCCCGACGCTGCAGGACCCGTTGGACGAGCGCACGTACATCTACGACTACGACGCAGGCACCGAGACGCTCGGATTCTCGGCGCTGGCGAGCGACTTTCAGCTGCGCCTGCCATCGAACCCGATGCTCGGCACGGTCGGCGTCGCGCCCGCGCGGCGCGAGGTGCGGACGTCGCTGGTGCCCGACTACTTCGGCGGCAACATGGACAGCCCCGAAATGGCTGCCGGCGCAACGTGTTATCTGCGGGTCAACGTCGACGGGGCGTTGTTCTCCATCGGTGACGGGCACTACCGGCAGGGTGAAGGCGAATCGTGCGGGACCGCGGTGGAGGGCGCGATGCACGTGACGGCCATCGTCGACCTGATCAAGGGGGACGGGCCGGCCTGGCCGAGGGTCGAGACCGACACCCACCTGATGTGCATCGGCTCCGGACGCCCACTCGAGGAGGCCTGGCGGGCGGGCCAGGTCGAAATGGTCGGTTGGCTCGGTGAGTTGTACGGCCTCGACCGTCTCGACGCCTACCAGTTGCTGAGCCAGATCTCGGAGGTGCCGATCGCGAACGTCGTCGACACCAACTACAGCGCAGTGACCAAGGTCGACAAGCGACTGCTGCCGGTCGCGCCCGCCTTCGGCGGTATCCACGACGAAATGCGCAGGGCTGCAAAGTCGCTGGGCTCGATCTCGTACTGAGGGGACGACCATGGAACTCGGACTGACAGGCAAGCGCTTCCTCGTCACGGGAGGCACCAGGGGTATCGGCAGGGCAGTGGTCGACGGACTGCTGGCCGAGGGCGCGGCCGTGGCGTACTGCGCCCGGACTGTCGAGGCCGGGGCGGGCGCCGAGTCGGCGATCGGCACGGCGGTCGACGTGGGCGACGCCGCAGCGCTGAAGGCGTGGGTGGACGACAGCGCCGCTGCCCTCGGCGGGATCGACGGCGTAGTGGCCAACGTCAGCGCGCTCGCCATCGCCGACAGTCCGGAGAACTGGCGCACCAGCTTCGACGTCGACCTGATGGGCACCATCGGCCTGGTGGAAGCTGCACTGCCGCATCTACTCTCGGCCGACGCGGGTTCGATCGTGACGATCTCCAGTGTCTCCGGGCGCGAAATCGACTTCGCCTCGGGCCCATACGGCACGATGAAGGCCGCCATCATCCACTACACGCAGGGCCTCGCGTTCAACCTGGCGGGCAAGGGAGTGCGGGCCAACACGGTCAGCCCCGGCAACACCTACTTTCCCGGCGGTGTGTGGCCGTCGATCGAGGATAACGATCCCGAGCTCTTCGCGACGGCCCTCGCGCTCAATCCGACGGGCCGGATGGCGACCCCGCAGGAGGTCGCCAATGCCGTTGTCTTCCTGAGCAGTTCGGCTGCCAGCTTCGTCACGGGCACCAACCTGGTCGTCGACGGCGCACTGACGCGCGGCGTGCAGTTCTGACCGGCTACCGACTGAACTCGTAGTCGGCAAGCGGGAAGCGACGGCTGCGCCAGATCGCCTCAGCGGTGGTGGTGGGCCGAAGCGGCACGTCGCCGTTCTTGTCGAAGTAGTAGCTGTTGGCCAGGGAGCAGCTGTCCTGCCAGAAGATCTGCCGGTGCCGCTTGCGCATCATCTCGGCGAAGAAGCGGTCGTTGGCCGCACCCGACACCTCGACACGGCTGGCCGCCTCACGGGACGCCTGCGCGAGGCACCTCACGATGTGGTGGGTCTGCGTCTCGATGAGGGCGAAGTACGACGAGCCGACGTAGCCGTAGGGACCCATGACGGTGAAGAAGTTCGGAAAGCCAGGGATGCTCACGCCCTCGTAGGCCTGCAGGCGTCGCTCCGACCAGAACTGGGCCAGCGACCGACCGCCCGGCCCGGTGACGGGGAACGTCGGAATGCTGTCGACGTCCATCACCTTGAAACCGGTGGCCAGGATCAGCACGTCGACCTCGCGCTCGGCGCCGTCGGCGGTGACGACCCCCGACGCGGTGACCTTCTCGATCGGTTCGGTGACCAGCTCGACGTTGTCGCGGTTGTACGTCGACAGGTAGGTGTTGTGGAATCCGGGCCGCTTGCACCCGACGGCATAGCGCGGCGTGAGCTTGTCGCGCACCCGAGGATCGTGCACCTCGCGCTTAAGATACGCCCTTCCCATCTTCTCTGCGCGGTTGGCCAGCGGAAACACGGTGTAGTACTGCGCCGAGATGGTGAACGTCAGCTCGACGTAGGCCTGGCTCAGCACGCGCTGGAGCACCTTGCCGCCCGGAATGCGCATCGCCCAGCGGGCGGCGGCGGGTAGCGGCACGTCCAGCTTCGGCATGCACCAGATCGGCGTGCGCTGAAACACGTTGAGCTGCTTGACGATTGGGGCAATCTCCGGAATCACCTGAACGGCCGAGGCGCCCGTGCCGATGATCGCCACGCGCTTGCCGGTGAGGTCCTGGGAGTGATCCCATCGCGCGGTGTGCATCGTGATGCCGGCGAAACCGTCCACGCCGTCGATGTCGGGCAGCTTCGGCACGCTCAGAACGCCACTCGCGTTGACGAGGAAGCGGGCCGTCAGGGTGTCGCCGCCGTCCAACTCGACGCGCCAGCAATCAGTTTCGTCGTCGAACGCCGCGGCCGTCACCAACGTGGCGAAACGGATCTTGCGGCGCAGTCCGTACTCGTCGACGCACCGCTGCGCGTAACGCTTGAGTTCGGCGCCCTTGGCGTAGGTGCGTGACCAGTCGGCGCTCTGCTCGAAGGAGAACTGATAGGAGAACGACGGAATGTCGA
Source organism: Mycolicibacterium hodleri (assembly GCA_006864685.1). Taxonomy (GTDB): domain Bacteria; phylum Actinomycetota; class Actinomycetes; order Mycobacteriales; family Mycobacteriaceae; genus Mycobacterium; species Mycobacterium hodleri_B. The sequence goes on along the minus strand of VIFX01000028.1, from coordinate 7,009 downwards.
CGGCGATGCCGGGATAGGTGTTCCAGTACCAGGTTCCGCCTGGTTCCTCACCCGCCTCGACGATGAGGTAGTCGCCGAGGCCGGCCTTGTCGAGCTGGATCGCCGCACCGATGCCGGAGAACCCGGCACCGACGATGATCGTGTGAAAGTCGGGTGCGCTCACGGGGTGCCTCCGTCGGCTTGGACTGGCGGCCAACGTCCCTCGGCCTTGGCGGCGTCGACGTGCCGAAGACCCTGCGGTCTCATCCGACCCGATTCGATCAGCCGGGCGACCCGTTCGACGTTGGACTTCGACCACGCGCTCTTGGGTTTGCGCGGGCTGAACCGCTGAATCCGCGACACGTCGTCATACCCGCGGGCAAGGCTGTCGATCCACCCGAAGCACAGCGCGATCTCGACGGCCTCCCCGTAGCCGAGGGGTACGTCACCGGCCGCCTTGTTGAACAGGCGAACCCACACGTCGGAGGCGGTGTCGTGGTTCGCATCGAGCCACTGCTCCCAGTGTTCGGCGGCTCGGACGTCCAGAACCTCGCGGTCAGTCATCGGACCGTCACCCGCCGGGGTGCAGCGCCGCCCTCAGCGCGGCCAGCCCACGATTGGCGGCCTCGGTGGCGGCGGGCGACGCCATGGCCAGGCTGACGTAGCCGTGCACCATCGTCGGCTCGTTGCTCAACTGCACGGGAACGCCTGCGGCGGCGAGCAATTCGGCGTACTTCCCACCGTCGTCACGCAGCGGGTCGTGCTCCGCGGTGCCAACGAAGGCGGGTGCCAAGCCCGCCAGCGTCTCCGCGTTGGCCGGGGCGACGTCGGTCGGGAGGGTCGTCGAATCGGACATGTCCAGACCCGGCAGGTACCACGTCAGGAAGGCCGTCATCACGTCCGCGTTCAGGATCGGGGCGTCGGCGTTCTCGGTGAACGACGGCGCCGAGAGATCCCCGACGGCCACCGGATACCAGAGCAACTGGAACACCAGTGGGGGTCCGCCGGCATCCCTGGCCCGCAACGCCATCACCGCCGACAGGTTGCCACCGGCGGAGTCGCCCGCGACCGCAATGCGGGTCGGATCCCCGCCCAGTTCCACGGCATTCTCGGCGACCCACTGCAGCGCCGCCCAGGCGTCGTCGACGCCGGCGGGGAAGGGATGCTCCGGAGCAAGGCGGTAGTCGACCGACACCACGATCGCCTCGGCGCCGATCGCATGCGCCCGTGCCACGTGGTCGTGGGTGTCGAGGTCACCGATCGCCCAGCCGCCACCGTGGTAGAACACCACAACGGGGAGGTCGGTGTGGGCCTCGACGGGCGGCCAGTAGATGCGGACGGGAACGTCGACGAGCTCGCCGTAGCCGACCGTCCGCTCCTCGATTCGCATGTCCGGCAACATCTCCGCGGGCGGCGTGACCGCGCGGAATCGCTCGCGGGCCACCTCGACACCGTCGTCGACGGTGAACTCGAGCGGTACCGCGTCGAGGAGCATCTTGAGAATCGGGTCGATGCCTGGCCGTTCGGATGTGGTCTCCGTCATGTGCCTCAGGCTAGCGCGCGACGAAGCGCGGACAACCCACGTTCGACGGCATCGGTGGCGGCGGGCACCACCCCGGCGTAGCCCAGATAGCCGTGCACCAGCGTCTCGGCGTTGTGCACCTCCACGGGGACGCCGGCGGCGCTCAACAGCTCGCCGTACCGGATGCCGTCGTCGCGCAGCGGATCGTGGCCGGCCACGGCAATGTATGCGGGTGCCAGGTTGGCGAAGTCCGTCGCCCGTCCGGGTACCAACGTCGCGGGTGGATTCCTAAGGTCCTGGCCCTTCGCGTACCAGCGGGAGAACTCGGCGACCGCGTCCACCGCGAGGATGGGTGCGTCGGCGTTCTCGGTGAACGACGGCAGGGTGGTGTCCCAGGTCGTCGCCGGGTACCACAGCAGCTGGAAGGCGATCGGCGGCCCGCCCGAGTCGCGGGCCAGTTGCGCCACCACCGCCGCGAGGTTGCCGCCTGCCGAGTCGCCCGCGACCGCCAACCGGGTGGGGTCCGCCCCGAGGTCGGCGGCGTTCTCGGCGACCCATCGCGTCGCGGCCCATACGTCGTCGACCGCTGCGGGGTACGGATGCTCCGGTGCCAGGCGGTACTCCACCGACACCACCAGCGCGCCCGCACCCACCGCGTGGCGGCGGGCGTCGTTGTCGTAGCTGTCCACGTCGCCGACCACCCAGCCGCCGCCGTGGAAGAACATCACCACCGGCACGGGACCGGCGTCGGCCTCGGGCGGCCAGTACAGCCGGATCGGGATCGGCCCGCCGGGACCGTCGACCGTGCGGTCCTCGGCACGCAGCTCCTGGTGCACCGGGTGCCGAGGCAGGTCGCGGAACCGTGCGCGGGCCGCCTCGGGTCCACCCTCGGTCGTCAACTGGAAGGGAACCGCTTCCAGTACCTTCTGCAGGATGGCGTCCAGAGGCGGTTTGTCGGCTGATTCGGGCATCGGCTCACCGTACGCATCGCGCCCAACGCGAACCCTGTGGGGCGCAGCGGCGGTCGTCGGCGCCGGGTACGGCGTCTTCCTCGTCGTGGTGGCGCTTCGCTCGCCCGCGGGAGCCGAGCTGACGGGCCAGTTCGGCGCCCAACCCGCCGTGAAGGCGCTGACCGCGGTGCTGCTCGCGGCGGCCGCCACGAGCCATCCCGTCCGGCGCGAACGCCTGTGGTTGGTCCCTGCGCTGGTGTTCTCGGCCGCGGGGGACTTCTTCCTCGCGATGCCGTGGTGGGAGCCGTCGTTCGTACTGGGTCTCGGTGCGTTCCTCGTCGCGCACCTCTGCTTCCTGGCGGCGCTGTTGCCGCTGGCCGCCAGGGTTCCGGCCAGGGTCGCGACCGCCGTCGTCGTCTGCGTGGCGTGTGTGACGCTGCTGGTCTGGTTCTGGCCTTCCCTGCTCGCCGACGGTATGGCGATTCCGGTGGTCTTCTACATGGTGGTGCTCGCCGCGATGGTGTGCGCGGCTCTGCTTGCCGACCTGCCGACGCCGTGGACCGCGCTGGGCGCGGTGTGCTTCGCGGTGTCCGACGGGATGATCGGGATCGACCGCTTCGTCCTGGGTTCCGAGGCGTTGGCGGTGCCGATCTGGTGGGCCTACGCGGCGTCGCTGCTGTTGATAACCGCCGGGTTGTTCTTCGGCCGCGGTCGGACGGCGTCGGGACTCTCTGCTACACAACCCGAGTGACCGACATCAGGCAGGCGGCCGAGCACGAGCCCATCGCCAGGGTGCTCCCGATGCTGTCGGTGCCACATCTCGACCGGGACTTCGACTACCTCGTCAGCGCCGACCAATCCGACGACGCGCAGCCGGGGGTGCGGGTCAAGGTGCGCTTCCACGGCAGGCTGGTGGACGCGTTCATCCTCGAACGACGATCCGAGACCGACCACGACGGCAAGCTGGGCTGGCTGGATCGCGTGGTGTCCAGCGAACGGGTCCTGACACCCGAGGTTCGGCGCCTGGTCGACGCGGTCGCCGCCCGCTACGCAGGAACCAGGCCCGACGTTCTGCGTCTTGCGGTGCCACCGCGGCACGCGACCGTGGAGAAGCAGCCCGTCCCCGACGCTCCCCAGGCGACCCCGTCGACCGTCGACCCGTCGGCGTGGGGCGAGTACCACGGAGGCGCCCAATTCCTCGACGCGCTCGCCGAGGGACGGGCCGCCCGCGCGGTGTGGCAGGCGTTGCCCGGCGAGTTGTGGACCGATCGGCTCGCCGAGGCCGCGGCGGTGGTCGTGCAGTCCGGCCGTTCGGTGCTGGCCGTCGTCCCCGACCAGCGCGACGTCGACGCGCTGTACGCGGCCGCGGTCCGGCACGTCGGGGAGGGCGTCGCCGTCGCCCTTTCGGCGGGGCTTGGTCCGTCGCAGCGGTATCGCCGCTGGTTGTCGGTGCTGCGGGGGCACGCCAGGTTCGTCATCGGCACCCGCAGCGCGGTGTTCGCGCCCGTCGCCGACCTCGGGCTGGTAGTGGTCTGGGACGACGGCGACGACACGCTGGCCGAGCCGCGGTCGCCGTACCCGCACGCGCGCGACGTCGCGATGCTGCGCGCCCACCAGCTGCGCTGCGCCGCGTTGATCGCCGGCTACGCCAGGACGGCCGAGGCCCAGGCGCTGGTCGCCAGCCGCTGGGCCCACGATCTGGTGGCCACCCGACCGACGGTGCGGACGCGGACCCCGCGGGTGATCGCGCTCGACGACAGCGGCTTCACCCAGGAACGCGACGCCGCCGCGCACACCGCACGGTTGCCGACGATGGCACTCGACGCGGCCCGGGCGGCGCTTCGGTCGGGGCATCCCGTGCTGGTGCAGGTGCCCCGACGTGGCTACGTCCCGGCGCTGGCCTGCGGAAAGTGTCGAACCATCGCCAGGTGCAGGCATTGCACGGGACCCATGTCGCTGCCGGACCGCGCGGCGGGGGCCGTCTGCCGGTGGTGCGGTCGCATCGAGCCCACCCTGCGCTGCGTGCGCTGCGGTTCCGACGCCGTGCGGGCCGTCGTCGTCGGAGCCCGGCGGACGGCGGAGGAACTGGGCCGCGCCTTTCCCGGCACCACGGTGGTCACCTCCGGCGGCGACGCGATGGTCGCCGAAGTGCCGGCCGCACCGTCGCTGGTCGTGGCCACCCCCGGGGCCGAGCCCGCCGCGGTCGGCGGCTACGGCGCGGCGTTGCTCCTCGACGGCTGGGCGCTGCTCGGGCGACAGGACCTGCGCGCATCCGAGGACGCGTTGCGCCGGTGGATGGCGGCCGCCGCCCTGGTCCGGCGGCGCGGCGACGGCGGCGTGGTGGCCGTGGTCGCCGAATCCGCGATTCCGACCGTGCAGGCGCTGATCCGCTGGGATCCCGTCGGCCACGCCGAATCCGAGCTCGCCGCCAGGGCCGAGGTCGGCTTGCCGCCCGCGTCGCACATGGCCGCAGTCGACGGTCCGCCGGCGGCTGTCGCGGCGCTGCTCGAGGCGGCCCGCCTGCCCGAGCGCTCCGAGGTGCTCGGTCCCGTGGACCTTCCGCCGGGTGCCCGCGCGCTGCCGGGAACCGACCGCGACGCCGAGGTGGCCCGCATGCTGGTCCGGGTTCCCCGCGACACCGGCCTCGAATTGGCCTCGGCACTTCGCCGCGCCACCGGCGTCTTCAGCGCCCGCCACGACCAACCGCCCGTTCGTGTGCAGATCGACCCGTTGCACATAGGGTGAGTCCGACCCAACGGGCGGGCAAGCAGGGGGAGGTGCAGTGAAGCGGATCTTCGGCTGGCTCGTCCTGGTGATCTTGATTGCCGCCGGACTGCTCTGGCCCCTGGTGTTCGGGAGTGTCGGCGCCTCGGTCGCGGCCGACGATCCCGTCGTGATCGGTGACTATCGGGCCGACTTCACCGTCGCCGCCGACGGACGGCTCAACGCCGTCGAGACCATTCGCGGGGAGTTCCCTTCGGGACGGCACGGCCTCTTCCGCTACTGGGACGTCGCCAACCCGAACAGCCCGCGCGTGCGCCAAGAACCCACCGTCACCTCCATCCTGATGGACGGCGAGCCCGTGCCGTATCAGCTGCTGTGGGAGTCCGGGGACAGGTTCCGTGTCGCGAAGATCGGTGACGCCGACAGCACGCTGTCACCGGGAACCCACGTCTACGAGCTCCGGTACTCGATCGCCGGCGTCCTCGACCCGGGAGCGGTCGGCGAGAATCGCAGCTTCGCCAAGGTCGTCGGGGACCCCGACTCGACGTCGGCGTTCTTCTGGAACGTCATCGCCCCGTCGTGGAACAACGAGATCGACCGGGTGCGCGTCCGCGTGACGATGCCCGCGGACGTCACCGGTGCCGAATGCTCCGTCGGCTTCGGCACGGGCCGCGCGTGCGACGGGCTCGCGGTGTCGGGCAGCACGATCGAGCTCAGCGCCGCGAACCTCGCGCCCCGCACGCCGGTCACCCTGCGTGCCGGCGTCGACGTGCCGACCCCGCCGCGCACCAGCCTGCCGTGGTCCTACGAGTGGGACCGGGTTCTCGGCCGGTCGATCGGCGGTGTGGCCTGGGTCCTCGGGCTCTCGGTGGCCGGCGCGCTGATGGCCTACCTCTGGTATCGCACCACCGTCGAGCCGGACCCCGGCTTCCCCGTGCAATACGCGCCGCCCCCCGGGCTTGGCCCCGTGCAGACCGAGTACATCCGCACCGAAGAGGTGCCGAAGAACGGGCTGACGGCCACCCTCTTCCATCTCGCCGAGCGCAAACTCGTCGAGCTCGAGCAGGTCAACGACAAGCAGTGGAACGTGCGGGGCACCGCCGAAGCCGCCGCGTGGGCGGACGTCGACCCCGTCGCGATCGCCGTCGGGTCGGCGCTGAAGGTGATGGGCCCCGGCAAGGAGTTCGAAGCCAAGAAGACGGTCACCGCCGGGAAGAAGCTCTCCAAGGCGAAGACCGACATGACCGTGGCGGTTCGGGAGTGGGCGCTGGACGAGAAGCTGATGGTCACGCGTCGCAAGGAGCTGTGGGTGCGCTCGGCGAACGGGCTGTCCGTCATCCTGGCCGTGTGCGGTTTCTTCCGCTGGGGCTTCCCGGCCACCATGTGGGGCCTGCCGTTCATTGCGTTCTTCCTGTTCTCCCGGCGCTCCTGGGCCGGCGGCGTCGGCATGCGTCGGACCGCCGCGGGGCGCCAATTGTGGTCACAGGCAGGCGGATTCCACCGTCTGCTGTCCACCGATTCGGCCGAGACGCGATTCGACTTCGCGGCGCGCAAGGACCTGTACACGGCCTACATTCCGTTCGCCATCGCGGGCGGCGCCGCGGCCCTCTGGGCCAAGAAGTACAGCGACACCGTGGGAACCGTTGCCCCGCAGCCAGACTGGTACCCGTCGTCGACGACGTCGGGCGGCTACGGGGTGAGCGGCCACTCCGGTGGCCCGGACTTCGACAGCTTCGAGTCGGCATTGTCGTCGTCCATCGGCGCCTACACCGCGTCGCAGTCGTCGTCCTCCTCCTCCTCGGGCAGCAGCTCCAGCTCCAGCGGTGGTGGCGGC
>VIFX01000027.1:0-95532 GCA_006864685.1 Mycolicibacterium hodleri | reverse complement strand
TCTAGCTTCGTCGGCAGCGTCAGATGTGTATAAGAGACAGCCGCCGATCCGTCGGTGCTCCCGCCCAACGGCATTCCGCACCTCGCCAGCCCGGACGCCCCGCCGCCAGGTGCGACGATGGATCCGAACGCCGCTGGCCCCGCCGACAGCCCCAACACGAGCTACCTGAAGGACCTCTGGCAAGCGGTCCAGAACCACGACATCAGTGGCAAGGAAGCGCTCATCGTCGGACTGTCACAGCGCGGCATGAACACGCCGATTCCGGCGCAGGCGCCCGGCCCCAACGTGCCGACCGGCCCCGTGCCGGCTCCAGTCGATCCGGCCCTACCTGCTCCGGCTCCCGGCGACCCGGCTCTCCTGGTCCCCGCACCGGCTCCGGCTCCGGTCAACTAAGACCGAGGGCTAGGCCGAACCGACCCACTCGTCGGATCCGTCGACGAACAGTTGGTGCTTCCACACGGGCAGGCGAGCCTTGACCGTGTCCACCAACAGCGCGCACGTCTCGAACGCCGCCTTGCGGTGATCGGCGGCGACGGCCGCAACCAGGGCCGCGTCACCGATGTCGAGCGTGCCGACGCGGTGGCTCACGGCGATCGCCCGCACGCCCTGGCAGTCCCTGGCGACCTCGGCGGCAACCTCGGCCAGTATCTGGTTCGCCGTCGGGTGCGCGGAGTATTCGAGTCGGGTCACCGACCGGCCACCGTCATGGTCGCGGACCGCGCCGACGAAGCCGACGACGGCCCCTGCCGCCCGGTGCACGACGAGTGCTTCGTGCTCGGCGAGGTCGATCGCCTGGTCGCTCAGTTCGGCCCGCAGCACGATCGCGCTCATGGGGTGTGGTCTCCTCCGCCGAGTTGATCGAGGGCGTGCTCGAGCACGTCGGCCAGCACCCCGAGTCCGTCCTTCACGCCGCCGGGTGATCCCGGCAGGTTGACGATCAATGTGCCGTCGCGCACACCGCAGACCCCGCGGGACAGCACGGAGGTCGGTACGTGCGGCAGGCCGGACCGTCGGATCGCGTCGGCCAGGCCGGGGATTTCGAAGTCGACGATCGCGGCCGTCGCGTCGGCGGTCCCGTCGGTCGGCGAGATGCCGGTGCCGCCTGACGTCAGGATCAGATCGACCTTTTCGCCGAGGGCGGTCCACAGCGCGCGGGTCACCGCCAGTCCGTCGGCGACCACGTGCGGTGGGGTGACGTCGTATCCGCGAGCGGTCAGCCACGCCACGATGACCGGGCCGGTGCGGTCGTCGTAGACGCCGTTGGCTGCGCGGGTGGACGCGATGATCACGCGTGCCGACCGCGTCATGTCCTCTCCCAGGTGCCCGTCTTGCCGCCGTCCTTGCGCACCACCGCGATGGCGTCGATCGTCGCGGCCGGGTCGACGGCCTTGAGCATGTCGTAGAGCGTGAGGGCTGCGACGCTGACCGCAGTCAGCGCCTCCATCTCCACGCCGGTGCGGTCGGTGGTGCGAACGGTCGCCGTGATCGTGACTTCTGTTGCGCCGATGGCGAATTCGACGTCGACGCCGGTCAGCGCCAACTGGTGGCACAGAGGAATCAGGTCGCTGGTGCGCTTGGCTGCGAGGATCCCGGCGATCCGGGCGGTCGCCAGGGCGTCGCCCTTGGGTAGCCCACCGGTCGCGATCAGCTCGACGACGTCGGCGCGGGTCCGCAGGACGCCGGTCGCGACCGCCGTGCGCTTGGTGGCGTCCTTGGCGGTCACGTCGACCATGTGCGCCGCGCCCGATTCGTCCAGGTGCGACAGTCGACCGTGGCGGGCCGTCACGTCTACTTGTTGATGACGGTGACCGGGTGCGTATACGGCAGGTCTTCGACCGGCAACGGGAACGTCAGTTCACCGAAGGGCGACAGCGCGCCGGTACGGTCGGCGGCGAGCTCGCTGACTGCGTGGTCACCGTCTGCGCTCACGGGCCAGCCGTTGTCGATGTAGTGGTTCTTCTGCGGTTTCTTGTCGGCCACGCCTCACATTGTGGCAGGCGCTGAGCGCGCTGGCGAGACCGGCGTACGCGGCGACCTGGCCTACGCTGGTAACCAATGTCCGAATCAGCTCGTGTCGTGCCGTTGGGCGCCTGGCTGGATGAGCTGACCGACGGTGAGCTCGTCCGCCTGTTCGAGTTGCGTCCGGATCTCGCTCAACCCCCGCCCGGCTCCATCTCCGCGCTGGCCGCCAGGGCGCAGGCCAGGCAATCGGTGAAGGCCGCGACCGACGGCCTCGACTTCTTGGCGCTGGCAACGCTGGACGCGCTGCTGGTCCTGCACGCCGACAGTGCCGGCGTGCCCATGGCCGCGCTGACGGAGCTGATCGGCGACCGCGCGAGTCCACATGACGTGGCGGCGGCCCTGGACACCCTTAGAGCGCGCGCGCTGGCGTGGGGCGACGCGGCTATCAGGGTGACACCGGAGTGCGCGGCGGGCCTTCCGTGGCATCCGGGCCAAGTCACCCTCGAGGCCGACGGACCGGACGCGGCGCGCATCGCCGAACTGGTCGACGAGGTCGACGGACCGCAGCGCGATCTGCTGGAGCGGCTCGTCGACGGGTCACCGATCGGGCGCACGCGCGACGCGGCGAAGGGCACTCCCGCCGACCGGCCGGTTCAGCGGCTGTTGGCCATGGGGCTGTTGCGCCAGGTCGACGAGGACACCGTGATCCTGCCGCGCCTCGTCGGACAAGTGATGCGCGGCGAAGCGCCGGGGCCCATCGGGCTGACGCCACCGAATCCGGCCACGTCGTCGACGTCGGTGACCGACGTCGACGCGGCCGCGGCCGGGTCCGCGATGGATCTGCTCCGCGAAGTCGACGTCGTGCTCGACGCGCTGTCCGGCGCGCCGATCCCCGAACTCCGCAGCGGCGGCCTCGGGGTCCGCGAACTGAAGCGCCTCGGCAAGACCACCGGGATAGCCGACGACCGGCTCGGCCTCATCCTCGAGGTGGCCTCGGCAGCGGGTCTGATCGCGGCGGGCATCCCCGAGCCGGATCCGCTCGACGGCGCGGGGCCGTACTGGGCGCCGACGCTGGCGGCCGACCGCTTCGTCGAATCCCCCAATGCCGTGCGATGGAACCTGATCGCCTCGGCCTGGCTGGACCTTCCGGCTCGGCCGGGCCTCGTCGGCGAACGCGGACCCGACGGCAAACCCTATGCGGTGCTGTCGGATTCGCTGTACTCGACGGCGGCGCCGCTGGACCGCCGGCTGCTGCTGGCGACGCTCGCCGACCTGCCTCCCGGCACGGGCGTCGACGCGGCGGGAGCCTCGGCCGCGATGACGTGGCGACGCCCGCGCTGGGCCGCCCGCCTCCAACTCAAACCGGTCGCGGACCTCGTCGCCGAGGCCCATGCCGTAGGTGCGATCGGCAGGGGTGCGATCGCCACCCCCAGCCGTCACCTGCTGGCGTCCGAGCCCGAGGACGTCGTCGTCGCGGCGATGACCAAGGTGCTGCCAGCGCCGATCGACCACTTCCTGCTGCAAGCCGATCTGACCGTCGTGGTCCCCGGACCACTGGATCGTGGCTTGGCGGAACAACTTTCGATCGTTGCGAATGTCGAGTCGGCCGGCGCCGCGATGGTGTACCGGATCAGCGAGCAGACCGTCCGTCGCGCCCTCGACACCGGCCTCAGCGCCAGCGAACTGCACGGGATGTTCGCCCGCCACTCGAAAACTCCTGTACCGCAAGGCTTGACGTATCTGATCGACGACGTGGCGCGCCGCCACGGCCAACTCAGGGTCGGCATGGCGGCCTCGTTCGTCCGCTGCGAGGACCCCGCACTGCTGACTCAAGCCATCTCCGCTCCGGCGCTCGAGAAGCTCGACATTCGGGCCTTGGCGCCGACCGTCGCGGTGTCGATGTCGCCGATCAACGACCTGCTCGCCGCCCTGCGGACCGCGGGCTTCGCGCCCGCCGCGGAGGATTCGTCGGGAACCATCGTCGACGTCAAGTCACGCGGCGCGCGGGTGCCGACTCCCGGCCGCCGCCGCGGCTACCGGCCGCCGCAGGGACCAACGGCTCAGACGTTGGGCGCGATCGTCGCGGTGCTGCGCAAGATGACCGGCTCCCCCGCCGACGGATCCCGCCTCGATCCCGCCGAGGCCATGGCGCAGCTGCACGGCGCCGCGCACCGGCAGGAGTCGGTGGTCATCGGCTACGTCGACCCCGCGGGGGTCGCCACCCAGCGCGTCGTCGCCCCGATCAACGTCAGGGGCGGCCAACTCACCGCCTACGATCCGGCCGCAGGCCGGGTGCGCGACTTCGCGATCCACCGCGTGACGTCGGTCATGTCGGCGGAACCGGGATAATGGGTGTGATGAAGTCAGCAGGAGTCCAGGCATGACCGAAGGCCCATTGATCGTGCAGTCCGACAAGACGGTGCTGCTCGAGGTCGACCACGAGCTTGCGGGCGCGGCGCGGGCGGCCATCGCACCGTTCGCCGAGCTGGAGCGCGCGCCCGAACACATCCACACCTACCGCATAACGCCGCTGGCGCTGTGGAACGCGCGAGCGGCCGGTCACGACGCCGAGCAGGTCGTCGACGCGCTGGTGTCCTTCTCGCGGTATTCGGTGCCGCAGCCGCTGCTGGTCGACATCGTCGACACGATGGCGCGCTACGGCCGCCTGCAGCTGGTGAAGAGCCCGGTGCACGGGCTGGTGTTGGTCAGCCTGGACCGCGCCGTCCTCGAAGAGGTGCTGCGCAACAAGAAGATCGCCCCCATGCTGGGTGCGCGCATCGATGACGACACCGTCATCGTGCACGCCAGCGACCGCGGGAACATCAAGCAGATACTGCTCAAGATCGGCTGGCCTGCGGAGGACCTCGCGGGCTACGTCGACGGCGAGGCCCACCCGATCGAACTGGCGCAGGACGGCTGGGTGCTGCGCGACTACCAGCAGATGGCCACCGACTCGTTCTGGGCGGGCGGCTCTGGCGTCGTCGTGCTGCCGTGCGGCGCGGGCAAGACCATCGTCGGCGCTGCGGCGATGGCGAAGGCCGGGGCGACGACGTTGATCCTGGTCACCAACACCGTCGCAGGCAGGCAGTGGAAGCGCGAGCTGATCGCCCGCACCTCGTTGACCGAGGAGGAGATCGGCGAGTACTCCGGCGAACGCAAGGAGGTGCGCCCCGTCACGATCGCGACCTACCAGGTGATCACGCGTCGCACCAAGGGTGAGTACAAGCACCTCGAGCTGTTCGACAGCCGCGACTGGGGTCTGATCATCTACGACGAGGTGCACCTGCTGCCCGCCCCGGTCTTCCGGATGACGGCTGATCTGCAGTCGCGCCGCCGGCTCGGGTTGACCGCCACCCTGATCCGCGAGGACGGCCGCGAAGGTGACGTCTTCAGCCTCATCGGCCCGAAGCGTTACGACGCGCCGTGGAAGGACATCGAGGCGCAAGGCTGGATCGCCCCGGCCGAGTGCATCGAGGTCCGGGTCACGATGACCGAGAACGAGCGGATGATCTACGCGACGGCCGAGCCGGAGGAGCGCTACAAGCTCTGCTCGACGGCGCACACCAAGGTGGCGGTGGTGAAGTCGATTCTGGCCCGCCATCCCGGCGAGCCGACGCTGGTGATCGGTGCATACCTCGACCAACTGGAGGAGTTGGGCCGCGAGCTCAACGCACCGGTGATCCAGGGGTCGACGAAGAACTCCGAACGCGAAGTCCTCTTCGACGCCTTTCGGACGGGTGAGATTCAGACGTTGGTGGTGTCCAAGGTCGCCAACTTCTCCATCGATCTCCCGGAAGCCAGTGTCGCGGTGCAGGTTTCGGGCACCTTCGGGTCGCGGCAGGAGGAGGCGCAGCGGTTGGGCCGGCTGCTGCGGCCCAAGGCCGACGGCGGCGGCGCGATCTTCTACTCCGTGGTGTCGCGCGACAGCCTCGACGCCGAGTACGCCGCGCACCGGCAGCGGTTCCTCGCCGAACAGGGCTACGGGTACGTCATCAAGGACGCGGACGATCTGCTCGGTCCGGCGATATGACGGCGTCGAGTGACGATCAAGCAGCGAGGGACGAGTCTGCGTTGAGGAGCTCGACATGACGGTACGGCGGGTGGTGCCGAACCTGACCGTCGCCGATCTGAACGTCGCCCGCGCCGCCTACGTCGAGACGTTGGGCCTGGCCGAGGTGATGAACCACGGCTGGATCCTCACGCTGGCGGATGACGGTGGCCGTCAGATCAGCCTGATGACCAGAGATCTCTCCGCGCCCGTCAACCCCGACGTCTCGGTGGAGGTCGACGACGTCGACGACGCCCACGCCGCGGCGGTGTCGGCGGGCCTGGCCATCGTGCACCCGCTGACCGACGAGGAGTGGGGCGTGCGGCGGTTCTTCTTCGAGGACCCGTCGGGCAACGTCGTCAACGTGCTGAGCCACCGCTAGCTCAGCGCCGGGATGACCTCTCGCTCGAAGAGCTCGATGCCAGAACGGTCGTAGGCCGCCTCGGGGAAGTAGAGGATCGCGTACTCACAGCCGAGGTCACGCAGTCGAGACAGGCGCTCGATCACCTGCTCTGGGGTGCCGGTGGCCGCGTCGGGTGAGGTGGCGTTGGCGAGCATGGCGTCGACCGCCTCCGGGTTCGCCTTGGTGATCTGGCGTGCCCTGATCCGTTCGACGCGATCGGCCACGTCGGCCTCAGAAGTGCCGATGACGGCGTTGAAGTTCGCCGACCGGACGATCGAGCCGTAGTCGGTCCCGACGTTCGCGCAGTGCTCTTCGAGCACCTTCGACTTGTGCTTGAATCCGTCGGGCTCGGAGGTGAAGTTGGTGTACTGCGCATACTTCGCGGCGATCTTCAACGTCACCTTCTCACCGCCGCCGGCAATCCACAATGGAATCCCGTCCTGTTGCAACGGCTTTGGTGCGACGATCGCGTCGTCCACCTGATAGTGCTTGCCGTCCAAAGTCACTCGGCCGTCACGCCATGCGTCACGCATGATCTGCACGCCCTCGTCGAGACGAGCCAATCGCACACCGGCAGAGGGGAATCCGTAGCCGTAGGCGCGCCACTCGTGTTCGTACCAGCCACCGCCGATGCCCATCTGCACCCGGCCGCCGGAGATGACGTCCACCGTGGCGGCCACCTTGGCGAGGTACACCGGGTTGCGGTAGCTCATCGCGGTGCACATCTGCCCGAGCTTGATGCGCGTGGTGGTCGCCGCGTACGCCGCCATCAACGACCACGCCTCGTGGGTCGCCTCGTCGGTCGGCACCGGGACGGTGTGGAAGTGGTCGTACACCCAGAGTGAATCCCACGCCCCGCCATCGGCGTGGACGGCGAGGTCACGCATGACCTCCCAGTGCCGTTCCGTGGGAATGTCCACCAGATCGAGTCGCCAACCCTGCGGGATGAAGAGTCCGAAGCGCATGAATCCGACTCTAGGCGGTGTCGCCGATCGATGGTGCGCCTAGTGTCGACCGTGGTGCGTGCGTCCGTCGTTCGGCGGTGTCGACGCCCGGACGCGACGAGGGTGGTGGGCAAACGACGTGGGAACGAAGGGAATTGCGATGGATCGCTACGAGCGTCTGGCCAGTGCGTTCGTCGGCTTGGCGGACACCCTGGTCGCAGACTACGACGCCATCGAGCTGGCACAGCAGCTGATCGACAGCACCATGTCACTGCTGCCGATCAGCGCGGCGGGCATTCTGCTCGGTGACGCCGCCGGTGCACTGCACGTGTTCGCCTCGAGCAGCGAGCAGAGCCGGTTGTTGGAGCTGCTTCAGGTCGAGGCCGACATCGGTCCCTGCCTCGACGCCTACCGGACCGGCGAGCCCGTCCACGTGGCGGATCTCGCGGCCAGCTCGGCGACGTGGCCGGTGTTCGCCGAGCGTGCGGCGGAGTACGGCTACAAGGCGGTCGTGGCCCTGCCGTTGCGGCTGCGCGACGAACGGGTCGGCGCCCTGAATCTCTTCCTCGGGGAGCCAGGCCCGATGCAGCAGGCCGACGTTGCCGTCGGCCAGGCCTTGGCCGATGTCGCCGCGGTCGGCATCCTCCATCAACGGGTCCTGAGCCGATCCGAACTCGTCAACCAGCAACTGCAGACGGCGCTGAACACCCGCTTGATCATCGAGCAGGCGAAGGGCGTGCTCGCCGAACGCGGCTCCGTCGACATGGACAAGGCGTTCAATCTGCTTCGCGCACATGCCCGCAGGACCAATCGCCGTCTCGCCGACCTGTGCCGCGAGGTGGTCGACGGTGCGACGACGCGTGACATCCTCGGCCGTTCCGACTAGCCACGATCGGGAGGTTTGCAACCGTCGTCCCGCGGCTAGCCTCACTCATGGCGCTTACCAAGGACGAACGCGAGCAGTTCTTCGCCGAGCCGCACGTCGCCGCACTGTCGGTCTACGCGGGCGACACGCGTGGGCCGCTAACGGTGCCGATCTGGTACCAGTACACCCCGGGCGGCGAGCCCTGGATCTTGACTGGCCCCGGCTCGCACAAGGCTCGCCTGATCGAGGCGAACGGCTTCTTCTCGCTCATGGTGGAGCGCACGGAGCCGACGACGCGGTACGTCGCAGTCGACGGAGCCGTAAGCCGCATCGAGCCTGCTACCGACTCGCAGCTGGAGGAGATGACGCGGCGCTATCTCAGCGCCGCGGCGGCGGAGGCGTATCTCGAGTTCGCCCGCAGCGAGCTCGGTGAGAACGTGGCGATCTGGATGAAGCCCGAGCACTGGCTGTCGGCCGATCTGGGCGCCTTCTAAATCACTCCCAGTGCCGCAAGGGCACCGTCGAGCACGACGCCGCGCAGCTCGTCGACCGGCACGTCGGGGAAGTGCATCGAGCAGTCCTGCAGTCCACCGAAGGCGATGACGCCACGGGTAGCTTGCGCCAGGGTCGGAGTCGGCCCAAAGATCAGTCGTACCAGTCGTTCTCGCCAGGCGAGCATGGTGTCGATCAGCCCGAGGTCGGCGAGGATGGGGAGTTCGGTCAACACCAGCATCAGGTCGGCGCGGTGCCGGTGATGGAAGTCGAAGAAGCCCGCCAAGAGCTCGGTGGGTGTGACGTCCGCGGCGCGGGCTTCCTGCTCGGCGACGAACCGTTCCCCGTCGTCGACCAACGGCTGGACGATGCTGCGGATCAGCTCTTCGCGTGAGCTGAAGTGGTAGTAGAGCGCCGGTTTGGTGATGCCGAGGCGGGCGGCGATGTCTTGCAGGCTGGTGCGTTGTACACCTTTCTCGCCGAACAACTCGCGGGCGACGTCTTGGATGCGTTGCCGGGTGTCCGAGACGGGCTTGTTCACGTAGCCACCCTAGCTGACCGACCGGTAGGTAAGCTGCCAATCGTAACTTACCGACCGTTAAGTAAGGGGAATCAGCATGCGGGTACTCATCTCGGGAGCGAGCATCGCCGGACCGGTGCTGGCCTATTGGCTGACGCGCCGCGGGTTCGACGTCACGGTGGTCGAGCGCGCCCCGGCCCTACGCAAGACCGGTGGGCACGCGATCGACCTGTTCCGGCCCGCGATGGAGATCGCCGAGCAGATGGGCGTGCTGCCGCGGATCGAGGAGAGGACCACCGGCACCACCCGCATCGCCGTCTCCCGGGCGGGCTCGGCGCGGACCGTCGACCTGGACTACCTCAAATTGCAGCGGATCATCTCCGATCGGCACGTCGAGATCATGCGCGACGACCTCAGCCAGATCTTCTACGACGCCGCCCGCGACGACGTGGAGTACGTCTTCGGCGACGAGATCACCGCCATCGGCGACGACGGCGACGTGACGTTCGCCAACGGCGCACCCAGGTCCTTCGACGTCGTCGTCGGCGCCGACGGGCTACATTCCGGTGTGCGCCAACTGGTGTTCGGCCCCGACGCCGGTCACACCCGCTTCCTCGGCGGCTACCTCGCGGTGCTTTCGGTGCCGAAATCCCTTGCCAGGGAGGGCGAATTGACGAGCGTCGTCGACGTCGGCAAGCAGGCGATGCTCTACACCGCCGATCACCTCGACGACGCCCGCGCGGTGTTCATCTTCCGGCGGCCGACACCGCTCGAGTACCACCATCGCGACCACGCCGCGCAGCGGCGACTGCTCCGCGAGGAGTTCGCCGGGATGTCCCCGACCGTCGACCGCTGGCTCGCCGAACTCGACGGGCCCGGCTCGTTCTACTTCGACTCCATCACACAGCTCGAGCTGTCGACGTGGTCACGGGGCCGCGTGACGCTGGTGGGCGACGCGGGGTACTGCCCTGGACCCGCGGTGGGTGGCAGCACCAGCCTGGCGGTGCTTGGCGCGTACGTCCTCGCGGGTGAACTCGAACGGTCCGGTGGGGACCACGTCGCCGCCTTCGCGGGCTACGAACGCGTGATGGCCGAACCCGTGGCGCACAGTCGGGCGTTGGCCGCGACGGTGGCCAAGACGCTCATACCGTCCTCGTCGCTCGGGGTGTGGGCGCTGATCGCCGTCGGACGCACGATTTCGCTTCTCCCCCAGCGCCTGACGAGCTCCGTGGCCAATCTCAACGACAACGGCATCCGGCTCTACGACTCGATGCGGTCCCCGACCTATCCGTAGCGCGGGCCGCACCGAGAATGCACTCAGGGCTGTGAAACCGAAGGTCTCACAGCCCTGAGTGCAATCGAAAACGACTAGCTGGTCAGCGACGCCGGCGGCTCGAACCGCTCGCCGTAACGCTCCGCCAGCTCCTTGGCGCGGGCCACGAAGGCGGCCTTGCCGACGCCGTGGGGGCCCTCGTAGCCGACGATGAACTGCGCCGAGCCACCGGTCCACGGCGGGAAGCCGATGCCCATGATGGACCCGATGTTGGCGTCCGCGGTGGTCATCAGGACGTTCTCGTCGATGCACTTCTGCGTCTCGAGCGCCTCGGCGAAGAGCATCCGGTCGATCATGTCCTGCAGCGGAAGCTCGGTGGTGCCGGAATTGAAGGTGTCCTTCAGGCCCGACCACAGCCCGACGCGCTTGCCGTCGGCGTACTCGTAGAAGCCGGCGCCCTTGAGCCGCGACGGACGACCAATCTCGATCATCTTCTCCACGACCGCCTCGGCCGGGTGAGCCTCGTACGTGCCGCCCGCTTCCTCGACGCCCTTGCGCGACGCAACGGCGATCTTGTGCATCAGCTCGAGGTTCAGTTCGTCGGACAGCTGCAGCGGCGGTGCCGGGTAGCCAGCCTGCGAACCGGCCTGCTCGATGCTGGCCGGAACCACGCCCTCGCCGAGCATCGCCAGCGCCTCGTTGACGAAGGTGCCGATGACGCGGCTGGTGAAGAAGCCACGGCTGTCGTTGACCACGATCGGGGTCTTCCCGATGGCCAGCGTGTAGTCGAACACCCGGGCCAGCGCCTCGTCAGAGGTCTTCTCGCCCTTGATGATCTCCACCAGCGGCATCTTGTCGACCGGGGAGAAGAAGTGGATTCCGATGAAGTCCTCTTGGCGCTTCACCCCGGCCGCGAGGCCGGTGATGGGCAGCGTCGAGGTGTTCGACCCCAGCAGTGCGTTGGGCTCGACGATGTCCTCGATCTCCTGGAACACCTTGTGCTTCAACTCAACCGACTCGAAGACGGCCTCGATGACGAAGTCGACGCCTGCGAAGTCGGCGGCGTCGGCCGTCGGGGTGATCCTGGCCAGCAGCGCGTCGCTGCGCTCCTGCGTGGTCTTGCCCCGCTCGAGCGCCTTGGCCTCGATCTTCTCCGAGTAACCCTTACCGCGTTGTGCCGCTTCGAGTTCGACGTCCTTGAGCACGACCTCGAAGCCGGCCTTCGCCGAGACGTAGGCGATGCCCGCACCCATCATGCCGGCGCCGAGCACGCCGATCTTGCGGATCTCCTGCTTGGCGATCCCGTCGGGGCGTGATCCGCCGCCGTTGATGGACTGCAGATCCAGGAAGAACGCCTGGATCATGTTCTTGGAGACCTGGCCGGTGACGAGGTGCGTGAAGTAGCGGCTCTCGATGCGGGTGGCGCTGTCGAAGTCGACCTGCGCACCTTCCACGGCCGCGTCCAGGATGGCACGCGGCGCCGGCATCGGGGCACCCTTGAGCTGCTTCTTGAGCAGCGCCGGGAACGACGGCAGGATGGCTGCCAGCGCGGGATGCGACGGCGTGCCGCCGGGCATCTTGTAGCCCTTGACGTCCCACGGCTGGGTGTGCGACTCGGGGTTGGCCTTGATCCACGCCTTGGCGGCGGGCACCAATTCCTCGGTGCTGGAGACCAATTCGTCGACCAGTCCGATTTCCTTGGCCTTGCCGGGCTTGAATCGCGTGCCCTGGCTCAGGACCTCCATGAAGGCCTTCTGGATGCCGAACATGCGGACGGTGCGGGCGACGCCGCCACCGCCCGGCAGCAAGCCGAGGGTGACCTCGGGCAGACCGATCACGACGCCCTTGACGTCGGCGGCGATGCGGTGGTGGGTGGCCAGCGCGATCTCGAGGCCACCGCCAAGTGCGGCACCGTTGATGGCGGCGACTACCGGCTTGCCGAGGGTTTCCAGCTTGCGCAGGTCAGCCTTGATGAACTCGACCTCTTCGAACGCCTGGGCGGCGTCGTCCGGACCGATGTTCATCATGCCCTTGAGGTCACCGCCGGCGAAGAAGGTCTTCTTCGCGCTGGCGATCACCACGCCGGTGATCGAATCCTTCTCTGCGACAAGCCGATCCACGGCATTGTGCATGGATTCCTTGTAGTGCTCGTTCATCACGTTGGCCGAACCGGTGGGGTCGTCCAACGTCAGGGTGACGATGCCGTCGGCATCCTTGTCCCACTGAATCGTGTTCTCAGCCATTGCCTTACACCCTCTCGATGATGGTCGCGACACCCATGCCGCCGCCGATGCACAGCGTGATGAGCGCGCGCTTGAGGCCGCGGCGCTCGAGCTCGTCGACCATGGTTCCGGTGATCATGGCGCCGGTGGCGCCCAGCGGGTGGCCCATCGCGATGGCGCCACCGTTGACGTTGAGCTTCTCGTCGGGGATGTTGAGGTCCTTCTGGAACTTCAGCACCACCGAGGCGAACGCCTCGTTCAGCTCGAAGAGGTCGATGTCCTCGGTCGACAGGCCGGCGCGGTCGAGCACCTTGCGGGTGGCAGGCGTCGGACCGGTGAGCATGATGACGGGATCGGCGCCGCTGGTGGCGGTGGCCACGATGCGGGCGCGCGGGGTCAGACCCTGCGACTGTCCGGCCTTCTCACTGCCGACGAGCACCAGGGCGGCGCCGTCGACGATGCCGGAGCTGTTGCCACCGGTGTGGACGTGGTTGATCTTCTCGACGTAGTGGTACTTCTGCAGCGCTACGTCGTCGAAGCCACCCATGGCGCCGAGGCCCTCGAAGGCGGACTTCAGCTTGCCGAGGCTCTCCAGCGTGGTGCTCGGTCGCATGTGCTCGTCGTGGTCGAGGATGACCAGACCGTTCTGGTCCTTGACCGGGACGACGGACTTGGCGAAGTAGCCGCCCGACCATGCCGCGGCGGCCTTCTCCTGCGAACGCACCGCGTAGGCGTCGACGTCCTCGCGGGAGAAGCCCTCGATGGTGGCGATCAGGTCGGCGCCGATGCCCTGCGGCACGAAGCCGATGCGGTAGTTGGTCTCCGGGTCGCTGGCCCAGGCTCCGCCGTCGGAGCCCATGGGGACGCGGCTCATCGACTCGACGCCGCCGGCGAGCACCAGGTCGTCCCAGCCGGAGCGCACCTTCTGCGCGGCGGTGTTGACGGCCTCGAGGCCTGAGGCGCAGAAGCGGTTGAGCTGGAATCCGCCGGTGGTTTCGGGCAGCTTGGCCACCAGCGCCGCGGTGCGGGCAATGTCGCCGCCCTGGTCGCCGACGGGCGAGACGACACCCAGGATCAGGTCGCTGATCAGGTTCTCGTCGAGGTCGGGGTGGCGGCTACGCAGCTCGTCGATCAGGCCGACGACGAGGTTGACCGGCTTGACCTCGTTGAGAGCGCCGTTGCGTTGTTTGCCACGCGGCGTGCGGATCGCCTCGTAGATGAAGGCTTCTTCGGACATGTGGTGATTCTCCAGGTCCATGTTGAGGTGGGGGATCGCGTTCTGGTGTTGAACAGACGCGTACCCGCGTGGAGGTTAGTCCTCGCGGTGCGAGCCTAGCAGCCTCGCCCAACCCGTTGGTTGGGTGGTTGCTGCGAGCCCCCTCCTCCGTCAGGCCGTTTCGATCCGCGCGTTCTCCGCCAGCGTCGGGTAGTCCACGTACCCACCCGGTCCGGGCGCATAGAAGGTCGCGACGTCGGGTTCGTTCAGCTCGGCGCCAAGGACCAACCGGTCGATCAGGTCGGGGTTGGCGAGGAAGGCCCGCCCGACCGCGGCGGCGCTGATGACGCCCCATTCGGCGAGTTCCTCGAGCTGGCAGAACCGGGTGTCGACCTCACGGCCGGTGTTGAGCACCAACGGACCCGACCACAGCCCGCGCAGCGCTCCGAAGGCGGGCACGTCGGGATCGATGAGGACGTGAAGGTAGGCGATGTCCAATGGCGCGAGCCGCGTGAGCAGCGCCTCGTACGCGGCGACCTCGTCGACCTCACGCATGTCACCGGCACCGTTCCCCGGCGAGATGCGCAATCCGACCCGGTCGGCGCCGATCTCTGCGGCGACGGCCTCGACGATCTCGGCGGCCAGCCGGGCGCGGTTCTCGGCCGAGCCGCCGTAACGGTCGGTGCGCCGGTTGGTGACGTCGGAGAGGAACTCGTGCAGGAGGTAGCCGTTGGCTCCGTGGATCTCGACGCCGTCCATCCCGGCGTCGACGGCCCGGCGTGCGGCCACCCTGAAGTCCTCGACGATGGGCGCGATCTCGTCGGTCCGCAGGGCGCGCGGCACCGGAAGGGGCTGCTTGCCCGTCGGGGTGTGGGTGGTCACGTCGGCGGCGATGGCCGACGGCGCGACGGGGTCCACGCCGCTGATGTCCGGATGCCCCATCCGCCCGACGTGCCACAGCTGGACGAACATATGGCCGCCGGCTTCGTGGACCTCGTCCGCGATCTCCGCCCACTTCGACTCGTGCCGCTCGGTGTAGATGCCAGGGGTGTTCAGGTAGGCGCCGTTGGCGGCCGCCGACACCGCGGTGGCCTCGGAGATGATGAGCCCTGCCGCCGCGCGCTGGGAGTAGTACTGCGCGGCCAGGTCCGACGGGGTGCCGTCGGCCTGCGCCCGAGACCGGGTGAGCGGTGCCATGAACAGCCGGTTGCGCATGTCGGCATAGCCGATCCGAACGGGTTGCAGGAGTGCGGCGTCGGCCGGGAGCGCGTAGGTCATGCCGCCGTCAGCGTCGCGCGGGTGAAATTCATTCCCCTCGCCCGTGGACCTAGGCTCGTTTCCATGACGGTCGCCAGACTCCAGCCCTACGCCGTGACGATCTTCGCCGAGATGTCCGCGCTCGCAGCCCGCCTCGGCGCGGTGAACCTGGGGCAGGGCTTTCCCGACGAGGACGGCCCCGCCGCGATGCTCAAGACGGCTGAGAACGCCATCGCCGAGGGCGTCAACCAATACCCACCAGGGCCGGGCATCCCCGCCCTGCGGCAGGCGATCGCGGCGCAGCGGCAGCGTCACTACGGCGTCACCTACGACCCCGACACCGAGGTGCTCGTCACCGTCGGCGCCACCGAGGCCATCGCGGCGTCGGTCATCGGCCTGGTGGAGCCCGGCTCCGAGGTGCTGCTGATCGAGCCCTTCTACGACTCGTACTCCCCCGTCATCGCCATGGCCGGCTGCCACCGGGTCGCCGTCCCGCTGGTCACCGACGGCCGCGGCTTCGCGATCGACGTCGACGCACTGCGTGCCGCCGTTACGCCGCGCACCCGGGCGTTGATCGTGAACTCGCCGCACAACCCGACCGGCATGGTCGCGACCGACGCGGAGCTCTCGGCGATCGCCACGCTCGCGGTGGAGCACGATCTGTTGGTCATCACCGACGAGGTCTACGAGCAGTTGGTGTTCGACGGCCACCGGCATCTGCCCTTGGCTGGCTATCCGGGCATGGCCGAACGCACGATCACCATCTCGAGTGCGGCGAAGATGTTCAACGTCACCGGCTGGAAGATCGGCTGGGCGTGCGGGCCGGCGGACCTCATCGCGGGAGTGCGCGCGGCCAAGCAGTTCCTCACCTACGTCGGCGGTGCGCCGTTCCAGCCCGCCGTGGCCCAGGCCCTTGACCACGAGGACGACTGGAGCCGGTCGCTGCGAGAGTCGTTTCAGGCCAGGCGCACTCGGCTCTCGGGCGCCCTGTCGGACATCGGCTTCGACGTCCTGGACAGCTTCGGTACCTACTTCCTCTGCGCCGACCCGCGCCCACTGGGTTACACCGACAGCTCTACGTTCTGCGCCGAACTGCCCGAGCGGGCCGGCGTCGCAGCCATCCCGATGTCCGCGTTCTGCGACCCCCACTCCGAGCACATCGGCCAGTGGAACCACCTGGTGCGCTTCGCCTTCTGCAAACGCGACGACACCATGGAGGAAGCCATCAGGCGGCTTCAGGTCCTCAAGGCCTGATCACACCTCGATGGGCGGATGCAGCCGCTCCATCGTGTACTGCCGGTTGCGCCTGGCCGCCAGCGCGCTCGCGGTCAGCGATGCGGCGAGCACGCCGACGAGCACCACGATCGCGACCCACAGCCGGGATTCGACGCCGCCCACCGTCAGCTCACGTAACCCGTTGACCGCGTAGGTCATCGGATCGAACGGGTGGATGATCTGGAACGGCTTGGCGGTGGTCTCCACCGGGTAGATGCCGCCCGAGGACACCAGCTGGAACATCAGGAACGCCAGTGTGACGACCCTGCCGACCGCCACCCCGAACACCGCGTTGAACGCCTGGATCATCGCCAGGAAGGTCGCGGCGACGAGGAACAGGAAGGCGACGGTGGCGGGTGCGTACTTGGCGTGCAGCCCCACCCCGACGTGCACGACGGCATACATGATGGCGACCTGGCAGGCCACCACGGCCAGGGCAGGCCAGTAGGACGCCAGCACCACGCGCAGGGAGCCGAGACCCGCGACGATCGGCCGAGCCTGCAGCGGCGTCAACAACATCCAGACGATCAGCGTGCCGATGAACAGCGCCAGGGGCAGGAAGAACGGCGCAAATCCGGTGCCGAAGGTGGGCGCCTCATTGGCGACGTGCTGCTGCACGCCCACCGGGCTCGCCACCGTGCGGGCGACGGCGTCGCGTTGCTGGGGAGTCCACGCCGGAACCTGTGCGGCACCCTTGTCGAGCCCGTCGGCGAGCTGCCGAGAACCGTCGCTCAGCTTGCGGGTACCCGCCGCCAATTGATCGGCACCGCTGGCCAATTGGCCCCCGCCGTCGGCCAATTTCACCAACCCGGCGTCGAGCTTCGCCGCGCCGCTGTCGAGTTGGGCGGCTCCGTCGCGGAGCCGGATCACGTCGGACTTCAGCTGGCCGTTCAGGGTCTGGGTGAGCAGCTGCCGGGCCTGGCTGTGCGGATCACCGAACTCGTTCTGCAGCCGTTGGGCTCCGTCGCGCAGCCGGAGCAGGCCGTCGTCCGTCGTCGGGTCGAGGCCCTGGGAGTTCAGCAGCTTCTGCGCTCCGCCCAGCACCTCGCCGAGACCGCGCGCCGACGGGTCCGGGTTGGCCTGCAGCCCGTTGACCACCTGGTCGACGATGCCGGCCGCCAACTGGTGGTCCACGTTCAGCGCGGCGATGCGATCACTCGCCGTGGCGACGCCGCCGCTGATTTGGGCTGCCAGTGCGGAGACGTCGTCGGGGTTCAGCCCGAGCCTCTGCACCCTGTCCAGGGTGTCGATCAACGGTGTGGTGGCCTGGCCGATGCCCGCGGACAGCTGGTGCGCGCCCGCCGCCAGTGCCGCCGACCCGGTGCGTGCGGTCGTCAGACCGCCCGCGAGTGTGTGTGCCCCCGTTGCCAATTGGTGCGCGCCGTCGTCGGCGCTGGTCAGCCCGGCGGACAGCTGGTCGGCGCCGTTGGCCGCCTTCTTGATCCCGTCCCCCGCGTCGGTCAGACCGATCAGCACCTTGCCGACCACCTGCTCGCCGATCCGGGCGCTCACCTGGTTGAGGATCTCGCGCGACGCGTTCTGCCCGATCACCGAGGCGAGGTAGTTGTTCGCGTCGTTGAAGTCGAACTGCAGCTCGGCCTGGCGCGGGTTGGGGGTGGCCGCCGACGCGATCGCCTCACTGAAGTCCTCGGGCAGGGTGATCGAGAAGTAGGACGTGCCGTCCGCGACGGCCTTGGCCGCGCTCTCCGCCGACATCAGGTGCAGGTCCAGCTGACCGGACTTCAGCAGCGCGTCGCTCACCTGGTCGCCCGCGCGTAGTTCCTGGCCCTGAACCACGGCACCGCGGTCGGTGTTCACCAGTGCGACGGGAACCTTGTCGACCGCGGCGAACGGGTTCCAGAACGCCCACAGGTACATCGCGCCGTACAGCAGCGGCAGCAGGATTATCGTCACCAGCGCCACCCGCGGCATGACACCGCGCGAATAACGCTTGAGGTCGGTGCCCAGAGACAGTCCGGCAAGCATCGTCACACTCCATCCTTCTGGGCCAGCGGTAGTTGGAGGCGGACGTCCAACCCGTCGGGCACGGGGTTGGCGGAGGCCGTGACGACGGTCTGCCGTTCGCCGACGTCGACGAGGCGACGAACCAACTCCATCCGACTCTCGTCTTCGGCCACCTGGTCGATGCCGCCCACCACCAGCAGTGGTGGTGCCGTCGTGTTGGCCAACGCGACGCGTAGCAGCAGAGCCTGCAGTTCGGTGAGTTCGTCGACGTAGGAACGCAACTCGGGCAGTGGCAGCGCACCGAACACGGGAGCGCACACCCGGGCCAGGTCCGC
This sequence comes from Mycolicibacterium hodleri, assembly GCA_006864685.1. Taxonomy (GTDB): domain Bacteria; phylum Actinomycetota; class Actinomycetes; order Mycobacteriales; family Mycobacteriaceae; genus Mycobacterium; species Mycobacterium hodleri_B. The sequence continues at coordinate 76,755 of VIFX01000027.1, read as the reverse complement.
GTCGTCGGCCCGTCGCACCCGCCGGTACCACGGCGCGTCCCAGCGCAACTTCTCGGTGAGGAGGTCGCGGACGGTGACCGACTCGTAGACCGCGTCGAGCTCCTCGACCCCGGCCAGCACGCTGTCGCGGAAGATGTTGCGCACGTTGGTTTCCCCCATCACCTCCAGCGACCCGCCCATCGGCTTCATTCGACCGGCAAAGGTCATCAGCAGGGCGGTTCGCCCTGCCCCAGGGGGTGCCAGCAGCACGGTGAGCCCACCCCGCGGGATCTCGAGCGTGACCGGGCCGTAGACCGGACCCCACGGGCCTGCCATCGAGATGGCCTTCGCCACGATCGCTGGCGGTTGTTCTACGGCGTCTGGATCGGGCACGGTGCCATCCAAACACGGTGAGCTCAGATCGACGCGGCGACTTCCCAGAGCCGTTCGGGGTCAGCGGTGTCCGACCGCATCGGGGCCAGCACCAGATCGGTGGCGCCCGCGTCGCGGTACCGCTGCAGCTGACGTCGGACTGCCTCGGCTGGGCCGACGGCGGCGAGATCGCCTGCCTTCTCGGCTTGCTCGCGGGCGATCACCGTGGCGTAGGACGGAATCGACTCGTAGAAGGCCAGCTCCTCGTTGGCGATGCGGCGCGCACCTTCCTCGTCATCGGACACCACGACGGGCACCGCGGCAATGATCCGCGGCGCGGGCCTGCCCGCCGACGTCGCGGCGTCGGTGATGGTCGGAACGATGAACTCCGAAAGCGTCCGCGGGCCTGCCAGGTACGGCAGCGTGCCGTCGGCCAGCTCGCCGGTCACGCGTAATGCTTTGGGCCCCATGGCCGCAACGTACACGGGTATCGATTCACCCCCGGCGAGTGTGACGGGCCAGTCGGGCGCAGTGGCGGAGATCTCCGTGCCGTGGAAGTCGACGGCACCAGTGTCGAAGATGGAGCGCAGCACGTGCAGGTGGTCCCGCAACCGGCCCGCCGGGTTGGACCAGGTCGTCCCGAACGCCTCAGACTCGATCGCCTTTGCACCGAGCCCGAGACCAAGGCTGAAGTTACCGTGCGCGGCCGCCTGCGCCGTTTGCGCCAGCGTCGAGATGATCAGCGGATGGCGTGGGTTGATCGGCACCACGAACGTCCCGACGCCGAGTCCGGGTACGGCCGCACCGACCAGACCCGCGAGGCTGATCGCGTCGTGGCTGAACTGCTGCGAGAACCAGACCTGACGAACGCCGATCTGGTACGCCCGACGGGCTTGGTCGACGACGTCGTCGACGGCGTTGGTGGCGGTGGCGCGGGGATTGATGACTACTCCGGTGGGCATGTTCGGGACAACCCCCTGCCGGACCGCGCGCATTCCCCTTTACTCAGCTCACCAACCTAGGTCGTCGAGCGCCGTGGTGGTCTGCGGGGGCGTCCCCACCGGGCCGGACGGGGTGCGGGAGAACCGCGGCGCGGGTGCGGCCTGCTCGACGCCGTCGGCCGTGACGATCGTCGACCGCGCCACCAGATGCTCGTCGACGGACGCTTCGGCCCAGGTCAGCACCGGCGTCACGCAGGCGTCGGTGCCGGCGAAGACGGCGGTCCACTCGTCGCGGGTCCGGGAGGCGAACCGCTCGGTGAACAGCGCGCGCATCCGGTCGTAGCCGGCGCGGTCGGATTGGGCAGGCACCTCGTCGGGCTCGAACTCAAGGCCCGCCAGCAGCTTGGCGAAGAACTGCGGCTCGATCGAGCCGACCGCCACGTGCTTGCCGTCGGACGTCTCGTAGACCCGGTAGAACGGTGCCCCGCCGTCGAGCAGGAACGACTCCCGCTCGTCCTTCAGCGAGCCGGCCGCCTTCATCGTCCACATCATCTGAGCGAGCACGCTGACCCCGTCGACCATCGCGGCGTCGACCACCTGCCCCTTGCCTGACCGTTCCCGCTCGTAGAGTGCGCTGACGATGCCGACGAGCGCGAACATCGACCCGCCGCCGAAGTCGGCGACCAGGTTCAGCGGCGCCACCGGGGGTCGATCGCGGTACCCGATGGCACTGAGTGCGCCGGTCTGCGAAAGGTAGTTGATGTCGTGTCCCGCGGTCGTCGCCAGCGGTCCGTCCTGACCCCAGCCGGTGATGCGCACGAAGATCAGCCGGGGGTTGACCGCCGCACAGTCGTCGGGACCGATGCCGAGCCGTTCGCAGGTGCCGGGCCGAAAGCAGTCCACCACCACGTCGGCCTTGGCGACCAGGTCGAGAAGACGGCTGCGCTCGTTCTTCACGTCGAGGTCGACGATGCGCTTGCCGCGGTGCAGCAGGTCGGCACCCTCCGTCGGCATCGCCAGTCCACCGCTCGGACGCCGCACCCTGACCACGTCGGCGCCCATGTCGGCCAACATCATTCCCGTGTGCGGGCCGGGACCGATGCCGCCGAGCTCGATCACCCGTACCCCGGCCAGCGGTCCGGCGGTCACCCCTTCTTGACCTTCAGCACCTGTTTGCGCAAGCCGTCAGTCGCGGTTTCCATCCCGCCCTTCAGGGTGCGCTTGAGCAGGAAGCCCGGCATCGGGATGGACAGGTCGATCGCCATGTCGAACGTCACCCGGGTCTTCTCACCGTCGGGGGTCAGCGTGTACCCGGCGTCCTGCGCCTTGAGCTGGCTCGACGACACCAGGGTCCACGTCACGCTGCTGTCGGTCCAGGTGTACTCGATGACCTGCTTGTCGGTCAGGCCAGCGGCCTTCACCGTCATCTCGACCTGCTTGGGCCGCCCGTCCGGGTAGCTCTCGAGGATCACGGCCTTCTGGTACTGCGGCGACCACGTGGGCGTCGACTCGACGTCGGCGATGACGTCCAAGATCTCCCCGGGAGTTGCTTCGATGACCACTTCGCGCGAATCACTGGTTGTCATGCCCGCGACCTTAACCAGCAGTGTCCTGCGCCGTTCACGTATGGGTGGAAACATCGTCGCCGTGGCCACCAAGACACCAGACACCATGCAGACCATCGCCTACCCGGCCGCGGGCGCGCGCCCGAACCGTCGCGACGAGGATGCGCTCCTGCCGCACGTCATCGTCTTGTTCGGCGCCACCGGCGATCTGGCGAAGCGCAAACTGCTGCCCGGCATGGCGTATCTGGTGCAGTCCTCGTTGGCCCCGAAGATCCGGGTGGTCGGGACGTCGCTGGAGGATCTGACCGACGACCAGTTCCGCACGCTGACCAAGGAAGCCGTCGACGCGTTCGGCACCCACCCGCTCACCCAGGAACAGTGGGAGCACTTCGCCAGCCGCATCACCTACGTTCCGCAGGGCGCCGGTCCCGAGGCGCTGGCGGCCGCCGTCGCCGCCGCGGAAGCGGAACTCGGACCGGAAACCCGTCGCCTGCACTATCTTTCGGTCCCGCCGAAGGCCGCGCGGGCCGTCATCACGATGCTCAAGGAAGCCGACCTGGTCGACCGATCGCGGGTGGTGATGGAGAAGCCGTTCGGTACCGACCTGGCCAGCGCCGTCGAACTCAACGACTTCGTGCACGAGACGTTCCGCGAACGGCAGATCTTCCGCATCGACCACTTCCTCGGCAAGGAAGCGGCCCAGAACATTCTGGCGTTCCGCTTCGCCAACGGCCTGTTCGAGCCAATCTGGAACCGCAACTTCATCGACCACATCCAGATCGACATTCCCGAGACTCTGGGCCTTGATCAGCGGGCCAACTTCTACGAGAGCACGGGCGCCTACAAGGACATGGTGGTGACGCACCTGCTGCAGGTGATGGCCTTCGTCGTGATGGAACCACCGACCGCGCTGGAACCCCGCGCCATCAGCGAGGAGAAGAACAAGGTCTTCCGGTCGATGCTGCCGATCCAAACCAACGAGGTGGTTCGCGGGCAGTACACCGGATACCGCGCCGAGGCAGGGGTGGCAAGGGATTCCGACACCGAGACGTTCATCGCGCTCAAGGTCGGGATCGACAACTGGCGGTGGGCCGGGGTTCCGATCTACCTGCGCACGGGAAAGAAGATGGCCGAGGGCATGCGGATCATCTCGATCGCCTTCAAGGAGGCGCCGCGCACGATGTTCCCTGCCGGGTCCGGTGTGGGCTCTCAGGGGCCCGACCACCTGACGTTCGACCTCGCCGACGCGTCGAAGGTGTCGCTGTCGTTCTACGGCAAGCGGCCGGGTCCCGGCATGAAGCTCGACAAGATGTCGATGCAGTTCTCCACCCAGGAGACCGAGCAGCTCGGCGACGTGCTCGAGGCGTACGAGCGACTGATCCTCGACGCGATGCGCGGTGACCACACGTTGTTCACCACGGCGGAGGGCATCGAATCGCTTTGGGAGCGTTCAGAACAGCTGCTCCAGGACCCGCCGCCCGTCAAGTCGTATCCACCGGGCACCTGGGGGCCGAACGCCATTCACCAGCTCATCGCACCGAACGCGTGGCGGCTGCCTTTCGAACGTGCGTGGCGCGAGAAGAAGTAGGCTCGGGTCATGACGGATGCGGTGAATCCCACGATCCCTCCCAGCGGTACGGGGTGCGTCGAGTGCACGGAAGTCAACGGGTGGTGGGTGCATCTGCGCCGTTGCACCGCGTGCGGACACATCGGGTGCTGCGACGACTCGCTGGCCCGGCACGCGTCGGCGCACTGGCGAGAGGAGGGGCACCCGATCATCCGGTCCTTCGAGCCGGGTGAGGACTGGTTCTGGAACTACGACACCAACGAGTACTACGACGGGCCGGAACTCGCTCCGCCGGAATGCCATCCGCTCGACCAGACAGCACCCGGGCCCAGTGAGCGCGTCCCGAAGGACTGGATGATGCAGCTGCAACGCCGAGGTGACTGACCTCCGGTGGTAAAGGCCGAAGGCGACAGCACCCTCACCGTCCTCGTCGCGTTCGGCGCGAACCTCGTGGTCGCCCTGGCGAAGTCCTTCGCCGCGGTGGTGTCCGGTTCGGCGTCGATGACGGCGGAAGCCGCACACTCGTGGGCAGACACCGGCAACGAGATCTTCCTCCTCGTCGCCAACCGACGCAGTGTGCACGAACGCGACGACCGACGACCGCTCGGTTACGGGCGCGAGGCCTACGTGTGGTCCCTGCTCGCCGCGGTCGGCCTGTTCGTCGTCGGAGCAGCGGTGTCGATCTGGCGGGGAGTCACCGAACTCCTGCACGGCGACGACGCCCCCGAGGACTACCGGCTGGCGTATCTGGTGCTGGCGGTCGCGTTCGTGCTGGAGGGCACGTCGTTGTTGCAGTCGTTGCGCCAACTGCGAAGGGACGCACGCACATACGAGAGCGACGTGCTGCAGTACGCCTTCGAGACGTCGGATCCCACGGTGCGGGCCGTCTTCGCCGAGGACAGCGCCGCCCTGGTCGGCATCGTCATCGCATTCCTGGGCATCCTGCTGCACCAAGTCACCGGCGACGTCGTGTGGGACGCGATCGGTTCGATCCTGGTCGGCGGCGTGCTGGGCGTGGTTGCGGTGATCCTGATCAACCGCAACCGGGTGTTCCTCACCGGCGAGCCGGGGCCGCCGCGACTGCAGCAGGCGCTGCGCGACAAGCTGGCCAGCTTCCCCGAGGTGGCCTCGGTCCGGTTCCTGCGTCCTGAATTCATCGGCCCCAAGCAGATTTTCGTCATCGCGAGCGTCGACCTGGTAGGCGACGCCGTCGAATCGTCGATCGCGCGCACGTTGCGGGAGCTCGAGCATCGGCTCGAAGACGACGTGCCCTACGTGGTGGAAGCAGTGCTGACCGTTTCCGAGCCCGACGACGCGGGTATCCAGCCGGGGTGAACACAGAGCCAAAGACCAGCGATTCGGACAACGGCCCCAAGGGCGCCGAGGACGTCCAAAGCGATCCCGCGAAGGGCGCCGAGGATCGGTCGGACTGGTCCGACGAGGGTGGCGCCACCCCCACCGGACCCGCTGACGACTAACGCGCGTCGGCCAGAGCCTGCACGGCGGCGTTGTATCCGGGGATGAAGGTGATGCCCGGCCCGCCGTGACAACCCGCGCTTCCGAGATACAGTCCCTCGATCGGGATGGGGTCGTCGGCGAATCCCCGCGGTCCGGGACGGTTCGGCCCCATCTGCTCGGGATGAATGAGGCCGTGGCAGTAGTCCCCTCCCGGCGCGCCGAACATGGTGCCCATGTGGCGTGGTGTAAACGTGGTGTACCGGATGATCTTCGACTCGAAGTCGGGTGCGACGCGAGTGATCTTCTCAATGACCCGACGCCCCATCTCCACCTTGAGGTCACCGTAGGACGCGTGTTCATAGGTGATCGGGAACCACATCGAGAACGCCGACATGGCGTGCTTTCCGTCAGGGGCTAGGCCGGCGTCGTGGACCGACGGGAATTGCATGGCGACGGCTGGGTCCTCGGGAACGATGCCGCGGCGGCTGTCCTCCCATTGCCGCTGTAGCTCCTCGGGGGTACTGAAAAGTCCGATGGCCGACTGCATCTCGGGGTCGTTGAGAGCTTCGTATGGCGCTGCAAAGGTAGGCATGCCGTCGAGCGCGAAGTGCATCTGAAGATAGCTTCCGCGGTGGTCGACGCGGGCAAAGCGATCCCTGACGTCGGACGGCACCAGGTTCGCGTCGATCATCTTGGTGACCGTGTGGTCGGGCGCGACGGCTGACACCACGATGGACGCGTCGATCGTCGAGCCGTCCTCGAGTCGGACGCCGACCACGTGGGCGTCGGCGACCAGGATTTCGTCGACCTTGCTGCGAAGTCGCACTTCGCCGCCGTGGCGTTGCAGGGTATCGGCGAGATGCGCTGTAAGAGTGCCAATTCCGCCGCGGAACTTCTTCATCAGCGTGGCGTTCTCGTCGGGCATGGCCAACCCGAACGCCAGCGCCGCGGCACTGCCGGGGACGGCAGGCCCGCGGTAGGTGGTGTTGACGGCGAGGAAGGACAACATTCCACGCAGGGCGCCGTGCTTCTCCGCGTCGGGGAGATAGCGATCCAGCACGTCGACGACCGAACCGAACAGCATGTCCGAGATCGCCGAACGCTCGAATTCGTTTCTGCCACAAGCGAACATCTCGTCGATCGTCTTCGGCGGAACGCCTGCTTCGAACCGCCCGAGTGCACGCGTCGGGGCCTGGCTCCACGCCATCAGGCCTGCCATGCCGTTGACCGCCTCGGCGCCGTGCACGTCGTTGAGGTGGGTCAGCAGCTTCATCGGATCGGTGTAGTAGACGACGGGCTCGTCTCCGATGCCCCGCAGCGACACCGACATGACGTCGAGGTCGACGGTCGGCAGCTCGCCGAGGCCGAGTTCCTCACTGACCTTCGCCGACGTCGGGAACTGCAACGAGCCGGCGATCTCGAATCGGTAGCCGTCGAAAAGCTCTACGGTGGAAGCCATTCCACCGGCGTAGAGCTTGGAATCCAGACAGAGCGTTCGCACGCCCGCCTTCTGCAGGACGGCCGCCGCGGCCAGTCCGTTGTGACCCGCACCGATGACCACCGCGTCGAACTGCGCCATCGTCCGAGGCTGGCACGACGGGAAAGTTTTGTCAATTATGACGAAACTTCGTCAGCCCTGGTCGCCGATGCCCGCCGCCACCGCCTCGAGCGCCGTGCGGCACAACCGCGCCAACTCCGGTAACGACTTGTCGTCACTCAGCATCCAGACCTCCATCGCTCCGAACACCGCGGCGGCGATGCACCGAGCCGTCACGGTCACGCGCAACCGGTCGTCGGTACCCGGCGCCGGCGGATCGTCGCGCGTCAGGTACTCCTCGACCGCTTCGGCGAAGTCGGCCTCGACCTGGCGGATGTGTCGCACGATGCGCCCCGGATCGAGCTCACGGGTCCGCAGCTCGGCGATCTTCGGCACCGCCGCGGTGTCGTACGGCGCCGCCATCACCGCCGAATGCACCGCGTCGACCAGTGATTCGTCGGGTCCGCGACCCGCCAACGCCGTCCGGAACCACTCGAGCCCGGCGTCGTAGTCGGCGAACAGCAGGTCGTGCTTGGAGGTGAAGTGTCGGTAGAAGGTGCGCAGCGAGACCCCCGCGTCCGCGGCGATCTGCTCGGCGGAGGTGTCCTCCACACCCTGCGCCAGGAACCTGACCAGCGCGGCTTGGCGTAGCGCGTCGCGGGTGCGTTCGCTACGCGCGGTCTGCGCTGGTCGGACCATCTGGGTAAGTTACCTCGGCCGCCAACTGACGACCGCAACACGTCGGCGTCAATTTTTGCTGGCGGGCCCCGCGACCAAAGCCCGCGCGCCTATCATCGACGGGTGAGTGACCCGACAACGGAGGCGGACATCGGCGATGACCGCTACCTCGATCGCGCCACCGCGCGACGACTGATCGCGGGATCCGTCTCCGCCAATCCCGCGGTCCGAGAGCTGATGGGTCAAATCGCCGAGGACCACGGCGGGGTGGCCCGGCTACTGCGCCTCGTCCTCGCCGACCCCGACCGACTGACCGCGCTGGCCAACGCCGGCCTGCTCGACGGCACTCCCCGACTGGCCCTCGACCAGTTCGCAGAGCTCACCGCCGAGGCCTTGGGCGTGCCGTATGCCGCGGTGTCGATCATCGCCGAGAACACGCAAATCCGCCTCGGCTGCAACGACCCCACCATCGGCGCCGACAGATCCGTCCCGCTGGAAGATTCGATCTGCCAGTACGCCGTGGCCAGCGGCCAGCCCTTGATCGTCGACGACCTCGCCCGACACCCGTTGTTGGCCGACCATCCCGTGACGCTGAGCGGGGCCATTCGCGCGTACGCCGCCTTCCCCCTCCACGACGAAGGGGGCAACCCCGCGGGAACGTTGTCCGCGTGGGACGACCAACCGCGGCGGTGGACGGGAGCGCAGGTTCAGATCCTCGAGGATCTGTCGGCCGCCGCACACGCCAAGGTGTTCGGAGTGTGAGATGGCAACGGGGGTACGAGTGACAACGCTGCAGGGCCGCAAGTCGTCGATGTCGTCGGCATCATCGGCGCCCCATGCCCGTCGACGGCGGCGGACCCTCGACGAGCTGGCCAGGACCGACCCGCTCAGCACGATCATCACGGTGTCCATCGACGTGCTCGCCGGTTCGGCAGGAGTGGCGCTGGGCGCCTGGTGGGCCTTCTCGACCGAGCCGACCAGTCCGCCGGTGTGGCTGTGTGCCCTCTACACTCCGCTGGTCGTCGCCACCCTCGCGTTCCGTAAGGTCTACGCGCGCAAGCTGAACCGACGTTTCCTCGACGAGATCGGGCCCGTACTCGCCGCCACGGCGCTCGCGGCCATCCTGTTGCTCAGCCTGATGGAGTTCGTCAACGCCCCCGGGCACATCGGCGGGATGATCACCAAGATCTGGGTGTGCGTCCTCATGTTGATGCTGCTGTTCCGGCTTCTACGCGCGGTCTACCAACGGGGCTTACGACGGCGCAACCTCCTCCTGTCCCCCGTCATCGTCGTGGGTAACGGGCGGGTGGCGTCGCAGATCGTCGAACGGCTGCGCACCAGCCCACAGCTCGGACTGTCGGTCATCGGGATGATGGACGCCGAACCGCCCTGGGCGGGAATTGATTCCGAGGGCGACACGCCAGCGGTTCCCTACCTTGGTTCACCCGCCGACGTCGACCGAATCATCCGCGACACCCGTGCCGAGGGCATCGTCATCGCCTTCTCCCTCACCCAGGATCAGCTCCTCACCCCCGTCATACGGATCGCCCACCGGCACGGACTCCGCGTATGGGTCGTGCCACGGATGTTCGACTCGGTCGGCGCGAACATCCGCGTCGAACACGTCGGCGGCCTTCCATTGCTCGCCGTGCCCCATACGAATCCGCAAGGCTGGCAGTTCACCTTGGGCAAGCACGTCGGTGATCGTGTCATCGCCGCGGCTGGGCTGCTGCTGATCTCACCCATCTTCCTGACGTTGATGCTGCTGGTGCGGCTCAGCTCGCCGGGTCCGATCCTGTTTCGGCAACCTCGTGTCGGGCGAGACGGGCAGGTGTTCGACTGCCTGAAGTTCCGGTCGATGCGTGCACCGCTACCCTCGGACGCTGACTTCGAGGTCGCGTCCGGCAGTGCGCCCGGTGGCGTCGAAGGGGTGGACCGGCGCACGAAGATCGGCAAGATCATGCGCCGCACGTCGTTGGACGAGTTGCCCCAGTTGCTCAACGTCGTCAAGGGCGACATGAGCCTGGTGGGTCCACGACCGGAGCGACCGGAGTTCGTCGCGCTGTTCGACGCGCAGATCCGCCGTTACGGCGAGAGACATCGGGTCAAGGCCGGCGTGACCGGCTGGGCGCAAGTCCACGGACTGCGCGGTCAGACCTCGATCGCCGACCGCGCGGAATGGGACAACTACTACATCGAGAACTGGTCGTGGTCGCTCGACATGAAGATTCTGATGCTCACGGTGCTCGCCGTGATGCGCCGGGCGGAGTGAGCGGGCGGCGACGCAGCACCATCGCTCAGCCGGCCTGGTGCACCTCGGCGATGTAGCCACCCGGAAACTGCAGCACGGCACTCGTCGCGCCCCCTACGTCGCGGGGCGCCACCAACGCCTCCGCGCCCGCGGCGGTCGCCTTGGCGACGGTCGCGGCGACGTCGTCGACGGCATAGCCCGCCACCTCCCGACCGTAGGGATGGGGCAGGTGCCCGTCGGTCACCAACACCAGGGTGTTGCCGAATCCCGAGCTCAGGCGAATCTGACGAAAGGTGCTGCCCGGCTTGCCAATCAAGGCCCCGTCGGCCGACGGGTCGTCGGCGGTCACCGTGCCGGCCGAAAAGGTCAGGTATGACTTCAAGAACGCGTCGACGGCGTCGGGCGACAGGTAGACGCGGTTGTCCGGAATCGTCCGCAGCGCAGGATAGTTGGGCACCGAGGTGTGCCAGTCCAGCTGCGTGTTCAGTCCACCAGGGAAGGTGACGACGGCGTCGCGCCCGATCGGGTCGTCGAACGGGGCGACCTGGAGTACGGCGCCACTGGCGCGCGCCTGCTGAATGCCCGCGTCGAAGTCCCGCAGGAGCCAACCCGTGCGTTCAGACCCGAATGGGAAGGGCGCCGGGGTGAGGAATCCGAACACCGACAGCGTCCCGACGGGCGAGAGCACGAGTTGGGATCTGGTTTGGCTCTTCGTCGGGGTGACGTCGGCGATCCCTGCCGGCTTGGCGGTGCCGCCGAAGGTCGCCAGCCAGCTGCGGACGAAGTCGTCGAATCGGCTCGGGTCGACGTAGACGTGTACCGAACCATATTGCGGTCCAACGGCTTCCGATATCGGCTTGGCGTCAGCCGTGGTCGACTCGGATGACGGCGCGCTGGTCGTCGAGGCGCATCCCGCGGCGAGCAGCGCCACGACCGACACCGACGAGGCGAGCGCTCGGCGGGTCCGTTGCGACGTCGTCACAAACCTGGGACCAGATCGGTGGCCACCCACTCCTGGAACGACTGCCACCCGACGCCCGGGTACCGGGCGTGCAACTCCGCGATGTCGACCGTGTAGCCACCGCGAGCCAGGAAGCCGAACATCGCCCGCATGTCCGCCGAGCCGATCTCGTCGGGGTCGCGGGTCACCAGATTGACCGGAGACCCGACCGCGGCGGTCAGCAACGCAGCCATGTCCCGCGGGGTCGGGTTGTCCGAGGCAATGTCGACGCGAGCACCGCGGAACGGCGCGGGGTCGGCCAGGACGGTCGCGACGAAGCGCCCGAGATCGCGCCGGGACAACTGCTGCAACGCGGCGTCGGCGGGGAGTGGAAGCTCGAAGACCCCGGCCCGTATGTCGTCGATCCCGCCGAGCATGTTGTCGTAGAAGTACGTAGGCCCGACGATCGTGTACGACAGTCCGGATTCGGCGAGTGCCTGCTCGACCGCGAACTTGCTGTCGAAGTGCGGGATGCCCGTGTGCTGATCGGCGTCGGCAACCGACGAGAACACCAGGTGCGGTACCCGACCGGCGAGCGCCGCCGCGATGATCGTCGCCCCCTGGGCCACCTCGGCCGCCGGGCCCTCCTCGAACGGTGTGGTCAACGCGTAGGCACCGTCCACCCCGGCGAAGGCCGCCGCCACCGATGCCTCGTCGGAGAGATCGGCAGCGACCACCTCGGCTCCGGCGTCGACGAGGCGTCGAGCTGACGGCGAGTCCGTTCGTCGAGTGATGCCCCTCACCTGCGCGCCGCGTTCCAACAACGCGGTCACCACGGCGCCGCCTTGCGCGCCCGTGGCCCCGAGTACGGCGAACCGTCCCTGCATCGTCATTGCTCCTGTCGTCAGACCGCGGTCCGCGGGTTCGACTTGGCCTTCTTGTCCGCGTACATCAATTCGTCGGCCTCGGTGACCAACTGTTGGAGCGACTTGGTGTCGTCCGCGGCGACGTGCACCAAGCCGACGCTGACCGAAAGGTCGTACCGCCGATCCGCCGCCTCGTTGAGCGCGAGGAAGGACTCCAACAATCGCGTCTTGAACACGTCCGAACCCTCGTGGGTCCCGGTGACGAGGACGCAGAATTCGTCACCGCCGGTGCGTGCCAGCACGTCGTCCGGACCGAGAACCGATCGAAGCGTCCTGGCGACGTCGGCGATCAGCGCGTCGCCCGCGTCGTGTCCTTCTTCGTCGTTCACCTGTTTGAGCCCGTCCACGTCGAGGAACGCCAGCACGCACTCCCGGCCGCGGTCGCGGGCAGCGCTCAGAGCGGCCTGTCCGAGAACGTTGAAACCCCGCAGGTTGTGCAAGCCGGTCAACTCGTCGGTCAGGGACAGCCGACGGATCTCGTCGTTGGCCTCACTCAGCTCGGCCGTGCGGTCACGCACCCGCTGTTCCAGTTCGGCGATCGTCTGGACGTGCGCCATGGCGACCGAGGTCGAGTCGGCCAGTCCTTGGAGTAGCGACACCTCGTCGGTCGACGGCGTCCGCTCGTGCGCCCAGTAGACGCCGATCGCTCCGACCGGTTCCATGCGACGGATCGGGACCATCACCAGGCTCTTGACGAAGGTCGTGCGGTAGGCGTCGTGCGGAATCCGGTCGTCTGCGTAGACGTCGGGGATCACCACGGCTTGCCGATGCAGCATGGCCCACCCACCGATGCAGGATTCGATCGGGAACCTGCTGCCCTTCCAGAGCCGCGAGATGGCGTCCTCGTCGGCGTAGAAACACGTGCCCTCGTCGCGCAACACGAAGGTGGCACCGTCACAACCGAGGATCTCGCGTGCCGCGGTGCGCACGATGCGTTGCACGTCGGCCAACTCCTCCGCGAGCGAGAGCTCTTGGACTGCCAGCAGCAATCGTTCCATGCCACGGACGTAGTCATCGCTCGAAGGGTCCGGCGACGTGAGCGAGCCGGCCATGCCTACCTCCGTCTGGCCAGATCGCCGCGGTGAGACGAGTCGTGAAGATCAGCGGAAGCGTACTTGAGAGATCAACGCCGCGAGGCGGACGGCACAGCGACGTGGGTGGTACTGAAGTGGCCAGGGCCGGGATCGAACCGGCGACCTTCCGCTTTTCAGGCGGACGCTCGTACCAACTGAGCTACCTGGCCGGGACGGCACCGGCAGAACAGAACCGAAATCGTGCCTCGCCGAAATGGCGACCCTGACGGGACTCGAACCCGCGACCTCCGCCGTGACAGGGCGGCGCGCTAACCAACTGCGCCACAGGGCCTTGCTTTCCTGCTGCTCCGACGTTGCCGCCGTTGCGTCGTACCCCCAACGGGATTCGAACCCGTGCTACCGCCGTGAAAGGGCGGCGTCCTAGGCCGCTAAACGATGGGGGCCAAAGCCGAATCTCTTCGGGGACTTCCAACACCGGAGCGTTGGGAGCTTCGATAGCTTAGGGCACCGACCGCCAATTCCTCAAACGCGGGTCCCCGTCACGCCCGCGGCGAGGTGTTCGATCCCGCCAAGTATCCTGTTTCTCCACGCCCCTATAGCTCAGTTGGTAGAGCTACGGACTTTTAATCCGCAGGTCCCAGGTTCGAGCCCTGGTGGGGGCACCAGCTTTCAATCGGTGCCGACGACGACGCGAAACGTGCGCCTCTCACCGAACTTCACGAACCCCAGCCGCTGCAAGATCGGCGACGAGGTGTGTCCGGCGGGAACTCCTCCGCGACGGGCGAGGAAGGACCCCGGCTCGAACTCTCACCGCGCGCCGACCGTAGGCCGGGTGGACAGATCTCGCCCTCATCGTCGCCGTAGGGCCAACGGTCGGCGCTGTCGCACCATCGAAGCGGAGGCCGGCTCGCCGAGCAGCGTGCTCGCCCGGCGGCGGACGGGAACCCGTCTTTAGGCCCCCGCCGACGTGCTTATCCGGTTACCCTTTCCGCCATGAAGTCGGTGGCGACGTTCGTGGCGGCGGTGATCGTTCTGATCTCGTGCGCGGCGTGTGGACCCGCCCACGGCGCCTCCGGGTCGTCGGTCGTCCGGCCCGCCGCGACGGATGCCAGCGGTCAGGCAACCGACGTCCCCGAGACACTGGCCGCCGCGACCGCAGCAGCTCAGGCCAACATCGACCGCTTCACGGCTGGGGACTTCGCCGGGGTCTGGGAGCACATGGAGTCCGACGTCCGGGCCGGCATCACCCAGCGGGACTTCGTCACGTTCTACGAGACCTGCAAGAAGCCCGGCGGGCCGATCAGCGTCCGCGGCGCCCGCTTGGAGGCTGGCGAGGCAATCGTGCTCATGAAGATTCAAGGCGTTGAGAAATCGCGGACCATGGTCTACGAAGACGGCAGCTGGAACATGCAGGCCACCGACGACTTCGCCGCCCGGCTTGGCCAGCCGCTCCCCCAGCTCATCGCCGAGGAGACCGCCGCCGGGCTCTGCACGCGGTGAGCGGCGCCCACAGCGGGCGCAGCACGGTCACACCACCGGGCAGTAGTGCATCGGGTTGTCCCGCTCGTCGAGCGGGGGCAGGTTGCGTGCCGGGGTCTCCGGCAACGGCGCGTCGGCGGCGCTGCGGCCCGTGACGCGATCCCAGCCCGCCCTCGCGCGGGGATGCATGCGAGTTCGCTTGGGCAGCAACGAGAAGACGACGTGGACGATCTTCCCGAGGCGACGGTGCAGCCACTCGTCCCGGTCCGACCAGGTGTAGCCCATCAGGTCCCTCACCGGCGGGTCGTACAGGCCGACGGTGAACCAGACGAAGAACGGTGCGACCAGCTTTCGCTGTTGCCGCCACATCCAGTCGGGCATCTTCTCGGCCCACGGCGGCTTGGGCAGATCGGTCAGGTCGAGCACGGCACGGGCGGCGTGGTTGTTCTCCAACACGTTGTGGCACATGTGATCCCAGTAGACCTGGAAGTCCTCCCACGTCTTGGGGACCGGCCGCATGCTCATCCCGTACATCCGGTACCACTCGACGTGCTCGTCGAACAGTTGGCGCTTCTCGGCCTCGGTGATACCGCCGCAGAGCCGCTCCGCGACGATCAGCGTCCCGACGAAGAAGGTGGAGTGCGCCCAGTAGAAGACCTCGGGATTCAGCGCGTGGTACCGACGGCCTTGGGCGTCAACGCCTTTGATGTCGGTGTGATAGTCGCGAACCTCGGCCCCGGTGCGGGGTGCCCGGTCGGTGTCGAAGACGACGCCGCCGATCGGATACAGCGACCTCAGCAGCCGGGGCCAGCGCTCGCGGAAGAACGTCGAGTGCTCCTCGACGGCGGCACCGAGCTGGGGGTGCATGTTCTGCATCGACCCCGCCCACGGACCCTGCAGCAGTCCCCGCCAGTCACCGAAGTACTTCCACGTCAACGAGTCGGGGCCGAGCGGAACCGGCGGGGCGTCGTAGCCCCCTGGCGCTACCGGACAGCCCGTTGCCTGTCCGCTGGTCACTGGACACGTCTCGGACGTATCTTGAGTCACGGGTGACCTTTCCTGGCGCCGACGAATTTCTGACTACGCGCGTTGTCATTGTGAGTTTAGGAGCGATGTGCCTTCCGGTCAACGACGGGGCCGCTGGTCCGGTGTCCCCCTGCAGGATCGGCAGACTCTCCGCCGCGACGAACTGATCGCCGCCGGCGTGGACGTCCTCGGCGGCGCGGGTGGTGGCGCGCTCACGGTGCGCGGCGTGTGCCGCGCCGCGGGACTGACCGAACGCTACTTCTACGAGAGCTTCGACGACCGTGACGACTTCGTCCGGGCGGTCTACGACCACGTCTGCAGTACCGCGATGACGGCGCTCACGGCGTCGACCACGCCACGGGACGCCGTCGAGAGATTCGTCGCGCTGATGGTCGACGATCCGGTTCGGGGTCGGGTGCTGCTGATCGCACCCGAGCGCGAACCGGTGTTGACCAAGTCCGGCGCGGAATGGATGCCCAGCTTCATCGAACTGATTCAGCACAAGCTGACGCGAATCACCGACTCAGCGGTACAGGCCATGGTCGCCACCGGACTGGTCGGCGCACTCACGGCCCTGTTCACGGCCTACCTAAACGGCAGCCTGGAGGCCACCCGCGAGCAGTTCATCGACTACTGCGTCGAGATGCTGCTCAGCCGGGCGGCCAGCCACTAGTTACTCGCCGGGGGTACCGGGGCTCTGGCCGTCGCCGATGAGCTCGTCGGTCGCGTCCTGCGCCGCCTGAGCCTCCGCCTGGGCCTTGGCTTCTTCTTCGTCGGCCGCCGACTTGGCCGCGCGGCCCTCTTCGCTACCCTGCGACAGGCCAGGCGTGGTCGCCGTCGCGTAGCCGCCGTTGCAGTTCAGGTAGAACTGCACGGTGTCCGACACGTGGGCGCCGTCGTTTGCGCTGGCAAACGGTGCGGTCTGCGACCGGTCGACGATGCAGTCACCCTCGGACAGCTTGTCGCCGGTACGGGCGGCCACGACGACCGTCTGACCCGCATCACTGGCGGCGGAGGATGCATCCGAATACGTCTGGCCCGCATAGGAGTCGGCCGAGGCCACCCCACCGCCGAGCAGCGCCGATACAGCCAAAGCACCAATGGCGCCAGAACCAACAACGAGGAGCTTCTTCACTTCTAGCCCTATCTGTCCGCGGAGTCACAATGCCTGCTCGCGGGGATAGTACCGCCCTCTGTCCCGCGCCGCAGCGGCTCCTGCCACCCAAAGTGAAGTGGCAGGAGGGCGAAGACGTCGGAGCTAGAGCCGGCGGTTACTCGCCGCCCACGACGGCCAGTTGCTCTTCCTCGGACTGCTGCGCTGCGGCTGCCGCCTCAGCCTCGCGTTGCTTCTTTGCTGCCAGATCGGCCTGGTAGATCTTCTGACCCTCCGGGCTCTGCAGCGAGAAGCCGGGCCACTGGCTGGTCGAGTACTTGGCGTAGCAGTTCAGGTTGACGTTCATCTTGCGGTTGGCCTGGTTGCCAAACCCGTCAATTCCCGAGGCCGGGGTCGCACTGGTGACGATGCAGTTGTCCCAATCCTTGCGATCCCCAACGGTCGACGCCACGACGGGCGCCATTCCCTGCTGACTGAGCGCCGCCTTCGCGTCCGCATACGTTTGCCCGACGACGCCGTCATCGGCTGACGCGACGCCCCCGCCGAGAGCCAAGGCCACGGCAGCGGAGCCCAAAGCGCCGACACCGGCAACCAAGATCTTGTTCACGTGGGGGTGACCTTTCGTCGTCAAGCGGGAGCGCAGCCACCAAATGGCGTTTGCCATGGAGGGGTCGTTCACCGACGGATATTACCCTGGCCGTGCGATTGCGGGAGAGCCGTTGACAACGACTTGATGACACCTCGGACGGGGAACTTGATGTCACCACGGGACACAGATATATTGAGTGCAACCAACGGATACAGATAACTGGGAGGGTTCATGTCGACGGAGTTGACCGACCTGCAGCTGCTGCACGAACTCGAGCCAGTGGTGGAGCAGAACATCAACCGCCACATGCGGATGCGCAAGGACTGGAACCCCCACGACTACATCCCGTGGTCCGACGGCAAGAACTACTACGCACTCGGCGGCCAGGACTGGGATCCCGATCAGTCGAAGCTCTCCGAGGTCGCCCAGGTCTCGATGCTGCAGAACCTGCTGACCGAGGACAACCTGCCGTCCTACCACCGCGAGATCGCGATGAACTTCAGCATGGACGGCCCCTGGGGTTTCTGGGTCAACCGCTGGACGGCGGAGGAGAACCGCCACGGCATCGCGCTGCGCGACTACCTCGTCGTCACCCGCGCCATCGACCCGATCGAGCTCGAAGAGCTGCGCGTCGAGCAGGTCACCCGCGGCTTCAGCCCCGGCCAGGGCCCCCAGGGCGAGATGTTCGCCGAAAGCCTCTTCGACTCCGTCATCTACGTGACGTTCCAGGAGCTGGCCACCCGGGTTTCGCACCGCAACACCGGCAAGGCCTGCAACGAGACCGTCGCCGACCAGCTGCTGCAGCGCGTCTCGGCGGACGAGAACCTGCACATGATCTTCTACCGCGACGTCAGCGCGGCCGGTCTGGACTTCGCGCCCAACCAGGCGATGAAGTCGCTGCACCGGGTGCTGCGCAACTTCAAGATGCCCGGATACACGGTGCCCGAGTTCCGCCGCAAGGCCGTCGTCATCGCCGTCGGCGGCGTGTACGACCCGCGCATCCACCTCGACGACGTGGTCATGCCCGTCCTGAAGAAGTGGCGCATCTTCGAGCGCGAGGACTTCACCGGCGAAGCCGCCGAGATGCGTGACGACCTCGGCAAGCTCGTCGAGGAACTCGAGGAGACCTGCCAGAAGTTCGAGGTCGCCAAGGAGCGCCGCCTCGAACGCGAACGCAAGATGGCGGAGAAGAAGGAAATGAAGAACTTGTTGGTGACGTCATCATCAGCGGCGTCCTAGCTCCACCCCAGCAGTCGGCCCGACCTGCGTTGCAGATCGGGCCGATCGCGTTGCGCAGCCCCGTCGTCCTGGCGCCCATGGCAGGCGTCACAAACGTCGCGTTCCGCACGCTGTGCCGCGAGCTGGAGCTCGCCAGGGCCGGCACCGTCAGCGGCCTCTACGTCTGCGAGATGGTGACGGCCCGCGCACTGGTCGAACGCAACGAGAGCACGCTGCACATGACGACGTTCGGTCCCGACGAGTCCCCCCGCTCGCTGCAGCTGTACACCGTCGATCCCGCCACCACGTATGCCGCGGCCAAGATGATCGTCGACGAAGACATGGCCGACCACATCGACATGAACTTCGGCTGCCCGGTGCCCAAGGTCACCCGGCGCGGCGGCGGTGCTGCCCTTCCGTACAAGCGCAAGCTGTTCGGCCAGATCGTCGCCGCCGCGGTGCGGGCCACTGCGGGTACCGGGATTCCCGTCACCGTGAAGTTCCGGATCGGCATCGACGACGACCACCACACTCACCTCGACGCGGGACGCATCGCCGCCGAGGAAGGCGCGGCCGCCGTCGCGCTGCACGCCCGCACGGCGGCGCAGCGGTACTCGGGGACCGCCGACTGGAACCAGATCGCCGAGCTCAAGCAGCACGTCACGGGCATCCCGGTGCTGGGCAACGGCGACATCTTCGTCGCCGACGACGCCCTGAAGATGATGGCCGAGACCGGCTGCGACGGAGTCGTCATCGGCCGCGGTTGCCTCGGCAGGCCGTGGTTGTTCGCCGAACTGTCGGCGGCCTTCAACGGCGTCGACGCTCCCGTCCCGCCCACCCTCGGTGAGGTCGCCGACATCGCGCGCCGCCACGGTCAGCTGCTCGCCGCCCACTTCGGCGAGGACAAGGGCATGCGCGACATCCGCAAGCACGTCGCCTGGTATCTGCACGGTTTCCCCGCAGGCGCCGACCTTCGCCGTGGGCTGGCACTGGTCAAGACGCTCGCCGAGCTCGACGAACTGCTGTCTCAACTCGAACCCGACGTGCCGTTTCCGCCCGCGGCCGAGGGCCCGCGTGGGCGTCAGGGCTCACCGGGCTCGGTGACGCTTCCGGAGGGCTGGCTCCGCGATCCGGACGACTGCACGGTGCCCTCAGGTGCCGACGTCATGCACTCCGGGGGCTGACGCCACTCTCGAACGAGACGCCTTCGAGACGCCACCGACGCCGTCTCGGACTGGCTCCACATCGGGTTGTCTCAGTACGATGGGGGACCACTGCGACAGGGACCGACCGGCTTCGATTGGCCAAGCCCCTGACGTGCTGCTAAAAGACTAGAAGCAGACGAGCTCGATCGGTGCACCCAGGACGCACCGCTTCCACACGGTCGGAGGCCGACAGGACATGAGTGACGGCGACAACGCCGCTCCCGGTCGTCGGCAACGGAGCGAGCCCGACGACGCCACGTCAGGTGCCGAGAAGTCCGAAAAGCCCGTCAACGACTGGATTACCCGATCGTCGCGGCCTGCGCCAGGCGCCGCGCCGTGGGAGCGCACGAAGACGACATCGTCCGCCTCGGCGGGCAATCACACCGATGGAGTGACGGTCGCCGACCTGATCGCGAAGATCGCAGGCACGGCTCCCGAACCCAAGCCAGAGGAACCGCCCGACCACGAGATCGGCAGCCGCGACAAGGCCGCCCGCGAGGCCGACACCGCCGTCATCCCCGTCGTTCCGGCGCACGCCTCTGAACTGCCCGACCTGACCGACCTCTGCAGGGAACCCGCAGCCCCCGAGCAAATCTTCGGCGACGACCTCGTACCGATCGGCAGCACGGTCGACGCGCCCGCGGATCCCCCGTCGCACCGCGGCCGCCACACGGCGATGGTGATGGGCCGCGTCGCGGCGGCGCTCATCGCGGTCCTCGCGCTGGCGATGACCGGCGCGGCGTGGCAATGGCAGTCGACGAAGAACCACAACCTCAACAAGGTCGCGGCGCTCGACCCGAACTCTCGCGACATCGTCGACCCCGGTGCCCAATACGGCGACGAGAACTTCCTGATCGTCGGCA
This sequence comes from Mycolicibacterium hodleri, assembly GCA_006864685.1. Taxonomy (GTDB): domain Bacteria; phylum Actinomycetota; class Actinomycetes; order Mycobacteriales; family Mycobacteriaceae; genus Mycobacterium; species Mycobacterium hodleri_B. The sequence continues at coordinate 56,013 of VIFX01000027.1, read as the reverse complement.
CCGACAGCCGGATCGGCACCAACAGCGACATGGGCGCGGGCACCACCGACGACGCGGCGGGCGCCCGGTCCGACACCATCATGCTGGTCAACATCCCCGCCAACCGCAAACGCGTTGTGGCCGTGTCGTTTCCGCGCGACCTGTCGATCACCCCCATGCAGTGCGAGCACTGGGATCCTACGACCAGCACGTACGGACCCGCCACCGATCCCGACTCCCCCGTCTACGGGATGGACAAGGTCTACACCGAGACCAAGCTGAACTCGGCCTACGCCGTCGGCGGGCCCAAGTGCCTGGTGAAGGTGATCCAGAAGCTGTCCGGGCTATCGGTCAACCGCTTCATGGCCGTCGACTTCGCCGGTTTCGCCAAGATGGTCGACGCGCTCGGCGGCGTCGAGGTCTGCTCCACCACTCCGCTGGAGGACTACGAACTGGGCACTGTGCTGGCCAACGCCGGCCGCCAGGTCGTCGACGGGCACACCGCGCTGCAGTACGTCCGCGCCAGGCAGGTCACCACCGAGACCAACGGCGACTACGGCCGCATCAAGCGTCAGCAGCTGTTCCTGTCGTCGCTGCTGCGCTCGCTGATCTCCAAGGACACGTTCTTCTCGCTCAGCAAGCTCAACAACGTGGTCAACCTCTTCATCAACGACAGCTACGTCGACAACATCCAGACCAAGGACCTCGTCGACCTCGGCCAGTCCGTCCAGGGCGTCAACGTCGGACGCATCACGTTCGTGACGGTGCCGACGGTCGGCTACGCCGACGAATACGGCAACGAGGTGCCCCGCACCGACGACATGCGCAGCCTGTTCGACGCGATCATCAACGACGACCCGCTCCCCGAGGAGAAGAACGTCGACGCCCCGGCCGCGCCTGGGACGACGCCCCAGGCCGCGATCCCCGCGCCCGACGACACCAATGGAGAACTCGTCGACGCCGTCACCACCAGCCCCGGAGACATCACCGTGCGCGTGTCCAACTCGACCGGTGAGGACGGATTGGCGTCCACGGCGGCCAGCGATCTGCAGCAGCACGGGTTCAACGTCGACACCCCCGACGACTATCCGGGCCCGTTGGACTCCACGACGGTGTTCTTCTCCTCCGGCAACGAACAGGCCGCCGCCACCGTCGCGTCGTCGTTCGCCGTCCCGGCCATCCCCGCGATCGAGCGGGTGTCCGGCATGGGCAACGTCATCCGGGTGGTGCTCGGCTCGGACTTCAGCTCGGTCAACCCCCCGTCGCCCAGCGGTTCGTCGGTGCAGGTTCACGTGGTGCACGATCGCAGCAGCGAGAGCTCTCATCTGCCGGAGGACCTGACCGTCACCAATGCCGCCGATACCACCTGCGAGTGACCTGCCTAGCGCCGTCCTGGCAGATGGCATTCACCTTTCGTTCATCCACGAGGGCATGACGATCCCGAGGCCCAGCCCGTAGGCTCAATACATGCGTACCGCCTACCATGAGCAACTGGCATCTTTGACGGACCAGCTCGGTGAAATGTGCGGCCTTGCCGGTGTAGCCATGGAGCGTGCGACCCAGGCCCTCCTCCAGGCCGACCTGGTTCTTGCCGAGCAGGTCATCACCGACCACGAACAGATCGCCGCGATGAGCGCGCGCGCCGAGGAATCCGCATTCGTCCTCCTCGCGCTGCAGGCTCCCGTGGCAGGTGACCTTCGCGCGATCGTCAGCTCCATCCAGATCGTCGCCGACGTCGACCGGATGGGTGCGCTGGCGCTGCACGTCGCCAAGATCGCCCGCCGCCGCCACCCGCAGCACGTCCTCCCCGAGGAGGTCAACGGGTACTTCGCCGAAATGGGCAGAGTGGCCGTGGACCTTGGCAACAGCGCCCAGGAGGTGCTGGTCACCCGAGACCCCGAGAAGGCGGCGCGCATCCGCGAAGAGGACGACGCGATGGACGACCTCCATCGCCACCTGTTCTCGGTGCTGATGGACCGCGAATGGCGCCACGGCGTGATCGCGGCAGTCGACGTCACGCTGCTGAGCCGGTTCTACGAGCGGTTCGCCGACCACGCGGTCGAGGTGGCCCGGCGCGTCATCTTCCAGGTCACGGGCCGCTTCCCCGACGAGGAAGCCGTCTCCGCAACTCAGTGACGCGTGATCCGCACGCCGTCCTTCGTGGCGGCCAGCAGATCGCGAAGCACCGTCGCCACGACCTGCAGTTCGGCGTTCCCGTAGGCCTTCAGGAAGTCGTGGATTCCCTGGTCCATCTCGTCGTGCAAGCGTCGGTGGGCCTCGACGACCAGCTCGCCGTCGCCGGTGAGCGCGAGCTGCACCTCCTTGCGGTTGCCGGGTACCGCCGTGCGCGTCACCAGGTCCGCCTCGACGAGCCGCTGCACGTACTTGGAGACGGTTCCCTTCAGCTGACCTGAACGGGAGGCGAGCCCGACGACGCCGACGGGCCCTTCGGCGATCACGGCGAGAAGGTGCATCGCCGACGACGGCAGGTCGCGCACCGTCGCCTCGAGGCGGGCCGGGCAGTGGGCCACCACGAAGTCGCGTTCGGCGTCGCCATCCTCGGCGCCGGTCATCTCCAGGTCGAACTTGTCCCCCACTGCGATGAGCAGATGGCTGACGTCCGCGATGAGCGCCGACTTGGTTTTCATGGAAACCATCTTGCCATCACCGCCGCGTCGGCATAGATTGTTTCCAAGGAAACTATTTCTGCCGAAACGAAGGAGTCACCATGAAGGCCGCAGTTGTCGAGGAATGGGGTCGGGCACCGATCTACACCGACCATCCCGAACCCGTCGCGCGTGACGGCGGCGTCGTCGCCACCGTCGAGGCGTCGGCACTGACCAACCTCACCAAGGGGTTGGTGTCCGGAAAGCACTACGCCAGCAGGGAACTCACGCTGCCCGCCATCCCCGGCGTGGACGGGGTCGCCCGCCTCGAGGACGGCACCCGCGTCTACACCGGCGCACTCAAGCCCTACGGCATGATGGCCGAGCGCACCCTGGTCGACCCGCGCGGCGCAGTGGTCATACCGGATGACGTCGACTCCGTCACCGCCGCAGCCATCCCCAACCCAGGCGTGTCGGCCTGGATGTCGCTTAAGCATGCGGCCGCCATCCGCCCCGGCGACAACGTCCTGGTGCTCGGTGCCACCGGTGTCACCGGCTCGACCGCCGTTCAGCTGGCCAAGTCCGCCTTCGGCGCCGGCCGGGTGGTCGTGGCGGGCCGCGACACCACCCGACTGGACTGGCTGCGCACCGTCGGGGCCGACGACGCGATCGCCATCGGCAACGAGGATCTACGCGCCCGGGTGGCAAGCCTGCACGCCGAGCGTCCCTTCGACGCGGTACTCGACTACCTGTGGGGTGAGCCCGCCGAGCAGGTGCTCGACGCTCTCGGCACCAGTGAGCTGGCGGCCCGGTATCACCACACCCGTTACGCCCAGATCGGGTCGATGGCAGGCCTGACGATGACCCTGCCGGCGGGCATCCTGCGCAGCGCGGCCATCACCATCAGCGGAGTCGGCCTCGGCAGCATCCCACCAGAGGTCATCGGCCGCATTCGAGCCGAGGCACTGCCGAAGATGTTCGCGATGGTCGCGGCGGGCGAACTGCACCTGGGCGTCGAGGCCAGATCACTTGCCGACGTCGAAAGTACCTGGACCGCAAAGGAACCCTCGGGCACCCGCGTGGTGCTGACGCCCTAGCGGGCTCGGATTCAGGCGCAGATCGAGGGGGCAAGCCGGTAGCCTGCCCCGCGGATGGTGCGAATGTACTCACCGTGCTCGGGGTCGGCACCGAGCTTCTCACGAAGTCGCTTGACGTGAACAGCAACGGTATTGGTGTGTGCTGGGTGCCCCCACACCGCAGTGCTGATCTCCTCGCTGCTGGCCACGCTGCCTCGCTGCACGATCAGAAAGACGAGCAGTTCGAGTTCACGCTGGGTCAACTGCACGAAGTTCCCGCGCACCCGGGTCTCGTATCCACGTCGGTCGACCTGGATGGGGCCAGCGGTGAAGACCGACTGTTCATGGGGCGAGTAGCCGTTGGAGTCCAGGGCGAACGGGGCGATGGCATTGATGTCGTAGGGACGTGAGATCACGGCCGAGGCCCCGGACGCCAGCGCCATGCGGGCCAGCTCTTCCTCGCCAGCAGTGGCGCCGACGAGGATTGGCAGATCGGATCGGTTACGGACTGCCGCCGAGATCCGTGGCGTGTCAACGGTGTCCGTGTGGGTGGCGATCACGAGGACGTTCGGGAGTTCCGCACCGACGGCCAGTAGCGCTTCGGCGCCGTCGCGGCACCACGTGGTCTCGATTCCGATCTCCGCGGCAGCCTCGATCAGATCGGTCGCCACGATCGGATCAGACTCGGCGAGCACCAGGTTGCCCCGTCTGGTGGGGCGCGCGTTGACTTCCCCCGGTCCGTTCACCTCATCCGCCTGCCGTGTCTCGCTGGCCGATTCTGGCTCCGGCCCGATGATCCGCATGTTCCCTGCGAGTCACCGGCGGTGAGCCGCCTAGCCGAAGCGACCGGAGATGTAGTCCTCGGTGGCCTTCTGCGTGGGATTGGAGAAGATCTTCTCGGTGTCGTCGATCTCGATGAGCCGGCCGGGCTTACCCGTGGCCTCGAGGTTGAAGAACCCAGTCTGATCGCTGACCCGGGCAGCTTGCTGCATGTTGTGGGTGACGATGACGATCGTGTAGTCCTGCTTGAGTTCACCGATCAGATCCTCGATCGCCAACGTGGAGATGGGGTCCAGCGCAGAGCACGGCTCGTCCATCAGGAGTACGGCAGGCTGCACCGCGATCGCACGGGCGATGCACAGACGCTGCTGCTGTCCGCCGGAGAGGCCGCCGCCGGGCTTGTCGAGGCGATCCTTGACCTCGTTCCACAGGTTGGCACCCTTGAGCGACTGCTCGACCACTTCGTCCAGCGCCTTCTTGTTGCGCACTCCCTGCAACTTCAACCCGGCGACCACGTTGTCACCAATGGACATGGTGGGGAACGGGTTTGGGCGCTGGAAGACCATGCCGATGGTCTTGCGTACGCTCACCGGGTCGACGCCCGCGGCGTAGATGTCCTCGCCGTCCATCAGGACCGAGCCCTCGACCCGGGCACCGGGAAGCACCTCGTGCATGCGATTCAGCGTGCGTAGGACGGTCGACTTGCCGCAGCCCGACGGCCCGATGAACGCCGTTACGCTGCGCGGCGGGACGGACAGGCCGACGTCGGCAACGGCGTGAAACGAGCCGTAGTAGATGTTCAGATCCTTGAGATCCAAGCGCTTTGCCATAGTTACTCCTCAGGACTCTCGTTAGCGATTTCGCGCCAGGAACCGGTTGAAGAACGCGGCCGCCAGGTAGAGCGCAGCAATCAACAGGATCAGCGTCAGGGCGGCGCCCCACACGCGCAGTGCGCCGGCCGCCTCGGGGTTGGTCAACTCGGTGTAGATCAACAGCGGCAGCGATGCCATGTTGCCGTCGAGGACGTCGAAGTTGATGGACCTGCTGTAGCCGACGAGCACCAGGACGGGAGCCGTCTCGCCCATGACTCGGGCGAGGGCGAGCAAGATGCCGCTGATGATGCCGGGTAGTGCCGTTGGAATGACCACCTTCAGAATGGTCTTCCACTTCGGGATGCCCAGTGCGTAGGACGCCTCGCGCAGTTCGTCGGGAACCAGTTTCAGCATTTCCTCGGTGTTGCGCACCACGACCGGCAGCATCAACAGCACCAAGGCGAGAGACACCGCGAAGGCGCTCTGCGGCAATCCGAGCGTGGTCACCCAGAGCGCGAAGATGAAGAGCGCAGCGACGATCGAGGGCACGCCCGCGAGGATGTCGACCATGAACGTCGTCACCTTGGCCAGGCGACCCTTGCCGTACTCGACGAGGTAGACGGCCGCCATCACGCCAAGGGGAACCGACAGCACCGCAGCGATCAATGCTTGGACGATGGTGCCGTACATCGCGTGGTAGACACCGCCCGCGACCTGCTCGGGCAGCACTCCGGCCAGCGATCGCGTCCACCACGATGAGGACAGCACTGCCGTAAAGCCCCGCGAGATGACCGTGTACAGCAGCCAAACCAGCGGGATCATGGCGATCAGGAACGACGCGGTGAACAGGACCCTGGCAAGCTGATCCTTGATCTTGCGGCTCGCACTGATGGCGTGAAACGTGGGCGCCTTGATCGGGGTGTCGAGAGTGTCCTGCGTCATCCGCTGACCCTTCCTCCGGCTGCGAGACGTGCGAGTGCATTGACGACGAACGTCAGCGCGAAGAGCACGAATCCGGCAGCGATATAGGCCCCGGTCGGCAGCGGCGAACTGAATTCGGCTGCCGCAGAGGCGATCTTGGATGCAAACGTGTAGCCACCGTCGAACAGCGACCAGCTTCCGGCCTGAGCAGCGGTGCGCAGGATGATCAAGATCGCGATGGTCTCACCGAGCGCGCGGCCCAATCCGAGCATCGACGCAGCGATCATGCCGCTGCGGCCATACGGAAAGACGGTCATCCGCACGACTTCCCACTTGGTCGCGCCCAAGGCTTGCGCTGCCTCGACGTGCCCCTTGGGCGTGAGGCTGAAGACCTCGCGCGTCACCGAGGTGATGATCGGCAAGATCATCACGGCCAGCACGACGCCGGCGGTGAAGATCGTGCCACCACCGGCGAGCGAAACGTTGCCGTCGGAGAACAGGAAGAACCAACCCAGGCTGTCGTTGAGGAACCGCGCCACCGGAGCCAGCCACGGGGCGAGCACGAAGATGCCCCACAGACCGAACACGATCGACGGCACCGCGGCGAGCAGGTCGACCATCGAGCCGAACGGCTTGGCCACCCGCCGAGGGGCGTAGTTGGTCAAGAACGTCGCGATGCCAATGGCGATCGGAACCGCGATGACGAGCGCGAACACCGAACTCAGCACCGTGACCATGAACAGGTCTCGAATACCGAATCGGAGATTGTCGGCGTCGGTGGTGTTGAACTCCGTGCTGGTGATGAAGTTGACCTGGTCGGCACCCAGCGACGGAATGGCCTTGACGATCAGGAAGAGCGCCATCAACGCGATCGCCGCGATGATCGTCGCCCCCGCGGCAATGGCGATCGAGTGGAAGATGTTGTCGCCTTGCTTCTTCCTCCCGGTCCTCAGAGTCGACGCTGGCGGAGTCTTGGTCGGCATGGAGCGATTTTCTCCGATCTGACGTGAGCTCGTCGAGGTCGACGAGCTCACGTCAGTCGAGTCTGGTGTCAGGGCCATTGTGGGAGAGGTCAGGAAATCGCGTCGACGGCGGTCGTCAGCCGTGCCTTGAAGGCATCGGGCACGGGGATGTAGCCGTTGTCCTCGAGACCCTTCTGGCCATTGCCCAGAGCAGACGTCAGGAATCCCTTGACGGCCTTGGCGACCTCGGGGTCGGAGTACTTGGAGCAGACGATCTCGTAGGTGCCGAGCATGATCGGGTAGGAACCCGCCACGGTCGGGTTGTAGAACGACGTGGTGTCGAGCACCAGGTCGTTACCCTCACCCTTGATCTTCACGCCGTCGATCGCCTTGCCGGCGGTCTCGGTGGTCAGCTCGACGGGGTCGGGGCCGGCCGAGGTGACGATCTTGGCGACCGAAAGATCCTGCGACTTCGCGAACGACCACTCGTTGTAGGTGATGGCGCCTGCGGTGTTCTTGATGGCGGCCGAGGTGCCCTCGTTGCCCTTGGCGCCTTCTCCGACGCCGCCGGCGAAGGACTTGCCTGCGCCCTTGCCCCAGGCTCCGCCCGACGCTGCGTCGAGGTACTTCTGGAAGTTGTCGGTCGTTCCCGACTCGTCACTGCGGAAGACGACGTTGATCGGCTCGGCCGGCAGGGTCGCGCTACCGTTCAGCGCCTTGATCTCGGGTGCGTCCCAGGTCTTGACGGTGCCGTTGAAGATCTTGGCCACCGTTGGTCCGTCGAGGACGAGTCCGTCGACACCGGCGACGTTGTAGGTGACGGCGATGGGGCCGAAGACGGCGGGCAGGTTCCACGCGGGGCTGCCGCAGCGCTCGGCCGCCTTCGCGATCTCGCCCTTGGACTCGCTGAGCGGCGAATCGGAGCCGCCGAAGTCCGTCTGACCACCGAGGAACTCGGAGACGCCGGCTCCGGAGCCGCTGGAGGTGTAGTTGAGGGTCTGCCCGGGGCAGTCCGTCTCATACGCGGTGACGAACCGGGTCATCGCGTTCGCCTGGGCGGAGGAACCGCTCGACTTCAGCGCTTCCTTACCACCGCAGGCACCCGCGGCTGCGGACGAACCACCAGCTGATGATCCGCCCGCGGTGTTGTCGTCACTCCCGCATGCCGAAAGCAGCATGGCACTGGCGGCCAGCAGGCTCAGCGCAGCACCTGTGCGATTGGGCTTCACGTAGCTCCTTCAAAGTTTGTGGGCGACGATCAGATACCGCCACCGGTCTCACGCGCGAAAAGTAGAGACTTCCGCAGGCAGGCCTCATGGCCACCCGCGACAGAACCTAGGGGTGCGCAGTGAATGACCGACCTCGCCAAGATGAACGAAAGATGAACCAAGCCTGAGCGGCCTCTCAGCTGCCCGTTCCGACCTCGATGCGGCACGCGCGGGGCTTCACGAACAGATCGCTGCGATCTTGGCGCCCAGTCGACGCTAACGCAGGGTGTACGCCACGTCTGCGGTGAAGACCGCGAAGTCAAGCCGTTCGTACGTCTTCACGGCGGCCGAGTTATCGGCCTCCACGTAAAGGGTCACGTCGGCGGCCTCGCCGAGTCGATCCGCCAGATGATGCAGGCCGACCAGCGTGAGCGTCGCGCCGAGACCGCGTCCCTGGGCGCTCGGGTCGACGCCGACGACGTAGACCTCCCCCAACGTCGGCCCGTGAACCTTGGTCCAGTGAAAGCCGAGAAGGGCATCGGTCGCCGAGTCGAAGGCCAGAAACAACCCCTCCGGGTCGAACCACGGCTCGCCACGACGTTCGGCGACGTCGGCCTCGGTCCAGCCACCCTGCTCGGGGTGCCAGGAGAAGGCGGCGTTGTTGACGCGCAGCAGCTCGGCGTCGTCATCGGGTCCGGCATAGGTCCGCAGCAGCACGCCGTCGGAGACCTTGACCTCCGGCAGGTCGCGCAGGGGGCGGCGCATCTGGAGCAGTTCCCGCGCGGCGACGAGGTCCAGTGCGGCGGCGGTGGCGCGGGCCGGTGCGAGGTTGCCGTGCGCCCACACCCTGGTGCCGGAACCACCTTCGGCGAAGGCCGTGCGAATCAGTTCCGAACCGATCCCCTGCCTACGGGCATCGGGGTGGACGACGACCTCGGCCATGGGTGGCGCGTCGGTCGTGGCAGCAGCCAAGTTCAGGTAGCCGACGACGTCGTCGTCGACTTCGGCAACGAGGTGCCCGGTGCGGTCCCTTGGCAGTTCCCGGAGAATCTGGTCACCGACGGGAGCCGTCCCGTCGGCAGCGCGGGCGGCATCGACGATGGCCTTGACGCGTTGCTGGTCGGCATCGGAAAGGGCTGTCCGCCAACCGATTACGCTCACTTGGCTCGCAGCGGGTCGTTCAGTCCGTCGATGAAACCCGCCGGATCCTGGTCGTAGGCGTCCGCATCGTCGTAGTCGTCACCGGCGTCGGCCTCGGGCACCGGTGAGCGGCCTCGCGCCGGCCGGACGGCCTTGTAGCCGACGTTGCGCACGGTGCCGATCAACGACTCGTACTCTGGACCGAGCTTGGCGCGGAGCCGTCGCACGTGCACGTCGACGGTGCGGGTGCCGCCGAAGAAGTCGTAGCCCCACACCTCCTGGAGCAGCTGTGCCCTGGTGAACACGCGGCCCGCGTGCAGCGCCAGGTACTTGAGCAGCTCGAATTCCTTGTACGTGAGGTCGAGCGGGCGCCCACGAAGCCGGGCGGTGTAGGTGCCCTCGTCGATGACGAGTTCGCCGAGATTGACCTTGCCCGCGCTTTCCTGGTCGGCGGCCCCACCGCGACGCCCGACGAGCAGTCGCAGCCTGGCGTCGATCTCGGCCGGGCCGGTGCTGGGAAGCAAGATGTCGTCGAGACCCCATTCGACGTTGACCGCGACCAGTCCGCCTTCGTTCACCACGGCGACGACGGGGACCGCCGTGCCGGTGGTGCCCAGCAGCCGGCACAGGCCCCGCGCCGCGGCGAGGTCGGTTCGGGCGTCGACGATGGCCACGTCAGCGGTGCCCGCTTCGAGCAGCGACGACACTTCGGTCGGAGCGGCACGGACGCTGTGCGCCAGTAGCGCCAACGACGGCAGCACCGACTCGGGGTGCGGGTCGAGGGTCAGTAGCAACAGATCCAACGGGTCCTCCAGCGCACTTCGGGAAGATCACCCGACATCATCTACGTCGACAAGTCCGGGCAATCTCCCAGATTCATGGCTGACACGTCGCCGTTACCGGCCGACGATCGCATAACGATAGCGTGCAACCTGGGAATTAGCCGCGCCGAACGGTTGGAGCGCACCCGAGTAGGCCAGAATGTCCGGGTGCGCAAGGTGCTGATCGGACTCGTCGCCACGGTCACGACCCTGACCGTCGGAGCCGTCGGCGTCGATTTCGGGACCGCCATCTACGCGGAGTTCCGCTGGGCGCGCAGCGTGCGATCGGCCAACCACCTGCCGTTCGACCCGTGGGTGGGCATCCTCGGGTTCCCGTTCGTCACTCAAGCCACGGGCCACCACTACCGCGAGGTGGAGATCAGGGCGGGTGGAGTCGACCACCCCGTCGTCGGCAAGGCCTCCATAGAGGCGACGATGCACTCGGTGGACCTGACCGAGACGTCGTGGCTGATCGGCCCGAACTCCACGCTGCCCGTCGGCAAGCTGGAAAGCCGCCTCATCGTCGACTCGACGCACGTCGGCCGGTTCATGGGCATCAAGGATCTGCTGGTGGAGGCCCCGCCGAAGGAGACCAACGACGCCACCGGAGGGACGACGGAGTCGGGCATCTCCGGCAGTCACGGGCTGGTGTTCACCGGAACGCCAACCGCGGCGGGGTTCGACGAGCGGGTCAGCGTCTCGGTGGACCTGTCGACGCCCGAGGACGACGTCACGACACTCGTCTTCAACGCCACGGACGTGCTGACGGGCCCTGGCACGGCCGACGAGCAGGTTCCCGACGACAAGAAGGCGGCCGTCCTCGCCGCGTTCGGCACCAAAATGCCGGGCATGAAGCTGCCGTTCGGGCTTGCCCCGACCACCGAGGGCGCGCGTGGCTCCGACATCATCATCGAGGGCATCTCGACGGGAGTAACGGTGGCGCTCGACGGGTTTAGACAGCCATGAGCGTCACACTTCTCCTTGTCGTCGCGGTGCTGATCGTGGCGCTGACGGTGTCCGTCGTCGTCGGACGCGTGCTCACCAGGCGCGACGGCGTCGTGCGCAGCACGTGGGACGCCTCCGCCGCCGTTCCCGATCTGGGTCTGCCGGCGGGGAAGCCCGCGATCGTGCACTTCAGCGCGCAGTGGTGCGGACCGTGTGCGGGGGTGCGGCGGGTCGTCGACGACGTCTGCGCCGAGCTCCCCGAGGTTGCTCACGTCGAGGTCGACATGGACGCCAATCCGGCGGCCGCGCGCGAGCTTTCGGTGCTGTCGTTGCCGACGACGTTCATCTTCGACGCCGACGGTCGGCAGCGGTACCGCAGCTCGGGCGTACCCAAGGCCGCTGACCTGCGGTCCGCTCTCGAACCGCTATTGGCCTGACGGCCCTGTCATTGGGTAAGCTCTCGGCCGTGTCCACCCGCGTTGAGCACGAGCTCATCAAGCGCCGCGCAGTAGATCTGTGCCGCGTCGCGGTCTGTTGTCGTTGTTGTAGCTGCTGAGTAGCTGCGCGCACTGCGCGTCGCCTCGGAGCAGCCGCTCAGGCATGCCCACGCCCAGCCTCGTCACAACAGCAGGAGTACACCGTTGCCGAACCAGAGCACCACACCAGACCAGGTCGACGTCCGGGGACCGCGCTTCGCGGCGTGGGTGACCACGGCGGTCCTGGTGATCGCACTGTTGGTGTCGGCGTATAGCTCGGTTGCGGCCGCGATTCTGCTCGGGGTCCAGGCGGCTGTGTTCGCCGTCGGTGCGCTCGGCGGCCCGCGCAAGCACCCCTTCGGCCGGGTGTTCGCCGCGTTCGTCGCGCCCCGGCTTGGTCCGGTGACCGAGCGCGAGCCCGTGCCGCCACTGAAGTTCGCCCAGCTGGTCGGCCTCGTGTTCGCGGTCGCCGGAGCCGTCGGCTTCGCAACGGGGCTGGTGGCGCTTGGCCTGGCCGCCACCGCGCTCGCACTGGTCGCGGCCTTCCTCAACGCTGCCTTCGGCATCTGTCTCGGCTGTCGGCTCTACCCGCTCGTCTCCCACCTCCGCTCCACTGCGTCCCCCGCCTAACCTGTCGAATACTGAAGCAACCGAAGGGATTTCATCCATGGCACGCTCCGACGTCCTGGTCAGCACCGAGTGGGCCGAGAACAATCTCGACGCCCCCAACACCGTCTTCGTCGAGGTCGACGAGGACACCAGCGCCTACGAAGACGGACACATCGCCGGCGCCGTCCGACTGGACTGGAAGACCGAGCTGCAGGACCCGGTCAAGCGCGACTTCGTCGACCAGCAGCAGTTCTCCAAACTGCTGTCGGACAAGGGCATCGCCAACGACGACACCGTCGTCCTCTACGGCGGCAACAACAACTGGTTCGCCGCCTACGCCTACTGGTACTTCAAGCTCTACGGCCACGAGAACGTCAAGCTGATCGACGGTGGCCGCAAGCGCTGGGAACTCGACGGCCGCCCCCTGGTCACCGAGGTCCCCGACCGTCCGGCCACCTCGTACACCGCCTCGGCGCCCAACACCGCGATCCGCGCGTTCCGCGACGAAGTGATCGCCGCGATCGGCACCAAGAACCTGGTCGACGTGCGCTCCCCCGACGAGTTCTCCGGCAAGATCCTCGCCCCGGCCCACCTGCCCCAGGAGCAGAGCCAGCGCGCCGGCCACATCCCCACCGCCGTCAACGTGCCGTGGAGCAAGGCCGCCAACGAGGACGGCACCTTCAAGTCCGACGAGGACCTCGCCAAGCTCTACGAAGCCGCAGGTCTGGACGGGTCCAAGGAGACCATCGCCTACTGCCGCATCGGGGAGCGTTCCTCGCACAGCTGGTTCGTCCTGCAGGAACTGTTGGGACATCGGAATGTCAAGAACTACGACGGTAGTTGGTGTGAATACGGCTCCCTCGTGGGCGCCCCGATCGAGTTGGGAAGTTGATATGTGCTCTGCACCCAAGCAAGGACTGACGTTGCCGGCCAGCGTTGACCTCGAAAAGGAAACGGTCATCACCGGTCGCGTCGTCGACGGTTCCGGTCAGACCGTCGGCGGGGCGTTCGTGCGCCTGCTCGACGCCTCCGACGAGTTCACCGCCGAGGTCGTCGCGTCGGCGACCGGTGACTTCCGCTTCTTCGCCGCCCCCGGCACCTGGACGCTGCGCGCCCTGTCCCCCGCGGGCAACGGCGACGCCAGCGTCGCGCCGTCCGGCGCCGGGATCCACGAAGTCGACGTCAAGGTCGCCTGAGCGTCACCAGAGGAGCGGTGCCCGCGTGAGTCGTGGGCACCGCTGCCGAGCTGGAACCCCCGGTCGCCGCACTGCCGGGCACCGGAACTAGAATCGACGACGTGGTTCTCTTCTTCGAGATTCTGCTCATCGTGGCAGTCGTCGTCATCACCTGGTTCGCCGTCTATGCGGTGTACCGGCTGGTCACCGACGAGTTGTGACGGCAGACGACATCCCCGAGGTCCCCGACGAGGCGACGGAGCCCGAGGGTTCGGGGAGTTCGGTAATCCCCGGTTCGGGTGACCGCGCCTTGGCGACCGCCGCCGAGCGCGCCAAGGTCACCGCCGCGCGGAACATTCCCGCGTTCGACGATCTGCCCGTCCCCACCGACACGGCCAACCTCCGCGACGGCGTCAGCCTCAACGATGCGCTGCTGGCCCTGCTGCCGCTCGTCGGCGTCTGGCGCGGCGAGGGCACCGGTCGCGGCGCGGACGGCGACTACCCGTTCGGCCAGCAGATTTCGGTGTCGCACGACGGCGGCGAGTACCTGACGTGGGAGGCGCGGTCCTGGCTGCTGTCCGAGACCGGCGAGTACGTGGGTCCGTCGCTGCGGGAGTCCGGCTTCTGGCGCTTCGTCAACGATCCGGACGATCCCGCGGAAACCCAGGCGATCGAGCTTCTGCTGGCCCATTCCTCCGGTTACGTCGAATTGTTCTACGGCCACCCCTTGAACCAGTCCTCGTGGGAACTCGCGACCGATGCCCTGGCCCGTAGCAAGTCGGGGGTGCTCGTCGGCGGCGCCAAGCGGCTATACGGCATCGTCGAGGGCGGTGACCTGGCGTACGTCGAAGAACGCGTCGACGCCGACGGTGGGCTCGTTCCTCACCTCTCGGCGCGGCTGACGCGACACGTCGGCTAGTGCGACTGCGCAGCCTTGCCGTGGCGGTCGCCGCGACGTGCCTGCTGGCGTCGTGCGCCACGGAATCTCCCGAACCAAAGTCGCCCGAACCCGCTGCCCCGCCCGCCACGTCGAGCGCGCACGGATCGCTTGCCGAGTGCCTTTCGAAGCACGGCGTGCCCGCTCCCGTCGGTCCGGCCGTGGCGCCGCCCGGGGTCGACGAGAACACCTGGCGCGACGCGATGCGGGATTGTTCGCCGCTCGGTCCCGGGCCTGCGAACTAGCCCCGGACATGGAGCGGCCCCCGAGCCGTTGGTTCCTGGTTGGACGGACCGAGGGGCTCGGGGGCCGGGTGACTGCTGGGAATTCGCCAGCGCACGCTGGTAAACACCCGGTGCTGCTAGCGGGCAGCCACCTCACTTGTCCATGAGTCAATCAAATTCTCGGACCACCTCCTTTCACGTGTGAAATCGAAGGTACCCCCGAGAGCCGGTGTCGGCAACCGATTTTCGGCGACCAATCAGTCAAGCCCACCGACGGCCTCGTCGACGATCTCGGCCATGTCGGCCACCCCGTCGGCGGCGGGTAGGACCGCACCGTCCAGCGTGTGCACCCGCGCCGCCAACGTGATGCTCGAGAGCAACCAAACCCCCTTGGCGGCAAGGAGATCCGCTGTTCGGAGCGGACGTTCCTCACACGTTTCGCCGCGTCGGCGGGCGACCTCGAACACCGCCTTGACCGTGGTGCCGGCCAGGATCGGAAGCGTGCTCGGCGGTGTCGCCAACACGCCGTCTCTTGCGACGATCACGACGTTGGACCGCGGGCCTTCGAGCACGAATCCGTCGGTGCTCGTCAGCACCACGTCGCCCACTCCGAGACGCTGAGCGTGGCGCAGCGCAGCGGCATTGGCGGCGTAGGACAGCGACTTGACTCCGGCGATCGACCACGGAGCCGGGCCGGAATTACCCGGGTCGTCGGCCACGGAGAACCCACGGTCCAGCGTCATCGCCGACACGCCGTCCCGCCGTGCGACCAGTGCCCGGTCGGGCAGCGGCGAGACGGTGACGAAGCCGATCGGTCCACCACCGCGGCCCCGGCCGAACACCAACCGCATGACCGCGTCGCCGGCGCCGGGCCACGCCTGGGCTGCCGACGCGACGGGGGCCCGCCACTGGGCCACGTCCGGCGGCGGCAAGGCGACGGTCGCCGCGGACCGCGCCAGCCGTTCCAGGTGTGCGTCGATCAGGCATCCGCGCCCGTTTCGGAGCAGCAGGGTCTCGAAGACGCCGTCGCCGCGGCCGAACAGCGGATCGTCGACGCGGACGACCGGGTGGTCCACGGTGACGACCTCGCCGGCGAGGGTGACGACGATCTCGCCGTGGGACGCCATGGGGCCTGAGGATAGTGCGGGTCGACCTCCGTACGCTGGAAGGATGTCTGCCGTCCCCGTTCCAGAGTCCGGCCCCGACGCGGGCGCCACGTGGCACTACGGCGACCCGTTTGGGGAGCAGCGTGCCGCTCAGACCGGCGTCGTCCTGGTGGATCGGTCACACCGCGCCACCATCGCGCTCACCGGCGACGAACGCCGCAAATGGCTGCACACCATCTCCACCCAGCACGTCGTCGACCTTCCCGACGGCGCCGTCGTCGAGAATCTGAGCCTCGACGTGCAGGGACGTGTCGAAGATCACTGGTTGCAGACCCAGCTGGACGGGGTCACCGTCATCGACACCGAACCGTGGCGCGGCGAGCCGTTGCTGGCCTACCTGCGCAAGATGATCTTCTGGGCCGCCGTCGTCGCCGAGCCCGCCGATCTCGCCGTCTTGTCGCTTGTCGGTCCTCGGGTAGGTGATCCCGCCGTCTTGGCGGCCGTCGGCATCACCGCGCTACCCGCCGTGGCGACGGCATCACCGCTGGCAGACGGTGGTTTCGTCCGCACGCTCCGCGCGGATGAGGTCGACCTGGTGGTGCCGCGCGACGCGGTGCCGGCGTGGCGCGCCAGGCTGCTCGCGGCAGGCGTCCAGCCCGCGGGCATCTGGGCCTACGAGGCGCACCGCGCGGCGGCCGTCCGGCCTCGGCTCGGCGTCGACACCGACGAGCGAACCATCCCGCACGAGGTCGGCTGGATCGGTGGCCCCGGCGAGGGTGCCGTTCACCTCGAAAAGGGCTGCTACCGAGGTCAGGAGACCGTAGCGCGCGTCCACAACCTCGGGAAGCCGCCAAGGATGCTGGTCTTGTTGCAGCTGGACGGGTCCGCGGATCGGCCGTCGACCGGTGATCCCGTGCTCGCAGGCGGGCGCGCGATCGGGCGTCTGGGCACCGTCGTCGACCACGTCGACCTGGGTCCGATCGCCGTGGCGCTGCTCAAGCGAGGCGTTCCCGCGGACACGCAGTTGACCACCGGCGGCGAGACCGAGGTGAGCGCTCTGATCGATCCGGATTCGATGCCGGAGGCGGCTGAGGTGGGCGCTGGACGGCTGGCCGTGGAACGTCTGCGGGGCGCTAAGCGTTGACCTGAAGGTCGCCGCGCTCGCCGTGGAGACCACCCTGCCAGCATGAGACCGCCGGGCACGGTAAAGTGTCGTCAGGACGATAAAACACATTCAGATCGGAGCCGCCTGCTAATCGGGCCGCTCCGTTATTGCGCGAGGGGGTCCCCTATGGGCCGCGGCCGGGCGAAGGCGAAGCAGACAAAGGTCGCTCGCGACCTTAAGTACAGCTCGCCACAAACCGATTTTCAACGGTTACAGCAGGAGCTGGGTGGTTCCGGTTCCCCCGAGCCGGACATCCTGAGCAGCGACGGGCCAGTGGACGACCGCTGGGTCGACGACGACGACTGGCGCCGCTGAGCGGTCTCCCCGGAACTCGGGTCGACGTCGCGGAGCTCAGAACCTCGGGTGCTGCCCGACCAACTGAGCCCGCGACATTCCCTTGCCGCCCTTGGTGACAGTGCCGAGGGTCCAGCAATCCAGGTGTCGCGCAGTCAAGATCGCCAACGCACGGTCGGTGTCCTCCGGCGCGACGATGGCGACCATGCCGATGCCCATGTTGAACGTCTTGTCCATCTCGGCGCGTTCGATGCGTCCGCGCTGGGCGATCATCGCGAACACGGGAGCCGGCGTCCACGTTCCGCGATCCAGCTCGGCGCTCAACCCGTTGGGGATGACCCGCTCGAGGTTGCCTGCGAGCCCGCCGCCGGTCACGTGGCAGAACGTCCGCACCTGAGTTTCGGCGGCCAACGCGAGGCAGTCCTTGGCGTAGATGCGGGTCGGCTCGAGCAGTTCCTCGCCGAGGGTGCGGCCGAATTCCTCGACGTGCCCGGCGAGGTTGCCGCGGTCGATCTCCAGCAGCACCTTGCGGGCCAGGGAGTATCCGTTGGAATGCAGCCCGGTCGAGGCCATTGCGATGATGACGTCGCCCGGCTTGACGCGATCGGGCCCGAGAACGTCGTCGGCCTCGACCACGCCGACCCCGGTCGCGGAGATGTCGTAGTGGTCCGGCGACATCAGACCCGGGTGTTCGGCGGTCTCGCCCCCGAGCAGTGCGCAACCGGCGATGACGCAGCCGTTCGCAATGCCCGAAACGATCTCGGCAACGCGTTCGGGGACCGTGCGGCCGACGGCGATGTAGTCCTGCAGAAACAGGGGCTCAGCACCGCACACGACGAGGTCGTCGACGACCATCGCCACCAGGTCCAGCCCGACCGTGTCGTGCTTGTCCATCGCCTGGGCGATGGCCAGCTTGGTGCCCACCCCGTCGGTGGACGACGCGAGCAGTGGTTCGCGGTATCCGCCGCGCAAGGCGAACAGCCCGGCGAATCCGCCGAGCCCTCCCCGCACCTCTGGTCGAGTCGCCTTGGCCGCCCACGGTTTGAACAGTTCGACTGCGCGGTCACCCGCCTCGATGTCCACCCCCGCAGACGCGTAGGAGGCGATGCTGTCGTCGGGCCGCTGATCCTCGCTCATCGGGTATGAGGGTACCGGTCGCATCGATCGCGGTGCACATTCGATGGCTGGTGTGACACGCTGCGCAGATGAACACCGTGCGCGGGCTGGTCACCGTCGTCGTCTCCGTGACGGCGGCGGTCGCGTCGTCTCTCGGTTCCGCCGCGACGGCGTCGGCTTCTCCGAGCGTCGGGGTGGACGCCAGGATCCTGTCGCAGGCCACCGTCGACGGCCACGACTACATCACCAAGGAGATCACCATCGCGCCCGGCGGCACGACGGGATGGCATTGGCATCCAGGCCGGATATTCGGCGTGGTCCGGTCGGGCACCCTGACCCACAACTTCGCCGACTGTTCGATCGACGGCGTCTATTCGGCGGGGGCGCCCATCACCGAGGGCAGCGGCGCCGACCACGTCCACGTCGGCCGCAACCTCGGTTTCGAGCCCGTCGTGATGTGGGTTCTCTACATCGACGACGCGGGCGCCCCGCTCGCGGTCGACGCACCGAACCCGGGTTGTCCGTTTGAATAGGTCCCCCGGCGGACATCCGTACTGGTGACTGCTCCGAATACCTCGGTAGTGGAAACCGACGGACGGAGGCTAGATGTCGGACGTTGAGTCACGCCGCTCACTGGTGACGGGTGCAACCGGATACATCGGCGGGCATCTCGCCGCCCTGCTCGTGGAGCGGGGCGAGAACGTACGCGCGATGGCGCGCAAGCCGGAAAAACTGCGCGACGTGCCGTGGCGCGACGAGGTCGAGGTGGTGCGCGGGGATCTGGGCGATCCCGAGTCGCTGGTCGCCGCCTTCGACGGGGTCGACGTCGTCTACTACCTCGTCCACTCGATGGGCAGCTCGAAGGACTTCGTGCGCGAAGAGGAGAACTCCGCGCGCAACGTGGCCGCCGCCGCCGAGAAGGCGGGCGTGCGCCGCATCGTCTACCTGTCCGGCCTGCACCCCACCGGGGAGCTGTCCCGGCACCTTCGCTCGCGCAACGCCGTCGGCGAGATCCTGATGGCCTCGTCTGTCGAGACCATCGTGCTGCAGGCCGGCATCGTGGTCGGCTCGGGGTCGGCGTCGTTCGAGATGATCCGGCATCTGACCGACCGGCTGCCGGTCATGACGACGCCGAAGTGGGTGCGCAACAAGATCCAGCCGATCTCGATCGACGACGTGTTGCACTACCTCGTCGAGGCCGCCGACGCCCCCATCGAGAAGTCACGCACCTTCGACATCGGCTGTCCCGACGTGTTGGAGTACGCCGACGCCATGCAGGTCTACGCCGAGGAGGCGGGGCTGCGCCGACGGTTCATCGTGGCGCTGCCGCTGCTGACCCCGAGCATCGCGAGCTGGTGGGTGGGCTTGGTGACGCCGATTCCTTCGGGGTTGGCGCGGCCGTTGGTCGAGTCGCTCGAGCACGATGCGGTGATGTCGGAGCACGACATCGACGCCGTGATCCCGCCGCCGCCGGGAGGCCTGACGGGGTTCCGTGAGTCGGTGGTCCGGGCTTTGAAGCAGGACGGTGCCACGGGCAAGGGCCGTCGCCACCTTATTCGCTTCAGTTCGGTTGCGCCGCAGTAACTCTCGGGCCGACCGCCGTCAGGGTCGCCTGAGCGCCGAGACGTTGTCGTTGTCGGACTGGACGCCAGTGCGGGCCGCGTTGGCCAACATGTGCTCGATGACGTTCTTGCCGAGTGCCGACTCGCTGGGGAGCTCGATCGGGTACTCCCCGTCGAAGCAGGCCGAGCAGAGCCGGGACGCGGGCTGTTCGGTCGCCGCGATCATGCCCTGGTGCGAAATGTAATTCAGGCTGTCGGCCCCGATCGCGCGCCGCACCGCGTCGAGCATCTCCGCTTCGTTGGCTCCGGCGTTGGACGCGTTGGCGATCAGCTCGGCGGGCGTGGCGAAGTCGATGCCGTAGAAGCACGGCCACTTCACCGGCGGCGAGGCAATGCGGACGTGCACCTCGAGTGCGCCGGCCTCGCGGAGCATCCGGATCAGCGCGCGCTGGGTGTTGCCGCGCACGATCGAGTCGTCGACGACGATCAGTCGCTTGCCGCGGATGACTTCCTTCAGCGGGTTGAGCTTGAGCCGGATGCCGAGCTGACGGATGGTCTGCGACGGCTGAATGAAGGTGCGGCCCACGTAGGCGTTCTTCATCAGGCCCTGGCCGTAGGGGATGCCGGACTCTTGCGCATAGCCGACAGCCGCCGGGATACCCGATTCGGGCACGCCAATCACCAGGTCGCCTTCGACCGGGCTCTCGCGGGCGAGGCGCTTCCCGATGTCGACGCGGGTGGTGTGCACCGAACGGCCGGCAAGGACGCTGTCGGGCCGGGCCAAGTAGACGTATTCGAAGACACAACCCTTGGGGGTCGGGTTGGCGAAGCGGGTGGAGCGGACGCCGTCGGCGTCGATGGCCAGCAGTTCGCCGGGTTCGATGTCGCGCACGAAGGCGGCGCCGACGATGTCGAGGGCAGCCGTCTCGGAGGCCACCACCCACCCGCGGTCCAGCCTGCCAAGGGACAGTGGGCGCACGCCGTGCGGGTCGCGGGCGGCGTACAGCGTGTTCTCGTCCATGAAGGTCAGACAGAAGGCACCGCGAACCGTCGGCAACAACTCCAGTGCGGCCTGCTCGAGGGTGGCGTCCGCTGCACCGTGGGCCAGCAACGCGCCGAGGATGTCGGAGTCCGTCGTGGCCGCTGAGGTGGCCCCGCGCATGTCGGTCAGTCCCGCTTCCCTGGCGCGGGCGGCGAGTTCGGTCGTGTTGACCAGGTTGCCGTTGTGCCCGAGTGCCACACCGGTTCCGGCCGCGGTATTCCTGAACACCGGCTGGGCGTTCTCCCAGGTCGTTGACCCGGTGGTGGAGTACCGGCAGTGGCCGATCGCGACGTGGCCTTCCATCGCCGCGAGGGTCTGCTCGTCGAACACCTGGCTGACCAGCCCGAGGTCCTTGAATACCAGCACCTGGGAGCCGTCGGCGACGGCGATGCCTGCCGCCTCCTGCCCTCTGTGCTGCAGGGCATAAAGGCCGTAGTACGTGAGCTTCGCCACATCCTCGCCAGGTGCCCAGACGCCGAAGACGCCACATTCTTCTTTGGGCTCGTCGTCCGTCTGGTCGATCGGGTCGATCTGCTCGGCGGTCACGATCAGTGTGCTCCCTAGGGGCTGTGGGTGACGGGCATCAGTCTACGGTCAACATCGGTCGAAGGTGGAATCGAAGCGCGGTGTCCGTGAACACTTCAACAGCGAGGACCCCGCGCGCATTTCTCGACGGAGGTGTGACGCGCGTGGAACCCGACGGGGTACGGCCCGACGACGAACCGCGGACCTGGCGTCTCGGCACCCGGATCGCCTTCCGGTTCTGCGTCGTCTACTTCGGGTTGTTCTGTCTCACGTTCGCGCAGATCAGCTTCGCCTTCGCCGGGGTGTTGGCCGGCCTGCTGCCGGACGGTGCCGTCATCTGGCAGCAGGTGGCCCTGCAACCGTTCACCGGGTGGTTCGGCCGCGAGGTTCTTGGCGTAGACGCGGTCCTGGCACCCGGCTCCGGCAGCGGCGACCAGGCCGCGATCTGGGTGTACGTCGCGTGTCTTCTGACGGTGGCAGTGCTCGTGACGGTCGCATGGTCGGTGCTGGACCGACGGCGCGGGCAGTACCCGCGGCTGGCGGCATGGTTCACGGTGTTCCTGCGCCTGTGCCTTGGCGGTCAGATGCTGTTTTACGGCTTCGCGAAGCTCATCCCTACGCAGATGCCGTCACCACCTCTCGCGGCGCTGATCGACCCGTTCGGAAACCTCAGCCCAATGGCGGTGTTGTGGTTGCAGGTCGGCACCTCCCACCCGTACGAGATGGCGCTGGGAGCCGTCGAGGTGCTCGCCGGGGCGTTGTTGTTCGTTCCGAAGACGGCGACGCTGGGCGCGTTGGTGAGCCTGGCGGGCACGGGACAGATCTTCCTGCTCAACATGACCTACGACGTACCGGTCAAGATCCTGTCGTTCCACCTGGTGTTGATCAGCGCACTCCTGTTGGTGCCCAACGCAAGACGGCTAGTCGATGCCGTGGTGCTCGGCCGTGGCGTCGGCCAGGAACGACGGCCCGCCCTGTTCGACTCGCCGCGACGCAACCGGCTGGCCGCGGTGGGCCAAGCGCTTCTCGGCGTGTGGGTGTTGATCGGGTGCGTGGCGCTCAGCCTGCAGACCTGGCACCAATTCGGTGGCGGGCGAACCAAGCCGGACCTCTACGGCATTTGGCAGGTCGCCGAGTTCTCGGTCGACGGAACCCCGCGACCACCCCTGCTGACCGATGACATCCGCTGGCAGAGAGTCGTATTCGACCAGCCCGGTGTCCTCACCTACCAGTTGATGAACGGCGATCTGGTGGACGTCGCGGCCGACACGACGGGCGGCGCGCTGGCGGTGCCGGACGGCGGTTCGTTCACGATCGATCGAGCGGGCGACGACCTGCGCCTGGTCGGACGCTGGAAGGACGAACCCACGACGGTCGTCCTGGAACGTCAACCACTGGAGGACTTCACTCTGCGCAACCGTGGATTCCACTGGGTGCAGGAGGCGCCGTTCTTCGGCTAGGGCACGAGCGGGACGACGGGCAGCCAGTCGGCTATCTCCCCGGCGCGCGACCCCGACGACTGCAACGTCCCGTTGGCGAGCGCGTCGGGCATCGCGAGAAGACCGGTAGCCAACAGGAGCCAGGTTCGGGGATCGGTCTCGACCACGTTCGGCGGGTTGCCACGGGTGTGCGCCAAACCCGAGATGCACTGCACGGCAACGAAGGGCGGCACCCTCACCTCGACACTGGCGCCGGGCGCCTGCGCGGCCAGGGTCCTGGCGGTCAGGCGCACCGCGTCGGCGATGGCGCTGCGATCCGGCATGGCGACGGTGTCGTCGCGCAACCAGCCCGCGACGGCCGAGACGGCTTCGCGGGTCTTCGTCGGATCCGCTATGCGGCGGGCGGCCATACCCTAGTCTCCCAGAATGGCTTTCGACCGCCACCGGCCGCCATACAGGCTGGCAGGAGCGGTGCTGGTGGCGATCGTCGTGCTCTTCGGCGTGCTGATGGCCAAACAGTACCGCGGAGACTTCGTCGAGCAGACCGAACTCGTCGTGGTGTCCGACCGGGCCGGCCTTGTTGTGGACCCCGGCTCGAAGGTCACCCTCAACGGCGTCGAGATCGGCCGGGTGTCCGGCGTCGACGTCACCGAGGTCGACGGTCACGCCCAGGCGCTGATCGCCCTCGAGGTGAAGGACGAATACCTTGCGTCCATACCGTCGAACGTCCTGGCCGACGTCAAGGCCAGCACCGTCTTCGGCAACAAGTACGTGTCGTTCAAGTCACCGGAAAACCCGTCCGCAGAACATGTTTCGCGCGGATCGGTGATCCCGGCACAGTCGGTCACCACGGAGTTCAACACACTCTTCGAAACGGTCACGTCGATCGCGGACAAGGTGGACCCGATCAAGCTGAACCAGACGCTGACCGCCACGGCACAGGCCCTTGGCGGCCTCGGAACCAGGTTCGGGATGTCGCTCGAGAACGCCAATGCGATCCTCGCCGACCTGAACCCACGGTGGCCGCGATTCCGCGACGACGTCGCGCGCGCCGGCGAACTGCTCGACGTCTACGCCGACGCGGCGCCGAATCTGCTCGACGGGCTCGACTCCGCCGTGACCACCGCGCGCTCGCTCAACGCACGCCGTGGCGACGTCGACTCCGCGTTGATGGCGGCGATCGGATTCGGCGACACCGCAGCGGATCCGTTGCAACGCGCCGGCCCCTATCTGATTCGCGGTGCGGCCGACTTGGTGCCGACGACCGCACTGCTCGACGACTACCGCGGCATGATTCTGTGCACCGTGCGCAACTACCACGACGTCGGGCCAAGGATCGCCTCGTCCCTCGGTGGCGACAACGGCTACTCGTTGGCGGCGTTCGGAACGCTGACGGGCGCTGGCAATCCGTACATCTATCCCGACAACCTGCCGCGGATCAACGCCCGTGGCGGTCCGGAGGGGCGACCCGGCTGCTGGCAGAAGGTGACCTACGACCTGTGGCCGCACCCCTATCTGGTGATGGACACCGGATACAGCATTGCGCCCTACAACCACGTCGAGCTGGGTCAGCCCCTCGCCGTCGACCACGTGTGGGGTCGTCAGATCGGCGAGCTGACCATCAACCCGTGAGCCTTGACGTGAACAGTCGTTGAGGTTCTACGTTTGGTTGCATGACGTTCAAACCGCACGAGATCGAGTTCATGGGCCACACCGACATTGGGCGCTTGGCCACCGTCCAACCCGACGGCACGCTCCAGAACAGTCCGGTCGGATTCACCTACAACGAGAAGCTGGGAACCATCGACATCGCGGGCTACCACATGTCGAAGAGCCAGAAGTTCCGCAACGTCGCCACCCACTCCACGGTCGCCTTCGTCGTCGACGACATCGTGTCGCGCGATCCGTGGCGGGTGCGGTGCCTGGAAGTCCGCGGAATCGCGGTGCAGGCAGACGCGGGCCCCGCCACCGGACCCGCAGGTGACCATCTCGATGCCGCGATCATTCGGATCACGCCACGCAGGATCATCGCCTTCGGCATCGACGACACCGACACCGAACCTCATTTGCTCGAGGCGGACAGCCGCGACGTCTGAGCCGCCACCGCCGCCACCGCTCCCGCTCCGTTGACCGCCAGGTGCGCGAGCATCGGCGCGGCGAGGCTCCCCGAGCGGTCGTACAGCCATCCGAAGACCCAGCCTGCCGCGCCGGTGACGGCCACGGTTCCGACGACCGTCTCCCCCGCTCCGCGCGCGTCGACGACGTGCGAGAGCCCGAACGCCGCCGCCTGAAGTACCCGGCCCCACCTTGGTCCGAAGGACTGCGCCGCAACGGTTCCCAGCGCGGCTCGGAACGCGGCCTCCTCCGACCAGACCGTCCCGATCGGAATGCGAATCAACAGCCACTCCGCGGCCGACCCGGGAATCGTCCGTCGCCTCGCGCCCGACCGGACGGCTGGCACGGCCATGGCTGACGCCACCGTCGTCGACACCGCGGCAGCCACCCGAAGACCAAGCCGCACACCGTGCGTCGAGGCGGGCGGCCGCAGTCCGAGCGGTGCGTCGGTCCACCAGACCAGCACCCCGCCAAGCCCGGCGTTGAGTGGCACCTGCCACCGCGACGGCAGCTTCGGCGCGACCAGACTCCAGCCGACCAGCGCGGCCGCCAGCACCAATGGCCTTGTTGCGCTTGGCTTGGTCAATATTCGCTGCCGGCGTCGTGGACGGCGGCGCGGACTCGTTCGGTGTCCGCGCTCGTCCAACCGTCCGGCGGGACGACGGCGACCCAGCCGTCGAGCACGGAGTCGCCGTAGTTGTGACCATGTCCGGCCGGCACGCTGGAGGCGTTGGTCATATCGGCACTGACCTGCCAGAAGGTGATGATGGGATACCACCGCATCGACGTCGTGCGGTCCAGTCCCGCCGGCTCGACCAGCCAGTCGGGCCGGTCGAACACCAGCTCCGGCGACCACCAGACGATCGGATCGGAGGCGTGCTGCAGGAACAGCACCCGGGTTCCGCCCCATTCGGGCCGTGCGATCTCCGCGATGTCGGCACTGGTGTTGGCCTGCGAGAAGCGGACCGTGCTGCCGTTGTCGTAGCGCGGCTCGACCTCCGGTGTCCATGGATCGCGGCGCTGCACAAGGGCACTCCACAACGAACTCTGGTTGGGCGGGCCGACCCACAGCACCGCGGAGAAGTCCATCCGCGCGATGTCGGGAAGCCAGTCGAAGACACCCTGCCCTCCGAGCGACCCCAGACTCTCTCCGTACAGCACCAGCTTCGGCCTGCGCTCGGCGGGCATTCGGGCCCAGCGATCGTGCACGGCGGCCACGAGCACCCGAGCCGACTGCACGGACTTGTCCCGATCCCCAAGGAACGAAATCCAGCTCGGCAGATACGAGTACTGCACCCCGACGAGCGCGGTGTCGCCGGCGTACATGCTCTCGATCGACCTGGCGGCGACGGGGTTGATCCATCCGGTGCCGGTGGTGGGAACGATGACCAGCAGTTTGCGGTCGAATGCGCCGGTGCGCATCAGCTCGCTGACGATGACGTTGGCCCGCACCTGGTCGGTGTCGGCGGTCTCGAGGCCTGCGTAGACGCGGATGGGTTCCTTGGCTGGCCGACCGGCAAGCCTAGTCAGGTCGGCCGCGTGCGGGCCCGTCGCGACGAAGTTCCGGCCCTGAAATCCCAGCGTCTCCCAGGCGGCGAACGACGTTGGGCTGCCTGATCTTTCGGGCTGGCTGGGCTGGGTGACGTCGTCACGGGTGGTGGTGTTCTGCGGTTGGAACACCCGGCTGGCACCGGCGAGGAAGCCACGGTACAGAACGCCGTTGACCAGGGTGACCACGACCACCACGACGATGGCCGACCCGATGACCATCGCGGTCTCCTGGTGGAGGTGCCACCGCCGGATGAACATCCTGGCAAGCGATTTCACCGCGTCGTAGAGCACCCGGGCCGCGCATACGCACGCACCGCCGACCACCACGGCCGCCGCCAGGGTGCGCAGGTACCCCAGGTTGGTTGGCCCGCCCATGCCCATTTCCGCGGCGACCTGACGCTGCCACGCCGCCGCCGGGATCAGCATCGACACGCACACGACGATCGAGGTGACGACGACGCCGACCTTCAGAGCGTTCAGCGTCTTCCTGGGTGGCGGCCACCACTGCCGATGGTGCAGCGCGAAGCGGTGGAACGCCTTGGCGAGCACGACGCCGATGGCGTAGCCGATCGACGCGTTGATGCCGCCGATCAACCCCTGAAACAGCCAGTCCCGCGGAAGCAGCGACGGAGTCAGCGACAAGCAGAAGAAGACGGTGGCGACGGCGACCCCGCCGAAGTCGAGGCGCACCAGGCTCCACGCCCAGACGACGACGGGGTGACGTTCGACGCCTTGCCGGCGTCGTGGGATGTCGGCGATGGATTCGCCGGTGATGGTTGAGGTTTCGCCACTCACCCGAACAGTCCGGGAAGCACGCCCTCCGACGTGCGGCGCAACTCGTCGAGACTCACGCTGAACTGGCCCTGGACGTCGATGGAGGTGCTGCCTTCGTCGACCACGCCGATGCGTTCGGCGGGCAGTCCGCGGGCCTCGCACATGGCACGGAATCGGCTTTCCTCGGTCCGCGGAACCGCGACGACCGCGCGCCCCGCGGACTCGGAGAACAGCGTCACGAAGGGGTCAGCCCCCTCGGGAAGGATGATCCGACAACCCGTTTCGCCGGCCAGCGCGGATTCGAGCACGGCTTGAATCAGCCCGCCCTCGGACAGGTCGTGCGCGGCGGAGATCAAGCCGTCGCGGGACGCCGACACCAGAACCTCGGCGAGCAACTGCTCGCGCGCCAGATCCACCTTGGGCGGCAGGCCGCCGAGGTGGTCCGCGGTGACCTGAGCCCAGACCGAACCGTCGAACTCGTCATAGGTGTCGCCCAACAGCATCAACGTCTCACCGGGTTCGGCGCCGAAGGCCGTCGGGACGCGTCGCCTGACGTCCTCCAAGACGCCGAGCACGCCGACGACCGGAGTCGGAAGGATCGGCGTGGTGCCGGTCTGGTTGTAGAAGCTCACGTTGCCGCCGGTGACCGGGATGCCAAGTGCCGCACAGCCATCAGCCAAGCCGCGGACGGCCTGCGAGAACTGCCACATCACGCCCGGATCCTCGGGCGAGCCGAAGTTGAGGCAGTTGGTGACGGCGACCGGGGTGGCGCCGGTGACCGCGACGTTGCGATAGGCCTCCGCCAGTGCCAGCTGGGCGCCGGTGTACGGGTCGAGGAACGTGTAGCGGCCGGACGCGTCGGTGGAGATCGCGACGCCGCGACCGGTGGCCTCGTCGATGCGGAGCACGCCACCGTCGGCGTGCTCGGCGAGCACGGTGTTGCCGCGGACGTAGCGGTCGTACTGCTCGGTGATGAAGGCCCGGCTGCACAGGTGCGGGCTGCCAAGGAGTTTCAGCAGCGTCTCGCGCAACTCCTCACCGGTGGACGGACGCGGGATCGACGCCGACGTGTCGGCGTTGAGGGCGTCCTGCGTGTCGGGCCGCTCGACGGGCCGCTCGTAGACCGGACCTTCGTGCGCGACGGTCCTCGGGGGCACGTCGACGACGGTCTCGCCGTTCCAGGTGATCTGCAGCCGGTCGCCGTCGGTCACTTCGCCGATGACGGTGGCCAGCACCTCCCACTTGCGGCACACGGCCATGAACGCGTCGACGTTCTCGGGTGCCACGACCGCGCACATGCGTTCCTGCGACTCGCTGGACAGCACCTCCGCGGGGGTCATGAACTTGGCCCGCAGCGGCACCTTGTCCAGTTCGATCGACATGCCGCCGTCGCCGGCAGATGCGAGTTCGGAAGTGGCGCAAGACAACCCGGCGCCACCAAGGTCTTGAATGCCGATCACCAGGCCCGCCGCGTACAGCTCGAGGCAGCACTCGATGAGCACCTTCTCCATGAAGGGGTCACCGACCTGGACCGACGGCAGCTTCTTGCGGCCGGGGCCCTCGCCCTCGTCGCCTCCGAAGGTCTCCGACGCGAGCACCGAAACACCGCCGATGCCGTCGAGGCCGGTGCGGGCACCGAACAGGATGATCTTGTTGCCGGTACCCGACGCGAAGGCGAGGTGCAGGTCTTCCTTGCGGAGCACGCCGATGCACAGCGCGTTCACCAGGGGGTTGCCCGCGTAGGACGGATCGAAGATCGTCTCGCCGCCGATGTTGGGCAGGCCGAGGGAGTTGCCGTAGCCGCCGACGCCCCGCACGACGCCGTCGAGCACCCGCCGGGTGTCGGGCGCGTCGGCCGGGCCGAAGCGCAGCTGATCCATCACCGCGACCGGGCGGGCGCCCATGGCCATGATGTCGCGGACGATGCCGCCCACGCCGGTGGCCGCACCCTGGTACGGCTCGACGTAGGACGGGTGGTTGTGCGATTCGACCTTGAAGGTCACCGCCCAGCCGTCGCCGATGTCGACGACGCCGGCGTTCTCGCCGATGCCGGCCAGCATTCCCGCGCGCATCTCGTCGGTGGTCGTCTCGCCGAAGTAGCGCAGATGCACCTTCGAGGACTTGTAGGAGCAGTGCTCGCTCCACATAACCGAGTACATGGCCAGCTCGGCGTCGGTGGGCCGACGTCCGAGAATGCCACGAATCCGCTGGTACTCGTCATCCTTCAGACCGAGCTCACGGAATGGCTGCGGCTGATCGGGGGTAGTAGAAGCTTGCTCGACACTGTCCACTTCGTGGGAGTACGCGGATGTCACCTCAGTAGTTTATTCGCTCTCCCGACCGGCGAGCGCCCGCGCCGCGATGGGGCCCCCAAAACCGTGCAGAACGACACTCCCCAGCACCACGAGCACCACGACCAACAAGATGGTGTCCTCGTCCGGCGAATCGAGCACGTTGAAGGCCAGGAGCCCCAAGACGATCGCCGCGGCGCCGCGTGGACCCAGCCCGCCGAGCAGCACCCGTTCCCGCCAGGTGAACTTCGAGCCCAGCATGCCCAGCAGCACTGGCAGCATCCGCACCACGGTGAGCGCCAACAAGCAGAAGACCACCACACCGACCGTGAGGCCGGAATTCCAGTAGGCGATCAAGACCACACCACCGAAGACGAACCACATCAGGGCCGTCAGCAGGAAGCTCAGGTCCTCGAGCAACTCCAGCTCACGCTCGGCGTCGACCGAGTGGCGGTAGTAGTGGTAACCGATTCCGCACAGGAACGCCGCGACGAAGCCGTTGCCGTGCCACCAGATGGTCAGCGTGTACGCCAGTGCCGGTGCCGCCACCACCAGCAGACGCCGCGACTGGTCGGTCATCAGGCCCTTACGCGCGGCGCCGTTGGCAGCGATCGCGAGGCCGGCGCCCACCACGAGGCCGACGAGGATCGCCTTCGCCGAATGCGGGAAGGCCTGACGAACCTCGTCCCACACCGAGCCCGCCTGCACGTGCTGATCTGCCACCGCAAGGGCGAAGATGAAGATCGGCGACAGGATGCCGTCGTTGTAGCCGGCCTCGACGTTGAGCAGATCGCTGACTCGACTCGGAACGCCCCCTGGCCGCACGATCCACTGGGCGGGCGCGAAGTCGATCGGCACCACGATGCACGCGATGACGACCACCGTCGCCAACGACAGGCCGGGCAGCAACCAAAGGCCAAGCAGCACCGCAAATCCCACGCTGAGCGGCAACGCCACGAACAACAGCCGGGTAGCCGAGCGCGGATACTCGCCGAACAGTCCGGCACGCATCGCGTTGGCGTCGACGAACAGCAGCACCGCAAGGATGATCTTGGCGGCCTGCTCGGCGGTCTCGGAGTCGAGGACGTCGGCCAGCGAGCCGTGGGTGGTGTATTCGACGACGGCGCCAGCTAGAAGGAGGAACAGCGGGGACGTGATGCGCCACCGTTCCAGGCGGCGGGCCGACAGGGCCCACACGGCCAGCAGGAGCGAGATGGAGATCAACGACAGCAACACGACGGTGATCCTGCCCGGTGAGCTACCCGCCCGCTATGCAGAAGGCATTGCCCTCCGGGTCGGCGAGCACCACCCACCGGAAGTCGTCACCGAAGCTGTTGCGTTCCACCTCCCTGGCGCCGAGTTCGACGACCCTGGCCACCTCGGCCTCCATGTCGGCGGCATGCAGGTCAAGGTGCGCCTTGTTCTTGCCGGGCGTCGGGTCGGGCACCCGCTGGAAGCCGAGGGTGGTGCCGCCCTCGCGGGGTACCAGGACGAACTCGCCAGGCACCACCGCGTTGACCTCATTTCCCAACACCCCAGCCCACCACGCGGCGAGCGCGTCGGGATCCTCGCAATCGAACGTCACGGTCGCAATCTCGAGACTCATGCCTGAAGAAGGTAATTCACACCGGCGACAAGAAGGCTTGCAATGCGGCGGAATAGGCCTGCACGTCGCGCGCGCCCATCAGTTCGCGGGCCGAGTGCATGGCCAATTGGGCGGCACCCACGTCGACGGTCGGGATTCCGGTGCGCGCCGCCGTCATCGGCCCGATCGTCGACCCGCAGGGCAGGTCGGCGCGATGCTCGTACCGCTGTAGCGGCACCCCGGCCTGCGCGCAGGCCAGCGCGAAGGCAGCCGCCGTCCTGCCGTCGGTGGCGTAGCGAAGGTTCGGGTGCACCTTCAGCACCGGGCCGCCGTTCACCTCGATGAGATGACCGGGTTCGTGCCGCTCGGGATAGTTCGGGTGGGTGGCGTGGGCCATGTCGCCCGAGGCCACCATCGAACCGGAGAGGCGACGCAGGAAGCCCTCGCGCCCGTCGCCGCCGGTCAGGGCGATGCGCTCCAGCACCGTCGGCAACAGTTCGGACTGTGCACCGTGGTCCGACGTCGACCCGACCTCCTCGTGGTCGAACAGCGCCAGCACGGGCACGTAGCCCCGCGGGTCCGCGGCCAGGAACGCCTCCAGCCCGGCGTAACAGGTCCCCTGGTTGTCCAGGCGTGGCGCACTGACGAGTTCGCGGTCGGCACCCACCAGCGTCGACGGCGTCAGGTCGTGGGTCATCAAATCGGCCGCCAGCACCGCGCCGGGGTCGACGCCCGCGTGCTCGGCGACCCAGTCGACGAACGGGCGCACCCGGTCGCCGACGCCCCACACGGCGTTGACGTGGCGCTGCGGATTCAGCTCGACGCCCTTGCGGTCGTCGGACAGGTGGATGGCCAACTGCGGGACCCGCAGGACGGGATCGTCGACCCGTACCAACACGTCGTCGACCGCATTTCCCTTCCGGACCGACAGCCTGCCGCTGATCCCGAGGTCGCGATCCAGCCAGGAGTTGAGCCACGCCCCGCCATACGGTTCCAGCGCGACCACCTGCCAGCCGGCGACGACCCGATCGGGATGCTGTTTGACGCGCAAATTGGGGCTGTCGGTGTGGCCGCCGACGATGCGGAACGGCGCGCCGTCGGCGGCGGCCTTCCAGGCGACGAGCGAACCGGCGCGGACGGTGAAGTAGCCCTCACTGCCCGCCGGCCAGGGCTCCCCCTCCGAGAGCTCGAAGTAGCCGGCCGCACGCAGACGCTCGGCCACGGTCGCGCACACGTGGAACGGCGACGGCGAAGCGTCGATGAAGTCGCACAATCCCTGGGGGCTAGCTGCCATCTTTTCATCTTGACCGGTGCCGTCGGTGATCTTGACGCTAGGGTCCCTGATGTGTCCGATCCGCAGCCGCAGAAGGTGCTGGCGCCCCTGACGCCCGCCGCCATCTTCCTCGTCGCCACCCTCGACGAGGGACGCGAGGACGTCGTCCACGACGCGCTCGGCGACATCTCGGGTCTGGTGCGGGCGATCGGCTTTCGCGACCCGTCCAAACAGCTCTCCGTGGTGACCTCCGTCGGCTCCGACGCGTTCGATCGGCTCTTCTCCGGTCCGCGCCCCGCGGAACTGCACCCCTTCGTCGCGCTCGACGGCCCCCGCCACCACGCGCCGTCGACTCCGGGTGACCTGTTGTTCCACATCCGGGCGAACTCCCTCGACGTCTGCTTCGAATTGGCAGGGCGGATCGTCGACGCGATGGCGGGCGCCATCACCGTCGTCGACGAAGTGCACGGCTTCAAGTTCTTCGACAACCGCGACCTGATGGGGTTCGTCGACGGCACGGAGAACCCCGACGGCCCAATCGCCTTGAACGCCACTCAGATCGGCGACGAGGATCCCGACTTTGCCGGCGGTTGCTATGTCCACGTGCAGAAGTACCTTCACGACATGAGCTCGTGGAACGCGCTGTCCACCGAGGCCCAGGAGCGGGTGATCGGTCGCACCAAGCTCGACGACATCGAGCTGGCCGACGACGTGAAGCCCCCGAATTCGCACCTGGCCCTCAACGTCATCACCGACGACGAGGGCAACGAGCTCAAGATCCTGCGGCACAACATGCCGTTCGGCGAAGTCGGCAAGGCCGAGTTCGGGACGTATTACATCGGCTACTCACGGACTCCCACGGTCACCGAGCGGATGCTGCGCAACATGTTCATCGGCGACCCGCCGGGCAACACCGACCGCATCCTGGACTTCTCCACCGCCGTCACCGGCACCATGTTCTTCGTGCCGACCGCGGACTTCCTCGACGACCCGCCGCCGCTGCCCGAAGCAAATTCTGCGACAACGACTTCCACGGTTTTTATCCCCACGCCCACTCACGCTGGCTCTCTGTCGATCGGCAGTTTGAAAGGACAACCCCAATGAACAACCTGTACCGCGAACTGGCACCGATCACCGACGAAGCCTGGGACGAAATCGAATTGGAGGCCACCAGAACCTTCAAGCGCCACATCGCCGGACGACGCGTCGTCGACGTCAGCGCACCCGGTGGTCCGGCGAAGGCCTCGGTGAGCACCGGTCACCTCGTCGACGTCGCGCCTCCCGGCGAAGGCGTCGTGGCACACCTCCGCGAAAGCCGGCCATTGGTCCGGCTTCGTGCGCCGTTCACCATCGCCCGCACCGACATCGACGACGTGGAGCGCGGCTCGCAGGACTCCGACTGGGACCCGGTGAAGGCAGCTGCGAAGCAGTTGGCGTTCGCCGAGGACCGGGCGATCTTCGAGGGCTACAAGGACGCGTCCATCGACGGCATCCGCAAGTGCAGCTCCAATACCGCTCTCGCGCTGCCGTCGGACCCCAAGGAGATCCCCGACGTGATCTCCCAGGCACTGTCGGAACTTCGGCTGGCCGGCGTCGACGGTCCCTATTGCGTGCTGCTGTCGGCCGACGTCTACACCCAGGTCAGCGAGACCACCGCGCACGGCTATCCGATCCGCGAGCACCTCAACCGGCTCGTCGACGGCGAAATCATCTGGGCACCAGCGATTGACGGTGCGTTCGTGTTGTCCACCCGAGGCGGCGACTTCGACCTCCAGCTGGGCACCGACGTGTCGATCGGCTACCTGTCCCACGACGCCCAGAGCGTGCAGCTGTACCTCGAGGAGACGCTGACGTTCCTCTGCTACACGGCGGAGGCGTCGGTCGCGCTGACCCCGTAGACCGGCCCTCGCCCCGCCCCGCCGCGAGCGTGCGTGCCTGCGGGCGGCACGCCGCGGCGCAATGCCACTTCCTGCACGATCGCCCAAGTCAGAGTGGCGGTGCCAGATGGTAGCGCACCCGGCCGCGTCCGCGTGACGGGCCGGAGCGGAAGTGCCGGGCGCCGAAGGTTTTTGGGTACGAACCCAGGTTAAGCACCCTCCCACCTTCCGTGACGTCCGCGTCGGGGCCGCGAAGCGCGCCCACGAACTGATATCCCCTCCCCCGCACGGTTCGAATGGTGTGTTGCAGCTGCCCACTGTCGCCGAGCGCGTGCCGAATTGCCTTGACGCGACTCGAAAGAGCGGCATCACCGACGAAGCGACCACCCCACACCGACTCGAACAATTCGGTCTTGGTCACGACGCGGTCGTGGTGCTTCACCAGCTGCGTCAACACGTCGAAGACCTGCGGCTCGACCCGGACCACGTTCCCGTTGCGGCGCAACTCGTAGCGCGGAAGGTCGAGAACGAAGTCACCGAACTGCCACACGGCGGGCAGGACTGCGGGTGCGGTCGCTGGAGGCAACGAGAGCGTGGTCACGACGTGTCCCTTCTGGAGTCGCGCTCCCCTTTGGGAGCTGTCAGGAGGGACGACGGCCGACCCCTCGGAATGGTTCAACCCCGGCGAAAAAATGTGCAGCGTTCTCGGCCGCGGAATTCTCCATCAGATCTCCACGAGAACTTCAGGCGAGCACGGACCGCGGCGATGACTATTCAAATCGTCAAGGCAGGTGCCGATCGACTCCAACGGCGGAGTCGGGTCAGCGCACCCGCGCCATCCGAGTCGCGCGTCCGGTCGGTTTGATCCAGTCGTCCCCCAAAGTCAGTGGGGCAACTCGCTGGCACCGAGACGCTGCGCTCACCCTCGAAAGGGAACGGTCGATGCTGCCTGCATACCCGTCCGAAGACGCCGCAACCGACATGCCGGAGCCCGCCAACCAGCTTCTGGCCACGAGATTCACCGACGAGGTCATTCCCCACACTGCCTATCTCCTTGGTCACGCCATCGGGTTGACACATCAGCGGTCCGATGCCGAGGATCTCGTGCAGGAGACCATGATCAAGGCGTACGTGTCGTTCGCGACTTTCCGGGAGGGATCGAACGTCAAGTCGTGGCTCTATCGCATCATGGCGAACACCTGGGTTGACCGGCACCGGTCGTCGCTACGCCGCCCGGCCGAGCAACTCCTCGGCGATTTGACCGATCCGCAGATGGCCAGCCAGGCCCATGTCGCGGGAAGTCTGCCGTCCGCGGAGTCAGAGGCGTTGAAGTCGGTTCCCGGCGAGGCCGAGGTTGCGCTGAGTGAACTACCCCCCGACTTGCGTGAGATCGTCTACTACGCCGACGTGCAGGGCTATCGCAATACCGAGGTTGCCGAGATGCTCCAAATCCCGGTCGGCACAGTGGGATCGCGCCTCTTTCGAGGTCGCCGCGAACTGCGTGCCAAATTGACTGAGCGCTGCTGTGCCGACGACTGCGCGGAGCGGAAATCCGCCTGAATCACGCGCGTGGTGCAGATTGCAACACCGGGCCCCGTCGTCACGTCGTCGGCAAGACCTCGGCGAGCCCGATGGCAGTGGCTTGAAGGATCAGAGTGAGCCTTGGCTTGAAGTCGAGCGCGTAGTGGCCCCAGTCCGGTTCTTGCTCGTAAAGCCTCGCCAGCGTTGGTGATGGATTGGCCGTTTGCCAAAGGCTGGCCGTCAGCGCGACGGTCGTCGTGACCAAGGTCTCCACGTGAGCAGGGGCCATGGCGCTCGATCGCTGCAGCGCGCCGATGAGCTCATCGTGGGCGGCAAATGCGACGAATTTGTACCGGCGAGCGCGCTCTATGCCGACGTCATCTTCGAGTCTCATTGCGACGTGCGCCAATAAGTCGCAGAACACAGGGAGGGACGTGATGGTCTCCACCAGGATCGTCGCGGCGTCGACTGGGCCGAGATCCAGGCGATCCTCTGCCGCCTTCTTGACGGCGTCGCGCCATTGACCCCACCCGCGCTCGGCCAGTTCCAGTAAGAGGTCTTCCTTGCTGGCGTAGTAGCGCCGAACACCGGTGCGGTGAATGCCTGCCTTGTCGGTGACTGCTGCGACCGTAACGAATCGGACACCGCCCAGTTCGAGGGCGACAGACTCGGCTGCCGCGAGGAGGTCGTCCGACCTTCGCGCCTTGTCCTCCCAGCTGTGGTTGGGAAGCGTCACGATTGCCGGTTTCAGCGCAGGCGCTCTCCTGCCGGCACACCCGCACGTCGTCCGCCCCGCTCTCGAGGCGGCCCGTGCCGCCGTCGCCGCCGGCCTCGGCGAGACCGTCGTCGAGGCGCTGCCCTTCGAACAGGCCGCAGTGGCGCACCAGCGCATGGAAAGCCGGGAACTCACCGGTCGTTTCGTCCTCACTTCAAACCAATGACGGCCGCCCGGAGCGCGCCAGTGTCTGCAACGCCGTTTCAGCCCGAGGAGTCCGAACCGTCGGCCAACCGATCGAAGACCGCGTCCAGTGCCTCTTGGAGGCCGCCTCCGGATTGAAAGTTCGTCAGTTCAACCCTCGGCGCTGCGGCCCGTTGAGATGTCTTCGCACTCAACCCCAGTGGCGGTGTTCCCGCGATCGGCATCCCTTGGTCCTGCGAGGGGCGTCCGCTTGCAGACGCCGACAATCTTGCGCCAATCGACGATTCCCGTCGCGGGGCTGGCACGGTGGCGACAGGCGCAGCGGGCGGATCCATCGGCACCGCGTCGGAGATCGGGATCAGCATTGGCCCACGCACCACGCCGCCGGCCAGCGTGTGCGAGGAGTCTCCGTCGTGGACGGTCAACACGACTTCCGCCTCCCCGTCGAATACAGCATGGGCACCCGCGAACTTGCCGTTGGCCGACACCTTCGCGCCCTGCCCGTAGGTGGCGCCGTGGCGGCTACGGCCCGCTCCTCCTACACCGATCATCACGTTACCGCTCAAGTCGCCACCCAGATTGCCGTGCGGACCCGCCATCAACCGGGCACCGGCCTCCCACGCTGACGAATTCTGTTGCGATTCGCCGTGATTGACTTCGTTCAGCAGATTGGTCTTCCCACCGTCGCGCTCGACCTTGGCGAAGGTCAACTTAGTCAGATTGGCACGGCCGGTGACTCGTAACGGTCCGTCGCGGAACAGCTCGACCTCGTCACCGCGTGTCATCGCGGGCAGAGTGCGTTGCAGCTGCACGTCGCCGAGCGCCTCGGGCAGGCGAGCACGCAGCCGCGCAGCCGCGATTCCGCTCACCGGCGCCTTGAGGTTGTCCAGCGTTTCTCGCCGGAATTGGTCGCCGTCGAGGACCGTGCGGATCATCGAACCGCGCGGTAGCCCACCGGCCAGCCGAATACCGTGCTTGTCGTGGGCCCGTTCAACATCCGCACTCGGCAGACGTGTCCGAAAGTCGAACTGAGCCACACCATCTCGCTCGCGTCGAGCACCGTTGCCCAGGAGGCCGGTGGGCCGGCTCATGCTGGCGCGCAGCGTGGCCGTGCCGGCCTGGACGTGTGCGGCCGCCTTCTTGCGGAAGAGCTCACCGGTGGCCGAGGCATTGGTCCGCGTGGTGCTGACGTCCGTCGCCCTGGTGACGTCGACGCGGCCGAGAAGGGAGGCGTTGACCCCGACGTCGACGGGCAGCACCGTGCCCTGCGCCTGAAGGACGACATTCCAGTTGTCCGTCGAGGCATTGCTGTCGGTGGCCGTCTGAATCGTCTGGCCCCCCGTGTAGAACTCGGCCTCCTTGGCAGTCCCCTGGGTCGGCTCGGTCATGGCGTTGACTCGGCCACTGAGCACGACCTTGCCGCCTCTGACCGATTGCAGCTCGACGGTCCTCGTGCCGTCACGGCTGTAGTCACCCAGTCCACCGTGCAGCGCGCGGGTGCCGACGTGCTTGGCGAGTTCGCCTCGCACAGCTGGCCAGTCGTCACCGAACACGTACCGCCCCTGCTCGGCCATGGAATCGAGGACGTGTGCTGCCATCGCGTCCTCAGTGGGCGTGTGGGGCGCGGCTCGTCGCGGATTGGTGGGCGGCCGTACCTCGGTGACGACCTGGTCGGTACCGATCCGGATGCCTTGATCCTCCACGGATTGGGTGGCCAGTCGGCCGGACTGGCCATGCTCGGCGGGCGAAACGTGTGGGTAGGCGAACACGCCCGTGAGGCGTAGGTCAGCACGGTGTTCCGGCCCATCCGGCAGCAACCGGGCACCCAGGTGCCGTTCGTAGTTGATCTCGAAGCGGATGGGTTGCCGGAAGAGGTCGTGTGCCTCGGTCGTCCGCACCCGGGTCGGGGTCCGGTGCTCGGTGTCGGTAGCGGTGGTCTCGGCGCGTGGGGTCGTGAGATCTGAAGCACGGCCGACCGCGGAGGGCGCGTCCTTTGGAAGTACCGAACCGCTGTGGGTGACCTGCACCGACGCCGAGCCGTGCGGGAACGGTACGACGAGCCGGCCTCCCTCGACGTGGCGTGTCAGGTCGTCATGCAATCGGGCGGTCGACGATTGCGATTCGACGGACACGTCGGTCTCGAACTTCGGTGACTGGCCGACGTATTCGGCCTTGTCCGCATTGCCGTCTCGAATGGCGCGCACCTTGACCGTGATTCTGCCACCGGTCACCGGGATGTCGTGGCTCCACTGCTGGCCTGACTGGTGCGCCAGGCGGGCCTGGAGCACCTGCGGGCCGAATTCCTGATTCACCCCCGCCATGGCCTTTTCCAGGTCCTTGCCCAGGGCTGGGCCGAGGTCGGCCCGAATCGCCTCCACCAGGCCACTTGCCGGGTCGACGCCGATCAGCATGTCCGTCGGCTGCCACGTTTCCGACAGAGCATGCGACGGGAGGACCGGGGGTTCGGTCGTCGTGACCGGCGGGTCCCAGGTCAGTGGTGCAGGTTTGGGCGCCGAAAGTGCTGCTGCCGACCTACTTTCGACTGCGACCGGAAGTGTCCCCACGATTCCCGCGGCTTCGGACCTGTCGAAGGTGGGCGGCAGCTCTGCATCGTGTGTGCGCGAGCCCTGCAATTCGCTGAGCGGAATCGCTATTTCGACGGGAAAGAGGCCCGATTCGTGCACGGCGGCCTTGGTGCCGGTCATCGTCGCGTCGATGCGAACCCAGCCGTCGAAGATGGCCATGGGTTGTTCGAACTTGGTTGCTACCACCATGCGCTGCTGTTCGCGAACCCGGTCGCCGTCTCGGACGGTCCGATTGGCTCCGCCGATGACTTCGCCGAGAACGGGTCCGCCTGCCACGTCCCCGCCGCGCCCACCCAGCGCTGCCTGCCCCGAGATCTGCTGGGTGCTGATCGTCGTGGTCGTCGTCCCCTCGGTGTTCTCCATGCTGGGCGAGGACAAGACCCGGTCGACGGTGCGACGGTAGGTCAGGTTCTCGATGTCGGCGGTCAGCGCCAACGCGCTCGAGGATCCGGGTCCGGCGAGCTCGGCAGTGATGAGCGGGCTGTGCTGGGTCATTCCCGGCAGCCCGCCGCGGATCCGATTCAGGTGGTTGGAGGCGGCAACGGTCGGTCGCACCTTGTTCCACTTACCGCCAAATGCCCGGTGCCCCATCGAATCCAGCATTCCGTGGAATCCGTTGAGATCGAGGTTGGTGACCCGATCCATGCTGCCCAGCCCGGCCAGCGACTCCGGTCTCACCCCACGCTCCCGAGGCTGCGGTGGATCGTTCGTCGCGGCCTCCGGCCGGGATCCCTTGCCCCACTGCCAACGCGACCGCGGTGTCGACGAATTGCGTTCTACTGCTGGACCACTCCGACCCCAGATGCGCGCGGGTGGGGCATAGACCTTCTCTCCACGGTAGTCCGTGGTCGGGGTGGTCTCGGATTTCTCGACAAGTACGTCGAACTCGGCCCTGGTCTCGTGGACCGCGCCCTTGAACGCGCCGTTGCGCTGCCTTGGTGAGACGGAGTCCGGGCCGTGCATGACGAACCGCAGGCGAACCTGACCGTTCCACGCTTGTCCGGGCACCGGATTCTTCAGCGTGCTGCGGCTGCGGAACTGCGAGCCCGTCGCCTCGGTGGTGCTGCGACCCACGTTGAGTCCACCATCCAAGCCGCCCACCACCTCACCGGTGGGCGTTCCACCCTGCCCACGACTGCGCCCCGGCAGGGGAAGCTGTGCGGTGTAGGTGATCTGGTCTTGACGCACCCGCGCCGAATCGGTCTCGGTGCCGTAGTGGAATTCGGTCTTGCTCGTCTCACCGGTGACGCGCATCGTCGGGTCCGCGGAGTTGGACGTCTGCTCACCTCGGATCGCTTGGGTGTCCGACGGGGTGCCGAGGGACTCGACGAAGGCGTGCACCTCGACCCGGCCGCCGGTGCTTTCGAAGTGGTGCACCAGGGGTTGCTTGTTGGTCATCCCGTGCAAGTTGGCCTGCAGGAGTTCAACACTGAGCCAGTCGTCGACCTCGTTCATCGCCGGGCCGGCGTTGCTGCCGTATGCCGACTCGAATGCCGCCCGCATCCCAGGACTGGTCACCAACGTCGAAGTGGATTGCGGACCACGGTGCGGACTGACGCCGTCCGGCATCAACTGCAGATTGGTCACGACGTCCGACCCGGTCAAGGCGCGCGTCTTCGTCACCCGCGGCGGTCCAGCGGAGGGCGCGACCGGATCGGCCGCGTCGGTGATCGTCCGCGTCGGGACCGTCACCTCGGTGCGGAAGGACACCGGCGGCAGACTGTCAGCCTCTCCTGTGCGGCTTCCGGGGCCGCTCACCCGGTAGGAGACGACGCCTTGGATTTTGCCTTTGAATCGGGTGCCAGGTTCGACCGTTTGGCCACCGCTGATCTGTCGGTCGGTGCGCTGCTTGGACTCCGACCACTGATGCTCGCGCACACCGAACGCTCCCGTGGTGTGAGTTGCGTTGGGGTGAGTGAGGCTGGCTTGGGCGCCCGCGACGTAGGTCCGGCGCCCCTCGTCGAACGAACCGACGACGCTGCTCGGGTCGGAGCTGTGCTCGAACTCGTACTCCTCGACGTTCTCCTTGAACCGCAGGGCGGACACCGCCGGGGACCCGTCCAACCGCAGGTCGACGCTCAGGGTTCGCCCGGATCCCAGCTCGACCACGTGGCTCACCGGTTTGCCCCCGCGCAACATGCCAGCCACCTTGGGCCTGAGGCCGTCGTCGGAGAACAGCGCCGTAAGGCGCTCGCGGTTGGCGTCCCACGCCTTCTGCCCGCCGTGCTGCATCACCAATTGCTTGGTCTGGTACAGGCTTTGGTTTCCGGAGTGGAAGCTCTCGACGACGTCCATGCCCCCGGGGACGAGGTTGGCCCCGTCGCGACCCGGCAGTCGTGGGCTCGGCGCGGGATCCAGGCGGAGCTCTGCGGCGGTCGGTACCGTCTTCGCCGCCCGTTCGTCGGGCTTCTGGTCAGCCGGGGTGGGCGGGACGACGTCGACGTCGGAATTGCTCGTGGTCGCGCCCCGCCAGGTCGAGGGGCCCACCTCGGGAGGCTCTCGTGGTGTATCGGGCTGCGGCACATCGACGTCCACTCCCCACTGCCGAGCGGTGTCGCGGGCCTCTTGCAGTTGCTCGTCAGCGGCGTGGTGTCGTGCCATCGCCTCTCCCGGGCGGCCGTCTTCGAAGGCGGCCTCCACCTCGGCAGATGCCTTGTCATATTCCGCCAGAGCGTCATTCAAAACGCCGATCGCTACGGCCTGTCGGCGCTGCCGCTCGTCTTGCTCGTCGCGGGCTAACTCCTCTGCGGTGGCTCGGCCCTTGCCCTTGTCCAAGCGCGGGCCACCACTCGGCGGGGGTAACTGGGGTGCAGGTCGCGTTCTCCGTCGTGTTTGGGGTGCAGGGTCGACGTCGCCGCGGTCGTCGAGGTCGGCGTCAGCGCTGCGGGGGCGGTAGGTCTCAGCTGGGGCAGTGTCGGATGGTGTTGTCGGCGGCAGGAATTCGACGTCGTGGTTCTGATCGGCCATGGTGCTCCGCAGATCGAAGCTGTTGTCGACGCGGAACGACACGTTCCACTGTTGGCCTTCCGCCACCGTCGGTTGCTCGCCCTTACGCCTGGCCTTCTGCCTGGCCTCCTTCCCCTCTTCAGAGGTCGACGTGTCATCTCTTTGCTTGGGCAGGTTGACCAGGATCGCGGAGTTGGTCTCCCGCTGCACGTGTCCCTTCTCTCTGTCGAGCCCTACGACGATCGACCGCGTGGGGTCGTTGACCATCGCCTCATTGGCCCGCAGAGTCGGATCGTTGGTCACTCGCTCAATCGTCTCGGCGTACGGATGCTCCCAGACCTGATCGGCGCTGACCTGCGCCACTCGGGGATTGGTCACCTTTAGAAAGTCGCCTGTAAGCGCCTTTTTCGCGCCGTGGTGACCGATGTGCAAGAGGTCGACGTCGGACACCAGGTCCCGATGCGCGGCGAGCAGCCTCTCCTCCACCGTTTGTTCACCGTCACCCATCATCAGGATCTTCAGCGGGGAAGCGCCACTCTCATCGGCATTCTTGGACACCAGTACCACGATGCTGCTGGCGTTCTTCTTCGTCTCACCATGCAATGGAACGGCGTTGGCGCCGAGCACCTGGAACGACACCGACGTCCCCGGCCCCAGATCCTCGGTCACCAGCGTGGGTTGTGGATCGCCGGCGTACTCGGAGTCGTAGGGGTGGACGTCGGTGTCGCTGAAGATCTCTTGCATCGTGGGCAAATCGTCGACGTCGAAGACGTTTCGCCCCTTCTTGTAGTCCGCGGGCTTGCCCCCGATGTGGAACTCTCCGACCTCGAGCTTCGGAACGTGGGCGAACAAGCTCGGAATCAGGTTGTAGTGATCCTGGTCGGCGTGGGTGATGTAGAACCTGTCGATCCTGGGGGCATCCGCCTCTCGCTCGATCCGTAATTGCTCGAGGCGATCCTTGAGGAAGTTCAAGCCGTCCTGGGCGGGCACCTTTGACGCCCGACCGTGGTTGCCAAGATCGATGAGCACCGTCGTCCCGTCGCCGGCGACGAACAACGTCGACGACCCCATGCCGATATCAAGAAAGTCCACACTCAGGGGCGCACGGCCGCCGCCGTACTCCTCGTGAATCACGTCCAAGCTCGAAATGGGGTCATCGTCTAGGGAATCGGAGTCCCCATCTTGTCCATCATCTGACCCATCGCGCTCGAATTCTGCGATCGCACCCTCCACGACCGCCTTGGCCTCCGGCGTCATCTGGTCCGCCTCGTGGCGCGCACCGTCGAGGATCCGGCCCGGGGAGTACCGCTCATCGAGGTGGGCAGAGACCTCGCCCTGAACCCGCACCTCATCGGGGGTCAACACATGATGCAGAGGATCGCGCAACGTGTCGTCGTCGACGAGATCCATCACCGATCGCACCGGCGGGCGCGCGGCGGGCCCACCGCCCGCTTCGGGGCCGTCCATCAGCACGTCGTCATCGACGACGTCTGGACGCCTCGGGCCCTCCTCGACACGCAGCCGTTTGAGGCTCTCAACCGTCTCAAGACCCCAATCAGCATCGTCGACCCGGCGCTTGCGCGACGAACGAGTGCCGTCCGCGGCACCAGTACCTCCAGCCTCACTGCGCGACCCCTCGGCCGACAGCGAATTGGCTGTCGGTGACTGGCGAGTCGGCTCGCTTACCGTCCCCGCGTCCGCATCCGTCGGGCGCGCGAACTGCGATGCCGGGCCGTGGAGTTCCGCTGCCGCGGTGTTGGATTCGGGGCGAACCTGGCCGGGGCCATCGACCGACGCAGTCTTGGCCGTCGGGGTCTCGTCGGTGTGGGGCAGCTCAGGAAGGTCGAAGATGCCACGGGGCTCGCTTCGGGTGACGTGCTCGACCATCCATAGGTGCCGTGGCCGCAATGCGGAATCACCGCCGAGCACGTCGGTGCCCATCATCCCGCCATCTGCGCCGTGCACCCCCGAACTGGTGTCGTGGCGCAGCAACGCGCGGGTCGCGTCGCGATACTCGTCGGGAACCCCTA
Organism: Mycolicibacterium hodleri; assembly: GCA_006864685.1. GTDB lineage: Bacteria > Actinomycetota > Actinomycetes > Mycobacteriales > Mycobacteriaceae > Mycobacterium > Mycobacterium hodleri_B. The sequence continues at coordinate 11,626 of VIFX01000027.1, read as the reverse complement.
AATAGTGCAACACCTCGTGGGCCAGCACGTCTGCGCTGGTATCGGTACGCCACTGCACCTGATCGGTTCCGGCGAAGTCGCCGACCCGAACGATCTGATGCACCCCGGCCTGGGCTTGCAGGGCGGCCCAGTCGTGCGCCTGCCGTTCGGGCGACGATGACGGGTCGACCGTGGCATCGACGTCGACCAACTCGAGGTTGAGGTGGAATTGGTCCCCGTCAGGCAACCTGTGGCCCTGGTTGAGCAGCCGATCCACTCCCTCGGCGGCTCGTCGTTTGACCTCGTCGCGTGCCTGAACGTCGGTGCCGGCATGGACACCCAACTTCACGGTGTATTCCTGCACGAAGCGACCCGGCGCGATTTCGAACCTTCGCAGGTCGTATCGGATGAGACCGCGGTAATTGTCCTGCGGGTCGTTCGGCGCACTGTCGGAACGGATGTCGACCACGTCGGCCGCGATCTGCTTGACTGGGACGTCCTCCCGCCCCCCGCCTGGAGGAGACTTCCAATCCTGCTTTGCCACCACATCTTTGGGGTCGAACCAGTCCGCCGAGGACACCGGCGCGTGCCGCCACGACTCGTCGCGACCCACGTCGCGACTCGTCGGTGTCGTCCACTCGGGCCGCGGCGGCGGCGCTCCGCCGGAGAGCACCGCACCACGTGAGCCCGCCACCGGCATACCGGTCGACGTCGACGAATGGGGCTTCTCCGGTGCCGGCCGCACCGACACCGACACCGACTCCGACGACGGGGTCGCTGCGGGGGTGTGCGGAGGATCGTCGTCGAGCATCCCTCCGAACAAGTCGAAGTCGTCGTCGTCGATGACGCCCGTCGAAGACTTCGCTGCCTCCCTGGCCGCTATCTTCTTGGCGGCCTCGGGGTCCTGCCTCTCACGATCCTCTCGCTCTTTCTTGCTCTCGATCGTGGGCGCGGGCGCGTACTTCTTCTCTGAGACGTGCGCAGCGGCGTCGAACACTCTGACCTCGTGCACCGTCGACCAGAAGCCCGCGAAGCCGTTGCGTTTGATCACCACGTTGGGCACGCCCGCGGAGTTGTTCGCCCCGCCCGCGGTGCCCTCGTACTTCAGATTCGGATTGCCCTGGAAGGCAGCTGGTTTCGTACCTCCTACCGGATTGCTGATGTAGAGATTCTGGGCAAGTAGCCGGGCCATCTCCGCGGTCACGGGGATCTCGAGAACCTTCTTGTAGTTGTCGGCGTCGTGGAGGGTGGCGTCCGGCCCCGTTGTCGCAGGGTCGGGTGTGAGTTCTCGGGTGAACTTGAAGGTGTCGTTGAGCGACCAGACGATCTCTCCGCGCTTGGGCCATTTGGAACCGGGCAGAGGAGTCGGGAAGAGTGCTTTCTCAATCGCGATGAGGTCATCGGAGTCGAGTGCGGTCTGAAACGCGTTGACCTCAGCCTCCGACATCCGGCGGATCAGGACGCCGCCGTCGAGCATTCCGGAGTGCTCCGCGAATCGCGCACGTGCACTGTCGTCGCCATGCTGAGAGGCGCGCAGCAGCTCCTCCGGTCCCACTGCTGGGACGGTGGCGTCGACCTTCTGCTCGAACACGTAGGACGGCGGACCGAGGGCGTCGGTCACCCGCGGGTCGTGGACGGACAGGATCGTCACGTCGATGGTGGGGTCGTCGTGCTCGACTCGGGTGTACGTATTCGTCGAGCGCGAATCATCGATCTCGCTTAGGAGAGATAGCTCGCCCGTCGCCGTCGGTTCATACCCGAAGTCCTCGATGAGCTGCTGGAGCGCAGTCCGAGAATCACCGTCGTCCTCGGTCGAACGGGGCGGTACCGAATTCCCGTCCGAAACTTGCGGGCCGAGGGCGTCGACCACCGGGGAGTCGTCGAAGAACCGCCGCGTCGCTTCTTCTCTTTCGGGCATGACGCGAGCCGCGGTATCCGAGCGCAGTACCTCGACCTCGTCAGGGTCCTCGAGATTTACTGTGGGCTCGTACCCGAAGTCCTCTCGAAGTTGCTGAAGCGCCGTCCGCGGCGTGCCTTCGAGAACCGTTCCGAAGGAACGATTCTCGAACTTCACCGTTGGATACACCCCGTCCGCCCATTCGAGTGCCTTGGCGATCCGGGCCTGGAGAACGGCCTTCAGCTCCGCCCCCTCGTCATGCGGATAACCGGACTCGCGGAGCGCGTCGTCGATGGCCCCTGGGGTGAGACGATCCGCGACCGTGCGGATCGAGTCGGCGACCTGTTCGTCGGTGAGGTTCATGAAGGGCCCCTTCGACCGCATCCGTGAACCCGCTTTGATCTCGTCGACGTCGAAGCCTCCCGTGGCCAGATCGGCTGTCGTCCATCCTTCGCGAATCGCGCCCTGCGCGCGAAGGTCCAGTGAGCCACCGACGTCGATCCGCACCACTCGCCGCCCCGTGGCGATGTAGGCATCATTCTTGTGACTGTCCCAGTTGCTGAGCAGCATGTCCGCGGCAGCGAATCGGGCAACGTCGGGATGTCCGGCGAACTGCGCGTGGACCGATTCGTCCGGCATTTTGCCGTCCAGGAAGTCCGACATCAGATGGATTTGGGAACCCTCGCCCTCGACGAGGACCGGCTTCGCCCGCAGGGTGGGAGCTCCGGTCGTGCGGAACAGGGCCTGGGCGAACAGCTCGGTCTTCACGGCGCGCACTCCGCGACCCGGCTTGATCGCCACCTTCCGGCCGTCCACCTCGTGCAGGTGCACGCCGCTGCTGCCGCCGAGCGACTGTCCTTCCTTGAACTTCACCGGCACGACCTCGAGATCGCCGAAGTCCCCGAACACTCTCTGCTCCCGCTCGTTCTTCTGGGCAGTGGCGACCTCTTGCTCGTGCACCGTCTCCGCGTCCGCATCCGTCGGGCGCGCGGACGCCGTGGCCGGATTCTCGAACGACGGGGCGGGGCGGGTACGGTTCGCCGGACCGCTCGGTTGTCGTGCGGCGTAGGTATTGCGGCCGTCGGGCGCCGTCTTCCTTGGACCACGCACCGGAGGTGCAGGAGGAGCGGAGGGCACGGGCCTCGCCGGTCCAGGCACCACTCCGACGACGACGTCGGGTTGGTCTTCAGTCGTCGCGCGCGAGGTCGGTGGCGAGGCGGTGCTGCCCGCGACGTTCGACACTGCTGTCGGTGCGGAATTCGACGACGTCCCCAGGCCCGCCGACACCGGCTTCGCGGCCGCGCTTTGGCTGTTCGGCGCGGTGGGTGTCGCCGACGTGTTGGGCGAGCCCGGCTGTGCGGGGGACTGTGTGCCCGTGGTCGACGTCGGCCCGGTGGTCTGAGCGCTGGGCGTCGCGGTCGGTGGGGAGGGTGCCGTGCTGGGAGTCGTGGCCGGCGGGGGCGTGATCGACGAGTTCGAAGGTGGCGTAGAAGTATTCGTGTCAGTGGCGGGCGGCGGCGGGGTTGGCTCGCTCGCGGTGCCATTGTTTTCGGACGGTGCAGCACCGACATGTGACGAGTGGTCGCTCGGCGGCGGCCCGGCTGCCTGGTGTGCATCATCCTGCAACGCTTCGGCATCGTCAGGCTGCCGACTGGCGGGTGGTGCATGGTTTGGTGACGGATCCGCCTGGGTTGGTGACCCATGGTCGGTGGTCGGAGCCTCGTGCGACGCGCCACCGGGTGACTGTGAGACTGCGGGCGGCGTTTCAGCGTGTGTCGCCGTGGTGTCCGATGGCGGGGACGTCTGATGTGGCGCGGGTTCTGGCCCTCGACCGGGATTCTGATTGGGCTGCGAGTCATGCTGCGCTGAAGACGAATCGGAGGTTGGGCCAATGGTGTGGTGTTCGGTGGCACTCGGTCCAGTCTGGCCGGAGAACTGCTGCGGGGTGGGCTGACCGCTCGCATGTTCAGGCGAATCCTGCCCGTCGACCTGGTGCGCGGGGGCTCCCTCGGAGGAACTACCACTCGGCGTCTGCTGCGGACTCGTTTCGCTGTTCTGGTCGCTGCTCGACTCGTGCTGGGTTGCGGTGTTGGCGGTGTTGTCGCCGCGTGGGGTCTGATCGGAGTTCGGCTCGCTGTTGGGACCGCCGCTTGAATCATGCTGTGTCGCAGCGTCACCGGACTCAGAGCCGCCCGGGGCCTGCGGGGAACCTGACTCACCGTTCTGGCCGCCGCCCCGTGGGGCCGGTGAGCCGTCCTGGGCCTGCGGCTGCGGTGCACCCGTTGCCGCCGTGTCCGAGTCGTGGGAGTTCCCCGATACCAAACTCCTCGGCCCGTCGGACGGGCCGTCGGACCGCTCAGAGGGCGGAGGTGACCCGTGGGGGTCGGCCTTCTCATCCGGAGGCGCCGCATCGGGGGACCCGGCACCCTTGTCGTCGGGACCCTTGCCGTCGGGCCCCTTGTCGTCGGAGTCGAACGCATGACTCTTGCCGCCGTCCAGGCCGGTCGGGGCGCCATGCGGCGCATCGCCATCATCGCCGTCGCCACCGTGACCGTGCGAGCTCTCGATGCCCCCGGACACGCCGCCCAGTGCGCCACCTGCGAAGATCTCACCCGCGTCCAGGTTGCCACCAACGGCGAGGGCGCCAGCCACGCCCGCGACCACTTCGGACCCATACGAGGCACCGGCGCCTGCGAATGCGTTACCTATTCCGCCCTTCCCGTGCTTACCGCCCATCGCCCCGAAGGCTGGATTGTGGAATGCGCCCGCCGCCGCGCCGCCGGCAGCCGCACCCTTGGCCGCGTCTCCGACGTCACCCCAGTCGATCTTGTCCTTGTGGCCCTTGTCGATCTGATACTGCTGGATCGCCAAGTTGGTGATCAGTTCCTCGGCGATCTCTTCGACGGTTTCCTCGGCGATCTCTCGGACCAACCGCGCCACCGCGGTCTTGGTCAACGCCTCGACCGCCCGGCGCACCAACGCCCGCATCAATTGGTTGAACAGCATGCGGATCGCGGCCATCGTGATGGCCTCGATCGCCGGAATCCACGCCATCGAGGCCCCAAATGTCCACGGCGCCATGGCAATCGCATAGAGGACCTCGGCGGCAGCCATCGCCAACCCGACGAGGATCTCGATCTTGGACGCCTCGACCTGCGTACCAGCCTGACGCGCTGTCTCCCCCAATGCCGACATTGCGTCGACCAGCTTGTCCACCGAGTAGTCGCCGTCGAAGAGCTTCGCGAACTCCTGCTCCGCGGTACTGGCCGTCTCCCCGGTGATCACCGACATCGTCTCGTTGCGCACCCGATTGAGATCGGGGATCAGATCCGTCATCTCAGCGGCCGACGCGTGCCAATGCTCGCCGATGCGCCAGAGACCGTCTTCGTCGCCCTGTGGCCACTTACTGCCCGCCAGATACGAGATCCACTGCAGCGCTGGGGGAATGTCGATGGACATGGCGACTCAGGCGCAGCCGATTTGCGATTGCGCCGACAGCTCTGCGCCGCTAGACGTCATCCGTCTGCTCAAGCGTGTTCGCGCCGGTACGCAAGCCTTCGGAGTATTCGTCGAGCAACTGGGCTTTGGCGTCCACCGACCCGTCCACCCATTCCTTTTGTGAGTCATACCCGTTGTCGTTGTCGCCGTGCCGAAATCTCCTACCGCTGTCGTCCTCACCCCACGGGGACCCTTCGGCGGCAAGGTTGGCCGACAACCGCGACATCACGGCTTTCATTCGAGTACTCACGTCGGCCAGATCCTTGGACGTGGAACGCAGCTCGTTGGGCTGAACACCGAACTCCGGCATGGGTTCAGCTCCTGATCGTCGGGAACGACGAACCGTCGTCGCCCTCGTTCTCGGTCGGCGTCGGCTCAGCTTGCAGCGAATCGCCCATCGCAGTCACCTCGGCCAGCGCTTCCCGGAAGCCGGGAAGTCCGATGACGTTGCCCGCGATCCCGGACACTGCCTTGCGCCGTTCGTTCATCGGTGCGAGCAATGCCTCCGACCGCTTGTCCAACTGACGGACCGCCGCCTGCGCTGCGCTGGTGACGTGTGCGCCGAGTTCGGCGAACTCGTGGTCATCCAAGTAGGACTCGTCGACGACGGTCTTGACGACCGTGCGCTGAGCGTTGACCGTGACTTCGACCATGCCGTCGGCGGCCGTCGCCCTCGCCATCATCGTCGATCGTTCCTGCTGGATGTTGGACAGGTCGCGCATCTGTTCCTGCACCAACGCCAGCACCTCACCGAATTCACTTCGTATCGACTCGTTGCTCACGCTCGTCCTTCCGGTCTGCCAGCACCGCCGCGACACCATACGAGTCACGTCGGCCAATCGGCCTCTGTTGATCAAACGTGCTCAGGGAAGGGACCATTCGCGGGATTCGCGCAACTGGTCGACGTCGGCGGCGATCAGACCGTCGATGCGCTCGGAGAGCAGGGCCGTCGTCAACGGGATCCCGCGACTGCGATCGGGCTCGCCCAGGTAATCGCCGTCATCCTTCATCCGCATCCAGGTCAGGGACTCCTTGTTGGCATCGATCCCCCACTCCCTTGCCGGCCGCCAGTTGCTCTGAACCTTCGCGTAGGCCGACAACTCGGAGGCCGAGACCTTCACACCGGACGCGGCGGACACCTCGTGACGCACCACGACTTCGTCGGTGTCGGCACGTGCTGGACGTATCGGCACGTACTCCGGGATCTCGATGTGCGGATGGCGCCCGGGCCCCTCGAGGCTCATGGCGGTCGCGACGGCGGCGCCCAACTCGAGGGGTGACAGCGTGTAGACGTCGACGACGTCTGCGTCGGCCCGTTGTTCCAGCAGGTAGCCCGATTGGCCAGTGCGGAAGGCCAGCACGCGGATGCTCGGGGTGTCCGCCGGGACGTACTGCACGTGCCCGGCCACGGTGACGTCGGCGCGAGGCCAGGCGTCCAGACACCTGGCGAAGGCGCCCAGGTCTCCCGATCGGAGACGGTCTGGCAGTTGCGTCGCATACCGGGCCACCTCGTCGACGAACTCGAAGCGGGTCGGCCTGGTCAGCATGAATGGGTACGGCAAGGAGTCGCGGCCGTGACGCTCGTTGAGCAGCTGCAGGTCGAGCAGGTCGAGTGCACCCACCTCGAGCCGCGAAGCCCCGCCGCGGCCGGCCCGGCCAACACCACTCCGCTGCGAAACCGCCTGCGTTCTCGTCGACGTCGTCGTGTCGCTCATGGGGTCGCCACGCTCCAGTCCGGCCCGCCGTCGTCACCGATGACGGACACCACCGCCTCGGGCTGGCCGATCAGGTCTTGCCCGTTGTGGCTGCCGCGAAGTGCCCTGTTGCCCTTGTGATCCTTGCCTTCGCCGCCCTTTCCACCGCCGCCGTGACCACCGCCTGGCGGCGCACCGCCGCCGCTGGACCCCGCCTGCGTTGGGTCGACAGCTGCGCTGAGCGCGTGGCCGTGCGCGATCGGACTGAAGTTCGCCGCCGCCACTGGTGCGCCTGCGGTGGCCATGTGCATCTTGCCGGGTCCGGCAGCACCGCCGCCTGCACCGCCGCCGGGAGCCCCACCGCCACCGGGATGGTCTGCCGGTCCCCCGGGAGCGCCGTCGAATCCGGGACCCCCGCCGAACCCGGGCGGTTGCGGAGCCGCCCCTTGCTGGGCGGTCTGCACGATCTGGTTGACCCCGTCCATGATGCCTCCGATCAGGCTGCTGGCGCCGTCGGACGAACTGCCGCCCGGGCCTGCTGCCAGGCCGGGAATCCCGCTGGCGGCGTTGTTCAGTCCGGATTGGCTGAGCAGACTGCGATTGAGGTCCTTGCCTTCGGCTCCGCCCGTCGAGTCCAGGTTCGGCAGGCCGTTCGCCTGAAGGGCCCCAGAGTCCTTGAGGCTCTTGCTGAGATCGCCCAGGTGCGGATCGTTGAGCAGCTTCTGCGCGGCCTTTGCGGTATCAGGGTCCCCGAACAACGTCTTGGCCGCGTCGGCTGCCTCCGGATCGCCGAACAACGTCTTCGCAGCGTCGAGGGTCTTGGGATCGCCCAGCAGACCCTTGGCCCCGTTGCCGAAGAGCGTCTTGGCCGCATCGGCGAACTTGGGGTCGCCGAACAGCTTCTTCGCCGCATCCGCCGTCCTCGGATCGTTGAACAGCTTGTTCGCCGCCTCGATCGACTTAGGGTCGGTGAGCACCGTCGACGGGTCGAACTTGGCGCCCGTGCCAGAACCACTGGTCTTGGAGGGACTGTCGGAGCCGCCGAGGCTCGGCAGCTGCGGGCTGGTCGCCCCCAGAGTCGGCATGGTCGGCGGACTGCCGCCGGGAGTGCCTGGGCCCGAGGTTGTTTCGCTCCCTGATCCAGATCCCCCACCGGATTCCGGCGGAAGGCTCGGACTCTTCATGTCCGGCAGAGCCGGCGGATCGAACGACTGCTTTGGCGTGTCATTGGCGCCAGCGGATCCACCGCCACTTGGTGATCCACCGCCTGGGGAGCCGCCGCCAGGACTGTTGGCCGTCAAATCGGGCGGAGAGAAGGGTGGTGGCGACGCGTTGTTGCCACCGCCGTTGCTACCACTGCCACCGCCGCCGTTGTTGTTGTTGCCGCCGTTGCCGTCTGTGTTGTCGTTGCCGTCCCCGCCCGATGGCGTCCCCACATCTGGGGTCGCCGTCGAGCCAACGGCGGGTTGGTGATTGGCGATGTCCGTGATCTCGGGCCCGTAGTAGTTCTTCATCACGTCGCGAGCAAAGCTGTTGAAATACTGCTTGACCGTGTCGGTCTCGTTCGGGTAGTACGACAAGCAGTTCTGGTAGGTCTGCCACTGGTCGAGGATGTTGTGCTTGTTGGTCGACATCGTCTGTGAGTAGTACTCACTCAAGACTCCCAGTGCTAACGCGCCCTTGCGGAATTCCTCGGGGACGTCGTAAGACTTCACGAGGTTGGCCATCGCCGCGTCGTGTGTCTTGCCCTTCCATCCGCCGTCGCTCTCCAGCGTGTCGAGCCGGTCCTGCAAGTCCGACATCCCCTTGACGATCTGCTGGGCTACGTCGTGCAGGGTGTCGTTGTAGCCCGGAGCGATGTTTTCCGAGACACCCTCCATGCGGCTGCGAATGGTCTCGTAGTCCATACCGTCGAAGTTCTCCAGAACCACTGGTGCGGCTTGGACTTTTGCGCCGTTGCCGTCCAGATCCCCGAGGGTGGCGTCCGGCTTGTTGTTGCCGCCACCATGACGTGGATCGCCGTTGTTGTCCTTGATCTTGCCGTCGACGTGGTCCTTCTTGTAGTCATCGAATGACTTGGCAGGCGGTGACTTGTCCCCGTTGGGAGGCACGTAGCCTTCGGGGGCCACGAAGCCGGGCTCCCCGGGAGCCTTGCCGGGGTCCCAGTAATAGGTGTCAGTGCCAGGCCACTTGTGGCCGTTCGGCGGGTGAGTAGCAGGCATGATGATTCCAATCCGAAAGATGGGGAGAAATTCCCGCTTCGCCGCGTATTCATCTGTCTACGTGGAACACTCGGCTGGCCGTTGCAGAAGTTAGGTCGCCTGACTCGATCCGCGTGTCTCAGTGAAGTGTGTCGACGCCTGCCGGGCTAGCCGGACTTGATCAAGCACTTGCCGGCCTCGGTGACCGTGTCGGCGAACGCGTCGAGGTACTTGGTGTACTCGGCGATGACCCTCTTGAGCTCGTTGCACCCGTGCTCGAGGTTGCTCTTGGTCTGCGCCGCCGACTGAAAGCCTCCCGGATCGCCGTACCCGGGCAGCCCGTTGACCTTGCTCAATTGGGCGTTGAGCAGATCACGGAAGTCGTGAACCGCCTTGACGTAGGCATCGCGAACCTCCGTGGTGAGCTTGAGGTCGGCGTCACCGTTCGCGGCACCCTTCTTGAGGCCGTTCATGCTGTCGATCCAGTTCTGCGTCAACGGTTTCCACTCCTTCAGTGGGTATGGCGGAGGTGGAGCCGGGGCCGGTTGGGCCCCGGCTCCACGGTCCGATCAGAACGCCGCGGCGTTGGCCCGGTCGAGGGACTGCATCGCATCCTGCTGATCCTGGGCCTGCTTCTGGGTGTTGACGGTCGTGTTCACCGCTTCGTCCAGCATGCCGTCGATCTTCTGGTGCGCGGCGCTGAGTGCGGTCGCGCCCTCGCCCTCGTAGACGCTCATCAGCGTGGTGAAGATCGAGCCGATGTCTTGGCGCACCTCCTGGATGTTGTTCAACATCCCGTTGATGTCGGTGAGAGATCCGGCGTTCGCACCGAAGTTGTAGAGAATGTTGTCGGCCATGTCTGTGCTCCCTGTCCCTTAACCGTTGTCCATGTTGGCGACGGCCCGGAGGTGCTCCGAGCCCTTCTCGACGGTCGCGTCGAGAGACTTGATGATGTCGTCGAATTCCTCGCGCTGCGCCTGCGAGGTCTGTTGGTAGGTCGTGGCGCTGCCGCCCTGCCAGTTCGCCGACAGCATCTGCTCCTGCGCGTCGCTGATCTGGTTCAGCTTCTGCACGGCCTGTCCGCGAGCCTCTTGGATCTGCTGAATCTTGGCCTCGGCTTCGGCCGGGGTGAGTGAAACGGTCATGTGCGAATGGGTCCTTCCCGATGAACTTCGAAATCGTCTGGCTTATGGGGTCTTTCCGATGTCGGCCCGGCTACCCGACCTCCCATCTCTCTGCGGCAAGTTCGACGAGCTGGTTGACGGCCTGACCGAACACCTGGTCAGATCCCGGCTTCAGCGTCGACCACAGCTGCCCGGACGGAGACGCACTGGGGACGGCGATCACGCGACCGCGTGCGGTGTAGATGACCGCCACGGCAGCTGGTACCCGCGCGATCACGTCTTCGTTCTCGAGCACAGCGCTGTAGACGATCTCGGCGAACGCCTGCCTGGATCCCAATGCCGCCCCCAACAACATGGCGGCCCGCTGAGGGGCACCCAGCGCGCGGACGCGATCCGCGAGGACGAGAGGATCGTGGCTATCCGACAGCGCCTCGGTCATCTCCGACAGCGGTGCTCCAACCGGCTCGACAGGGGCAGGCTGGGCAGTCGGCATCTCGTCGAGAAGCGTTGCCACCGCGTCGGACAACCCAATGCCTGGGCCGAGGACCCGCACGTCGAGCCGCTCTCCGATGCGTCGGCCCACGGCGGTCGAGTTGCCTCGTCGGGCCACGCTGATGCGGCCGACCCCGGCCGGAGTCACCAATCGCATGACGAGCTCACGGTCCGGCCGTTGCAGGACGTGCAGCACCGAGACGATCTCGGGATCGACCAGCCCGTCGACGATGACACCCCGTTGGGTGAGGGTGCGTACGGCGTGGTTCAGGGCGGCGTCCCGAACGTCCACCGTGGCGTGTCGCGGCCGCAATCCCACTACCGGGGATGCCCCGGTCCGCGACGTCAGTGCGCCGACTTCGTCTGCTGTGAAGGACCATTCCCGGGACAGTGCAACGGTCATGTGTCGGCCTCCGTTCCTCGCCCGATGACCGGGGACGTGACCCAGTGATCGGACACCTGTTCCAGGGTTGACGCAGGCGGGTCGGAGTACACCGGGATGTCCGGCTCGGCGGGGAGGACCAAGCCGTCGAAGGCGGAACTGGTCGGCCCCCAGCTGACGTTCGACACGAGCAGCGGGGCGTCACTCGTCGCCGCCGCGGGCAGCCAGTTCGTGCCGCCGTCCGTCAGGCTGGCCTCTGGCTCGCCTCCACCCGCGAGGGCGTCGGTGCTCAAGGCCGATTCGTGCTCGCGGGAGTTGTCGCTACGCCCCATGCCTGCGGCCATCGGCCCGTAACCGCC
>VIFX01000026.1:0-101578 GCA_006864685.1 Mycolicibacterium hodleri | reverse complement strand
GGATCGGCGCCTTCCGCGGCCAGCATCGCGCCGCCGCCGCGGGCGCACGCGCTGCGAATCCGTTCGGCCGTCGTGGGTGCCACCAGGGCCGTTCCTGCCGTTGCGTCGCCGATCATCGCGTCTGCCTTCCGTCGGATGAGGTAACCCTAACTTAGGCTAGCCTCACCGAATGGTGCAAGTGTTTCCGAAATGGGCGCCGCGGGTCGGTGGGCGACGGGCCGGGTGCCGATAGGGTTGACCCGTGCCACGCGTCGCCTACCTGGGTCCCCAGGGGACCTTCACCGAGGCGGCCTTGCTGCAGATGGCCGACGCCGGCGCCATCCCCGACTCGTCGCCGCTAGTCCCGGTGACGTGCGACAGCGCCGACGGCGCGCTGGCCGCCGTCCGCCGCGGAGCCGCCGACTACGCCTGCGCACCGATCGAGAGCTCGATCGAGGGCTCTGTCGTCCCGACGATGGACAGCCTCGCCGCGGGCACGCCGCTCCAAATCTTCGCCGAGCACACCCTCGACGTCGCCTTCAGCATCGCCGTCCGGCCCGGCACCGCCGCCTCCGCCGTGCAGACCGTCGCCGCCTTCCCGGTGGCCGAGGCGCAGGTCAAGCGGTGGCTGGCGGAGCACCTCCCCACCGCCCACACGGTGCTCACCACGTCCAACGCCGCCGCGGCCCACGACGTCGCCGAAGGCCGGGCCGACGCAGGGGTCAGCACCGCGCTCGCCGCCCGGCGGCTGGGCCTTGCCACGCTGGCCGACGGGGTGGTCGACGAGCCGAACGCCAGAACCCGATTCGTCCTCGTCGGCCCGCCCGGCCCGCCGCCCGCGCGCACCGGCGCGGATCGCACGTCGGTCGTCTTGCGGCTGGACAACGTGCCCGGTGCCCTGGTCGCCGCGATGACCGAACTCGCGATCCGCGACATCGACCTGGTTCGCATCGAATCGCGGCCCACTCGAGTCGAATTGGGGACGTACTTCTTCTTCCTGGACTTCGTCGGGCACGTCGACGACGATCCGGTCGCCGAGGCACTCCGAGCGCTTCACAGACGTTGTGCAGACGTGAGATATCTGGGTTCATGGTCGACAGGCACCGCCGTCGGTGCGACACCGCCGGTCACCGACGAGGCATCCGACTGGTTGGCCGCACTTCGAGAGGGGCGCGCCCGATGACAGGTCGACTGATACTGGTCCGTCACGGGCAGTCGCACGGCAACGTCGCCCGGCGGCTCGACACCCGGCCGCCCGGAGCCGCGCTCACCGATCTGGGGCGCGAGCAGGCGCAAGCATTCGGCCGCTCCCTCGAGCATCCCGTCGGGCTGTTGGCGCACTCCACCGCCCTGCGGGCGGTCCAGACGGCAGCCGAGATCGGTGCACACCTCGGCCTGGACACCGTCGAATTGGACGGCATCCACGAGGTGCACGCCGGCGACCTCGAAGACCGCACCGACGACGACGCCCACGAGGAGTTCAACGCCACCTACCGGCTATGGCAGAACGGCGATCTCCACGTCCCCATGCCCGGCGGCGAGAGCGCCCAGCAGGTGCTTGACCGCTACCTGCCGGTGGTGACCCAGCTTCGACTGCGCTTCCTCGACGATCACGCGTGGGCGGGTGACGTCGTGGTGGTGAGCCACGGCGCCGCGATCCGGTTGGTCAGCACCGCCCTCTCGGGCGTCGACCCCGGCTTCGCCATCGAACATCACCTCGCCAACACCGAGTCCGTTGTCTTGAGCCCGATCACCGACGGCCGCTGGAGCTGCCTGCAGTGGGGGCCGTTCACGCCACCGTTCGAACCGGTCGAGCATCCGGTCGAGGACGTGGCGCACAGCGCCGACCCGATGGGCTAGGACGGCTCGGTTTCAGGACACGGCCGAGGCGACGAACGTCACCGCGCACGTGCACCCGACCGCTTCGCAGTCGACGGCGAAGGAGTGCAGACCGTCCGGGGTGGCGCAGTCATCGGTGCACTCGACGAAGAACGAGGCGTGGTGAACCAGGGTGCCGTGGCAGTGGTCGAGGTCCTCCCGGCACTCGCGACAGACATCGGACATGCCTTAGTTCTAGCACCGCCCACCGACGAAGCCGAGATGCCGCGCCTGAAGTGATTCAGGCCCAACCGAGTTCGTGCAACCGGTCGTCGTCGATGCCGAAGTGGTGGGCGATCTCGTGGATCACCGTCACGGTTACCTCGTGAACCACGTCGCCGTCGGTCTCGCAGATGTCGAGCAACGCGTCACGGAAGATCGTGATGGTGTCGGGCAGCGACCCGAAGTACGTCGAGTCGCGTTCGGTCAACGCGACACCCTCGTAGAGCCCAAGCAGATCGGGCTCCTCCGGATGACGGTCCTCGACGAGCACGACGACGTTGTCGATCGCCTTGGCAAGCGCGGGTGGGATCTCGTCGAGCGCGTCGGACACCAGCTCGTCGAACCGGTGCGAGCTCATCCGAACGGGCACCGTGGCTACTGCCCTGGTGGCGGAACCGGCACCACCGGAATCACGGGTGCGGGCTCGCCGACAACCGGGGCTGGCGCGGGCGCGGCGGGATCCCCGGCGGGCGGAGGGAGAGGCGGTCCGTCCTGCGGCGGCAGACCGCCGTCGCCCTGAGGCCCCGGCGGGGGCGGCGGACCGTTGAGGAACGTGTTGCCCTGCAGCGGAGGCGGCGCGCCCGCGGTCGAGGTCGGAGCCTGCGTGTTCTGGGTCTGCGTGCTCTGGGTCTGCGTCTGGGTCGGGGTGGCCTGCTGCCCGGGCAGGTGGTTGTTGCCCTGGCTGTTCGAGCTGCTCGAGCTGCTCTGGTCACTGAGGTCGATCTGCGACGACACCTGGGACGACGTGTCCACCGGAGGGAGCGGAATCGGCGCCATGTCCAACCGCTCCTCGGGGATGTCGGGCACCGCGACCGGCGGCTGACCGTTGATGAGCAACGGCCCCTTGGCGCTGTTGAGCAGGGTGGACCAGCCGCCGTTGCCCAGGGTGGCGCCGATGCTGCACGACACCTGTTTGCTTCCGGCGGTCCAGCTCGGCAGCGAGATTGTGCTGTAGATCAGGGTGAGGGTGGTCTTGCGCAGCGCGACGGGCGCGAGGTACGCGTCCGTCATCCGCGTGCACGCGTCCTTGACGAACTGGTCCTGGTCGCCGTCCGGCGGCACTGGGCCGGGGAACTTCTCCGCGAGGTTGACCGCCCCGGTCACCTCCATGGCGTGTGGCTTGGCGCAGTCGGTGGGAATGTCGGTGGGCTGATTGGTCACCGGATCGATGCCGAGACACGTCCCGGCCGGCCACACCTTCGACTGGTCGACGTCGGCGACCTTGCCCGCGAACGCCAGCTGGTGGTTGTCGGGTCCGGCCAGCTGCAAGCCGCACAGCATGCGGCGTTCGTCGGCCTGCCGCCACGCCTTGTCGCCGGACCAGACCAGGCTCACGCTGAACCGGCCGTTGGGGTCGTACTTCGCCCCGAGGTACTGCCGGGCCGCGGCCTGGCACTGCTCCTGGCTGATCTGCCTGATGCGCGCCTCCGACGGCGGCGCGGCGTCGGGGCCGTATTCGGTACCGGGGAACGTCCTCATGTCGATGCGGTCGGCGACCTCGAAGCGGTGCTCGTCCTTGCAGTCGACGATCTGTGCGGCGTCCGGAACCTGCTCTGGCCAGTTCAGACACGTACCGCGGACCGCGTGGTCGAACGTGGCGTTTCCGCGCGAACCGCCGCCAAGGGCGGACTTGCCTGCGTTGAGTCCGACGGGGAGCCCGCCGTGTCCACCGCCGGGGATCGCGGTGATGACGCCGGCGATGAGAAGCGCGCCAAGCGCCGTCAGAAGCAGCGCTCGCCGCGTCGACTCGGCCTGAAGGCTCCGCCACCACGCCGGGTGGCGCGACGGCGGGGCGGCCTCGTCTGCGCTCGGTTCGGCGTCGTGGGGTGCATCCAACATCTGGTCCATTGTGACAGGCGAGCCGAGTCGTGTGACAAGAGATGCAGTTGTAGCGTTATGAGGCTGTGCCCCGGGGTTGGGGTGGCATCCCGCCAAACGTAGGGTTTCATACGTGATCGACCTGAAGCTGCTACGTGAAGATCCCGACCGGGTTCGCACGTCGCAACGGGCCCGGGGTGAGGATCCCGCCCTCGTAGACGTGCTGCTCGACGCCGACGCGACGAGGCGCTCCGCGATCTCCGCCGCCGACGATCTGAGAGCCGAGCAGAAGGCGGCCAGCAAGGCCGTAGGAGCGGCGTCCGCCGACGAACGACCCGCACTTCTGGCGCGCGCCAAGGAGCTCGCCGAGGCGGTCAAGGCCGCCGAAGTGGAGCAGGCCGCGGCCGAGGCGGCCTTCACCTCGGCGCACATGGCGATTCCGAACGTCATCCTCGACGGTGTCCCGCCAGGTGGCGAAAGCGACTTCGTGGTGCTCGACAACGTCGGCGAGCCGCCTTCGATCGACGATCCGAAGGACCACCTGGAACTCGGCGAATCACTCGGCCTGCTGGACATGGAGCGCGGCGCCAAGGTGTCCGGTTCGCGCTTCTACTTCTTGACGGGTTACGGCGCGCTGCTTCAGCTCGGGGTCATGCAGCTCGCGGTGAAGCTCGCCACGGAGAACGACCACACCCTCGTCATCCCGCCCGTCCTCGTACGCCCAGAGGTGATGGCCGGCACCGGATTCCTCGGCGCGCACGCCGACGAGATCTACCACCTCGAGGCCGACGACATGTACCTCGTCGGTACGTCGGAGGTCCCGCTGGCCGGCTACCACTCCGACGAGATCATCGACCTCTCCGAAGGGCCGCGACGCTACGCGGGATGGTCGTCGTGCTTCCGCCGCGAGGCAGGCAGCTACGGCAAGGACACCCGCGGCATCATCCGCGTTCACCAGTTCGACAAGGTGGAGGCCTTCGTCTACTGCAAGCCGGAGGACGCCGAAGCCGAGCACCAGCGCCTGCTGGACCTCGAGCGTCGGATGCTCGCCCTCATCGAGGTGCCCTACCGGGTGATCGACACCGCCGCAGGCGATTTGGGCTCCTCGGCGGCCCGCAAGTTCGACTGCGAGGCGTGGGTGCCCACGCAGAAGACCTACCGCGAGCTGACGTCGACGTCGAACTGCACCACGTTCCAGGCGCGACGCCTTTCCATCCGCTATCGCGACGAGAACGGCAAGCCGCAGATCGCCGCGACGCTCAACGGAACGCTGGGGACGACCCGCTGGCTCGTCGCCATCTTGGAGAATCACCAGCAGCCGGACGGCAGCGTCCGCGTCCCGGACGCCTTGGTGCCCTACGTCGGAAAGTCGGTACTCACGCCATGAGCAAGGGTGTCCAGGAACTCAAGACGATCGATCTCGACCTCGAGGAACTCCGGTCCTGGTTCGGGTTCGGGGTGGCTGGCAACTTCGCCGGACACCTCGAGCAGGCGGGCGAGGCCGCGGACTTCGTGAACGTGTCCAGCGAGGGGGCGGCGCCCAAGGGCATCTTCCCTTGGTACGCACCGGGTTACGACGGCTTCCTCGGTGACTTTCCGCTGTCCAACGACAGCATTCTGTTGCCCGAGAGTGACGAGCCGCTGAACTTGCAGATCGAACCCGAGGTCGGGCTGGCCTGCCACGTGGCGTGGCAGGGCGACACGGTGGTGTCGCTGCAGCCGTTCGCCCTCGGCGCATTCAACGACTGCTCGATCCGTCGGCCGGGCGCACTGAAGATCAGCCACAAGAAGAACTGGGGCCCCGCCTCCAAGGGGGTGGCCGCTCAGTTCTTCGACGTCGGCGATCTCACGCCCGACGGGCCGACGTCGACCCTGCGCCTGGTGTGCGACCTGCGCACCGCCGACGGCAACGAGCACGGCTACGGCGTCGACAGCCCACTGCTCGGGTACTCGTACTACGGCGAGGTGCTCCTCGACTGGGTCACCGAACGTCTCGCCAACCAAAAGGGCTCTGCCGAAACACCGTTGGAAGACGTCGGGGCGCTGATGGTGGCGTCCGGGCATCCGGCGAACGTGCTGATCGGCATCGGTGCGACCCGCTACACGGAGCTCGGCGAGTCGACCTTCCTGCAGCCCGGCGACGAAGCGATCGTGCGGGTGTACGACACCGAGTCCGACGTCTATTCCGAACTGCGGCAGGTGGTTTCATCTCGTTAGGAGGTCCGATGGCGGACGTCGCGGTATCCCAGTTGTGGCGATTCCCGGTGAAGTCCATGGGTGGACACACGGTCGACGCGGTCCGCGTCGACCGTCGAGGTGTGCACGCCGACCGACTGTGGGCGGTCCGCGACCTCGAGAACGGTGTGACCGCGTCGGCGCGACGGGTGCCGAAGCTGTTGGGCTGCTCGGCCGCCTACGTGTCCGAACCAGGGCCCGACGCCGGACCTGGCAACGTGCCCGAGGTGACCGTCACGTTCCCGGACGGCACCGAGTGCTCGAGCTCCGACGACGCGGTGCACGCACTTTTGTCCGAGCTTGTCGGCCGTGAGGTGCGACTGGTCGCGCTGCCGCCGCTCGACGACACCAGCCAGCACCGGATGACGATGGCGGACTCGCTGGCGAACTTCCGCGAAGCGCAGGTGCGTAAGGACTTCGGGCTCGACGATGCCGAGGCGCTGCCTGACACCTCGGTGTTCAGCACCAAGGACATCATCACGCTGGCCCGGTTCTCAACGCCACCAGGCACTTTCGTCGACCTGGCGCCCGTACACCTGATGAGCGCGACCAGTCTGGCGTCGTTGTCGGCGACCACCGAGGCCTACGACGTGCGGCGGTTCCGGCCCAACGTCCTCGTCGACGTCGGCCAGTCGGATGCGGAGTTCCCCGAGACGGCCTGGGCGGGTGGGGAGGTCGAGATCGGTTCGGCCATCCTGCGCGTCACGATCCCGACCATCCGCTGCGTGGTCCCCACCAGGCCGCAGCCGGGCCTGGACCTGGATCGTGGCGTCACCCGTCAACTGGCCGACCGGACGAACCGCTTCCTCGGCGTCTACGCCGACGTGACGCGCCCCGGCCTGCTTCGGGTCGGCGACGTGGTCTCGGTGCGGCCTGCCGCCCCGCCGACGGCGCGGCACCGGGTGTGGTCGACGGTCGAGAAGGCGGCCACTCGCCAGGTCCAGCGCCTGCTCGAGGCGACGGTGCTGCGGGAGAAGCGTTAGTCGCGAGTTCTGCGCCAGGGTCGTCGTTCGGCGGATGTCACTGCCACCGTGCAGATCTCGGCGGAGTGAGGTGGGGCCCAGCAGGCTTAACGCTCCAACAGCTGGTCGAGAACCGCGGTGAACTCGTTGGCGCGCAACGGAGTAAAGGCCGGACTGGGGCGCGTGCCAGGAACGTCGAGGGTGACCAACGTCGACTTGACCGGCCGCCACACGTCCAGCGGCAGCCAGCGACGCAGGTCCGAGCTACCCCAGATGCGAAAGCGGTTGAGCACCAAGCCAAGCGGTTCGGTGCGATACCCGCGGACCGTTCGCAGCGGAATCACCTTCGAGGTCCCCGACGGAAAGTGATAGCGCCGCAGGGTGATGGCGTGCCGATCCAGCAAGACGAGGCCGTCGTCATAGCTCGGATTCGGTTGGCTCACGCCTTGGCGCTCCTGAGCTCGTGTCCCTTCGACGTCAGACACTTGCCGTTGGTCAGATTCCACGACCAGCCGTGCAGGTTGCACGTCAACGTCGTGCCGTCGACCACGCCGAACTTCGACAGATCAGCCTTCAGGTGTGGGCAGCGGCGCTGAATCTCCCAGCCGTCCAACGTGATCGACGCGGAGTCGTCGTGCGCCTCGGCGAACCACCCGTCCGCGTAGGCGATGCGCTCGTCGGTCAGGCACTTGAAGAACGTGTACAGGTACTCGTTGTAGCCGCCGACCCGCCACGCCTTGAACCGGGTGGACAGAAAGATGGTGTTGACCCAGTCCGGTTCGTCGTCGCGAAGCACCGTCCTGACCAGCTCGGGGGCGATTTCGAAACCGTAGCGGAACTTCTCGTCGGCAATCGGTTCGCGCACAGTCCGTTTCGGGAAGTCGAGCACCACCGACTCCTCGCCCATCCGGAGCTCCACCGGGTAGCCGATGCCGTCGCAGATCTGGTCGCTCTGCAACATGATCGGCTCGAACTTGGCCCGGAGCGGCTCCAGTAGCGGGTCGCCGTCGGCGGGGGCCCAGCCGGCCTTGGCGGCGGCCAGCACCGGCGCCATCCGCTGCGCGAACGCCTCGATGTAGTCGGCCTTGCCTTCTCCGAAGATCGTCTCGGGCTCGTCAACCGGATGAACCAACGAATTCAGTTCGGAGCCGGTGAATTCCGCGGTGGTACCGGGGATCATCAGGAGCCCGCGGTCGTGGCCGTGGGCACGCATCTGGTCGAGGAACACGACCTGGTCGGGGAAGATGTTGGCGGGGTCGCCGTGATCGTCGTTGAGGTCGCGCAGTTCCGGGTCGAGGAAGCACGGTGGGCCTGCGGACGGAACCACCCAGGTGGCGCCGACCTGGGCGATGTACTGCCGGCAGCGGTCCATCTGACGCTGACGCTTCTGGATGCCGAACGCCTCCTTGGCCCGCGCCGGCATGTCGTAGACCATCGGGTACCAGATCGCGCCCGAGTACTGCAGCATGTGCACGTCGACGTGCCCGAATTCGGACTCGAGGACGTCGAGGTCGACGGGCCTGGCGTCGTTCATGTTGAACGCGACGGTCTCTCCGTCCGAGACCACCAGTCCCGAGTCGCCGATGGGGCCGTCGGCCGGCGCGCGCAGCGCGATGATCATCACGTCGAGGTCGCCCTTGGGGCCGCTCACCCGGTGCTTGGTCGAGTCGGTGGTCTCGAAGAACCGGTGAAAGCCGAGAGCCTCCAGTGCGCGACGCAGGTCCGGCACCGGATAGTCCGGCAGCAGCACCACGGCGTCCTTGTTGACGTGGGCGGCCAGGTGCTCCGGATCGAAGTGGTCCTTGTGCAGATGGCTGACGTAGAGGTAGTCGCAGTCCCCGAGACGGTCCCAGTCCAACTGGCTGTTGTCCGGGAACGGAACCCATGACGCGAAGTAGGCCGGGTTGACCCAGGGATCGCAGAGGATGCTTCCGGCGGTGGTATCGATCCGGAAGCCGGCATGTCCGACACTTGTGACCTGCACGTATTGCCTTCCCTGCGGGGTATTCGTCGCCTCGATCCTACCGGGGCAGGCCAGCCTGCTCCTCCCAGCGGGCGCGGTAGTAGGCGATCCGCTCGTCGTCGGGGTCTATCTCGTACTCGTCGAAGAACTCCGCCTCGAACCCCGGCCCGTAGTTCCAATCCAGTGACATCGTCGCCACCGCAAGATCCGCCCACCGGTCCGCGACACCGAGGTCGCCGAGATCGACGTTCCCGCTGCACTGGGCGTCCTCGCCGACGACGGTATTGGGTGCGCATGGGTCGCCGTGGCAGACCACCAGCCGGTCGGCGGGCGGTGCGTCGGCGGGAATCCAGGACGGTGTGCCGAACGGGCACGCCTCGACGGGCGCCGCGTTGTGCAGCAGTCGCAGGCCCTGCGCGATCGCCCGGGTGGCGGTACGTGGACGCCTGATCCAGTCGGGATCGACGGCCGAACGTCCCGGCAGTGCCGCGGTGTGCAGCCAGCCCGGTCCCGTCGACAGAATCTTGGGCACGGAGTGGTACTCGATGGCCCACGTCATCCGCTCCGCCTCGGCGACCAGCAGTGCGGCGTGCTGTTCCGGGTATACCTTGACGAACTCCTCGCCGGCCAGCGAGAACGTGACGCCGCCGAGGTCGTTGAGCCACACAGCGGTCACCTCGCGATCACCTGCGAGGTCGGCGACGTGCTTCGGAACGGCAAGGGGTTCGGCGGGGCGGGTCACCGTACACACCCTTCCACGTGGGACCTTCCACCCTGCGATGAACACGACGGCACTAGGCTGATGAGTCGTGGAACCGGTATACGGAACTGTCATCACCCTCGCGCGCTGCGTGTGGCGGCTGCAGGGGCTGAAGTTCACGGTCACCGGCGTGGAGAACCTGCCAGCCACCGGCGGCGCCGTCATCGCGATCAACCACACCAGTTACTTCGACTTCACCTTCGCCGGGCTGCCCGCCTACGAACAGGGGCTCGGCCGCAAGGTGCGCTTCATGGCCAAGCGAGAGGTGTTCGACTCCAAGGTCAGCGGGCCCATCATGCGGAGCCTGCGCCACATCCCGGTGGACCGCGACAGCGGGGCGGCCTCGTTCGCCGCGGCCTGCCAGCGGCTCAAGGAGGGCGAGCTCGTCGGCGTCTATCCGGAGGCGACGATCAGCAGAAGCTTCGAGATCAAGGAATTCAAGTCGGGCGCCGCGCGCATGGCGATTGCCGCCGACGTGCCGATCGTCCCGCACATCGTCTGGGGCGCCCAGCGCGTCTGGACCAAGGGGCACCCCAAGAACATGCGGCGGCCCAAGGTGCCCATCTCGATCGCCGTCGGCGAACCGATCATGCCGACGTTGCCCGCCGCCGAGCTGACGGCGCTGCTGCACTCGCGCATGCAGCACCTCCTCGAGCAGGTACAGGCCTCCTACGGCCGTCACCCGGCCGGCGAGTTCTGGGTTCCGCACCGGATGGGCGGCGGCGCACCGACTCTCGCCGAGGCCAATCAAATGGACGCCGACGAGGCGGCCGAGAAGGCGGCCAGGCGCGCGCAACGAAACGAGTCCACGGAATAGCACCATGGAGCCGGTCTTCCGCACCTTGGAGATCACGGCAACGACGGCCGTGCGAGTCACCGGTGCGCGCATCACCTACCGGGGCTTGCAGAACATCCCGGCCGACGGTGGCGCGGTGATCGCGATCAACCACACCGGCTACTTCGACTGGCTGCCCGCCGCCCTCGGCGTCATGCAGCGCCGCCGGCGGCTGCGCTTCATGATCAAGTCGGAGATGCAGCGAGTGAAGTTCGTCGACTTCCTGATCCGGCACACCAAGACCATCCCGGTGGATCGGCGGGCGGGTGCGGGGGCGTACGCGGTGGCGGTGGCGCGGCTGCGGGAGGGCGAACTCGTCGGCGTGTACCCGGAGGCGACCATCAGCCGCAGCTTCGAGCTCAAGGACTTCAAGACCGGAGCGGCGCGGATGTCGTTGGAGGCGCAGGTGCCGATCGTCCCACTGATCGTCTGGGGTGCACATCGCGTCTGGACAAAGGACCATCCACGACACCTGGGCCGCAACAAATTTCCGATCACGGTCGCCGCAGGCCCGCCGTTGGCGCCTGCCGGGTCAGCCGAGGAATTGATGCGCCACCTGCGTGCGGAGATGGGCGAACTGCTCGACGAGGTGCAGCGGTCCTACGATCATCCAGAGGGCGCCTACTGGGTGCCGCGTCGCCTCGGTGGAGGCGCCCCGACCATGGAAGAGGCGATAGTGCGCGAAGAAGCCGAGCTTGCCGAACGCGCTCGTCGGGAGTTGGGGGACCACTAGTGCTGCCACTTCTCATCGCCACCGACGTCGACGGCACCCTGCTCGACCAGGACGAGCTCGTCACGCCGCGCACCAAGTCGGCCGTCATGGCCGCGGTCGACGCGGGCACCCAGTTCGTGCTCGCCACCGGCCGTCCGCCGCGCTGGATCCCCCCGGTGGTGGAGGCGTTGGGCTTTGCTCCCATGGCGGTCTGTGCCAACGGGGCAGTGCTGTACGACTCCTCGACCGACCGCATCCTGTGGTCCCGGACGCTGTCGGTCGAGGTGCTCACGGAGCTCGCCGAGGTGGCCACCCGCGTCATCCCGGGAGCCGGACTCGCGGTGGAGCGCGTCGGACGCAGCGCTCACGACGCCGCGACACCGCAGTTCTTGAGCTCGCCGGGGTACGAGCACGCCTGGCTCAACCCGGACAACACCGAGGTGTCCCTGGCCGACGTCCTGAGCGCACCTGCGGTCAAGCTGCTGATTCGCAAGGCGGGGGCCCAAAGCGCGGACATGGCGGCGGCACTGGCGCCGCACGTCGGTCTCCAGGGCGATCTGACGTATTCGACCAACAACGGTCTGATCGAGGTGGTGCCGCTGGGCATCAGCAAGGCGACCGGCGTCGCGGAGGTCGCCACGCCGCTCGGCATCATGGCCGAAGACGTCGTGACGTTCGGCGACATGCCCAACGACATCCCGATGTTGCTCTGGGCAGGGCTGGGCGTCGCCATGGGCAACGCCCATCCGGAGGCCAAGGCGGCGGCCGACGAGGTCACCACGCCCAACACCGACGACGGGCTGGCGCGCGTCCTCGAGCGGTGGTGGCTCTAGTCAGGCCTTCTTGCCGATGGGGGTGAAGCGCTCCAGTTGGACGGGAGCCTCGCCCTGGTCGAGCGGGATTTCGAGCGCGACGCCGTCGATGACGCGGGTGACGGTGCCGTGTTCGCGGTCGAAGTTCAGGGTGCCGTGCTGGAAGTTCTGCACGATCCACTGCGGTTCCTGGATTTCGCCGCTGGTCGGCAGTCCCAGTGCCCCGCGTTCGAAGCCCAGCTTGCCCCACGCCTCGTAGATGGAGCCGGTGACGGGTTCGGCGCCACTGTCGGGCGACCAGTACAGCGCACCATGGTCGAAGGTCACGTAGCGCGACGCGCCGTCGCCAGGTGTTTCCGGCGTCAGCGGGGCGCCCAGCGGGCTGGCCTCGCCGCCCATTGCCGCCCACTTTCCGAAGATCGCCCCGCCGCGCAGGGTGTCGGCGAGGTCTCGTGGCCCGATGGGGGTGTTGAAGTGGGCGGCGGTGTCCCGGAGCAGGGGCATGGCCGCGTAGGCGGCGTTTCCAGGGCAGTCGGTGTTGCCGACGTCGCGGTGGGTGAAGATCGTGGGCAGGGTGACGGCGGTGCCACGTGGGAACTTGGTGAACGATCCGCCCGCCGAGGTCAGGACGACGCTTCCCAGCGGGTCGACGTGGTCGAGGCCGAGGCGCCAGCCGAGCAACCGGCCCGTGGTGCGCAGCTGAATGGGTGTCGGCGGGACCAGGTCGAAGTTTCCGAGCATCGCCACACCCCAGGTGTCGGTGTTGAAGCCGCCGGTGTGGGCGCCCTCGACGGGCCGATCCATTCCGCCTGCCCGGCCCTCGAACACCTGGCCGTACTTGTCGACCATGGCGTTGTAGGCGATGTCGCACCAGCCAAGCGTGCGGGTGTGATATTCGAAGATGGAGCGGACGATGCCTGCCGAGTCCTCGGGGGTGTAGTCGTTGCTGCCTGCGGTGTGGTGGACGATGCCCGCGCGAACTCCGCTGTCGTACACCGTGTTTCCGCAGACTTCCGACTCGTTGGCGCCCCACTGGGTGCGACCGATGACCGCGGGTGGCACCCCGGGCGGCGTCGCGGCCTCCGGTGGCAGCGACGAGATGTCGACCGGCGCTTGCGGGGGGCTGATCAAGACGGCCTTGAGGTCTTGGCTGAGCGGCCGTTCGACGTTGACGGGGACGTATCCGAGGCCCGGTCCCCGAGGGGACGGAACGACGGCCGGCCGGGCAGGCGCTGCGCGGTTGACGGCGATCTGGACGTCGGTGGTGTGGCCGACGAAGACGGGTTCGGTGCCGCGCACCAGTCCGCCGTCGGGGCCGACGCCCTCGAGGCTCTCCGCTTCGTACCAGGGTCCCCAGGAGCCGTCGGCCTTCTTGGCGCGTACGCGGGCCGAGGTTCCGGTCAGGTCGTCGGCGGTGAGCGCGACCATGGCGAACGGGGTGTCCTGGTGCAGTTCGCGAACGGTTTCGCCGCCACCGACGCCGTCAAGGGGGCGTTCGACGATCAGGGGAGTGGTGGCCAGCGGTGCCTGGTCGGGTTCACCGGGCAGGCCGAACATGGCCAGCGGCATCATGACTGCGGTCGCTGCGACGGCAGAGAACAGCAGCGACGGCAATTGGCGACGACACGGCACGGACCGATGTTACGTATGTGTCAGGTGTTACCAGTGTTTCGACACGGCGTGCCCGGGGGTACATCTCGCGCGCAACGGCACCGCAGAGCTCCCCGGGGTATCCCGATGGCTTCTGCGGTGCCGTTTCGTCGCAAGAACTAGGCGGCGGGAACTGCCGCCGGTGCTGCCGCCGCGGCGGGGATGGCCGCCGCCGCGCTCTTCTGGATGGCTCCGGTGATCATGGGCATGACCATGCCCTTGAGCAGGTCGATCGCCTGGCCGGCACCGAGGGAGTCCGCGGCGCTGTTGATGTCGCCGAGCAATCCGCCGCCTCCACTGCTGGCCGCGGGAACGCCGAGGCCGAGCGAGGGGTCGCCACCGAGGATCGGGTAGGTGCCCGAGGTCGGGTCAAGGCCGATCGGCGAGGCGATCGGAACCTCGCCGGCGCCGGGGACCCCGAGGCCGAGGCCGGTGTTGGCCGCCGGCGTGGTCAACCCCGGCGTGGTCAGGGCGGGATTGGTCAGGCCGGCATCGGTCAACCCTGGCGTCGTGAGTCCCGGGGTGGTGAGACCGGGGGTCGTCAGACCCGGGGTGGTGAGACCGGGGGTCGTCAGGCCAGGCGTGGTGAGCCCAGGCGTGGTGAGGCCGGGGGTCGTGAGACCCGGCGTCGTCAGCCCGGGTGCGGTCAGGCCGGGTGCCGTGAGACCAGGTGCGGTGAGACCAGGCGCCGTCAAGCCGGGAGCGGTGAGCCCCGGGCTGGTCAGCGTCGCCGCCGAAGGGGCGCCGCCGCCCATGATCCCGCTCGGCAGGTTGACGCCGAACTGGGAGAGCCCCTGGGACAGGGCCCCGAGCAGCTCGTTTGGCAGGTCGGTGACGAGCGCTGCCTGGACGAACTCGCGGTGCTGCGGCGCTGCGGCGTTGGTGGTGGACATGTCGGACAGTGCGACAACTGCAACTGGACTTGCAACGGCCAGGGCGGCGACTGCGCTCATGGCTGTCGAGAGCTTGCGTCGACGACGGTTAGGCACGGAAGTCTCCTCGTGTTTTCTCGGACCGTGGCTTCTTGGACCGTGTAGATGGACTGCGGGCGTTCTTGTGGAACGCGTTCGATGGTACGGCTGTGACTGGTGTGTCTAGAGTGACGATGCGCAATCGTGAGCGAATTGCGACCTGCCGCGGCTCGGCGACCGGCCGAGCACGCATTCGGGTCACGACGCATGCGTCGGATACCCTTGCTGCCGATGACAGCTCCTACCTCCCGGGTCGCTGCGCCCCAGCCCACCGGCAGCTTTGACCTCATAATCGTCGGCTCCGGATTCTTCGGGCTGACGATCGCCGAACGCGCGGCCACCCAGCTCGACAAGCGCGTTCTCGTGCTCGACCGACGGCCACACATCGGCGGAAACGCCTACTCGGAGCCCGAGCCGCAGACCGGCATCGAGATCCACAAGTACGGCGCCCACCTCTTCCACACCTCCAATCAGCGGGTGTGGGACTACGTGCGGCAGTTCACCGAATTCACGGGCTACCAGCACCGCGTCTACGCCATGCACGCCGGCCAGTCCTACCAATTCCCGATGGGACTCGGCCTGGTGTCGCAGTTCTTCGGCAAGTACTTCACCCCCGACGAGGCCCGCGCGCTGATCGCCGAACAGGCCGCCGAATTCGACAGCAGGACCGCGCAGAACTTCGAGGAGAAGGCGATCAGCCTGATCGGGCGCCCGCTCTACGAGGCGTTCGTGAAGCACTACACGGCCAAGCAGTGGGAGACCGATCCGACGAACCTGCCGGCCAGCAACATCACCCGGCTGCCGGTGCGCTACACGTTCGACAACCGCTACTTCAACGACACGTACGAAGGCTTGCCGGTCGACGGCTACACCGCGTGGCTGGAGAACATGGCCGCCGACGACCGGATCGAGGTCCGGCTCGACACCGACTGGTTCGACGTCCGCGACGAACTGCGCGCTGCCAACCCCGACGCCCCCGTCGTCTACACGGGCCCGCTCGACCGCTACTTCGACTACTCGGCCGGTCGCCTCGGTTGGCGCACCCTCGACTTCGAGACCGACGTCCTCGACACCGGTGACTTTCAGGGCACGCCCGTCATGAACTACAACGACGCCGACGTGCCGTACACCCGGATCCACGAGTTCCGGCACTTCCACCCCGAGCGGGCCTATCCGACCGACAAGACCGTGATCATGCGTGAGTACGGTCGGTTCGCCAAGGACGACGACGAGCCCTACTACCCGATCAACACCCCTGAGGATCGGGCGATGGTCACGGCCTACCGCGAGCTGGCCCGCGCCGAGACCGCGTCGGAGAAGGTCCTGTTCGGCGGACGGCTCGGCACCTACCAGTACCTCGACATGCACATGGCGATCGCCAGTGCGCTGAACATGTACGACAACACGCTGGCGCCGCATCTGCGCGACGGCGGTGCGTTGTCGACCGCAGATGACCAAGAAAGCAGTTGAGCATGAATGACACTCCGTCGGGCGCGCTCGACACCGGACAGTCCAAGGCGGTCAGCCTGCTGTCGCGCATCATCTTGCCCCGCCCCGGTGAACCGCTGGACGTGCGCAAGCTCTACATCGAAGAATCGAGCACCAACGCGCGTCGCGCGCACGCCCGCACGCGCACCACGCTCGAGATCGGCGCGGAGTCCGAAGTGTCGTTCGCGACCTACTTCAACGCCTTCCCCGCCAGCTACTGGCGACGGTGGTCGATCCTCGAATCGGTGGTGCTGCGCGTCGAGCTGACCGGCAGCGCCCGGGTCGACGTCTACCGCTCGAAGTCCACCGGAGCTCGAATCACGGTGGGCGGCAGCGCCGTATCCAGTGTCGACGCCGACACCAGCGCCGTCGCCGAGTTCGAGATCGGACTGGACGCCTTCGAAGACGGTGGCTGGATCTGGTTCGACATCACCACCGACAGCAACGTGACGGTGCACCGGGCAGGGTGGTACGCACCGCAACCCGCGCCAAGCCGGGCCAACGTCGCGATCGGCATCCCCACCTTCAACCGCCCGTCGGACTGCGTCAACGCATTGGCGACCTTGACGTCGGATCCCTTGGTCGACGAGGTGATCTCGGCGGTGATCGTCACCGACCAGGGCACCAACAAGGCCGTGGACCATCCCGGCTTCGCCGAAGCGGCTGCGGCCCTTGGCGACCGGCTGAGGATCCACGACCAGCCCAACCTCGGCGGTTCCGGCGGATACAGCCGGGTGATGTACGAGGCGCTGAAGAACACCGACTGTGAGCAGATTCTGTTCATGGACGACGACATCCGCATCGAGCCCGACTCGATCCTGCGGGCGCTCGCGTTCAACCGTTTCTCGAAGGTCCCGACGCTCGTCGGCGGTCAGATGCTCAACCTGCAGGAGCCGTCGCACCTGCACGTCATGGGCGAGATGGTCGGCCAGGCGGACTTCATGTGGACCAACGCCGTGAACACGGAGTACGACCACAACTTCGCGAAGTATCCGCTTGCCGCGGAAGAGGAGTACCGCAGCAAGCTCCTGCACCGCCGCATCGACGTCGACTTCAACGGCTGGTGGATGTGCATGATCCCGCGGTCGGTCGCCGAGGAGCTCGGTCAGCCGCTGCCACTGTTCATCAAGTGGGACGACTGCGAATACGGCCTTCGCGCCGGCGAGCACGGCTACCCCACGGTGACGTTGCCTGGCGCGGCCATCTGGCACATGGCGTGGAGCGACAAGGACGACGCCATCGACTGGCAGGCGTACTTCCACCTGCGCAACCGGTTGGTGGTGGCCGCCATGCACTGGGACGGCAGCATCGCAGGCCTCGTCGCCAGCCACTTCAAGGCCACCGTCAAACACCTTCTGTGCCTTGAGTATTCGACGGTCGCGATTCAGAACAAGGCGATGGACGATTTCCTCGCCGGTCCGGAACACATCTTCTCCATCCTGGAGTCGGCACTGCCCGCGGTGCGCAAGATGCGCACCGAGTTCCCCGACGCCGTGGTGCTGCCGAGCGCGACCTCGCTGCCGACGCCGTCGGACAAGCGGTGGCGCAAGAAGGTTCAGATCCCCGTCAGCCCGATCGCGATCGCGGTGCGTCTCACGCGCGGCGTGATCCACCAGTTGAAGGCCCACGATCCGCAGCACCACGTCCGGCCCCAGATCAACGTCGCCACGCAGGACGCGCGCTGGTTCTCGCTGTCGCGCGTCGACGGCGTCACCGTCACCACCGCCGACGGCCGTGGCGTCGTGTACCGCCAGCGCGACCGGGCGAAGATGTTCGACCTGCTCCGCGAATCCCTGAAGCGGCAAGGCCTGTTGCTCCGCAAGTTCAACAGGATGCGCAAGGTGTACCGCGGCGCGCTGCCCGAGCTGACCAGCACGCAGAAGTGGGAGACGGTGTTGTTGCCCGCTGCGAAGGCACCCGCGGAAGTGTCCCGGTGACCGACACCCTGCGGGGCGAGGACGCGGCGCTGGTCGCCGTCCAGTCGACCCTCGCCGGACGCCCAGGCGTCCTTCCGGGAGCTCGCGCCCTGTCGCACTTCGGCGAACACAGCGCGGGCTGGATCGGGGTGTCCGTCCTCGGGGCGCTGCTGCAGCCGAAGCGCCGGCGAGCCTGGCTGACGGCCGGGGTCGGGGCGTTCCTCGCCCACGCCGCCGCCGTCGTCATCAAGAGGGTGGTCAAGCGTGAGCGTCCGCACCACCCGTCGATCGCCGTCAACGTCTCGACGCCGAGTCGCCTGAGTTTCCCGTCGGCGCACGCCACGTCGACCACCGCCGCGGCGATCTTGTTGGCAAGGGCGTCGGGGGTTCGGCTGCCCTTGCTGGTGGTGCCGCCGATGGCGGTGTCCCGCTTGGTGCTTGGCGTGCACTATCCGACGGACGTGCTCACTGGAGTGGCAGTCGGCGCTGTCGTCGCCAAGGCGGTCGGCGCGGTTGCAGACCGGAAGGAAACAGGTGGGCACGCATGAGTGAGGAAGCTCCCCCGGTGGCAGGCCCGCCGAAGAGCCTCGCCGCCGGACTGGTCAAGGCGGTCCGGCCACGCCAATGGGTGAAGAACCTGCTGGTGCTCGCCGCCCCGGTGGCAGCGCTGGGTCGCGACGTCCGGTTCGACTTCGACGACGTCGTCCACGTCCTGATCGCGTTCGTCGCGTTCAGCCTCGCAGCCTCCTGCGTCTACCTGGTCAACGACGCCCGCGACGTCGAGGCCGACCGCGCGCACCCCACCAAGCGCAACCGCCCCATCGCCGCAGGCGTGGTGCCCGTGCCGCTGGCCTTCGGCCTCGCGGTCGTGCTCGGCCTCGTCTCGATGGCGCTGTCCTGGTACGTGTCGCCAAACCTGGCATTGGTGATGGGCATCTACATCGCGGTGCAGATGGCCTACTGCTTCGGTCTCAAACACCAGGCCGTGCTCGACATCTGCATCGTGTCGTCGGGCTTCCTCATCCGCGCCATCGCGGGCGGCGTCGCGGCCAACATCCCACTGTCGCAGTGGTTCCTGCTCGTCATGGCGTTCGGTTCGCTGTTCATGGCGGCCGGCAAGCGCTACGCCGAACTGCAGCTCGCCGAGCGCACCGGCGCCAAGATCCGAAAGTCGCTGGAGCGGTACACCAGCACCTACCTCCGTTTCGTCTGGACCCTGTCGGCCACCGCGGTCGTGCTCTGCTATGGCCTGTGGGCCTTCGAGCGTGACCGCATGGCGGGCGGCTCCCTGTACGCCGTGTCGATGGTCCCGTTCACCATCGCGATCCTGCGCTATGCCGTCGACGTCGACGGTGGCCTCGCCGGCGAGCCGGAGGACATCGCGCTGCGCGACCGGGTGCTTCAGCTGCTTGCCGTGGCATGGATCGGAAGCGTCTGTGCAGCGGCCTACTTCAGCTAAAGGGCCCGACTTGGCGGTCTGGCTGGCGCGCTGGCCGGCCTTCCGCTTCACCCCCACGGTCCGCATCAGCCTCTGGATCAGCGTCGTGGTGGTCGGGGTCCTGTTCGCGTGGGGCGCCTGGCAGCGCAGGTGGATCGCCGACGACGGCCTGATCGTCTTGCGCACCGTGCGGAACCTGTTGGCGGGCAACGGCCCAGTCTTCAACTCCGGAGAGCGAGTCGAGGCCAACACGTCGACGGTGTGGACCTACCTCGTTACCTTCGCCGCCTGGATCGGCGGCCCACTCCAGCTCGAGTACGTGGTGCTGACCCTGACGCTGGTGCTCAGCGTCGCCGGCATCGTGTTCGTGATGCTCGGCACCGGCCGGCTCTACGCTCCCGGCCTGCGCGGCAGGCAGGCACTTCTCCTACCCGCCGGGGCGATCGTGTACATCGCGATCCCGCCGGCCCGCGACTTCGCCACCTCCGGGCTCGAAAACGGTTTGGTACTGGCCTATCTCGGTCTGCTCTGGTGGCTGATGGTCTGTTGGTCCCAGGCGCCGAGGCTCCATCCGCCCGCACCGAACGAGGCAGGCGGCAACGCGACGGGACGGGTCTTCGAGGCGACGTTGGCCTTCGTCGCGGGACTCAGCGTGCTGATCAGACCAGAGCTCGCGTTGATCGGCGGAGTCGCCCTGGTGATGATGCTCGTCGCGGCACACGGCTGGCGCCGGCGGGTGCTCATCGTCGTCGCGGGCGGCCTGCTGCCCGTGCTGTACCAGGTGTTCCGCATGGGCTACTACGGGCTGCTGGTGCCTGGCACCGCCGTCGCGAAGGACGCGTCGGGGTCCAAGTGGTCCCAGGGCTTCGTCTACCTCACCAACTTCAACCATCCGTATCTGCTGTGGATCCCCCTGGTGCTGCTTGGGGGCCTTGGCCTGCTGCTGCTCGGGGTCCGCAGCCTGCTGTGGCGCAAGCGCGGACCGGCCACCCGCACCCGCGGTCGGTGGACGGGCGTGGTCCAAAGCCCCACTGCGGTAGTCGTGTTCATGGCTGCCAGTGGTCTGGTCCAAGCGGTCTACTGGGTCCGCCAGGGCGGCGACTTCATGCACGGCCGGGTGTTGTTGACCCCGCTGTTCTGCCTGCTCGCGCCGGTGTCGGTGATCCCCATCGTGCTTCCGTCCGGCATGCGCGCGGTCCAGGGACCCGGCTACCTGCTCGCCGGCGCGTCGTCGGTGTTCTGGTTGGCCATCGTCGGCTGGTCACTGTGGGCGGCGAACTCGCCGGGTCTCGGCAGCGACGCGACCCGGGTGACGGCCTCCGGCATCGTCGACGAACGTCGTTTCTATGCCCAGGCGACGGGTCACGCCCACCCGCTGACCGCGGCCGACTACCTCGACTATCCGCGGATGCGCGCCGTCTTGGCGGCCATCGACAACACCCCGGAGGGTGCGCTTCTGCTGCCGTCGGGCAATTACGACCAGTGGGACGTGGTGCCCGCGATCCCGCCGCCACCCCCGCCGCCTGGCGAACCTCCTTTGACGGAGAAGCAGCGCCGCGGTCCGCACACCGTCTTCTTCACCAACTTGGGCATGCTCGGCATGAACGTCGGACTCGACGTCCGGGTCATCGACCAGATCGGGCTGGCCAACCCCTTGGCCGCGCACACTGCGCGTCTCGACGACGCGCGCATCGGGCACGACAAGAACCTGTTCCCCGATTGGGCGGTTGCCGAGGGGCCGTTCCTGCCGATGCGGCCCTACATCCCGCCCTACCTCGACGAGGATTGGGTGGCGCAGGCGAAGGTCGCGCTCACGTGCCCCGAGACCGACGCGATGCTGACGTCGGTGCGCGGTCCGCTGGGGCTCAAGCGGTTCGCCTCGAACGTCGTCAACGCGTGGACGTTCACCAAGTACCGGATCGACCGCGTCCCCCGCTACGAACTGGCCCGATGCGGGCTCGAACCGCCGCCGCCCAAGGTGCCGCCCTACACCGGCATGCCCGCCACGGGGCCGTGACCCTTACCGGCGTGTAACGGCCCGTCCCGCCAAGGCGATACATAGACCGATGTGGATCAGACCGGGACTCCGCCGCGTATTGCCGGCGTTCGTCGCGGCGTTGGCTTTGCCCGCCCTCGTGGCGACGGGTGACCTCGCGGGTACAACTCCCACGGCGTCGGCCTTCTCCCGGGAGGGGCTGCCCGTCGAGTATCTCGACGTCTATTCGGCGGCGATGGGCCGAAACATCCGCGTGCAGTACCAGTCCGGCGCCGCGCTGGCGCCCGTCCCGGATCCCGCGCCGAGCAAGGCGGTGTACCTCCTCGACGGCCTCCGCGCTCAGGACGACTTCAACGGCTGGGACGTCAACACGCCCGCCTTCGAGTGGTTCGACCAGTCGGGAGTCGACGTCGTCATGCCTGTCGGCGGCCAGTCCAGCTTCTACAGCGACTGGTACTCGCCGTCGAGCTTCAACAAGCAGACCTATACCTATAAGTGGGAGACGTTCCTGACCCAGGAACTGCCCGCCTACCTCGCCTCGGCCAAGCAGGTCTCACCGACGGGCAACGCCGTCGTCGGGCTGTCGATGGCAGGCGGCGCCGGACTGATTCTCTCGGCGTACCACCCCGCCCAGTTCGGTTACGCCGCCTCACTGTCGGGGTTCCTCAACCCGTCGACGCTCTTCATGAAGCAGGCCATCCGGGTGGCGATGCTCGACGCCGGCGGATACAACGTCGACGACATGTGGGGACCGCCGTGGGATTCGGCGTGGAAGCGCAACGATCCCGTCCTTCAGGTGGACCGCATCGTCGCCAACCGCACGCGGTTGTGGATCTACTGCGCGCCCGGTGGAGGTCCGCTCGACGAGAGCGTCGACCCCGGGCAGTCGTTCAACGCCAACAGCTTGGAATCGCTCGCCGTCAACAGCAACAAAAGGTTCCAGGAGAGGTACGCCAAGGCTGGTGGCAGCAATGCCACGTTCGTCTTCCCGAACGAGGGAAACCACTCGTGGGCTTACTGGGGCCAGCAGTTACAGGCCCTGAAGCCCGACCTGATTGCCACGCTCAATGGTTGAGAGGGTGACCAGGCAAGACACGTGCGAGAGAGAGTTTTCGCTCTCGTGTGTGGTTGACTACAGCGGCACGCAGCGGGTCTGTCGTGCGGCATTCAAACGAAAAGGATCTATACAAGCATGAGTTTCGTAGGGAAGATGGCGCGCCGCGCTGCGGTTGCGGCCCTGGCAGCTGGAACGCTGTCGGGACTGGTCGGCGTCGTCGGAGGCTCGGCGACAGCGGGAGCGTTCTCCAGGCCGGGACTGCCGGTCGAATACCTGATGGTTCCGTCCTCGGGCATGGGCCGTGACATCAAGGTCCAGTTCCAGAGTGGTGGACCCAACTCGCCGTCGATGTACATGCTCGACGGTCTGCGTGCGCAGGACGACTTCAACGGCTGGGACATCAACACCGCCGCCTTCGAGTGGTACAACGGCTCGGGCTTGTCGATGGTGATGCCCGTCGGCGGTCAGTCCAGCTTCTACAGCGACTGGTACAAGCCGGCCTGCAGCAAGAAGACCGGCGTCTGCCAGACCTACAAGTGGGAGACATTCCTCACCCAGGAGCTCCCCGCGTACCTGTCCGCCAACAAGGGCGTCGACTCCACCCGCACCGCGGCGATCGGCCTGTCGATGGCCGGTTCGGCGGCGCTGACGCTGTCG
This sequence comes from Mycolicibacterium hodleri, assembly GCA_006864685.1. Lineage (GTDB taxonomy): Bacteria > Actinomycetota > Actinomycetes > Mycobacteriales > Mycobacteriaceae > Mycobacterium > Mycobacterium hodleri_B. The sequence goes on along the minus strand of VIFX01000026.1, from coordinate 78,229 downwards.
ATCCACCACCCGCAGCAGTTCCAGTACGCGGCGTCGCTGTCCGGCTTCCTGAACCTCTCCGAGGGCTGGTGGCCCGGTCTGGTCAACACCTCGATGGGTGACGCCGGCGGCTACAAGGCCGACGACATGTGGGGCCCGGCCGAGACCGACCCGGCGTGGAAGTACAACGATCCGATGGTCAACATGGCGACGCTGGTCGGCAACGGCACGCGCATCTGGATCTACTGTGGCGACGGCACCCCGAGCGGCCTTGGCGGCAACAACTTGCCCGCCAAGTTCCTCGAGAGCTTCACGCTGCGCACCAACAAGACCTTCCAGCAGAACTACTTGGCCGCCGGTGGCAACAACGGCGTGTTCAACTTCCCCGAGGCCGGCACGCACGATTGGCCGTACTGGGGACAGCAGCTGCAGGCGATGAAGCCGGACGTCCAGCGCGTTCTGAACGCCGTTCCGACGCCCGTCTCCTAGGCGCTAGCAAAAACAGATCGACTGGCGGCGGCGATCCCCTCGGGGGTCGCCGCCGTCACTCGTTTACGGCGCGCCCCGTCGCCGTGATGTGGTTCACTACAACGCGAATCAACAGATTGGTGACATGGGTATGAGGCTGCTCTCGACACTGTTCAAGACGATGTGCGCGCTGACGCTTGCCGTCGGGTTGTGGCTGGCGAGCCCCCACACCGCCAAGGCCGAGGGCGTCGAATACCTGATGGTTCCGTCGGCGGCGATGGGCCGCGACATCCCGGTCGCCTTTCAGGCCGGTGGTCCGCACGCCGTGTTCCTGTTGGACGCCTTCAACGCCGCCCCGGACACCAGTAACTGGGTCACGGCGGGCAACGCGATGAGCACCCTGGCGGGCACCGGCATCTCCGTTGCCGCGCCCGCAGGCGGTGCCTGGAGCATGTACACGAACTGGGAAGCCGACGGCAGTAAGCAGTGGGACACCTTCCTTTCCCAGGAGCTGCCGGACTGGCTGGCCGCAAACAAGGGCCTGGCCCCGAGCGGGCACGGCGTCGTCGGTGCGGCCCAGGGCGGTTACGCCGCCATGGCGCTCGCCGCGTTCCACCCGGACCGGTTCCGCTACGCGGGCTCGCTGTCGGGTTTTCTGACGCCGTCGCAGACCGCCTACAACGGCGCCATCACCGCCGGGCTCGCCAGCTTCGGTGGGGTCAACACCCAAGCCATGTGGGGTGCCGCCCAGCTCGGTCGCTGGAAGTGGCACGATCCCGACGTTCACGTGAACCTGTTGAACGCCAACAACACTCGGCTGTGGGTGTACAGCCCCGGCACGACGGACTGCAGTGACCCGGCGGCCATGATCGGCGTCTGCGACCAGACCGCCGGCAGCAACCGCACGTTCTACCAGCACTACCGGGCCGTCGGTGGGCACAACGGTCACTTCGACTTCCCGACCTCGGGCCAGCACGATTGGGGCAGCTGGGCGCCGCAGCTCGCCGCACTGTCGGGCGACCTGTCCGCCGCGATCCGATAGGAACGCCGCAGGTCACATCTGGCAAACGTTTCCCGGGGTCGCTCATTCGAGCCGGTACCTTGGAAGCGTGCATCTAGGCGGACCAAGAACGGCAAGCGCGGCCATGGCCTGCGCGGCACTCGTGGTCAGTGGTTGCGGCATGGGTGACGACGTCATGGCAACCATGGGAATGCAGCCGGCGGAAACCACCGCCTCCGACAGCAGCGCGCAGGCCTTCGCCCAACCGCCGGCCGTCGAGCCGGGGGAGAAGCCCGAGTTGATGGTCACCCCGACCCAGCGAGAGTTCCTCGACGCACTGTCCGAAGCCGGCCTCAACCCGTCGAGCGAGCTGGCCGCGCTGAACATCGGCTCCTGCGTGTGCCAGGCGAAGGCGGCCAGGCAGAGCGACCAGGAGGTCTGGGACTTCGTCCTGCCGATGGTGCGCGGCGACGTCAGAGATTCCTACGGCGAGTCGGTGGCGCCACCGGCCGGTCAGGCCAACTCCGAGACGTCCGACTACATTCGCATCGCCACCGAAACCCTCTGCCAGTAGGAGACGTCCCCACTTCATGGCTACCAATCGCCAACGCAAGCGTCACCGGCTCCTCGCTCTCGTAGCGGCGGCGTCGGTGGCGGTGCTGGTCGGCCTCGTCGTCGTCGGGCTTTGGATCCTGATGCGGGCGCCGGATTCGCCGCCCAGCGCGACGCCGCCGACGGCTCAACCGTCCCCGGGGATCCCGACGACGCCGGGGTCCAAGCCGCGGCCGGAGTTCCAGGACGCCAGCTGCGCCGACGTCATGGTGCTGTCCATTCCTGGCACCTGGGAATCGTCGCCGCAGCTCGATCCCGCCAACCCGACGCAGTTCCCCATCGCGCTGCTGCTCAACGTCACCAACCCCATTCGGGAGGCGTTCGGCGCGGATCGGGTGGAGACGTACACGGTTCCGTACACCGCCCAGTTCCACAATCCGTTCGCGGCCGACAAGCAGATGTCCTACAACGACAGCCGCGCCGAGGGCACCAAGGCCGCGATCAAGGCGCTGACGGACATGAACAACCGATGCCCGCTGACCAGTTACGTCATCGTCGGATTCTCCCAGGGTGCCGTCATCGCCGGTGACCTCGCCAGCGACATCGGCAACGGTCGGGGTCCAGTCGACGCCGATCTGGTGCTCGGCGTGACGCTGATCGCGGACGGGCGCCGGGAGCCGGGCGTCGGGCAGGACATCGGCCCCAACCCGCCCGGCCAGGGTGCGGAGATCACGCTGCAGGAAGTGCCGACCCTGTCGGCCCTCGGTCTGACGATGTCGGGTCCACGGCCAGGTGGATTCGGCTCGCTCAACGACCGCACGAACCAGATCTGCGGTACCGGCGACCTGATTTGTTCGGCGCCCGAGGGCGCGTTCTCGATCGTCAACTTGCCCAAGACGCTGGAGGTTCTCAGCGGCGGAGCCGCGGGCCCCGTCCACGCCATGTACAACACGCCGGACTTCTGGGTGCTGAACGGGCAAACTGCGACGCAGTGGACTCAGGCGTGGGCGAAGGGTCTGGTCGACAACGCACCCCATCCGAAACACGGGTGAGCTGCGCGCGGGGATTTGGCCTCTGCCGCAAGCTCACCTAACATTAAGAGAAAAGTAAGACCACCCGTCCCCGAAACCCGGCGGGTCGGCTGCAGAGTGGGTCCCAAGGCAAACGCCTGCCCACCGATATGATCTTGAGGTTTGGCCTCGGCCGGTTCGCTTCGGCAGTGGCAGCGTCGACAGAGGAGTGACATGGGATTCCACAACCCGTTCTTGAAGAACGGCATCATCAGGTTTCCCGACAACGGCAACCTGGTCCGGCACGTCGAGAAGTGGGCCAAGGTGCGCGGCGACAACCTCGCCTACCAGTTCATCGACTTCTCCACCGAGCGCGACGGTGTCGCGAAGAATCTGAGTTGGACCGACTTCAGTGCCCGCAACAAGGCGGTCGGCGCCCGGCTCCAGCAGGTCACCCAGCCCGGTGATCGCGTTGCCATCCTGTGCCCGCAGAACTTGGACTACCTGATCGGCTTCTTCGGCGTCCTGTACGCCGGCCGCATCGCCGTTCCCCTGTTCGACCCGTCCGAGCCTGGCCACGTCGGCCGCCTGCACGCCGTCCTCGACGACTGCCAGCCCACCGCGATCCTGACCACCACCGACTCGGCCGAGGGTGTGCGCAAGTTCTTCCGCACCCGGCCCGCCAAGGAGCGGCCCCGCGTCATCGCCGTGGACGCCGTGCCCGACGAGGTCGGCGCCACCTGGGTGCAGGAAGACGTCACCCACGACACCATCGCCTACCTGCAGTACACGTCCGGATCGACCCGTGTCCCCACCGGTGTGCAGATCACCCACCTCAACCTGGCCACGAACATCGTCCAGGTCATCGAGGGCATCGGCGGCGACGAGGGCGACCGCGGCGTCACCTGGCTGCCGTTCTTCCACGACATGGGTCTCATCACCGCGATGATCCCGCCCGTGGTCGGGCACTACATCACCTTCATGACGCCGGCGGCATTCGTCCGCAGGCCCGGTCGTTGGATCCGCGAGATGGCCCGCAAGGACGACGACACCGGCGGCGTCATCTCCGTCGCGCCTAACTTCGCGTTCGATCACGCGGCCGCCCGCGGCGTCCCCAAGGACGGCGAACCGCCGCTGGACCTGTCGAACGTCAAGGCCGTGCTCAACGGCAGCGAACCGATCTCAGCGGCCACCGTGCGCCGGTTCAACGAGGCGTTCGAGCCGTTCGGCTTCAACCCGAAGGCGCTCAAGCCGTCCTACGGGCTGGCCGAGGCCACGCTGTTCGTGTCGACCACCGCCACCGACGAGCCGCCGAAGATCGTCTACGTCGACCGTGAGCAGCTCAACTCCTACCGCTTCGTCGAGGTCGCCGAGGACGCGCCGTCGGCCGTCGCGCAGGCGTCCGCAGGCAAGGTCGGCGTGTCCGAATGGGCCGTCATCGTCGACGCCGAGTCCGCCTCCGAACTGCCCGACGGGCAGATCGGCGAGATCTGGATCAGCGGGCAGAACATGGGCACCGGCTACTGGGGCAAGCCCGAGCAGACCATCGCCACGTTCCAGAACATCCTCAAGTCCAGGATCCCGTCCTCGCACGCCGAGGGCGCGCCCGACGACGCCACCTGGGTCAACACCGGGGACTACGGCGCCTTCTACGAGGGCGATCTCTACATCACCGGCCGCGTCAAGGACCTGGTCATCGTCGACGGTCGCAACCACTACCCGCAGGACCTCGAGTACTCCGCGCAGGAGGCCAGCAAGGCGCTGCGCACCGGCTTCGTCGCGGCGTTCTCGGTGCCTGCCAACCAACTGCCCGACGTCGTGTTCGAGAACGCGCACGCGGGTCTGAAGCGCGATCCCAGCGACTCCTCTGAACAACTCGTCATCGTCGCCGAGCGCGCCGCTGGCGCCAACAAGATGGACTTGGAGCCGGTGGCCGACGAGATCCGCGCCGCCATCGCCGTCCGTCACGGCGTGACGGTGCGCGACGTGCTGCTGACGCCGGCCGGCGCCATTCCGCGCACCTCGAGCGGCAAGATCGGGCGGCGGGCCTGCCGGTCGGCCTACCTCGACGGCAGCCTGCGCAGCGGCAAGACCGCGAACGACTTCCCCGACCAGACCGACTGACGCGTTCGTCGGTCCACCAGGCCGCACCTCGGCGAAAGTGACTGTGAATATGACTGAATCCGAAGACAATTCGCCATCGCCCGCCGGGGAAGGTTCGTCGGCGCCCGCCGAGAAGCCGGCACGCACCGACAAGACGGTCGCCGAGCTGCGGGAGTTCCTGCGCAACTGGATCGCCGAGGCGACCGGGCAGCCCGCGGATCGGATCGACGAGTCCGCGCCGATGGTCGAGCTCGGCCTCTCGTCGCGCGATGCGGTCGCGCTGGCCAGTGACATCGAGGACCACACCGGTGTCACGCTGACCGCGACCGTCCTGTTCCGCAATCCCACGATCGAGTCGTTGGCAACCGTCATCGTCGAGGGCGATCCCGAAGACGAAACCCCAGTCGACGACGACTTCGACTGGTCTCGGACCAAGGAACTCGACGACATTGCGATCGTGGGCATCGGCACCAGGTTCCCCGGTGACCTGAACACGCCCGACGTGATGTGGTCGGCGCTGCTGGAGGGCAAGGATTCCAGTTCGGACCTGCCCCCGGGCCGGTGGGAGGAGTTCCTCTCCGAACCGAGGATCGCCGAGCGCGTCGCCAAGGCGCACACCCGCGGCGGCTACCTCTCCGACATCAAGGGCTTCGACTCCGAATTCTTCGCACTGTCGAAGATGGAGGCCGACAACATCGATCCGCAGCAGCGGATGGCCCTCGAGCTGACGTGGGAAGCGTTGGAGCACGCCAGGATTCCGGCGTCCAGCCTGCGCGGTGAAAGCGTCGGCGTCTACGTCGGCAGCTCGAACAACGACTACACGTTCTTGAGCATCGCCGACCCCACCGCCGCTCACCCGTACGCCATCACCGGCACCGCCAGCTCGATCGTCGCGAACCGGGTGTCGTACTTCTACGACTTCCGTGGTCCGTCGATGTCCATCGACACCGCGTGCTCGTCGTCGTTGGTCGCCGTGCATGAGGGCGTCAAGGCGCTTCGTGCGGGCGACGTCGACGTGGTGCTCGCCGGTGGCGTCAACGCGATGATCACCCCAATGGTCACCCTCGGCTTCGACGAGGTCGGCGGGGTGCTGGCACCGGACGGTCGGTGCAAGTCGTTCTCGCAGGACGCCAACGGCTACGCCCGCTCCGAGGGCGGCGGCATGCTGGTGCTCAAGCGCGTCGCCGACGCCCGCCGCGACGGTGACGACATCATTGCGGTGATCGCAGGCAGCGCGGTCAACCACGACGGTCGGTCAAACGGACTGTTGGCGCCCAACCCGGACGCCCAGGCCGACGTGCTGCGCAAGGCCTACAAGGACGCGGGCATCGACCCGCGCACCGTCGACTACGTCGAAGCTCACGGGACGGGCACCATCCTCGGTGACCCGATCGAGGCGGACGCGCTTGGCCGGGTGGTCGGCAAGGGGCGCGTCGCCGACAAGCCCGCCCTGCTTGGTGCGGTGAAATCCAATCTGGGACACCTGGAGTCGGCCGCGGGTGCGGCCAGCCTGGCCAAGGTGGCGCTGTCGCTGCGCAACGACAAGCTGCCCCCGTCGATCAACTACACCGGCCCCAACCCCTACATCGACTTCGACAAGATCCACCTCAAGGTCAACGACACCGTGACCGACTGGCCGCGGTACAGCGGTCACGCGATCGCCGGTGTCTCGGGCTTCGGCTTCGGTGGCGCCAACGCGCACCTGGTGTTGCGCGAGGTGCTGCCGTCCGACCTCGTCGAGCCGGAACCGGCTCCCGACCTGACCGTGGTGACGCCTGCGACCGACGAGGCCAACGCGGTCTACGTCGGTGGGGTGCGGGTGGACGAGTACGGCGACATTCTCGACGAGGATGACGACGACGAATTCGCCGCTACCGCAAGCCTTGAGGACGCCGAGCCCGAGCTGCCAGGCTTGACCGACGAGGCGCTGCGCCTGCTCGAGGTGGCGCGCGAGGAGCTCGACGCCGCCGAACCCACGACACCGATTGTGCCGCTTGCGGTTTCGGGATTCCTGACGTCGCGCAAGCGGTCAACCGCCGCCGAGCTGGCCGACTGGATCGACAGTGCAGAAGGCCGGGCGTCGTCGCTGGAATCGATCGGACGGTCGCTGTCGCGGCGCAACCACGGGCGTTCGCGCGCAGTGGTTCTCGCCCACGATCACGACGAGGCAGTCAAGGGTCTGCGCGCGCTGGCCGAGGGCAAGCAGTCGCCACTGGTGCTCGCCGCCGACGGTCCCGCCACCACCGGACCCGTCTGGGTGCTCGCCGGATTCGGTGCCCAGCACCGCAAGATGGGCAAGAGCCTGTATCTGCGCGACGAGATCTTCGCCGAGTGGATCAACAAGGTCGACGCCCTGATTCAGGACGAACTCGGGTACTCCATCGTCGAGCTGATCCTCGACGACTCGCAGGATTACGGCATCGAGACCACGCAGACCGTCATCTTCGCGATCCAGATCGCGCTCGGTGAGCTGCTCAAGGCGCACGGTGCGAAACCCGGTGCGGTAGTTGGGCAGTCGCTCGGCGAGGCGGCCGCGGCCTACTTCTCCGGTGGGCTGTCGCTGCTCGACGCCACCCGCACCATCTGCTCGCGCGCGCATCTGATGGGCGAAGGCGAGGCGATGCTGTTCGGCGAGTACATCCGCCTGATGGCGCTCGTCGAGTACTCCGCCGACGAGGTCAAGACGGTGTTCTCCGACTACCCCGACCTCGAGGTGTGCGTCTACGCGGCGCCGACGCAGACCGTCATCGGCGGTCCGCCCGAGCAGGTCGACGCGATCATCGCCAGGGCCGAGGCCGAGGGCAAGTTCGCCCGCAAGTTCCAGACCAAGGGCGCCAGCCACACCCAGCAGATGGGCCCCCTGCTCGGCGAGCTCGCGGCCGAACTGCAGGGCATCGAGGCGCGGCCGCTGCAGACGGCGTACTACTCAACCGTCCACGAGGGCAGCCTGATTCGCGCCGGCGCCGAGCCCATCCACGACGTCGACTACTGGAAGAAGGGGCTGCGCCACAGCGTCTACTTCACCCACGGCATCCGCAACGCCGTCGACAACGGGCACACCACCTTCCTCGAGTTGGCACCGAATCCGGTGGCGCTCATGCAGGTTGGGCTGACGACGGCGTCGGCGGGTCTGCACGACGCGCAGCTCGTCGCGACGCTGGCCCGCAAGCAGGACGAAGTCGACTCGATGACGACGGCCATGGCCCAGCTGTTCACCCACGGTCACGACCTGGACTTCCGCACCCTGTTCTCCCGCGGCGAATATGCCGCCATCCCGCCGACGCGGTTCAAGCGCAAGCCGCACTGGCTCGACGTCCGGTTCACCGGTGACAGCTCGAACCTGATGCCGGGCAACCACGTCGCCATGCCCGACGGTCGCCACGTGTGGGAGTACTCCCCGCGGGCGGCAACCGACCTGGCCGCGCTGGTGAAAACCGCTGCTGCGCAGGTTCTTCCGGACGCCAAGCTGACGGCCTACGAGCAGCGCGCGGTTCCGGCCGACGACGCACGGCTGGTGACGACGCTGACCCGTCATCCCGGTGGTGCGACGGTGCAGGTGCACGCCCGCTTCGACAACGGGGCCGAGTCGTCGTTCGCCCTCGTCTACGACGCGATCGTGACGCGCGCCGGTCAGGCGACCGCGTTGCCGACCGCCGTCGGTGCTGCGGTTTCCGAGGTGGCCGTGGCCGCGCAGGCGCCGGTCGAGGAGGAGCCAGAAGACGACGCCGCGATCCTGCAGGACAACCTGACCGCCGGTGCGGGTCTGGCAGCGGGCTTCGCCAAGTGGTCACCCGAGTCGGGGGAGTCGATCTCCGAGCGCCTCGGCACCATCGTCGGCAGCGCCATGGGCTACGAGCCAGAGGACCTGCCGTGGGAGGTCCCGCTCATCGAGCTGGGCCTGGACTCGTTGATGGCGGTCCGAATCAAGAACCGCGTCGAGTACGACTTCGACCTGCCGCCCATCCAGCTGACCGCGGTGCGCGACGCCAACCTGTACGCCGTCGAGAAGCTGATCGAGTACGCGATCGAGCACCGCGACGAGGTGGATCAGCTCGCGGAGGTGCAGAAGACGCAGACCGACGAGGAGATCGCCGCGGCGCAGACCGAGCTGATGGGTGGAGCCACCACGGTGGCCGAGCTCGAGGAGATGCTCACCAAGAAGGCCGCCGAGGCAGAAGCGCCTGCGGCGGCCCCCGTCGAGACCGCCCCCATCGAGACCGCGGGCATCGTCCCGCCCCCGCCACCACCGCCGACCAATCCGGCCGGACCGTCGGCGGAGGCGAAGACGCCGAACCTGGCCGGTGCGGCACAGGTACTCAACCAGCAGGCGATCTCGGAGGCGTTGAACGCCGACGTCCCACCGCGTGACGCTGCCGAGCGCGTGACGTTTGCGACGTGGGCGATCGTCACCGGCAAGTCGCCCGGCGGCATCTTCAACTCGCTGCGGGAGCTGACCGACGAGGAAGCGCAGAAGATGGCGCAACGTCTGTCGGAGCGGGCCGAGGGAACGATCACCGCCGACGACGTCAAGAAGGCGCAGACCATCGAGGAGTTGTCCTCCACGGTGCGCGAATTCCTCGAAGCCGGTGAGATGGACGGTTTCGTCAGGACCATCCGCAAGGCCGAGCACGAGAGCGACGTTCCCGTCTTCGTATTCCACGCGGCCGGTGGCTCGACGGTGGTCTACGAGCCGCTGCTCAAGCGGCTGCCCGCCGGCGTGCCGATGATCGGGCTGGAGCGGGTTGAGGGCACCATCGAGGAGCGGGCCGCCCAGTACGTCCCGAAGCTGTTGGAGCTCAACGGCTGGACCGAAGGAAAGACCGGCAAGCCGTTCATCCTTGCAGGCTGGTCGCTCGGCGGGGCGCTGTCCTACGCCTGCGCGCTCGGGCTCAGGGAAGCCGGCGCCGACGTGCGGTTCGTCGGTCTGATCGACTGCGTGCGACCGGGCGTGCCGATCGACACCTCGACCGAAGGGACCAGGGCCCGCTGGGACCGCTACGCGAAGTTCGCCGAGAAGACGTTCAACGTGCAGATTCCGGCGATCCCCTACGAGGAGCTCGAGAACCTCGACGACGCCGGTCAGGTCGAGTTCGTCCTCAACGCGGTCAAGGACTCTGGCGTGCAGATCCCCGGCGGCATCATCGAGCATCAGCGGACGTCATATCTGGATCAGCGTGCGCTGGACGTCGCGGACATCAAGCCGTACGACGGGCACGTCACGCTGTACATGGCCGACCGCTATCACGACGACGCCATCACCTTCGAGCCCGCCTACTCCACGCGTCAGCCCGACGGCGGCTGGGGTGAGTTCGCTTCCGATCTGGAGGTCGTGCACATCGGGGGCGAGCACATTCAGGCGATCGACGAGCCGTACATTGCGAAGGTCGGCGCGCACATGAGTGAGGCGATCAACCGCATCGAGAGCGAGCAGAAGTGACCCAGGAAGCGGCCCCCGTCGCCAGCAGAGCCCACACCACGGCCGAGAAGTTGGCCGAGCTCCGTGAGCGGTTGGAGCTCGCCAAGGATCCGGGTGACGAGAAGGCGAAGGCCCGTCGCGACAAGAAGGGCATTCCCAGCGCCCGCGCGCGGATCCACGAACTGCTCGACCCGGGCAGCTTCCTGGAGATCGGCGCGCTGGCCCGCACCCCCGGTGACCCCAACGCCTTCTACGGCGACGGTGTGGTGACCGGCCACGGCACGATCGACGGCCGCCCGGTCGGTGTGTTCAGCCACGACCAGACGGTGTTCCAGGGTTCGGTCGGGGAGATGTTCGGCCGCAAGGTGGCCAGGCTGATGGAGTGGGTGGCCATGGTCGGCTGCCCGATCATCGGCATCAACGACTCCGGCGGCGCCCGCATCCAGGACGCCGCGACGTCGTTGGCGTGGTACGCCGAGCTCGGCCGGCGGCACGAGATGCTGCGCGGCCTGGTGCCCGAGATCTCGCTCATCTTCGGCAAATGCGCTGGCGGAGCGGTCTATTCGCCCATTCAGACCGATCTGATCGTCGCAGTTCGCGACCAGGGCTACATGTTCATCACCGGTCCCGACGTGATCAAGGACGTCACCGGTGAGGACGTCACCTTCGACGAGCTGGGCGGCGCCGACGTCCAGGCGCAGCGCGGCAACATCCACAAGGTGGTCGAGTCCGAGAGCGCGGCGTACCAGTACGTGCGCGACTACCTGAGCTTCCTGCCGCCCAACCACTTCGACAACGTGCCGATCGTGAACCCCGGGCTGGAGCCCGAGCTCACGCCGTCGGACCTGGAGCTCGACACGATCGTTCCCGATTCGGACAACCAGGCCTACGACATGCACGAGATCCTGCTGCGAATCTTCGACGACGGTGACGTCTTCGAGATCGCCGAGCAGCGAAGCCCGTCCATGATCACCGCGTTCGCGCGGGTCGACGGCCACCCTGTGGGCGTGATCGCCAACCAGCCGATGGTCAACGCCGGCGCCGTTGGCAACGAAGCCTCCGACAAGGCCGCCGGTTTCATCCGGTTCTGCGACTCGTTCAACCTGCCGCTGGTCTTCGTCGTCGACACCCCGGGCGCCATGCCGGGACTCGAGGAGGAAAAGGGCGGCATCATCAAGCGCGGCGGCCGGTTCTTCAACGCGATCGTGGAAGCCGACGTGCCGAAGGTGACCTTCGTGATTCGAAAGGCCTACGGCGGCGGGTACGCGGTGATGGGCTCCAAGCAGTTGTCCGCCGACCTGAACTTCGCCTGGCCCACCGCGCGCATCGCGGTGATCGGTGCCGAGGGTGCGGCGCAGCTGTTGGTGAAGCGTTTCCCTGATCCGACGTCGCCCGAGGTGCAGAAGATCCGTAAGGACTTCATCGAGGGCTACAACCTGAACCTGGCGACGCCGTGGATCGCCGCCGAGCGTGGTTACATCGACGGCGTCGTCGAGCCGCACGAGACTCGGTTGTTGCTGCGTCGGTCGCTAAAGCTCTTGCGGGACAAGCAGAATCGCAACAAGGTGCTACGCAAGCATGGGCTGACGCCACTCTGATCCGTCGGATTGGCCTGCGCCACTGACGCTTTCGAAGTTATCCACAGGTTGCTCGTTGGGCCTGTTGCGCGTCGGTGTAAGCGAGTAAATTCGAATGCATGTTCGAGTTATTGGCCACCATCGCCGCCGGTACTTCGGGTGCCGGTGGGGTGGAGGCGTGGTTGCGGGTGGAGTCCGCGGCGTGCGCCCGCAAGGTGGCGGCGATGGCTGGATTGCTTCAGGCCGCCTACGCCGCCGACGGGTCCGCTGACCGCGACCAATGGTGCTTGGACAATTGGGACGCCGTCGCCGCGCACATCGGTGCCGCTCAGCGGATCACCCTTCACGCCGCATCCAATCAGCTGCTGATTGCCGTGGCGCTGCATGAACGGTTCCCGCTGGTGGCTACGGTGTTCGCCGAGGGACTCATCACCTACCAACTGGCGCGGACGGTGGTGCAGCGCGGTGCCCTGGTCGTCGACCCGTCGGCTCTGCACGAACTCGACAGACTGTTGGCCGAGGCGCTGAGTAATCGAGAGCCGATGTCGATGTCCACTCTGGAAAAGACCGTCGACGCGTTCGTCGCCCAGGTCGACCCACAGGCGGTGCACCGCACCGAGACCAGGGCGCGGGGGCGGTCGGTGGACGTCGGGGACGAGGACGGCAGCGGGATGGCGACGGTGTACGCCACCCTGTTCGCCCACGACGCGAAGGCCTTCGACGCCCGCGTGGACGCCCTAGCCCGCACGGTCTGCCCCGCCGATCCGCGCACGCTGGATCAACGCCGAGCCGACGCGATCGGCGCGTTGTCGCACGGGTCTGACCGACTGGCCTGCCTCTGCGAGAGCCCCGACTGCCCCGCCGGTGAGAATCCACCCTCGACCGGTGTGGTGGTCTACGTGATTGCCCATCAGGACACCGTCGACGAACGGCCCGCACCACCTTCGCCTGCACCGGCACCCGATCTGCCTGACGTGCCCGACCCCGCCGACGACGTCTCGCCGGGCGAGAATGCGGAGCCATCAGGCACCTGCGAGGGCAGTGAGTCAGACAGCGATGAACGCTCGAGCAACGTTGTCACGCAATCTGAGTCGCGCGATCGTACCGCCAACAAACCCGCCGATGAACGCGCCGCCCTCGACGGCGAACCCCCGGCGATGTTCGCCGGGCCGCTGCGCGAGCTGACGCTCACCGAAGCCCTCACCCCCGCCCCGGGTCGCCTCGCCAATCTCCGGCCCGCTGCCCTGATGGGTGGACAGTTCCTGCCCGGGGTCGTCGCATGCCGGGCCGCGGTCGGAGCCACCATCACCCGGATCGTCCACCCCGGCCAAGCGCCACCGGAACCCCGCTACCGGCCCTCGAAGAAGCTCGCGGACTTTGTCCGCTGCCGCGACATGACGTGCCGGTTCCCGGGTTGTCGAGCGCCCGCGACGAATTGCGACGTCGACCATACGATTCCGTGGCCGTACGGGCCGACCGCGGCGTCCAACCTGAAGTGTCTGTGCCGAAGACACCACTTGCTGAAAACGTTCTGGGGCGGCGAAAGTGGTTGGCGGGACGAGCAACTCGTCGATGGCACCATCGTGTGGACCGCACCTGACGGCCGTACTCACATCACCACACCGGGTAGCCGCCGACTGTTCCCGGAACTCAGCGAGCCCACCAAAACCGTTCAGACGAGCCGAGTCCCGCTGAGCCACAACGGCGGACTGACCATGCCCCGCCGCAAGACCACCCGCGCCCAAGGCCGCGCCAGCCGCATCCAACGCGAGCGCGAGCGCGAGTATCCCTAGATCCCCGGCAGTTCCAGCCAGTCGTCGACCTCGAACCGGTCGCCGCGGGCCACCAGTGTCGCACCGCCGTGTCCCGGGTAGTGCGCAGGAATCACGGCCGCCCGCGACCGCGAGGCCTCGGTGAAGACCCGCTTACGTGTCACGGCTGCGGCGGCGGCGTCGACGTCGAACCCGCATGGGTCGTCGGGTCGTGAGATCTGGATGGGGCAGTGCGTCATGTCGCCGACGAACACGGCGGGTCGGCCCGCGTCGAGCCACAGCACCGACGACCCGGGGGTGTGTCCGGCGGCGGGGCGCAGTCGCAGCGACTCGCTGATCTGGAGGTCCTCGCTCCAGAGCTCCGTTTGATCGGCCACCGGAAAGACGCTGTCCTGAAACACGATCCGTGACCCGTCGGACGCACCGGGTCCGTCCGGCGCGAAGAAGCGGTAGTCCGCCTCGGGCATCAAGTAGCGGGCGTTGGGGAACGTCGGCACCCACTCGCCGTCGACGAGCCTTGTGTTCCAGCCGACGTGGTCGGTGTGCAGATGCGTGTTCACCACTACGTCGACTTCGTCGGCTGACACCTCGGCCCGCTCAAGCGCGCCGAGGAAGTCCGTGCTCAGCCCCGACAGGGCCGGAAAGTGCGGCCGCTCACGGTCGTTGCCGACACCGGTGTCCACCACGACGGTCAAACCGTCGACCTCCACCACCCAGCTCTGCAGGGCCACGCGCCACCGCCCGGTCCCGGGATCGTAGAACGTCGGGACCAAGAAGTCGGCCTCGTCCACCCACGCCTGCGCCGGAGTGTCGGCGAATAGTCCGGTGCCGACGTCGAACTCCGACTCGAAGACGCGGGTGATCGTCGCCTTGCCCAGCGTGGTGCGGTCGTTCATGGGTCGACCCTACGACGATGCCGTCAGACCGACGGTCGGACCAGCTCGTCGACGACCCACTGGGCGACGCCCGCGGGGTAGGGATCCGACAGCCCGAGGATCAGATGGCCGAAGCCGGCGTCGACGGCCCGGCCGATCGCGGCACGGGTGACGTTGGGCTCGTCGTAGGACACCGGCACGTGCATCGACCGCGCGATCGTGGCGGGGTCGCGCCCAATCTCTTGGCAGTAGCGGTCGAGCCGGGCACTGCGTTCGACGGCGTCGTCGACGTCCCCGCCTGGGATGTTCCAGACGTCGGCGTGCTCGGCGACGACGCGCAGCAGCATGGCGGACCGCCCACCGATGACGATCGGTGGATGCGGGCGCTGAAGTGGCTTGGGATTGCCGAATGCCCCGGTGACCGTGACGTGGTCGCCGGTGAAGTCGAACGGCTGGGTCTCGGTCCACGACTTCTTGATCACCACCAGCGCTTCGGCGAGGCTGGCGACGGAGTCGGTGAAGTCGTCGTAGGGCAGCCCGTGCGCCTCGTACTCGCGTCGGGCCAGCGGATGGCTGGGTCGCGATCCGGCGCCGATGCCGAAGTCGAGACGCCCTCCGGAGACGACGTCGACCGTGGTGGCGATCTTGGCCAGCAGCGCCGGCGGCCGAAAGCGGTTGCTGGTGACCAGCAATCCAATTCGGAGTCGGCGCGTCTGTCCGGCGAGCGCGGAGAGCAGCGTCCACCCCTCGAAGATCGGACCGTCGGGATCGCCGCCGATCGGCATGAGGTGGTCGAACAACCAGGCGTGCTCGAGCTCGGGAAGTGCGTCGGCCTCCTGCCACACGCGCAGCACGTCGCCATAGGTGACCTGCTGTGGCGCCGTCATGATGCCGAACCGCACCGGGGATGTCTCTGTCATGCGAACGCCTCCTCGAGGCCGATAGACTGCTGAAACGGAACAACGTTCCTGATATCGGACTATACGGAACCATGTTCCGTTTCGCTAGGAGTGGTTCATGACGGCGCCGCGAAAGCGCTCAGACGCCCGCCGCAACGAGGAGGCCCTGCTCGCCGCGGCCGCCGCCGCGTTCGTCGAGTCCGGGGTCGACGTACCCGTGCGTGACATCGCGGCCGCGGCCGGCGTCGGCGTCGGCACCATCTACCGGCACTTCCCGACGCGGGCCGACCTCATCGTCGCCGTCTACCGCCATCAGGTCGAGGCCTGTGCAGAGGCGGGCCCAACCCTGTTGAGCACCAACGACTCTCCATACGACGCCCTGGCGAAGTGGATCGACCTGTTCGTGGACTTCCTGGTCACCAAGCACGGCCTGGCGCACGCCTGGCAGTCGGACTCCTCGGGCTACGAGAGCCTGCACGACTACTTCCTGAGTCGCCTGGTCCCGGTGTGTGACGAGCTACTCGCCGCCGCGGCCGACGAGATCATCCCCGACGTCGACGCCCTGTGGCTGATGCGCGGCGTCGGCAACATCTGCATAGGCGCCGACGGCGATCCGGGCTACGACGCCCGCCGCATGGTGCGGGTCGTCGTGTCAGGCCTTAGGGCTTGATCCGGATCTTGCCCGGCGAGTACAACCCGCTGTGGGTCGCGGAGCCCAGCTCGACCTGAGCCGGTTGCGCCTCTACGACGGTGTCGAACTTGCGCAGCGAACCCCAGTCCCGACCCCAGTCATGGTTCAGGTAGGTGGCCATCAGATTCTGCCGCAACAGCAGGTCGGTGATTCCGAGCAGGCCGCCGTTGAGGCCGTCCTGCCAGGTGTCGGTGTCCTTGCGCTTGGCGTTGTAGTCCGGCGTGATGCGGAAGTTCGGGATCTCGGTGACCCCGTTGGCGTGCAGCATCGGCTGCTGACACGGGAACGCCAGGCCGACGGCCCAGTCCAACAGCACCGGCTGGGTCGAACCGACGTACTGCTGCACGGTCTTCAGCTCGGGCACGCGAGGCGGGGTGACGGCGATCCAGTCGCCGGGCGTCAGCGACAGATCCTCGGCCACGATCCGCACCGACGTGGCGTCGGTCGGGATCTGCGAGCGGTCGAAGCGCAGGTTGCGCCATGACGGGATGGGGCCGATGTCGTACGGCGTCACGCGACCTGCGGCCTGCGGGGCACCGTCGGGACCCGTTCTGGCGTACTCCAATTCGACGCGCTGGCCCTCGGTGCGACCGTTGAAGATGCTGTTGCCGGTGATGCTGCCCGCGGCCGTGACGACGACCAGCGGGTGCGCGGCGTCTGCGGCGGGCAACTGGTACCACGCCGACGTCAGTCGACTCTGTTGTTGCGCAGGCCCGTTGACGTACGTGCCTGCGAGCGGGACGCGCCGGGGGTCCAGGCCGTACGGCAGCGGAACCGTCGACCCGTTCACCCCTGGGCTCGACAGCTTGACCGGTGCGTCCCAGTCGTAGTCGGTGCCCGGGGTCGGCAGGTCGTTGCGGATCGCCTCGGCGACGATGTGCTGCGGCACGCCATTCGGGGTGAACCCCACGGCGCCAACGCCACCCAGCGGGCCGAGTGGGCCGTAACTGCCCGGCAGGGCCGCGAGGAAGCCTGCGTTGGCGTCCGGCTCGACGAGCACGTCGTCGGCCAGGCCGCAGCCTCCGGTCAACGCCTTGAGGTTCGAGGACGCGTTCGAATACGTCGGGTACTGCCGCACCACGCCGACGAGCATCGAGCCGACGAACACCACGACCATCAGCCCCGCGGTGACCGGGATCGGAGCCGCCGTCACCACCCGCACCAGCTTGCTCTCGGTGCGATCGCGCGCAAGGTGCAGCCAGAAGGCCCACAGCGCGGCAATCCCGAAGAGCGCGAAGAAGATCGAGCTGACGGTCAACCCGCCGATCTTCGGCAGCGCGTTGTTGAACGGCACGCCGTAACTGGAGACGTACCACCAGCCGTTGGTGCTGGAGAAGGTCAGTGCGATGACGAACAGCACTGCGGCGGTGAACGCCATTCGGTTGCGGGCCGAGCGCAGCACCGCGCGGGACACCAGCACCGTCGCGACCGCTGCCATGGCCGCGCCGACGGCGGCGAACAGGCCGAAGTGGTGCACCCACTTGGTGGGGGTGAACATCAGGAAGAACATGGTGCCGAAGATGATGCCGACGAGGCGCCACACCGGACCGCGCGCGACGCCGGGGACCCGGCCGCGACGCAGCATGATGAACAGTGAGGCGAACAGGCTCAGCGCGGTGATGAAGAATCCGAAACGGCGCGACAGCGAGCCGTCGACCGTAGGCAGGAACAGGTAGTAGTAGCGCAGGTTCTCGGTGTACCACGCCTGGCTTGGGCCGATCGCCGTGCGAATCTTGGTGGCCTCCAGCACGGTTGCCAACGTCTGGTCGGCGAAGACGACCGCGAGGATGACGGTGCCCGCGGCCAGCAGCGGCAGCACCAGCGGCCACGTGCCGACGAGGCGGTGACGTCGTACCAGGATGCGTAGCAGTGGGCGACCGCCTGCCAACAGCGCCGCGACGGCGATCAGGCCGGTCGGCTGGATGCCGAGGGTGAACGCGGCCGAGACGATGGCCAGCGCGGCCGGGGTGAGCCGGCCGGAGATGATGGCCCGCTCGATGAGCACGTAGGTGATCAGCGCGCCGGTGGCGATCTGCCCCTCGGGCCGCAGCCCGTTGTTGAACGGCATCCACGCGGCCATCAGGACCAGGCCCGCGGCCCACGTCGCCGAACGGCTCGTGGCCACCGACGGGCCGAGCCGGGGCAGTACTTCGCGGGACAGCAGCAGCCAGCACAGCAGCGCACAGATCAAGTCGGGCAGGCGCATCCAGATGCTGGCGTCGCTGACGTGGGTCATCAACGCGAGCACGTTGTAGAACCACCCGAAGGGGTCCTCGGGGCTGCCGAACCACCGGAAGTAGTTGGACATGTAGCCGGCCCGGTCGGCGACGCGGGCCATCTGCAGGATGTAGCCGTCGTCGGAGGAGTTGGCGCCGATGACGTGCCACGTCAGGAATCCGAGCACCACCGCGACGTCGGTCGCCGAGAAGGTGCGCCACCGCGACGGGATGATGCGCTGCATGCGGCGGCCGTCGAGCTGGTCGAGACGCCACAGGGCGACGAGTGAGATGACGGTGGCCACGATGGCGAGCAGCATCGCCGCGAGCTTCACGGCGGTCGGCTTGGTGGTGAACCGGGTGTCGACCGTCGCCGACACCGAGAGTCCTTGCGGCGCTGGTCCGGTGAGATCGGTGAAGACGCCGACGAAGTTGGGCCGCAGGTTGGGGTCGACGAATCCGGAGCGGAAGTCCTTCTGCGGGTCGGTCGGATCGCTCATCCCGGGGAACGTGGCGAACGTGCCGGCCTCCGACGAGGTGATCTCCATGCGGGTGCACTCGGGGCCGCGGACCCGGGACATCGGCATGGTCGCCACGACGACGTTGCGGTCGGTGACGGTGACGCGCTGGTCGTCGGGCTTTCCGCCGACGTTGACGAACAGCGAGTTGAGGGCGGCGTCCTTGGTGTTGGGTGGGGCGGTGCCCAGTACCGTGCCACCGCCGCGATTCGCCATGTCGCGCAACACGTCACACGGCACGGTGGCCGTCATGGTGACCGGCGTCAGCGTGATGAGCGGGGCGGTCACGTTGCCGACCTGTCCGCCCTGCGGCCAGTTCACCGTCGCGGTGGTCTGTACCACCGGCAGCAGCGGGGTCAGCACCGACAGCACGAAGCCGATCAGCCCCGAGATCATCGCCACCCAGCGGGTAGTCCTCACTTGTCCGTCTCCAGTGGCAGGGCTCTGATGGGTCCGCGGCGGGTCCAACCGAGGACCGTTTCGGCGCCCTGGTCGACGGTCACCTCAGGTGCGGTCTCCGCGGGCACGATCCGGTCGTAGCGCTCGATCGTTCCCCAGTCGCGGTACCAGTCACCGCTGAGGTACGTCGGAACCGTCGACGTGCGCAGCAGCGCCTGAATGTAGAGGAAGGGTCCGCCGTCGTCGGCCGACTGCCACTGATTCGACGACACCACGACCTGCTTGGCGTTGGGCAGGATCCGGTAGTCCGGCAGCTCGGCGATGCCGAGGTGCTGCGACGCCGGTCGCTGGCACGGGAAGTTCGCGGCGGTGGCGATGTCCATCAGCACCGGTGTCGTCGACCCAAGGAACTGTTGCGCGGATTCCAGGGTCGGGACGCGCGGCGGGGTGAACGCGAACCACTGGTCGGTGGACAGGTTCGGGTCGTCGGCGACGATGCGGGCGACGTTGGCCTCCGGTGGCGCGGACGCCAACGGGAAGCGCAGGTTGCGCCACGATCGCTGCGGCACCAGCGGGTCGATCGGCTCGACCGCGGCGAGCGCGCGGAAGCTGCCGTCCGGATTGCGAACGCCCCATTGAAGTTTCAGTGACTGGCCGTAGTTGAAGTCGCCCTCTTCGTCGACCGACCAGATCGCGCCTGCGGCGGCGACGGTGACCAGCGGTCGGTCGGGCGTGCGGGGCGGCAGCTCGTACCAGGCCGACGTCGCCTTGGCGGCCGCGGTGTTTTCGTCGTAGCTGCCCATTACGGGGGTGCGCGCGGGGTCGAGCCCGAAGGGCAGGAACACGCGGGAGCCGTTGACGCCCTCTGGGCCGTACCCGCCGCCGGTGCCCGCGGAGAATCCGATGCCGACGTTCGGCTTGTCGGGTGAGCCTGGGGAGTTGACGGTGCCGGGGTTGGCGGTGACGGGCTCGGGTGGCAGCAGGCTGTCGCTGACGCCGTTGGGCGTGAAGCCCTGGGGGTCGGTGCCACCGAGTGGACCGTCTGGGCCGAACTGCTGACCCGAAACGGGTTGCAGCAGGCCGGCATTGGGGTCGGTCTCGACCAGGACGGCGTCGGCCATCGCGCAGCTGGTCGCGCTGAGGCCCGAGGCCAGTGCGTCGACGTCGGCCTTGGCGGTGGTGTAGTTCGGGTAGCGGGCCGCGGCGCCCTTCACCATCGAGCCGACCTCGAGCAGCACCATCAGCGTCGCGACCACCAGCAGCGGGGTGGAGGCCAGCACCCGGTTGCGCCGGGTGTTCTCGACCTCGACGTGCCCGGTGTAGTCCATGCGGAAGTGCAGCCAGCCGGCCAGCAGGCCGGTGAGGATGGCCAACCCGAGGAACATCGAGGTCACCGGCGAACCCGCGATCACCGGCTGCTTGTCGAACCACGGCACGCCGTAGTTGCCGACGTAGAACCAGCCGTTGATGCCCGAGGTGGCCCAGGCCAGGACGAAGAGCAGGGCCGTGACGTAGAGCGCGAGGTTGCGGCGGCTGTGCAACCCGACGCGGGAGAAGGTGAAGGCGGTGACGGCGCCCAACGCGCCCGCCAGCCCGGCGAACGCGCCGAATTGGACGGCCCACTTCGTCGGGGTGAACGTCAGCAGCAGCAGGCCGACCGCGGTGGTGCCAAGCAGTCGCCAGACCGGCGGGGTCGCCATGCCGGGCAGGCTGCCGCGGCGCAGGATGACCGCCAGCAGGCCGAAGAGGCACAGCAGCAGGATCAGCACGGAGAAGCGCCGGGTCAGTGAGCCGTCGACGCTGTCCTCGACCGTGAGGAAGTAGTAGCGCAGGAACTCCTGGTACCAGGAGATGGTCGGACCGACGGTGTACTTGATCCTGGCGGACTCCGCGACGGTCGCCAGCGTCTGGTCGCGGAAGACGATGACGAAGACCACCGACAGGGACGCGGCGAAGGCGGCGATCGGGGCGAGCGCTCCGGTGCGCCTGGCGCGGACGTTCCTGGCGATGGCGCGGGAGCCGACCAGCAGCGGGGCGATCGCGATCAGGCCTTGCGGGGCCAGCGTGACGCTGAACATCGCGACGACGATCGCGACTGCCGCGGGCCAGGACCGGCGGGCGCCGATTGCGTATTCGACGAGGACCCACGTCAGCAGCGCGCCGAAGGCGATCAACGGTTCGGGTCGCAGGCCGTTGTTGAACGGCAGCCACGCGGCGAGGAACACCGCGGCGCCGGTCCAGACGGCGACGCGGTTGTCGGCCAGTCGCCTGCCGAGGCGCGGCAGCACCCAGCGGCTCAACAGCATCCACGTGGCGAGTGCGGCCAGGGTGGCTGGCAGTCGCATCCACACCCCGGCGGTGCTGATCGCCGCGAGGTGCGCGAGCACGGACTGATACCAGTCGAAGGGCGCCTCGGTGGCGCCGAAGTAGCGGTAGTAGTTGGCGACGTAGCCGGCGTCGCCGGACACCCGCGCCATGGTCAGGTTGTAGCCGTCGTCCGAGGAGATCGCCCCGACGACGTGCCAGAGCAGCAGGGTGCCGACGACGGCAGCGTCGGCGAGCCAGGTGGCCACGCCGGCGCGCCAGAACCGGCGCCAGGCTCCGGTGGCGCGACGCCCACGGTCCAGCAGGGCCAGCGCCACGATCGACGCGATGGTGGCCAGCACACCGAGCACCATCAGCGCGGTCTTCAGGGCGGTCGGTGAGGTGATGAAGCGGGTGTCGACGTCGACTCGGGCGGACAGCCCCGGCTGGGCTGCGACCTTCAGGTCGGTGAACACGCCGGCGACCTGAGGCTTCTTCTCCGGGGCCAGGGTGCCGGTGGCGCCGGGGATGCCGACGAAGTCCGCGCCGACGCCGCCGACGTTCGCCCACACGTGCAGCGAGCTGCAGGCGCCGGAGGAGACGGCCTGCCGTGGCGCGACGGCGGCCACCGAGTCACGGAACGCGACGATGACGCTGTCGGCGGTGGCCCTGACGAACAGACCGTTGCGGCCAGCGTCGATGCCACCGTCGGGGATGGTCGACAGGACGACGCCGCCCGCGGCGGGCAACGTGGAAATCGCCTGGCAGGGGATGGTGGCGTCGAGCGCCAGCGGCGCGCCGGAGACCAGCGGAGCGGTGACGTCGGTGATCAAACCGTCGGCTCCGACGCCTTGCGGCCACAGGATCGCGGCCGTCGTCTGCTTGACGGGAAGGAGGGGAGTCAGCGCGCACAGCAGGAGTCCCAGGGCCCCCGCGATGATCGCGATGAGTCGTAGGGTCCGGGCGGGCACGAGGTTCGATGCTAGGCGACGTACTCGTGTGCGCTGCGTCGCCATGCGGGCCTCAGCTCAAACGAAGAGGCCCGGGACTCCACAATCCGCTGCGTGTGGCGGTGCCGAGGTCCAGCCGCGCGGGCTGGGCGTTGGGGTACCACGGGGTCAACTTCTGCAGGGCGCCCCAGTCGCGGAACCAGTCGTCCTTCAGATACGTCGGCACGGGTGCGGCGCGAACCAGGAGTTCGGTGATGCCCAGCGGGCCGCCGCCGAGGTAGTCCATGACGGGCGAGTTCGATTCTGCGCCGAAGCGGTCGGGCAGGATTCGCCACTTGGGCACCTCGGTGACGCCGTTCTGATGTCCGAACGGCCGCTGGCACGGGAACGCCAGCCCCACCAGCCAGTCGAGGAGAACCGGGTCGGTGGACCCGACGACCTCCTGGAGCGTCTTCAGCAGCGGGATCCGCGGTGGGGTCACCGCGATCCAGTGCTGGGGTGCGAGGTCCTGGTCGGAGGCGACGAGCCGGACCTGGGTGGCTTGCGACGGGATCGCGCTCAGGGGGACGCGGAGGTTGCGCCACGCCGGGACCGCGCCGACGTCGCCGAAGCCGACGCTGCCGCCGGGCTGTCCGCTGGCCGCCTGCTCGTCGGTCGCCCATTGGATGGTCACCTCACCCGGGTCGAAACGGCCGGCGGCCGCGACGACCAGTAGTGGGCCCGCCTGATCGCGCGGCGGCAAGCGGTACCAGGCCGACCGCAGCTGGGCCGGTTGCTGCGTGCCAGAGCGCCAGCTGCCCATCACCGGCGTGGTGGCGGGGTTGAGGTTGTAGGGGAGTCGAGCCCGCGACCCGTTGACGCCCGCGGCGGCCGTCGTGCCGCCTTCGGTGCCCGGCTCGCTGCCGCTGGCAGCAGATCCGTCGGTGTCGGCGAAGTTGTTGCTGCCCTCTGGTTCGGAGACGGGGTCGGCCGAGAGGTCCGCCGGAATTCCGTTGGGGCCGAAGCCTTGTGACGACGGTCCAAGGGCGACGCCCACCGGGGAGCTGACCGGGGTCAGCATGCCCGCGTTGGGGTCCTGCTCGACGAGGACGTCGGTGGCCAGCCCGCAGGTCTTGCCCGTCAGCGCCTCGAGGTTGGACCGGCCGACGGACCAGGCGGGGTACTGCTCGACCATCCCGACGGTCAGCGACATCACCTCGAAGACCACCAGCGCCCACACCACGATCGTCAGCGGCACCCCGGCCACCCCGGACCAGCGCCGTGGCTTGCTCGGTGGCGACGAGTCGCGGCCGGTGAAGTGCAGCCACGCCGCCACCAGCAGCGCGACGACGGACAGGCCCAGCAGGATAGTGGTGAAGCCGAACTTGTACTGCGGGAACTGATTCGACCACGGCACACCGAAGTTCGACACGTACCACCAGCCGTTGACGCTGGCGAACGAGAACGCCGTCATGAACAGGACGATGGCGGCGAAGATGGTGCGGTTGCGGCGCGACCTCATTGCGGCGGCGGCGACCGCGACGGCCGCCAGCGCCCCGAGGGATCCGGCCAGCCCGGCGAACACGCCGAAGTGGTGGGTCCACTTGGTCGGCGTGAACATCATCATGAGGAACGAGATGATCGTGATGCCGATGATGCGTCTGGCCGGTCCCGCGGCGGTGCCGGGAATTCGGCCCTTGCGCAACGACATTGCGACCGAGACGGCCAGCGCGAGCAGCAGCGCGAGCACGGCGAAACGGCGGGCCACCGAACCGTCGGGGCTGGCCATGAACAGGCGTTCGTACCGGATGTGCTCGTCGAACCAGGCGAGGCTGGGGCCGACGTCCGACTTGAAGCTGCTGGCCTGGAGTTCGGCGGCCAGAGTCTGGTCGCGGAAGATCAGGAAGATGGTGACGGTGCCCGCCGCGGCGATCGGCGCGAGCAGCGCCCAGTAGCCGAACCGTGAAACATGAGCGGCCACAATGGTCTTCAGCGGGCCGATGGCGACCAGTAGGGCGCCGACGGCGGCGATGCCGGTGGGCCCGGAGAACAGGGTGAGGGCACCGATGATGATGGCGATCGCGACGGGGAGGAGCCTGCTGGTGGCGACGCCACGTTCCACCGAACACCAGGTGAGCAGGATTCCCAGGGCGATGATCGGTTCTGGCCGCAGGCCGTTGTTGAGCGGCAACCAGAACGCCAGGAACATGCCTGCCGCGGTCCACGCCGCCGCGCGGCTGGTCTTGACGGCATGACCGAGGCGAGGGATCACCTCGCGGCTGATCACCCACCAGCACGCCAGGGCCATCAGCAGCGTGGGCAGTCGCACCCACACGCTCGCAGTGCTGACGTGCGCCCACAGTGCGAGCAGGTCGTAGTACCACCCGAACGGCGCTTCCGGCGTGCCGAACCAGCGGTAGTAGTTGGCCATGTAGCCGGCGTTCTCCGACACCCGCGCCATCGTCAGGATGTAGCCGTCGTCGGAGGTGTTCGCGCCGACGAAGTGCCACCACAGCAGGACCGCGGTGACGAGGCCGTCCAGCGGGGTCAGGGACCACCAGCGGGGCGGAAGGAGCCGGCGGTGCCGCACACCGTCGGCGGTGTCGAGGACGTGTAGTGCGCCGAGCGAGACGACGGTCACCGCGATGCCCACGATCATCGCCAGCATCTTGAGCAGCGTGGGGGAGGTGCTGTATCGGGAGTCGACGGTGGCCGTGAACTGCAGGCCGGGAGGGGCGGGCCCGGTGAGGTCGGTGAAGACGCCGACGATCTGCGGGCGGAAGTCGTAGCCGCTGCGTTCGCCTCGGAGCGGGTCACCGGGCTTGGCCTGGCCGTCGGCGTCCGGCCCCTCCACCAGTCCGACGAATTCGGCGGTGACCTTGTCGGCGTGCGCGGTGAACGTCAACTGCTGGCAGGCGGGGCTGAGCACCTCGGTCAGCGGCGCGCTGACCACGGGGGTGTTGCGCACGATGACCAGCAGGTCACCCCCGACCCGCTCGACCAGCAGGCCGCGGTCGACGGCCTTGGGTGCCTGCTTCGGAACGGTGGACAGCAGAACGGTCCGGTTGGCGTTCTCGGCGCCCATCAGGCCGGCGACGGCGCGACAGGGGATGGTCACGTTCATGTCGGTCGGCACGTAGCCGATCAGCGGAGCGTCGACGCTCTGCATGACGCCGTTTTGCGGCCAGTTGATGGTGGCGGTGGTCTGGGTGACCGGCAGGAACGGCGTCGCGATCGCCAGCAGTGACCCCAGCAAACCGGCGACGATGGCGACGAGGCGGGCGGTCCTGTGGTTGGCCCCGGCGACTGTCACGGGGCTAGATGATAGTTCCCCGCTAGTGGGGACCTCGCCGGTCATGATCATTTACCGCCGGATCGCGAGGACGAACGGTCCGATGTCGGACACGGCCCATCGCGGATCGTCGAACAGGGCGGCGTCGAGTGCGACCTGGTAGCGGCGAACGTTGGGCTGGTTCGGGTACACGTCGCTGGCCAGTCGCAGCGTGTAGGTGTCGTTGGCGCCGTGCCGCATCAGGAAGACGGTCGGCGCCTGCCAGGGCAGGGTGTCGAGGGCGGTGACGAACTGGTCGGGCGAGGTGATCGTCGCCCAGCCCTCGATGGCTGTCGACCGCTCCTTGAACTGGGCGAGGGGGTTGGCGTAGTGCGACGTCAGGCCCTGGAACCCGTAGTACGGGTAGTAGGCAAGGAAGCTGTAGTCGGCGGTCAGCACCACGGTTTCGTTCCGTGGTCTGCCGGTGACCTCGGCGATCTTCGCGTCGACCGCGCGGTAGTACTGTTCGGCGCCCGGGGGGCGCCGGTCGGCGCGTTGACCGCTGCCATCGGTGTCGGTGTAGGCCACGACGATGTCGGGTCGCAGCACGTCGGGGATGTCCTGGGTGAACGTGATGGCGCCGATCGCGCCGACGGCCGCGCCGGCCGCGACGACCCGTTGCCGGGTTCGAGGGGTGTACCGGGACGCGATGGCAAGCGTCGCCTCGACGAAGCCGAACGCACCCGCCGCCGTCAGCAGCACCGTCAGGGTTGGTTGCAGCCGGAAGGACAGCAGCGTGGTGCCCAGCAGGGTGGTCACCATCGACAACAGCGACCACGCGTAGACGGCGAGGACGCCGACGGCGAGCGCGCCCGCGCGGGTTGAGCTGCGCGCGTGGACGACCAGCCACAGCGTGCCGACCATGCACAGCGCGCCGAGCAGGGTGAAGTCGAGCATCGGGAACGTCAGCTGCGCGCCGTCGGCGGGCAGATAGTGCAGGGCGGTGCCGGCGTCGGCGGGCGCACCCTTCGAGGCGGCCAGGAAGTACGGCCCCCAGTGGATCAGCGCGATCGCGCCGGAGATGACCGCGATGACCGCGACCCGCAGCAGCGGGTCCCAGCTGCGCCGTGCCGCGGCAGCAAGGAAGGCCATGACCGCCAGCGCGAAGGCGGCGAAGCCGAATAGCAGTGTGTAGAACAGTGCCGCGAGGCCGAGGAACAACCCGACGCCGACGACGGCCGCCCAGCCGCCTGATCGGGGTCTACCCCGAAGCCCCGACCACGCGAGCACGAACACCGGCGGCAACAGAACGGTGATGATCGCGGCGTACGGCTCGGCGGGGGCGTAGGCGAGCGTGGCCGCGGCGGTCGCCGTCGACACCACCAGGGCGAGCTCGAAGCGGATCATCGCCGTCCACAGCACTAGCGCGACGACGATCGCTGCGGTGATCGACACGATCGACCACGGCTTGAACATCTCCCAGGCGGGTGTGCCGGTCAGGTCGGCGAGCCTGCCGCCCAGCCAGAACCAGCCGCTCGGGTAGTACGGCGGCAGACCGATGTAGGTCATGTCGTGCGGCGCGGCGGTGTCGGCGAAGCGGGTCAGGTACTCGGTGCGGAACTGCTGGTCGACGGAGACGCCGAACAGGTACAGCTTGGTGGCGCCCAACGGCATCGCCAGCGTGACGGCCGACAACGCGGAGAGGAACACCACCGAGACGGCCCTGGCGATCAGCCGCCGGTTGGTGCGCCAGAGCCAGCCCGCGGCGAAAAGACCTGCCAGGCAAGCGAACTGGCCGACGGTCGTGAGCGCGTGCAGCTGGTTCGACGAGTTGAACGCGGGCCATTCGACCCGTGCGATCGCCACCAGCGAGATGCCGGTGACGACGACCGCCACGACGACGGCGGCCGCCATGTGGGCGGCGGTCCGCAGCGCCTGAGACACGAGGATCAGATCGGCAGCTTGCGGAAGATCGGCCGCGGAACGTGCCGCAGCACCATCATCACGTACCGGAACGCGCCCGGCGCCCACACCAGGTCCTTGCCCTTGGCGGATGCGGTGACGGCCAGTTCGGCGACGTACTCCTTGTCCACCGTCATCGGGGCTTCCTTCGCGCCGGTGGCCGCCAGGTAGTCGACGGTGGTCTTGGTGCGAACCTGTCCTGGCCGGATGACGAGCACGCGAACACCGAACTCGCGCAGCGCTTCTCCCAGTCCGAGGTAGAACCCGTCGAGCCCGGCCTTGGTGGAGCCGTAGACGAAGTTGGAGCGTCGCACCCGTTCACCCGCCGCGCTGCTCATGGCGATGATGCGACCGGAACCCTGGGCGCGCATCTTCTCGCCGAGCAGGACGCCGACGGAAACGGCTGCGGTGTAGTTGATTCCGGCGATCTGAACGGCCTTGCGCTGGTTCTGCCACAGCTCCTCGGCGTCGCCGAGCAAGCCGAACGCCACGACGGCGACGTCGACGTCACCATTGGCCCACGCTTGGTCGATCACGGCCGGGTGACCGTCGGTGTCGACGCCGTCGAAGTCGACCCATTCCACGGACTTGGCGCCCGCCGACGTCATCGCGGCGATGGCGTCGGCCTTGCGGGGGTGGTTGGGCAGGTCGGCGAGGATCACGCGTGCCGAGGCGTCGCGCAGGAAGCGTTCGGCGATGGCCAGCCCGATTTCGGACGTACCGCCGAGGACGAGGATGGCCTGTGGGTTGCCCACGGCGTCAAACACCATTTAGAGAAGCTCCAAACGTCGGGCCATGTCGGAGGCGAACACTCCGGCGGGGTCGACCCTGCGGCGGACCTCGATCCACTCGTCGATTCGCGGATACATGGCGTGGAAGGTCTCCGCGGTGGTCCGCGAGTCCTTGGCGGTGTAGAGGCGGCCGCCGAATTCGAGCACCCGCCGGTCGAGCTCGGTGACGAATTCGTTGAGTCCGGCCTTGATGGGGAAGTCGACGCAGACGTTCCAGCCTGGGATCGGAAAGCTCAGCGGCGCTTGGTTTCCCGCTCCGAACAGCTTGAAGACGTTGAGGAACGAGTAGTGCCCCGAGCGCTGCACGTCGACGATGATGCGCTTGAACTCCTCGACGGCTTCGGTCGGCACCACGAACTGGTATTGGAGGAAGCCGGACTTGCCGTAGGCACGGTTCCACTCTCCGACCATGTCGAGAGGGTGGTAGAACTGCGTCAGATTCTGGGTCTTGCCGCGGTAGGTCTTGCCAAGCCGGTACCAGACCTCGGTCATCGGTCCGAACGTGAACTTGTTGGCCAGGCCGTTGGGGAAGACGTCGGGCGCCGTGAAGAACTGCGGTGCATCGAACTTCAGCGGGTCCTTGGCCAGTTTGTCGGGCAGCTGGTCCAGGGTGGCCAGCGAGCCCCGCGAGATGACGGCGCGGCCGAGCTTCGGCGGCGCGCTGATGGCGTCGAACCAACCGGACGAATAGGTGTAGTTGGACTCGCTGCCGTCGCTGTGAAAGGCGATGGTCTCGTCGAGGCCGGAGGTGACGTCGCCGTCGGCGATGAAGTACGCGGTCTCCGTCGGCGTCATAGCGATGGTGGCCCGCAGGATGATGCCCGTCAGGCCGTTGCCACCGACCGTCGCCCAGAACAGGGCGGCGTCCTCGCCGTCGGGGGTGAGGCGGCGCACCTGGCCGTCGGCGGTCAGCAGGTCCATCGAGCGGACGTGGTTGCCGAAGCTGCCCGCGCTGTGGTGGTTCTTGCCGTGGATGTCACAGGCGATCGCGCCGCCGACGGTGACCTGGCGGGTGCCGGGCAGCACCGGTACCCACAGCCCCAGGGGGAGCGCCGCACGCATCAGCTGGTCGAGGTTCACCCCGCCGTCCACGTCGACGAGGTGGGTGTCGCGGTCCATCGAGTGGATCTGGTGCAACGCGGACATGTCGACGACGAGGCCGCCGCCGTTCTGGGCGTTGTCGCCGTAGGAGCGTCCCAGCCCGCGCGCGATGACGCCGCGGCCGTCGGCACTGGTGACGGCTTCGACTATGGCTTCGGGGTCTGGGGTCGACAGCACGCGGGCGACGGTAGGCGCGGTGCGCCCCCAGCCCATCAGCTGCTTGGTGGTCGTTTCGAACATCGTGACGAGGGTACCGCTCTCACTTCAGCTTGAAGATAACCGCGCGCTGCACCACGAAGTTGATCACCGTCGCGGTGCCCTGGGCGATGACGAACGCCACCGGTACTCGCCACGGCTTGTCCTCCCAGAGTGTGTAGAAGGTGTAGTTGATTCCGACCTGGACGGCGTAGGTGACGGCGTACAGCAGCACCACCGCCACGAACCGGGACCGGCTGGGCGGCGCCTGGAACGTCCACCGGCGGTTGATCAGGTACGCGGTGGTGGTGCCCGCGATGAAACTGAGCGTCTTGGCCACGTTGACGTTGAGGCCAAGGTGCAGGAACAGCACGTACAAGCCGAAGTCGACGACGGCTGACAACCCGCCGGTGACGACGAAGCGCCAGGCCTGGGTCGTCAGGCTCAGATTCGGCGACATCGGGGGCTCGGCCACGGGGGCAGCTTAGTCAGGGCGGCTGCGGGTACCCAGGAGCGCGGTGGCGGCCGCCGCCGCGACCAGTACGGCCGCGACGAAGACCGGTTCCAGCGCACCGAGGGAGAACTCCGCCGACAGCAGCGGCAGCAGCACCACCGCGGCGAGTACGACCGGCATGACGAACCGCAGCCACCAGGTGACCACGCTGTCCGCCGCAATCCCGGAGTTGGCCACCAGGACGACCGCGTAGAGCGCGAGCAGGACCAGCCCGCCGACATAACCGGGGGTCCAATCGGCCTGGATCACCGCGACGGCCAGCACCACCATGGCCACGACTAGCCCGGCGAAGACGGTGTCGGGGGACGCCTTTGCGTCGAGTCCCTCCGTTACCGCAGCGATTCCCCAGAGCAGGGCCAGCAGGGCGGCGAAGATGAACATCGCGGCTCCGACGGTGACGACGGTGGCGCCCGTGTCGCCGTAGAGCTCGCCGACGGCGATTCCGAAGGTGGAGCCGTTCAACGAGTTTCCGCCCCAGCCACTCTGCTGGGCGGCCCACCAGGTCACCGCAGCGATGAGCGCGACGACGCCGACCGCCAGGCTCATCGGCCAGCCGTTGGAGCTGCCGCGTCGCGTGCGGGTGGTGACGACCTCGACGCCGAAGAGGGAAACGGCGAGGACGGTCAGCGTGCCCAGGACCCCCAGAGTGGGCGGCGGGTCGTGGCTGACGATCTGCTCGGTGACGGTGCCCGTCATGGCGCGGGCCGCGACGGCCAGGGCGTAATAGAACTGAATCAGCAATCCGACCAGAGCCAGAACGGCGGCGAGGCTCGCGACGACCCGGCCGGGCAGCGCGAACACCAGCATTGCGGCGACGACGATCGCCGCCACGGCCCACAGCGACCAGAGCCAGTGGTTGAGCTCGATGGGCGACAAGGGGTCTGTCGTCGCCTGCTGAGGCACGAACACCTGGCCGATGAACTGTGCGGCGGTCACCGCGAGCAGGACGTATCCGGTCACCTGCAGGACGCCCGCGAACGCGGCGCCACGCGGGCCCAGCGTCGAGCCAACCAGCTCGGCCGTGGACCGTGCGCCGGGGGCGTGTCTCCGCAGGCGAACCAGCGCGTAGACGATCGGCGCCAGGAGCACCGCGCCGACCAGCGTGCCGAGCCCGGCTCTGGCCGCCATTGCCGCTGCCGCAAGCGCCAAGCCGGTGGCTTGCCAGCCGGCGAGCCCCGGCGACGGGGCTGCGTCGTCGAGGGCAAGGGAGTCCGTTAGCTGCTTCTTGGGCACGTGAGTCGATCTTGCCAGCTACCGACGGGGCCGGAGCGCACCAATTTCGTCGCTACTCCTCAGCGGGTTCGGCGTCATCGGTGCCGCTCGCGTCGGGCCCGTCGGTCGGCTCGTCCGCCTCCGTCTTGGGTGTCGGGGCCTGCGTCATCCCGGGCTTCTCGTCCTTCTCGTCCTTCTGGTCGTCGAGTGCGGCGGGCTTCTTGTTCTTGACCTCGTGAGTCGCATCGGACGCCTGGACGTTTCGGCGCGGCTTCTTGGGCTCGTCCTGGGATTTGCCTTCCTTGGCAACGGTATTCGAGACGGCAACGGGTGCCGTCTTGACGTCGTTGCGCGAGTACCCGGCGTCCACCATCGGCTTCAGGACGGCCTCGAGACCGTCGACGTTCATGCCGAGGTTCCGCAACGGCCGCAACATGGGCAGGTGGGCGGTCGGGATCAGCACGTCGGTCACCTTGCCGCCGGCGCCGTTGACCGTCGTGGTGACGTTCTTCTCGGGGAGGTTGGCGGGTAGCGCGCCGTAATACGGGTGCAGGTAGACGATTCCGGCCGCCGCGTTGGCGATCGCGAGGACGTTGAACCGGTCGGGTAGATCGGCAAAGCCGTCATACTCGCGGGTGAAGTACACCGTGTCGTACGGAGTGTCCGGGCTCTGGTATCCCATCTGGCTCAACGAACCATGGCCGGGACGCGTCGGATCGCCGATGGCGACGAACGTCAGGGTGCCGGGTGCCGGCCGCTGATCGGCGGGCAGCGCCATCAGGCGACGTTTTGCCTCGGAGACGGCGATGGCCCCTTGGCTCATGCCAAGGGCGCGCTTCTCCCCTGGGGTCGACTGAATAAGTGCGACAAGGCGATCCGCCCCCACGGCGACGGACTTGTCCATGTCGACGACGGTCGCCGGGAACGGCACCGGGACGGCGGGACCGTCGTCGTACTTGCCGCCGAGGACGCCGGACAGGCCGACGGGCGGGATGGGTTGACCGCTGTCGATCAACTGTGACGTCCCGCCGAGAGTGAACGTGGTGGGTGCCGCGATCGCGACGCCGGGCCCGGCGACGATCGCCGCCACGGCAACGGAACTGACCAACTGACGTAGCATGACGACTGCCCTTCTTTGCCAACTGCAAGGGATGGGGTAGGCGGAAGCGGATGACTGTTTGGCGACGGAAGTCCGCTTCCGTTCTCGTGTTTCGGCCAGACGACCTGCCCGTCCGATACGGCTCAAACGTAAGAAAATTCGACGCCGGCGAAAATGACCGCAACTAGCGACGTCAGTGACCGAAATGCGCACGCGTGCGGTGGTAATTTCGCACTGTGGCGGCCCGCACTGTCGCGATCCAGCTCATCCGTGCGGCGATCGCCCCGGCGGCGGCCCGGGGCCTCGACGTCGATGGCGTTCTGCGCGAAGCGGGGATCCCGGCGGGTTTGATCGGCGAGGACGCCGCCAGGGTGACCGAGGCCCAGGCCGCGCGCCTGATCCAGGTTCTGTGGGTGGTGACCGGTGACGAGATGGTCGGGCTGGGCGCCATGGCCATCCCGCGCGGAACGTTCCGCATGGTCACGTTGGGCCTGATCCATACCCCCGATCTCCGGACGGCCTTGCGACGTCTGATCGAATTCGTCGGCATCGGAATCGGTTTCGAGGTCACGGAGCTCGCCGGCACCGCCAAGACCACCCGGATGATCGTCGCTCCGGGTGCCAGGACCCGGGCCGATCAGGTCGTCGGGGCCATCGGGATCGTGGTGGGGCACCGGTTCGCCAGCTGGCTGATCGGTCAAGCGATCCCGTTGACGTCGGTCGAACTACCCGAACCCCCGCCGCCCCACGCGGACTATCCGCCGATCTTCGGCGTCGTTCCGACCTTCGACGCGCCCGCGGCGGCGTTCACCTTCGACAGCGGATATCTCAACGCGCCGGTGGTACGCGACGAGGACGAGTTGACGGAGTTCCTGCGAAACCTGCCCGACGCCTTGCTGTTCCGGCAGGACTACCACCCGACCGCGTCGAGTCGCGTACGCAGGATGGTGGAGCGCCGCCACGCCCCCGAGCTGCTCACCGTTGAGGAGATCGCCAAGCCGTTGAACGTCAGTGCCCAGCACCTGCGGCGCCTGCTCCGCGACGAGGGCACGACGTTCCGTCAGATCAAAGAGGACGTCATGAGGGATGCGGCAATCGCCGCCCTGGCGAGCGGGCGCGAGTCGACCGAGGAACTGTCCGACCGTCTCGGATTCTCGGAGCCAAGCGCTTTCCGGCGCGCCTTCCGTCGGTGGACCGGAAGCCCGCCCGGCGCGTACCGACTCGCCAGGGGTCAGTGACGGAGGCTGGCCAGCACCCCGCACAGGGCGTCGACTGCCGCGGCGAACGCGCTCTCCGCGGGTGTGCCGAAGCTGATCACCACGCCGTCGGGGGCGGGAACGTCCGATCCCGCCTCCGGGTGCCGCAGCAGGCTCAACCCGGAGAGCGCGATGCCCGCCTCACCCGCACGCCTGATGACCTCGGGCTCCGTCCCGGCGGGCAGGGTCAGCAGCAGGTGCAGGCCCGCCGACAGTCCGCTGATGCCGACGTCGAACGGGCGCAGCGCCTCGACGAGGCGGTCGCGGCGGTGCCGGTAGTTCAGCCGCATCCGTCGAATGTGCTTGTCGTAGCTGCCCTTTGAGATGAAGTCGGCCATCGTCAGCTGGGTGATGGCGTTGACGTAGAACTGTTGACCACCCGAGGCGGCCACCACCCTGTCGACCAGGCGGTCGGGCAGCGCCATCCATCCCAGCCGCAGGGCCGGTGACAGGCTCTTGCTCGCCGATCCGAGGTAGACGACGCGATCCGGATCGAGTCCCTGGACAGCCCCGACGGGTTGGCGGTCGTAGCGGAATTCGCCGTCGTAGTCGTCCTCCAGCAGATAGCCACCGGTCCGGTCGGCCCAGTCGACCACCGCCTTGCGTCGTGCCGGATGCAGCGGGCCGCCGTGCGGGAAGTGGTGAGCGGGGGTCAGCAGCACCGCGGTCGCAGCGGTCGCGGCCAGGTCGTCGACCACCGCCCCGTGCTCGTCGACGCCGATCGGGGTCGACGTCACCCCCATGCCGGCGAGCGCCTCCCGAAACAGGTAGAGCCCGTATGCCTCGACCGCGATCGGTCCGCCGAGTGTTCTGGCGAGGATCTCGACGCCGTGTCGGGTGCCCGCGCAGATGACGATCGACTCGGGTGAGGTGCGTACGCCGCGGACCCGGCCGAGGTACTCCGCGAGCGCTTCTCGCAGTTCCACCCGGCCGCGGGGGTCGCCCATCCGCAGTGCTTCGTGGGGTGCGGAGGACAGTGCGCGACGGGTGGAGGCCAGCCACGCGGCGCGGGGAAAGGCGCTGACGTCGGGCGAGCCGGGCATGAAGTTGTGCGTGGGTACGACCGGGGTCCCGCGCGAGCGGGTCGGCAGGGGCGTGGCCGCCGCGTCGACCACCCAGGTGCCAGCGCCCTGCCGTGATGCCAGCCAGCCCTCGGCGACCAGTTCGGCGTAGGCCTCGGCGACGGTGTTGCGGGCCAGTCCGAGATCGGATGCCAGCGTGCGCGACGGCGGCAGCGTAGTTCCCGACGCGAGTCGACCGGACCGTACGGCGTCCCGCAGCGCGGTGATCAGCAGTTCGCGGGCACCACGAGCGCCGGGGACGATGGCCTGACGGAGGTCGAGGTGTAGGTCCCGCTTGCCCGAATTGGCCCATGAAGTCACTCCCGAATTGAACCATGTAGGTGGTTCTTTCGCGGCTAGCGTGGTGGTCATGACACAGACACTGGAACACCCCACCGCCATGGACCGTCTCTCGATCTACAAGGTCTCGCCCGAGTTGTACGACGCGATGATGCGGCTCAGCACCGCCTCGGCGAAGGACGTCGACCCGACCATCGGCGAGCTGATCAAGATCCGCGCCAGCCAGATCAACCACTGCGCGTTCTGCCTCGACATGCACGTCGCGGACGCCCGCAAGCGCGGGGAGACCGAACAGCGGCTGGCGCTCGTCGCGGCATGGGACGAGGCGGGGACGCTGTTCACCGATCGCGAGCGGGCCGCGCTGGAGTTGACCGAGGCGATCACCGAGCTACACCACGGGCACGTCTCCGACGAGGTCTACGCCAAGGCCGCCGCGGTGTTCACCGACAAGGAGCTCGCCCAGGTGATCGCGATGGCCGTGACCATCAACGCGTGGAACCGCTTCAACGTCGCCACGCGGATGAAGGCTCCGCGCCGCTGACGGCAACCCCGTCGAGTGTGCTGTGGGATCGGCGTTTCGCGTGTCGAGGCGCTCTCACAGCACACTCGATGAAGGGGGTTAGGCGGCTGCCGCTAGACCCAGTAGGGCACTCGGGAGCGGTACTGCCGCATGGCGAATGCCGTGACGGTCCAGCCCACGATGGTCAGCACGATGACCACCACCCAGTGCCTCAGCTCCTGGTCGGCGCCCAGCAGCGGCGCCCGCACGATGTCGACGTAGTGCAACAGCGGGTTGAACTCGATGACCTTGGCCCACGTGCCGGCGCCCTGCTGCCGCAGCGTTTCGTCGTTCCAGATGATCGGCGTGACGTAGAACAGCAGCTGCACGAGGCTGAACAACAGCGGGCTGATGTCGCGGTAGCGGGTGGCCAGGATGCCGAAGCACAGCGCCACCCACACGCAGTTCAGCGCGATCAGCGCCAGCGCAGGGATGAACGACAGATCGGTCCACTTCCAGGGCTGCGGGAAGATGATCGCGATGATGACGAAGATGATGATGTTGTGCCCGAACAGGATGATCTGGCGCCACACCAACCGGTAGACGTGTACCGACAGTGGCGTCGGAAGTTGTTTGATGAGGCCCTCGTTCGCGACGAACACGTCGGCGCCTTCGAGGATCGAGGCGTTGATCAGGTTCCAGATGATCAGCCCGAGCGTCACGTAGGGCAGGTGCTCGGCCAGCGGCAGATGGAACAGCGTCGAGTACAGCCCGCCGAGGGCGACGGCCATGGTGCCGGTGGCGATGGTGATCCAGATCGGTCCAAGCACCGAGCGGCGGTAGCGCTGCTTGATGTCCTGCCAGCCGAGGTGCAACCACAGCTCGCGCTTGCCGAATCCCTCGGCCAGATCGCGCCAGGCTCGGGTGAAGGTCTTCGACTGCGCAGCCGCGTCGATGAAGGTCATCTCGAAAACCTCTCGTTTCTGCCCAACCGCCGCAACCGAATCCACTCCCGCAACCCGGCGGGATCGCGCTTGGTCACCAGGAAGAACCAGCCGAACCGCACCCACTCCTGGGGGATCAGCCGACGCATGCCGGGCTGGGACTGGACGTAACCGCGGTTGCGGTAGGTGAAGTAGCGCTTGGTGGCGTCGTCCGGATATTGGGTGTGCATCCGGCCGCCGAGGATTGGCTTGAACTCGTCGGAGCCCTGCGGGTGCAGGTACACCGCGTCGAGGCAGGTTCCGAACGGCAACCCGGAGCGCGCCAGTCGACGGTGAACCTCGACCTCGTCGCCGCGAATGAACAACCGAATGTCCGGCACGCCAACGGCTTCCAGTGTGGTTGCGCGAAAGAGTGCGCCGTTGAACAGCGAAGCGATGCCCGGCAGCAGATCACCCGACCCGTCAATGCGAAGTTCGTGAACCCACCTGCGCCACACCAATCCGCGGCGCAACGGGAACGCCAACCGGGTCGGATCGGCGAGATCGCACACCATCGGGGAGACCTCGGCCAGCGAATGTCTGGTCGCACAATCGAGCAGCGTGCCGAGGACGTCGGCGTCCGCGGGCCTTCCGTCGTCGTCGGCCAGCCACACCCAGTCCGCGCCAAGCGACAGTGCCTTGAGCACCCCGAGGGCGAAGCCGCCTGCCCCGCCGAGGTTGCGACGAGAGCCGATGTAGGTGGTCGGAACGGGTTGCGCCGCAACCAGGTCCCGAACGCGGTCGTCGTCGTCGTTGTCGACGACGATCAGGTGGTCGGGGGCCCGGGTTTGCCCGGACACTATGTCCAACGACAGGGCCAGTTCCGCCACGCGCCGGTGGGTGACCACGACGGCGATCACCACGTCACTGTCACTCACGCCGTACGTCCGAGCGCTTGTTCTCCTCGATCACTTCGCGGACGTGATGGGCTGCGTCGTCACCCTCGTAGGCGCGGACGACGTCCTCGATTCCGCCGGTCAACCTGATCGTGCCGTGGTCCACCCACATGGCGGTGTCACAAAGCTGTGCCAGGAATTCGTTGGAATGGCTTGCGAACACCAAGATTCCAGACCGGGCCACCAGATCCTGCAGCCGCGTGCGGGCCTTCTTCATGAACTCTGCGTCCACCGCGCCGATGCCCTCGTCGAGCAGCAGGATCTCCGGGTCGATACTGGTGACGACGCCCATGGCCAGGCGCACCCGCATTCCCGTCGAGTAGGTGCGCAGCGGCATCGACAGGTAGTCGCCGAGTTCGGTGAATTCGGCGATCTCGTCGACCTTGGCCGCCATTTGTTTGCGGGTTTGCCCCAGGAACATCCCACGGATGACGATGTTCTCGAATCCGGATATCTCGGGGTCCATGCCGACGCCCAGGTCGAATACCGGTGCCACCCGGCCCCTGACGGTCGCCGACCCGCGGGTCGGTTCGTAGATGCCCGACAGCAAGCGCAGCAGCGTCGACTTGCCCGCGCCGTTGTGACCGACGAGGCCGACGCGGTCGCCCATCTTCAACGACAGGGTGATGTCGCGGAGGGCTTCGATGACGACGACGTTCGACTCGTTGCGGCCGATCGTGCCGCCCGCCTTGCCAAGGAACGCCTTCTTCAGCGATCGCGACTTGGCGTCGAAGATCGGAAACTCGACCCACGCATTCTGGGTCTCGATGTGGGGATCGGACACCGCTAGAGGTACTGCCCGGTGCCAGAGCTGCCCGGGCCACGCGGACCTGGCGCGCCCCCGGCGCCCGGCGGCAGTTGGCGCATCTGCTCGAGCTGTGCCCGCGCCGCCATTTGCTGGGCGAACAGCGCCGTCTGGATGCCGTGGAACAGTCCCTCGAGCCAGCCGACGAGCTGGGCCTGGGCGATCCGCAGCTCGGCGTCCGAGGGCAGCGTGTCCTCACCGAAGGGCAGGGCGAGCCGCTCGAGTTCCTCGCGCAGTTCCGGTGCGAGGCCCTCTTCGAGCTCGCGGACGCTGCGGGCGTGGATGTCGCGGAGCCGGCTGCGGCTGGCGTCGTCGAGCGGTGCCGCCCGGACTTCTTCCAGCAGCTGCTTGATCATGGTGCCGATCCGCATGACCTTGGCCGGTTGTTCGACCAGATCGCTCAGGGACTTGCCGTCGGCGTCGTCGCCCATCGCGGAGACGTCTCCGATGATCTCGATGTCGTTCTCGTCGGCGTTACTCGTCACGTCTGACACTCCCTTGGATCTAACTTCCCTGCCACTCATAGATGTGGTCCTCGCCGTTGTCGTAGATCAGCCTCCACGACTTCGACTTGCCTAGCGAGACTAGTCCGTCGGGCATGACGAACCCGCGTACCACCGGTGTGCTGGTGATGACGTACCTGATGTCGAGTGCGCGCACGGCCTCGGCGACCCGGGGATCGGTGTCCGCGTCGTCGGCGTAGGCCCAGAAGATGAAGCGGTTGTACCCGGGGCCCTGCTGCTGCGGGTAGTCGTAGTGCGTCCACAGCGGATGGAGCCCGGCGACGGCGTACATCCAGGCCGTGCCGTCGGTGTTGGCGTTCCCGATGAGGGTGTCGCGGGCCCCAGGCAGGGTCGAGAGATAGGCGAAGGCCTCGATGTCCTTGTCGTCGATGATCACCTGGTCGTACTTCTCCCCGATCAGGTGCCGATGCCGGGGGAAGTAGTGCCACGCCATGCCGACGGGGACGGCGACGAGGACGACGGCGGTGACGGCGTTGACGACGAGGGTGTTCAGCCGCGGGACGATTCGACGCAGCCCCGCCAGCGCGGCCGTGGTGATGGTGAACAGCGCGATGCCCGCCATGGGGGCGAGCAGCATCGTGACCACCGCCGACAGACGACGCGGATCGCTGTAGAACAGGTCGGTGAACAGCGCCGTGACCTTGCCGAGCGCACCGCCGAACGGGGCCGACGAGTGCACGATCGAGTACACCAGCACCAGCCAGATCGCGGCCGGCCACCAGATGCGCCGGATCAGCAGGACGACGAAGCCGATCGCGGCCAGCGCGATGAGCGCGTTCTGGATCGGATAGTCGTTGAGATGCCTGGTGTGCTGGACGACGGCGTCGAACAACGCCTTCTTCTTGCCCTCGTGGGTGTCGAACTCGTGCCCGGCGATGATCTCTGCTTGCTGCAGAACGCCGACGAACTGGGGAAGTAGCAGCACCACCGCAGGCGCGGCGACCGCGACCAGCGTGCCGAAGTCGGCGAGCCGACCGCGGACCGGGCGCCAGAGCCCCTCTGCCAGCCACCATCCCGTGATGAACAGGACCGTCACCACGCCACCGGTGATGTGCACCGAGAACACGCCAAGCAGCGCGAGCACGGCCAGCGGTATCCGGTCGCGGTGCCTCAACGCCGAGATGGTCAAAAGCGCGGTCGGCACCGCCAACCCGTACGCCGCCAGGTTGGGCATGGACGCCGTGTCGAACTCGACGTAGGGGACCGCGGTGAACGAGGCGGCCAACGCTGCGGCGGCAGCCGCCGAGCCCGCCGCCTGCCATTGGCCGACGTCGCGGCTGCGCAGCAGGTGCCACGCGAGCGCCGCCGCGCTGGCCGGGAACAACCAAACCGAGACGGCCAGCGAGTTCAACGTGTACGCGGTGGTTGCGGTGGCGCCGGTGAGCTGGCACTGGATGGCGGCCAGGGCGTGGAACGCCGACGGGTAGTAAAGAGCGTCGTGGGTTTCGACGTTGCGCAGCTCGCCCATGTGGGTGGGTGACGCCTGCCCGGTCTCGAGGATGAATCGGACGGTGTTGGCGTGCCAGACCGAATCCCAGGTGCTCGGTATCGATTGCCAGTTCGGCATGCCGCGGATAGCTGCAAGTGTGATCAACGTCGCACCGAGGACGACGCCCGCGGCGACGACGAGCGCCGGTCCCGACGCCATTGGCTCCCCGTCCGGGGGGCGTTCGCGCCACCGCGATCGTGCAGCCTGCAAACCCGCGACGACGGCCACGACGACGAGCAGGGCGAGCAGTGCGGTCCACAGATTCCACGGGACGCCGACCGCGCCCATGGGAAGAATTGCCAGCGCCACGGTGCCGTAGGTCAGCGCCGGGGCCACCGCGACAGCGGTTGGCCACGTTAGCTGCGCGGCCCTGGCGATGGTTGCTCCTGGGATGATGAGCAACGTCCACGCGACTAGCACTCCGGACGCCAAGCTCACTGCACTAGTATGACCACGCAGGTGAACTTGGTCCGTCACGGCGTATTCGACGGGCACCATCGGCAATCTGTTCGGTCGCGTTATTCACAGGGCTCGAAGGTGGCAGGCATGGCATACGACGTCGCCCGGGTGCGTGGTTTGCACCCGTCTCTGGGCGACGGCTGGGTCCACTTCGACGCGCAGAACGGCATGCTGCTGCCCGACTCGGTGGCGACCACCGTCTCGACGGCCTTCCGCGGCTCGATGACCACGGGGCAGGGTCCCCACCCCGCTGCGCTGCGCAGCGCAGCGGTGCTGCAGGCGGCCCGGCAGGCGGTGGCGGACCTCGTCGGAGCCGACCCCCGCGGGGTCGTGCTCGGCGCCGACCGGGCCATCCTCCTCACGTCACTCGCCGACGCCTCGGCGTCGCGGGTCGGGCTGGGCCACGAACTCGTCGTCACGCGGCTCGACGACGAGGCGAACATCGCCCCCTGGTTGCGTGCCGCGAATCGCTATGGCGCCAAGGTCAAGTGGGCCGAGGTCGACATCGAGACGGGTGAGCTGCCTGCCTATCAGTGGGAATCGCTGATCGACAAGCCGACCAAGTTGGTCGCCATCACGTCGGCCTCGTCGGCCATCGGAGCGGTCACCGATCTGCGTCCGGTCACCAAGCTGCTCCACGAGAGCGGCGGCACGATGGTCGTGGACCATTCGGCGGCGGCGCCGTACCGGTTGGTCGACGTCAACGAGATCGAGGCCGACATCCTCGCGCTGAACACCGTGGCGTGGGGTGGCCCGCCCATCGGTGCGCTGGTGTTCCGCGACCCGTCGACGATCGAGTCGTTCAGTTCGGTGTCGCTGGACCCGCTGGCGGCCGGTGTCGAGCGGCTCGAGATGGGAACACACCAGTTCGGCATGCTCGCCGGTGTGGTGGCCAGCGTCGAATACCTGGCGAATCTCGACGAGTCGGCGACCGGTACCCGGCGTGAAAGACTCACCGTCTCAATGCAATCGGCGGCCTCCTACATGGACCGGCTGTTCGAGTACCTGTTGACGTCGTTGCGGTCGCTGCCGCTGGTGATGGTGATCGGCCAGCCCGAGGAACGCATTCCCGTGCTGAGCTTCGCCCTTCACGGGGTGCCCGCCGCGCGGGTCGTGCAGAGGCTCGCCGACAACGGGGTGCTGGCGTCGCTGAACACCACGTCCAGGGTGCTCGACCTGATCGGGGTCAACGATATCGGCGGCGCCGTCACGATCGGTCTGGCGCACTACACGACGATGGCCGAGGTCGACCAGTTGGTCCGCGCGCTCGCCTCGCTCGGCTAGCTCAATCCCGTACGCGCAGAAGCACTTTCCCGTGGGCGTCACCGGACTCCAGTAACCGGTGTGCGTCGGACGCCTGCTCGACGGGCAGCTCGGCGCCGATGATGGGTCGCACCCGACCGTCGGCGACCATCGGCCACACGTTCTCCACCACCGAGGCGACAATCGCGCTCTTGCCCGAGGGCCCGTCGACGGGACGCGAGCGCAACGCCGTGGAGATGACGCCCGCACGTTTGGCCATGAGCTTGCCGAAGTTCAACTCGGCCTTCAGGCCGCCCTGGAAGCCGATGACGATGATGCGGCCGTCCGGTGCCACCGCGTCGATGTTGCGGTCCAGGTACGACGCGCCAAGGAGGTCGAGGATGACGTCGGCGCCGACTCCGTCGGTCTCGGCCTTGATCCGCTCGACGAAGTCCTCGTCGCGGTAGTTGACGGTGATGTCGGCACCGAGGGCGCGGCACACCTCGAGTTTCTTGGCCGAGCCCGCCGTGACGGCGACGCGGCACCCCAGCGCGCGGGCCACCTGGATGCCGTGGGTGCCGATACCGCTTGCGCCGCCGTGGAAGAGGACCGTCTGCCCGGCGGTCAGATGCGCCGTCATGCCGAGGTTCGACCACACCGTGCACGCGACCTCGGGCAGCGCGGCGGCCTCGTGCAGCCCCACGCCGTCGGGAATCGGCATCACCTGCCCGGCGGGCACCGCGACGCGCTCGGCGTAGCCGCCACCGGCGAGCAGGGCGCACACGGGCTCACCGACCGTCCACGCGGTGACCCCGGCGCCTACCTCCGAGATTCGGCCGGAGACTTCGAGACCGATCGTCGTGCTGGCCCCTGGCGGTGGCGGATAGTGGCCGGCGGCCTGCAGCAGGTCGGCGCGGTTGACCCCCGCGGTGACGACGTCGACGACGACTTCGCCGTCGGCGGCGGTGACGTCCGGGACTTCCCGCCAGGCAAGGTCAGTGCCTGATTCGGCAACGATCGCACGCATGCGGACAACGCTACTACCGCCCCCGGGGGTGCTTCGGGGTCAGCTCGCTTAGAGTTGTCGGCGGTGGCGTGGCAGAGCGGCCTAATGCACTCGCCTTGAAAGCGAGAGACGGCTAACACCGTCCGGGGGTTCAAATCCCTCCGCCACCGCTCTTCGAGCCCTACTCGCCGGTGAACTCCGGCGGCCGCTTCTCGAACATCGCGGTGATGCCCTCGGTCAGGTCCTTGGACGCCAGGAACGCCGAATTCCACGCCGCCACGTAGCGCAGGCTCGCCGACACTTGCGCGGTGCGCTGCTCGTCGAGGACGTCCTTGATGCCCCGGACCACCAGCGGCGGGTTGGCGGCGATCTCCCTGGCCGTCTCGTGCGCGGCTGCCAGCGAGGCCTCGGCGTCGGGGAACACGTCGTTGACCAAGCCGATCTTCTCGGCGCGCGCGGCGTCGATGTCCTTGCCCGTCAACGCGAGTTCACGCAGATGGCCGTCGGACAGGATCAGCGGCAGCCGTGCGAGGCTGCCGACGTCGGCGACCATCGCCACCTTGACCTCGCGCACGGAGAACTTGGCGTCGGCGCTGGCGTAGCGGATGTCGACCGCCGAGATCAGGTCGACGCCGCCACCGATGCACCAGCCGTGGATCGACGCGATCACCGGTGTGCGGCAGTCCGCGACCGCGGTGATGGTGCCCTGCATGGCCTTGAGTTCGGTGTGGAACTCGGTGCGCGGCTTGGCCATCGCACCCTCGGCCAGGACCGGCGCGAGGGTGCCGCCCATGCTGGCCAGGTCCAGCCCGTAGCTGAAGTTCTTGCCCGATCCGGTGAGCACGATCGCGCGGACGTCCGGATCGGCGTCGAGCTTGGTGAACGCGACGGGGAGTTCGGCCCAGAACGCCGGCCCCATGGAGTTGCCCTTGCCGGGACCCGTCAGCGTGACCGTGGCGACGTGATCGTCGACGTCGACGTCGACGGTGAGGGATTCGTATGCATCGCCCATGGCACGAAGGCTACG
The DNA here is from genome assembly GCA_006864685.1 of Mycolicibacterium hodleri. Lineage (GTDB taxonomy): Bacteria > Actinomycetota > Actinomycetes > Mycobacteriales > Mycobacteriaceae > Mycobacterium > Mycobacterium hodleri_B. Next base: position 33,829 of record VIFX01000026.1, on the reverse strand, counting down.
TCCAGGCGGAGCAGGTCTCAGGGCGGGGTCTCGCCGAGCAGGATCTCGGCCACCGTGCTGTCGGGCAGGAACGTGCACACCGCGTCGGCCAGAGTCTTCGCGATCTCGGCGTCACCGGGACTGAGGACCGCCGTCTCGTCCTTGAGGATCTCGTCGACCACGGCGGTCCGGTTGGCTTCGTCGAGGTCGACGTACTCCTGGCACGTCACCGAGAGTGGATCGCCCGGCGGCGGAGTGTTGGACGACGTCCGCGGAGTCGAGGTTCGAGGTGAGGACGGGGTGGGTCGCGCCGTGGTCGAGCTTCGCAGCGGGGGACCGGCCTCGGTGGTCATCGCCACCGTGCCCTCGGTGGTGCGATCACAGCCGGCAAGTGCAGCTGCGACCACGAACACCGCGGCGGCGCCCAGAACGCGCGTCCTCATCTGACTGACGATAGGGGCTAGACGCGTTCCAGGTAGAAGTACAAGTGTCGTGGTGAGCCGGCGCTGTCGTCCAGCGCGCCCTTGCCGTTCATGATGCCCACGACGGCGTTGTCGTCGACCTTCTTGAAGTGGTCGTGCACCGGGGCGCCGTCGTAGACCATGGAGGCCGTCACCTCGCCGCGGAACTCCTCGAGCCAGAGGCTCGCCTCGCCCTTCATGGCCTCGGTGTTGGAGAACTTGTTCCCCTCGGCGTCCAGGCACACCAGCGGCTTGGCGTCGGAGGCGGAGACGAACGTCTTGCCGAACCAGTTGAGCCGCTTCATGAAGCCGTTGGCGCGGTGGCCGGTGTCGAACTCGCCGCCCTTCCACTCCCCGATCATGAAGTCGATGGTGGCCGGCTGCAGGGTGTCCCAGAACGCGTCCAACTCGGCGTCGGGGATCAACTCGGTGCGTTCCATCAACGCGGCGAACGTCTTTCGCGCGGTGCTCATCTTTGTCCCATCCAGCTGGTGGCGAACTCGAGGAAGGCGTCGTTCTCGTGCGGCGCGGCGACGGTGACGCGCACACCGTCTTGACCATAGGGCCGCACCAGTAGTCGGTTGTCGGCGGCGCTGTTGACGAAGGCGTTGGTGTCCTCGGCCAGTGGCAGCCAGACGAAGTTCGCCTGTGACGGCGGCACGGTGAATCCGGCGGCGCGCAGCGTCGAGGTGACGCGGGACCGCTCCTCGACGACGGCGTCGGTACGGGCCAGGAGTTCGTCGGCGGCGTCGATCGAGGCGATGGCAGCGGCCTGGGAGACGCTGGTCGCCGTGAAGGGCACGTAGACCTTGCTCAGAGCGGAGATGACGTCCGGGTCGCCGACGGCGTAGCCGATGCGCAGTCCGGCGAGCCCGTAGGCCTTCGAAAACGTCCGCAGCACAACGACGTTGCGGTGGTTGCGCACCAGGCCGAAGCTGTCGGGCAGCATGCCGTCGCGGATGTACTCGACGTACGCCTCGTCGAGGACGATGAGGATGTCGCTGGGCACCGCGGCGACGAAGCGGGCGAGCGCGTCGGGGTCGACGACGGTCGACGTCGGGTTGTTGGGGTTGCAGATGAAGATCAGCCGGGTGCGATCGGTGATCGCGGCCAGCATCGCGTCCAGGTCGAAGGTGTGGTCGGTCAGCGGAACCTGAACCGGGGTGGCGCCCGCGGTGCGAACCTGCAGCGGGTAGATCTCGAAGCTGCGCCAGCCGTAGAGCACTTCGTCGCCGACGGTGGAGGTGATCTGGATGAGCTGCTGGCACAGGCTCACCGAGCCGCAGCCCACCGAGATGTGTTCGGGGGCGAAGGCGCCACCGTCCAGATGCTTGGCGAGGCGCTCCTTGAGCTCGACGTAGCCGTTGTCGGGGTAGCGGTTGATGCCGTCGGTCGCGGCCAGGATCGCGGCCCGCACGCTGGGCAGCGGACCGTCGACGGTCTCGTTGCTGGCGATCTTGATTGCGCCGGGCACCGTCTTGCCGGGTGTGTAGGCGGGAAGGTCGGCCAATTCGGGGCGGAGACGGGCGGTCACGCGATCAGTCTAGGGGTGTCCGAGTGGGCGCTTTGCCTTCCACCGTCACCCCTGTGTACGCTTCCTCCTCGGCGGTTCTGGGGATTGCTTTTAGGTCCGGTACCCTCGGGATCGGTCAGGAGGCGTGCCAGAGCGGCCGAATGGGACTCACTGCTAATGAGTTGTCCGTCTTAAAGCGGACCGGAGGTTCAAATCCTCTCGCCTCCGCCGCGGCTGACTCGCGTCAGCCGTACAACTGAATAGCACGCGCCCGTAGCTCAACGGATAGAGCATCTGACTACGGATCAGAAGGTTAGGGGTTCGAATCCCTTCGGGCGCACCACGAACTCGTGGATACGAGTTTCAACTCCTTCGGCCGGCAGCTTCTCAGCGCCTGCTCCGAGCCAGCCACGGGATCACCCGCATTCGCAGCAGCCAGAACGCGGCCAGGACGACCGGGTTGGCCAGCCAGAGGCCGAACAGGACCCAGGCGTTCCCGAGGGCGATGGTCACGATCAGCGCTATGACCCAGTAGGCCACGGTGAACGGCAGCCAGTGAAACCGGCGGTCGACGGTCGATTCGTCCTCGGTCGACAGGCTCATCCGTAACCCTCCACCCTCGTCGAAAGAATCAATCTTCCTGGCAAAACTTCAGAAGGGTGACATTACGGCAAAGTTTGAACATGGCCCAGCAGGTATGGGGCGCATGCCCGACCCCACGTCCGGTGGCACGTCTCAGTACGGTCGGGGTGGCTTCGGGTGGTGGAGGGGGTGTGCGAATGCGGTTGGTCTTCGTTGCGGTGGCGGCCCTCGTCGTCATCTGTCCGAGCCCCCCGCTCGCACACGCCGACCCTGGCCCCCCTCCGTTCGACGTCGCCGACCCGGCGATCGGCCGACTCGACCCGGCCTTGCTGACCGCCATCCAGAACGCCGCGGTCGCCGCCGCGGCCGACGGCGTGAGCATGACCATCACCTCGGGCTGGCGCTCGCCGGAGTTTCAGCAGCAGCTCCTCGACGACGCCGTCCAGACCTACGGCAGCTTCGCGGCTGCCCGGCAGTTCGTCCAGACCCCGGAGCTGTCCAAGCACGTCGTGGGGCAGGCCGTCGACGTCGGAGGCGTTGGGGCCGATCAGTGGCTCGTCACCAATGGGTCCCGCTACGGGTTGTGTCGCATCTACGCCAACGAGATTTGGCACTTCGAGCTCGCCGCCGACGCGCTGGGCACCTGTCCGCAGCTGCTTCCCGACGCGGCCAGCCCGGGCCCTGCGAAGATGACGCCATGACATCGTCTGTGATCGAGCGTTGGCACCAGTTCATCGGCGGCGGCCACGACCCGGCCGTGCTCGACGCCCTTCTCGACGACGACGCGGTGTTCTACTCACCGGCGGTGTTCACCCCGCAGGAGGGCCGCCAGAAGACGGCGGCCTACCTGATGGCGGCGGCAAAGATGTTCGGCGGCACGGACTTCCACTACGTGGAGGAGTGGGTGGGCGACCGTTCGGCGGTACTCGAGTTCGCCGCCACGGTCGACGGGGTCTACGTCAACGGCGTCGACCTGATCACCTGGAACGACGACGGCCGCATCGTGTCGTTCAAGGTGATGATGCGGCCGTTCAAGGGTCTGCAGGCCATCATGCCCAAGATGGCCGAGTTGCTTCAGCAGAGCTGAGGGTCGCGTCGGTCGGCGCACAGCAGTGTCTGATGGCCTCTGCGGTCACGGCCTTGCTGAAGTAGTGGCCTTGGGCGAATTCGCAGCCATAGGTTCTGAGCAATTCCGCGGTGGCCCTGTCTTCGACGCCCTCCGCCACGCAGGTCAGTCCGAACTCGTTCGCCAGGTTGACCACTGAGAGAACGATGGAGGCGGCGCGCTCGTCGTGCACGATCGGGCCGATGAACTGCCGGTCGAGCTTCAGTTCGTCGACCGGGAACTCGTGGAGGTACGTCATTGCGGCGTAACCACTTCCGAAGTCGTCGATGGCTACTCGCACGCCGGAGGACCGTAGCTCGTCCAGCACGGACCTGGCTCGGGCGACGCTGGACACCAACACGTCTTCGGTGATCTCGACGGTGAGGATGGCCGGTGGCAGGCCATGTTTGGCGAGCGCTGACAGCACCGTGCCGGGCAGCGCCTCGTCGTTCAACGACGGCGCCGAGAGGTTGATCGCTACCGGCATGTCGACCCCCGCCTTCCGCCAGCCGGCGGCGTCTTCCAGCGCGCGGTCGAGAACGAAGTCGGTGAGCGCCTCCATCAACCCGTTCTCGCGGGCAAGTGACAGGAAGTCGGCCGGTTCGAGCAGCCCGAATTCTGGATGCGGCCAACGGATCAGAGCCTCGACCCCGACGGCCTTCAACGTTCGGAGGCTGACCTTCGGCTGGTAGACCAGGTCGAGCTCGTGTTCGTCGATGGCCCGTCGCAGGTCACCGAGGAACTCGATGCGCGCGACACCGCCGCAGCCGCCCGTCCGGTCCTGCTGACTTGGGAGGTTCAGCTCGGTGGCGTCTTGCCGCATGTCGGGGGTGAAGCTGCGCGATCCGGCGTGCGCCCGCTTGGCCGAGTACATCGCCAGGTCCGCGCGTTTGAACAGCTCCTCGGCCGAGACCTCCGCGTCGCCGACGGCGGTTGCCAGCCCGATGCTCAGCCGCACGTCGACGGAGCGGCCGTCGACCGTGAACGGTTCTTCGAAGGCCTGGACCAAACGATCTGCGATCTGCTCGACGATCGCGGGCGCGTCCTCGACGAGGATGGCGAACTCGTCTCCGCCGAGCCGGGCGACGGTGTCACCGGTACGGATGGCGGACTGAATGCGCTCACCCACGCTGCGCAGCAGTTCGTCGCCGACGGGGTGTCCGAGGCTGTCGTTGACGAGCTTGAAGTCGTCCAGGTCGGTGACGAGCACGCCGACCGGTGCGCCCGTGCGGCCACGCAATTCGATTGCGTGGGCCAGCCTGTCGTTGAACAGGGCCCGGTTGGCGAGATCGGTCAACGGGTCGCGCAGGGCCATGTCGGCGACGGCGGCGAGCAGTCGACGGTTTTCGTCGAGCAGCACGAACTGGCGGGCCAGGGCGACGAAGATCAGGACGATTCCGGCGATCAGAATCGGCACGCTCTCGCCGGCGAACAGCTCGCGCGCGCCGAGGAACAGTGCGAACGGCACCGGTACGTAGGGCACCCAGAAGACTGCGCGGGGCGTCGCACGGAGCAACGTGGCGGGGAGGCGTCGGACCATGAGGGCGCCCACTCCGATGATGTAAAGTCCTGTCAGCCAGCCGATTACGATGACATTGCTCGGGGCGTCGCCGTAGGTGGCGGTGAAGACGTAGGCGCTGTCGAAGATCGCAAGGAGTGTCGCTCCGGCGGCCAGCAGGGCCGGGCACATACGAAGGCCCGGCGGGGATTGCGCAACGATGACCAGTGCGAAGGTCACCATGGCGACGTCGCCGACCGGATAGGCGACCGACACGGCGAGTTCCAGGCCGGATACGTTCGTGACTGCGAAGAGTTCGCGCAGGAACGTCGTCCAGGCGATGGCGAACAGCGCGGTGGCGACGAGCGCGCCGTCGAGGACGATGCGAAGAGTCGAGCGCAGGCCGCCGAACGGGACCAAGAGCGCGGCGAGGCACGCGCTGGCGGGGAGCAGCAGGTAGCCCAGGTCGACCACGCCGGGCGACGGCGGCGCATCGGCGGCGAAGTGAGTGAAGTAGGACCACAGCAGGTCGCTGGTCACCCAGCCGAACATGCCTACCGACAGGCATATCCACCCCATCCGTTGGCGTCCTCGGGTGGCATGGACGGCCGCGACGGCGCAGCACGCGGCGAAGGCACTGGCCGCCACGGAGGCCACCTCGCCGACCTTCGTCACGAGGGCCGGCCCACCCCAACCAAGGGCGAGCCAACTGGCAAAGACGCCGAGCACCAATGTCGCGGCCACTATCGTGGCGTTGCGAGCCCGTGCCGTCATCGCCCCCCCAGCTCGCCGACGGGTGGCAAATGTCTTCTGGGCCACCTCGCCGGCCAGCCTACGTCGTCCGGTAAACGAAATCCCAGCAACCGAGTGCGTGCGTGTGACGTATTGCGGTTACCGTGGTCGGCGTGGAGTTGTTGTTGATCGCCGACACCCACCTGCCGAAGCGTGCCAAGGACCTGCCGAAGTCGGTGTGGGACCACGTGAGCTCGGTCGACGTCGTGTTTCACGCCGGTGACTGGGTCGTGCCTGCCCTTCTCGACGAGCTGGAGGCCAGGGCCGCGCGGTTGGTGGGTTGCTGGGGCAACAACGACGGTGACGAATTGCGGCAACGCTTGCCGGAGCGCGCCGACGTGGAACTCGAGGGCGTGCGCTTCGCCGTGGTGCACGAGACGGGCGCGTCGACTGGCCGGGAGCAACGCATGTCGAAGCTCTATCCCGACGTCGACGTGCTGGTGTTCGGGCACAGCCACATTCCGTGGGACACCACCACCGAAACCGGCCTTCGGCTGCTGAATCCCGGCTCCCCGACCGATCGCCGTCGGCAACCCTTCTGTACGTACATGACCGCGACCGTTCGCGATTCCGTGCTGTCGGACGTCACTCTGCACCGCGTGTGAAATTCTGCCCCGGCCGCCATTCGGTGATGGCAGGGTCACGGGCATGGATCAGAAGCCGCCCACCGCGGTCATCGAATCAGCCCACGCCGAGCACCTGAGCGGTTTCCCGTTCGCGGACACCCGCGACTTCGTCGACGCCGACCGTGGCTTCATCGCGGCGCTCGAGCCGTGCGTCGTCAAGGCTGCTGACGGACGAGTTGTGTGGGACAACGACGTGTACTCCTTCCTCACCGGTGATGCGCCGACCTCCGTGCATCCCAGCCTGTGGCGCCAATCGATGCTGGCCGCCAAGCAGGGGCTCTACGAGGTGGTCGAGGGTGTCTACCAGGTTCGCGGGCTCGACCTGTCCAACGTCAGCTTCATCGAGGGCGACGCAGGCGTCATCGTGATCGACCCGCTGGTGTCCACCGAGACCGCCGCCGCCGCACTGGGGCTCTACCGCGCTCACCGTGGTGATCGTCCGGTCACCGCGGTCATCTACACGCACAGTCACGTCGACCACTTCGGTGGCGTGCTCGGGGTCACGACGCAAGCCGACGTCGACGCCGGTCGGGTCGAGGTCATCGCCCCAGCCGGGTTCATCGAGCACGCGGTGCAGGAGAACGTGTACGCGGGCACGGCGATGACGCGCCGCGCGGCCTACATGTACGGCACCGTGCTGGCCCGCGGGCCGCAGGGGCAGGTCGGGTGCGGGCTCGGGCAGACGCCGTCCACCGGTGAGGTGGCCGTGATCGTCCCGACGGTCGACGTGGCCGCCACGGGTGAGACGCGCACCGTCGACGGCGTCGAGATCGAGTTCCAGATGGCGCCTGGCACCGAGGCCCCGGCCGAGATGCACTTCTACTTTCCGCGGTACCGGGCGTTGTGCATGGCCGAGAACGCAACTCACAATCTGCACAACCTGCTGACGTTGCGCGGGGCGCTGGTGCGCGACCCCCACGCATGGTCGGGCTACCTGACCGAGGCGATCGACGCGTTCGCCGACCGAACCGACGTCGTGTTCGCCTCGCATCACTGGCCGACGTGGGGGGAGGAGAGGATCGTCGAATTCCTTTCGCTGCAAAGGGATTTGTACGCCTACCTCCACGACCAGACGTTGCGGCTGATCAACCAGGGCTACACGGGAATCGAGATCGCCGAGACCTTCCAGATGCCACCCGCGCTGCACGAGGCGTGGCACACCCACGGCTACTACGGGTCGGTGAGCCACAACGTGAAGGCGGTCTACCAGCGCTACATGGGCTGGTTCGACGGCAACCCGGCGCGCCTGTGGCAGCACCCGCCCGAGTCGATCGCGCCGCGGTACGTGGCGGCGATGGGTGGCCTCGACCGCGTGGTGGAGATCGCCCAGACGGCCTTCGATGATGGTGACTTTCGTTGGGCGGCAACGCTGCTGGATCACGCGATCTTCACCGACGAGAACCACGCCGGGGCCAGGACGCTGTACGCCGACACGTTGGAGCAGTTGGCCTACGGCGCCGAGAATGCGACATGGCGCAACTTCTTCCTCGGCGGCGCGACCGAACTGCGCGAGGGCAACTTCGGTACGCCGGCGCAGACGACGTCGATGTCGCTGTTGTCGCAGCTGACGCCGGAGCAGATGTTCGACAGCTTCGCGATCAGCGTCAACGGGCCCAAGGCCTGGGGCTTGGACCTGGCCCTCGACGTCACCTTCCAGGATCTGGCGGCCAACTACCGCTTGACTCTGCGCAACGGGGTGCTGGTGTACCGCAAGACATCCGCCGATCCGCAGACCGCAACGGCGACGGTCACGGTGGCGAACAAGCTGCGGCTGTTGACCTTCGCCACCGGTGACACCGCCGCGCCGGGGGTGCAGATGACGGGCGACGCGGGCGCGTTGGCGACGCTCCTCGGCGTGCTGGACCGGCCGGACCCCAACTTCGCGATCGTCACCCCCTAACCCCCAGCGGTTTGTGTGCAATCCCCGGCGCTCACCGCCGGTGAGACACCGCAAATCGCCGGGGCCAGCTAGGGGAGGCCGCCGTCGACCCGCAGAATCGACCCGGTCGTGAAGCTCGACGCATCGGAGGCGAGAAACAAAGCGGCGCCAATGATTTCGCGTGGCTGTCCGGCACGTCGGAGCGCTTCAGTGTCCCAGGCCTTGCTCACGTCGGTGAGGAACGGCCCCGCCATCAACGTGTTGACCCGGACGGTCGGACCGAAGGCCTTCGCGAGGCCCTCGGTCATGGCATTCAACCCGGCCTTGGCCGCGGCATAGGGAAGCAGGTCGGGCGTCGGCCGGATGGAGCCCACCGAGCTGACGTTGACGATGGAGCCGCCGCCCGCGGCGACCATCCGTTCGCCGATCAGCGCCGAGAGCCGAAAAGGGCCCTTGAGGTTCAGGTTGAGAACCGCGTCGAAGAGCTTCTCGCTCACCGACGTCAGCGACTCGTAGAGCGGGGACATGCCCGCGTTGTTGACCAGGACGTCGACCTTGCCGAACCGGTCGTAGACGGCGTCGACCAGTCCGTCGAGCTGATCCCACCGCCCGACGTGCACCTGGTAGGGGAAGGCGGTCCGGCCGGTCGACGCCGAGATCTCCTCGGCCGTGACGACGCACGATTCGAGGTTCCGACTGGCGATGACGACGTCGGCGCCGCATTGGGCTGCGCCGAAGGCCATCTCGCGTCCCAGGCCGCGGCTGCCTCCGGTGACGAGCACCACCCTGTCGGTCAGGTCGAACAACTCGTCGGCATACCCCATGGCGCGTCTCCCCCCGCTCGGCAGCCATATGGTGTCACGGTGCAACTGCTACTGGTTCGACATGCGCTACCCCTCCGCAGCGAGGCCGGGCAGGGTTCGGATCCCGACCTGTCACCCGAGGGCGTCGAACAGGCCAAGCGGCTGCCCGACGCGCTGAAGCGCTTCCCCATCACCCGGCTGGTGAGCAGCCCGCAGCGGCGTGCCCTGCAGACCGGCCAGCCGGTGGCCGACGCGTTGGGTCTTCCGATCGAGGTGGACGAGCGGCTCGCCGAATACGACTACGGCCAGTCGCATTACACGCCGATCGAGGAGGCCTCCGAGGAAGACCTCAAGCGCCTGATGAGCGGGCAGTTGCCCGGTGACGTCGACCAGGATGCGTTCATCGCCAGGGTCAGAGCCGGGATCGACGACGTCGTCGCGACCGCCGGGCACGACGAGACGGTGGCGGTGTTCAGCCACGGCGGCGTCGTCAACGCGATGGTGCACACCGTCATGAAGACCGAGCGGCTGCTGTGCGTCCAGGTGGACTACGCGGGCGTGACGCGACTGCTGTGGTCGCGCACGGCGGGCCTCAACGTCGCGTCGGTCAACGGGACCGAACACGTCTGGGACCTGCTGCCGCGAAACCTTCGGTGGTGAGTGCTCGCGCGTATCGCCCAACCGGTCGGATGGTAGACAAGTCCGGTGACAACGGATGCTTCCCCACTGGACGGCCTCGACCTCGGCGCGCTCGACGTGCACCTGCGCGAGATCGGCGTCCCGCGCCACGGTGAGCTGCGCGGCGAGCTCATCGCCGGCGGCCGGTCCAACCTGACCTTCCTGGTGTTCGACGACGCCGCCAAGTGGGTGCTGCGACGCCCGCCGCTGCACGGGCTGACGCCGTCGGCGCACGACATGGCGCGCGAATACAAGGTGGTGGCCGCCCTGGAGAACACCGCGGTGCCCGTCGCCCACGCCGTGACGATGCGCAACGACGACTCGGTGCTCGGGGCGCCGTTCCAGATGGTCGACTTCGTCCCCGGCCGGGTGGTGCGCTACTCCGAGGAGCTGACCGCACTCGGCGATCAGAGCGCGATCGACGCCTGCGTCGACGCGCTGATCAAGGTGCTGGCCGATCTGCACGCGCTCGACCCGGACGCCGTCGGCCTCGGCGACTTCGGAAAGCCCACCGGCTATCTGGAGCGCCAAGTGCGGCGCTGGGGTGGGCAGTGGGATCTGGTGCGGCTCGACGACGATCCGCGCGACGCCGACGTGAAGCGCCTGCACGCCGCGCTCGGCGAGGCGCTGCCGCCGCAGACCAGAAGCTCGATCGTGCACGGGGACTACCGCATCGACAACACGATGCTCGACGCCGAGGACGCCACCAAGGTGCGTGCCGTGCTCGACTGGGAGATGTCGACGCTCGGCGATCCCCTCAGCGACGCCGCGCTGATGTGCGTGTACCGCCATCCGATGTTCGACATGGTGCACGCGAACGCGGCGTGGTCGTCACCGCAGATTCCCTCGGCAGACCAACTGGCGCAGAAGTATTCGGTCGCGGCCGGCCTGCCGTTGGACCACTGGGAGTTCTACATGGCGCTGGCGTACTTCAAGCTGGCGATCATCGCGGCGGGAATCCAGTTCCGCGACCGGATGGGCGGCACCACCGAGTACGGCGACAAGGTGGGGGAGGCCGTTGCACCGTTGGTGGCGGCCGGTCTTTCGGAGCTCGCCGCTACCTGAGCGCGGCCTTGTAGTTCTTCTTGGCCGCGCGTCGCAACTGCACGATGCGGACGATGCCGGCGAGCGTCGTCACCAGGCCGCCGAGTACCGCGGCGGCCAGCAAGGCGACGCCAAGCGGCAGGCTCCACGACCATCCGAGGAAGTGAAAGGTGCCGGGGTCGGTGTTCTGCGCGATGAAGATCAGCAGCACGATCAGGACGAGGAAGCCGACGATCAACGCCGACCACAACGCTGCGGCCCTGGTGAAGTGGACGGCATTCTCGGGTACCGGCCTCGACGCCGGCGCGTCCGCGGGTCCGGGCTCGACCGGGTCCAGCGGGCCGGAATGGCTCGGATCGGCGGGCGGGAACTGCGGGTCGACGCTCATGGCTCCATCCTTGCCCCTTTCCGGCGAGTTGGAAACCGGCGGTACTGGGTAGTCCCCAGTTCGTCACCAGCGATTCGTGGCGAGCCAAACCCGAGCAACATGCGCGTCGGCTCGTTATGGTCGCTCCAGGCAGGTGACGCCGAAAGGACTTCTCACGTGAACCCCGTACGACGATCCACGCGCAGACGCACTCTCGCCGTTCTGGCGGCGACGCTCGCTCTGGTAACCGCCGCGTGCGGTAGCTCGAACCCCTTGGGCGGGGGTGAGATATCGGGTGACCTGAAGTCGATCGCGGTAGGATCTGCCGACTTCACGGAGTCCAAGATCATCGCCGAGATCTACGCACAATCGTTGGAGGCCAACGGTTTCGACATCCGGCGCCAGTTCGGCATCGGCAGCCGCGAGACCTACGTGCCCGCGGTCAAGGATCACTCGATCGACCTGATTCCGGAGTACACCGGCAACCTGCTCCAGTACTTCGACAAGAACACCAAGGCCACCGATCCGCAGTCGGTCGAGCTGGCGCTGTATCGCGCCCTGCCCGGCGATCTCTCCATCCTGACGCCGTCACCGGCCAACGATCAGGACACCGTTGCGGTCACCGCGGAAACCGCACAGAAGTGGAATCTCAAGACCATCGGCGATCTGGCCGCCCACTCCGCCGAGGTGAAATTCGGTGGGCCGTCGGAGTTCCAGACCCGCGCCGAGGGGCTGCCGGGGCTCAAGGCCAAGTACGGGCTCGACATCGCGCCAGCCAACTTCGTGTCGATCAGCGACGGCGGCGGCCCCGCGACGGTGCGAGCGCTGGTGGACGGCACCGTGACTGCGGCGGACATCTTCAGCACGTCGCAGGCGATCCCGCAGAACAATCTGGTGGTGCTCGAGGATCCGAAGAACAACTTCCTGGCCGCCAACGTCGTCCCGCTGGTGGCCTCGCAGAAGATGTCCGACCAGCTCAAGTCGGTGTTGGACGCCGTGTCGGCGAAGCTGACGACGGAGGCCCTGATCGAGATGAACACCGCCACGTCGGGCAACGGAGGCATCGATCCGGACGAGGCGGCGCGCAAGTGGGTACAGGACAACGGGTTCGACAAGCCGGTTACCGGATAGACAGCAGAGGACTCGAATGATCACCTTTGACGGCGTCACCAAGAAGTACCCGGACGGCACGGTTGCCGTCGACGACCTGACACTCGACGTCCCCGACGGCACGCTCGCGGTGTTCGTCGGACCGTCAGGCTGCGGCAAGACCACCTCGATGCGCATGATCAACCGGATGATCGATCCGACGTCGGGCACGTTGACCGTCGACGGCAAGGACGTGACCAAGGTCGACGCCGTGAAACTGCGCTTGGGCATCGGCTACGTCATCCAGAGTGCCGGTCTGATGCCACATCTGAAGGTGGTCGACAACGTCGCCACCGTGCCCGTGTTGAAGGGTGAATCTCGGCGATCCGCGCGCAAGGCGGCACTCGGGGTCCTCGAGCGCGTCGGACTCGACCCGAAGCTCGCCGACCGGTACCCGGCCCAGCTCTCTGGTGGTCAGCAGCAGCGCGTCGGGGTGGCCCGCGCTTTGGCTGCCGACCCCCCGATCCTCCTGATGGACGAGCCGTTCAGCGCCGTCGACCCGGTCGTCCGGGAGGAGCTTCAGGTCGAAATCCTGCGGCTGCAAAGCGAATTGCGCAAGACCATCGTCTTCGTCACCCATGACATCGACGAGGCGCTCAAGCTCGGCGAGAAGGTCGCGGTGTTCGGGCGGGGCGGGGTCCTCGAACAGTACGACGCGCCGCGACGTCTACTGTCCAACCCGGCCAACGACTTCGTCGCCGGGTTCATCGGCGCCGACCGCGGTTACCGCGGCTTGCAGTTCACGCCGGGAACCGGACTGCCGCTGCACGATCTCAGAACGGTCAGTGAATCCGGAGTCGACGCCCTCGACCTCGGCCCGGACGAGTGGGCGCTGGTCACCAGGGCCGACGGGTCGCCGTATGCCTGGATCGACGTCAACGGGGTCGGGCTGCATCGGCAAGGAAAATCTTTGTATGACAGCACGATTGCCGGCGGATCACTGCTCGTCCCGGACGGCACGATGCGCCTGGCGCTCGACGCCGCGCTGTCGTCCCCGTCCGGGCTCGGCGTCGTGGTCGACGATCGGCAGCAAGTCGTCGGCGGGGTCAAGGCCGACGACGTCATCGCGGCCATCAAGGGCAAGAAGGGATTCGGCTAGGTGCGGTATCTCTTCACACACCTCGACGACGCCTGGGATCTGACGCTGATCCACCTGTGGCTGTCGTTGGTCCCGTTGGTGCTCGGGTTGATCATCGCGGTGCCGCTTGGCGCGCTGGTGCAGCGGACGAGGTTGCTGCGGCGGTTCACGACGGTCGTGGCCAGCATCATCTTCACGATCCCGTCGCTCGCGCTGTTCGTGGTCCTTCCGCTGGTCATCCCGACCCGAATCCTGGACGAGGCCAACGTCATCGTCGCCCTGACGCTGTACACGGTGGCGTTGTTGGTGCGCGCCGTTCCGGAGGCGCTCGACGCCGTCCCGCCGGCCGTGCTCGACGCCGCGACGGCCGTCGGCTACAAACCGCTGACCAGAATCGTGAAAGTCGAACTGCCGCTGGCCATTCCGGTTCTCGTCGCCAGCCTTCGCGTCGTCGCGGTGACGAACATCTCCATGGTGTCGGTGGGCTCGGTGATCGGCATCGGCGGTCTTGGCACGTGGTTCACCGAGGGATATCAGGCCGACAAGAGCGACCAGATCATCGCGGGCATCATCGCGATCTTCGTCCTCGCGATCGTCGTCGACACGCTCATCATGGTCGCCGGCAAGTTCGCGACTCCGTGGGTGCGGTCGGCCAAGAAGACCAAGGCGGGTGCCCGATGAACTTCCTTCAGCAGGCCCTGTCGTTCATCTTCACCGCCGCCAACTGGGGTGGACCCGCTGGCCTGACGGTGCGCATCCTCGAACATCTGCAGTACACCGCGGTGGCGCTCCTCTTCTCCGCGCTCATCGCGATTCCACTCGGCATGCTGATCGGGCACACCGGCCGCGGCACCTTCCTCGTCGTGGGCGGAGTGAACGCACTGCGGGCGCTTCCGACGCTGGGCGTGCTGCTGCTGGGCGTGCTGCTGTGGGGTCTCGGCCTCATCCCGCCGACGGTCGCGCTGATGCTGCTCGGCATCCCGCCGATGCTGGCCGGCACCTACTCGGGCATCGCCAACGTCGACCGAGCGGTGGTGGACGCCGCCCGCTCGATGGGAATGACCGAGTCCCGGGTGTTGCTTCGGGTCGAGGTGCCCAACGCCTTGCCCTTGATTCTCGGCGGGGTCCGCACCGCGACGCTGCAGATCGTCGCCACGGCCACCGTCGCCGCGTACGCCAGCCTCGGCGGGTTGGGTCGCTACCTGATCGACGGCATCAAGGTCCGCGAGTTCTACCTGGCCCTGGTGGGTGCGCTGGTCGTCACCGCCCTGGCGCTGATCCTCGACGCCGCGCTGGCGTTCGCGGTCTGGCTCTCGGAGCCGGGAACCGACAGATTCCGGAAGATGCCGCAGCCGTTCCTCGGTGACGAGATCGCGCTGGAAAGTGCGTCTACGTCACGATCTGGCGGGCTTTCGTCAGGAAACCACGAAGCACGGGGACCGTCGCCTACGGTGTAGGCATGAGTGAAGTAGTCCGCTCTGAGTCAGAGGACAATTGGCCGGCAGTACTGACGTGGCGTGCCCACGACGTGCCCCGAATGGAATCCGTTCGGGTGCAGCTGTCGGGCAATCGCATCAAGGCATACGGTCGCATCGTGGCCGCCGCGACGGAGGTGCACCCGGCCTTCAGCGCGTCCTACGACCTGGTCACCGACGACAGTGGCGCCACCAAGCGGCTGTCGCTGACGGTGACGATGGCCGAGCGCGAGCGTCAGCTCAACATCGCCCGCGACGAAGAGAACATGTGGCTGGTGCAGGACAAGCAGAACCAGGCCACGCGTGAGCCGCACGACGGCGCCCTCGACGTCGACGTGGTCTACAGCCCGTTCTTCAACGCGCTGCCGATCCGCCGCACCGGGATCCACCAGCGGGCCGAGTCGCTCTCCCTGCCTGTGGTCTACGTCCGCATCCCGGAACTGACCGTGGAAACGGTGGTCGTCGACTACGCGAGCGACGGGCCGAACGCCGGCATCAAGCTGAAGTCACCCGTCGCCGAGACCACGATCACGGTGGACGACGAGGGGTTCATCCGCGACTACCCAGGACTGGCAGAGCGGATCTGATCACGCCGCCGGCGCGACCGGCGGCGGCCAGTTCCTCGCGCCAACCGTCCTCGCCGACGGAGATCCCCAGGATCTGAGGGCGGTCGAAGGCGTCGTATCGCGTCTTTGCCGCGTGCCCCGACTCGACCAGTTGAGCCACGGAGCCGTGCTCGGCCAATTGGGCGCGGGCTCGGCTGAGCAACTCGATGGCCGCGTCGAGCGACGAGCCCAACGGGCCGGAGTTCGCCTCGCACATCGCGCGCACCAGATCGGGGGCGGTGGCGGCGACCCTGGTGCCGTCCCGGAACGAGCCCGCGGCCAGCGAGAACGCAAGGGGGACGTCGGCTGCCGTGACGGCGAGCGCCTCGGCCAGCAGATGCGGCAGGTGTGAGATGGCCGCGGCCGCCGCGTCGTGCTGGTCGGATTTGGCCGGGACGACGACGCTTCCGCAGTCCAGCGCCAGGTGCATGACCTCGGCCCAGACCTGCGGGTCGACGTGATCATCGACGCTGAGGACCCACGGTGCGCCCGTGAAGAGGCCGACGTCGCCTGCCGTCCAGCCGGAGTGGGCGGTACCGGTCATCGGATGTCCGCCGACGAAGCGGTCGAGCAGTCCGTGTTCTCGAACTGATTGCAAGACCGCCACTTTGACGCTGGTGACGTCGGTGAGTGGGCAGTCCGGGGCCGTCGTGCGGACGTGGTCGAGCATGCTGGGCAAGGCGGGCATCGGAACGGCCAGGACGATCAGCGCCTGGGAGGTCGCGGCCCGCTCCAGCGTCTCGACGACACTAATGGAGGCGTCGAAGCCGTCGGCTTGGGCGGCCCGAACGCCGTCGGCGGAGCGGTTGTATCCGAAGGCTTCGCGGCCGGCGGCGGTGGCCGCCCGCATCAACGATCCGCCGATGAGTCCGAGGCCCAACACGCACACCGCTGGTCTGCTCACCCTGCAAGGTTGACATTGATCGTGATGGCTGGTCAAAAAGCCTGAGCTGGGACTAGCGTTGCCTTCCATGGGAGTACAGCGAGCGCAGGCGCAGAACCAAGCCGCAGATCTCCCGGACGGATTCGGGGTCGCGGTCGTCCGCGAGGACGGCAAGTGGCGTTGTTCGGCGTTGCGCAGCAGCGCCTTGACGAGCCTGACCGACGCCGAAACCGAACTGCGGGAACTGCGATGCGCGGGGGCGGTCTTCGGACTGCTCGACGTGGACGACGAGTTCTTCGTCATCGTGCGACCCGCACCGGGTGGTGCTCGGTTGTTCCTGTCCGACGCCACCGCGGCGGTGGACTACGACATCGCCAGGCAGGTGCTCGAGAAGCTCGATTCGGAGACAGACCCCGACGATCTCGAGGACGAGGATCCCTTCGAAGAGGGTGACCTCGGGGTGCTCTCCGACATCGGCTTGTCCGAGGGCGTCCTGAGCATCATCATCTCCGACGACGACTACGCCGACGAACAGCTCTCGCGGATCGCCCAGGAAATGGGCTTCGGCGACGAAATGTCGGCATTCCTGGACAAACTCGATCGCTGAACCGTTGACCGATGCCGATCTGATCAGGGCGGCCCTCGACGCCGCCTCGGCAGTCGGCCCCCGCGACGTGCCGATCGGTGCCGTGGTGTTCGGCCCCGACGGCGACGAGCTGGCACGGGCGGCCAACGCCCGCGAAGCGCTCGGTGACCCGACGGCGCACGCCGAGATCCTGGCGCTGCGCTCTGCTGCTTCAGTGCTCGGTGACGGCTGGCGGTTGGAGGGTGCGACGCTCGCCGTCACGGTCGAGCCGTGCACGATGTGCGCCGGTGCGCTGGTGATGGCGCGCGTCGCCCGGGTGGTGTTCGGGGCGTGGGAGCCGAAGACGGGCGCGGTGGGTTCGCTGTGGGACGTGGTGCGCGACCGGCGGTTGACGCATCGGCCCGAGGTGCGGGGCGGCGTGCTCGCCGAGGAGTGCGCGGCGCCGCTGACGGCGTTCTTCGCCCGGCAGCGGTGAGCTCCGGCGGCCTGCTCGCCGAGTGTGGGTCCCATGGCGAAAGTCGGCCTGAAATTCGCCATGCGGCCTACGCTCGGCGGCGATTAGGGGCCGCGCCGCCTTCCCGGTAAGCTGCCCCACGGTGGCGTGTCCGAGCGGCCTAAGGAGCACGCCTCGAAAGCGTGTGACGGGTAACCCCCGTCCGAGGGTTCAAATCCCTCCGCCACCGCCATGAACCGCCCTCCTGTTCACGCAGGTAAGGGCGGTTCTTGCGTTGGCGGTGCCGCCAGGCTGCGGGCCACGCTCTTGGCGACGTCGGCGGAGAACTCCGCGACGGGGAGGTCGCGCGCGGTAGAGAACAGCATCATCGCCGTACCCCGCAGCTGCCCGATCAGGGTCACGGCGGCGAACTGCGGGTTCACGTGCCGGCCGATGGACCCGTCGCCCAGTCCGTCGCGGATGTGCTGGGCCAGGAAGTCCCGGAACCAGGCGTCGCGTTCGGCGAACAGCGGGGCGAGTGTCGGTTCGGCACCGGCAGATTCGGCCCACAGCTTCAGGAACGCCTCCGAGCGGGCCGGCCGCTGCTGCATCCCGTTCAGGTAGGCCTCGACGAACTGGGTGAGGCGGCCCAGTCCGGTGGGGGCGTCGGTCGGCACGTCGAACTGCTGGGTGTGCTTGATGAGCTCCTCGAGGAGGCGCGCCTTGCTGCCGAAGTGGTGGTTGACGATGCCCCGGCTGTAGCCCGCGGCCTCGCCGACGGCGGCCAGCGATACGGCGCGCGATCCGTGCGCGGCCACCAGGGACGTCGCGGCGTCGAGCACTCGGCGCCTGGTCTCGGCGCGGCGTTCGGCTTGCGTGCGCCGAACGGAGCGCGCTTCGGTCATCGGGTCATCATCCCCTTCGCGTCTCGCGGTTGTCAGAGTCCGTGTGTATGTTGCGTGATGTATAGCAAGTATCTACGAAGGGACTCCCCCATGTCCGCATTGGACGCATCCGCTCTCGACGAATTCCTGGCCGCCGATCCGAACGGCCCCGTGGTGATGCTGAACCTGATCCGGTTCGCGCCCGGCGGGCAGGCCAAGTACATGCAGTACATCGAGCGTTTCAGCAGCTCGGGGGTGAACGAGCGCTATGGCGTGACGATCGTCTATGCGGGGGTCGGGCACCCGTCCCTGGCCGCGGACGGCGGCGACTGGGACATGGTGGCCTTGGTGAGCTATCCCAGCCGCCAGAACTTCGTCGACATGGTCAACGACCCTGACTACCTGGAGTTCGAACACCTCCGCTCCGAGGCCGTCGCCACCGCCGTCCTGCAGCCCACCACCGCCGCGTTGTGACGGCCACGTCGCCAAATTGACGTTCTCGAACACAATGCGCCGCGTCCATGCTTGGCTTGAACGATGAGCGCATTTGCCACCCGGTACCAGACGGCGACGATCGACGGCCTCGAGGTGTTCTACCGCGAGGCGGGGGATCCCTCGAAGCCGACATTGCTTTTGCTGCATGGGTTTCCGTCGAGTTCGCACATGTTCCGCAACCTGATCAACTCCCTGGCAGACGAGTACCACCTGGTGGCCCCGGACCACATCGGCTTCGGGCGGTCGGCGATGCCGACCACGACGCAGTTCACCTACAGCTTCGACCGGCTGACCGAGATCACCGAGGGCCTGATCGACCATCTCGGCCTGGAGAAGTTCGCGCTCTACATCCACGACTACGGCGCCCCGATCGGGTTGCGGATCGCCAGCGGCCGCCCGGAGCGGATCACCGCGCTGATTTCGCAGAGCGGCAACGCCTACCTGGAGGGGTTCACCCCGTTCTGGGACATCCTGTTCGCCCACGCCAAGGACCGCGCCGCCAACGAGGAGGGCGTGCGGGAGAAGTTCACCTTGGAGACCACCAAGTGGCAGTACACCCACGGGGTGCCGGCGGATCGGCTGGACCGTATCGCGCCGGAGGCGTGGCTGTTGGACCAGTTGGGGTTGGACCGCAAGGACAACGACGCCATTCAGTTGCAGCTGTTCTGGGACTACCAGTTCAACCTCGACGGGTATCCGGCGTTTCAGGAGTACTTCCGGACCCATCAGCCGCCGTTGTTGGTGACGTGGGGGAAGAACGACGAGATCTTCGGCGTCGCCGGGGCGGAGGCGTTCCACCGGGACTTCCCCAACGGCGAGTTCCACCTCCTCGACACCGGCCACTTCGCGCTGGAGACCCACGGCGAGGAAATCAGCGAATACATCCGCGACTTCATGCCGCGCGCACTGGGCACGGCATAAGGGTCACCGCCAGGGGCGAATCGTCATGCGCCGCAGCAGCCCGTCGCGCAGGCCGACGGTGTGGAACACGACCGCACAGATGTGCGCGGTGAATGCCGCGAACAACAGATACGCCAGCACGGTATGGGCGGTGCGCAGCGCGGCGTAGACGGCGATGCCGTGCGGTGCGATGCCGGGCAGGTGCACCGGCCCCACCAGGGTGACGGGCATGTCCGACGCCGAGACCAGCGCCCAGCCGACCAGCGGTTGGAGCACCAGCAGGGCGTACATCATGCGTTCGGACCACGTCGCCACCTTCCGTTCCAGCGGACCCATCGTCGTCAGGAACGCCGGCGGGTGGTGGCGCAGCCGGTTGACCAGCCGGACGACCGCGAACACCAGGATGACGATGCCGATCACTCGATGGATCGCCAGCATCAGCGGGTAATAGGCCAGCGCGGCGACCAGTGTGGCGCCGAGGAAGAACTGGCTGATCACCATCGCGGCCATCGACCAGTGCAGCAGCCGGGACACCAGCGTGAACTTCGGTGGCGCGGCGGGGGGAGCCTCAGTGGTCACCGTTCACCTTCTCGACGTCGACTTCGCTGGGGGACTTGGGTTCTCGGGTGCGCCGCTCGAACGAGCGGGCGTACACGGCCGACCGAGCCGGGGGCAGCGGGTCGTCCGACGGGCGCAGTCCGTCGGGCAGCACCATGGGGTCAAAGTTGACGTCACGGGCGTTGCCTGCGGCTTCGGTGAGGACGGCGTCGAGGGTGATCACCCCGGCGTCGACGGTGCGCCGTTCTGGCGGCCACGGGAGGGTGGCGTCGTGCGTGGGGTCACCAGGGTCGGCCACCGTCAGCACGAGCCGCCAGCTCACCGGGCCGCGGTGCATCCGGTCGACGAGGTCGTCGAACAGGTAGTCACGTCCGCCGGGGGAGGCCGCACCGGGCGCATCCATCGGCACGGCTGCCCACCGCACGGGCACCGACACTCCGGCACGGTTGGTCGCGATGAACGCGTTGAGTCCGTGAAAGGTGCTGTCCGCGAACCCAGAACTGGGCGGGGACGCCTTGATGATCTTCATTGCCGCGGCTGTTTCGGGATGCTCCGCCAGGAAGGCCTTCATGACGCTGGGGACGGGTTCGCCGGTGGCGGGGTCGGGCTTGCCGGCCAGCAGGCGGTCGAAGAAGCCCTGCGGCGTGCTGTCCGGGAACACCGGCAGGTTGATCATGGCGGTGCGCCACTGCTCGCCGTTCGGCAGCTGGAACATCAGCCCGAGGCCGCGCACCGCTCCCGGTTGGTCGGCCGCGTCGGGCACGGTTCCGCCGAGGGAGAAGCGCGCGGTCACCGGCACCGTTCCTGGGGCGAAGACCGACGCCTTCGACAGCTCGGCGCCCGCTCCGTTGCTGGTGAAGGTGCCGGTCGCCGCGAGCCCCTTGGCGTGGTTGCGCCGAAAGCCGTTGTGCCGTCCGTAAACCTGTTCGAACCGGTCGGCGAATCGCGACGAGGTCAACCGGCGCGTGTTCAACCAGCCCGACGCCTCCGCCAGGCCGCCCGCGCCGACCGCCAGCACGGTGCCGGCGGCGGCGAGCCCGACCAGGGCGTCGCGACGGTTGAGCCGTGGACCCGGCATCAGAACGGCAGGTCGAGCGAACCGTCGGTGGTGTCGAGTTCGTCGTGGTTCGAGGTCTGGAGGTTCAGCGTCGTCTTCACCTGCGGGGTGGTCCCGAAGGGCAGCAGCGGGCTGGTGTCGGCGCCGGCGACCGGGGCGAGGGCCATCGCGGCGGCGATGAATCCCACGGCCAATCCCGGAACGATGCGCTTGGCGGTGATTCTCATGTCGACTCTCCTTCGTGAGTGGGTCCGGTCTCTGCCGGGATGCCTTCACCCTCGGGCACCAAGACGATGGTTTGTTGGTTCGTTTCTGAAGATTCGTTAACGATCGCGGCCCGCCGATTTCGCGCGGTGCATCATGGAGACGTGAACGACCCCACCGGAGTAGCGACTCGTCGTGCGTTGATCGTCGACGACGAAGTGGCCCTCACCGAGGTGGTCGGCAGCTATCTCCGGCGCGAGGGCTTCGAGGTGCACGCCGCCCACGACGGCGGCGAGGCGCTCTCCCTGGCGCGCAGCGTCGACCCCGACGTGGTGGTCCTCGACGTCGGGCTGCCCGGCATCGACGGTTTCGAGGTGTGCCGCCGCCTGCGGATCTTCTCCGACGCCTACGTCCTCATGCTGACGGCCCGCGACACCGAGGTCGACACCGTCGTCGGCTTGTCCGTCGGCGCCGACGACTACATCACCAAGCCGTTCAGCCCGCGAGAGCTGGTGGCCCGCATCCAGGCGATGCTGCGTCGTCCCCGCCGAACCTCGCGCGAGGGTTCGGAATTCGTCGAGACGGGCAAGCCGCCCCGGCGGATCGGCGACCTGAGCATCGACGTCGAGGGCCGGGAAGTTCGCATCGACGACGCCGAGATCGTGCTTACACGAACGGAATTCGACCTTCTCGAGGCGCTCTCGTCGCGGCCGGGGAAGGTCCTGGGCAGGCGGCAGCTCATCGAAATCGTCTGGGGTGACACCTGGGTGGGCAGTGACAACATCGTGGACGTCCACGTCGGACATCTGCGTCGCAAACTCGGTGACGACCCGACCCGGTACGTCACGACGGTGCGCGGAGTGGGCTACCGAATGGGCAGGGGCTGACCATGGCGCCAGAGTCGTTTCCGCACAACGCCTCCCGATTTGGCATCAGGACGCGACTGCTGGCGGTCAACTCGGTGGTGATCGTGGCGAGCTTCGTCACGGCCACGCTGGTCGCCGTCGCCGTGGGCCCGCCGATGTTCCAGCGTTTGATGGATGCCGCGGTGCAACCGGGCGCCTCCGGTGACCATCCCTACCAGCGGGCATTCGAGAAGGCCACCGCCGCGTCGCTGGGGACGGCTCTGCTGGTGTCGGTGGTCGCCGCCCTCGCGTTGAGCTGGTATCTGAGCCGACGCGTGTACCGGTCGGCTACCGAACTCGCGCACGCGGCGACCGTAATCGCCGACGGGCACTACGACTTTCGGGTCAGCGCGCCGCGATTGGGCAGGGAGTTCGACGAGATCGCGGTGGCCTTCAACACCATGGCGGACAGTCTCGGGCGCGTCGAGCACAGCCGCCGTCAGATGCTCGCGGACCTCGCCCACGAGATGCGAACCCCGGTCGCGATCGTCGAGGCCTATCTGGAGGCGCTCGAAGACGGCGTGAAGTCGCTCGACGACGACGCCATCGCCGTTCTGCGTGACCAGTCAAGCCGACTGACGCGGCTCAGCAAGGACGTCGCCGCGTTGTCCGACGCCGAGCACCGGGCCCGCACGATCGACGCGCGGTGGACGTCGATCGCGCACCTCGTCACCACCGCGACGACGGTGTGGGAACCGCGCTACCGCGCCAAGGGCGTGACGCTCACCTCGACGGCGACCACCGACCTTCCCGACGTCTGGGCGGATCCGGAACGCCTTGGCCAGGTGCTCGCCAACCTGCTGGAGAACGGCCTGCGACACACTCCGAGCGGGGGCACCGTCCTGATCGGCGCACGGGCGACCCACGACGGTGTGACGGTCGTGGTGTCGGACACCGGCGACGGCGTCCTACCCGAGCATCTGCCCCACCTATTCGACCGCTTCTACCGGGTGGACGCGGCCCGCGACCGGGTGCACGGCGGTGCAGGCATCGGCCTGGCCATCGCCAAGGCGCTCGTCGACGGTCACGGCGGCAGCATCAAGGCCGACAGCCAGGGGTTGGGCCAGGGGACCACGTTCACCGTGTCCCTGCCGAGGGGCGTCGAGTCCGGGCCGTCACCCGTTGCCTCACTGCAGGATTCGACGTACCTCGTCGGCTAGCGCGGTGCCGAGGTCGCGGTTGTTGCCCTCGGTGAAGTGCACCCCGTCGCTGCCGTCGGTGCTGATCACCAAACCCGCGTCGAAGAACGGAATCTTCATGAACGCACACAGCGCACGGTAGGCCCCGGCCAGCTGTTCGGACTTCTCGTGCCCGCCGTCGAAGGTCATCTGGAACCACGGGTCGGGCATCGGGGCCAGCGGCGGCGGAGCGACGACCAGAACCTTCGGCGCCGGGTAGACGGTGCCGACTCCGCCTGCGGAGCCGAGCACCTGCGCCGCGAGCAATGACATGCCGGTCGCGATGTCGAACGGGGTGCGGTGGAAGTACGCCTTGGTGTCGTTGGTGCCCAGCATCAGGATGACCAGATCAAGCGGCAGGTGGCTGGCGAGCGTAATGGGAAGGTGCGCAGCGCCGTTGAGCCGCGGGTCGGTCGGGTCGTCGACGTTGGTGGTGCGCGCGCTGAGGCCTTCCTCGATCACCGCGTAGTCGTCGCCGAGGGCCTCGGCGAGCACGCCCGTCCAGCGCACGTCGCGGGGGAACCGCGTGGTGGGCGCGGTCTCGTCTGCCGGCACCCAGCCCCACGTCAGCGAATCTCCGAAGCACAACACCGTCTTGACCGTCATGTCTCCAACCTAACCGCCGAGCTCCTCGCGGATGGCCTTGACGAAGCCGTCGACGTCGGCCTCGGTGGTGTCCCACGAGCACATCCAGCGCACCTGCCCCGCGGCGCGATCCCAGTCGTAGAACCGCACGCGCTCGCGGATGCGGTCGGCCGCGTCGTTGGGCAGCACCGCGAAGACCGCGTTGGCGTCGGTCGCCTGGCTGAAGGACAGGCCGTCGACGGGATCGTAGTCGAGCGCTTGTCGCAGTCGGGCGGCCATGGCGTTGGCGTGCGCGGCCGAGCGCAACCCAAGCTCGTCGTCGAACAGCGCGAGCAACTGTGCGCTGGTGAAGCGCATCTTGCTGGCCAACTGCATGCTCAGCTTCCGCAGATACGGCATGCCATCGACGCGGGCCGGGTCGACCACGACGACCGCCTCGGCGCCGAGCAGCCCGTTCTTGGTCCCACCGAGGCTGACGACGTCGACCCCGGCGTCGGAGGTGAACTCGCGGAACGGCACGCCGAGCGCGGCGGCCGCGTTCCAGACGCGGGCGCCGTCCATGTGCAGGGCCATGCCGTGCCCGTGCGCGAACTCGGCGATCGCGTGCACCTCGTCGGGTGTGTACAGCGTTCCCAGCTCGGTGGTTTGGGTGATGCTGACGACCAGTGGTTGGGCGCGGTGTTCGTCGCCCCAGCCCCAGGCTTCGGTGGCGATCAGGTCGGGAGTCAGCTTGCCGTCGGGCGTCTGGACGGTGAGCAGCTTGAGGCCGCTGACACGTTCGGGGGCGCCGCCCTCGTCGGTGTTGATGTGCGCGGTCGCGCTGGAGACGACGGCGCCCCAGCGCGGCATCATGGCGGTGAGTCCGACGACGTTCGCGCCGGTGCCGTTGAAGACGGGGAAGACTTCGGCGGCGTCGCCGAACTCGGCCCGCACCACCTCTTGCAATCGCTGCGTGTACGCGTCTCCGCCGTAGGCGACCTGATGGCCGCCGTTGGCCTTGGCGAGGGCGTCCAGCACCTCGGGGTGGACGCCGGCGTAGTTGTCGCTCGCGAAGCCCCGGTAGCCGGTGTCGTGAAGGGTGTCGACCATCCCGTCAGTCTCCCAGTCCGCGGTCGCGGCCGGCGATCAGGAGGAGCGACGACCACAGCCCGGTGTTGCGGAGTCCGACCAATTGCCAGGCCCGCGAGATGCCGTAGACGAGGTCGCCGATCACCACGTAGTTGAGCGTCTGCAGCGCACCGGGATCGAACGCGGTGACGAGCCGGCGACCGGCGTACACCTCGAATCCTCCGATGACGAGCAACCCGACGACGAGCCACACCGAGTCGCCGCGGGCCTCCCGCCGCCGCGCCGCCTCGACGACCAACCGCGCGGTCCCGAGGGCGAACATGACCACTGTGCCTCCCGCGATCACGGCCCACCAGCCGAGGCTGACGCCGGGGACCAAGCCGGCGAGGGAGATGACCAAGGCGTTGGTGAACACCAGCAGCGCCGCCGACGCCCGCGACTGAAACTGCACGCGCGTCGTGGTCTGCCTGGCGTGCTCCGGGAACACCGACACTGCCACGAACAGCAGTCCGATGAGCGCGCCGGCAGCGCCTGCGGCCGCGACGAAGAACTCGCGGTACTCCTCGGGGATCACCGGCCCCAGGCTAGAGCGTGAGTCTGGACGTTCGCCGCCAACGCCGAACGCGAGGACGATGGACCGATGTGGAGACAACCATGACCGCGGTGTCGGTCAACGGCAAGCTCGAGCACGTCACGACCGAGCCCGACACCGCGCTGCTCTACGTCCTGCGGAACCACTTGGGATTGAAGGCAACCCGATTCGGCTGCGGACTGGCGCTGTGCGGGTCGTGCATGGTCCTCGTCGACGGCAGGCCCAGCTACTCGTGTGACGTCCCCGTCGGGAGCCTCGAGGGTCGTGAGATCACCACCGTCGAGGGGCTGAGCACACCCGAGCATCCGCACCCGGTGGTCGCGGCGATGGTCGACGGCCAGGCCGCGCAGTGCGGCTACTGCATCTCCGGGATCGTGATCTCCGCCGTCGCCCTCCTCGAGGGCAACGCCGATCCGACGGCCGACGAGGTGCGCCGGGCGCTGGACGGCAACCTGTGCCGGTGCGGCGCCCACAACCGGATCGTGCGCGCGGTGCTGGCGGCGGCCGCCGAACTGCGGGCGGGGCACCGGTGACCGACGTCGCGGCCGCTGACCTCCCGGCGTCGATCCTGGCCAACCCCATGGTCGACGACTGGGTGCGTCTACTTCCCGGCGGAATCGTCGAGGTACGTTCCGGCAAGGTCGAACTCGGGCAGGGCGTGCTGACCGCGCTGGCGCAGATCGTCGCCGAGGAGTTGGACGTCGACCTCGCGCGGGTGCGCATGACGGCGGCGGCGACGGGGGTCAGCCCCAACGAGGGGTACACCGCAGGCAGCCTGTCCATCCAGCACTCGGGTGCCGCGCTGAGGATGGCCGCCGCCGAGGCCAGGGCCGTCCACCTCGACGCGGCGGCGCAGCGGTGGCAGGTGTCCGCCGATGTGCTGACGGTGACCGACGGCGTCGTCGCCGCACCCGACGGTCGGTCGGCGACCTACTGGGAGCTGACGAGTGAGGGCCTGCTGCACCGCCGGGTGACCGGCGCGGCGCCGACCAAGGCGGCGGCCGACCGTCGGATCGTGGGGACTCGGGTCCCCCGGCTCGACCTGCCCGACAAGCTGGCCGGGCGGCCGCGGTTCGCCCACGACCTGACGCTGCCGGGAATGGCCTACGGCCGCGTCGTCAGACCGCCCTCCCGGGCCGCCGCGCTGCAATCGGTCGACGCCGCAAGGACGTTGGCGTTGCCGGGCGTCGTGACCGTCGTCCGCGACGGCGACTTCCTCGGTGTGGTCGCCGAACGGGAGGAGGTCGCGCTGGCGGCGGCGGAGCGACTCCGCGCCGACGCGACGTGGGAGGAACGGGCGACGCTGCCCGACGAATCGGATCTGCCCACGTTCCTGACGTCGGCTCCCGCGGTCGGCACGGTCGTCGCCGACACCGGCGGAGCCGAGCCGGACCCGGTTCGGGGCAACGGCTTTCACGAAGCCCGCTAC
This sequence comes from Mycolicibacterium hodleri, assembly GCA_006864685.1. Classification (GTDB taxonomy): domain Bacteria; phylum Actinomycetota; class Actinomycetes; order Mycobacteriales; family Mycobacteriaceae; genus Mycobacterium; species Mycobacterium hodleri_B. Next base: position 6,438 of record VIFX01000026.1, on the reverse strand, counting down.
GACCGGCCCTATCTGGCCCATGCGTCGATGGGCCCGTCGACCGCCACTGCACGGGTCACCGCCGACGGTGACGAGCAGGTCCTCGAGGTGTGGACGCACAGTCAGGGCGTCTACCTCCTGCGCCGGGAACTCGCCAGGGCGCTGGGGCTGGCGGAGGAGCAGGTCCGGGTGCAGCACGTCGCGGGGGCGGGGTGCTACGGGCACAACGGCGCCGACGACGTCGCGCTGGATGCGGCACTGCTGGCGCTCGCCGTGCCCGGTCGTCCCGTCCAGGTGGTGTGGTCGCGTCCGGACGAACTCGGCTGGGCGCCCTTCGGTCCGGCCGCGGTCGTGCGGATCGCCGCCGAGGTCGACGGCGACGGGGCCGTGCGGACGTGGCGCCACGACGTCTGGGGCAACGGTCACGTCACCCGGCCGGGCTTCGTCCGAGCGGTCGGTCTGCTCGCGGCGAGTCATCGCGAGGGTGGTGAGCCGATCGGACCAGCCGGCGAACCGTCGCTGGCGAACGGCGGTGGCGCTGCCCGAAACGCCGTGCCCGGCTACGACTTTCCCGATCAACGGGTGGTGAATCATCTGCTGTCGGTGATGCCGTTGCGCACCTCAGCGCTGCGTGCGCTTGGCGCGTTCGTCAACGTGTTCGCGATCGAGTCGTTCATGGACGAGCTCGCCGCCGCCGCGGGGCGCGACCCCGTCGAGTACCGCCTGGCCCAGCTGAGCGACCCACGCGGCCGCGCGGTGGTCGAGGCGGTCGTCCGGCGGTCGGGCTGGGCCGACTGGACGCCTACGGAGTCGCTCGGTCACGGCATCGCCTATGCCCGGTACAAGAACACCAGCGCCTACTGCGCGGTGGTCGCCGAGGTGGAGGCCACCAGCGAGGTGCGAGTCCGTCGACTGACGCTGGGCGTGGACGCCGGGCTGGTGGTCAACCCCGACGGGGCGGAGAACCAGATCGAGGGCGGCGCCATCCAGGCGACCAGTTGGGCGCTGCGGGAGCGGGTCCGCTTCGACGACCGGTCCGTCACCAGCGACACGTGGGAGACCTACCCGATCCTGACGTTCTCCGAGGTTCCCGCGGTCGACGTGGAGTTGCTGCCCGACAACGGCAATCCGTCGTTGGGGGTCGGCGAGACCGCGCAGGGTCCCACCGGAGCCGCCATCGCCAACGCGATCCATGACGCGATCGGTGTCCGGGTGCGCAGCATGCCGTTCACCGCGGAGCGGATCGTCGCGGCCATGCCCGACTGACGTCGGTTCACTCGCGGTGTCGCAGCTGGTCGAGGAGCTCGCGGGCACCGTCGATTCGAGACCGGTCGTCGCCGAGTGCGGCGGCGAGCAACGCGGCCCGCCGGGATCGGATGACGTCGATGTTGCGTTTGGCGAGGGCCGTGACGGCGAGGTTGGCGGTGCGGCGGTCGGACGGGTCGTCGCTCCGCTCGACGAACTCCTGCTTCTCCAGGACGCGCAGCGCCGCGCTGAAGTTGCTGGTGCGCATCCGGAGTTCACGAGCCACGTCGCTGGGCCGGCAGCCGGGGTGGCGGTCCACGTACTCGAGGACCGCCGCTTCGACGGTCGACAACGGGACGACGGTCTCGGCGGACTGATCCCAGGACCGGATGAGGCGGGCCGCGTGCATGATCGCGTCGGCCAGATCGGCCAGGGCCGACGAGTGATCAGTGGCGGGAGCTGGGGCTACGGCGCGGCTCATGAGACCGACTTTACGCGGAGAAAGCTATGTATGTATAGTTACGCCAACATAGCTACTTTGAGGACGTGACATGACGACGACGGCAGGCAACGCCGAACAGATGGAACGACTGCTCGCACCCGAGGAGTCCCGCCCGATCCCCGGCCGGCTTCTCCTCGTGCTGGCGTTGCTGTCGGCGGTGGCCCCGTTCGCCACCGACCTGTACCTCTCGGCGTTTCCGTCGATGACGGCCGACCTGGGCACCACCGCGACGTCGGTCCAGTTGACCCTGACCGCGTTCCTCATCGGAATTGCGCTGGGCCAGTTGGTCTTCGGGCCCCTGTCGGACCGATTCGGCCGGATGGCGCCCCTCGTCGTCGGGTCGCTGCTGTGCCTCGCCGCCAGTGCCGCGACGGCGCTGGCGCCGACGGTGGAGGCACTGGTGGCGGCCAGGTTCGCCCAGGGCATCACCGGCGCGGCAGGCATGGTGATCGGCAGGGCCATCATCTCCGACCTCGCCGTCGGGGCGGCCGCCGCGAGGGCCTTCAGCCTGATGATGCTCGTCGGCGGCATCGCGCCCGTGGTGGCGCCGGTGCTGGGCAGCGTCCTAGTCGACCCCCTTGGGTGGCGAGGGGTGCTGTGGGTGGTCTTCGCCATCGTCGCGGCCATGTTCGTCGGCGTCGTCGCCGTGGTCAGGGAAACCCATACCGCCGAGCGTCGCGCGAAGGTGCGGGCCGACCGTGTCGGGTCGCCTTCGGCGCTGCGTGCGCTTGGCTCGCGCGTCTACCTCGGCAATGCCCTTGCCTTCGCCTTCGCCTTCGCGACCATGATGGCCTACATCTCCGCGTCGCCGTTCGTCTACCAGGTGATGATCGGATTCAGCGAAGTGCAGTACGGAATCGCATTCGGCACCAACGCGATTGGGCTCGCGGCGGTCAGCGCCGTTTCGGCGCGACTGGTCGCGACCCACCCCGTCCGCAGACTGGCGGGAACCGGTCTCGCGCTGTGCCTGGCCGCCGCGATCGCCATCGTCGTCATCGTGGCGAGTGCAGCGCCGGTGTGGTTGCTGGTCTTTCCCCTGTGGGTTGCGGTGGCGAGCCTGGGCCTGGTGTTCGGCAACGCCACCGCGTTGGCCTTGGGCGGCGTCGCCGGGGTCGCCGGCTCGGCCTCCGCGGTGCTGGGGGCGCTGCAGTTCGGCCTCGGCGCACTGGTGTCGCCGTTGGTGGGGATCGGCGGTGAACACACCGCCGCGCCGCTGGCCGCGGTGATGCTGGTCGCCGTCTCGATCGCCTGCGTCGCATTCATGTTGGGGCGGGACCGGCGTCGGCCAGACGCGTGTAGCGGATCCGACGCACCGCACTGCCGCGGTGACTAGATTGGTGGAGTTACTCACGACCAAGGGAGTTCCCACCATGACCGCGACCGTTTCGACTCAGCCCACCTACCGGGTGGTCAATCCCGCCACCGGCGACGTTGGTGAGTCGTTCGACTTCGCCTCCGAGGCCGAGATCGAGTCCACACTGGCGGCGTCCGACGCGGCGTTCCGCTCCTGGCGCGACCTGCCGATCGCCGAGCGAGCCCGCATCGTGACCCGGGTTGCCGAGCTGTTCAAGGAGCACTCCGCGCGCCTCGGCGCCATCGCCACCGAGGAGATGGGCAAGCCACTGCAGGAATCGGTCGACGAGGCCGACTTCTGCGGCGACATCTTCGAGTACTTCGCCTCGGAGGGGCCGAACCTGGCCGCCGACCAGGAGATCAAGACCTTCGCCAAGGGAAAGGCGTACGTGCAGCGGCTGCCCATCGGGCCATTGCTGGGCATCATGCCGTGGAACTACCCGTTCTATCAGATCGCCCGATTCGCAGCCCCAAACCTGGTGCTGGGCAACACGATCATCCTCAAGCACGCCGAGTCGGTGCCCAAGTCCGCGCTCGCCGTGCAGGAGATCATGGATGAAGCAGGCATCCCGAAGGGGGTGTACACCAACATCTTCGCGTCCTACGACCAGATCGAGAAGATCATCGGCGACCGTCGCGTCGTCGGCGTCTCGCTCACCGGATCGGAGCGCGCCGGCTCGGTGGTCGCGGCGATCGCCGGCAAGAATCTGAAGAAGTGCGTGCTCGAACTCGGCGGCTCCGACGCCTACGTCGTGCTGGACTCCGACGACGTCAAGGCGTCGGCAGACCTCGCGTGGGACACCAGGATTGGCAACACCGGCCAGGCCTGTAACTCCAACAAGCGAATGATCGTCACCGAGGACATCTTCGAACCCTTCGTCGCGCAGCTCGTCGAGCGGGCGAAGGACCTCAAGCCCGGCGATCCGGCCGAGTCGGCGGACGGCACCTTTGCCCCACTGTCCTCGCGCAAGGCCGCCGAGATCCTCGACGAGCAGGTGCAGGACGCCGTCTCCAAGGGGGCGACGCTGCATGCCGGCGGCGTGCTCGGCGAGGGCCCCGCGGCCTACTACTCCCCGGCGGTGCTCACCGGCATCACCCCGGAGATGCGCGCCTACCGCGAGGAACTGTTCGGCCCCGTGGCGGTGGTGTACTCGGTGTCCAGCGACGACGAGGCCCTCAAGCTGGCCAACGACTCCGATTACGGCCTCGGTGGTGCGGTGTTCAGCACCGACACCGAGCGTGCTGAGAAGATCGCCCAGCGCCTCGAGTCGGGCATGGCCAACGTCAACACGCCGGCCAACGAGGGCCAGGAGGTCCCGTTCGGCGGGGTGAAGCGCAGCGGTTTCGGCCGCGAGCTCGGTCCGCTCGGCATGGACGAGTTCGTCAACAAGCGGATGTACTTCGTCGCCGAATGACGGTGCGCGTGCCCGGGCACGGGTAGTGGCCCCCGGGCAATCGAGTAGTACGCCACTCTAGTGAGCGGTCGGTGCCCGTTCGACGATCGTCGTGACCCAATCACGGCGATCGTCGAACAGAGGCAGTTACATGAGCATTCGGCACCAGACCACCCACGGCGGCAAGGGCACCCGGCGCATCCTGCTGGCGGCTGCGGTCGCGGCGAGCGGGATCATCGCCAGTGCGGCAGGCGGCACCGGGATCGAGACCGAGATCGTCGGTGAACGAGACTCGGTCGCGCTCGACGGCGTGCCCCCAGCTCTGGTTCCCAAGCTCGTCGCGGACCGCGGCACCGTCCTGACCGCCGTGGTGTCGCCGTTGACTGGTCGTCTGAATTCGCCCGCGCCCGCGCTCGGGCTGCGAGGCCCGAGCTCACTTCCCCGGGTTCGCGTCGGCTCCGTGCGCACTCAGATCACCGTCGTCCGCACGGCGTCCGGTCGCATCGGCACGGTCTCGAAGACTCTGGGCGACAAGGACATTCCGTCCGTTCAGCGGTCGAGGTCGCTCGTCGGACCCGCAGTGGCGGCGCTGCCAGCCGGAATGTCTCCATTCGATCCGATCCTGTCGATCATCGGCATCTTCATCAGCAACGGCGCCGACGCGGCGGCCGATTGCATCGGTGACGAGTGCAACGGCGGCAACGGCGGCATCCTGTTCGGCAGCGGCGGCGACGGCGCGAACGGTGGCCGTGGCGGCCACGCGGGCCTGTGGGGCGACGGCGGTAGGGGTGGTGACTCAACCACTTTGGGTGTTGCCGGCGGCGTCGGCGGGAATGCGGGGCTGTTCTTCGGCACCGGTGGTGCGGGTGGCACCGGCGGCGCGGGCGCCAACGGAGGCGACGGCGGTTCCGCGGGAACGTTCGCGTTGGTCGGCAACGGTGGCGCAGGTGGCAGAGGTGGCGACGGGATCCGCGGCGTCGACGGTGACGACGGCGTCGACGGCGTGAAGGGGCCCGACGGCGTGAAGGGAACCGACGGTCGGAACGGGTCGGACGGCAACCCCGGCCGCAACGGCGACGACGGTGTTCAGGGTGGTCCTGGCGGCAACGGCCCCGATGGTCCCAACGGCGTGAACGAGGGCGGGGATGCGGGCTGGGACGGCCTGCCCGGCTTCCCCACCCCGCCGGGCGTCGTGATTCCTGGTCACCTCAACGGGCAGGACGGCTTCGACGGAAACCCCGGCGGTGACGGCGGCGACGGCTTCCTCGACATCAGCTTCGGCAACGGAAATGCGCACGGCGGCAACGGCGGTCGCGGTGGCATCGGCACTGGTGGAGGCAACGGCGGAAATGGTGGTGACGGCGGTGACGCCACCGCGCCAGGAGTCGCGTTCCGTGCCACCGGGGGCGACGGCGGCGACGGTGGTCGTGGCAGCACCGGTGCGTCGGGAGGGCCGGGCGGTGCCGGACTCGCGGGTGGCCCCGGTGGGAGGGGCGGCGACGGAACGGACGCGACGCCTGCCGGTTCGGGCACCGACGGCACGCCGGGGACCGCGGGACAGGCGGGCACCGCGGGCACGGCGGGCGTCGCGGGCACACCCGGCGTCGCGGCGGGAGCAGGCGGACGGGGCGGCGCGGCAAGCTGGCTGGGCTTCGGGGTCGGCGGTCGCGGCGGCAGCGGCGGAGTGGGCGCCAACGGAGGTACCGGTGGAAACGGCGGCACCGGTGGGGACGGCGGAACCGGCGGCGCCGGTGGCAATGCGGGCAACGGTGGCAACGGAGCCAACGGTGGAGACGCAGGCGATGGCGGCGCAGGCGGAGCGGGTGGCAACGGCGGCAAGGGCGGTACCGGAGCCGACGGCGGCAACGGCGGAAACGGTGGCGCTGGCGGAGACGGACGCGACCTCGCCATCACCGACGGCCACGGCGGCCACGGCGGAGCGGCGGGCCTGGCTGGGGCAGGGGG
>VIFX01000025.1:0-102501 GCA_006864685.1 Mycolicibacterium hodleri | reverse complement strand
GTGGTGCGGCGGGCGACGGTGGCGCGGCTGGCGCCGGAGGGGCGGGCGGACTGTTCAGCGTCCCCGGTCATACCGGAACCCATGGGGGCAACGGCACTGCCGGCGCCACCGGTTCGGCGGGCGCCGACGGGAAGACCGGCGCCAATGGAGCGACGGGGAACGCCGGTTCGGCGGGCGCGAACGGTTCGAACGGCAAGACCGGAACGCCGGGACCCGACGGGCCCGCTGGCAACCCCGGGCAGACGGGCGACTCCGGAGCGGCAGGTCAGCCCGGCGCTACGGGTGCCAACGGAAAGGGACTCTAGGCACCGCAGTCGTCTCCTAGTCGGCCGCGGTGCGGCGGGCCTTCGCGCGGCGCTTGCCCTCGTGCATGGCGGCGACCCGCGCGACGGGGATGGTCCGCCCCTGTTCGACCAGATCGGTTGGAAGTCGTTGCGGCGCAGGCATCGACTCGGCCCACGGGTCGTGACCGTCGAGCGCGGCCAGCGCGGTGTGGACGGTGAAGTCGGCGGGGGAGACGCGGTCCAGATCGGACCAGGCCAGCGGGAACGACACCGGCGTCCCCGGCCGCAGCCGTGGGCTGTAGGCCGCCGCGACGGTCGCCCCGCCGGCCCGCGTCGAGTCCACGAACACCTTGCCTGCGCGGTCCTCCACGATGAACGCGGTGGTGGCGATGGTCGGGTCGAGGGCTTCCGCGCGCGCGGCCAGGGCGCGGGTCGCGGCGGCGACGTCCTCGACCGGGGCGGTGTCGTCGACCGGGACGAAGACGTGAATGCCCTTGGCGCCGCTGGTCTTCACCGCTCCGGAGAGCCCGCTGTCGGCCAGCGCCTGGCGCACCAGGTGTGCCACGGCGACCACCGCCGGGAAGTCGTCGTCACCAGGCGGGTCGAGGTCGAGGATCAAATGCGTTGGGCGGTAGATGTTCTCGGCCAACCCCAGCGTCGGGTGATATTCGACGGCGCGCTGGTTGGCCAGCCACAACAGTGTTCGGCGGTCGTTGCACAGCGCGTAGTGCACCTCGCGGTGGGATGCCTCCGCCCAGATCGACGTGGTCCGGACCCAGTCCGGGGTGTACTTGGGCACGTTCTTCTGCATGAACGGTGCGCGGCCGCGTAGCACCCGCAAGACGGTGAGCGGCCGGTCGACCAGCCCGGGCAGCAGCCGGTCGGCGACGGCGTCGAGGTAGTCGACCAGGTCGCGCTTGGTGGCGTTGGCCTCGGGGGTCAGCGGCTGGTCGAGGTTGGTCAGGTCCACGCCGTCGCGCTGCTCACTGGTTCCCACCTCCGCCATGGTGCCCGACGGTTAGCGTCGGTGTCGTGGAGTTCATCGAGAGCGTCGAACTGGTCGGCAAGGTCATCGACGGTGTCGGGGTGGCGATCATCGCCGTCGGTGCGGTGGTGGCGGGCGGCATCGCCGTCGGCCGGCTGGTCCGCAGGTCGCCGGACACCTACCGCTTCTTCCGGGAGACGCTCGGGCGGACGATCCTGCTTGGCCTGGAATTCCTTGTCGCCGCCGACATCATCCGCACGGTGGCAGTCACGCCGAACGCGCAGAGCGTGGCCGTTCTCGCCGGCATCGTGGCGATCCGGACGTTCCTCAGCTTCTCACTCGAACTCGAGATCACCGGTCGATGGCCGTGGCAGAAGAAGCCCCGCGAGTCGTCGACCGCACGCATGTCGAACACGAATCGCGAGTAGCCCCGCAAACATGCGTGCAGTGGGCGAGCGGCCCGCTCAGCACCAGCAGCCGCCGAACACCGAGTGTTCGTCGGTCTCGACCGACTCCTCGCGCAGCACCGCAGACCCGCCCCGCGGGTCGAAGTGCAGTATCGAACTCACCGGGTCATGCCGGATCCAGACGGCCACCGTCAGCGGATGCCCCGGCCGGAAGATGTATGAGACCAACTGAATCTCGCCCGGCCTCCCAAGTGCGCGGACATCGGATACCGCTGCCCGTATCCGCTCCGCCGACAGATCCGTCGCGGTGAACGCCGCCTCGCCCGCGTGCAGGTCGGTGATCGAGTTCACGTCCTCCACCTCGCCGTCGCGCACCCAGTAGAGGTGGAGCTGGCCGTCGGCGGCGACGGCCTCGACCGAGATCAGGTTGAAGGTGACGTCCACTCGCCGCAGCGGGAGCCCACCGAGGTGGGCGCGCACCGCGTCGAATTCCGCGTCCAGCCGTGGCGAAGAGAACAGGTCCCCGCCGCTCAACGTCCGGCTGATTCGGCCCGGCACGTCGACGGCTACCGCGATCACCACGGCAATCGCGACGGTGATCGCAACGGCGGTGGCCGCGACGTACTTCGCCCGATGGCTCGGCCGAGGTGCATCCGGTTCGTCGTTCACGCCGTCGTGGCAATTCCGCCGTCGACCGGGATGACCGTTCCGGTCAGATACGACCCGGCCCGGCTGGCCAGGAACACCGCGACGCCGGCCATGTCGTCGGCCCTGCCGATGCGGCGCAGTGGGGCCGACGCCGCGATCGCGTCGCCGAACGCGTCGAGCGTCGCCGCCATCATCTTGGACGGAAACGGCCCTGGCGCCACGGCGTTGACGGTGATGTGTTGCGGCCCGAGCTCGCGAGCGAGCACGCGCGTCAGCTGGTGCAGCGCAGCCTTGCTGCTGGCGTAGGAATACACGGGCAGTGGGCTGACGCGGATGCCGTCGATGCTTCCGATGTTGACGATGCGCGCGGGATCCTCGGCGGTCCCGGCCTCCCGGAGTGCCGGCAGCAGGGCTTGGACGAGCCAGAAGGGAGACTTGAGGTTGAGGTCGAGCACCTTGTCCCACGCGGCATCCGGGAACGACTCCAGCGGCTCGCCCCACGTCGCCCCCGCGTTGTTGACGAGGATGTCGAGGCCGCCGAGGTCCGCGGTGACCAGGCCGGCGAGGCGCAGACATTCGTCGTGCGTGGAGAGGTCGGCGGGAATGGCCGCCACGTCCCCGAACTCCGACAGTTCCTCGGCGGCCTTGGCGCAGGCGTCGGGCTTGCGTGAGCTGACGACGACGCGGGCTCCCGCCTGCAGCAGGCCGCGGGCGATCATCAGTCCGATACCCCTGGTGCCGCCGGTCACCAGGGCCCGCTTGCCGGTGAGGTCGAAAAGCTGTGCGTGCGTGGTGGTTTGACCGTCGGTCATGGGTCGCCTTCCGTAGCGGGTCGGGGAAGCGTCGACGCCGTTGACAGCGCCACGAGATCGGTCCAGGCTAAACCAATGGCTGACGCATTCATCCTCGGTGGCGTGCGGACGCCCTTTGCGCGCTACGGAAGTTCGTTGTCGCACATCCGCACCGACGACCTTCTCGGGATGACGATGAAGGGCGCCTGCGAGCGGGTGGGTGTCGAACTGGGGGAGATCGAGGACGTCGTCGCCGGGTGTGTGAACCCGGCCCACGAGGGGATGGGCGACGTCGGCCGGTGGGCGGCGTTGGCGGCAGGCTTTCCCGACAGCGTCGCCGGGGCGACGATCAACCGCTTCTGCGGATCGTCGCTGAGCGCCACGATCAACGTCAGCCACGCCATCAAGGCGGGCGATCTCGGCGTCGGCATCGCGTGCGGCGTCGAGTCGATGTCGCGCTCCGGGTGGGCGTTGATGAAGGGGGACGCCGCCTTCAGTCCGAGGGGACCGGTCTTCATGCTAGACACCATGTGGGCCGGCGCCGGTGGGCCACCCAACCCCGCGCTGCTCGCCCGCAACGCCTACATCGGGATGATCGAGACCGCCCAGAACGTCGCCGACCGGTACGGGTTGACCCGCGAGGAGATCGACGCGTTCGCGTTGCGCTCGCAACGAAATGCCAAGGCGGCCCGCGATTCCGGTCGGCTGGCCAAGGAGATCATGCCGGTGACGATCGCGGCGACCCGCAAGACGCCGGAAGTCGTCTTCTCCCACGACGAGTTCATCCGCGACGACACCACCGCCGAGTCGTTGGCGAAGCTGCCGGCTCAGCCGGGCACCACCCAGATGACCGCGGCCAATTCGACGCCGCTGACCGACGGCGCCAGCGCGATCGTCATCGCGTCAGGGGAACGCGCCGCGGAGCTCGGCGTCGAACCGCTTGCGCGCGTGGTCTCCTCGGCCGTGTACGGCATCGACCCGCTCGTCATGGGGTTGGCGCCGGCCTGGGCGATTCCGCTCGCGATCAAGAGGGCCGGGCTGACGCCGGATCAGGTCGACGTGTGGGAGGTGCACGAGGCGTTCAGCGCCCAGGCGCTTGGCGTGCTGCGGGAACTGCCAAATCAGTTGGACGGCTTCGTCGTTCCCGACGAGAAGCTGACTCCCAACGGGGGAGCGGTCGCCATCGGGCATCCGTTCGGGGCGACCGGGACGCGTTACGTCTTGACGTTGGCCACCGAACTGCGCGAGCGCAACGCGAGGTACGGCGTCGTCGGCGTCTGCATCGGGTCCGGCCAGGGTGTCGCACTGGTGCTGGAGAACCCGAACGCCGCTTAGAGGAAGTCGATCTTCGCGGAGTTCTCGCCCTGTTGGCCCATCAGGGTGGTGTAGGCCTCCATCACGATCTCACCGTCGTCGTGGATGCAGGTGTTCTTGCTGACGACGATGTCGGCGCCGAATCGCTCCTGCACGGACACGATGTCGAAGTGGCACCACAGCCGGTCACCGGCCACCACTGGCCGCTTGTAGACGAACTTCTGGTCGACCTGCACGATCTGCATCGACTCCAGGCCCACGTCGACGGTCTGGAAGAAGCCCTTCTGGGCGAGGATGGCGAACAGCGTCATGAACGTCGCCGGCGCCACCAGACCGGGGTAGCCCAGTTCGGCGGCAGCCTTCTCGTCGAGGCTGGCAGGGTCGTCGCACTTGATGGCGGCGGCGAACTCGCGGATCTTCTCGCGGCCCACCTCGAAGTAGTCGGGGTATTCGTAATGCATGCCGCGGATGTCGGTCTTCAAAGCCATGAACTACGAATCTGCCTCTCGCGACGGGGTTCTGGGTCGTCCGGGGTTGGTCAGTACTTGCCGAAGGCGAGCGCCACGTTGTGTCCGCCGAAGCCGAACGAGTTGCTGATGGCGTACTCGTAGTTGCCGGGGCGGGGTTCGCCCGCGACGACGTCGAGGTCGACCTCGGGGTCCAGATTGTGAAGGTTCAGGGTGGGCGGGACGACGCCGTCGCGCAGGGCCATCACGGTGAGGACCGATTCGACGGCACCCGCGGCGCCGACCGAGTGGCCCAGCGCCGACTTGGGTGCATAGACCGCCGCGGAGTTACCGATGGCGCGGTTGATGGCCGCCGCTTCTGCCACGTCGCCGACCTTGGTGCCGGTGGCGTGGGCGTTGACGTGGTCGATGTCGCCCGGTGTGAGTCCGGCCAGTTGGACGGCGCGGGTCATCGCGTGGGCGGCGCGTTCGCCGTTGGGGTCCGGCGCCACGATGTGGAAGCCGTCGGAGGTGATGCTGGCGCCCATCAACCGACCAATGATGTTGGCGCCGCGGGCCTTCGCGTGCTCCTCGGTCTCGATGACCATCAGGGCCCCGCCCTCGCCGAAGACGAAACCGTTGCGGTCGACGTCGAAGGGGCGGCAGGCACCGGCCGGGTCGTCGTTGGTGTTCGACAACACGATGCGCATCTGCGCGAACGCGGCGATCGGCACCGCCTCGATCCGGTTCTCGACGCCACCGCACACCGCGATGTCGGCCTCTCCGAGGACGATCTGCCGCCACGCCTGGGCGATGCCCTCCGAGCCGGACGCGCACGCGGACACCGGCGTGATGACGCCGGCCTTGGCATGGCGGTCCAGGCCGACGGCGGCCGCGGGACCGTTGGGCATGTACATCTGGACCGCCAGCGGCGACACCGCGGCCATGCCACGCTCGCGCATGTCGTCCCAGGCGAAGACCAGCGCCTCGGTGGCACCCATGCCGGTTCCGATGGACACCGCAAGGCGGTTGGTGTCGACCTCGGGGTTGCCGGCGTTCTCCCACACCCGTCGGCCCAGGACGGTGGACATCCTTTGGACGTATCCCAGACGCCGCTTCTCGATGCGGGTCAGATCCGCCTCGAAGTCCTCGTGGAGGTGACCGCCGATGCGGACGGGAAGGTTGAACTCCTCGACGTAGGGGTCGTCGAGCAGGCGGATGCCGCTCTGCCCGTCGAGCAGGGCCTTCCAGGTGTCGTCGGCGCCTGCGGCGACCGAGGTCGTCATGGCGATACCGGTGACGACGACGTTCGGAAGACCGTTTCCGGTGCTCAGACCGGCGACTTGGGACGAGTTGACTGATGTCGGCACGAGAGAGACCCCCACGGTGAAGTACACGAGCGGCTGGCCCTCTGCTGGACCTGCGGATTGCTCCGCGGCACGCCGGGCTGGGATTGAATCCGACAGCGCCACGCGGCTCTTAGGAATCTTATACAACTCGTCTTGTCAGCGCACCTGGATGCGTGAGCTGCGCGTATCCAGGGGCGCGGCGTATCGTCGAAACATGGTCGACTTGCCGCGGTACGGGGTGTTGGCGGCCTTTGCTGTGGCCGCTGCGCTCGGCTGTGCGCCTGCCGCGGCCGCCGACCCGTCGTCATTCAGTGGTCGTGCCGCCGACACCGTCGTCGCCGACTTGCAGGCGCAGGGGTACAACGTCTCGATCAACTGGGTCACGGGGTTCGACACCAAGCCGCTGTCGGACTGCCGGGTGACGGGGGTGAACAACCCCGGGGACATCGCCCCGACCGAGGGCACCTTCACCACCGTCTACGTCGACGTCGCGTGCCCCAACGGGGACGACGGCGGATTCCGGTTCGGGGTGGGGCTCGGCTAGTCGCCTACCGGGGCAGCTTGGCCGCGATCTGGTCGGCCACGGTGGCGGCCTTGGTTCCGGTGGAGTCGTCCCTGGTGCACGCCTGGACGTCGACGATCACGTTGTTCTCGACCTTCAGCACGCGCTGGCAAGAGGCGACCCCGATGGCGTCACCCCTGGTGAACGGGATGGCGAGCTCGGTGTCGGTCTTGGTGAGCGCACCGCTTCGCCACTTGGGCAACGGCTGGTCGTTGAGGGTGATGTTGACGTTGTGGTCGGTGCACTTCGACCAGCGGTCCGCCGACTGGGTGAAGAAGTCGCGGGCGGCGTCCGTGGAGGGGTAGTTGACGACCGACTGCACGACCAGGTTCTGCCAGTTGTCGGTGTCCGGTGATCGCAACAGCTCCTGGCGCAAGGCAATCCAGCCGTCCTTGCCGTAGACACCGGCTTCGTTGACCTGCCAGATGCCAAGGCAATTCAGATTGGGCAGCAGATTGCGGTGGTCGCTCATCGCGTCGACGCGTGGGTGCGCGACCATTCCGGTTGTCCCCATTGCGGAGTCGACCTCGCCGAGGGTGAGCAATGAAGCGTCGAGCGCGTTGGCGGGGACCAGTTCCGGCGGCTTGGGTGACGACGTGGTCTCATTCGCACACGCCGCCAGGGTCAATGTCGTCGCGACTGCGAAAACCGTTGCGATGAACCGCATCACCGGGCGTCAGGCATGTGTGCCCGCCGCCGCGCAGGCCTCCTGGGCGGCGGTGGCGTCGTTGTTCATCTCGGTCGCCGTCGTGTTCAAGCTGTCGCCGGGAATGCGCAGAGCCATCTTGAGGAGGAGCTTGGTGGCGTCGGCCGACCAGGCGCGCATCGGGTTGGCCACGTTGGGGTCCAGTCCGGGCGTGCCCGCCGACTCCATTGCGACACCGGCGGCTTGGCGCAGGGCGGTCCTGCCGACCTCGTTGCTGCTCTGCACGGCCGGGTCGTTGTAGTTCGAGCCCTCGAACGAGTCGGAGAACTCGCCGTAGTAGGTCGCCGCGCCGTCGAGTGCCTGAGCGAAGTTCCCGCATGCCACGACGGCGGCCGGGGCGGCGTCGTCCGACATCGGGACGGCGTCGACCTGCACTCCGGGATCCGGAGGCGCGGTGTCGTCGGCGAAAGCGGTTGGGGCAAGGGCGAATCCCATGCCGAGGCAGATCGCCGATGCCGCTGCGGCTCGCGTCCATGCGCTGGATGACGTCAAGGCTTCCTCCAAGGTGGTCGGTGTCGCAGTCGAACCAGGGAAGGCCGACGATCCCGTCTTTCGGGTGCCAACGGCCACCGTGGGCCAGTCAAGCGTCCAGCTGGTGAACGGCTGGCCAACGCCCGTCGTCCAACGTCGATCCATCCGACCAACCCGGGCTGTGAGCTTGCCGGGAGCGTAATTGCCCTGTGAGTCAACGCTTTCCGGGTCGTCATCGCGGCGCACGTTCGACGGAAACGCGGCGGCAACCGTTGGCCTTCCGTTCACCGCGCGGCAACCCGACCATTGGATGCTTCGCCGCGGCAGACCCGTTATCTGCCCGAGATTTCGACCACGAGAGGCGCCGATTCACTCATGTTGAACCGTTTTGCGACGCTGGCAGCTATTTGCATTGCCATCCCGGTCGGGACGGCGCCCGTAGCGCTCGCCGACCCGCCACCGCCGGACCCGGCCGTCCAGCCCGTCGGCGTGCCCGGTCCGCCCATCGACACCGGTGCCGTCCCGTCGGCCGCCCCGGGAACCCTGACCACCCCCGACGGCTGGACGCTCAACGTCGTCGGAAGCAACGAGACGCAGCTGCCGGTGGCGCCACTGACCACCGCCATCTCGTCACGTGAGTACCTCATCTCGGGAACGTTCACCGGAACGATCACCGGCGGCGGCAAGACGAAGCTGACCGGCGGCACCATGGAAGCCGGTGAGCAGATCGGCTGCGGCATCATCTCCGACGAGACCGAGATCAACCCGGGTGCGAGCATCACGCCCGGTTTGGGAGCATTGGGTGCCCCCTCGTTCAGCGCGGGAATCAGCCTGCAGGGCAAGGTGTATCTGAAGCCGGGCACCGTCACCACCGTGGCGCTGGACAAGAAGTCCTTCAAGGGAACCTCGACCCGCATCACCCTCACCGGGGTGCGCGTCAAGACCGATCAGTGCGCGGGACAGTCGTTCATCCGCTCCTACGCGACGCTGACCAGCTCGACCGACAACACCGACGACGTCATCACCTACCTCGGCGTCACCAAGTCCGTCTAGCAGCCAGCCGCCCTCCCCGAACTCGAAAGGCTTTGCAATGTTGAATCGTGTTGCCCTGCTGGCTACGGCTTGCATGCTGTTCTCGATGGGCGCCGCGCCCGTCGCCCTGGCCGACCCGCCACCGCCGGACCCCGCCGTCGCCCCGGTCGGCGACCCAGGTCCGTTGCCGGACAACGGGATCGTCGGCTCGTCCGAGCCTGGTGTCGTCACCACTCCGGACGGTTGGACGCTGACCGTCGCGGCGACCAACGAGTCCGAGCTCCCGGTCGCACCGCTGACCACTGCACTGTCCTCACGTGAATACCTGGTTGGCGGCACGTTCACCGGCACCGTCACCGGCAAGGGCAAGACCACCCTGACCGGCGGCACGCTGGAGGCGGGCTACCAGATCGGCTGCGGCATCGAGCTGGGTCAGGTCCGCCTCATCGGCCAGGCCGGCATCAACGTCGGCGTGGGACTCAACACCGCAGGCGGCAGCCTCAACGGCGTCGGCCTCGGTAGCGTGTCGTTCCCGCTGTCCGGCACCATCGAGATCCACCCGAAGCCGGGCACGGTGTCGACGGTGGCCGTGGACAAGAAGACGTTCAAGGCAGCCCCGGTGCGCGTGACGCTGAAGGACACCCACGTCAAGGTCGACGGGTGTGTCGGACAGTCGTTCCTGCGGTCCTACGCCACGCTGACGAGCTCGACGACGGACACCGACGACGTGGTGGCCTACTACGGCATCACGAAGTCCGTCTGACGCAAGTCCCGGTAGTCCCGAGCAACCACACCGAAGAACGAGGCACATGGCAATGATTGACCGACACCGCATCGTCGCCGCAGCGTGTGGCTTGCTCGCAGTCGGCACGGCGGTCGCCTTCCCGGCGACCGCCGTGGCCGATGACCTTCCCCCCGAACCGCTTCCGGTTCCCGGGGATCCCGCCCCGCCACCGCCTCCTGGGCCGACGGTGCCAGGGCTTGGGGCGCTGGGTCCGACGGGGCTCGACGTGCTGGCGCAGAACAACGCGCCTGCGGTGCCCGGTGCACTCGGCGCCCCGTCGGTCGTGGGCCTTGACCAGAACAGCCTGCTGGGCCAGAACCCGGTCCCCGAGGCACCCAACGGCGGCACGGGGATCGTGCCAAACCTCAACGTGTTCAACAACGCCTACGGCGTTCAGCAGTACGAAGTGCCTTCTGCGCCGGGCGGTCAGCAGTTCGACGTCGCCCCTGGCGACGAGAACGCCGACGTGAGCAGGCGCGAGTGGTTCGGTCGGTGGATCGACATGCAACGGGCCGGCCGGACCTACGGCGGTCTCGGTCAGGCGCCGCAGCAGCAGCTCGGTGAGCCGCTGCCGGGTACCGCGCCACCGCCGGGGACCGTCATCCCACCGGGATTGGTGCAGTTCTTGCCAGACCCGGCGGACGGTCCGACGCCGCCTCCCGGCCTCATCCTGCCGCCTCCGCCTCCGCCGCCTGCGGGTTAGGGCAGCGGCTCGGGGACGGGCATGTCGATCAGACCGTTGAGGTCGGCGTCGGCCTGCTCGTCGGGAAGGGCTCGCGACGGGAGCACGATGAGCGGCCGCTCGTCGGGCCCGGCGTCGGCTCGCATCGGTGCGGCGCAGCCCATGCCGAACCTGGTGGGGGCTGGGACGCCCGCAAACTGGACGCAGCACGCGCTGACGAAACCGTCGACGTCCTGGTCAGGAGGGGGCGCCGTCGTGGTGCATTGGGCGTAGGCGTCAACGTCGAAGACGGGCGAGGCGTACGCGACGCCGCTCGGGCCGGCCAGGCACGCGACGGCGACGGCGGGCAGGACGAGCAAGTGACGTCTCTTGCCGGACCTGCTGGTGACTGCCATCTCTGCTTTCTATCAGAGGTGCGTGGACTGCGGCGCCCATAGCGACATCAGGGCGTCGACGAGTGGTCGGGCGTAGTCGGTGTGGTCGTCGGGGTCGGCGGCTTCGAACTCGGCGATCTCGACGCCGACGACGTCGTTTCGGCCAAGGCGACGGGCGACGGCCGCCAGGTCGTCGAGGTCAAGGCCGCCCGGCACCCGGTAGTCGGTGGGCACGGTGCCCGGTTCGAGGACGTCGCAGTCGAGGTGGAAGTAGACGGGTGCGTCGCCGACGTAGCGGTCGAGGTGATCCATCAGGTGCGGGCCTGCGGCGAGCTTGACGGTTCCCTCGTCGACGAGGGCCTGCTCGGGCGGGTCCAGATCACGGGTGCCGCCAAGCACGATGCGGTCGGGCGAGAGCCCTGAGCCGAGGCCGGAATCCCACCAGCCTGCGGCCGCGCTGAGGACCAGCCCGCCGAGGTACCCGGTCGTCGAGCCGGCCGGGGTGTTGAGATCGGCGTGGGCGTCGAACCACACGACGACGGCATCCGGGCGTAGCGCTGCGACGTTCGGCAACGTCGCCAGGGACGCGGCGCATCGCGACGCCGCCAGTATCGGCACGTGTCCCCGAGACAGCATGTGGCCGTGGGCATCTCGCAACTCGGTGAGCCCGGGAAGGGCGGCGGGCAGGGCCTGTTCCCACGGGGCCGACGTCGCCGGCCGTGGTTCGCCGATCACGGTCGGCTCGAGACCGAGGCGCCGGCTCAGCTCTCTGCCGACGATCGGCGCGCCCGCCATGCCGCGGTCGTTGTGGTCACCGGTGGGTCCGACGAACACCAAGAGCCCGAGATCGCTTGCCGACATGTCGGGAATGCTAGTGATCGCGTCGTGCTCGACGCCACGCATTAAAACGCCAGCAGATTGTGGACTTGCGGGTCCATTCTTTGATGGGCAGGCTGACGTCATGGCACTCGATCAGTACTACCTTCTCGGCACGTCGGGGCTTCGCGTGAGCCGCCTGGCGTTGGGCACCATGAACTTCGGCACCGGCGGCTATCACGCCGCCTACGGCAAGACCCTCGACGAAAGTCGCCCCATCTTCCGTCGCTACCTCGAGGACGGCGGGAACTTCGTCGACACGGCGGACTTCTACACCGCCGGTGAGAGCGAGACGATCCTGGGCACGCTCATCGCCGAGGCCAAGGTGCGCGACCGGGTGGTGCTGACCACCAAGTTCACCAACAGCGTGGCGCCCGGTGACCCGAATGCGGGCGGCAACGGCCGCAAGCACATGATTCGTGCCCTCGAGGACTCGTTGCGCCGCTTGGGAACCGACTACGTCGACCTGTTTCTGCTGCACACCTGGGACCGGCTGACACCGGTCGAGGAAGTCCTGCGCACGTTCGACGATCTGGTGCGGGCGGGCAAGATTCGCTACGCCGGGCTGTCGGACGTGCCGAGTTGGTATGCGGCGCAAGCACAGACGCTGGCGCGGGCCCATTCGTCGACGCCGATGATCAACCTGCAATTGCCGTACTCGCTGGTGGAGCGTCAGATCGAGGTGGAACACGTCCCGATGGCGCACACGCTCGGCCTTGGACTCACGGCGTGGAGCCCGCTCGGTGGTGGCTTCCTCAGCGGCAAGTACCGCCACGACTCCGCGCATGGACTCACCGGCGACGGCCGGTTGAGTACCCCTGGCGGGTCGGGTCTTCCACTCACGGAACGGGATTGGCAACTGCTCGAACCGCTGGAGACGGTCGCCGACGAGTTGGGTGTGACGATGGCTCAGGTCGCGGTCAACTGGGTGGCCACCCAGCCCGGCATCTCCTCGGCGATCGTCGGGGCGAGCAGCGCCGATCAACTCGGGTCCACCATGGCGGCACTGGACTTCGAGCTGCCGGCCGAGCTGAGGGTGAGCCTCGACGAGGCCGGTGCCGTGGCGCCCGAGTCGTTGTACCGGATGTTCACGCCCGAGTACCAGGGTCAGCTGATCAGTCCGGGGGTCAAGGTCGGCGACCAGCCGGCCGGTTACCGGCCTGCCGTCCAAAACTGGCTGCCGCACAGCGCATGACCGCGCATGACGAAGCCCCGCGGTCCGGTGGGACAGCGGGGCTTCGCGCGTGCATGGGTCAGCTGATGCCGACGACTTCCTGAGCGATGCCGGCGATGCGGGTCTGGGCTGCCGACACGACACCCTGACGGGCCTTGTGAGCCTCCTCGTAGGCGAGGATCGCGCGGACGTCGGCGGGGTTGGTCAACGCCTTGATCTCGCTGACGGCCTCGGAGACGTTCAGCTCGTCGTAGCCGTCGACCGGCAGTTCGTTCGAGTCGAGCGAGCCCGTGGCGGTGCGCGCGGAGTGCAGGACGTCGGCGGCACGCTCCGCGCCGCCCTCACGGATGACGGCCTCAGCGGTCTCGAGTGCGGCATCCCGCGACGCCGACACGGTCTTGCTGGCGACGTCGCCAACGCGCTTGCCTCGGTTGATCAATTCGCTGACGGCCAGCGGCGTGGCACGCACGGTGTCCACGGCCTTGTCCAAGCTGCGAACCGACCAGTTGACCGGTACGTTCACCAGCTGGATGGCGGTTCCGGCGGCGGCCTGCAGCGGGGTCCGGCGCAGAGCGGCCGGTCCGCCGAGGGCGTCCTCGGCGAGAACGGTGGTCAGCCAGTCGACGGTCGCGGCGTGAGCGGTGATGAGCCGTGAGGCGAGCGCCTCGACATCGGACTCCTGGGCGGCGACGGCAAGAGCCTTCACGTAGCGCGCGCGGTCGAACAGCTGGTGCTCCAGTGCGAGATCGCCGAGCAGTGCCTCGTCGAACGGCTGCGCCTGCTCGGTGAGGGCCTTGACGGCTGCCGCGGCACGGCCCAAGAACGGGCCGATGACGTCGGGACGGCCGCCGAGCTGGCGGATCGCCTTCTCGATGGACTCGGCGCGGTCGCGACCGTTCTGCGCGTTCTGTGTCAGTTCCCGTCGGACGGCCTCGGTGCGGGCCTGGGAAACGCGGGTCTCGGCTACCTGAATCTCGGTGTTGGTCAGGTCGAGCAGCGCCCGCAGTTGTGCGATCAATGTAGTGGTGGTGGTACTCATTTGGGTTCGCCCCTTCGGCGTTGATGTGTCTCGGCGCGGGGTGCACCTTCCCAAGTTGCGTACCCGTCGCACGATCTGGTAATCGCCCCGACGCCGCATTGTGTGCCAGGTCTCAGGGAGTGGGACGGCGCTTCTTGCGGTGGCTGGTGTCGCACAACGGGTAGGTCTTGCTGCGTCGAC
Organism: Mycolicibacterium hodleri; assembly: GCA_006864685.1. Lineage (GTDB taxonomy): Bacteria > Actinomycetota > Actinomycetes > Mycobacteriales > Mycobacteriaceae > Mycobacterium > Mycobacterium hodleri_B. Next base: position 88,397 of record VIFX01000025.1, on the reverse strand, counting down.
AGGTGCAGATCGCCACCATGAACCGATCGGATTCGACGGTCGACCCGTCGGGCGTCTCGACGCGTACCGGACCCTGCACCATCATGGGACCGCCCGACGTCAGGCGGACGAGCCTGACGTCCTTGTCGGTGGTGGCGGGTTCCTCGTCGGTCGGCACTGCTGGGGGATGCCCCGGTGCGAGGCACGGGAAACTGCTCGCGACAGGTTTCGAACAGACGTGCGACGGATATTCCCAGCGTGGAGGTGATGTCAGTGAGCGACGATGCGCAACAGGCGCCGAACGAAACCGCTGAGAAGGACACGTCGGAGTGGGTTACCGGTGACGAGCCGATGACCGGTCCGCAGCGCAGTTATCTGAACACGTTGGCCCAGGAAGCCGGGCGGGAGGTGCCCGACGACCTGACCAAGGCGGCCGCGTCGGACATGATCGACGAACTGCAGCAACAGACTGGCCGCGGCGCCAGCAGTTAGTGACACGATTGGCAGTGTGCCGGAATCGTTGCCCGAGGGATTCGCCGTCACCGCGCCCGCTCTGCCGCGGCCGGTGTTCACGCGACAGTTCTGGGGTGATCTGACCTTCGTGCACTGGCCGGTCGACCCGGGCGCCGTCGCGCACATGTTTCCCGACGGCGCCCGGCCCGACGTCTTCGGCGACGGACAAACGTACGTGGGTTTGGTGCCGTTCGCGATGAGCCAACTGTCGCTTGGCATTCCGCGCGGGATTCCGTACTTCGGCCGGTTCCTCGAGACCAACGTGCGGCTCTACTCCGTCGACGACGACGGCAGGCACGGTGTGCTCTTCCGGTCGTTGGAGACCGCGCGGCTGGCCGTCGTGCCGGTCACCCGCACGGCACTTGGCACGCCGTACACGTGGGCGAAGATGCGGTTGACCCGCGAGGGTCGCCGCATCACCTACGACAGTGTGCGACGTCTGCCGCACCGCGGATTGCGCTGCAGGGTCGGCGTCGAGGTGGGTCCCGTCATCGAGCCGACGCCGCTGGAGACGTGGCTGACCGCCCGGTGGGGCGCGCACACCCGCAAGGGTGGCCGCACGTGGTGGGTTCCCAACGAGCACGTGCCGTTTCCGCTGCACTCGGCCAGGGTCGTCGAGCTGGCCGACGACTTGGTCGCCGCCGCCGGGGTTGAGCCCACGGGGGAGCGTCTACGCGGGCTCTATTCGCCAGGGGTACTGGCGAGCTTTGGCAGGCCGACGATGCTCTGACTCAGGTCGCCAGCGGACTCAGGTAGCCAGCGCCATGATCGCCGGGCCGTACATCGTCTGCTTGATGGCGCCGAGGGTGCCGGGGTCCTTCTTGCCGATGAGCGCGAGCGACGCGACCGCGTCGTCGACGACGGAGCCCTCGGCGGCGGTCGCGTCGACGATGCCGAAGTGCAGTGCCTCGCCGCCGCCGAACCGGCGCCCGGTGGTCATCGACGCCACGGCGGCCGCGGGGGTGAGCTTGGCCTGGATCAACGCGGCCATGCCCGGGGTGAACGGGATGCGGATGTCGACCTCGGGAAAGCAGAAGAAGCCTCGATCGGCGCGCATGACGCGAAAGTCGTGGGCCATCGCGAGCATGGCGCCTGCGCCGAAGGCGTGCCCGTTGAGAGCGGCGGCGGTCGGCATCGGGCACGTCAGTACACGGGCGAAGAGAGCGTGCACGCGTCCGACGTAGGACTGCATCTGGTCGCCGTGCGCGAGCAGCCAGTCGAGGTCGAGGCCGTTGGAGTAGAACTTGCCGGTGCCCGTGGTTACGAGGCCGCCGGCTCCCGAGGAGACGACGTCGTCGAGCAGGCCCTCGATGTCGTCGAGCGCGCCGAGCGAGAACCGGTTCTCGTCGTCGCCGAGGTCGAGGACGGCGATCGCGTCGGTGTAGGTCACGGTGATGGGCATGGATTACTCCTCGGTGGTGGGGGCGGCGGGCCGTCGGCGAGCACTGCGCGTACCGCCGACGTGAGTTGGTTGCGGGCCCACGGATCTTCGATCCTGTTGCGTGACAGCAGAATCGCGGTGGGCAGGTCGACGATGCACAGCGTGATCGCATCGACGGCCTTGGCGTCCTTGCGATTCCACAGGTGCGTCGACAGGCGAATCATCAGCCCGATCAGTGCGCGGTCCACCTCGGCCAGGTCGGCGACCACGTCGTCGGGCAGGTCGTCGCCGAGCAGTTGGTCGCGGTCGACTCGTAGGAGCAGGCGCGAGGACTGCGGATGGAGGCCGAAGAACACCGCGGGTGCGTCGGCCGCTGCCACGACGGCCGACACCGGATCGGCGTCGTCGTCGGCGAGGGCCGACTCCACCAACTGGTTTTGGACGTCGAGGAAGGCGCGGGCGGCGCGGAGCCAGGTCTGCGCGAGCAGGTCGCCCCTTGACCGAAAGCTGTGGTAGATCGCGCCGTTGGACGTGCCCGCGGTGGCGGCGACCGCTCGGGTGGTGACACCCGCCGGGCCGGTCTGGACGGCGAGCGACTCGGCCGCGTCCAGGACCGTGTCACGGTCGTGGATCCGGGGGCGAGGCACGTCGGAAAGATAACAGAGCAATCGCTCTGTTACCAACGTGTCCTAGGGTCAGGTCGACCACGGGAGGCACCGATGCCGGACGACCAGCACGCGGAGAACGACCTGACGCCGCCTCGATCTGTGGGCCGAAGCGCTGGAAGCCAACCGCGACAGGGCAATCGAGGTGCAGTCGCAAGAGGTGTACGACCGCTACACGAGGTACCTCACCGGGTGCGCGGACATGTTCCGCGTCGGCTACATCGACGTCAACCAGTTCACCTGCGAGAAGTAGGCCCGGTGGCCGTGACGGCCTTGGCGAAGAACACCCGGTGGTACCCGTCTTGGACGCCGCGCCCCGTCTCGTGGAAACCGCGCCGGGGATAGAACTCGAGGTTCTCGGTCATCGCCTCGTTGGTGCACAGCCGGACTTCCGTCAATCCCTGATCGAGGGCGTCCTGATCGGCTCGTTCCAGCAGCGCCCGCCCGTGGCCGCCGCCTTGGGCCGTCGGCGCGACGGCGATGACGTCGAGCAACAGGTGGTCGGGCTGAGCCTGCGTGACGAGGACGCCGACGACGTCGCACCCCTGCTCGATCACCCAAACCCGCGACGTGTCAACCAATTCGGCATAGTCCGCGGTCATCGGCGCGGGCGGCTTGCCGATCCGGTCGACGTACTTTCCGAACGCGTCCGCCACCAGTCGTCGAATGCCGTCGACGTCGTCGCGGGTGGCCCTCCTCGGAAGCGCGTCGCTCATCCCCAGGACACTAGCCGGGCCTTGCCGTCGGGTCCGACGGGACCTAGGCGGCGGCCTCGGTGCTGGTGCTCGTGTTGGCCGAAGGCTCTTGTGCCGCGGGGCTATTCGTGGTGGCCGGGGTTGCGGTGGGAGTCACCTTGGTGGGCGGCGTGGCGGGCGAGGTAGTCGCGTCCGTCGCGTCCGTCGTGCCAGTCGTATCCGTGGTGCCCGTCGCCGTAGCGGTCCCGGCCCCGGGAGTGAACTTGTTGCCGTCCGACGTCACCGTCGGATGCCGGCCGTCGGTGGCTGTGGCCGCCAACTTGGTCACCGCGGGAATCGGCTTGATCGGTTTGACCGGCTTCTCGTCGAGTTCAAGTGTGGGAACGTCCTTGGCGGGCGCGATCGGTGCCGGACTCTCCTGGAGCTGGGGTGTCGGCGACGGAGCCGCCGGCTTCGGGGTCAGGTTCCCAAGGGGGTTCGGCGGCGTCACGGTGGCGTGGCCCCCGGAGGCGAGATTGGCCGCGCCCTGCGCCAGCGCACCGGGGATCGCACCGAGTGCCTCGATGACCTTGGCCGGCGGTGTGAAGAGCGAAAAGGGCGTCCGCGCAGCCGGCTTCGCGTTCACGCGATCGGTGTAGCCCATGTCGACGAGCACCCGCAGAAGGGGCTCGACGGAACTGATCACCGGCTCGGCGAACTTCGAGGTGTTCGTCATCTGCGCCAACTCGCGCAACGGACCCAGCAGCGGCAGGTGGGGGTTGTAGTACAGGACGTACTTGTCGGTGCTCTTGGTGGAGGGGTTGTAGACCGTCGTCTGGTAGGCGTAGGACGAGGCCGGATCGAGCGGGTCGTAGTACGCGGGGGAGTGGCCGTAGCGGATCGACAGCGCGGTGTTCAGCAGTGAGACCGGGTTGAAGTAGGCGGGGAAGTCGGCATACGGGTCGTACATGTTGGCGATGTAGGTGGTGTCGTAGCGCGAGGGCTGCGCGGGGCCCATACCGGTTGTGATGAACGGGATTCCGACACCGGGTAGGCGGCCGAAGACGCCACCGTTGCCGCCGAAGGGCGACGCGATCATCACGAAGGACAGCTGTTCGTGTGACGGAGCCGCGGACTCGTCGAGCAACTGCAGGTTGCGCTTCTCCTGCTCGGCGGCCAAGGCGCCAAGGGAGTAGCCGGCGACGATCAGGTGGGCTTCGTCCTTGCCCGTGTTCGTCAGATAGTCGTGGATGACCGGAACGGCCGCGTCGCGACTCTTGTCCAACTCGAACGTCGCGGGGTATCGCACGCCGAAGTAGCCGTAGTCGCCGACCTTGGGTATCACCGTGCCCGACAACTTGGTGCGCAGGCCAGCGCTCGTCGCGTCGTCCTTGCCGCCGATGCCGATCACGGTGTTGGTGAGCTGGACCATCGCGGTGGTGCTGGTGGCATGCCCGAGTACCAGCGACCCCGACAACCCGAAGGCGGCCATCGTGCCAAGTGCGAACTTGCGGGCAGTGCGTCTCGTCGACGTCCGGTGCTTTGCCACTTCTCCCCCTGGTGTGCCGCGCCGCCTTGCGCGGCTCGGAGGCTACCGTATGCCAGCGCTGCTCACGGGGAAAACCGGTTCAGCCATTCCGGACGAGACGAAACTCGACGAACGACGGCGACGTCCCACGTCGGGACGTCGCCGCCGGCTAGCTGTCGATTACTGCTTAGGGGCAGGTGAACTCGAGTTCGAAGGGCTTCTTGGCCGGCTGCATGGGGTTGGCCATGTCGATGCCGAATGCGTTGCCAGTGATCTTGTAGGTCTTGCCGTCCTTGGTTGCCGTGGCGTCGCCCTGGCCGCCGCCCACCGCGAGGGTGATTCCGTCGACGTTGCCCAGTGCGACGGACGTGACCGTTGGCGGGTCGGATTCGCTGATGACGGCGGCAATCCCGGTCATCGACTCGCCGATGGCGACGTTCATGTTGCCGCCCATCGGGGCGCATACGACGGTGCCGCCGACGTCCTTGGCCTGTCCGTCGATGGTGACCTTGGTGCCCGCGGCCGCCTCCGCACTCGTCGAGGCTGCGCTCGAGCTGCTCGAGGAGGACTCACTCGAGCTCGAGCTGGAACTGGAGCTCGACGAACCCGTCGTCGACTTGTCTCCCGACGAACAGCCCGCCAGGCCGGCGACGACGATCGCGGCGCCTCCCACGGCAATCAGCAAACCCTGCTTCACGTCTGTTCTCCTCGTTGTCGGTGCGATCCATCAAGATCAGCGGATCGTCCCCCGCATTATGAGGCGAGACGGTCCGACGGACAGTAGATTGCCAGAATTGCCCGCCGCGGCGAGTCTGTTCGGTCGCGCAGCGCGGCGGTAGGTTCACGGGCATGGAGTCCCTGCGCACCCCCGATGACCGTTTCGCCGCCTTGGCGGACTTCCCGTACCCGCCGCGCTACTGCGACGTCGACGACCAAGAGGGCGGCCGCCTTCGGATGGCATGGGTCGAGGACGGTCCCGCCGACGCCGATCCGGTGCTGCTGTTGCACGGCGAACCGTCCTGGTCCTACCTCTACCGCCGGATGATTCCCATTCTGGTGGCGGCCGGTCACCGCGTCATCTGCCCCGATCTAGTCGGATTCGGCCGGTCCGACAAGCCGACCCGCATCGCAGACCACAGTTATGCCAGGCACGTCGAGTGGATCCGAGCGCTTGTCGTCGACGAACTGGACCTTGATCGCATGACGGTCGTCGGTCAGGACTGGGGCGGCCTCATCGGTCTGCGCCTTGCGGCCGAGAACCCGGACCGCGTCGCCCGCATCGTCGTCGCCAACACGGGTCTGCCCACAGGCGATCTGCCCATGCCGGAGATCTGGTGGCAGTTCAGGAAGGCGATCGAGGAGATGCCCGAGATCGAGGTCGGCCGGTTCGTCCAGTCGGGCTGCCTGCGGCCGATGAGCGACGAGGTCCGCGCGGGTTACGACGCGCCCTTCCCCGACGATTCGTACTGTGCGGGTCCGCGCGCGATGCCCGGTCTGGTGCCGACGTCGCCGGCCGACCCCGCGAGCCCGGCCAATCTGCACGCATGGGAGGCGTTGCGCGACAGTCCCACTCCGATGCTGGTGGCCTTCAGTGACGGCGATCCGATCACCGGAGCCATGGCGCCGATCTTCATCAGCGAGATGCGGGGCGCCCGGGGTGTCGAACACCCCGTGATCCACGGGGCGGGGCACTTCCTCCAGGAGGATGCCGGCGAGGAACTCGCCGAGGCGATCGTGCGCTTCCTAGGTTAGGAGCTGCGCCCGAGCGCGCCGATGCCGGCGAGGATGAGGTCGATGCCGTCGAGGAACTGGGTGCGATCGTCGTGCTCGCGCATCTGTTGGGCGACGTCCCGGGTGAACGGATACTCGTCGGGGTCGAGATTCGCCCACGCCGCCGAGACGGTGACGAGCACATCGGTGCGATTGGTGTTCTCCACGGCGCGAGCGTTCGCGGCGTTGAGCCCGCCGACGCCGAGGATGTAGTTGGTCAACGCCGACGTCGACGTGAACAACGCGGCCTCGGGGACGCCAAGTGCCCGAACCTGGCGTCCGATGCTCTCGAAGAGGCGAACCATCGCGGGTTGGAGTGGATTGGCGAGCTGCGCACCGACCCACGGATGCGCGTCGATCGCGTCGAAGACCGCGAGCGCGACCGTTCTGACGGCGTCCTCCTCCCGCAGTCCGTCGACGCTTGCCACGCTGGTCGCCGACGCTAGGATCGTTTCGGTGGCGGCGACGAGCAACTCGCCCTTGTTCGCCACGTGGTGGTAGATCGCGCCTGGCCCGGTGACGAGGAGGTCGGCGAGCCGGCGGAACGTCAGGCCGTCTTCCCCCTCGGCGTCGAGGATCTCCACGGCGGCGTCGACGATGCGCTCGGGAGACAGCCCGTCCGTGCGTCGCCGGGGGTGACGCGTCGTCCTGGGCGGCATGTCCTCATCCTCACATGACCGGATGCTCGTGGGTCGGCCGATCGCGGGGGTGTGAGAATCTACAGCGGTGAGCACCCCGCCGTACTTCGAGGTCAAGGCCCAACTGCCAGGACGATCCGGCCGGGTAGGCGTCATCCACACCCCGCACGGTGACGTGCACACCCCGGCCTTCGTGGCGGTCGGGACGGCGGCGACCGTCAAGGCCGTGCTGCCCGAGTCGATGAAGGACGTTGGCGCTCAAGCAGTTCTGTCCAACGCCTACCACCTTTACCTGCAGCCGGGTCCCGACGTCGTCGACGAGGCGGGCGGCTTGGGCGCCTTCATGAACTGGCCGGGTCCGACGTTCACCGACAGCGGCGGCTTTCAGGTGCTCTCGCTCGGCGTCGGCTTCAAGAAGGTGCTCTCCATGGACACCGGGCGGGTCCAGGCCGACGACGTGATCGCCGAGGGCAAGGAACGACTGGCGCACGTCGACGACGACGGCGTGACGTTCCGCTCGCACAAGGACGGGTCGATCCACCGGTTCACTCCGGAAGTGTCGATCGGCATTCAGCATCAGCTCGGCGCCGACATCATCTTCGCCTTCGACGAGCTGACCACCCTGATGAATACCCGTGGCTACCAAGAGACTTCGGTTCAGCGCACCCACGACTGGGCGGTGCGCTGCCTTGCCGAACATCGTCGGCTCGGCATCGCGCGGGCGCACAAGCCGGCCCAAGCCCTGTTCGGCGTCGTGCAGGGCGCGCAGTACGAGGACCTCCGGCGACAGGCGGCGAAGGGTCTGACCGAAATCCGCGACGAGGACGGCAGGGGCTTCGACGGGTACGGCATCGGTGGGGCGTTGGAGAAGCAGAATCTCGCGACCATCGTCGGCTGGGTCACCGACGAGCTGCCCGACGACAAACCCCGCCACCTGCTTGGCATCAGCGAGCCCGACGACCTGTTCGCCGCCGTCGCCGCGGGCGCGGACACGTTCGACTGCGTGTCCCCGTCTCGGGTGGCGCGCAACGCCGCGGTGTACTCGGCGACCGGGCGGTACAACATCACCGGCGCGCGCTACAAGCGCGACTTCACTCCCATCGACGCCGAGTGCGACTGCTACACCTGCGCCAACTACACCCGGGCCTACATCCACCACCTGTTCAAGGCCAAGGAAATGCTGTCCTCGACGCTGTGCACCATCCACAACGAGCGATTCGTCATCCGCATGGTCGACCAGATCAGGGCGGCCATCACCGCCGGTGAGTTCGACGAGCTGCGCGAGCACGTCCTGGGGCGCTACTACTCGGCGCGCGCACAATAGAACGATGACGACCACCGCTGGGCCGCAGGCGCTGCTGATGCAGCTGCTCGACCCGTCGAACCGGGCCGACCCGTATCCCGTGTACCGGCAGATCCTCGACGGCGGACCGATCCAGATGCCGGAGAGCAATCTGGTCGTGTTCTCGTCGTTCCAGGACTGCGGCGACGTGCTGCGGCACCCGTCGTCGGCGAGTGACCGGCTGAAGTCCACCGTGGCGCAGCGCGAGATCGCCAAGGGCGCCGAGCCCCGGCCGTTCGGTCAACCGGGGTTCCTCTTCCTCGACCCGCCCGACCACACCCGGCTGCGCAGGCTCGCGCAGCAGGCGTTCGCGCCGAAGCGGGTCAGGGCGCTGGAAGCCGACGTGGTGGCGATGGTCGACGGCCTGCTCGACCAGGTCAGCGGTGATTCCCTCGACGCCGTCGCCGACCTCGCGTACCCACTGCCGGTCGCCGTCATCTGCCGGATGCTCGGCGTGCCGATCGAGGACGAGCCGCAGTTCAGTCGGGCCTCGGCGCTGCTGGCCCAGGGACTCGACCCGTTCATCACCTTCACCGGCGAGCTTCCCGACAACTTCGCTGACCGGATGAGCGCCGGGCACTGGTTGCGTGGCTACATCGCCGGCCTCGTCGAGGAGCGCCGGACCGCCCCGCGCGAGGACCTCATCTCGGCGCTGATCGCGGCCGAGGAGGACGGCGACCAGCTGACCACCGACGAGATCGTCGCGACGTGCAATCTGCTGCTGATCGCGGGCCACGAGACGACCGTGAACCTGATCGCCAACGCGATCCTGGCGATGCAGCGCGAGCCTGGTCATTGGGCAGCGTTGGCCGAGGATCCCGACCGCGCGGCCACGATCATCGAGGAGACCCTGCGGTACGACCCACCGGTTCAGCTGGCCGGGCGGACGGCGGGCGAGGAGATGACCATCGGTGGGGTCACCGTGCCGAAGGGGGACACGATGATGTTGCTGCTGGCCGCCGGGCAGCGCGATCCTTCCGCGTTCGGTCAGCCCGACACCTTCGACCCGGACCGAGATGATTTGCGGCACTTGGCCTTCGGTCATGGCGTGCACTTCTGCCTCGGCGCGCCCCTGGCCCGGCTCGAGGCCAGGGTGGCGTTGACGGCGGTGACGAGGCGGTTCCCACGTGCCACGCTCGCCGCCGAGCCGCCGTACAAGCCGAACGTCACACTGCGCGGGATGGCGTCGCTCCCCCTCGCCCTCTAGCCCCCTGCGATTTCGGCGCGTTCAGCCGCGCCTACCGCGGATCTCCGCGCCCAAATCGCGGCGGGGGATAGGGTCGCGCCATGCCCACCGAGCTCACCGCCGAGCAGGCCGCCACCCGACTCAACACCCGCGACTCCCTTGGCATCCCCCTCGGGCCGGGCCAGCCGCCCGCGTTCCTGCGGGCGCTCGGCGAGCGCGAGGACTGGACGGACCTGCGGGTCTACGGCGCGTTGCTCGCCGTTCTCACGGAGCTGTTCTCGCGCCAGGGAGTGCATTACCTGTCCGGCTTCTTCGGTCCGCTGGAGCGGGCTTTGCTGGGCACTGGAGCCGACATCCAGTTCACACCAGCCGACTTCCGCCGGTTCGGGCCGCTGCTCCAACGTCAGGCGCCGCGGGTGATGACGACGGTGGCCACGCCGCCGGACGCCGACGGTTGGTGCTCGCTGTCGCTGCACGCCGGCGGTACGATCGACGAATTGCGAAGGGCGGGAGCTGATCCCGACCGACTGCTGATCGTCGAGGCGTCGGAGGCCTACCCGCGAACGTTCGGGCTCGGTGAACACCGCCACGCGCTGCACGTCGACGAGATCGACGTCCTGATCAACTCGACCGACGAGCCGTTCGCGCTGCCGGAGGGCGAGCCCACCGACGTCGACGACGCCATCGCACACCACGCCGTCGGTTGCATCCCGTCCGGTGCGACCCTGCAGGTGGGCATCGGCGCAATCCCCAACCAGATCGCGACCCTGCTGGCCGAGGGCGGCGGCGGGGACTACGGGTTGCACACCGAAATGTTCACCGACGGCTGCATGAAGCTGCACCGGGCGGGCAAGGTCGCAAACGGCCGCAAGGGTCAGTACGACGGGGTGAGCGTGACGACGTTCGCGTTCGGCTCACCGGAGCTCTACCGGTGGCTCGACGGCAACTCCGACGTCGCGTTCCTGCCTGTCGAGATCGTCAACTCGCCGGAGGTCATCAGTGCCAACGCCGACATGGTCTCGGTCAACGGCGCGCTGGCGGTCGACGCACAGGGCCAGGTCGTCGCCGACACCCTCGACGGCAAGCAGTTCAGCGGCATCGGCGGTGCCGAGGACTTCGTGGCGGGCGCCGGGCTCGAGCTGGCGGATCGTTCGCTGATCTGCCTGCCGTCGACGTTCACCAAGGACGGCGAGCTGCGGTCGCGGATCGTGCCGTCGTTCGGCCCCGGTGCGGTGATCACCACGCCGCGCCACCACGTCGACGCGATCGTCACCGAATACGGCGTCGCGGAGTTGGAGGGCCGGACCGTCCGAGAGCGTGCCGAGGCGCTGGCGGCGATCGCCCATCCCCGGTTCCGCGACGACCTTCTTGGGTGATTTCGGCGCGTTCACCCGCGGTGAGCGCGGATGAACGCGCCGAAACCGCCCTAGGGGAGGGAGTCGACGACCGCCAACGCGGCACGCTCGCCCGCCTCGACGGCACCCTCCATGTAGGCGCTCCAGTGGGTGGCCGTGTCGGTGGACGCCCAGTGGATGACGCCGATTGGCGCCGCGAGCGCTTCACCGTAGGTCGTCCACACGTGCGGGCCGTGGTTGGCGTTGTAGCAGCCGCGGGTCCACTGTCGATCCGACCATTCGCCGTCGACGTAGAACTCCGGCGTCGCGGCCTTGGCGCCGTAGTGGCGCACCAACTCCGCGGTGAGCGCAGCACGCCGCTCGTCGACTGGCAGCCGTCCGAAGGTGCGGGCCTGGTCGCCCTCAAGGAACAGCAGGATCACCCCGTGGTCGTCACCGGGAATGCAGGTGTCGTTGGACATTCGCGCCGGGCCGACGTCGGAGATGAGCTGGCCGTTGAATCCGTCTGCGCGCCAAAAGGGTTCGTCGTAGACGAAGAATGCCTTCATCGCCGAGCCGTTCGGCAGCCGCTGGGTCAGCTGGTCGCGGATCCCCGACAGCGGCGGGTCGTAGAGAATCCGACCGGCCAACGTCGGCGAGATGGCCACGATGACACGGCGGCCGCGGGCCACCAGCCCGCCGCGGCAGTGCACGACGACGCCGTCCGTCGAGTGTTCGATCGTCTGCACCGGGGAATCGAGCACGATGTGGTCGGTGATCAGCGCGGCCAGCCGGCGCGGGATCTCGCTGGTGCCGCCGACGAACCGGGTGGTCTGGGCGCCACCCTCGGATTCGGCGAAGAGTTCTGCCGTCACACCGCAGGTCTGAATGGTGAAGAGCAGGTGCAGGAACGACACCTCGACGGTCGGCACCGCAAGGATCCCGACGGTGCAGATCTCCAACAGCGTCCGCGCGACCGGCGAGAGTCCCTGGTTGTCGTACCATGTGCCCGCGCTGATGACGTCCCACTCGTCGGCCCGCGGCGCCAGCCATGGTGCCTCGACGGGCACGTCGGCGGCGAGCTCGTCGAGACGGCGGAGGACGCGCTCCAGCTCTGCCAGCTCGTCGGCGAAGCGGGTGTGAAACTCGTTCTCGCGCAACACCCCCGAGCCGCCGAGATCGTACGACGTCTCACCCTCGTCGTACTGCGGGAACGTCTCGACGCCGAGCTCGTCGGCGAGCCGGAACATCCGCGCATGGGTGTCGCCGATCCACTGAGCCCCGAGTTCGACGCTCACCCCCGGCATCACGTCCTCGGTGAGGATGCGTCCGCCGACGCGGTCGTCGGCTTCCAGGACGACGGGCACCAATCCCGCGGCGAGCACCGTGCGGGCGGCGATCATTCCGGAGAGCCCAGCTCCGACGATGACGACGTCCGCGTCGACGCTTCGTGGTTGTGACATGGGGTCAGCCTCTCGCACTTACCCCGCGAGCGTGCGTGTCTGCGGGCAAAACGCCGCCTTGCGTTCGAACTTTGTGCACGCTCGTCGGGGGACGGGCACGGCGTACGTTGGGCGAATGGGCGGACGCTACGTGGTCATCGGGGGTGGGCTGGCCGGTCTGGCCTCCGCGGTCTGGTTGGCCGAAGCGGGCATGGACGTCGCGCTGCTGGAGCGACGCGGACGGCTTGGTGGCCGCACCCATGCGATGCGGGCCGAGCAGGTCGACGATCTGCCCGACAACGGCCAGCACGTCATCGCCAGCGGGTACGAGCACCTCTTCCGCTACCTGACCAGCGTCGGCACCCGTGACTTCGTCGTCTTCCCCAAGCGGTCGACGCTGCGTTGGCCCGACGGGCGCAAGAAGGTCGTGCAGACGACGGGCTTCGGCGCGGTGCGCACGCTGTTCGGTGTGCACCCCGACGCGACGGTTGCCGACCGGCTGCGCGCCGCCCGCGCCACCCTGCGGCTCGGGTGGCAGGCCCTGCATCCACCCGCCGACCTGGCCGACTTGAGCACCGACCAGTGGTTCGACCGGGTCGGCATGCCAGCGCCGGCACGAGAAGCGTTGTGGGACTGGCTCGCTCTTGGAATCGCGGCCGAACCGGTGACGCGTGGCTCGGCCGCGGTATTCGCCAGGGTCATGGCCACCGGCTTCCGGATGGGAGTGCGGCACCGCACGCCGGTCACCATCGGCTATCCCACGGTCGACCTCGACACCCTCTTCGTCACCGGCGCGCTCCGGGTCTTCGGGGAGCGTGGCGTCGACGTCCGCTACCGGGCGGTGGCGCGCCGGATCGAGATCGAGGACGGTGTGGTCACCGGGGTGCTGCTGGCGGACGGATCCCGCGTGGCCGCCGACGGCGTGGTGTGCGCCGTGCCCAACTCCAACGTCGCCGGCTTGCTGGACGATCTGCCTGAGCATGCCGAGATCTGCGCGGCCGCAGACAAACTCGGATACACCCCGATCGTCAGCACCAACCTCTATCTGGACCGGCCGCTGGGCACCGAGTCGGCGTTCGAGGGGCTGATCGGGGGGACGGGTGTGATCGACGAGGTCTTCGACCGGCAGATCATGCACGGCAGGGGTACCGATCGCGGGTGGCTGTACTGCCTGACGACCAGCGGCGCCTACGAGCAGATCGAGAAGGCAGGCGACGAGATCGTCACCGAACAGATGGCGCTGCTGCGGCGGTACTACCCGGCCGCCGTCGCCGCCGAGGTCCTCGAAGCGCAGGTGGTCAAGATGCCTAGGGCGACGTTCTCGCAAGTGGTGGGGATGGATTCGCTGCGGCCGCCGCAACGCACGTCGGTGCCGTCACTGGTGCTGGCAGGTGACTGGACCGCCACCGATTGGTCGGCGACGATGGAGAGTGCCGCTCAAAGTGCAGCCGTAGCAGTCGAATTGCTGCTCGATCACGCGCGCGAGCGTGCGTGAACTCGACATTCGAACGGCGTGTCGCCCGCAGACACGCACGGTCGCGGCAATGAGGATTAGAGCGGGTTGAGGATGCGGTCGAGGAACTGCCGCGTGCGCTCTTCCTTCGGATCGCCGATGACCTGCTCCGGGGTGCCCTGCTCCAGGATGATGCCCTGGTCGGTGAACAGCACCTGGCTGGACACCTGACGAGCGAACTGGATTTCGTGCGTGACGATCACCAGCGTCCAGCCCTCGACGGCCAAATCCTTGATCACCGAAAGCACTTCGCCGACCAGTTCGGGATCCAGCGCCGAGGTCGGCTCGTCGAACAGGACCAGCTTGGGCTTGAGCGCCAGTGCCCTGGCGATGCCGACACGCTGCTGCTGCCCACCGGACAGCTGATAGGGGTACTGGTCTTGCTTCTCGGCCAGCCCGACCTGGTCGAGTAGCTCGACGGCTTCGGCGACCACTTCGTCCTTTGGTCGTTTCTGCACGACGACGGGTCCCTCGGTGACGTTCTGCAGAACCGTCTTGTGCGGAAACAGATTGTGTCCCTGGAACACGAACCCACTGCGCGACTGAAATTTGCGGATCTCCGGCTTCGAGATCGGTTTGGTGAAGTCGAGTTCGACGTCGTCCACCCGGATGACCCCGGCGTCGGCCCGGTCGAGGGCGTTGAGTGTGCGCAGCAGTGTGGTCTTGCCCGACCCGGACGGTCCGATGATGGCGGTGGCGGTGCCGCGCACGACCTTGAAGGAGACGCCCTTGAGGACCTTCTCGTCGCCGAACGCCTTTTCGACGCCCTCGGCGACTACCCGGTACTCGGCCTCGTCGGTTGCACTGTCGGTCATCGAGCCACGTACCTTTCCAGTCGGTGTTCGAGGCGACTCTGGCCGAACGACAGCACCAGGCAGATGACCCAGTAGTAGACGGCCGCCGTGCCGTAGAGAGCGAAGAACTCGAACGTCGGTGCGGCCACGTTCTGGGCCGTCCGGAACAGTTCGGTCACCAGGATGGTCGACGCCAGCGAGGTGTCCTTCACCAGCGAGATCAACGTGTTCGACAGCGGCGGGACGGCGACCCGGGTGGCCTGGGGGAGGATGATGCGGCGCAACGCACCCACGTAGTGGTAGCCGATGGTCTCGGCCGCCTCCCACTGACCCTTCGGAATGCTCTGAATCGACGAGCGGATGATCTCCGCGGCGTAGCCGCCGACGTTGAGGCTGAACGCGATGACCGCGGCAGGGAACGGATCGATTCGAATGCCGAATTCCGGCAGCGCGAAGAACACGATGAACAGTTGCACCAGCAGTGGAGTGCCGCGGATCAGCGAGATGTAGAACCGCGCGACGCCTGCCAGCACACGGTTCTTCGACAGTCTCGCCAATGCCACGCCGAGCGCGATCACCAGGCCGAGGACGAAGCTGATGATGGTCAGCGGGATCGTCACGGTGATCGCTGCCTTGGCCAGTGGCCAGAGGTTGTCGGCGATCAGCTGCCAGGCCGACCGTGTTTGGGTCTGCTGCTGGCCCGCCTGTGCAGGAGCCCCGGAGACGTCGGCCTTCAGGTACTTGTTCGAGATCGTGGCAAGGGTGCCGTCGTCGCTGAGTTCCTTGAGCGTCTTGTTCAACTCCGGCAGTAGGCCACTGTCCTTGCGGGCGGCGAAGCCCTGCTCGGTCTTCTCGTCGGTCTCCGCGGCGATCTTGACCGACTTGTCGCCGGTCTCGGCGAGGTATTGGTAGACCGCGATGCTGTCGTTGACGACGACGTCCACCCGGCCCTGGTTCAACAGCTTGATCGCCTGGGCGAAGCCGTCGACGGACTCGACGCGGGCGCCGTTGTCGCGGACGAGTTGAGCCCAGACGGTGGTGGGACTTTCGGCGGCGACCTTGCCCTTCAAGTCGGCGAGCGACTTGATCGAATCGTCGTCGGCCCGAGTGACGATGACTCCCTGACCGATGGCGTACGGGTCTGACAGGTCGTACTTGGCCTTGCGCTCGTCGGTGATGGTGACCTGGTTTGCGACGATGTCGAAGCGGTTGGCCTCCATCGCGGCGAAGATCGAATCCCACGGCGTCTCGACGAATTCGACCTTCACCCCGAGCTTCTCGCCGACCGCCTTGGCGACGTCGACGTCATAGCCGACTAGTTGGCCGCTCTCGTCGTGGTAGCTAAACGGCGCGTACACGCCCTCAGTGCCGACCCGCATCACGCCGGCGGACTGAAGGCGGTTCGAGTCGTTCGAGTCCGGCGCCGCGCACGCGGTGGCCAGCACCACCGTCAGAAGGATCACCGCAAGCAGTGCTCGACGAAGGAAATGGGTCACGCGCGGACCGTAGCAATGTCGGGGGTCCGCGCGAAGGGTTCTGCTCACCCCGGTGCGTATACCCACGGATCGCGGGGCAACGCGGCCGGGTCGAACTCGGCCAGCATCTCCCCGACGGTGCTAGCCGTGTACCCCAGCGATCCGGCGATCAGCGACAGGGTGTGTTGCGTTCCGAGTTCGGCACGGGTGACGGCGCCGTCGCGCTTGGCCAGTCGCTTGCCGTCGTCGTTCAGCACCAGTGGCACGTGGGCGTAGGTCGGAGTGGGATGACCGAGTAGTGCACCGAGGTAGGCCTGGCGGGGTGACGACGACAGCAGGTCGTCACCGCGCACCACCTGGTCGACGCCTTGGGCGGCATCGTCGACGACGACGGCGAGGTTGTAGGCGGGGACGCCGTCACCGCGGCGCAGCACGAAGTCGTCGACCACTCCGGTGTAGCTGCCGTGCAGCAGGTCGGTGACGGTGAACTGCGTGACGTCGGACCGGAGTCGCACCGCGGGCGGTCGGCCGGTGGCCGCGCGTTCGGCGCGTTCGGCGTCGGTCAGGTCGCGGCAGGTTCCCGGGTAGGCCCCCTCGGGGGCGTGGGGCGCACGAGGCGCCTGAAGGATGTCCCTTCTGCTGCAATGGCATTGGAAGGTCATCCCCCGACCGGTGAGCTCGTCGACCACCGCGTCGTACCGCGCTCCGTGGGCACTTTGGTACTCGGGCGGTGCGTCCCATGTCAGTCCGATCGCGGCCAGGTCGTCGAGTTGACGCCTGGCGACGTCGTCCCTGGCGCGGTCGTCGAGATCCTCGACGCGTACCAGGAACTGACGTCCCGTCGACCGCGCGAACAGCCACGCCAGCACCGCGGTGCGCAGGTTTCCGATGTGCAGATCGGCCGACGGGCTCGGGGCGAACCGTCCTGCGGGGCTCATGCCCGTAAATCTAGTGGGCTACGCGCACGCAGCCGCCTCCGCCAACCCCGCCAGCGCCTGCGCAGTGTCTGCCCGCCACTGCTTCCCCGGCGCGTGCACGGCGGACTCGCCGGGGAAGGCGCTCGAGATCACCAGGTCCGGTGCCAGGGTGCCGAGCAACCGCAGGCTGTCGGCCAGGGGCTGAGCCTCGCTGATCGGCGGTATGTAGCCCGCGAACCAATTGCCATCGGCCCCAAGCATTATGGTGTCGCCGGTGAACAGGTAGCTCTGGCCGTTCACGCCGGGCACCAGGTAGCAGGTGCTGCCCGGCGTGTGCCCCGGCGTCGGGATCACCTCGATGCCGTTGCCGTCCACGTGCCGACCGGCGAGGGGTACGTCGACGTGCGCGTGTTGGCCGATCTCGAGCAGTTCGATTGCGGGTGCGTGCAACCGGGCGCCGAAGCGGCTTCGAACGCGAGCCAGCATCGGGCCCGCCTCGTCACGGTGTGACAGATAGTGGTGGGCCACCCCGCCCAATCGGTCGACGTCGCCGAAGTCGGCGTCGGTCTGGGTGCCGTAGAACAACACGTTGCCGTCCGGGCCGCCGGTCCAGAGGTAGGCGTGGGTGGTCAGCCCGGGAAAGGGACTGTCGGCGCGGGCTTCCCAGAGATCGGCGCGGATGGGTCGCATGTGTCCTCCTCGAGTCGTGGTGATGTCATCGTCGAACATCAACAGAACTTGAGGTCAAGCGTCAGCTGTGGAGCGCCACCGTCGCCGCGGCGACCGGCGATTGAACACCGATTCCCCTGCCCTGCACGGTGACACCCAACCGGGTGCGGTCGCCGCGGAACAGGTCGCGGGAGAACTCGCATGCCACGTCGTTCTGGTCGTAGGTGACGCGGGTGATGAGCAGCAGCGCCGACCGGGGCCTGATCGCCAGCAGCGAGGCTTCGTCGGGGGTGGCGTTGACCGCTTCGATCCGCTCGTCCGCACGGGAGGTGACCAGGCCGTAGTCGTTCTCGAGAATCTCGTAAATCGAACCGCCGAGCTGCTTTTCGAGCAACCCGGGAAAGGACTCGGCGGGGAACTGCGCCAGCTCGAGCGAGATGGGCGAGCCGTCCGCCAGGCGGACGCGCTGGATCTCCAGGACGAAGTCCGTCGCGCCGATCTGCAACGCCGTCTGGGTGATGCGGTCTGGTGCGGTGATCTTGGTCGAGAGCACCCGGGTGCCCGCGACGTAGCCCTGGTTCGCGAGGAAGGCGGGCACCCCCACCACGTCCGAGAGGCTGCGTTGCACCTGGGCGTGGCTGATGAAGATGCCGCCCGCGCGACCGATGACGCGGTGAACCAGGCCCGCCTCCTCCAACGCCGCGAGCATCTGCCGCAGGCTGGAGCGACTCGTCGAATAGTGTTCGGCCAGGTCGCGTTCGCTCCCCAGCTTCGCGCCGGGAGTGCCGGCGTTGATGTCGGCGACGATGCGACGCCGCAGTTCCTCGGTGGACTTCGACATCACCGGCCCCCTCTCGCCATTCGGTTGGACCAATTCTAGGCGAGGCCGAGCTACTGCTCGGCGATTGCCGCCTGCGACTCCGGAAGAATCTGGCCACCGTCGACGACCAGGGACTGCCCCGTGACGTAACCGGCCTCCTCGGTGGCGAAGAACAATGCCGCGTTCCCGATGTCCGCCACGGTGCCGAGGCGCCCGGCGGGCACGGATGCGGTCATTTGGTCCATGTAGTCCTGGCCCATTTCGACGAGGCCCTCGGTCATGATGTTGCCGGGGAGGACGGCGTTGACGGTGATGTTCTTGGGTGCCAACTCCATTGCCGCGGTCCGGATGAATCCGAGTTGAGCGGCCTTGCTGGCGCCGTAGTGGGACCACCCCGGGTACCCGGTGAACGGGCCGGTGATCGACGAGGTCACGACGATGCGGCCGTGGCCGCTGTCGGCCAATGCCGACAATGCGGCCTGGATGATGTAGACCGTGCCCTTGAAGTTGACGCCGAGCACCTCCTCGAGATCCTCGGGGGTCATGTCTTCGAGCCGGGCCGACGGGAAGATGCCCGCATTCGCACACACGATGTCCAGCCCGCCGTGGCGTTCCACCGCCGCGGCGACCACCTTCTTGCAGTCGTCGGGGCTGGTGACGTCGGCGGCCACCCCGGACACCTTGCCTGGCGCATCGGCCAGTGCGGTGACGGCGGCGTCGACGTCGACCTGGCTACGACCGGTGATGACGACGTTGACACCCGCGGCCGCGAACGTCTCGGCGATGCCGCGGCCGATGCCGCGACTTCCGCCGGTGACGATCGCCGTGCGGCCCTGCAATGACTGGAACATGTGTTGCCTTTCAGAGCTCTTCGGGTGGGTGGTCGTCAGGCCAGACGTCGGCCGTCGAAGCCGAGATAGCGTTCGGCGAGTTCACAACTGCCCTTGGCGTAGGTGATCGACATCGCCTGGGACTCCCTGGAATGGCTGTGCGAGCCCATCCAGGCCAACAGCAGCAGTCTGCGTAGCAACACGAACGACGGCAACATCGCCTCGTCGGATGCCGACATCGGGCGCCGGGTCCGATACCCCGTTGCCCACGCGTCCTGCCACTCGGGTACCGCGGGGTCGTCCTCGAAGAAGGACACCGCCGTCCCGAAATCGTAGAAGTGCCAACCGAACCCGCAGTCGTCGAAGTCGATGACGGTGATCTTTGAGTCTGGACCGTCGCCGTCGACGAGCAGGTTGGCCAGCCGGAGGTCGGCGTGGACCAAGCCGAAGACCTCGGGTCCGGTGCCATACTCCTCGAGCCGACGTCGCAGAAGGTCTCGAGCCGGTTCGAGCACCCGCCGTTCCGCTTCGCCCACCCCGGTTGCGTCCTGCCATCGGCCCCACCGCGGCCGGTCGCCGAGGCTGTGCTGCCAGTCCCACGCGAACCGGCCGAAGCCCTCCGGGCGGGTCCACGTGGTCGAATGTTCGTGCAGCGCAGCGGTTATCTGGCCCAGGGTGTGAAAGTCCGAGGCGGCCAGTGTCTTCTCGTCGGGCTCGACACCCGCCACCATCTCGAAGTGCACGACGTAGCGCTCGACGCCGTCCTGGTCCACGGTCACGACTCGCCGGCCGTCCCGAGCGGGTCGCACGACGGGAACCGTGACGTCGCCGTCACTCTGGAGCGCGGCGAGCCAGTCGAGTTCGGATTCGATTTCATGAGGCCGGTGATACCCCTTGCGGTGCACGCGCAGGATCGACCGCACGCCGGTGTCGGAGTCGACGACTTCGTAGGTGGCGTTCTCCGAGAGGTTCAGCAGGCGCAGTGTCGAGGCGGGGGAGAGGTCGTACTCCGAGAGCGCGGCCCCCGCGACGTCGACGTCGTCGGAGACGAACAGAGCGCTGGAGTCGTCGGAGACGAAGCCCTCGTCGGTGCCAATCTGCTCTTCGCGCAAACGCTCATCGCCCACCGGTTACCCCGCCTTCGCTGCGACGGCAGCCTTGCCCACCGCCACGTCCAAGCGTTCTAGCACGTCGTCGCACAGCTCGCGACTCAGAAGCAGGCCCGGCTTGAATTGCAGGACACGGGGATCCAGCGTGGAGAAGATTGCCCAGACGCCGTTCTCGTACAGCTCGCGCATCACGAACTTGGCGCCCTCGGGGTGGTTGAACTCCAGCCCGATGATCACACCGTTCTGCCGGATGCCGATGAACCAGTCCGCGTGGTCGGCCTGGATGCGGGCCAGGCCGGCGGCGAACACGTCGGTGATGGCGTGCACGTTCTCCCGGACCTCGGGGCGGCTGGTGATCTCGAGGGTCTTGATGGCTGCGACGCAGCCGAGTTCGGCGCCACCGAAGGTCGAGATGTGGGCGAAGCCGTCTTCGTCGAGCCATTGCGCGGCGCGCTCGCCGAGCATCGCGGCGGCGATGGGGTACATGCCACCGGAGAGACCCTTGCCGGACACCATGATGTCGGGTTCGATGCCGTGCTTGGTGATGCCCCACATCTCGCCGGTGCGCATCAGGCCGGTCTGTACCTCGTCGGCGATGTACAGCGTGTCGTGGCGTTCGGTGAGTTCCTTGACCGCCTCGAGGTAACCCGTTGGGGGGAGGGGGAATCCGTAGGTCGCGGGGATGGTCTCCATGATCACGGCCGCAACGTCGCCACCGGACAGTGCCTGCTCCATCGCGTCGACGTCACCGAAGGGCACCTGGATGAACTCGTCGGGCCGGTCGGAGAGGAACAGTTTCGAGAACCGGTCGTCACCGGTGGCGACGGCCAGGCCGGTGTGTCCGTGGTACGCCTTGATGATCGAAATGATCTTGCGACGCTTGGTGGCATGCCTGGCACTCTTGAGCGCGATGTCGATGGCCTCGCCACCGCCAGATCCGAAGGCCACCTTGGTGATCGACGCCGGTGCCGAGTCGACGAGGCGTTGCGCCAACGCGGTGCGCGCCACGGAGGGAAAGTGGTGGTTGCCGATGTCGAAGTGCTGCATGCCGTCGACGAGGGCGGCCATGATCTCGGGATTGCGGTGGCCGAGGTTGTAGGTGCCGCCGTTGAGGTGCATGTCGATCAACCGGCGACCGTCCATGTCCCACAGGAAGTAACCCTCCCTGCGGTCGAGGACGAGGTCGACCCCCGCGTCGGTCCAGAACTGGGTCTTGTCGGGGTTCCAGTACTTCTTGGCCTGCTCGAGCACCTGTGCCTTGGACTCGAACGAGAACGTGCCGTAGTCGAACAACTGGACTCCTGACTGAGGTGCCTCGCGCTGTGGTCCGGATGCGAGTTTGTCTGAATCTGAGGCGTCCACCCTAAAAAGGTTGGACCATTTATGTCAATGGACGGCCGTAACGGTTGCGCGATCTATTTGGTGGTGCCAATATACGGAAGTTCGACTGTGAGCCGCAGCACACGGGCCATCGCCGGACCCCCATCGCTCGCCTGGAAGGTGAACCCACAGATGACCGATCAAGTCGTTTCTCGCGACGAGAACACAGGTGACTCCGTCCAGCGGCTGAAGAGAAACGCCGTCGGAACGGTCGGCGTCATCTTCATGGCGGTGGCCACGGCCGCGCCGATCACCGCGATGGTGGGCAACGTGCCGATCGCCGTCGGCTTCGGAAACGGCTCGCACGCGCCGGCGGGTTACATCGTCGCCACCGTGGTGCTGGGCCTGTTCGCCATCGGCTACGCCACGATGGCCAAGCACATCACCGCCACCGGCGCGTTCTACGGCTACATCTCGCACGGGCTGGGCCGGGTCATCGGCATGGCCAGCGGACTGCTGATCACCATGGCCTACATCGTGTTCGAGGCGTCGTTGATCGGCATCTTCTCGTTCTTCTTCCAGAACCTGTTCAAGACCCAGTTCGACATGACGGTGCCCTGGTTGGCGCCGGCGATCCTGATGCTGGTGCTCAACTGCATCCTCACCTACTTCGACGTCAACCTGACGGCCAAGGTGCTCGGGGTGTTCCTGGTGACGGAGATCGTGATGCTGTCCCTGGGCGCACTGGCCGTGCTGTTCAAGGGTGGCGGCCCCGACGGGTTCGCCGTCGCCGAGACGCTCAACCCCATCGGCGCGTTCACCCCGGCGGCCGTCGCGGGCGCCAGCGCCGGGCTCGGACTGTTCTTCGCCTTCTGGTCGTGGGTCGGCTTCGAGTCGACGGCGATGTATGGCGAGGAGTCCAAGGATCCCAAGCGGATCATCCCGCGCGCCACGATGATCAGCGTGCTTGGCGTCG
The DNA here is from genome assembly GCA_006864685.1 of Mycolicibacterium hodleri. Classification (GTDB taxonomy): domain Bacteria; phylum Actinomycetota; class Actinomycetes; order Mycobacteriales; family Mycobacteriaceae; genus Mycobacterium; species Mycobacterium hodleri_B. Next base: position 65,522 of record VIFX01000025.1, on the reverse strand, counting down.
GCATCTTCTACGTGTTCGTGTCGTGGATGGCGATCGCGGGCACCGGTCCGGCGAAGTCGGTGGAGCTGGCCCAGAGCGCGGACACGTCGTCGGAGATCTTCTTCGGCAACGTGCGCAGCACCTACGGCGAGTGGGCCATCACGCTGTTCAACATCCTGCTGGTGACCGGATCGTTCGCCTGCGGCATGGCATTTCACAACTGCGCGTCGCGCTACCTGTATGCCCTCGGGCGCGAAGGTCTGTCGACGGGGCTGCAGAAGACGATCGGCGCCACCCACCCCACGCACGGGTCGCCGCACATCGCGTCGTTCGTCCAGACCGGCATCACGCTGGTGCTCATCCTGGCCTTCTACCTCGCCGGAATGGACCCCTACATCCACATGTACACGCTGCTGGCGATTCTCGGCACGATGGCGATCCTGGTGGTGCAGGCCCTGTGCGCCTTCGCGGTGATCGCCTACTTCCACTTCCACAAGAACCACCCGTCGAGTGCACACTGGTTCAAGACGTTCCTGGCGCCGCTGCTGGGTGGCGTCGGCATGCTGTACGTCGTCTACCTTCTGTGGGAGCACAAGGACGCGGCGGCCGGAGCGGCGTCCGGAACACTGTTGTTCCAGCTGACACCGTGGATCGTGGTCGGGTTGTTCGTGTTCGGCGCGGGAATGGCGCTGTACTTCAAACTCCGCGACCCGCGGCGTTACGATCTGATCGGTCGAATCGTGTACGAGGACAACGTTGTTCGAGATTAGGGTGGTGCGGGACTAGGCCGTAGCACCCGTCCACGGTTTGCCAGCTATCGAGCACAGGAGGCCAGGCCGTGGATGACACCCCGGACCGCACGGCGGACCTCGACCAGGGCCGGATGCGCATCCTCGACGCCAAGCCGGTAAATCTGGACGGTTTCAGCGTCACCAACCCCGACCTCGGGTTGGTCGCGATGCACAGTCCGTTCGACCCCGAGCCGTCGCTGGTGGTGACGGACGGGGTCGTGGTTGAACTCGACGGCAAGTCGGTCGACGCCTTCGACGTGATCGACGAGTTCATCGCCCTGTACGGGTTGGATCTCGACGTGGCCGAGGAGGCCATGGCGATGGACGACGGGGCGCTGGCCCGGCTGATCGTCGACTTCAACGTGCCGCGTGCCGAGGTGGTTCGCCTCGTCGGCGGCATCACCCCCGCCAAGCTGGCTCGGGTCGTCGCGCTGCTCTCGCCGGTGGAGATGCAGATGGCGATGACCCGGATGCGGGCCAGGCGGACGCCGAGCAATCAGGCGCACGTGACCAACCAGCTCGACGACCCGCTGCTGATCGCGGCCGACGCGGCGAGTGCGGTCGCCTACGGTTTCCGCGAGGTCGAGACGACGGTGCCGGTGTTGGGCGACGCGCCGTCCAACGCCGTCGCGCTGCTGATCGGCAGCCAGGTCGGTGTTCCCGGCGCGATGGCGCAGTGCTCGATCGAGGAGGCGCTGGAGCTGCGGCTCGGCCTGCGGGGGCTGACCAGCTACGCCGAGACCATCTCGCTGTACGGCACCGAGCAGGTCTTCGTCGACGGGGACGACACCCCGTTCTCGAAGGCAATCCTGACCTCCGCATACGCCTCTCGCGGGCTGAAGATGCGGGTCACCAGCGGTGGCGGCGCCGAGGTGCTGATGGGCGCCGCGGAGAAGTGCTCCATCCTGTACCTGGAGTCGCGGTGCGTCTCGCTGGCGCGGGCGGTGGGATCTCAGGGCGTGCAGAACGGCGGCATCGACGGGGTCGGCGTGGTCGCCTCGGTGCCCGACGGGATGAAGGAACTGCTCGCCGAGAACCTCATGGTCATGCTCCGCGACCTCGAATCATGCGCGGGCAACGACAATCTCATCTCCGAGTCCGACATCCGGCGCAGCGCACACACACTGCCGGTGCTGCTGGCGGGGGCCGACTTCATCTTCTCCGGATTCGGGTCGATCCCGCGCTACGACAACGCCTTTGCGCTGTCCAACTTCAACTCCGACGACATGGACGACTTCCTGGTGCTGCAACGCGACTGGGGAGTCGACGGCGGGCTGCGCACCGTCCCTCCTCTGCACCTGGCCCGGGTGCGCCGCCGCGCCGCGACCGCCGTCCAGGCGGTGTACCGCGACCTCGGCCTTGCCGACTTCGACGACGAGCGCGTCGACGCGGTGGTGGTGGCCAACGGTTCTCGCGATCTGTCGCCCGGTGACCCGAAGGCGGTCGCGGAGGCGGCGACCTCGATCGAAGCCAAACAGTTGACGGTGTTCGACGTCGTCGCCTCGCTCAAACGCACCGGCTACGACGAGGAGGCCGACGCCATCATGGCGCTCACCAGGGAGCGGCTGCGCGGAGACCAGTTGCAAACCTCGGCGATCTTCGACGGAGACTTCCGCGTGCTGTCCAAGATCACCGACCCCAACGACTATCAAGGCCCGGGAACCGGTTACGCGTTGACCGCGGAGCGGCGCTCCGAGATCGACGCCATCCGACAGGCGCGGACGGCGGACGAGTTGACGGCCGACCAGGCCGAGCACCACGGCCACCTGGCGTTCACCGACGTCGAAACCGCCAGGCAGGGAAGCGATCCCCGCGAGGTGTGCATCGGTCTTTCGCCCGCCTTCGGCAAGACGGTGTGGCTGTCGCTGTGCGGTCTCACCATCGGCGAGGTGCTGCGGCAGATCTCGGCGGGGCTGGAGGAGGAGGGCTGCGTGCCGCGACTGGTCCGCGTCCGTTCGACCATCGACGTCGGCATGATCGGACTGACCGCAGCCCGGCTGTCCGGCTCGGGGATAGGAATAGGCCTGCAGGGCAAGGGAACCGCGCTCATTCATCGTCGTGACCTGTCGCCGCTGGCGAATCTGGAGCTGTTCAGCGTCGCGCCGCTGCTGACCGACCGGATGTACCGGGAGCTGGGCAAGAACGCCGCCAGGCACGCCAAGGGCATGGCCCCGATTCCGATCTTCACCGGCGGCACCGACGAGTCCATCTCCGCGCGCTACCACGCGCGTGCCGTCGCGCTGGTGGCACTGGAGCGCGAGGCCAGTGAACCGGGCCAGCCGCCGATGACGGTCAGGGTTGAGCGATGAAGCCCGAGGACTTCACGGTCGAGGCCGCCGTCAACGGCAACCTGAGCCTGGCCGACTTGCGGATGGACCCGGCGACCCTTGCTCACCAGGCCGTCGTCGCCGAAGAAGGCGGAAACCCGCAACTGGCCGAGAACTTCTTGCGCGCAGCGGAATTGGCGCTCATCGACGACGAGGACGTCATGCAGCTCTACGAAGCGCTTCGCCCGCACCGCTCCACGGCCGCGGAGTTGGAGGCCCTGCGCACGTCGCTGGAGACCCGTGGTGCCGCGCGCTGCGCCGAACTGGTGCGTCAGGCCGCCGCCGTCTACGCCCGACGAGGTTTGTTGCGGTGACGGTCGTGGTGGCCGGGGTGGACGTCGGCAACCACACCACCGAGATCGTCGTCGCGCGCGTGAGCGGGAGCGCCGTCGAACAGGTCGTGCACGGTCAAGCCGCCACCCGCGGACGCAAGGGGTCGCGCGAGTCGCTGGAGGGCGCCGCGGCACTGCTGCACAAGCTGCGGGTCGAGGCGGGCGTCGAGGTCGACGAAATCCTGCTGGCCGCCCTACGACCCGTCGACACCGCCACCGCGCCGCTGCCACCGCCGTCCTCGCCGAGGTCCCCGGTGCGAAGTCTGCGCGCCGTCCACGCCAGCACGCCAGCCGGCACCGGCTTCGGGGTCGGCAGACACCGCCCACTGCACAGCCTGTCGGGGGACGTGATCGCCGGTCCCGCAATCGTTTCCGTCGACTCGTCGACCGACTTCGAGGTGGCGGCCGAGAAGATCTCGGTGGCGGTGGCCCGGGGCTGGGACATTGTCGGGGTGATCGCCGCCCAGGACGACGCGGTGCTGATTCGCAATCGCATCTCCGTCGACGTGCCCGTCGTCGACGAGGTGGTCCTCGACGGTGTCGAACCAGGGGCGTTGATCGCCGTCGAAGTCGTCGCCGAGGGCCGCGCCTACCGCGCCATGGCCGATCCGATCGCGCTGTGCGTCGCACTCGAACTCGGGACGGACGACATCGCCGACGTAGCGGAGTTCACCAGGGAACTGGCGGACTCCCCGGCCATCGCCGTCACCCCACGCCCCGGTCCGCCCGATCCGCCCTCGGTCGACGACGACTACGTCGACTGCACCGTCGACGACGAGGTGGTGCGGTACTCGCCCGCCCAGGCGCACGTCGTGCTGCGGCTCGCGCCGCCGGGCAACGTCGTCGAGGTGCGGTTGAAGTCCGTCCGCTCGGCGAGGGACGGCCTCGCCGTCGACGACGCGTTCTTCACCGATCTGTCGTCGATCGACAACGGAGCGTGGCTGCGGCGCGGCGTCGCCGACACCCGTGGCACCGTCGTCGCGCTGCTGGCCGCCGACCTGGTCGCCGACGCGGCGTCGACCCTGCAGGAGCTCACCGGACGCCCGACCCGCACCGTCGCCGGCGAGCCGGAGGCCGCGGCCGTCGGCGCCCGCACCACCCCTGGCCTGCCGCCGGGCACCGTCGTGTGCGACATCGGCGGCGGGACAATCGATCTCATCGGCGACGACAGGGAGGTGACCGCGGCTGGTGCGGGCGAGGCGATCACCACCGCCGTCGCCAGGGTGCTCGGCATCCCCCGCGCCTTGGCCGAACGGGTCAAGCGGACTCCCGCCCTGCGGGTGGAGGGCCCGCACGTCGCGCACGAGGAGGACGGCCGTCGGCTGTTCCTCGACAGTCCGGCGGCCTCCGATGCGATCGGCCGGTTGTGCACCCGCGGAAGCGCTGGGCTGGTGCCGTTTTCGAACAAGCTGGCCGCCGAGGAATGGCGCAGCCTGCGGCTGGCGGTCAAACAGGAGACCGTGGCCGCCAACATCGTCCGGTGCCTGCGAGCATTCGACGACCCGCCGCCTGCGCTGGTGCTGGCCGGGGGAGGAGCGCTGGACGACGAACTGCTCCGCACCGTTGCCGAAGCGCTACGTTCTGCGTCGATCGTGGTGGGACGTGCGAACGTCGACGCTCAGCACGGGCCGCGCTTCGCGGTGGCGTCCGGCCTGGTGCACCTCTACGCGAGGAGCTAGTTGCCGCGGTAGCCCGAGCCGAGGTCGACGATGTTGCAGTACGCGCCGACACCCGCAGGTTTCGGCGCGTTGTTGGTGTGGCTGACGATCGTCTTGCCGCCGATCGACACCTTGCACGTCACCGAGCCGGGGTCACCGCCCGGGTGGATGCCGGTGAAGGTCAGCGAGCGGGCGCTGCCGTTGTAGTCGTAGGCGGCCGACCACGGAAGTCCGGCAACCTGGACGATCGGCTCGTCGTTGGGGCCGAAGTAGGACACCTGGACCCCGTCGGCGAACGTGCCCGTCAACTCGAAGACGACGGGTACTGCGGCCGACGCCGTTCCGGGAGTCGCCACCAGCAACCCGGCGCCGAGCATGACCGCAGCTGTCAGAGACGTCATTCGCATCCGTCGATCATCCCACCGATTCATGGCGTCGACGGCGGCAATCTTCTTGACCGCCATGCCCCGGGATTCCTCAACCGCCCAGCCCCGGGATGATGTCGCGGAGGTCGAACGTCGCCGGAACCTCGAGTTGGGCGTAGGTGCACGACAGCGGATCGCGATCCGGGCGCCACCGGTTGAACTGGGGGAGATGGCGGAACCGTTCGCCCTCCATGTGGTCGTAGCGCACTTCGACGACCCGCTCCGGTCGCAGCGGCACGAAGGACAAGCTCTTGCCGGCGTTCCATCGAGAGCCCGCGTTGCGGACCGACGCCGGCGGCGGGGTGTCGTGGGCGGCCGCCCAGTTCCACGGATGGCCCTCGAAAGTGGTTCTCAGCGACTGCAATTCGGTGAACAGTTCGCGCCGCGTCGCCATCGGGAACGCGCCGACCACCCCGACCGAGGCCAGCGCGCCGTCGTCGCGGTACAGCCCCAGCATCAGCGAGCCGATCGCGTCGTCCCCGGACTTGTGCAGGCGGTAGCCGGCGACGACGCAGTCCGCGGTGCGCTGGTGCTTGACCTTGAACATCACCCGCTTGTCCGGCTGATACGTCCCGTCGAGTGGTTTGGCGACGACCCCGTCGAGGCCTGCGCCCTCGAACTCGTCGAACCAGCGTCGGGCGACGGTAATGTCGGTGGTCGCGGGGGTGAGGTGGATTGGCGGGCGGCAGTCGGCCAGCGCTTCGACCAGGGCTGCTCGACGTTCGGTGAACGGCAGTCCGGTGAAGTCGTCGTCGCCGAGGGCGAGCAGGTCGAACGCGATGAACGAGGCGGGGGTCTGCTCGGCAAGCAGGCGCACCCGGGAGGCGGCCGGGTGCATGCGCAGTTGGAGCGCGTCGAAGTCCAGGCCGTCGTCGGTCGCGATGACGATCTCGCCGTCGACCACGCAGCGGTCCGGGAGCTCGGCGATCGCCGCCTCGACCAACTCGGGGAAGTAGCGCGTCAGGGGTCGTTCGTTGCGGCTGCCGAACTGGACGTCGTCGCCGTCCTTGAACCAGATGGACCGGAAGCCGTCCCACTTCGGCTCGTAGGAACAGTCGTCGGGAATGCTGGTCACCGCCTTGGAGAGCATCGGTGGAACTGGTGGCATGACGGGAAGCTCCATCGCTCGATTCAAGCCCACGGAGTCACGGCACCGGCATATCGGCCTCGATCCAGTCGGTGACGGAAGGCCGGGAGGGTTGCCAACCGAGGGCACGGGCCCGGATGGCGCGCACCCGGCTGTTTGCACCGAGCGCGTAGCGCGCGAACCCCTCTCCCCAGGCGGCTGCGGCCGAGTCCAAATCCCACCGCTGGACCGGTCCCAGACCCATCCGTCGGGCGATCGCTCCGCCGATCTCCAGGAACGAGGCGTCCCGGCCACCCTCCACGAAGTAGAACCCCGCGGCAGCCGGATCGGTGAGGGCCAGGTGGTAGAGATCGGCCACGTCGTCGACGTGGACGGTCGACCACCGGTTGACGCCTTGTCCGACGACGCGCACCACTCCGCTGGTGCGAGCCTGGGCGATCAGCGGAGCGACCAGCACTGTTTGGCGGCGCGGCCCAGACCCGTTGCCGTAGATCAGCGAATTGCACAGCACGACCGAACGGATCCCAACTGCGCGCGCATCGACTACGGCGGCGTCGACGGCGTGCCGGGCCCGCCGGATCGGATGGTCGCCCGGGGTGAAGGGCGCTGCGTCGTCGTAGACGGTGCCGGAAACGCTCTGACCCTGGGCGTCATCGCCGATGACACTCGTCCCGCTGGTGTGGATCAGCACCTTTCCCGAGCCGCTCAGCGCACCAATGAAGGTCTCAATGGCGCCGCGATGATCACTGTTTGCGGTGTTGACCACCGCGTCTGCCCGCTTGGCTTCCCGCTGGAGCAGGAGGACGTCGTCAAGTTCGCCGAGGACGGGATCGATGCCCGCGGCGACGAGGGTGTCGACCATCCTGGGGGTTCGGGTCAAGCCGCGCACGGTGTGCCCCTTGCGGACGAGGTGTCTGGCGACGGTGCCGCCGATGTAGCCGGCCGCGCCGGTGAGGAAGACGTCCATCGTGACTCCTGGTGGGTCGGTTGGTCGGTGGGGATCAGCTGCGGAACCGGCCCGCAGCGCGCAGCGCTGCGTCTAGCGGCGCTCGCTGCTGCCGGTCACCGAACTCACAGATGCGGGCGATGCGTCCGTCCCGAACGGTCACCAAGAGGCACCTGGCTATCTGCACCGGGGCCCCCTCGAGTTCACCGGAAGCGGTCGCGGCCATTGCGAAGCCGTCATCGCCGATCTCCAGGGACCAGATCCGGTCGGAGTGGCCCTGCACGATGTCGGCGGTGGCGCGGAGCATTCGCAGCATCGCGCCGGCGAACTCGTCACCCGGCAGCGTCATCGTCTCGTGGTCGAAGCTGTGCCAGACCTCCACGGTCTCGGCGAACAACTGGGCGAAGTCGGGGTCGATCCGCGTCAGACCGTAGGTCTGGACGAACCGGTTGGCGACGTCTCGAACAGGGGCTGGGGCATTCGGGTGATCTCCCTGCCGGGTGGTCGTGCTCTCGGTGGTCTTGGTCGTGGCAGCGCTGGTCATTGAAGTGCCCTCTCATCGGTGTGACTGCACCCCGCCTCGGCGTGGGGCGCCGGTCGCCAGAGTCCGCCCTCCTTCCGCGTGGGCGCAAAGATTCTTGCCGCCATGGCAAAATGACCCCGTGGACGAGGACGTGGCGGCGACGATGACGGCAGTCGGCCCTCGGTTGCGGGGCCTGCGCACGCACCGCAACATCACCCTGACCGAACTCGCCGCGGCGACCGGCATCTCCATCAGTACGCTCTCACGACTCGAGGCCGGAAAGCGCCGTCCCACACTGGAACTCCTGTTGCCGCTCTCCCGTGAGCTGCGCGTGCCCATCGACGAACTCATCGGGGCGCCTCAGACCGATGACCCGCGTCTGCAACTCAAACCCGTCACCCGCAACGGCATGATTCTGCTTCCCCTGACCCGCCGTGCGGGAAGCCTGCAGGCCTACAAACTGATCATCGATCCCCGGCTGCGGTCACCCGAGCCCGAGCAATCCAGCCACCAGGGCTACGAATGGCTATACGTACTCGACGGACGCCTACGCCTAGTCCTGGGCAACAACGACCTGACCATGGAGCCCGGCGAGGCGGCCGAATTCGACACCCGCACACCCCACTGGTTCGGCAACGCCGACAACCGCCCCGTGGAGGTCCTGGTCCTCATCGGACCCCAGGGCGAGCGCGCCCATCTCCGCACCCACCCCAGCGACAACCAAGATGGGCGCGGCTCGACCGGCCTCTGAGCTGTCAGGTTGCCGACGCCGTCATTCGCGCCGCCAGGCGGGCGGTCGCCGCAAAGCCGTTGTCCGTCAAGGAAATGGCGGTGATCGACGGCACGGCCGACGTGAGCAGCCGGGTCAGGACGTGACCGGGAGGTGCTTCCACGGCGCATGTGACGCCGAGTTCGCCAAGCAGTCGGGTGCCGTCGTACCACTGCACCGGGCGCGCCACCGACTGCGCGAGATCGTCGAGGACCACGTCGGCGGACGCCGTGATCCGCCCCCTGGTGTTGGTGAGGTAGCGGTAAGTCGGAAGGCGGCGCGGCAGCTGCGCCAGGTGCTCTGCCATCAGCCGTGCGGTGTCCTGCTGAATCGGGCAGTGCGACGCCACCGCGACGTCGAGCCGTTCGCAGCTCTGGGCGCCGGCCCGGCTGGCGGCGTCGGCGGCTCGCAAGAGTGCCCGATCGGTGCCGCTCAGCACCGTCTGGGTGGCGGCGTTGACGTTGGCGACCCAGAGTGGATCGACGTCGGTCCCGACCTCTGCGGCGATCTCTGCGGCCGCTCGGGTGGGCAGGCCACTCACCGCGGCCATGCCCCAATCGCCCTGTGCACAGGCGTGTTCCATGGACCACCCCCGCAACTCGACGGCGGTCAGTGCCTCGGCAAGGGTGAGGACGCCGGCGGTGACCGCGGCGGCAAAGGCGCCCACCGAGTGTCCCGCGACGAACTCGGGTGCCAGGCCGTGGTCGTCGATCAGGGCCCGGGCGCCCGCCACACCGGCGATCACCAAGGCGATCTGCACGTTCACCGTGCTGGCCAGGGCAGCGGCAGAGTCGAGATCGTCGATCTGCCAACCCGATTCGTCGACGACGGCCGTGACGGCGGGGCTGGGCGGCAGGTCGTGCAGCATGTGGGGGCGTTGGGCGCCCTGGCCGGGGAACAGCAGCGCCAGGCTCATGGCATCGCGGCGCGGTCGACCAGGCGGGGACCTTCAGGGGTGCGCACCATCACCTGGGGTCGGCCGTCGACCAGCTCGGTGAGTGCCGCGGCGCCGCAGGGTGTTTCGACCTGACAGTCCACCCGACACTCAACCGAGCTGAAGGCGTGGTCCAACGACACCAGGGCGGGCAGTGCACACCGAAGGTCGGAGATGCGGACCAACAGGTCCAGGTCGCTGGTGGAGGTGGCGGCCGGGTGGCCGGTGGCAAGCTCGAAACCGACGCTACCGGTGGGGCCCCACGCCAACCCGACGTCGTCGAGCAGCGATTGGAGGCCGCGCAGGGCCTGAATCGCCGGCAGGTCGCGGCCGGGAACGGCGGTGAGGGTCTCGGGAGGCGCCGTCCCGAGGACGTCCGCGGCGGCGACGAACGTGCCGTAGCGCTCGGATCGGCTGGCGCCGCGCACTCCGACGGGGAGGTAACCGTCGGGAGCCCGGTCGCGCCGGACCACCACCCAGGGCGTGCCACTGAGCGCGTGCGTGGCCCAGGCCGGCGCATCGGCGGGCAAGGCGGCGGGCCCGGTGACCCTCAGCAGGTCGTGCGGGCGGGCGGTGGTCACCTCAGGAAGCCGGATTCCACTGCTGGGCAAGCACTTCCCGGACCCGACGCGAGGCATTCCTAGTGGACACGGCTGCATCGGAGTCCAGTCGGTAGGACAGGTCGCGTGGGCCGACGCGGGCTCGCTGAACGGCGTCTTCGATTGCGGCGCTGACCGTTTCGACGTCGTCCTGAGTGGGATCGTCGGCGTTGGCGACCGTCAGGAGTCCGTCGCAGAAGCCGAGTTTGGCCCAGTCCTCGACGTCGTAGCTCATGGGAGTGATGGTCTTAGCCAGCTCGTTGAGCTCGTCGACCGTGCGCAGGGTGATGCGGGCGGCGGCCGCCTGGTGCATGGCGTGGATCTCCACGCCGGGGTCGTCGAGGGCGAGGATCTGGTTGGCCTGCAGACCGTGGGTGAGGAAGCCGCCGGACAGGGCTTTGCCGACCACGACGGCGACGACGGGATGACCGGCGACACGCGCCGCGTGGTACGCGTCGGTGGTGGCGGCCATCGCCTGATGTAGGCCCGCCATTTCCTCGTAGCGTCCGTACGCCTGACTGGGGAGGTCGACGACGGCGACGATCGCCCGTTTGTGCTCCGCCCCCCGGTCGGCCTCGACCAGGTCGCGGACGGCCTGGGCCAAGGCCAGGGATTCGGTGAGGCCAACCTGGCCCTCGCGAGCGCGGTAGAACCGGTTGTCCGGATCAGGCACAACCGCCAGGTAGCGCGCATTGGCCGTCGTGGCGGACAGGACGGACGGGATGACCGGTTCGACCGTGGCAGAACCGCTCAGCGCGCGCATCCACGTCCGGCCCCGCGTCGTCGGAGGGTCAGCGGCCTGGGCCACGGCCGGCCGACCCGATGTGGGAACGGGTTCGTACGAGCCGCCCCACAGGGCGGGGAGGTCGCCCGGGCTGGGCGCGTCGGCGGGATCGTAGACCGCCAACCGCGATGCCAGAACGTCGAGCCGCTCGCTGCGATGCCGGCCGGGTTCGGGAACCCCGGCGTCAATCGCGTCGACCACCGTTGCGCGCAACAGGTTCGAGTCGTCTGGGACCAGCGAGTCGGCCAGCCCGGTGGCATGACGTTGCCCGCCGCCGTCGACCGCCCAGATGAGAGTGTGGTCCCGCGAGTCGAATTCGTCGAGGCCGCCTTCCTGTTCGATCACGGCGGGTCCGTTGAGCCCGATGCGGGCCTGCGGTGTGACGATCAGCCGGGTGCACAGCCCCGCGGCGATGCTCATGCCGCCGAACGATCCAACCGTTCCCGCCACCACCCCGATCACCGGGGCGTGGGAACGCAGATCCAGTACGGCCGAGCAGATTTCGGCGACCGCGTTGAGTCCCAGGTTGGCTTCCTGAAGCCGGACGCCACCGGTCTCGAACAGGATGACCGCGGCGGTCGGGGTGCCCGCTCGTGAGTCAGCGGCCGCCAGCAGCAGCGCCTGGGAGATCTTGGCGCCCGACACCTCGCCGGTGCCGCCGCCGAGGAAGCCCTGTTCGATGGCCGCGACGACGACGGGACGCCCGTCGACGGTGCCCCTCGCGACGACCGTGCCGTCGTCGGCTTGCGGGGTGATGCCCTGCGGCTCCAGCCACGGCGATTCGAGGCGGTCGAAGGGCCCGGCCAACACCCGAAGCGAACCGGGATCCAGCAGGGCGCCCGCACGGCCCAACGCGTCGAGTTCGATGAAGCTGTGGCGCGCGAGCAGCTCCTGCCAGCTTTGGCCCGCAAGCAATTCGGTCACGAGGCCGCCGCCTCGGACGCCTGGCGCAGCCGCAGGTTGACCACGCCCGGCGTGGCGCCGAAGTCGTTGAGCTCCCACCGTCCGGCCAAGGGTGTGCGGGTGAAGAACCGCTCGAGCACGTCGTGCCAGACGGTGTCGAAACCGTTGACACTGGTGCGCACCCGGACCACGACGCCGTCGTCATCGCCCGCCGCGAGCGGTTCGAGAAGAATCTCCAAGTCTCCCGACGCCACGACGCCGACGTGTATCGGGTGGGTCGCGGCTTCTCGAGCCGGGAAACGGTAGGTCAGGGTCTGCATGTCTGGGATCCCCTCTCGTTCAGGCCGTCGAGAAACAACGTGACCGACAACAGATCTCCGCTGCCGCCGGGTGACAAGCGCCGGCTCAGACACAGTTCGTCGAGTGCGGCGAAGCGCCGACGTCCCCGCACCGTGCCGATGCCACCGGCGTCGAGGACGGCCTTGGCGCCCGACTGCAACGCGCGCAGTCCGTCCGACCCGCCGCGATGTAGCACGCACGTGTCATCCACGGTCGCCATCAACGTGAGAAGCGCCGTCAGGCGGGCAGTGCCTTCGTCGGCGCCCGCGTGTCGGGCCGCCTGTAGCGCGGGCAGCGCTTGCAGGCGAACGTGGGGGAACCCGGCCTGGGCCTCACCGCCCGCGCCGTTCACCCCGTAACGCCGACGGGCCTGCGCCCCATGCGATGTCGCGGCGGCGACTTGAGGGTCGGGGATCGCCGCCAGCCGCGCTGCGACGTCGACGGCTCCGCCGAGCGTGCCCGTCCGCGCGGCGCCGGCGCTGAGGAGTCCCACCGCCCAGAGCGCACCGCGGTGGGTGTTCACCCCGCCCGTCGCCGCCAGCATTTTCCGCTCACCAGCCCTGCCGATGACACCGAGCTGCGTGCGGAGATCGGAGTCGGAATCGAACGCGGTTGCCGCCGAGGCGCATTCGACGAACGCGGAGTGCAGTGCATCCGCCGATGCGTGCAACATGGCCAGGTCCATGTCCGAATGGGCGCCGGACCCCCGCTGGTCGACCAGCCCGGGTTTCGGGGTGAGATCCGCCTCGGCCCGGATGGCCGCGACGGCCATGTCGGCGATCTGGACGGTACTCAGCGCTGTTGCGGTCAACATCGGCGTCACCAGTCCCTGAATTGCGAAGGTGGGTCGTACAATCCGCCGGACCAGGCGACCAGGTCCTCGATGCTGCGGGCGGCGAGCAACGAGCGGTCGGCCAGCCGGGTCTCGACCTGCAGATCCTCGGGGAACGCCACGAGGCCGTCGCGGCGCAGTCCCTCCACTCGTCGGGCATCTGAGGTGCGGCCCACCGGCGTGACACCGGCGACCGCCGCCAGCGCGGCTCGGCGGTCGTCCAACGAATGTGCCTTGTAGAGGTAGGCGACGCCCTCCTCGGTGACGACGTGCGAGACGTCGTCGCCATAGATCATCACCGGAGGCAAGGGCATCCCGGCCTGCTTGCCGACCTCGACGGCGTCGAGGGTCTCGACGAACGTGGGAACACCACCGGCCCGGAACGTCTGCGCCATCTGCACCACCAGTTTTCGGCCGCGACGACTGGCGCCCTCGCCGTGCGCGAGGTCCAGCCACGCGGCCGACGAATGACGGCGTCCGTGGGGATCATGCCCCATGTTGGGCGCGCCGCCGAAGCCGGAGAGCCGCCCGTCGGTCACCGTCGACGAGTTGGCCTCGGCGTCGATCTGCAGCGACGAACCGATGAACATGTCGATCGCATATTGGCCGGCCAACTGGGCCAGCACCCGGTTGGATCGCAACGACCCGTCGGCCCCGGTGAAGAACACGTCCGGACGGGCGGCGGCGTACCGGTTCATGCCCGATTCGCCACCGAAGCTGTGAATAGATTCGACCCAACCCGATTCGATCGCGGGGATGAGGGTGGGGTGCGGGTTGAGCACCCAGTGCCGGGCGATCCTGCCCTTGAGGCCCAGCTGCTCGCCGTAGGTCGGCAACAGCAATTCGATTGCGGCGGTGTCGAATCCAACACCGTGGTTGAGCGAAACCACCTGGTGACGCTCGTACACCCCGCGGATCGCGATCATCGCCTTGAGGATCTCGACGGGACCGATGTGGCGCGGGTCCCTGGTGAACAGCGGCTCCAGGAAGAACGGCCGGTCGGCCTGCACCACGAAGTCCACCCAGCTGCCGGGGATGTCGACCCGGGGCAGGCTGGCGGTGTCCACGATCTCGTTGGCCTGGACGATCACCACGCCGTCGTGGAAGGCGGCAGCCTCGGCGATCGTCGGGGTGTCCTCGGTGTTGGCGCCGGTGTACAGGTTGCCGTCACGGTCGGCCTGCTCGGCGCACAGCAGGACGACGTCGGGGGCCAGGTCGACGAACATCCGGGCGTACAGCTCGACGTAGGTGTGGATCGCGCCGATCTGGACGGTGCCGTCCTCGACCATCTGCGCGATGCGCACGCTCTGCGGCCCGGCGTAGGCCAGGTCGAGCTTGTCGGCGATGCCGCGCTCGAAGAGGTCGAGGTGCTCCGACCGCGACACCGACGAGATCAGCATGTGCAGCTTGTTGAGGCGATTGGGGTCGCAGTCGGCCAGCGTCCTCGACAGGAAGTCGGCCTGCTTCTGGTTGTCGCCCTCCAGGGCCACCCGATCCCCGGGGCGGATGACGTCCTGCAGCAGGTCCCCAAGCTTGGCCGGGTCGACCACCTTGCCGGTGCTGTACGCGCTACCGGCCGTCATGCGTTCCGCCTTGGCGGTGCGACGGGTGTCCCAAATGGTCATGTCACGTATCGCGTCCTGGTCATGTCACGTACCGCGTCATATCGCGTACCACCTAGGAATCGTCTCCCATTTCGCGACGCAGTGTATGAGAACTTCCTTCTTGAGGTGTAGGTCGACGGCTCCGGCGGGTGCACTCGGATACGGAACGTCGTCGAATGCACTTCGCCTGAGAATTCCGGGGCTGCATGCGAGCGTCCGTGGTGCTTGACTGTGGTGGAAACATGACGCCGACAATTGCGTTCTACAACACGCCGGCCCGAGGCGGCCGGCGGCGTCGGTTGGCGTTCAGCGCGCGAAGGCGTACTGCGTTCGCGTGCCTAGAAATCGGGTTCGGCCGATGACATCCGAGACGCTCTCAGAACGACTAGTGGGGCGTGGTCCCGAGATTGCCTCTGTGCGGTCCTTCCTTCTCGGGGCGTCCGATGACCGACGGGTGTTGACGTTTACCGGGCCGCCCGGCATCGGCAAGACCGCGATGCTCGACTGCGCCGCCAAGATGGCTGACCAGTGGCGGGTTCTGCGATGCAACGGCGTGCCGTCCGAAACCGACATGGCGTTCGCCGGGCTCAACCAGCTCCTGACTCCGTTGCAGGGTCTGATAACCGAACTCTACGCACCGATGTCCGAGACCCTAAGCGATGCAATCGGTTTGACCGGTGGGCACCGGCCCGGAGTGGAAGCCGTGGCCGAGGCAGTCCTATCGCTATTGGCCGTCGACCCCGATTCGAAGCCGTGGCTCGCCGTGCTCGACGACGTGCAGTGGCTCGACACGGCCAGCGTCGACGTATTGCGAATGGTGACCGAACTTGGGTCCGGCGTTCGAATGAAACTCGTCGCGGCTCACCGCCGAGATTCCCATCTCGGCTGGACCGGTGCCGCAGTGCACGCACATAGTCTGCAGCCGCTGACCGACTCGGAAGCGGTCGACGTCCTTCTTGCTCGCTTTCCCGAATCGTCCTCTCCGACACGGCAACGCCTGATCGCCGAAGCAGCCGGGAATCCGCTGGTGCTGCTGGAACTGTCAAGGACAACCGCTGGTCGGCAATGGGGTCATCCGATGTCCGGCTACGCCGACGTGGATCTGACGCCGCGCCTGAACACGCTGTATGCCGACGACATCGCCGATCTCCCTGGACCGATGCGCAGGACTTTGCTGGTGGCTGCGCTGACCCGAAACCCGAAGGTTTCGATCGTCCAAGCAGCGGCCAGTGAGTGCGATGTTCACACTGTCCTCCGAGCCCTGCACGACCGACGCCTGGTCGACGTCGACGAACGACAGCGGATCCGGTTCGCCAACCAACTCGTCAAGCATGCGGTGGTATCGGCCTCCACCTCCGATGAGCGATACGCCGCCCACCGAGCACTCGCGAGCGCGATGACGGATCGCCCCGATCATCGCGTGTGGCATCTGGGCGAGGCGACATCGGAACCGGATGACGGCATGGCCGCACTGTTGGAGCAGAAGGCTCACGATTGGCGGCAGTCCGGCGACGTCACGGCGGCGGTGTCGGCGTTGTACCGATCTGCGGACCTGAGCGTGGATGCCGTTGAACGGCAACGTCGGCGCGCACTGGCCCACTACGTCGACGCGCGGATGTCCGGGGAATCTCCCCGGATCGCCGCTCAGATGGGGCCGACGGTCAGGGTCCAGCCCGGCAGTCCGGCGGCTCTGCAATCGGCGATCGCCGTCGCGTACGTCGCGTTCGACGAGGATGCCAACATCGACTTCGCGCACCGCGTCCTGGTCAACGCGCTCGACGATGCCCTTGACAGCGCGGAATGCAACGACGACCTGATCCTCGATGCGTTGGAAATTCTGCTCACGGTGTCGAAATATGCAGCGAGCAAAGACATGTGGAATTCGTTCTACGCCGTAATGGGTCGCGCGACGGTTCCTGAGACCGCACTGCTGCGGCTACGCACGCATCTGGTGGCCGATCCCGCCCGCACGGCGGCAACCGCGGTCGACCAGCTCGACGAGGCGATCCTCCGGTTGACGAGCCAACGGGATCCGACCTTGGTGACGCGTCTCGCGGCAGCTGCCCACTACGTCGACCGCGTTCGTACGTTTCGATCCGAACTGCTCCAACTCAGTGAATCTGCACGTGCGAATGGTTCGTTGAGTCTGGCTATCTCGGCCATGATGCCGGTGTGCATCGACGATGTCCGGACCGGACGTTGGCTCGACGCCGACACGCTCACCTCCGAATGTCTCGACATGTGCCGAGCGACAGGTTTCTCGTTGCAATCGTGGCCGTTGCGTCTTGCCGGCGCCTGGCTTGCTGCCGGCCGCGGCGATGACGCGTCATCTCGGCAGGTGACTGCCGAGGTTTTGCGGTGGGCGTCGTCGTCCGGTGCCGGCGGCGCAGTGCGTTTTGCCTACCAAGTACGCGCGTTCTCGGCGTTGACGCAAGGAAATTGGGAGGAGGCATACGTCTTGGCGTCGGCCGTCAGCCTGCCTGGAACGCTCGAATCGAACGTCGGGCATGCCCTCTGGGCCGCGTTCGACATGGTGGAGGCCGCCGTGCGAGCAGGTCATGTAAAGGAGGCCGCAGCTCACGCCGCCGCCCTCCGTGATTCGCAGGTGGCGCTCGTCTCGTCTCGACTGGCACTGGTCGTCGCCGGCTCAACGGCGATGACTGCCTCGGACGAGTACTTCGTCGAACTCTTCGATCGTGCGTTGGCCATGCCGGGGGCGGCGGACTGGCCGATGGAGCGGGCTCGCCTGAACCTCGTCTACGGCGAGCGATTGCGTCGGCATCGGATGATCACCAAGGCGCGGGCGCATCTGAATACGGCTGTTCAAGACTTCGCAGTCATCGGTGCGGCGACGTGGAGAGCGCGTAGTCAGGCAGAGTTCGACGCGACCGGTCATCGCAACCGGGACGGATCTGGAGTCGGCGCGCTGACACCGCAAGAGTTCCAAGTTGCGCGGCTCGCCGCGACCGGGTTGACCAACAAGGCAATCGCTGAACGCTTGGCGATATCGCATCGCACAGTGGGTGCCCACCTCGAACGGTCGATGCCCAAGTTGGGCGTCAACTCCCGCGCCGGGCTACGCAGGGCCATTGAAGGACTCTCCGACGCGCCATCAGGCGGCGCGCGGTGACGACGCTCCTCGGCCGGGACATGGACATAGCCGTCATCGACACCCTGCTCGGGGACGTCGGCGGCGATGATGCTCTTCTGTTGACGGGCCAACCTGGCGTGGGCAAATCCGCTCTCCTGGACGTGTCTGCGCAAAGGGCACGACGGTACGGATACCGAGTGATACGAGCCGCAGGCACGCGGTTGACCACGAACGTCATGTACTCCGTCCTGAGTGACGTCGTCCGACCTGGCGGCGACACGTTGGCCACGCTCAGCGGGCCGTTGCGGGACGCTCTGCAGGTCGTGCTCGGGCTCGGACAGGGGGATACTCCGACCCCCTTGCATGCCGGTAACGCAGTACTGGCTGCATTGGCGGCGCAGACAACCCGGCACCCGATCGCCGTCATCATCGACGACCTGCAGTGGATCGACCCGGCCAGTGCGCTCGTGCTGTCCTTCGTGGGGCGTCGGGCTGGTGGACACCGGCTGAAGTTCATTGCCGCCACAGACACGGTCACCGGATTCTGGGATGGCACACGCTTGCCCCAGCACCGCATTCCTCCGCTCGCCGACACGACGGCTGCCGAACTCGTCGAGTCGCACTTCCCCGGTCTGGACGTTCGAACGCAGCGACGACTCCTTGCCGAAGCACAGGGCAATCCTTTGGCACTTCTCGAGCTCGGCAGGTGGACGATCGGCGACGGGGAGTCGGCGGCACTGGCCTCGACCGGTCGGTGGCCGGCGCTCAACGAACCGCTCGCGTCGATGTACGCCGAGAGAATTCGAGCGCTGCCTGCGGCCACGCGCGAGATCCTGCTTTTGGCGGCGCTCAACAGCGGCGGCGAACTGTCCATCCTCGGCATCGCTGCTCCTGGAGGAGTCTTGTCGACTCTCGCGCCGGCGGAGCGCGACGGCCTGGTCACCATCCGAACCGACGGCCACACCGTCGACTTCTGCCATCCGATGATCCGAACGACGGTCATCGGATTGGCCCATGACCTCGAGCGCCGAAGAGCCCACTACGCCCTCGCGTCGGCGTTGTCCGGTCACCCCGACCGGGAGGCGACCCATCTCGCCGAAGCCACGATTGGTCCGGACGCGCACGTGGCCGCGTTGCTCGAAACCGCCGCCCATCGAAGTATGGCCAATGGCGACTCGCTGCGCGCCCTTGACCTGATGATCCGATCGAGCCGGATCAGCGTCCGCTCCGCGGACCGAAGCCGCCGGATGGTCTACGCAGCCACGCTGCGCGCGGACGTCACCGGTGACCTACGCGCGGCCTCGGAGACGCTGGCAGTGGCGTTGGAAGACGAGCCGGCGTTGACGGATTCGTTGGCCGCGACGGTGGCCGCGGCGCACATTCTCCTCAACGCCGAATGCGACGTCGACTCCGCATACGGGTTGCTGGTTGCAGCGCTGACGAAGCATCCGGGTGCTCGTGATCCCGCCGATGCCACCCTGCTCGATGCGCTCCACTCACTGATCGTCATCTGCTGGATGCGAAACGGCGGCGAAAACGACTGGGAGCCAGTCGACACCGCGATGGCGAAGATGCTCCCCGAGCCCCCGGTGCTGCTCAGGCTGTGTCGCTCCGGCTTTGGTGATCCGGTACGCATGGACGCTGCCCTACTGTGTCGCGTCGATGTCACGGTGGGCGAGTTGTC
This sequence comes from Mycolicibacterium hodleri, assembly GCA_006864685.1. Lineage (GTDB taxonomy): Bacteria > Actinomycetota > Actinomycetes > Mycobacteriales > Mycobacteriaceae > Mycobacterium > Mycobacterium hodleri_B. The sequence continues at coordinate 45,915 of VIFX01000025.1, read as the reverse complement.
CGGCGAGTACAACCCCGTCGAGGTGATCCGCACCCACATCGCGTGCGTATACCTCGACCGGCTTCCGCAGTGCCGGGAGGCACTCAGGCGCGTCGTCCGTGACGGACGCGACGGAGGGGCGGTCGCGTTGGCGTTGAGTGCCCTCGTGGGGAGCGCCGTCGACGACTGGCACACGGGGCGCTGGGACGAGGCGCGCGCCGAAGTCGCCGAAGGAGTGGCCCTGTCCACCAGGCATGGCTATCGCCGATATTCGTTCGTGCTCGGGGACTACATCGGCGCGTTGGTGGCCACCGCGCGCGGTGAAGCTGAGACCAGCGCAGCCGCTGCGGCCAGTCTCTCCGAGATGGCATCCGTGACCGGCGCCGGGATCGCCGCGACCTTCGCCCATCACCTGCGCACGCTGAGCGCGTCGGCCGACGGAGACTTCGATCGCGCCTACCAACACGCCAGCGCGATCAACACCGCGGGTCAGTTGGCTCCCGACAATCCCCACGCCCTGTGGGTCTTGTTCGATCTGGTCGAAGCAGCGGTGAAGACCAACCGTGCAGAACAGGCACGCAAGCACGTGGACGCCATGCGCCGAGCGAACATCGCCGAGCTGTCGTCACGACTGGCGCTGATCTACACCGCCTGCGCCGCCATGTCCGGCCCTGACGACGGGGCGCGCGCATCGTTCGAAGAGGCATTGGCGATCCCTGGCGCTACGCGGTGGCAATTCGACTATGCCCGAGTCCAGTTGGCGCACGCCGAACACCTACGCGGGATGCAGTCGACGGCGGAGGCGTCCCGGTACTTCAACGCCGCGCTCCGCACCTTCGAAGGCCTCGGTGCGGAGCCGTGGGTAGCCCGGGCGACGAGAGGTCTGCGCGCGACGCATTCGACCACCTATTCCTGGCGTGGTCCCGCCGGCCCGCACCTGAGTGCGAGGGATCGAGAGATCGCAGTGCTGGCAGCGGTTGGGCTAACCAATCGCGAAATCGGTGAGCGCCTGCACATCTCGCACCGAACCGTCGGGGGGCACCTTTACCGGATTTTTCCCCTCCTGGGGGTCACGTCGCGCGCCGCGCTCCACGAAGCTCTCGACAGACTGACCAACGAGCAACCGAAGACTTAGCGCTGCGGATGCGACAAGGATGGCGGCCACGTCGTGCCGGACCGCCGATTGCACCGAAAACGACCAAGCGCATCAGATGTCGCGTGCTGCTGGCCGTCCATCGCCTCCCCGTGCTGAGGACGTTCGCGGGCCAGACAGTCGATCTAGCCAATCGCTCATCGCCGCGGGCCGCGATCCTCGCCAACCGAGATGGCCGTCCGGCCGAACCAGCATGGCATTGCCGCGGGCTCCGCCTCGCAGCGATGCAACGTCGCCGAGTCGCTCCCTCGCCATGTCGACCAACGCCTCGGTGCCGATGAGAGCCCATCCCGGTCCCAGCGTGTCGTGTAGCCGCACGGCGGTGCCGTCGCGGCGCGTGCAGAGTCGGTTGGGAACCCGGTCTCCGGCGACCAGTCCACGGGGGCAACTGAGGCGCCCCACCGATCCAAGGGGGCCGCGTGAGTAGCTCACGTCGAGCTGAGACATGGCCTGCGTTGCTCGACGCTGCACCCACCTCGTCCGTACCAACGGTGCGACGACGATATCACGTAACGTCGTCGCCATCATCGTGTGGCCGAACGCGAGCATTGTTGCACGCGAAGTTATTTCGAGAACTCCCTCGGCTACGGGTCGGCGTTCGGCTTCATAGGAGTCGAGCAGCCGATGTTCGGCGCGGCCTTGGACGATCAACGCCAGCTTCCACGCGAGGTTCTCCGCGTCACCCATACCTGTGTTCATGCCCTGCCCGCCGACCGGACTGTGGATGTGTGCTGCGTCGCCCGCCAGCAAGAGTCGACCGCTGCGATACCGATCGGCGATGCGGCGCTGGATGTGAAATGCCGACGCCCACTGCACCGCGCGGATGCTCGCGCCCGTAGCGGCAGCGAGCTGCTGACCCAGCCGCTCGGCGATGTCATCGCCTTCGAGCTCAGCGCCGCCTTCGTCCTCTGGCGCCATCAGTCGCCACAGATCCGCACCAGGTAACGGGATTGCGGCCAGGAACCGGGCCCCGTCGAACCACGCATAGATGGTGTCGCGTGCTCGGCCGACGTCGACGTGAACGTCGGCAAGCAGGAATCGCTCCAACAGCGGCGCGCCGCGGAAGCCGATCCCTGCTGCCGCGCGGACCGTGCTGTGGGCCCCGTCGGCACCCACCACCCATTCGACGATCCGCTCGGTGCCGTCGGAAAACGTCAGTTTCGCTTGGTCCTCATGCGAGACAACGCCGGCCAACCGGCGGTTCCACTCGATGGTGCCGCCCAGCCATGCGAGGCGGTCCCGCAATGCCGCCTCGATGTCAACCTGCGAAATCAGTTGGCCGCTTTGCGCTTCCGCCGTCACCGAGGTGCCCACACGGCTGTGGATCAAGGTCTGGCCGTCCGCAACGACCACGAGATTCCACCCGGCCAGACCTCGACTGGGCAGATTCGCGAGCGCACCTATCCGGTTGAGCACCTCGGCTCCCCGCGGTTGCAGTCCCAAGGCGCGTGACGTGGTGGCCGGGCCGGGTGCGGCATCGACGACCGAAACGTCCACGCCCGCAGCCAGGAGGGCGGCCGCGGCCGTCAATCCAGTGGGACCGGCGCCCACCACGGTCACCTGTGTCAACGTGACGTCCTTTCAGGGCGGCCAGGCACGAAGTGTTTCGCCCGGTGCGATCACCGACGTTCACAGTCCCCATCGGCGTGCGGGCGCACATCTGTCAAACGACTCGAACACCGACGTCTCGACGACGTCGTGCCAGGCAGCGCGATCGAGTCATTCACCCGATGCCGATGTCGCTCAGTCGGACGACAGTTCATCGCAGGGTTCAGACCAGAAGGACGCCGTGCCGGCAATCACTGCCGCAACAGGAGGACATCCACATGACCACAGCCAACACTGAATCGCCGCGAGCGGCTCGCACCGTCCGCCACGCCGTGATCGATCTGCTTCGACACCACGGCCTGACCACGTGGTTCGGCAACCCCGGATCATCGGAATTGACTCTGCTGGAGGAGTTTCCGGACGATTTCCGCTACCTCCTCGGCCTGCAGGAGATGGTTCCCGTCGGCATGGCTGACGCCTACGCCCAGATCACCGGACGCCCGGTGATCGTCAACCTGCACACCGCGCCGGGTATGGGCAATGCCCAAGGCGCGCTCTACAACGCCTTCATCAACAAGACGCCGCTGATCGTCACCGCCGGCAACCAACGCCGTGATCTGCAGAATCAGATGTGCCTGCTCACCAACGTCGACGCCACCAACGTCCCAAAACCGTTCGTCAAGTGGTCTGCCGAGCCGGCCGTCGCCAGCGAAGTGCCCGCCGTGCTGGCCCGTGCCATCCACATCGCCAACACTGCGCCGCGTGGTCCCGTCTTCGTCTCACTGCCCATGGACGACATGACCGTCGAACTGACCGACAAGCAAGCGTCGGACATCGCTGTCGTCGGCGCCCGCACCGTCACCCACGCCAGTGGCTTCCCCGCCGACCTGGCCGCCGACATCGCGACCCGCCTGGACCACGCCGCCTCACCGGCGATCGTCGTCGGCGGGGACGTCGAGCGCTTTGGCGCCTGGGATGCGGTCATCGCGTTGGCCGAGCGCACCCGTTCCATCGTGTTCACCGCACCGCTGACGGGTCTGTCGGGCTTTCCCGAAGACCACCCGCTCTATCACGGATCGCTCCCGCCCGGAGCTGGCTGGATCTCGAAGGCCCTCACGGGCCGGGACCTCGTACTGGTCATCGGCGCACCGGTCTTTCGTTACTACCCGAAGATCGCGGGGCCCTATCTTCCAGAGGGCACCAGCCTCATCCACATCACCAACGACCCCGACGAGGCCGCTCGCGCACCGGTCGGCGAAGCGATCGTCGCCGACTTGCGGTCGGCCGCCGAGGCCGTGCTGGCCCAGGTAGGGCAGACGGCAAGGAACGCCCCGGCGCCGCGCGGCCCGATCGGCGATCTCGGGACGGTGACCGCGCCGCTCTCACCGCAGGCACTGTGGTCAACCGTGGGGCTGCGCCTGCCCTCGGACACACTGCTCGTCACCGAGGCGGGGAGCAACGAATTCCCCATAGGCGACTGCGTACGACCCGGCCATCGGTTCTCCCACCTCACCGCCGCCGGCGGTGGCCTCGGCTTCGGCCTGCCCGCCGCCGTCGGCGCGCAATTGGCTGCCCCTGACCGCCCCGTGGTGGCGGCAATGGGCGACGGGTCAATGCATTACGCGATCACGTCGCTGTGGACCGCGGCGCACTACGGAATTCCACTGACGATCGTCGTCGCCTCGAACGCCGAGTACGGCATCCTCAAGGAATTCGGCGTCATCGAACACGCGACCGGGGTGCCGGGTCTCGATCTTCCTGGCCTGGACGTCGTCGCGACCGCACGAAGCTACGGAGTCGACGCACACGAGGCGAAGACCACCGACGACGTTGCCGAGCTGCTGCACAGCGGTATCGCAGACCGGGACCGGCCCACGCTCATCAACGTCAGCACCACGCCAGTGCACGCCTGACTCCGGTCGACGGATCCCGTCTACATCGACACCGACGCTCAGAAGGACCGAAATGTCAACCTTTGCAACCGAACACGGGCACCATGTGGGCGCGGCGATCATCGACGAGTTCGCGAACGTCCTAGGCGGACGCGGCGACGTCACCACCGACCGCGACGTCCTCACCGAACGCGGCCACGACTTCTGGGGATTTGGGGGAACCGCGGACCTCCTGCTGCGGCCCCGCGACCGCCACGAAATCGCCTCGATCATGCTGATCGCAAGCAAGCACAACGTGCCTGTCGTCCCCCGCGGGGGAGCGTCCAATTGCTCTGCCGGAATGATGCCGGGCTCCGGCCGCGTCCTGCTCGACCTGTCCGGTCTCGACCAGATCCTCGAGGTCGACGTGGACGGCCGTAGAGCCCGGGTCGAACCCGGCGTCGTCAACTCGGACCTGCAAGAGCGCCTCAAGTCGCACGGACTGTGCTTCTCACCGGATCCGGTGTCCGCCCATCTAGCGACAGTCGCCGGCAATGTCATCGAAAACGCTGGCGGCCCACACGCTTTGAAGTATGGCGTCACCTACAACCACATCCTCTCCGTTGAGATCGTGCTCTCCGACGGAACCGCCCGAACCCTCAGCGCCGACGATGACGGCCCCGACTTGCTTGGCGTCCTCATCGGTTCAGAAGGGACGCTCGGCATCGTCACCGAAGTCACCGTGGCGTTGCGCCCGATTCCCGACGTCACCCACAGCTTGATGGGGTCTTTCGCCACCGCCCGGTCCGCCGCCGACACGGTGGCCGCCGTCATCGCCAGTGGAGTCGTCCCGGCCGCGGTGGAATGGTTGGACAGACAGGGCATCGCTGGGCTGCAGCAGTTCTACGACACCGGCTATCCACTCGATGCCGACGCAATCGTGCTCATCGACGTCGACGGCACCGCCGAGCAGGTGGCCCATGACCAACCGATCGTAGAACGGGTGCTTCGCGAACGAGCCACCGAGGTTCGCGTCGCCGAGGACGAAAAGGCCCGCACGGCATTGTGGTTCGGCCGACTGAACGCGCCCAATTCCGTCAAACAGAGCGGCAAGGGCTTCTTCATCGGCGATGTCACCGTCCCCCGCGAGAAGATCCCCGACATGCAAGAAGCCATTCAGTCCACTGCAACCCGGCACGCCGACAGTCTGTTGTTCATCGCCGTCACCGGGCATGCAGGAGACGGTGACCTACACCCCACGACGTTCTTCGACAAGGACAACCCCAATGCCGCTTCGGCGCTCGAGGCGGCGAACAACGAGATCATCGAGGCGGCACTCGCCCTGGGCGGCACGATCACCGGAGAACATGGTGTCGGCACCGAAAAGCGACAGTTCATGACCAAGCGCTTCACGCCCGTAGAGATCGCCGCCCAGCGCTCGATCAAGATGGCATTCGAGCCGGCCGGCTTGCTCAACCCTGGAATCATGTTGCCCGACCACTCCCCAGAAGAGCCGGACACCAACGAGTTTGGTGCTGCCGTCCGTCAAGCCCTTGCCGGCAGCTTCACACCCGATCCGATCGCCGTGCTCACCACTGGCGGTAACCGCGACGTTGCCGTGAACCTCGGAAACCTCAGTCTCGTCGTTGGCGCCGACGCGACCCTCGAAGAGATTCACGACTACCTCGACGGGCGCGGGGTCAACTGCGCGGCCATCCCACTCGTCGATGCAAGTCGCTCAATCGGCGAATTGGTCGCGACGGCCGCCGGACTCGAGCGTCTCGAGATCAGGCACGCATTGCTCGGGGCCGACGTCACCGTGATCGACGGGCACGCCCCGGCTCGGTTCGGCGGAGAGAACATGAAAGACGTTGCCGGATATGACACCAAACGGTTGTACATCGGTGGACACGGAGCGTTCGGCGCACTGAGGTCCCTCATCTTCAAGATTGCAGTCAACTCCTGACCTGGTCCGCGAAGCACCAGCGCCTGAACATCCGACCTACCCGCCCCACGACACAACTGGAGGAATCATGTCCATCACCGACTCACACCCCGTCCTCGACTTCGTGCACACCACCACACGCCACTGGTGGTGGCTGTTGGTCGCCGGGATCACATGGATCGTGCTCGCCGTCGTCATCCTGCGCTTCAACGTCACCACCGTGGCGACCGTAGCGGTGCTCTTCGGTGTCTACTGTCTGCTGGCAGCGGCCAACGAAGTGGCCACCGGCGCGATGGCCAGCAAGGGCTGGCGCGTCGTCCATTGGTTGTTGGCTGCGTTGTTCACCGTGGTCGCCGCGTTGGCCTTCATGCAACCGGGTGAGACCTTCATCAGCTTGGCGGCGGTGATGAGCTTCTACTTCGTGTTCCGAGGTGTCCTCGACATTGCGAAGGCGATCTCGGCGAGCAGCATGCCGGGGTGGTGGGTGCTCCTGCTGGCCGGTCTGGCCGAGCTGGTCATCGGGTTTTGGGCCGCGGCTTCCTGGAGTGTGTCCGTAGTGGTCCTGGTGACATGGGTCGCGGCCGGAGCGATGATCCACGGCATCGGGGAAGTTGCGGCGGGGTTCATGGCCCACGACGTCGATCGCGACGTAGAGGCGGTCCGGAACGCCACCGGACTCCGATGAGACCGGCGGGGCCAATCGATGCCTGACCAGAAGCCGGCGCCGGACTGCGTAGCGTCGTCACCACCAGCGTCACGGCGACGTCTCACGGGTGGCATTCGGCCGCAGCATCCCGCCGTGGTGGCCCAAGCCCTGCACCGACGCGCCGACCTCCAACTGCGGGTCGCTGATCGTATAACCGCGTTTGCCGGCTCTATGCCGTTCGTCTCCTTGCATGCCGCAGTCTTCGCCGTGTGGATGGTTGTACTGGAGCGCAATCCGTGGCCGACCTTGACCTTGGTGGTGTCACTGGAGTCGATCTTCTTGACGGCCTTCGTGATGATCGGTCAGAACCGTCAAGGGGCCTTTCAACAGGAGAAGGCCGACCACGACTTTCACGCGCAGGAACTCGAACTCCATGCCAACACTGATCTGACCAATGAGATCCACCAGCTCACCACGGAACTGCATCGACGCTTCATCGTCGAACCACGCTCAGAGGCACGTCCACCGCAGGCGTGAGTAGCTGCCCGTTCAAGACGGACACGTCTTACGTACTCGCCGTCGCCAGCGCCACGAGGCTCACTCGCGCACCGGGCCCGCTGCGGTCCAGAGCAGTCCGTCAGGAGTCTCCGTCACCACCCAGTCGGCGACCGACCGCGGGTCGTGGCACGCGATGTAGTCGTCCTCCTGGGCGGCCCACCGATCCCAATACGGTCGGTAGGTGTCGCCGTCGCGGAGCATCGCGCGCCGCTTGCGTTCGGCGTCGGGGGTGTCGACCCAGATCCCGAGATCGGCAAGGGCGCGACTGGGGGCGTTCAGCGCTCCGACGCCTTCGACGATCAGCCGCTGCGCGGGGTCGACGGCATGCCAGCGACCCGGGACGTCCCGCACCCAATTCCAGCTGCGCCACCGGCCGGGGCGCCCGTCGTGGCGGGGCGCCAGCAGTTCCGTCGTCACGTGGTCGGCGGCCCAGGCCAGGCCGTCCCACCCGGGGTAGACGTCGTCGAGTCGCAGGATCTGGCTGCCGTTCCACAGCCGCCGAAGGTGTTTGGCCAGCGTGGTCTTGCCCGACCCGGACCGGCCGTCGATCAGGACCGTGCGCGCACCGGTCTCGGACAGCTCGCGGGCGACGTCATCGAGTCGCAATGAGGTTCCAATGCCCGGTCGCCACCGACGTCGCGATCGCCACCGCGACGATGACGAACGCCGCGCAGATCAGTGCGACTTCGCGACGGCCGAACGGTGACGGGCGCGCCCAGGTGCGGGTCGGGTGGGCTCCGAAGCCCCGTGCCTCCATCGCGGTGGCCAACGTCGACCCGCGCCGGATCGCGGACACCAGCAGTGCGAAGGCTTGTCCGGCAGCACGTTTGACGCGGCCCTGGTCGGCGACCCCGCGGGCCCGGCGCGCGTATCCGAGGTAGCGCCAGTCCTGGCCGAGCAGTCCGACCAGGCGCACACCTGCCAGGGCGCCCAGGACGAAGCGCGCGGGCAGGCGCAAGACCTGCCCAAGTCCGTCGGCGAGTTCGGTGGGTTCGGTGTCGACGAACAGCAGCACCGACGGCAGGGCGATGGCGAGGACTCGCAGAAAGGTGGCCACCGCCAGGGTGATCGAGCCGTCGCTGACGGTGATGAGCAGGAAGTGCCAGTGCACCGTGCCGCGGGATTCGCCGTAGAGCAGGATGGTCACGGCGGTCAGCGCGGCGGCCAGGGTCACCATCGCCGCGCGAGTGAACAAGGTACGCAACGGGACTCGCAACACCAGCAGCAGGATCATCTCGAGAATCAGCGCGGTCGATGCCGACACCCAGTCGATGCTCAACACCAGGCCGACTGCGATGACCAACGCGGCCGCGAGCTTCGCGACAGGGTTGACCCCCGTGAGCCGAGTCGGCGCCGCGGTAACGGTGCTCAACACGACGCCACCGACCCGGCATGCCACGAACCCAGTTCGACCCGATGGTCGGCGAGCAGGGCGGCGAAGTCCAGGTCGTGGGTGATCGCCACGACCGCGGTTCCCTCGTCGGCGATCTCGGCGAGCAGGCGCATCAGTTCTTCCCAGGTGTTGCGGTCCTGACCGAAGGTGGGCTCGTCGAGGATGATCAGCCCGGGTGCGGTGGCCAGCACTGTCGCCACCGAGAGTCGACGCTGCTCACCGCCCGAGAGGGTGTACGGGTTGACGTCGGCAATGTGGGTGAGCCGCAACCTCTCCAGCAGCGAGTCGCAGATGTCGGCGACCGCAGCCTCGTCCTTCTTCAGTGCACGCGGGCCGAGTGCCAGCTCGTCGCGGACGGTGGCGGTGAGGAATTGGTGTTCGGGATTCTGGAACACGCTGCCGATGCGGGTGAGCAGTTCCCGCGACTTCCACTCGACGGGGGCCCGGCGACGCGGTGCCGGTGCGAACGTCTCATCGGCGGTGAGCGCCCCGCCGCGCGGGGGCAGCAGTCCGCCGAGGGTCAGCGCCAACGCGGACTTGCCGGTGCCGTTGGGGCCGGTGACGACGGTGATTGCGCCACGGGCTATTTCGAAGGTGAGGTCGTGGGAGCCGTCGCCCGCGCGGTAGCCAACTGCGAGGTTGGCGGCGTCCAGCAGCGGGGCACCAGGAGCGTGATGGCGCGTGATCGCGGGCAACTCCGTGCCGGGCACCCAGACGCCGGCCCGCCGCAGCATGTCCCGCTGCCGGCCGAGGGTGTCCTCCGGAGGCCCGTCGGCCACCACCCGCCCGTCGTCGCCGAGGACGATCACGCGGTCGACCACGGGAAGCCATACCGCCGTGCGGTGTTCGATGACGACGAGCGTCGCGCCGGTCTCCGCGACGGCGGCCGCGACGGCGTCCCGAACCTCGACGACGCCGGCCGGGTCGAGGTTGGCGGTGGGCTCGTCGAGCAGGATGAGACCGGGGTTCATGGCGAGCACGCCGGCGAGCGCCAGTCGTTGTTGCTGTCCGCCCGAGAGTGCCGACGTCTCTCGCGTCAGCGGAAGGTCGAGGCCGACGGCGGCCAGCGCTCGGCGTACCCGCGGCCAGATGGCGGCGCGCTCGACGTTGAAGTTCTCCATGCCGAACGCCACGTCGTCACCGACGCGCGACAGGATCACCTGGGAGTCGGGGTTCTGCAGGACCATCCCGATCCGACTACGGCGGGTCGCCGGGGGCGCCCCGTCGACGAGGAGTCGACCGGTCTCGTCCCCGTCCTCGTTGCTGTCGAGCAGGCCCGCAAGCCCTTGCAGCAGAGTCGATTTGCCCGAGCCACTGGCGCCGAGCAACAGCACCCGCTCGCCCGGTTCGATCGCCAAGTCGAGGCCGCTGAGTGCCCACTGTGCGCGGCCGGCGTGGCGCCAGTGCCAGTCTTGCGCCGTGACTGCGACACCGCCGGACTGCGGCGGCGGGACGCTCATCGCGTCAGGTTGGGCTGTGACCCCACTCTGCCGGACGGGAAGCGTGACAGCGCACCGGTCTTCGCCAGGCCGCGGACCACGAACCAGGACAGGGCGCCCGCGATCAGCGCGCCCGAGACGATCGCCGACACGACGTAGATCGCCGAGAACGTCGCCGCCGAACCGGGATACCAGAGAATCAGGTCGTTGATCGCAAGGGCCAGGCCGGCCGTCGCGCCCGACAGCACCGCGACCGGCAGGTTCCACGAGCGGTAGAGGAACACCGCGAACACCAGCTCGGCGGCCAAGCCCTGTACCAAGCCCGATTCCAACGTCAGCACACCCCATTGGTTGCCGACGAGGGCCGAGACGGTGGCGGCGACCATCTCCCCGTACAGCGCCGCGCCCGGCTTGCGGATCACCAGTGCGGTGAGGACGCCGGCGAACAGCCACCCTCCGCCAAGCAGTGCCTGAAGACCCGGCAGCACCGCACCGAGGGGAGCGCCGATCGGATTGGAGGCGATGTTCCACAACACGAACACCAACCCGGCCGCGACGGCCAGCACGCTGGCCACGACGATGTCGACCACGCGCCAGCGGTAGCTCCGCGGACTGCTGATGGGTCGATCGGAAACGATGTCGGTACTCATTTATTTCACTCCCTACGCCGGCATGATCCGGTCAGGTTCGTACGGTCGACGGCGCCAGCCGTCCTCTCAGCGCACTTGGCGTGCACTCCCGTGTGGGTCGCCTTCAATCTAGCTCAGTGCTGGCGGTATGCGAAGTCTCGTTCGTCGGCGTACTGCGGTTTCAGGCCTTGACGGAAATCTTGAAGATCAGGGCGACGAGTGCGCCGAAGGCGCCGTGGGCGCTGACGTAGAGCCGTTTGGTGTCGTATCCGGCGACGTCCTTCATCGTTTCGGCACCGAAACGGGCCGGGCGGTTGCCGTCGACGACGGTGACGTCGGCGCCGAGCAGGGCGTGTCGGACGCGGTCCCGTTCGGCACCGGTGGCGGTAGCCACTACTTCGCCGATGGTCCGTGCCGTGCCCGTGGCGGGGACCGCTGCGCAGGTGACGCCGTGGGCGTCGAGGTAGCGGTTGACCGCCTCGACGGTGGCCTCGGCGCCCACGACCAGGCTGAGGTTGCCGAGGTTGACGGTGACGTCGGTGTTGCCGTCGCCGGTCAGTGGGGCGTCGGGGTCGGGGGTCAGCGTGCCGGTGAGCGCGGCACGGACCGCAGCACCGAACCCGGCAGTGGCGGGCTCGTCGGGGGACGGGTCGGGCAGCATGATCCCTGGATTGAGCAGTCCCTCGGGGTCGAACGCCTTCTTGATCGAGCGTTGGGCGGCGATCTCGACCGGTGTGAAGCGCTTCGTCATGAACTGGATCTTCTCGGTCCCGACGCCGTGCTCCCCGGTGATGGTGCCGCCCAATCCCAATGCAGCTTCGATGATTTCGTTGTTCGCCGCTTCCAGGGATGACGCCGCCAGCGGGTTGTCCCTGTCGTAGAACGTGGTGGGGTGCAAGTCGCCGTCGCCGGCGTGGCCGCACACCGCGATGAACAACAGACCGTCGGAATGGCGCGCCGCGGTGGCCTGGATGGCTTCTTGCATGTCGGGGATCCGGTCGCGGGGCACGGTGACGTCGCCGATGAAGAAGCCCTTGCCGCTCTGCACCACCGAGTTGGGCGCGTTGAGGCGGCCGTACCAGAGGGCGGCGCGATCGTCGTCGTTCTCGGCGACCCGAACCTCGGTAGCCCGTTCGCGCAGTACCCCTTCCACGATCGCCTGGTCGTGGGACACCTCCGCTGCCGTGCCGTCGACGTCGACGAGCACGATCGAGTCGGCGTCCAGCGGGTAGCCGGTGTCGTAGAACTGTTGCAGCCCGGCGATGCCCGCGCGGTCGAGCCACTCCACGGCGGAGGGCACCACGCCGCTGGCGATCACCGCGGCGATGGTGTCAGCCGCTTCTCGGGCAGACGCGAACGCGCCCATCAGGCTATGGGTGACGGCGGCGACCGGGCGAAGTGCGACCGTCACCTCGGTCACGATCGCCAGCGTGCCCTCGGATCCGATCACGACGCCGAGGAGGTCGGGTCCTTCGTCGTCGGCGGCGAAGGTGCGCGTCGAGCCGTCGGGCAGGACGACGTCGGCGGAAAGGATGTGGTTGAAGGTGACGCCATACTTCAACGCGTGTGGGCCGCCGGCATTTTCGATGAGGTTGCCTCCGACGGTGGCCAGATGCGCCGAGACGGGATCTGGTGAGAAGCACAGCCCGTGTGGGGCGAGCGCCGCCTGTAGGTCTGAGTTCACGACGCCGGGTTCGACGCGCGCGCGCCGTGTCTCGACGTCGACGTCGAGGATGCGATCGAGACCGGACAGGTCGAGCAAGACGCGGGCCGCGGTGGGCATCATTCCGCCCGAACAGTTCGAGGCCCCGCCGCGGGGCACGATCGCCACGTGGTGTTCGGCCGCAAGTCGCATGATCGGTGCGATGTCGTCGCGTCCGTGGGGACGTAGGAGAAGGCCTGCGAGCCCTCCGACGCCCCAGTAGTCGTGGCCGCGTTCGGTCAGCACGCGTTCGTCGGTGGTCAGCCCACCGTGGGCCCCGACCGCCGCAGCGAACTTCTCGATGGCGGGATCGGCTGCGGCCGTGGGGTTCTGCGGAGTCTGAGTGGTCATGTCAATGAGGGGCTTTCTCTCGGAGCCATGCTTCTTCTTCCCCCGGATCGGGCAGGACTCGGCCACCCTCGATGGCGAGGTGCGCCGGACTGTTCTGGATGACGACGAGAACCTGCTTGGCCGGGATGCCGGTCACTCGGGTGGCGGCGGCGGCAATCTCGGCCACCAGCTGACTACTCTGCGCCTCGGGGTGTCCCGTGCGCACCCATCCGTTGATCAAGAGTGGTCGTGCAGGTTCGCCGTTGGTGTACAGGTCGTCTGGCTCCAACTCGTGAAAGACGACGTTGACGTAGGTACCGGGGACGTGGTTGATCATCGAGTGAATCCTGGTCACCTCACCGGCGAGGCTGGCCTTGGTCTCGGCGCTCAGCGCCGATTGCACCGTCGTGCAGGTGTATACGGGCATCTTTCAGCCTAGGACCGGCAGGTGCGGCTGGGTGGGTACCACCAAGACAGTGGGCCCGTCGGCCGCCAGAGCGGCCTTGAACTCTTGGGTGAGTTCTTCGGTGCTCCCCACCGTGGCCGTTCGACAGCCGAATCCCGTTGCAAGTGAGCCGATGTCGAGACCGGGTAGGTCCAGGCCGGGAACGTTGGGTGTCTCCTCGAGAAGCGCGAAGGACTTCAGAACGCAGTATTCGCCGTTGCGCTGGACCACGAACACGATCGGAAGTTGGTGCTGCGCGGCGGTCCAGATGGCCTGAATCGAGTATTGGAAGGAGCCGTCGCCGATCGAGGCGACGACGGTCCGCTTCACGCCGCGGGCCCGGTCTCCGAGTGCGATGCCCACCGCAGCGGGTACACCCCAGCCGATGCCGCCGCTGCCGGTCGCAAAGAAACTGCCGGTGCGCCGGGTGGGCCACCACTTGAGCAGGTCCGCCAGCGTGGAGGTCGATTCCATGACGACCGCCGCGTCCTCGGGTTTGACCGCACTTAGCACCGCGTAGACGTCGTCGGGCATCAGTGGCGCGGATGCGACCGGGAGATCGCCGCTGAGATCTCTGGTCAACCCCGGCGGAGCCTGGCGGTCGGCAGGTACCTCCACCAGCTCCGCAAGCTGTTCCAGGACGGTGTTCATGTCGCCGACCAGGCTGTCGCCCACCGGCGCGACCGCGGCGAGGTGAGGATCGCCGGTGATCTGCAGCAGTTCGGTTCCTTCGGGCAGATACTCGCCCGCAACGTAGGGGTAGTAACTGAACACCTGCGCCCCGATGACGACGACCAGATCGAAGCCCGATACGGCCTCGTTCACGCCGGCAATGGTCAACGGAAGCGGGCCCGCGTACAGCGGATGGTCCTCGGGGAACGAGCACCTTGGCGACAGCGGACCGCCGCGGACCGGCGCGCGCAGCTTCTCCGCGAAGGCGACACCGGCATCCCAGGCGCCGGCGCGGTCGACCTCAGGCCCGAGGACCAACAGCGGTCGCTTGGCCCGACTGATCCGCGACGCGAACTCTCGCAGGCGCGCACTGTCGGGCTGGACGCGCTGGCTGACCGTCCTGACCACCGCGGGCCCCAATGCGGGCTTGTTCCAGTCGTCGAGGGGGATCGACAGGAACACCGGACCCGCGGGCGGCTGAGTGGCCACCGCATACGCCCGCATGAACGCCGCGGGCACGTCCTCGGCGCGCGCCGGTTCGAAGGCCCACTTCACCCACGGTTGGGGCAGCGTGGTCGCGTCTGGACTGTTCAAATACGGGTCGCACAACGACATTTCGCGGGTTTGCTGGCCGGCGGTGACGATCATCGGCGTGTTGGCCCGGTAGGCGGCGATGAGACTGCCCATCGCGTTGCCGGTGCCCGCCGCGGTGTGAAGGTTGACCACGGCGGGCTTGCCGGTCACCTGGGCGAAGCCGTCGGCCATCGCGAGGACGGATGCCTCCTGCAGCCCGAGCACGTAGGTGAAGTCGTCTGGGAAGTTCTGCAGGAACGTCTGCTCCGTGGAGCCTGGATTGCCGAATATCGTTGTCAGCCCCAGGGTTCGGAGCAGATCGTAGGTGACGTCGTGGACGGTCTTGGCGTCGGCCATCGTGGGAAGCCCTTCCTAGCCAGGGTGACGAAACACAACTGCTGAAATCACACACCCGACGATGCTTGGCCGACCCCGTGGAAACCACGGGTCGACGGAGTGCCCGGGGGCAGGTGAAGTCCGTTGAGCCGCCGCCGTTGTGCCCACTTCGTGGTACCGCAACCCCTCTGAGGTGGGAAGATGGCGAGCATGGGCCGGGAGACTCCGCGCGTGGCGCTGTTGGGGCGCCGACGCGAGCGAGACGTTCTGGCCGGAGTGCTCGCGCGGGCACGGAAGGGACGCAGCGGCGTTCTGGTTCTGCGGGGCGACGCAGGCATCGGAAAGACGGCTCTGCTCGCCGACGCCATCGCAGCCGCCGCCGACCTTCACACCATCGCCATCAGCGGTGCTGAATCGGAGTTGGAGCTTTCCTACGCTGGCGTGCAACAGTTGTGCGCCCCTCTGGTTGACCGCATCGACCGGCTACCCACGCCCCAAGGGAAGGCGTTGCGGATCGCCCTAGGCTTGGGTGAAGGCGCGGTGCCCGACCGCCTTCTGGTGGGCCTTGCCGTGTTGACTCTGCTCGGAGACGCCGCTGGCGAATGCCCCGTTGTCTGCGTCGTCGACGATGCCCAGTGGGTGGACCGAGCGTCCCTGCAAGCGTTGACGTTTGCTGCACGACGCTTGGTCGCAGACCCGGTGGTGATGATCTTCGCCGCGCGCACACCGGTCGTCGATCCGGAGCTGGTCGGGCTCCCCGAGCTGAACGTGTCAGGTCTCGCCCACGCGGATGCCAGCGAACTGCTCGCCGCGGTGTTGCCCGGTCCGATGGACGAGAACGTCAGGGAGAACATCCTGGCCGAGGCAGACGGTAATCCATTGGCATTGCTCGAGCTCCGCACTGCGCTGGCCCCGGCGCAATTGGCGGGCGGATACGGTCTGGCATCGGCAAAGCCGCTGGCGACACGGATCGAGCAGTCGTTCAGCAGCCGGTTGCGCGAACTACCGCCGCAGACGCGCATGCTCCTCCTGCTCGCGGCCGCCGAACCGACCGGTGAGCCGGCGTGGTTGTGGTCGGCCGCAGCGAAGTTGGGACTCGGGGTGGACGCCACTGTCCCCGCCGAACGGAGCGGGTTGGTCAACGTCGACGTCGCCGTCCACTTCCGGCACCCACTGGTGCGATCGGCCGTCTACCGCGACGCCCTTCCGTCAGAGCGACGCCAGGCGCATGCCGCGCTGGCCGACGTCGTCTCGGGGAGTGGCTCAGACGAGCACGCCGCGTGGCACCGTGCGCACGCGGCAAGCGAGCCCGACGAGGCGGTCGCCGCCGACCTGGTGCGTTCAGCCGAGCGGGCTCGCTCCCGTGGCGGTGCCACCGCGTCGGCGGCGTTTCTCGCCTACGCGGTCGACCTGACCCCCGACCCGGTACGGCGGTCCGAGCGCGCACTTCACGCGGCCGAGGCCAAGCTGGACGCGGCCGACCCGGACGCCGCCGCCGGGCTGTTGGCGTCCGTTGTACGCGTGCACAGCGACCTGCTGGATGCGCGCGCCGATCTGCTGCGGGCAAAGATTGCCTTCGCCGCCCGGCGCGGTCGCGACGCCCCGCCCCTGCTGCTCGCGGCAGCCGAGCGACTCCGAACGTTCAATCCGGCGCTTTCGCGCGAGACCTACCTCGAGGCGCTGATGGCGGCGATGATCGTCGGTCGGCTCTCCGTCGGTGCGCACGCGTCGGCTGCCGCGATCGCCACGGCGGCGCAGCACGCGCCGCCACCATCGGATCCTCCGTCGGCGGTCGACCTCTTTCTTGAGGGGCTGATCGTGCGGCTCACTCGCGGGCACACCTCGGCGGTCCCGCTGCTGCAACGTGCCGTCCGTCAGTACTTGGCGGACACCGACGCCGGCGTGGCTGACCCGCGGTGGCACGACATCACCAACCGGGTCCTCCTCGACCTCTTCGACCAAGACACCTACGACGCCCTCAACGCCCGCCAAGCGGACATGCTGCTGTCGGCGGGGGAGTTGACGGTTCTCCCCTCAGCGCTCACCACGTACGCGGGTGCCTGCGTCACCTCAGGCGACTTCACCAAGGCGGCGCAACTGCTCGACCAGTCCGACGCGATTTCGTCGGCAACCGGGGCGCCGCCGCACCGCTCGATCCAGACCTACCTCGCCGCTTGCCGAGGGCAGGACGAGGTTGGAAACGAATTGGCGCGGAGCACGATTCGAGAGGCCACCTCGCGCGGGGAGGGCAGCGAGGTCACCGTCGTACTCTTCTCGTTGGCCGTTCTGCACAACGGGCTCGCCCGGTACGACCAAGCGCTGGCGGCGTGCACGTCTGCGCTGGAGTACGACGACGTCGGCATGCACGGCCATCTGCTGAACGAGATGGTGGAGGCTGCCGCCCGGTCCCGCAACATGGCACTCGCCGAAACCGCTGCTGCACAGTTGATCGAGATCGCCGAGGTGTCCGGAACCCCGACCGCACTCGGCTATTCGGCGCGTGCCAGAGCGCTGGTGGACACCGGCGCCGAAGCCGACGGTGAATACCAGACCGCGATAACGGAATTGGAACGCTCGCCGCTCAGGGTCCTGACTGCGCGCACACGCCTCCTCTACGGTGAATGGCTGCGCCGCGCGAACCGCCGAGCCGACGCGTGTAGTCAACTGCGGATTGCCCACGAGGCGTTCCTGCACATGGGGGCCGACGGCTTCGCCGAACGAACGCGTCGGGAGCTCCACGCAGCCGGCGAGTCCCAGCGACGGGACAGGGGTGGCACGTCGGCGGCCGACCTGACCAGCCAAGAGCGCTACATCGCCCGGCTCGCCGGCGACGGCTACACCAACTCCGAGATCGCCAGTCACCTGTTCATCAGTCCGCGCACGGTGGAGTGGCATCTGAGCAAGATCTACCCGAAGCTCGGGGTGACGTCACGGCGCGAGTTGAGGCGCCTGCGCTTCTAGTCGCGATGACGTTGATGGGGCCCCTGCTCCGGCGCGGGCAGCGTCGCCATCAGCGCGTCGAGTGCGTACTCGAAGACCGCGTCGTAGTCGGTGGGAGCCTGAAGGGCTTCGAGGAGGGCCCGGTCGGCAAGGGCATCCGACCACAGTGACGGGTCCTTCTCGACGTGCTTGGCCCCGCGCACCGCGGAGAACTGCATCACTGCCGACGAGATGACGTGCACCTGTACCGCGCGAAGGATGAGCGCAGCGTCGGTTCCGGTCACTCCGAGTTCGGCCAGCTGCGCCGCCAGGGCACGTTGGATGGGCAGGAAGAGTTGCGGCGTGCGGTCGCGTTCATGAGCGATGCCGAGAAGGTGCTGGCGTTCGATGAGTACACGGCGTTGCGAACGGGCCAGTGACGCAATGCGTTCTATCGCGTTGTCGCCTTCGGCAGGCAGGTTGGACAGTTCGCCGAGCAGTCGCTCGACGAGGCTGTCCAGCAGTTGGTCCCGGCCGCCGATGTGCCAGTAAATGGACGTGACGGCCACACCGAGTCGATCGGCGAGTCCGCGCATGGTGAGTGCCTTCACCCCGTCGATCTCGATCAGCTCCGCCGCGGTCTTCAGGATCAGTTCCGGGTTGATCCCCGGATCGCCGACGGGTTTACGGTGCGGCTGCGCCATCGGTGTCACCCCCGGTCATCGGAAAGTCGCCACCCGACGTTCGGGCGAAACGGTCCGAGCGCTTCGTAACGCTATTACATTCGGCCCTGTAACGGCGTTACACGCACGAGAATCGGCCGACGCCGTGCGCGAGGAGGAAACGTGTTCGACCTGAAGATCACCGGCGGAACCGTAGTGGACGGCACGGGCGCCGACCGGTTCACGGCGGACGTGGCAGTCAAGGACGGCAAGATCGTCGAGATCCGTCGCCGAGGGCCGTCCGATCCACCCCTGGAGGGCAACGCCACCGAGACGATCGACGCCACGGGCAAGATCGTGGCGCCGGGTTTCGTCGACATCCACACGCACTACGACGGTCAGGTCAGCTGGGACAGCGTGTTGGAACCGTCGAGCAACCACGGTGTCACCACCGTCGTGGCAGGCAACTGCGGTGTCGGGTTCGCGCCGGTGCGGCCGGGCAGTGAGGAATGGCTGATCGCGCTGATGGAGGGCGTCGAGGACATTCCGGGGACCGCGCTAACCGAGGGCATCACGTGGGGCTGGGAGAGCTACGCGGAGTACCTCGACGTGATCGGCAAGCGCGAACTCGCCGTCGACTTCGGCAGCCAGATCGCGCACGGCACGGTGCGGGCGTACGCGATGGGTGAGCGCGGAGCGCGCAACGAACCGGCGACCCCGGACGACATCGCGGCGATGAGCCGGCTGGTCCGTGAAGCGGCCGAGGCAGGCGCACTGGGCTTTTCGTCGTCACGCACGATCGCACACCGCGCGATGGACGGCGAGCCCGTCCCCGGCACGTACGCAGCTGAAGACGAACTCTTCGCCCTCGGCCACGCCATGGCCGCTGGTGGGGCAGGCGTGTTCGAACTCGCCCCGCAGGGCGCGGCGGGGGAGGACATCGTCGCCCCGAAGAAGGAACTGGAGTGGATGCGACGGCTCGGTTCCGAGATCGACTGCGCCTTGAGCTTCGCGCTGATCCAGGTCGACGCCGACCCTAACCTGTGGCGCGAACAACTTGACATCTCGGCGGCCGCGCACGAGGCAGGCAGCCGGCTGCACCCGCAGATCGCCGCTCGCCCGTTCGGCATGCTGCTCGGCTTCCCCGGGCACCACGCCTTCACCCACCGCCCCACCTATCGGCGGTTGAAGGCCGAGTGCACCCGTGACGAGCTCGCCGCCCGATTGACCGAACCCGCGGTGCGGCAAGCGATCCTGTCCGAAGACGATCTTCCGATCGATCCGACCAAGCTGTTCGACGGCATGTTCGCGCTGGCGCAGAACGTCACGGAACGGCTGTACTACCTCGGCGAGCCGCCCAACTACGAGCCCACTGACGAGGACACGGTGGCCTCGATCGCGCGCGAGCGCGGCCAGGATCCGCTGGCGGCGATGTACGACCTCATGTTGGAGGCCGATGCAGGCAACATGCTGATGTTCCCGATGTTCAACTACTCCAACGGAAATCACGATGCGATCCGCGAGATGATCACTCATCCCGCCGGCGTGATGGGACTGTCCGACGGAGGCGCGCACTGCAGCATGATCTGCGACGCGTCGTATCCCACGTTCCTGCTGACCCACTGGGCGCGGGATCGTCATCGGGGCGACACCCTGCCGCTGGAGTACGTCATCCGTAAGCAGGCGCACGACACCGCGGCGCTGTTCGGCCTGAACGACCGCGGGGTCATCAGCGTCGGAAAGAAGGCCGACATGAACGTCATCGACATGAAAGCCCTCACGCTGCACGCCCCGCGGATGGCCTACGACCTGCCCGCGGGTGGTCACCGGTTGGTCCAGGGGGCGTCCGGCTACGACGCCACCATCGTCAGTGGGGTCGTGACGCGCCGCCATGGTGCCGACACCGGTGCGCGTCCGGGTCGACTGGTGCGCGGAGCCCGCTGAACCATGTCCACCACTGTCACCGTTATGCCCTACCCCATCGCCATCGCGCAGGAGGAACTCGACGACCTGCAGCGCCGCCTGGAACTGGCCCGCTGGCCTGCCGAGATCGACGGAGCCGGCGCGGACTACGGGACCGACCAGGCCTTCCTGCGAACGGTGATCGACAGATGGGCCAACGGTTATGACTGGCGGCGAACCGAAGCCGAACTGAACAGATGGGGTTCGTTCACCACCGTCGCCGCCGGACAGCGGGTGCATTTTCTGCACACTAGGTCAACCGACCCCGAGGCGATCCCGCTGGTTCTCACCCACGGCTGGCCCGGGTCCATCGTCGAGTTCCTCGACGCACTGCCCATGCTCACCGACCGCTTTCACGTCGTCGTCGTGTCGATGCCCGGCTACGGATTCTCCGGCCCGACCAGTGAGCGGGGGATCGACGTCGCCAGGGTGGCCGCCGCGGTCGCCGACGTCATGGCTCAGCTCGGTTACGACCGCTATGTCGCCCAGGGCGGCGACTGGGGCGCGCTGGTCACGCGACACCTCGGCGAGCACTTCATCCCCAATGTCGTTGCCATTCACTCCAATATGCTGTTCGCATTGCCGGCGGAAGGTGCCCCGGACGCTATGGAGGGCGTCACCGAGGACGAGATCGCCGCCATAGTCCGGACATCTGCCCAAGTCGCCGACGGCACCGCGTACATGGACGTGCAGTCGACGCGGCCCCATTCGGTCGGTTTCGGCTTGGACGACTCGCCGATCGGTCTGGCCGGTTGGATCCTTGAGAAGTTCGCGGCGTGGTGCGATACCCGCGAGGGCATGCCGGTGAGCACCGATCGGCTGATCGACAACCTGATGATGTACTGGCTCACTCGCACCGGTACGTCGGCCGCGCGTCTCTACTGCGAATCGGCCCGGGCAGGCACCGGTGCCTTGAGTGCGTGGCAAGGCCGGGTCGACGTCCCGACCGGTTACGCGGTGTACCCGTGCGAAATCCTTCAGACGCCCCGGGTCTGGGCGGAAAAGCACTACAACCTGGTGCACTACACACATCAGGATCGCGGCGGTCACTTCGCCGCATTCGAACAACCCGGGCTCTTCGCCGCCGATCTCAACGCGTACGGAGCAAGCCTTCGCGAGTCAGGTTTGTTCGGGTGAGTTGAGCGGCGCGGTTTCGCGGCGCTGTTGCCCTCGGTTCCGCGCTCATGGCAGACCCGATCGGCTTCGCCTAACCTGTTGGTATGAGCGAAGGTTCGTCGAGTCGGGACGAGCGGGCGGTGATCGCCAAGGCTGTTGACTTGCTTGAATCCCTAGCGGGGCAGCGGGCCGGCCTAGGGGTCAGCGAACTCGCCCGCCGAGCGGGGATCAGCAAGTCCACGGCCTTCCGCGTTCTGGGTTCCTTGGAGAGGGACGGGTTGGTCGACCGCATCGGCACCGGCTATCAGATTGGCGGCGTAGTGCGTCGGCTGGCGCGCAACGCGGTGTTGCCGAATCCGGAGATCGTGAGGGATGCGCTGGTGCCGTTCGTTGCCGACCTCTTCGTTCTCACGGGGCAGACTGTGCACGTCGCCGTTTTGGATGGTGCCCAGGTGGTCTATCTGACGAAGCTGTTCGGCCACCGGCAAGCCCCGACCCGTCCGTGCCCCGACGACAGATTTCCGGCCCACGGGGTGGCGATCGGCAAGGCGTTGCTGGCATACGACCACGCATCCTCGAATGACTTGGAAGCGGTTCCGCTCAAGGCATTCACCAACTGCACCACGACGGACCCTGCCGCGTTGCGCGCGCAGTTCATGGAAATCCGTTCTGCCGGAATTGCATTCGACGCCGACGAGGCCCGCATCGGGGTGAGTGCGGTCGCCGTACCCCTTCGCGGCCCCGACGGCGCCGTGGTGGCTGCCCTCTCGATCACGCACGCCAGCACCGACCCGGCCGCACCCCGGTACGCCGAGCACGTCCGCAATGCCGGGGCTGCTGCCGCCCCGGCATTGCGGCGGGCGCTGACTCAGCTGTCGGCCGGAGAATCGGGGTAGCGGCCGCCCCGCACCTCCTCGGGATCGAAGAGCGCGCTGAGCTGGGCGACCTCGTCCGCGCTCAACGCCACCTCTGTCGCTGCGGTGTTCTCCCGCAGGTATGACACCCGCTTGGTACCTGGGATGGGCACCACGTCGAGCGGCTGTGCCAGCAGCCATGCCAGTGCGACCTGCCCAGGGGTTGCCCCCTTACGCGAGCTGAACAACCGCAGGCCTTCGACGAGCGTGGCGTTTCGGTCGAGATTCTCGCCGGTGAAGCGGGGTAACACCGACCGGTAATCGGTGGAGTCGAAGACCTGGCCGCGCCGCAGCTGGCCGGTGAGCATCGCACGGCCAAGCGGGCTGTAGGGCACCAGCGTGATGCCGGCGGCGCGGCAGGCGTCGACGATGCCATCCGCCTCAATTGACCGCTCCCACAAGGAGTATTCGCTTTGGAGCGCGGACAGCGGAAACGTCGAGTGGGCGCGGCGCAGCTCGTCGACCGGGAGCTCGCAGTGGCCGATCGCCCGCACCTTGCCCTGACGTACCAGTTCCCCCATCGCGCCGACGGTCTCCTCGATCGGAACGGTGGGGTCTTGCCGGTGGCAGTAGTAGAGGTCGATGTGATCGACACGCAGCCTTCGCAGGCTCGCGTCGCAGGCCTGCACGACGTATGCAGGATCACCCGCGAGCCCGATGGCACCGTCGGCGCCCATCTGGACGGCGAACTTGGTCGCTATCACCACCTCGCTACGACGACCGGCGATGGCTTCGCCGATCAGCTCCTCGTTGTGCCCAAAACCTTTGATGGGGGCGCCAAACGCGGCGTCGGCGGCACCGTAGACGTCCGCAGTGTCGAGCATGCCGACCCCGAGATCGATCGCCTCGCGGATGGTGGCGATGCTGGTCTCGCGGTCGGCATCACCGTAGGACTGCGACATCGTCATGCAGCCGAGTCCGATGGGCCGCATGATGATGTCCGAGTGTCCCAACGTCACCCGTGCCCGTACCAAATCCACACCCGCAGTGCTTAATTCACCGTGACTCATGATCTCAAGCCAAGCACGTCAGTTGCAGGTTGCTCAACGCATCGTGCCGAATGGCGGCACGCCGCGGCTGTCGGGTCGCCCAGCACACTCTTGGCCCGTCGGTCACGGGATCAGCACGGTCGAGCCGTGCGTTCGACGACCCTCGAGATCGCGGTGGGCCGCAGCGGCATCTTCGAGGTGGTATCGCCCACCGGTGGTCACCTTCACGATTCCTGCTGATATCGCATCGAACAGTTCCTCTGCACGCCAGGAGAACTCATCGTAGGAGCGGTTGAAGTGGGTCCGCATGGGGCGGGTGAGGTACACCGAACCGGCAGCGTTCAATCGCTGCGGATCGACGGGCGGCACGGGCCCGCTCGCGGCACCGAAGAGTGCCAGGGTGCCACGAACCGCAAGGCTGGCTAGGCTCGCATCGAACGTCGACTTTCCGACACCGTCGAAGACCGCCGCAACCCCGTCACCGCCGGTAAGCGCGCGCACCGCGGCGCCAAACTGCTCTGGGTCGACGGGGTAGTCCAAGACCTCAGCCGCTCCCGCCGCGCGCGACAGCGCGTTCTTGGCCGGGGTGGACACCGTCGTCAGAACACGTGCGCCCTGGGCGGTCGCCCACTGCGTGAGTATCAGTCCGACACCACCGGCGCCGGCGTGCACCAGGACGTCGTCACCCGATGCCACCGGGTAGACCGACTTGAACAGGAAGTGCGCGGTTAGGCCCTTCAACAATGCCGATGCCGCTGTCTCCGAGGGGATGGCGTCGGGCACGCGTGCCGTCAGATCGGCAGCGGCGACGCAGTACTCGGCATACGCCCCCTGCGCATCTGCACTGGCCACCCGGTCACCTACCCGGACCGAGGTGACGTCCTCACCGACGGCGGCGACGGTGCCGCACACTTCGCTGCCGATGATGAACGGCAACGTGCACGGATACAACCCGGAGCGGAAGTAGGTGTCGACGAAGTTGACTCCAATCGCCTCCGCTTCGATCAGGATCTGGCCTCGGCCGGGCGTTGGGATCGGACGTTCGACGTAGGTCAGGACCTCTGGGCCGCCCGTTTCGGTGATTTCGATGGTGTGCATGGCGGTCTCCTCAACCGAGGTGCGGCAGCTCTGGTTGGGTGGGGACCACGATCACGGTCGGGCCGTCCGCTTGCAGTGCGGCCGTGAACTCTCGCGCCAGCTCCTCGGTGGTGTCGACGTTGGCCGTGCGGCATCCGAATCCCGTTGCCAGTGCTGCGATGTCCAAGCCGGGAAGATCGAGCGCGGGTACACCCGGTGTGTTCTCCAGCAAGGCAAACGATTTGAGGATGGCGTAGGCCCCGTTGCGCAGCACTACGAAGATGATCGGCAACTCGTGCTGAGCGGCCGTCCAGATCGCCTGCACGGAGTACTGAAACGAACCGTCACCAATGGTGGCGACGATGTGCCGCTTGACGCCACGCTCGCGGTCTCCGAGCGCCACGCCAACGGCTCCGGGAACGCCCCAGCCGATGCCCCCGCTTCCGGTGGCGAAGAAGCTGCCGGGCCGCGTGGTGGGTAGCCACTGTAGGAGTTCGACCATCGTCGACGTCGACTCCATGACCACAGCGGCATCGTGGGGTTTGACCGTGCTCAGCGTCGCATAGACCTCGTCGGCGGTCAGGGGCTCCGACGGTGCCGAGGACCGCACGGCCCGATCCCGGTGCAGGGGAGGGTTCGTGGGCCGGCCAGTTGGTTCGTCGATCAATTCGACCAGCTGCTCCAAAGCCACCCGAACGTCGCCGAGGAGGCTGTCGCCGACCGGGGCTACCGAGGCCAGGTGAGGATCGGCGGTGAGCTGGATGAGTTCGGATCCCTCTGGCAGGTACTCGCCAGCTACGAAGGGGTAGTAGCGGAACGCCTGCGCACCGATCACGATGACGAGGTCATGCCCATGGATCACCTGATTGACCCCGGCGATCGTCATCGGCATCGGGCCTGCGTACAGCCGATGGTCCTCCGGGAACGACACTCGGTCAGTCAGGGCGCTGGCGCGTACGGGTGACCCAAGCTTCTCGGCGAAGGCGATGCCGGCGTTCCACCCGCCGGCGCGGTCCACCTCTGGTCCGAGAACCAGCAGTGGGTTATCTGCCCGGTTGATCCGCTCGGCGAAGGCTTTGAGCCGCAGCGTATCTGGTGAGGTTTGCCGACTGACCGTTCGCACCGTTGCCGGGCCGAGGGCTGACTTCTGCCAGTCGTCCAGCGGAACGGACAGAAACACCGGTCCGGCCGGCGGCTGCAGGGCGACGGCGTAAGCCTGCATGAACGCCGCCGGGACGTCCTCGGCGCGAACGGGCTCGTATGCCCACTTGACCCACGGTGAAGGCAACACCGTCGCAGCCCTGTTGTTCAGGTAGGGGTCGCACAGCGACATCTCGCGGGTCTGCTGTCCAGCCGTGACGATCAGCGGTGTGTTTGCGCGGTAGGCAGCCACGAGGCTTCCCATCGCGTTGCCCACGCCCGCCGCGGTATGCAAATTGACCAGAGCCGGCTTGCCGACGGACTGGGCAAAGCCGTCGGCCATCGCCAGTGCGGACGCCTCCTGCAACGCCAACACGTAGGTGAAGTCGTCTGGGAAGTCTTGCAAGAACGTCTGCTCGGTCGAACCGGGGTTCCCGAACACCGTCGTCAGACCGAGCGCACGGAGTAGGTCGTAGGTGACGGCATGCACCGTTCTTTCATCTGTCATGTAGAAACACCAGCTTTCGATGGGCCTGACAATTCTGGAGACACCGGTACCCCCGCGAGGTGTCGACAGCGACGAATCGCGTTGAAGCTCTGATTATTTGCCGCTGGGAGGTGATGCAAGCAGACGCATACTCCATTGTCCCGATCAACCTTCAGATGGCCTGTACCAGCGCTACCGACCCGCTGGTGACCAAGAGAGGCGAGGGGGAGTCGTCTCACCCGGCAGCTTCGATGACGGCGTGCCGCGACTGAAAGTGAAGCGGTTCGTCGGAAAAATCCACCCGGCAAAGGTCGGCCTTGTCTGCCCAGTAGTCCTGCGAGTGACGCCAGATGTGCTTGTCGCCTCGTCTGGGCAATGTGCTGGCCGCGCGCTGTACGTACCCGGGGTTGAATTCTTCGGTGTCCAGGTATGGCAGAAGGACCATGTCGTCATCTTCTGGGCGAAGCCGCGGGGTGACTGCGGCGATCCCGTTGCGCCGCATGTGATTGAGCAGTCTGCATACGAACGCTCCGACGAGGTCGACGCGCAACGTGTACGGCGCCGAGCGAAAGTAGCCGACAATCCAAGCGAAGTTGGGGGTTTCGGTGAAGAGGATGCCGCGATAGGTCACGGTGCTGCGCATGTCGAACGGCACGCCGTCCTGCGATATCGCGATGTCACCGAACGCGGAAACGTTGAAGCCGGTCGCGGTGACGACCACGTCTGCCTCGAGCACCGCACCGGACTTCAGACGCGCCCCCTCGGATACGAAGGCATCGATCTCGTCGGTGACGACGTCCGCCGTGCCCGATCGAATCGCGTCGAAATAGTCGTTGTCAGGCACGTAACACACTCGCTGCCGCCACGGCTTGTACTGCGGGACGAAGTCGTCGGTTAGTTCACCGCCGAGCGCCTCACGCACCCCGGCAAGCAAGTCTTTCTTGGCGTCCTCTGGGTTCGCCAGACTGTGTTTGACCCATTCATCGTGGTCCGAGAGGACCTGCTGACGCACGATTTCGTGTATCCACTCCTTGGGAATGTCGAGCTTGCGCAGCCGAGTGGCCAGTTCGTTCTCGTTCGGTGCGGCCACGAAGTATGTCGGGGAACGCTGAAGTTGCGTCACGTGTGCAGCAGTGTCGGCGAGAGCCGGAATGATCGTGACCGCCGTTGCGCCCGAACCGATTACCAGCACCCGCTTGCCGGAGCAGTCGTAGCCCTGTGGCCAACGCTGCGGGTGCAGCACGTCCCCGGAGAAGTCGCTCAGACCCGGCCAATCGGGGATGTATCCCTCGAGGTGTCGGTAGTAACCCTGGCACATCCAGAGAAAGGTGGCGGTGTATCTTTCCGTGCGGCCGTCCCGGCACATGGCGGTGACGACCCAGTGCGACTCCGCTGAGGACCAATCCGCGGCCGTGACGTTGCGCGAGTATCGGATGCGGTCCTGCAAGCCGTACTCGTCGATGACCTCGCCGATGTAATTCCTGATGGGCCCACCCCTGGCGATCGGGGCACCTTCCCACGGCTTGAAACTGAATCCGTAGGTGAACAGATCGGTATCGGAGCGGGCACCTGGATAGGTGTTGGATCGCCAGGTGCCTCCGGGACCGTCGAAGGCGTCGAGAATGGCGAAATCGGCCCAGGGGCTCTGCTTGGTGAGGTGTACGGCCGACCCCACACCGGAAAGTCCCGCCCCGATGATCAGGACGTCGAGATGTGTTGCCACGGGCCACTCCTGTCTACTGGGACTCGCCGACGCCGTCCGTCCGTCGCCGGTCGATCGGCTCCCAGGATGCGCGCTCCAACCTGCAATCGCGGAGTGCTTTACACGCCAACGATGTGGCAAAATGAGCCAGATGGTGGATGCCTACGGCCTGCCAAGCCCGATCGGCTACTTCCGCACGATCCAGCGTGCACTTGGTGGTGCTGGCGACTTTCTCGAAGGAACGGGCCTGACTCAAGCCCAGGTGGAGTCCTCCACGGTGGACATCGACCTTGGCAGGCAACTCCAGCAGATCAGGAACGTCGTAGATCGGTGTGGACGCGACTGGGTGTTCCAGCAGCCGGAGATCTGGGGCGCTGCGATGCACGGCGCCGTTGCGATCGCGGCCACCTCTGCTCCCACCATCGGCGGTGCACTCGAAGTCATGCAGCGCTTCGGCAAGTCGCGCGCGAGCTGGTCGGAGACACGCATAACCTCGACGAGGCAACACATTTGCCTTGATCTCGACCTCAGTGTTCCGCTGGAGGTGGACGAATGGCGTCACCTGATCGAAGTTCACTTCGTGACGGTCCGGTATCTGGTGCAAAGTGCACTGGGGCGGGAGCCGAAGGAGATGAGCTTCTTCTTTCGCTGTCCTCAACCTGACTACGAGGGCAGGATCCGGCAGGTATTGGGGCACGACGTCCGATTCGCGGCGTCGGCGAATCGTGTTCGCATTCCTCGTAAATGGGGCTCCATGCGTCCGGTCGGGGAGGATCCGCGACTCCATGCCCAAGCGATCGACGAGTTGTCGGGATCGGCCGGCATTGCTGCAGACACCGCGTACTTCAAACTTCGCGTCGAGCGGGCTCTGCGCGGTTCGTCGCAGGGCAGGCTCTCTGCCGACGACGTTGCGAAGTCGCTGGCGGTATCGCGTCGGACGATGGCACGACGACTACTGGCAGAGGGAACCACCTTTCGAGTGCTGAGCGACAACGCGGCCAAGCGGAGGGCGCGTGCCATGAGCAGAGCGGGCCTCACCCGCGATGTGATGGCAATGCGCCTCGGCTACGACGACCCGACGAGTCTGAGCCGGGCGTGGCGGCGCTGGGCGGCGGAGGAGTCCGTCGAGACATGACCGTGGGAGCTGGGTAGTAAGTCTGCCTGCAAGGGTACGCGTACGCTGTACCTCTAATTGGCGACCTGGATGGTGCGGCGGAAGGCTGGTGCGGAGTGCGGGCTCGCTTCACCGTCGACGAGATCGCTCAGTGTGCTCTGAACATCGTCGAGCGTGACGGTGTGGGCGCACTGACGATGCGTGCAGTGGCCTCCCAACTGAAGACGGGTCCGATGACGTTGTACAACTACGTCAGCGGGCGGGAAGGTCTCGAAGATCTGGTGGTCGGTGCGATCATCGAGTCGTTGGTGCTGCCAGAGACTACCGACGATTGGCGGACCGACCTTCGGGAAACTGCAACGGCCCTGTGGGAGGTGTTGCGTGCGCATCCGAACGTCATCCCCCTCATTCTGATGCGCCGTGCGGTGTCGTTGTCTGCCTTCGCTCCAGCCGAACAGATGATCGCCGCGCTATCCCGGTCGCATTTGAGCGAACGTGACGTATTGGCGGCATTTCGCGCCATTCTGGCGCTGGTGACGGGTTCTGCCCAAGCGGAGTTTGCCGGGCTCTTCGCGGGCACGTCAGAGCACGATGAGGCGAATGCCGCTGGTGCCGCGAGGGTCGGCGAACTCGCTCGCGACCAATATCCGCACATCGCAAAGTTGGCTAAGGTCAGCGATCGATCGACGGCTGCTGCTGACTTCCAACGCGGCCTCGCGATCTTCCTGCAAGGCCTCGTCGCCGTCGAGGAGCGTCCTGGGGCGAATCGAGCTCTGAAGCCGACCCGACGTGGAACCCGCTCATAGGCCGCCCGAGAACACGCCTGCCGCTTCGTTACAGCAGGGCACGTCAGGGTCATGGTGGCTCTCGGGTGAAAAGTGAAGTGGCCGAACAGGTCAAGCGTCACGTCGAGCGTGGCCGGATGGTGCGGCGATCCTGGAGCTGAGAGTCGACATTCCGTCGCCGGAAAGGAAGGCGAGTGCATGTGGGCGTCCCGCCAGCGCCGATGCGAGGTGGGCTGCCTTTCCCTCGACCACGCCGAATGCGTTGCCATCGGCCGTCGACGTCCAGCCCGTGTCCGTTGCGCGGAGGGTCAAACCCGCTGCGTTTCGCTTCGCGGGCACGAAGGGATTGGGTAGGCCAACCTCCGTGGCGAGAACCGCGTCGACTATCGCCTCGGGCACGTCCGCTGGCCTGCTCAGTGCCAGGGAGATGTCGAGATGATGCAGCACGTGGTCGCCCAGCAGCAGCCCGGGCGGGAACACGCGTCCGATCCCATGCCGATGGTCTATCAGCAGTTCGAAGGAGTCGATCAGTTCCTCAGGACTGCAGCGGTGCGCAAGACGCTGCGCCAGTGAGGTATTGGTCCCGTCGAACTGCATCCGATGTCTCACCATCGACCAGCAAAGCGAAGGCACGGAGATGCTGTATCCGATGACGAGATGAGCGAGGACGTCATGTGTGGTCCATTCGGAACACAGGCTCGGCCGCGTCCACTCCGCGGGCGTCAGCGAGCGGGCGAACTCCACGAAGTAATGGTCTTGGCGTTTGAGCAAGTCACGGTTCGACACGCAGTTCCTTACGCAAGAAGGCTGTTTGGTCGGCCACCAACGTGTGCACGAGCGGGGGATGGTAGATCTCGAAGTGGTCACCGTCATAGGAACGGACCGTCGTCTTCGGAGCGGCACCAGCCACGTCGTACACGTGCTTGATGTCCATCAAGTTCTCATTTGAGGAGACGCAGATCATCAGTGGGGCCTTGATTTTCGATGCCTTGCGCTTCGCGCTGATCACGGCGAGGCCCAGGGCATTGGCCGCCGCAATCCGGTTGTCGAACGGAGAATCCTGGGGCGCCGTGGAGTTCCAGCCTTGGAGTGCACCTGGCGCTGTGACCACGGCTGTGCCCCCCGGGGCTCCAACGATGGGAATGTACTTGCGTGCGGATCCGGTGGCGGCGCGAACCACGTCTTCGATGATCGGCGGCGTCATCCTGAACACGGGTCCGAGTCCGGAGTGCAGTGCGGCGCCCGGGCCGTACACGATCGGGCACTGAACCACGACTGCGGCGACGTCACTGCGTTCGCTGGACAGGCGCAGCGCGTGCATGGCGCCAAGGCTGGTGCCCCATAGGCCCACCCGCCGGGCGTCGATGTGCTTGTCGGACTTGAGGAAATCGTAGGCTGCCTGCGCGTCGGCGTGTTGGCGCCGCATTGACAGCCGCTGGCGAGGGTTGCCCGCGGAGGCTCCCGTGGTTCGGTAGTCGAACGCGAGTGTGGCTATTCCCGCTGCGCTGAATGCCTGTTCGTATTGCTTCAACATCATTTGATGTGTTGCGCCAAGACCGTGGATCAGGACGACCGCCGGGTGCGGTCCCGGCCCATCGGGATAGGTCAACCAGGCCGCACACCGGGTGCCGTCTGAATCGAAGCTTGCGTCGACCGTCGTCGTCATGTCCTCTTCCCTTCAACCGGGAGCGTCAGATGGGTACGATGTACGTGATAATAAGTACAACGTACGTGATCTGGTGTCAACACTCCCGGAGTTGGCGAAGCCGGAGCCGGCGACCAAGCGTACGGTGTACCTATGTATGGGAATCGTCGATGTAGCGGTCTCGGCGAGCGCAAGCCGTCACTTTGCGGCCGCGCAAGCGGGACCGGCTGCGTAGGAGGGCGCCATGTCTAGAAAGTCGTTGAGGCACACCGCAAAAGGTGAGCACACCCGGCAGCGAATCGTGGAAGCCGCTGATCGTCTGATCGGGTGGCGCGGCGTGACCCGCGTGACCCTGGAGGACGTTCGCGCCGAGGCAAACGTGAGCAGCTCTCAGATCTACCACTATTTTGCCGACAAGCAGGCCTTGATCGCCGCGGTCGTCGACCGTCAGGACTCCCTGTCGTCGGCCGGTGAGTCGATGCTGGGTGCTTTCGAGTCGGCGGACGCCCTGAGGTCCTGGGGTCGACGCCTCGTCGAGGGGCAGCGCGAGTCGCAGTCGGCAGGTGGTTGTCCCATCGTCACTCTGGGCACCGGGTTGATGGATCTCGACGTCGACACGGTCGGCCAGCTCGCGCGGATCTTTCGCCGATGTGAGGACGAAATTCGCGCGGGCTACCGAACCATGCACGCCAACGGGGAGCTCCCGCCCAGCGCTGATCCAGACGCCCTCGCGACCATGACGTTGGCTACCGCCATCGGTGGGTTGGTGCTCGCTCAGCTGAACAGCGACGCCCAGCCGCTGCAGTTGGCGTTGGACGCCATGCTCGACTGTCTGCAGTCCCGTCAGGAGAATTCACCAAAGACGTTGGTGCCGAATTAGATTGGATTGGAAGTTCCAAAAACTTGTGTCTACCGTTCGGGATATGACTTTGGACATGACAGGATCGACGGCGTTGGTGACGGGCTCGACGAGCGGTATCGGGACCGCGATCGCGAAGGAACTGGCTCAGCGTGGGGCCCACGTGTTGGTCTGTGGACGCGACGCGGAACGGGGTGAGCGGGTCGTCGGCGACCTGCGTGGCGCCGGCGGCCGTGCCGACTTCATTCCCGCTGACCTCGGTGGAGGTGCTGCGGCCGCCAAGGATCTTGCCGCTCGGGCTCAGCGGGTTGCAGATCGAAATGTGGACATACTCGTCAACAATGCGGCAGTCGGCATCATCGCTCCGACAGCGGACATGCCCGAGAGCGGATTCGATGCCGCCATCGCAACCAACCTCGCCGCGCCTTACTACTTGGTCGGCGCGCTGGCACCTGCGATGGCCGAGACGGGCAAGGGGGCAATAGTCAACATAGCCAGCATGGCAGGCGAATTCGCGCTGCCCGGAATGTCCGTGTACGGCGCAACCAAGGCTGCGCTGCTGTTTTTGACCAAGAGTTGGGCTGCCGAATTCGGGCCGCGAGGTGTTCGGGTCAATGCAGTAACCGTCGGACCGACGCGTACCCCGGGTTCGGCTGAACTGGGTGAGGCGCTCGACGCTCTGGCCGCACAAGCGCCTGCAGGTCGCGTCGCCGACCCTGCCGAGATCGCCTCGGCCGTCGTGTTCCTGATCAGCGGCGCGGCGAGCTTCGTGCACGGCGCGGCACTGTCCGTTGACGGCGGCCGTACCGCGGTGTGATTTCGCGGGCATTCAAGCGTGGACGCTGGGAAGAACTAGCGCCGCGAGGTGAAGCCGCCGCCGACAGTGACGGGATGGCAGACGCGGCAATATGACGTGTCTCGCAGCGGTGATGAGTTTCGCCCTAGCGGGTAGTCCCTTCCTTGGGCAGCAACGGGCCGGCCCGCATTGACTGATGAGCCAGGATGGGAACCATGGACCTCCCCGTCATGCCGCCGCTGGAGCCGATGCTGGCCAAGGCGGCGACCAACGTGCCCGGCGAGGCCGGGGTCTGGTCCTACGAGCCCAAGTGGGACGGCTTCCGGGCGCTGGTGTTCCGCGACGGCGACGACGTGGTGCTGCAGTCGCGCAGCGGCAAGGAACTCGGGCGGTACTTCCCCGAACTCGTCGAGTCGCTGCGTGACGAGCTGGCGCCCCGCTGCGTCCTCGACGGCGAGGTCGTCGTGCCCCGGGAGGTCGACGGCCGCATCCGGCTGGACTGGGAGTCGCTGAGCCAGCGCATCCATCCCGCCGAGAGCCGCGTGACCATGTTGGCCGAGCAGACGCCCGCGCACTTCATCGGATTCGACGCGCTGGCCACCGCCGACCGGCCGCTGCTCGGCGAACCGTTTCGCGTCCGACGCGAGGCGCTGCGCGAGCTGGTCACCGAGAAGACGTGGTGTCACGTCACCCGCACCACCGAAGACCCGCAGCTCGGAACGCAGTGGCTGACCACCTTCGAGGGGGCCGGGTTGGACGGGGTGATCGCCAAGCGGCTCGACGGGCGCTACCTCCCCGGCAAGCGCGAGATGGTCAAGGTCAAGCACAAGCGCGACGCCGACTGCGTCGCCATCGGATACCGCGTGCACAAGAGCGGCGAGGGCGTCGGATCGATCCTGCTTGGCCTCTACGACGAGGGCGGCCAGCTGCAGATGATCGGCGGCGCAGCGTCTTTCAGCGTCAAGGACCGCATCAAGCTACTGGCCGAGCTGGAGCCGCTGCGCGACGGCGACGCGCGCGACGGCGATCCCAGCCGATGGAACTCCGCGGCCGACAAGCGGTGGATCCCGGTGCGTCCGGAGCGGGTGGCCGAGGTGGCCTACGACCAGATGGAGGGCAACGGCCACAGTGGTCGGCGCTTTCGGCACGCGGTGAAGTTCCTGCGCTGGCGGCCCGACCGCGAACCCGCAAGCTGTACCTTCGCCCAGCTCGACGTCCCGCTGAACTACGACCTGTCCGACGTATTGGAGAGCTGAATGGCCAGTCCTGCAACCGAAGTCGACGTAGACGGCGTGGCCGTCCGGTTGACCAGCCCGGACAAGGTGTACTTCCCCAAGCTTGGCGCCGGTGGCACCAAGCGGGTGCTCTTCGACTACTACCTCGCCGTCGCGCAGCCCATGGTTGCGGCGCTGCGGGACCGCCCCACGCATCTGCAGCGCTTCCCCGACGGCATCGACGGCGAGGAGATCTACCAGAAGCGCGTTCCCGCAAAGCATCCCGATTACCTGGAGACGTGCCAGGTGACCTTTCCGTCGGGCCGGACCGCCGACGCGTTGAAGGTGACCCACCCGTCGGCGATCGCGTGGGCCGCGCAGATGGGCACCATCACGTTCCACCCGTGGCAGGTGCGGTGCCCCGACGTCGAACATCCCGACGAGCTGCGCGTCGACCTCGACCCGCAGCCGGGCACCGACTTCGACGACGCGGCCGAGATCGCCGTCGAGGTGCTCAAACCCGTGCTCGACGAACTCGGCCTCGTCGGCTACCCGAAGACGTCCGGTGGCCGCGGCGTGCACGTGTTCATCCGCATCAAACCGGACTGGGACTTCATCGCCGTTCGGCGGGCGGGCATCGCGCTGGCCCGCGAGGTTGAGCGGCGGGCGCCGGACCGGGTGACGACGTCGTGGTGGAAGGAGGAACGGGGCGAACGGCTCTTCATCGACTACAACCAGAACGCCCGCGACCGGACCTTCGCGTCGGCGTACTCGGCGCGGCGCACTCAGATCGCCACGGTGTCCACCCCGCTGTCGTGGGCGGACCTGTCCGGGGCCGACCCTGACGACTACACCATCTCGACCGTGCCGAAACTCGTTGCCAGCCGTAAGGATCCGTGGGCCGACCTCGAGAAGGTGGCGCACTCCATCGAGCCGCTGCTGGAGATGGTGGCCGCCGACGAGGAGCGTGGCCTCGCCGACCTGCCCTACCCGCCGAGCTATCCGAAGATGCCGGGTGAACCGCCGCGCGTGCAGCCCAGCAAGAAGGTGGCGGAGCATTGGGACGCGGACGGCAACCCGGCAGGCCGGGACCGCCACTAGAGGCGGAATCAAACAGGACTGTAGTCCGTTTGGTGTGGTGTCGGTGTCGAGCAGGTCGACACCCTTGGGTTGACGGGTGGACCATGACTGCGACCGAACGAACACTTGAACTGCTCGCCCGGAATCTCCAGGAGGTCTTCGGAGAGGGCGATACACGGCGTCGCCGCGCCGCGATCGAGGATTTCTACACCGACGACTGCGTGGTCGTCACGCCAGACGGCACATATGTCGGGCACGACGCACTGAACGAATTCGCCGGTGATCTGCGCGCGACGCACCCGGATTACGTCTACACCCCGAGCGGAAAGCCCCAGGTGGTGCAAGACGCGGGAATCGTCGCGTGGGGGTCGGGCCCGAGAAACGAAGTACCGGAATACACCGGGTTGGACGTTCTCTTGGTCCGCGACGGCAAAATCGCCACGCTATACGTCTTTCTGAATCCCACACTGTCGTAGTCACTGCAACGCGCCGACGGGGAGGTCGTCACCGCCGTCGTCCGCACTGACGGGCTCGACCTCTTCGGCGCGTGTCCGGCGGCGAACGGCGACAACGGCTTCGGTTCCCAGCACCACTAGCAGTGACACGCCGAACGCCGGATAGAGCACCCCAAGGGCGACCGCCGCGATCGCGACCGCCTTCACGACATGCTTGGGAGTGGCGGCTCGGGTGGCGTCGCTGACCGGACCGGGCAGTCCCGTGCCCCCTGCGGGTCGGCGCTTCCACCACATCAGGAATCCGGTCAGCACGCTGATCAGAACCCCGAGGCACGCGAGGGTGGCCGTGATGCGGGTCAGCACCCCGAGCTGATTGCCCATGTGCATCGCGATGCCCAAACTGGTGAGCCTCGACAACGCCCCGTCCTGGGCGGCGGTCGCGTTGGTGATGGTCGCCCCGGTGAACTGGTCGAGGTAGAGCGTCCTCTGCTCGGACAGCTTCTGAGGCCACCGGTTCACGACCGTGTAACTGCCGTAGACGGTTTCGCCGCCCTCGGTGGAATCCGACGGCGGGATGATCGCGAATCCGGGAATCATGTTCTCGCCCTTGGTGATCCGGTCGACGTCGGCGAACGAGATTCGGGCCGCCGTCGGACCGCCGGGTTGGGAGGCGTACACCGGGTCGTCGGTGGCCGCCCACGCGATGCGCCGACCCAACCGGTCGTAGTCGCCCATCTTCGCGGGCGTGGACGGTGCGGCGACGGAGACGGACGGGGCGACGGTGGCGGAGAACGCCCGCCAGTTCTCACCCCAGTACCGCGACCACGTCAGCCCGGACAGGACGTAGCAGATCAGGACGACGGAGAGCACCACGCCGGTGAGCGCGTGCAGATCGCGCCAACGGATCCGGCCGCCCTTGCCCCAGCGGAGCTTCAGCAGCGGCTTGGCGCTCTGAATGGCCCTCGGCCACCACAGGTAGAGGCCGCTGGCGAGCAACACCAAGATCCATCCCGCGGTGAGTTCCATCCAAAGATTGCCCACACCAACGGGAATGGTGGCGTTCGGATACGCCACCGGGTCGACGAGGTGCCCCAGCGACGGCAGCTGCACCTTCGGCCCGTCGTTGCCGAACATCCGGTGCAGCTGGTTGGCGTATCCGACCAATCCGGACAGTTCGCTTCGTCGTCCCAGATACCGCCCGGTGTAGGGGTCGACGAAGACCTGCGTCGCGTTGGCCTCGCCCACCGCGGGACCGTCCGAGGGCCGGAAGTCGACCCGCGTCGAATGGCCGGGGGCGTCGGGCGGGGTGACGGCGTCCAGCGTGTAGCCCGCGCCGACCTGTCGCTGCGCGGTGGCCACCTGCTCGTCGAGCGGCACCGTGGTCGACCCCTGGGCGACGGTGAACAGGTCACCGTTGAGCCAGTGGTCCAGCGGTTGGCTGTACAGGATCACCAAACCAGTGCAGGCCAGGACCACCAGCACCGGCGCTGCGAACAGGCCCACCCAAAAGTGCAGTCGAAAGATCCGGCGCAGGACGGCGGCGTCACCCTGCCGAGTCGAGGCGGCTGTCGTGCTCAAAACGTCCCCTTGGGGCTTGGCGCCCCGGCTGGCCGGCGACGCGATTCATGACACTCACCGCATTAGTCGCGCCGTCGGCCGCAGTAGTTCCCGGAAAGTTAGGGGGTGGCGCGGCGGACGAACCCGATCGCCACGTCCACGGCGACGAACGCCACGAGGCTGAGCCCGAAGAGCGGAACGAACCAGCCGACCGCCGCGGCGATCATCACCACCGTCACCGCGGCACCCGGCGGAAGCTGCGTCAGCGCTCCACGTCGGGGTGGTCGTCCGCCCGGCCCGCCTGCGAGAGTGGGTCTGCGCCGCCACCACATCAGATAGCCGCGGACGACGACGGTGACCAGCGCGAGGGCGAGTCCGACCAACACGAGTTGGTTGGCCACCCCGAACAGCGTTCCCATGTGGAGCTGAATGCCCCATGCCGCGAGCTTCGCCATGAGCGGCCAGTCGGCGAACCACGTTGCGTCGGTGATGGTTCCGGTCGCACCGTCGACCGCGACGGTGCTGTTCGACATGACCCAGGGCTGGCGGGTTTGCGTCACCGTGAACGCCGCGTCCGGCCGGGAGGGAATGCTCACCTCGACCTTGCCGTCGACACCCGCGGCCCGCGCGGCCTGCAGCACCCGGTCGACCTCGGCGACGCGGGGCTCGGAAGGCGTTGCCGCCGAATTCGATCCGCCGCCGCCGTGCCCGGCGTGCTCCGGCCCCTCGGTCGAGACGGTGGGCGTGGTCCACGACATCGCCGCGCGCAACGCGTCGACGTTCGCACCGGCGTACGTCGACCACGTGAGGCCCGTCGCCGACAGGAAGAACAAGCCTGCGGCAATCCAAAGACCCACCGCGCCATGCCAGTTCATGGTCAATGCGCGTCCCCGTGCGCTTCGGTCCACCGTGAGCAGACGCGCCTCTGCGGGGCGCCGACGCCTGGTGCGACGGTACCGGCCGACCCACAGGATCACTCCACCGAGGGCGATGATCCACAGCCACGACGCGGCCAGTTCGCTGTACATACGCCCGGGCTCACCCAAATGGAGGCTCCGATGAAGGTTGCTGATCCACGTGCGAACGGGCAACGAGCCGCTGCTGCCGTAGACGGTCAGCTGACCCAGCGATTGCCCCGTCACCGGGTCGACGAACACGCCGAGCCGTTCGGACGGTCCCAGCGTCGGATCGCCGAACATCACCCGCGTCGTGTCCCCGGGTGCGGTGGCCGGCCGCACGGCGGTCACGTCGAGGTCCGGACGAACCTCCTGCGCCACCCGAATCTGATCGGAGACCGGCAGCGAGGGACCGGTCGAGTCGACGTGCAGATAGTGGCGGTAGACCAGTTGCTCGATGCTCGGGGCGACGGCGTACAGCCCGCCGCTGAGGGCCGCGATCAGGAGGAACGGGCCGACGAAGAGGCCGGCGTAGAAGTGCAGCCGCAGGAAGAACGCGCGATGCGCACCCTTGGTCGACGCCGGGGCCGAGGCGTGGGTTTCGGATTCCGTGACGGCCATCGCGGGTGTGGACCTCCAGTGGGGATTCGCGAGCCGTGGGACTGTCCCCAGCGGGCAGGCGGCGTCTGCCGGGACACCGTCCCATACCCGTCCCAACTGGGCAAACGCAGACTCGTCGGGAACTTTTGGGGCGCGGAGTACGACTGATGCGGCCGCCGAGGCGACCTGGCGTCGGACGAATCGCGGGGTGCCGGGAACAAACCGGCGCGATTCCGCGACTATAGAACCGTGGAATGCGAGGTGGCCCGCGAGGCGTTGTCGGCGCGGATCGACGGCGAGCACGAGCCGGTGCCAGCTGCCCGCGTCGACGAGCACCTCGACCAATGTGCCGACTGCCGGGTCTGGTTCGACCGTGCGACAGGTCAGGCCGCGAGCCTTCACCGGATGGCCCATCGGCCGGTGGCCCTCGCGGGTGCAGGCGACGACCGGGTCAATCGACTGCCGCGGATGCGGGCGTCCTGGCAACGATGGGCGCTGCTGGTCGTCGGTGTCGTGCAGCTGGTCGTCGGCTCCGTGCAGGCTCTCGGCGTGAGCGTCGGGTTGAGCCACGACCACGGCATGGGATCCGGTGGTCATCTCCTCAACGAATCCACCGCCTGGTCGATCACGCTCGGCGTCGTCATGGTCGGTGCGGCGACGTGGCCCACCGCCGCCGCGGGACTCGCGGGTGTGCTCAGCGTGTTCGTCGGAGTGTTGACGGCATACGTCGTCGCCGATGCGATGTCCGGGGAGGTCACCGCGACGCGGGTTCTGACGCACCTTCCCGTCGTCCTCGGCGCCGTTCTGGCGATCCTGGTGTGGCGCAGCACGATCGGCCCGCGCCCCGAAGCCGCTGCCGAGCCGGAACCCGAGATCGTGTTGCCGGACAACGCATCCCGGGGCAAGAGGCGCGGGCACCTGTGGCCCACCGACGGTTCGGCTGCCTGACGCCCCTAGAGCATGACGGCGAACATGATCGCCATTCCCGCGGCCATCATGACCTGGGCGGCGGTCCCCAGGAACCGGTGTGAGGGCTGCGTCGGCTCGGCCTTGCGCGCCACGAAGTATCGGTAGAGCCACCATCCCACCGCGACGGTGAATCCGATGGCGCACAGCCAGTTCAACCCGGTGATGAACGGCGGCTCTCCGACGCTCTGCGCGGCTGGCGGCGCCCCCGGCATGTCCATGCCGGGCATGCTGGCCGCCGACGAGCCATGGTGTGCGGCCGGTTCCCCGCCGGATGCCGTGCCCTCGGCCGGCGTCGGCAGCAGACCGCCGCCCATTACGGCGTACATCCAGGCCATCGCCAACATCATCGCCGCGTGATAGGCGTTGATTCCGCGATGCCCGGACTGAACGAGGGTGACGCCTACGAACCAGACCGTCGCGAGCAGGAAGAAGACCATCGGGCCGAAGGTCGGCAACGCGGCGCCGCTTGGCCACGCCATGACCACCATGGCGACGGCCATCACGAAGTGCAACGAGTGGCTCACGATGTGTGTCCACACCCGTCGGCCGGTGGCCATCGCGTAGACGGATTCGGCCGCGCTCAAGGCGAACAGCACCGTGACGACCCAGCGCAGCAGCAGGTCCTGAATCATCGCGTCGTCTACGTCCTTCGTCTGGCGGGCCACCATGGCGTTCGTCTCAATGGTCGGAGCCGACCGGCCAAAAGTTCCGACGCGCGCCGATCACTACGACAGACAGTCGTAGTCTGGACCCAAATTTAGTGGAAGGACGGAAGAGTGTCGGTTCGGCCAGTTCCCGTGCTCGCCGCCGGCTACGCGGTCGCGGTGGCGGGGCTGACGTGGTACGCCCTCGTCGCCGGAACGCGCGTGTACGCGTCGACCGGCGACGCCTACCCCGGTGCCCTCACCGCCGTCGCCGAACCGCTGGGCTACTTCACGGCGACGCTGGCGGGCGCCCTGTGCCTCGGCGGGCTGCTGTTCGTCGTCGTGACGTCGCGTCCTGATGCGCGCGGCGTCATCGACGAACACGCCTTCCGCGGTCACCTTGTCGTCGAGCGAGCCTCGGCGGCATGGGCTTTCGTCGCAACCGCGATGGTGGTGGTGCAGGCCGCCGCCGACGCGGGTGCGCCGGTGCTGCAGTTGGTCGGCAGCGGGATGCTCACCGACGCCGTCCTGGCCTCCGAGATGGCCAGGGCGTGGGTCGCGGTGACGATCGTCGCGGTGATCGTCGCCGTCACCGCGCGAATGTCCCTGCGCTGGATCACCCACGTGGTTCTGCTGCTGCCAGCAATGGTGGGCGTCGTGGCCCTGCCGGTCAGCGGGAACGCCGGTCAGGGACCCGACCACGACTACGCCACCAGCTCCGCCATCGTGTTCGCCGTCGCACTCGCCGCACTCGTCGGCGTGAAGGTCGCCGCGGCCGTGCAGCGGCCCGACGAGCAACTGGCGAAACGTCTGCTGCTGGTCGAGATCACGACTGGTGCACTGGTTCTCGGGTACGGAGCCTCGATGCTGGCGGTGCTTCTCGGCCCCGCCGGGCTGACCGGATCGGGGTATGGCCGCGCCGGAGCCATTGCGGCAGCCACCTTGACGGCGGTGTGGGTCGGTGACGTCGCGTCGTTCGTCTCACGGCGACGCGGCGGGACCGCGCCCGGCACCGCGCTGCGCATCGTGGGGGCCACCGCCGTCGTCGTCGTGTTGGCACCGATCGCCGCCATGGCGACGCAGCCCGCCCCGAGACTGCTGGCGCACGCGTTCACCACCTGGGACGTCTTCCTGGGGTACACGTTGCCCGATCCGCCAAGCGTGACGACGATCCTGACGACATGGCGCTTCGACACCTTCATCGGGATCGGCGCCGTCGTGCTCGGGGCCGCATACCTGTTCGGCTACCTCCGGTTGCGTCGCCGCGGCGACGGCTGGCCCGCTGGTCGGCTGGTCGCGTGGCTCGCGGGTTGCCTGATGCTGCTGTTCACCAGCAGCTCGGGTGTGAAGGCCTACGGGTCGGCGATGTTCAGCGTGCACATGGCCGAGCACATGACGTTGAACATGTTCGTCCCAGTGCTTCTCGTGCTGGGCGGCCCGGTCACCTTGGCGCTGCGCACGCTGCCTGCCGCGGGGGACGGGCAGCCGCCCGGTCCGCGGGAATGGGTGCTGTGGCTGGTGCACTCCAAGGTGACGGCGTTTCTCGCCAACCCGATCGTGGCGTTCGTCCTCTTCGTCGCCTCCCTGTACGCCGTCTACTTCACCCCGATCTTCGACACGCTGGTCCGCTACCACTGGGGCCACGAGCTGATGAGCGTGCACTTCCTGCTCGTCGGCTACCTGTTCTTCTGGGGCATCATCGGCATCGACCCCGGCCCTCGGCGGCTTCCGTTCCTTGGCCGGCTCGGACTTCTGTTCGCCGTCATGCCCTTTCACGCCTTCTTCGGCATCGCGACGATGACGATGGACACCGCGATGGGTGAGCAGTTCTACCGTTTCGTCGGCCTGCCGTGGCTGTCGAGCATCCAGGACGACCAACACCTCGGCGGCGCGATCGCCTGGGGGTCGAGCGAGCTGCCGGTGATCCTGGTGGTGGTTGCGCTCGTCGCGCAATGGGCGCGTCAGGACCGGCGCGACTCCTCACGTTTCGATCGTCATGCCGAATCCGACTATGCCGACGACGAACTCGACGCCTACAACGCGATGCTGCGCGATCTGGCCCGCGATCGGCGCTGACACCGTCACCGACGAGTGCCGGCCCCAAAGTTGCGCAGCCGCAAGCTGTTCGACACCACGAAGAACGACGAGAACGCCATCGCGGCCCCGGCGATAAGCGGGTTGAGAAGCCCGAGCGCCGCGATCGGGATGGCGGCGACGTTGTAACCGAACGCCCACACCAGGTTGACCTTGATCGTCCGCATCGTGGCCGCCGCGAGGTCGAGCGCCTGCGGCACGACCGCCAAGTCGTCACGAACCAGGATGATGTCGGCGGCACCAATGGCGACGTCGGTGCCACGTCCGATCGCCATGCCGAGGTCGGCGCAGGCCAGCGCCGGCCCGTCGTTGATGCCATCGCCGACCATCGCCACCACGCGACCGTGGCCGCGGAGCTGCTCGACGACGTCGACCTTGCCGTCGGGTAGCACGTCGGCAATCACCTCGTCGATCCCGACGCGGGCGGCCACGGCTGCCGCGGACTCCGGGTTGTCGCCGGTCAGCAGGATGGTGCGCAGCCCGCGTGCGTGCAGGGCGGCGACGGCGTCGGCCGCCGAATCCTTCACGGTGTCGGACACCGCGACGACGCCGCACGGCTCGCCGTCGACCTCGACGAAAACCACTGTTTCGCCGCGTCTCTCGGCGGATCGACGGGCTGCGACCAGAACCGGCGATTCGCACGACGGGGCGATCCAGGACGGCTTGCCCACCCGCACCGCTCGGCCCGCCACGGTGCCCGTCACGCCACGGCCCGCCAACGCACGAAAGTCGTCGACCCCGTCGCGCTCGGCGACAGCCGCCGCAATGGCGATCGCCACGGCGTGTTCGGAAGCCGATTCGACCGCGGCCGCGAGCGCGAGGACGTCCTCGCCGGTCCAGCCGTCGGCGGCGACCACGGCGCTCACCGTCAGCCGACCCGTCGTCAAGGTGCCCGTCTTGTCGAAGATGACGGTGTCGACGGCGCGCGTCGCCTCGAGGGATCGGTGCCCCTTGAGGAAGATCCCGAGCTGAGCGCCCCGACCCGTCGCCACCATCATCGCCGTCGGAGTGGCCAGCCCGAGCGCACACGGGCACGCGATGACCAGCACCGCCAACGCCGCGGAGAAGGCGCGATCGGGACCGCCGCCGGCGATCAACCACGCGATCGCCGTCAACGCCGAGATGGCGAACACGCACGGCACGAACACCGCCGAGATCCGGTCGGCCAGCCGTTGCGCGTCGGCCTTCTGGGTTTGAGCCTCCTCGACGAGGCGAACCATCCCGGCGAATTGCGTGTCCGCGCCGACGGCGGCGGCCTCCACGATCAACCTGCCGTCCAAGACGACCGTGCCCCCGACGACACTGCCGCCCGGCGCCGCCCGCAGCGGCTTGGCCTCACCCGTCATCGCGCTCACGTCGACTGCGGCCGACCCCTCCATCACCAGGCCGTCCGCGGCGATCGTCTGACCGGGCCGCACCACGAAGCGGTGCTGCTCCTTGAGTTCGTCAGCCGGGATCACCATCTCCGAGCCGTCGTCGAGCAGGATGACCACGTCCTTGGCGCTTAAGGCCGCCAGCGCGCGCAACGCTCCGCCCGCCTTGGACTTGGCGCGGGCCTCGAAGTATCGCCCGGCAAGGACGAACACCGTCACACCCGCCGCGACCTCGAAGTAAATGGCGTCGCTGCCGAGCAGCGCCTGCCAGATGCCCCGGCCGCCACCGCCGGAATGGTGGTTCCCGAAAACGGTGTACAGCGACCAGACGGTCGCCGCGGTGA
Organism: Mycolicibacterium hodleri; assembly: GCA_006864685.1. Taxonomy (GTDB): domain Bacteria; phylum Actinomycetota; class Actinomycetes; order Mycobacteriales; family Mycobacteriaceae; genus Mycobacterium; species Mycobacterium hodleri_B. The sequence continues at coordinate 1,303 of VIFX01000025.1, read as the reverse complement.
TGCCGACCGAGATGAGCGTCTCCATCGACGCGGCGCCGTGGCGAGCCTGGCGCAGCGCGACCCGGTGAAACGGCCAGGCCGCCCACGTCACGACGGGCACGGCCAGCGCCGTCAACACCCACTCCCAGCCGGTGAAGCGGGTACTGGGGACGACGGCAAACATCACCGACAGGTCGGCCAGCGGGACGAACAAGACGGCCGCGACGGCCAGCCGGATCATCAGGTGCCGCGCGTGATCGGAGTCGGGGTCGACGTCGGGGGTGCCGCCCGCCGAGCGTGGGCGTGCCTCGTAGCCGGCCCGCCGAACGGCATCGCACAACTCCGGGGTGGGCTGGTCTGCGCCTGCGTCGATCGTGGCGACACGGGTGGCGAAGTTCACCGACGCCCTGACCCCGGGGAGCTTGTTGAGCGCCGACTCGACCCGACCCGCGCACGCGGCGCACGACATCCCGTCGACGTCGAGTTGTACGCGGTGTGCGCCGGCCGTGTCGTCGCCTGCCTCCGCGGTCGTGGTCGACATCGTCGACTCCACCTCCTGTTCAACGTCGTGCCCCAGGAACTTGGTCGTCTCCGTGCGGAGAAGAGTTCCCGGCGTTCATGGCCTACGCTCCGTAGCCGTGGCGACAAGCGGCGACGACGATCGAGTGACCCAGCTCGCCAAGGCTGCGGGCCGAGGCGATCGAGCGGCACTCACGATGTTCATCGAAGCCACCCAGCGCGACGTCTGGCGAACCGTCGCCTATCTGGCCGATCCGGGCAGCGCCGACGATCTGACGCAGGAAACCTTCCTGCGAGCGATCAAGTCACTGCCCCGCTTCAGCGGCCGTTCTACCGCGAAGACCTGGTTGATGTCGATCGCCCGTCGCGTGGTCGTCGACCAAATTCGGTACAACACCAGCCGGCCGCGGCCAGCCTACGTCCTCGACCTGGACGACGTGGTTGGCGCTCGGCGCGGCGGTGACCGGATCGAGGGGATGGTCGAAATCCGGATGCTGCTCGACGGTCTCGACGCCGAACGCCGTGAAGCGCTGGTGCTCACGCAGGTCCTCGGCCTGACCTACGCCGAAGCCGCCGAGGTTTGCGGATGTCCCATCGGCACCATCCGCTCCAGGGTGGCCCGGGCGCGCGACGACCTGCAACAGGCGGCCAAAGAAGAGGGCTACGCCGGATAGTCCGGAACGATCAGCCGGCGATCCATTGCTTGACGCCGCCGTTCTCCGCGCAGGTCGCCCCACGTTTCGGGCTCTGGGTGAACGTGTACGAGTCGTCCTTGCACAGGTACACCTTCACGCCAGGCGGCGGC